>CAVUWQ010000092.1:0-11033 GCA_963745105.1 uncultured Acidobacteriaceae bacterium
CTCCAATACGACAATTGACGCGTAATTGACAAGTGTCGATTCAATAAATCGACATCTGTCAATTAAGCATCGAATGGAGCAGAAGAGGCTATGCTTGAAATCATGGCGGACGCGCTCCAACCTGGCAGCACTGCGGAGAACACAGATCCGCGCGTCCTGCGCAGCCGTCAGATGCTGATGGAGGCTCTGCTTAGGTTATTGAATCAGAAAGAGTTCGACGACATCTCCGTCCAGGAGATCGCCGACGAAGCCACGCTCAACCGGGCCACTTTTTATCTGCATTACCCGGACAAAAACGCCTTGTTGCAGGCCATGACTGCTGCTCGCTTCCGCGACCTTATCGCTCGGCGCGGGCTTGCCTTCACAAACTGCAATGGTGCGCTGCGCGCCATTGCGTTAGGCGTGTGCGATTATCTGGCCGAGAGTGCAGGATGCTGCCCCGGCCAGTTGGCCAGGACGCCTCTCGAAGGCTCGATCATCCCGGTTGTAGAAGGTATGTTTGAGGAGGGCGCCGCGCAACATCCGGTGCTGCCTGGAGTTGATCCGGCACTGCTGGGGACCACAGCTGCCTGGGCTATCTTCGGAGCGGCCCGGCGGTGGTATCAGACTCCCGACCGTATTCCCGCCGAGGAGATGGCCGCCAAGATTGAAGCGATGGTGAAGCCGATCTTCTTCACCGCTGCCGTATAGGTTCGCTGGAGCTATCTCACCGCCTCAATAGAGAAATACACAGCGCAAGAATCGAAGCCAAAGAACAGATGTACGCCTCCAGAGTTGCCTTCAGGGCGAGCATGAAGCAGGGGCAACCCCCCGATGTATCAGTCGTTTGCGATTTGCACATAATCGTCGATCCGCGCGAAGAACACACCTCAGCGGTAGTTGTCCCGAGCCAAGCATGTAAGAGCTTCTTTTATGATTCCCGACTATGATTTTGTCAGAGAGAGCCCAGCGCAGGCTGGGCTACGGTTCGTTCAAAGGCAAGCCGGACGTTGTCATAAGCGGAATGCGCGGCGAGCAGCCCTTCTTCGTGGCTAGCCTCGGTTCGACGGAATCTGTTGTCGCGACTCACTCAGGAACAGATCGATACCATCGTGCGGGTGAGCAACCTGCTCGGCGAAGGAGACTAGCGCCTTTCACGAGAGCGGCTCGAAGGTTCAGATCAGGCCAGTCAAGCCGGTCCTTCATAGGCTAATCCTCGACCACCGCATTCTGCCACCTAGTCAGCGACTACAAACCTGTCATTTCTTCGTAGCATTTGAGAGGTATATTTCACACGCCGAAATTCGAGCGGGCAAATGGATCTCCAACGGATAACCGATATGCTAACGTGTTCTTACACACGGCTTGCTCAAAGATTCGGCAGGGTGAGGGCTCCGCTGTCAGCAGATGTGGGCCGCCGCCTACTAGCGTGTACCGCGTGGAGGTGGATGGGCATCCAGGTCGCACTAAAGCATCGGACACAATATCGATACGAGAGGGCGGTTGCGCTGGGACCGCAGATCATACGGTTGCGTCCCGCTCCGCACTGCCGCACGCCCATTCTGAGCTACTCGCTCGATATCACACCGCGAGACAATCTACTCATTTGGCAACTCGATTCTTCCTCGAATCATCAGGCCCGTGTGCTCTTTCCGAAGAAGATGGGGGAGTTCGCGGTCGAGGTGAATCTCATTGCGGACCTCTCTTCCCTCAACCCATTCGACTTCCTCCTCGATCCCGCCATCGAACAATATCCGTTTCAATATCCCCCCGAGGTTGCGAGAGATCTCCAACCGAATTTGCTGGTTGATCCTCCTGGATCGCTCCTTCGCGTCTTTTTGGAAAGCTTCCGAGATCAGCGTATCCCTACGGTGGATCTGCTGTTGGTGGCGAATCGCAAGGTGCGAGATGAGATTGCTTATACAACCCGCCTCGAACATGGCATCCAGACTTCTGAAGAAACTCTTCAAAAACGCTCGGGTTCCTGTCGAGATTCTGCGTGGCTGTTAGTGGAGTCCCTGCGGAACGTCGGGATTGCAACACGGTTTGTCTCGGGTTACCTCATTCAACTTGCAGAGGCCGAAGCGGAATTGAATGGCTCGGACAGCGCCCCGCAATCCGACTCCGCTGATCTCCATGCCTGGGCAGAGGCTTTCTTGCCGGGAGCCGGGTGGATCGGATTGGATCCCACCTCAGGTCTGCTCGCCGGCGAAGGGCACATTCCCCTGGCATGCACCTCGAGTGCTGCTCAAGCCGCTCCGATTTCGGGTACCGCGGAGCGGAAAAGCATCGACTTCAGCTATGAAATGACCGTCAGTCGCTTAAACGACTCGGGTCCCGCGTCTTCTGGTCCCGTATCTGAGGTCGATGCCGAAGATCAATGGCGTCGCGTACGGCAGCTCGCTCATCGTATCGAGGTAGACCTTGAGGCGCACGATGTTCGGCTGACCATGGGTGGCGAACCTACCTATGTCGGCGTCGATGAGCCCGAGAGCGCCCAATGGCATATCGATGCCCTCGGCGACTCCAAGCGAACGTGCGGTCTCGCTCTCATTAAGGCTCTTCGTGAAAAAATGGCGCCCGGTGGGCTGCTTCACTACGGTCAGGGAAAGTGGTATCCGGGCGAGCCATTGCCTCGATGGGCCCTAAGTTGCTTCTGGCGCGCGGACGGTGTTCCGGCTTGGGACGATTCGAGCCTTTTCGCACTCGAGAATCATGATTATGGATTCAAGGCTAGCGACGCCTTACGATTTATGCGCGCTCTCACGCGACGACTTCAGGTCACGCAGGCGAGCGTTCTCCCCGCTTTCGATATGGATGCGTCGGCAACCGAACCTGAGGGATACGTCCTGCCGATTCGGCGCAGGCAGCCCAACGGAGTTCTGCGCTGGTCCAGTCAATGGTGGTTTGTACCCATTGACTACATCACTCTGGCGCCCGGAGATTCCCCAATCGGCTATCGCATTCCGACCGAAGCGGTCCCCTGGATTGCACCCGATGAGCTTGAATACGCCTACGATAGCGCGCCTTTTGCCGACCGCGTCAAGCTCCCGCTGGAGAAATCCCGGCGTATGGATCTCTTTGACGTTGAACCGGACGCCGACGAGCTTCCCCCGATCATTCGAAGCAACGAAGACGCGCAGGAACTGATTCGGCCTGCACTTTGCCTGCAAATTCGCGAGGGGCGACTTCACGTTTCTCTCCCCTACGCGCCCGTTCTCGCGGACTATCTTGATCTAGTGAACGCGGTCGAGGATACCTGCTGCTACTTGCAGATGCCTGTCTGGGTCGAAGGTTACGCCCCGGCTCAAGATCCGCGTTTGCGATCATTCAGCGTGACCCCTGACCCAGGGGTTCTCGAAATCAATCTGCCCCCCGCGAGGAATTGGAACGAGTTGGAGCAGATCACCACTCTGCTCGACCAGGAGGCTCGCCAGAACCGATTGGTCTCTGAGAAGTACAGTTTCAGCGGCGATTGCGAAGCAACCGGAGGCGGCAGCCATATCGTGATTGGCGGAGCGACTGTCGAGGATAGTCCGATACTGCGACGCCCGGATTTGCTTCGGAGTATGATCGCCTTCTGGCAAAATCACCCATCGCTGTCCTATCTGTTTTCAGGAATGTACGTCGGCCCGACGAGCCAATATCCGCGTGTGGATGAAGCCCGTATGGACGCCTTGTACGAGCTAGAACTCGCGTTTCGACACTTGCCCTCGAACGATTGCCTGCCGCAAACTGTCGACGGGCTTTTTCGAAACCTGCTCGCCGATGTGACAGGAAATACGCATCGCGCCGAATTTTGTGTGGACAAACTGTTTCCGCCAGAAGGACTTGGCCTTCGACTGGGCCTGCTCGAACTGCGAGCCTTTGAAATGACACCAAACATCCGCATGGGTCTCCTGCAGATGCTGCTTGTCCGCGCACTCGTTTGCGCGTTCTGGAGGACGCCGTTCGTGGGCAATCTCGTCCGATGGGGATCAGTACTCCACGACCGATTTATGCTGCCACATTTCGTCAAGCAGGATTTTCTCGAAGTTCTTTCTCACTTGCGGCGATCCGGGTTTGAATTTGAAACCGAGTGGTTCGACTCGCATTTTGACTTTCGTTTTCCCAAGATTGGCTCCATCTCGTCAGACGGAGTGGAGGTCGAACTGCGCCGTGCGTTCGAACCATGGAATGTGCTGGCGGAAGAGGCGGCATCGGGCCGAACGGTTCGAAACGTAGATTCGTCAGTTGAGCGTATTCAGGTAATCGTCTCAGGCGCATCCGAAGATTCTCGATACATTGTGGTGTGTAACGGACGCCGTGTCCCCCTTCAGCCCGCCTCGAAACCAGGAGTTGCCGTAGCCGGCGTGAGGTTTCGTGCACGTAAACTGTCGGCAACGATGCATCCGACGATTCCTGTGCATTCGCCGCTTACATTCACGTTGATCGATCGCAGAAGCCGGCGCTCAGTTGCGCAGTGCGTTTACCGAGTCGAACCACCTGAAGGTCGCGAATACGCGGGCCGCCCGGTGGATGCCGATGAAGCCTTGGCGCGAAGACTGGAGCGCTTTGAGATCATTCGTCCGGTTGTCCAGGTGAGGATGCCGGACTATGAGGTCAACGCGACCTTCCCGGGCACTCTGGATCTGCGCATCCCTGCACCCGGCGGGAGCGGCGTCCATATCGAAGCGCCGGAGTATTTGGCATGACTGTCGATCTCTATCAGACTCCACTGCGCTACGGCGAAGCGTATGACGAATTGTCTGCCGACGGTGTGAATCCGCGCGCTCATTGGGCACACTTGATCGAATCGCTCCGCGCAATTGGACCCGAGGAGTTGGGACGGCGTTGTGTCCGGGCCGAGCGACGAATTCGCGAGAACGGCATTACCTACAACATCTACGGCGATCCTCTTGGCGCAAACCGTCCATGGGAAATCGACATTGTCCCATTTTTGATTGCCGCTGAAGAGTGGCGATATATCGAGCAGGGGATCATTCAGCGCGCGAAACTGCTGAGTCTGATTCTTGAGGATATTTACGGATCTCAGTCACTGATCAAGAACGGTCATTTTCCAGCTGAGCTCCTCTATGCCAATCCTGCATTTCTGCGGCCGATGGTAGGCGTGCAAGTTCCTTCGCACTCTTACCTCCACATGCTCGCAGTTGACCTCGCCCGATCACCCGACGGGCGATGGTGGGTGCTTTCGGATCGTACGCAGGCTCCGTCGGGAAGCGGATACGCGCTGGAGAATCGAACCATCGTCTCGGATGTTCTGCCAAATGTTTTCAGCAGTTCGAGTGTGTTGAGGCTCGCGCCATTTTTCCGCGCCCAGCGCGAAGCGCTTGCGTCTTTGGCGGAACGCAGCAATCCCCGCATCGTGCTGCTGACACCCGGCCCGAACAACGAGACTTATTTCGAACATTCGTACATCGCACGGTATCTCGGCCTTGCATTGGTTGAGGGAATCGACCTCACCGTGCGCGACCGATGCGTGTTTCTCAAAACAGTAGATGGGCTGGAACGCGTCGATGTGATCCTGCGCAGGGTCGACGACAGTTTCTGTGATCCGCTTGAACTCCGTAGTGATTCTCTTCTCGGGGTGCCAGGCCTTGTCGACGCGGTCGTCGCCGGAAATGTCCAGGTCGCCAATGCTCTTGGCAGTGGGGTGATTGAGACGGCTGCGATTATGCCGTTTCTACCTGGACTGTCAAGGCACTTGACCGGAGAGAGTCTCAAACTCCCGTCCGTTGCTACCTGGTGGTGCGGCCAGTCTTACGCTTTCGACTGGGTAATCAACCACCTTGACTCGGTTGTACTCAAGCCGGCGTTTCCATCTCGCGGAATGGAGCCGGTGTTTGCCGCAAACCTGGAGTCAGCGGAAAAGCGAAAACTCACACTGCAAATGAAGGCGTTCCCTCATGAATATGTAGCGCAGGAGCAGATCGCTCTATCTAACGCTCCAGTCTGGGGAAACGGCCGGCTTTATTCGCGCAGCGTAGTTTTGCGAGCCTATGTGGTCAACACGGGCCATGGCTGGATGGCGATTCCCGGTGGACTCGTGCGTGTTGCTGAAGCCGAAGGCACAGTTGTGTCGATGCAGCGCGGAGGACACAGCAAGGACGCGTGGGTGCTGTGGGACGGGCCGGTGGACACCTTCAGCTTGCTGCATCCGCGAAACCAGCCTGTTGCATTACGCCGCGGATCGCCCGAAGTGCCAAGCAGTGTAGCTGACAGAGTCTTCTGGCTGGGGAGATACGTCGAACGTGCCGAAAACACCGCCCGGATCGCGCGGTCGATGATCTCTCGCGTCCGCCGGGCAGAACCGGCAGATCTCGCGTGCCTGGTCCGCTTGCACGGTTGCTTGAGATCGAGGCACAGTAAACTACCCAAGGCCAAGAAGAGACGCGCAACGCCCCTTGAGTTTGAAGGGGAACTCGCCTCTGTAATCTCCGATGCAAAGCGCACCGATAGTCTCGCCTCCATCCTTTCCGAGATATCTCGCGTTGGCAACAGCGTTCGTGAGCGGCTTTCGACCGACATGATGATCCTTATCGGCCAACTGCGCACCTCTCTCGAGACAGAGCGTGACACGCAGATCCCAGAGTATCCGGCGACACTTACGCTGTGCCTTGAGTTGCTCTCTGCGTTCTCCGGAATGGAGCGCGAGAATATCAATCGCGGTCTGGGGTGGCTATTCATGAGCATCGGGCGCCGTCTTGAGCGTGCCATCTACCTCACCCGAATGCTGCGGCAGATCACTCTTCCCCTTGGGGAGCAGGACTGGCCTTTGCTGGAATGCCTGCTCGAAGTGGGAGACAGTACGATGACCTATCGAGCCCGATACTACACCACGCTTCAACCAATGGCCGTTTTGGATGTTCTGATGGCCGACGAAAGCAATCCTCGGGCTTTGGATTTTCAACTCGCGCATCTTGTGGATCTTTATCAAAAGCTTCCCAGGCATAAGGCTGACGATCTTTCAGCCATGCGGGACGCCTTGGCGATGCTCCGCAGTTTCGATTTGCGAACTCTTAGCTACAGCCTGCCGAGCGTCCCCTCCAAAGCAGGGAACTCGGAGGGCCTTGTTCGGCTCGAAAATTTCCTCGGCGGTCTGGAACGTTTGCTCCCCTCATGGTCAGATAATTTATCGAGCCGTTATTTCAGCCATGCTAGAACGCTGCCGATCAGTATTGGTCTATGATCTACAAAATCATTCATCGCACCACGTACAAGTACAAGTCCCCTGTGTCGGTCGGTAGCCACGTTGCGTGCCTTAGGCCACGCTCGCTGCCTCATCACCGCGTTGCACAAAGCGAACTGCAGATTTCGCCGATGCCTGCCATCTTGGTTGAGCGAGTCGACTATTTTGGCAATCATCAACACTTTTTCACCATTGAAGAGCCTCACGATGAATTAGTCGTTGAATGTCGAAGTCGGGTGGTCATCGAAGAGAATGCTCGAGACCCGCATATTCTATCGCCTCCCTGGGAAGAGGCGGTTCTAAGCATGGCTGAAAGCCTCGATCCTGAAACAATAGAGGCTCATCAGTTCCGGTTTGAATCGCCCCGCATCAGGGTTCGACCAGAATTTGCGCGCTATGCGCAACAGTCATTTACTCGCCATCGGCCTATGGTGGAGGGGTTGTTGGATTTGACGACGCGCATTCATCGCGACTTTCGCTTCGATGCAAAAGTCACCACGGTCAGAACTCCGATAGAAGAGGTATTTCGGAAAAAGCGAGGCGTCTGTCAGGACTTTGCACACATTCAGATCGCCTGTCTTCGCTCGATCAACCTGCCTGCAAGATATGTAAGCGGGTATCTGCGCACCTACCCTCCTCCCGGTCAGGCCCGTATGGTAGGAGCCGACGCATCTCATGCCTGGGTATCAGCCTATTGCCCTGGAATTGGCTGGATTGACGTTGATCCTACCAACGATGTGGTTCCCTCGACCGGCCATGTCACGATTGCCTGGGGCCGTGACTTCGGCGATGTGAGCCCTCTGCATGGACTCATTCTTGGAGGCGGAGCTCATACCCTTAAAGTCGGCGTCGACCTCGAGGCGGTCGAGTCCTGATTGCTGGCGTCAGCTCGCAACCGCAGCTTCCTCCACTTCAGACACGACGAAGAAACTGTATAGGTCCGCCTGGCCAAAGGAAGTCGTCATCGCAACATCCGACGCATCCCGGCCCGTCGCCATCAGAACGCGCCCCAGCCTGGGGTGATTGTTGCGAGCATCGAAGGTCCACCAACGACCACCCAGGTAAGCCTCAAACCAGGCGCTGAAATCCATTGGCAATCGCAAAGGTACGCCGATGTCTCCCAGATAGCCGGTGGCGTAGCGCGCGGGAATATTGAGCGCTCTGCAGAAGGCGACAGCGAGATGCTGAAAGTCTCGGCAGACGCCGACCTGTTCGTTGTAAACATCAACAGCGGTCTTCGTTGGACGCGCCTGCTGGTAGTCGAAGGTGATTCGATTGTGCACCCAATCGCAGATGGCTTGCACGCGGCCCCACCCCGGCGGCACATTGCCGAAGAGATCATAAGCAATGCCTGAGAGGCGATCCACTTCGCAGTAGCGGCTATTTAGTAGATACATGAGCACTTCATTTGGCAGCTCGCCAACTGAAATTTCACGAGCAGACGGATCCATCTCATCTGGCTCGTCCGTGTTCTGAATCAGAGTTGAGCACCAGACCCGCAGCCGTCCCGGAGGGGCAACGAACCGACAGCACCGGTTCCCAAAGCTGTCAATGTAGCAGGTAACTTTGAGCTCCGGCTCAGTCCGCAATTCATCCGGCTCCCGAAGGTCCTGTGTGCGAGAAGGATGGACGCTGAGTAGCGCAACCATGGCGACGTTGGTCGGAACTTGAAACTGGATGTCGTATCCAAGCCGGATTAACATTTGGACCTCGCGATCGTAGTCGGGATAGCGCTTCCAAAATAGGAAAATGGAAAACCTAAGTTCTGCCGCCTCACAGGCATAGATGCGCCTAGATCGGGAAAGAACGCCGCTGTTTTGGTGCGAATTCCGGATTGCATCCACCTTTTCGCGCCGAGGGTGGGGAGCAACACAGTTCAACGACGACCGCGGAAGCGAACGTGCAAAGATGAATTGCCAAATATGAACGAACGGGCTCGAGATTGCGCAACCTGGCCGTTTTAGCCGTCGCGGTTTAGCCGGTTATTCCAGCAACAGCGAGATAAATAAGCAATATCGTTCAAGGCACCCAATCTCACCCACACTATTGTTGGCCTTGAGCCTCGGTATCACTGATATTGGGGAACGCAAATGCGCGCGTCTGCCCTTGTGTGGATGCTTCCTTTCCTGGCCGCCAGGGACAGTCTCGATAACCAGCGAATTGCACATGCGCAACCGGCTTGCCGTCGGGCTGCTGCCCATCCTGACGGAAAAGTAGATCAAGTACGGATACATACGCGAAAAGGCCCTCTCGCCAACTTTCGGAGAGAGGGCCTATTTGGCCTATTTATAGTTGATTGCTTCTCTAGTCGCCGTCGTCGTCCTTAGCAGGTGCCGCTTTCTTGAAGTCGCTTGCGGGACGAACTGTTTTCTCACCTGGATAGGGCTTCGTGAATCCGGTGGCCTCATACCAGTCGAGGTGGTTGACGGTAGCTGGATCTTCGGAGTCGGGAGTCTGCTGCTTGCCCGCGAAGATTTCAGCTTTCTTCTTCATCCATCCTGCACGCAGAGCCTTTACTGTGGCACTTTCGTTCTTAGCAGCCGGTGCCTTGACCACAGGCTTCGCGGCAGGGGAGGGAATGGCTTTCTGAGTCGGTGTCTGAGTCACGCCAGCGTTTAGCGCGATTCCGTTCGCCACGTGCGTCCACGGCAAGAAGTTCTTCGCAGGCGGATTGTCAATGAAGATAGTCTTCATCGGCGAGGCCACCAAATCGAACTGGTTCATGGGCTTCATTCCCAGAATCTGTTCAATCGTGCGGGTCATGTTCACCTGCGTGTAGAAGGTGCCTTCTTCGGTCACTCCAGCTCCGGTGCCATCCTTGTTCACCTGCTGCACAACATACGGGCTGATGACATAACCCGGAGAGCGGTGGCCATCGACGTGGTCTACGCCGTCCTGCGCGTCATCTTCCTCGACGAAGATCGCCGAAGAAGACCAGATCGAGCTGTGGCTGATTGCGTCGACGAAGCGGCCAAGGGCAAGATCGTTGTCGGCCTGCATGGCTTGCGCTGTCGGCGGACCGCCGGTATGGTCAGAGCTGATCCACATAAACTCAAGCTGCGGCACGTTGCCGCTGTTCACGTCTTTCTGGAAGTCTTCGTTCCAAACATCGAAACGGAACTGGTCGGGGATCCCCAGATCGAACTGCGGATAGTTCTGGACCGTGTTGTTGATCAGGTTCGGCAGCGGTGAGTGCGAGGCCACTGTGTTCCAGTTGTAAAGCTGGCTCTCTGCGCCCGACTCGTATGCCAGAGTGTCGCTGTAGAAGTCGATCCATTTCGGCTCGCAATAGTTGGAAGCTGATCCAGCGGGAGGAGTGCAACCCTGCGGCGGGCTGAAGGTGTTGTACTCGATGTATTCACCAAAGTTCTTGAACGAAACCCCCTGGTTTGCAGCCACATCCCAGAGGTGGCCCTTCTTCTGATAGGCCAGCGCGTCGCCGCCGTTGGAAGGATAGTCGCGGAGCCAATCCGGCGACTGAATGTCGTCCGAGTAAGGCGCCATTGCCTGCACGATCCAATTGTGACCATCCGCCGACTGACGGCTTGGGTCGTAGAAGTTATCAAGAAGCGGGAAGCGCTCGACCAGTGCATGTGCATTGGTCGTCACGCTACCAAACGTCGCATTGTCGCCGAAAACAGCCAATGAGGGATCGCCATTGCCGCCGGCCACGTCACCGAGAATCTGATCGTACGTGCGATTCTCGCGAATGATCACGAAGACGTGCTTGATCTTTGATGGATCGCCGATCCGGTTCGGAACGGCGAGCGCCTTCGCATGCTTGTTGCCGCCGCTGGCCGAGAAGATATTCTCTGCCAGGTCCCAATGGTTGTTCTGGAAGACCTGCTGCGTCAATGCCCACAGG
>CAVUWQ010000093.1:0-11473 GCA_963745105.1 uncultured Acidobacteriaceae bacterium
GTGGGCGCAATTCATCGGACGCTTTCACCTCCTGGTGGTCCACTTCCCTATTGCTCTCATCCTGTTGGTACCGATCCTGGAGTTAGCCGGGCTCAATTCTCGCTTCTCCCATCTGCGTCTCGCCGCTGGCTTTGTGCTCGGCCTCGCATCGGTCAGCGCTGTCGTGGCCGCGATGCTCGGATGGTGTCTGGCGCGAAGCGGCGGATACTCCGGACCGACCATGACACAGCACATGTGGAGCGGAATCTCTCTGGCGGCAGTCTGCTGGCTGTGCTGGATGTTGCGTGCGAATGCGGACCGGCCGGGATGGACGCTCCCCTACGCACTCGCGCTTGCGACTGCTGTTGTTCTGGTGGCTTGGACCGGGTACCGCGGTGGGCAGTTGTCTCAGGGAGAAGATCATCTGACCGAGTACATGCCCGCGGGGCTACGGCACTCGCTCGGACTCCCTGACGTCGTCCCTGCTGTGTCGTCGAGCGATCCGAACACGTTTTACGGTGCGCGAGTTGAGCCCATCTTCGCGGCACAATGCTTCACCTGCCACGGTCCACACAGACATAGAGCCAATCTACGGCTCGACAGTTACGGTTCACTGATGCGAGGGGGCAAGAATGGACTGGTCGTCCGCGCCGGAAACGCTCATGGCAGTGAACTGCTTCGTCGAGTTACTTTGCCTCTCGACCACGCTGATTTCATGCCCAAGGAAGGCAAGCGGCCGTTATCAGCGGACCAGGTGAAGCTGATTGAACTGTGGATCGCTGCCGGCGCCTCCGGAACGCTACCCGCGAATGCGATCAAGAATGCGCCCAGCGCCACAACTGTACCTGCCGAAGTGACCTTCGCTGAGAGTGATCCCGCAGCCGTCGAGAAACTGCGGGCAGGAATTGCTCCCATAGTGGCTCAACTGCAAGCACGTTTCCCCAATATTTTGGAATACGAGTCTCGCGGCTCTGCTGACTTGCTCTTGAACGCTTCGATTCTGGGGCCGAAGTTCGGCGACAGCGATTTGGCCGCCCTGGCGCCGCTTGCCGGGCACATTACGTTGGCCGACTTTTCTCGTACGGCGATCACAGATCATTCGGTAACCACTATTGCTGCTATGAAGCGACTACGCATCCTGCGATTGTCGAGTACTGCGACCACCGACGCGACGGTGGATGAGCTAGGCTCGCTGGATCAACTGGAAGCGTTGAATCTTTTCGGCACGCACGTAACACCTGCTGCCTTGCCGGCAATCGAGAAGCTCCCCAAGTTGGCGCATTGTTACATTGGCCAAACGGAGATCCCAGCCGGAATCCCCGTCCCTAAGGCTCTGACAGGCAAGCTTGTATTTTGAATGCATCCTGCCAGGTATGACACTGGGCAGAAGCGGCATGCGAATTTGTCGTTATGCCTTGCGCAGAAGTGTGATTCGCCCGATGGGCAGCCACTCGGCTACCAGGATGTCGCCATTGTGGAGAAAAATGGCGTCGTGAGGTGTGATGAATTTTCCGGGCGTAAATTGCGGACGCGACTGGCCTCGACGTGATCCCACGTCGCCGTTCTCGGCCTTTCCGTCCCCCAGCTGCACCACTACTTTGTACTCCCGATCGAGAATACACACCTGACTATCCAGATCAGGGCACACCATCCATTCTCCCTGAGTCTGGAAGTTGCATGGCATTCGCAGGTGGTCCTCGTCCTTTATCGTCTTCAAATGAATGCCGTCGAGTGTAAAAGTCTGAATGCGGCGGTTCCCCCGGTCGGCTATCACGAGCAGCGGCGTCTCACCTCGTGGGTCAACCCACTGTCCGTGCGGATTATCCAGTTCCCCGTCGCCATGTCCCGGCTTGCCGACCTCCCCGAGAAATGTGCCGGCAAGCGAAAAGCGCAGCATATGGTTCGAACCGTAGCCGTCGCCCACATAAAAATCTCCATTCGGGGCAAACGCGACATTCGTGGGCACGAAGTCAATGGGCCGCTCCATGTAATTCGCATCTTCTCTCGGATAGCCATGCACCCAGGTTACTTCGCCTGTGAGCGTGGTTTTCACTACCTTGCACCGATTTATGTCGCAGTGGTAGAGAAACTCGGTTTTCCCCTCGCGGCGCAGTTTCAGTCCATGTGCTCCACCTCTGAACTCCTCGCCAAAGGCTTGAACGAAGCGTCCGTGATCGTCGAAGACAACGATCGCCTCGCCTCTCATGCTCGACTTGTGCACGGTATGCCCAACGTAGATATAGCCCTGCTCATCCTGGCAAAGTCCATGCGTGTCTCCCCATACCATCCCTTCAGGCGGCACCAGCCAGTCGTGGACACACTCGTAAGTATGCGGACCGGAACCGACTATCGGAAGGCGAAGCCCGGACTTGTCGTCAGCGTGAACGTAGAAGGATGGGAAAGCCGCCGCCAGGCCGGCAGCAGAACATGCGGTTAAGAACGATCTGCGAGTTTGGGTGTTCATGGCGACAAACCAAGACTAACCCAATTCGGATGTCATTGGAATCTCGCCGTTCCCGTCACCAGTCGCGGCTGAGCAACGGAGCGGGTACAGACAAGGCCACCACATCAGCGCTGATCGAATAGCTCGGTCCGGTCCACGCGCTCGCCCTTGAACACAACCAGTGAGATTCGTTCGGTCGCAGTGATGTCTTCAAGTGGATTCCCGTCCACCAACAATAGATCGGCGTCATTGCCTGGACGGATGGAACCGGTTCGATTGTCGACCCCAAGCAGACGAGCCGCGTTCAGCGTTGCAGCCTGCAGCGCCACTGCTGGCGGAATACCTGCCTGCACCCACAGCTCAAGTTCATGTTGCACGGTGGGTCCGTGGATCACCAGCAGGTTGCCCGCGTCACTGCCTGTCACCAGTGTGACTCCGAGCGAGCGAGCGCGCTTCAGGTTGTCAATGGCGATTGCCATGTCAATCGGGTACAACGCCAGCGCCTTCCGCATGGGTTCCGTGTCCACCGAACCAAGAGCGTCCTCAGTCCCGCGCAAAAGGTCTGGTGGGCCTACCTGCTGCACTAGAGATCGCTTGAGTAAGTCTGTGTTACCCGCCGCAAACTCTTTAAATGCTTCCCCTACACTCAAAGTCGGATCGTAGAAGGTTCCTTGCTTCGCCATCTGCTCAAACAGGGCGTCCGGAATCTTCTCGCGAAACGAGCCATGTTCGATCGAATTCGCCTGCGCTTGCACCGCGTCTGCGACATCGCGAGCATCGCCGGTGTGAACCGCCAGAGGCAAGGAATCTGCATGAGCCTGCTGAGCGACGGCATCAAACAATCCGGTATCAAGGCGGTTGTAGACCCGGCCACCAGCACCCGCCTCAAGAATCGCTTTGACGCAGTCCACGCCTTGCTTCTTCAACTCGTCCACTTGCTGCCGTGCCTGGTCGCTCGAGGTTGGGATGCGGACGAACTGCTTTTCAAGAGTGGCGCGAGCGTTCGCTGGAAGGTCCTTGAAGTATTCCGTTCCGTGTCCACCCGCAGCGGTAAAGAGCGGGCCACACGTGGACAAGTTTGAGCCCAGAGCTTCGCCGCTGGCCACCGTGGCACGAACCTTAAGGATGCCGTCCAGACCATCGCCTACACTTCGCACCGTAGTTACGCCGCTGTAAAGGTAGGCCGCCAGGTTGCGCAGCATTGCTTTCTGGGCATCGTATTTGCTCATGTCGGGATAGATCCCGCCCGGCGCCCCGAGATGAACATGTGCGTCAATCAGGCCGGGAAGAATCGTCTTGCCGGCCGCTTCCACGGTTTCCGCTTTCAGCGTCTTCGGATCGGGACCCTGCCCCTCGTAAATCTCGGAAATCTTGCCACCGCGAACTAAGACTGAACCGTTCTCGATCACGGTGCCATCACCAACGAAAATGCGTGCGCCTCGGATCAGGAACGTATCACCGCGGGCAAGCTGCCGACTAAGAATCTTCGTCTTCACGATTCCGGAGCGGGTATGCATCTGCCAAAACCCCAGCACCAGAAACGGAGTCAGCACCGCGGCCAGCCACAGTTTGGCCGTTGGGCGAATCTTTTCGCCTTTCTCCCAGCGGAACAGCTTGTAGGAGATAAACAGTCCCACGAACCCCGTAAGGACCAAAGCCAGCGCCGGCTGAATGTTGGCGACGATGTTCTCATTCCTTAGCAGCATGCCTTGAATACCGGTCACAAGATAGGTCGCCGGCAAGAACTGAGTCACGATCAGCAGCCACGGAGGAAACATCGAGAGCGGAAAGGTCACCCCGCTCAGAAACAGCATGGGAAGGTAAATCAACTGGACTAAAAGTTGGCTTTCCTGCATTGAGTTGACTACGGAAGCGATGATGGAGCCAATCGCGCGGAATCCGATGATCGCAAGGGTGACGAAGATCAGAACCGACACCATCGATTTTGGCCATGGCATGCCGTACAGGAAATGGGCCAGCGTGAAGATGAGAATCACGTTCGGCATATACAGCACCCAGCCGGTCACCACCGAGGCGATAAGCAGAGGCGCCGGAGTAATCGGCGTGACCTTATAGCGCCGCAGGATATTCGCTTCGCGCTCCTGCACAGCCCGTATGCCAGCACCCATCAGCCCATTGCCGAGGATGCCGATGACCAGAACCATGGCAATCACAACCGTCATGCCGGCGCCGCGCTCAGCGTGCATTGCCTGGCCAAAGATAAAGAAGAAGGTCAGAGGGAACAGGTAATTAAAGAAGATGACGGACCGGTTGCGCAGCGCCAGCTTCAGGTCGATCTCGATGAGTGCTTTGTAGGCTTTCATTCGCGGAGCTTCTTCCCGGTCAGTTCGATGAAAACGTCTTCGAGGCTCGGCTGCTTGAGGCTGACGTCGGTCAGTTCCAGCCCTTGCTGATCAATCCACTTCACCAGATCCACCAGAGTGGCTGCGGGACGGCGAGAGTGCACGGTGAGCGTGCGGCCGGTCGCGTCCAGCGCGCTTTGCGTGGCCTCCGCCCAATTGGGCCGGCTTTGGGGAAGCGCCGTCGCGCACGTCACCACAATGCTCGAGGCGTTCTTGCTTTGCTGTTGCAGGCGACTGGGCGTGTCCAGTGCAATGATGCGGCCTTCATCAACGATCGCAACCCGGTCGCACAATCGCTCCGCCTCCTCGATGTAGTGTGTGGTCATCAAAATGGTGCGATGCTCCCGTTTAAGCTCCTCCAGCAGGTTGTGGATCTCTACTCTCACCTGCGGATCAAGGCCCGTAGTCGGTTCGTCGAGAAAAACGAGTTGCGGATCGTTGAGCAAAGCGAGCGCCAAGGCCAGGCGCTGCTTCTGTCCGCCGGAGAGCGTGCTGTAGAAAGCGTCCTGCTTCTCTTCCAGTTGCAGGCGTTGCAAGAGCTTGTTCGGATCCACATGCTTGGTATAAAAAGACGCAAACACCTGCATGGCCTCGCGGACGCGGATCTTCTCCGGAAGGTTTGTAGCCTGCAGGCACACCCCGATGCGGTCTTTGAGCTGCTGCCGTTGCCGGTCGGGATCAAAGCCAAGGACTGTCACTTCGCCCGCAGTGCGGGGGCGTAATCCTTCCAGGATTTCCACCGTCGTGGTCTTGCCCGCGCCGTTTGGTCCGAGCAGGCCGAAAACCTCTCCCGGTTGGATTTCAAAATCGATCCCCTTGACGGCCTGGACGTCGCCGTACGACTTCTTGAGTCCTTGTACAGAGATCGCGGGAGAAACAGAATTCATAGCGGGATGCTTAGGCTAACCAATAATGAAGCCCCAGTCAACAAACGGGCCACGAAAGACAGAATGGGGTGTACAATTCGCCGGATGGCTCAAACCCGGGCCGACGTTCGACACCGCACGTTAGTGTCTTCCCTGCTGTTTATTTGTGACTACAACACTGTGACGGAGAGCGATCATTATGCTGCCTGCATCCGATAAACACTACACTGCGCGAATCATTGAGCGGAAGGATATTGCAGAAGACCTGTGGCTGATCCGGGTTGATCCAGGCGGCCCCTTCAAGTTCACTGCCGGACAGTACGCCACGCTCGGCGTCGAACACGAGGACAAGAGAATCGAGCGGGCATACTCGATTGTGTCTTCACCCTACGAGGACTTCCTGGAGTTCTTCATCGAACTGGTGCCACAGGGTGCATTGACTCCGCATCTGTATAAGCTGAAGGTAGGCGACACCATGTCGTGCCGGAAGATTTCCAAGGGCCGGTTCACGCTTGAAATGAAGAGCGGGCGTACAAAGCACCTGCTGCTGGCGACGGTGACCGGAATCGCGCCGTTTGTCAGCTATGCGCGCACTCTGTACCGCGACTGGAAGTCGGGCGGCAATCCCATGCCGGGAGAGCACAAGCTTTATTGCCTGATGGGCGCGAGCCGTTCGTGGGAATTCGGTTACGCCGAGGAGTTGGAACGCATTGCGGCAGAGGTTCCGTGGTTCAAGTTTGTAACGACTATCAGCCGGCCATGGGAGGACCCCTCGTGGAAGGGTGAGATGGGCCGGGTCGATGACCTGGTTCGCAAATACACCGACCTGTGGGGGCTGAGTCCGGAAACAACGACCGGATACCTGTGCGGCCATCCAACCATGTGCGAAAACGGACAAGGCATCCTGAAGCGCGCTGGCTGGCAAAAAGGTTCCATGTTTGAAGAGCTGTACTTCATTCCTGGGAAGGAAACCACCGAATGAAGCTGTCGCAACAGGCATCTGTGTCGACTGCAAGAGCTGGGTTCGAAACCGCAGCAGCGAGGGTATAATCGCGTCCATGGCCCCCGAGTCCGAAGCTCCCCGAGCAGCGGGAATGGTTCCCGACGAATTGAAGAGCGAACCGCGCTCTAAGGGGATTGCCACACCCCGAAAGAAAAAACCGAAGGAACTGGCAGTTATCACCGAGTGTTGCACGGGTTGCGCAGGATCGCCGGCATGCGTGGAATACTGCCCGGTGGAAGACTGTATGTTCTGGGTGGCGGACGACGACCACCCGCCGTTCGGACGCATCCAGGTGGATCCAATTCTCTGCATCGGGTGCAAGAAGTGCGTCAGCAAGGGGCCGGACGGCTGTTTCCTCGACGGCTGTCCCTGGGACGCGATCGTCATGCTGGACACCGCGGAAGTCGAGAAAGCGGTTGGACCGATGTCGTACTGAGCATCCCGCGAAGACTACGGCTGCGTTGCTCTTGCCTTGATTGCCTTTTCCGTCAGAACTGCCTGCTGCCGGACCCGATCTGGAAAATCTGGAGAATCGCGTTGGTAGACACGGACGAAGGGCAGGTCGTCGATCTGACCCACTAGATATAAAGCCCGCAGAGCATCCCAAACCTGTTCGGTACCAGGATCGACGGTAGCGATTTCCGCCCCTGCCGCCACGTTCGCTCCCTTCATCACGGCAAGCTCGCGAATTCGACCACTGATCGGCGAACGCACTTCTGTCGCATTGTCGCTATCTTGCAATCGCGCAATCAGCCCACCCGAGTGAACGGCAGTTCCCGCTTGATCAAGATCCACCACGCGGCCCGCGCTCGGTGCTACGGTTCTGGCGGGTTGCAGCAGCGCCACAATCTGGGGCCTGCCAGATGCGTCTCCGAAGCGCACCAGCGACAACGCCGCATTTCCGCGCACCATGGTCGAGGAATCCGCGAGCATGTTCAGCAGCGTTAAATGGAAGCCCGCATAGGACGTATCCAGTCCCATGATCCATGCGTCTGTGTTGCGTACTTCTTCTACCGGATGCGTGGCCAAACGCATTGCATCTGGATACCAGGTGGCGGCGCTCGCGTCGTGGCGCTCCATGCGGTCTCCCAGCTGCACCAGCGCATGCTGAATGTGCCGGGGATGCTTGTTGTCGTTCAGGTATTCGGTGATTTGTTGGTCGGAAAGATGGCGTCCAAACCAGGTGTTCCACCAGAACAGGAACGGCATCAGCACGATCAGCCACGCGACTAGAAAGAACAGGAAGCGATTTCGAGGAGACATGCGGTGGCGGGAACCAGCGGCCGCCGCTCGCTGGTCCGTGGATACCTCAGGGGATGGGTCAATTGCCATACGCGGCCGTTACTTGGCCTTGGCCGGTGGCGGGGCCGCCTTTTTCTTCAGCAGGAAATCCAGGAATCCGCGACTGTGCAACTCCATGGCGACATTCAGGAAAAAGATGCCTGACAGCGTCAGCAGAATCAGGCTGGTGAAGAGGCCGTCTACCGTAGTCATGGTTTGCATCACGATGATCCACACAATTCCGACGAGCGGAATAATGCCCAGCACGATCGAAATTAGCAGCATGGTGGCGGACCAGCCTCCTCAAAGACCAAGATTCTTCTAAATCTCCCGCTACCGTTACATCACGGTTGTTTGAAAGACATGTCGACCGTCTTGCTGTCCTTCGCTGCGACCGTCACTTTCTGGTCCTGTTCGCCCAGCTTTTCTTGCACGAAAGCCAGAGTATAGTCGCCCGGTGGCAGGCCCGTGATCGTGAACTTGCCATCCGGCCCCGTGACGGCGTGGAACGGGCTCTTGGTGACGTTGATGAACATCTTCATCCAGGGGTGCTGATTACACTTCACCGGCAGCATGATCTCCTCGCGGGCAAAGGTCTTCTCGATCGGTGGCGCCTGCGGCGCCTGCGATTCGTTCCACTCGCGATTGTCCTTGGGCGTGGGGTGAATGTTGTGCGTGGTGGGGTCGCTGTTGACGATCTTCACCGTTTGCCCAGCCATGACGGCGAGCACATGGGGATGATACTGGCACCCGCTTTGATCCAGCTCGACCGCATCCGTTGGCACCGCAAAAGTGCGATCGCCGAGGCCATCTTTCACGTATACGAGGACGTTGGCGAGTTTGCCGTCGGCCACAACAATATTTTCAGCCGTGTTAGCGCCTTTGCAGCTCGCGTCCTGACTCATGTCAATCTTCGCCGGTTTCGGAGCTGCGCCATCGAACTTCACGGTGCCCGAAATGGTGGCCGCGGTCGCCGGATCAATCGCTGCGACTGGAGCAGCGGCAGCTGGTGCGGCCGTCTCCGCGGGCTGTTCGGTGGTTTCCTTCTTGCTGCATCCTGTCAGTGAGAATGTCGCCATCAAAGCCAGTAATACCCACGTTGTTGCCCAGATTTTATTTTTCATGTTGTATTGCACCTCTTTCAGAGTCTGAAGCTCCTAATGAATTGAATTCTAGTCCTGCGTGCGCGGCTTCACGCTGCCTGCCTTCTTCATAGCCGGTGGTGCGTTGCTGCTGGTCAGTCGCGCATGCCCCATGGATGCTCCCACTCTGCGCTGCTCCTCAGGCGTGAGCTGGAAAATGTAATCCACCAGCAACTTGGTGTGATCTTTATCGTAACTCTGCAGCAACGGGGGAACCGGCCCGGAAAAGATCCATCGGTCGTTTTGCTGCTTGAAAAGACCAGACGGCATCGAGGTACCCGGACTGATGGCCTGCGGATCGATAATCCATCGCTCTACCCAGTCAGGCTTTAATCGGTCCTTGGCCAGCAGGAAGTTCGGCGCGGTAGCCGTTCGGTCGTGAGCGGGATCACCCGTGGCGTGGCACTTAAGGCATGGCGCTGCAGGACTGCTAAAGAGGCTGCGCGCCATCTCGGTTTCCGATGCGGATAGCGTGGGCGCCTCTTGCGGCACATATGGCAAGGGCTGCCGCGAAAGCGCTTCGAAAAACCGTACCAGCTTGCCCAACTCATTCTCGGAGAAAGAGAAGGTCGGCATGCGAACCTGCAGATAGGACCGCACGCCATTGCGGTTCGTGTCTGTTTCGCTCAGCGCCGGGTTGTTCAGGAAGTGCAGCAGCCAATTCGGATTCACCCGCGCGCCTTCCGTAAGCAGCTTGGGAGGCAGTTGTTCCTGCCCGTCAGGCCCCTGGTAGCGCGTCATCATCATCAAAGAAGTCCTCTGGCCGGGGATGAACTGGTGGCATCCCATGCAGTTGTACTTCCTTACAACCCACCAGCCTTGCTGGATATCGCGGCGATAGTCCAATGGCCGGTATTGGTAGGACGCCGGAAGAGCGCTCTCCTGGCTGCCCAACAAGAACGTGGTCAGCGAGTCGATCTGGTCCTTCGCCAGATGCATGTTGGGCATGCGCAGTTTTTCGGTTTCCGACTTGATCAGCCCTTTATCCCAGACATTCGGTTCGGCCAGCTTGTGCTCGAAGAAGCCTTTGTGGTCATACCACGGGGCTTTGGCGGGGCCGTCCGGCAGGCGTTGTACATCTTCGGGATCGGTAATCGGCTCAACGCCGCCGCGCTGGGCGGTTTCCGTCAACAACGCAAAGTCCAGCCGCTCAATCGGCTTGCTGCCTTCAACCGTCACTCCCACAAGGAGAGGGAAGCGTCTCCGCCTCCCGCTGATACGCTCCGCAAATTCGACCTCCCGCGCCGGCACGCGCTATAGAACTCCCCAACCGATCCCTCCCATCCGGACATCCCCGCATGAGCGCTTTGTTTTCTCCCATCGCCTTGCGCGGTCTCACGCTGCCCAACCGCATCATGGTGGCGCCGATGTGCCAGTATTCGGCCGATCGACGGCGCGGCCAATGACTGGCACTTCACCCATATGGACACGCTGGCGCTGTCGGGCGCGGCGATGTTCTGCATCGAGGCCACGCATGTGGAGGCGATCGGCCGCATCACGCCGGGCTGCCTCGGGCTGTGGAACGACGCCACCGAAGCGGCGCTGAAGCCGATCCTGGCCTCGGTGCGCAAGCATTCCAAGGCCGCGGTCGCGATGCAGCTCGCGCATGCCGGCCGCAAGGGATCGAGCCACACGCCGTGGGACGGCGGCCAGCAGATCCCGCTGGCCGAAGGCGGCTGGCAGACCGTGGCGCCGTCGGCGGTGCCGCACAAGGAAGGCGAGGCCGCGCCGCTGCGCGCTCGATGCCGCCGGGATGGCGCGCATTCGCGATGCGTTCGTGGCGGCGGCGCAAGCGCGCCGAGCGGCTCGGCATCGACGCGCTCGAATTGCATTGCGCGCACGGCTATCTGCTGCATGAGTTCCTGTCGCCGATCGCCAACCAGCGCACCGATCAATATGGCGGCAGCTTGGAAAATCGCATGCGCTTTCCGCTCGAAGTGTTCGACGCGGTGCGCGCGGCGTTTCCCGATGACAAGCCGGTCGGCGTCAAGGTGTCGGCGACCGACTGGGTCGAGGGCGGCTGGGATCTCGCGCAGACCATCGAGCTTGCGAAGGAATTGAAAAAGCGCGGCGTCGACTGGATCGATGCGTCCTCCGGCGGCGTCTCGCCGCTGCAGAAGATTCCGCTCGGCGCCCGGCTACCAGGTGCCGTTCGCGCAGGGCATCAAGGAGGCCACCGGCCTCACCACCATGGCGGTCGGCCTGATCACCGAAGCCAAGCAGGCCGAGGAGATCGTCGCCTCGGGCAAGGCCGACATGGTCGCGCTGGCGCGCGGCATGCTCTACGACCCGCGCTGGGGCTGGCACGCCGCCGCCGAACTCGGCGGCCAGGTCGACGCGCCGCCGCAATACTGGCGCTCGCAGCCCTCGACGCAGAAGGAGCTGTTCGGCGATAA
>CAVUWQ010000094.1:0-8299 GCA_963745105.1 uncultured Acidobacteriaceae bacterium
AGCCCGAGTCTCCCACGTCATGGCCCAGTTCACGGTGTTCGAAAAACACGTGAACCGTCTCCCACAGCGTGTGGTACAGAATCTCAATCAATTCCTGGTGGATAAACGGGTCGTCTGTCACTGCCTCCATGCCATAGGAGCCTTCAACGCCAGGGAGAGCGAAGGTCATCGCGTCCTGGTGACGAGCCTGCTGCAGGGTTGCCCAAACTTCCGGATCGCCCTCGGGAGGCCCGAATCCCATGACGATATCTTCTGGGCGAAGGATCGCGTTGAGCCACGGACGAAATAGCACAGAAAGATCCAGAGCCGGCAAAGCACGTTTGCCTACGATCACGGGATGCACAAATTCAACCGAAACATGCTGCGCGTCGGTGGTATATGGTCCGCGGCCGAAGGCAAGCAAACGCCCTCCTCGCAGGAAGCGCTCCGACATCTCTCGACAGGCTTCCGCCAGACGCGGGGCCTCGCGGGAGAAAAACCGGTCAAACACTTGATTTCGCGAGAGGAGGCTTTCTTCCACATGAGTCGCGAGTTTGCATGCTGTTGCCATAGCGTCTGTTGCTGACAAGCTAACAAATCCGAGGCAAGGGATCGCCCACGAGCATGTCTATGATGCGGCTGCCACCATAGAGGGTGGTAATCAAAACCGAGCCGGCCGGTTGTTCCCTGATTTCCCCAATCACCTTCGCTTCACCACCACCCGGGATCAGGGTGAGCGCATTGATCGCGGCATCGGCATATTCCGGAGCGACGACCGCAAGGAACTGGCCCTCATTAGCGATGTGGAGAGGATCGAGCCCCAGGAGTTCACATGCGCCGCGCACCGCATCCCGCACTGGTATCTGCTCTTCCGAGAGAACCACTCCCAGGCCGCAGTCTCGAGCCAGTTCATTGAGGGAGGTGGCCGCGCCTCCACGGGTCGGATCGCGCATCCAACGGATACCAGGTCCGGCTGCTTGCACGAGAGCTTCCACCATCGGCAGGACTGAGCGCGTGTCAGAGCGAAGATCCGCCTCCAGATCCAACTCGCCGCGGGCCAGCAGAATTGTGATGCCATGGTCACCGATTGGACCGGAAAGCAGAATCTTGTCATCGACCCTTACCGATCTCGGATCGACCGTGACTCCGCGAAGACAGCGCCCGATCCCGGTCGTCGTGATGTACATCTGATCGGCTTTGCCGTGTTCAACAACTTTAGTGTCGCCGCCCGCGATTCTGACTCCTGCCTCGCGAGCCGCTTTGGCCATGGCGCGGACTTCCGCCTCAAGAACTGAAGTCGGCAGTCCCGCCTCGAGCACATAGGTGACCACCAGAGCCTCGGCTTTCGCTCCAGACACCGCCAGATCATTCACCGTTCCGTTCACGGCAAGCTCGCCGATCGAGCCGCCGGGGAAAGTCAGCGGCTTGACGACAAAACCGTCAGTAGTAATGGCAACTTTCGTTCCACCGATGTCTACCAAGGCTGCGTCGCCCATTAGGGCCAAGGGGTTTTCAAACAACAAAGGAGCAAACAAGCCTTCCACGAGCCTGCGGCTGGCCTTGCCCCCGGCGCCATGAGCCATTTCGATCTGAGCGTCGCGGAAACGAATCCGTGCCGGTTCGGCCGGCACAGTGGCCGGCGGGCTCAGGCGATCGAGGTCAGGTCGGCCACCATTGCTTTGCGGTGTTCGTAATTGAAGTACGCTGCGCATGATCCTTCCGATGACACCATGAGTGCGCCAACAGGATGCTCGGGCGTGCATTCACGGCCAAAAAGTTTACACTGATGCGGCTTGAGCACGCCCTTCAACACTTCGCCACACTGCGCGGCCTTGGGATCGGTAACGCGAATTCCGGGTACGGAGAAGCGCTGCTCCGCGTCCCACTTGGCGTAAGTGTCACGCAAGCGCAATGCGGACTGCGAGATGAAGCCGAGGCCGCGCCACTCGAAATAGGGGCGCAACTGAAAGACTTCAGCAATGGCGCGTAGCGCGGCGCGGTTGCCTTCCCACGGCACCACGCGTTTGTATTGATTTTCGACTTTGGCTTCTCCCCGTTTCAGTTGCTTGAGTAGCATGACCATAGATTGCAGCATGTCCAGAGGCTCAAATCCAGACACGACGATAGGTTTGTGCTCGTTCTGAGCGATCCATTCGTAAGGCCGGCAGCCGATTACGGTTGAAACGTGTCCCGGCCCGATGAAGGCATCCAGTCGCATGTCGGGAGAATCGAGAATGGCGCGGATCGCTGGGATGATCGTCACGTGGTTGCAGAACACCGAGAAATTCCGAATGCCCTCTGCCTTGGCGCGCATCAAGGTGAGCGCCGTCGACGGCGCGGTGGTTTCAAACCCGATGGCGAAAAACATGACATGCTTCTCGGGATTGAGACGGGCCAGCTTCAGCGCATCCGAGGGTGAATACACGATGCGAACGTCCGTGCCGCGTGCCTTGTGTTCGAGCGGACTGCCTTGAGTTCCAGGAACGCGCATCATGTCGCCAAACGCGGCAAATATCACATCCGGTTGCTGGGCGATGGATAGACCATCGTCGATTCTTCCCATGGGAAGGACGCAAACCGGGCACCCAGGGCCGTGAATCAGCTCAATATTTTCAGGAAGAATATCTTTCAGGCCGAAGCGATAAATGGCATGAGTATGTCCGCCGCAGACTTCCATCATGCGGTAATGTTTCGTACCGGCGAGACGGCGAATCTCTTCCGCGGTCTTCGAAATCAGTTCGGGTTCTCGAAACTCATCTACGAACTTCATTTCGATCGCTCCCTCGCGGGCTGGGCGCAGGCGGATGTCATTGAGCCTCCTCCAGACCGTATCCCTGAACTTCCTGCATCGCCCCTTCGATCTCGCCTAGCATCCTCAATGTGGTCATCTGGTCGGCAGCATCCTGCTCGCTGATCTTGCTCATGGCAAAGCCCACATGAATGAGCACCCAGTCGCCGACGACTGCCTGGTCATCCTGCAATAGACCCAGATCGATAGTGCGTCGCACCCCGACGACATCCACCAGTGCGGACGTTTTGTTCACGGAAGAGATCTCAACGATCTTCCCTGGTATGGCTAGGCACATGCGACATCCTCCTCCGCCCTCATAGCGTGTTCCATCGTCGTGCATCGTGGATCCCCATTCGCAACAGTTCAAACCTGCTTGCGTGCAGAAATATCAAAAGACAACTTCAACTCATCTTTCAGCTTTATTGCCCCGCCGAGCGCAGAAACCGGCTGAATGTCGTAGTCGCTGAGCCGGATCGAAAAGTCTCCCGCAGCGCGCAGCATGTCGCCTTGCACCGAGACGCGTGTCGGCACTGCCTGAGGGCGCTTCACTCCGTGCAGCGTCAAATCTCCATTCAGCGCTACCCAATACTGTCCTTCTCCGGTCTTACTGGCGGAGACCCGGAAGCACTCGTACACCACGTTTTCAAAAGAGTCAGACTCGAGCACTTCCTGGTGCATTCTGCGGTTAATCTCGATGCGATCTTTCTCGGGGATGTCATCGGTGACGTTCAGCGAAGCGGCGTGGATGATCATTCGCATGGAACTCTGATCAAGAGCCTCAGGGTCCAGGGAAACGTCACCCTCAAAGTCGGAGGTGGAGATCGTGGGGTTATGGCCCAGCGGCGCCAGCAGGCCCGTTGCAAAAGCGCGAATGGTAAAGGTACTCCCCTTGGCGTCGATGTTATAGCGAACCGTAGGCCCCTCCAGTTTTCTAACGGGTTCTATTGCAGAATGCATTCAAACAGCCTCCCAGGGATTCGGACTTTCCATTTTCACGACTCTGTCTCTTGCCTGCGTGCCACCAAGTAGAAGAAAAACTTCAGCTCGTCCTGCAATTTCAGCGTGCCGCCTGCGATGGACGCTATACGGATGTCGTAATCGGTCTGCCGTAAGGTAAATTCACCGTACGCCCGTGCACTATCCACGCCCAGAGCCACCTGACTGACAAAAGCCTGGGTGCTTGAAACACCATGCAGGGTAAGCGTTCCGCTCACGTTGACGCGGTAAAGGTCTTCTCTCTGCTTCTCCGCCTTCATCTCCGAGCTTTCATACACAATCTCGGGAAATCGGGCCGTTTCCAGAACATCCTGGTTCATTACCCGGTGAATCTCTCGCCGGTCGTCATCCCGCAATTCATCCAGCACCTCGAGCGAAGCCGCGTTCACCTGTACCTTGAGCGAAGCGTTGTCCAGTGCGGTGGACGTCATCCGGATGTCGCCCTTCCAATCACGAATGGCAATCTTCGGACTGTGAGCCACCACCGCAATTAAGCCACTGGCGAAGGCCTGAACTGTGAACTGGCTGGCTCGCGTGTCAATCGTGTAGCGAACCTTAGCAGCACTCGTTGGCGTCATCGTAATCCCTCCGGACACGAAGCAAACACAACGGCAGGGCCCAATGTTCGCTTTCCTACATCGACCGCAGTCTCAAATACCTGTCCAAGTCCGGTAGGGCGCCCTGCGCAAGGTTTCCAAGGCCGAATTGGCCGAGGTAACGCCGCGCGATCGGATTTGAAAGAATCAGGCCGGCCCCGAAAACAATCAGAGCCACTCCGCTCAGCATGAAGAGCGTGTCTTTGTCACTGACGGTTGCGTTACCATTCTGTTCCATTGCCACGGCAGTCTCCTTTTTCATCAAATGATGTTTAATTCCGCGAATCAGCCCCACGCTTGTTCAAAATGTCATTGACCAGCGACTCGACCATCCTCACGGCCTCATCTAAAGCAGCTTCAACCGGCGCGCTGAGCCCCATTTGCCCCTCTTCGCCGCCAAGGGTTTCGGGCTCGCAGCCCACCAGCAATACATTCTTCACTTCGATGTTCATGGCTCGCGCCATGCGCAGCACGCTGACAGGATTCATGGCGTGTGCCTCGACCACGGCCTGTGGCGCTTCTGGATCATCCAAAGCCTTCAAATCGGGCTCGATAACATACAGCGTTCCGGGCGCCTGGCCGCGCGGGCAAGCGTCCACTAGGATGGTTGTCTCGTAGCCATCCTGCAGCGCATAAGCCAAATCGAAACCGCGAATACCAAAATCGGCCACCTTCACCGACGCCGGCAGGTTACGGCTCTCAAGGCGGCGAACCACCTCAACGCCAAACGCGTCATCTCCGAGAAAAATGTTGCCGATGCCGGCGACGAGGATGGTCGGTTTCTGCGCCGCAGAGGTTTGAGCAATCTCGCCGGGAGAGAGCGGTTCAACTTCTTCTGCATCGAAAAAGAAGCGATGACCGGGTTGACGAAGCATGCCCATATCCCTGCCCGGATCGTCGTCGAGGACCACGCAGACATGCTGCTTGCCCTCATAATCCTGTTCGATGCATTCGATGGTCGCAGTCTGTCCGGCAAGCGCGATGTCCATCACATCCCCGCCCCGGCGGGGTCGCAGACGCACGCGGCATCCGGGGCGCACCTCAACGCCCGAGATCTCCAGATGATCAACCGGAGTCTTCTCCTCAAGGAGCTGCCATTCCCACTCGTTCACCGGCCCTCCTCCTTGAGCGGACGCAACTGACGCAGAACTCCGTGCATCTTCATCAGCTGTTCGACCGGCATGTTTTCTGTTCGTTCCAGCATCTGGCGGGCGCGATCATCGGACTGGCTCATCTCCCGCTTCTCTTCGTCGGTCAACGTCATGATTCGCAGTGAAAGAATTTCGTCGATCTCAGTGCCGTCGAATAAATCCCCGGCACTCTCGGGAGCAATCTGGGGATAGTCGTACAGGATGATCGGGGAACAGAGCAGCGTGTCACGCTGGCCCCCGTCGCCTATGAGAACCGGCCATGCGCCGACGTTTTGGCATCTCGAAGCCGCCTCGCGCAGATGCTCGGGAGGATCGAGAAGGGAACAGAATCCGCCATCCTGAAGCCCTAGGACGACGTGAGTCGAGACCAGCGAACTCAGCAAAGCATTCTCGCGGCCGCCCTGCTGAACACTGGCTGAAAAAGGCGTCAGGTTGCGAATGCAGACGCTGACTTTGAAACAACGAGTGTCCACGCGCTCGGTCCGGGCCTCAACCACTCCTCGAAGATCACTTTGCTCGCGAATGATCACTCCGGTGATCAGACTCGCGTCATCGCGCAGGTATTCAGACTGTTTCCCGGCAGAAAATGCGAAAGGCTGCGACAAAGTGGCGTGGTCAAGCGCTTCCACGTGACACGCCGGCAAGATCACTTCACGCTCAATAGCCTCCTGCCAGGCCTGGTAGGTACGGCCACATATTTCAAGCCGTGGAACTTGGTGAAACTCCGGCGCTTCTCCCGCCGGCAACTCGGTCAAGGGGACTTCCAGTTCACCAACGGAGCGGGCCACCAGCTGCAGAAAGCGGACGCGAATTTCGATCTCGGTCGTGGCATTACCCTGAACCAGGCACTCCGTCTGCATCGTCCAGGCCTCCGTGCCATTCTGTTGTTCGCTGTAAGACTGTGGACAGAGCACGCCGAAGTTCCAGCGCTGGTGATTTTTAACGGAGGATGGACGGTAGGGATAGAGCATGTATCCCTCGTAAAGCACGGCTTTCCCGATCTTGTCCACGGCCGCGAGATTCATCAGACCACTGTCTCCTCAACCGGGATGATGCTCTCGAGAACCTCTTCCCACGTGGGAATGCCGTGTCGGATTTTGTATTGATACAGGCGATCGAAAGCGTCTTTGTGCAAACATAACCAGGCGCTGTTGGGATAGTAGGACTCCATCATGTCGCGCCAAACCCTTACCGGCAGCTTGAAACGGGCTTCCTTGTCCCACGAAATGGGTGCGACTTGCAGTCCGCCTTCGGCATTGGCGTAGAAAACCGTCCCGCTGAATTGAAGGCAGATAGGGACCTCGCCATCGGCCAGCCCATCGAAGTACTTCGTTGCCGCGACATTGAAATCGAAGGTGCAGGGCACGGGCACGTCTGCGACGGTGGTGCCTTGAAACGAAGGTACGACGATGCTGGCGTGGGTCCACAGCAGGCTTTTCAGAGTTTGGCCCCAGCGGCTGGGCTGGCCAAAGAGATCGAGCAAACGCTCCTGATCTTCCGGTGTGTACTTGCGACGAGTGACTTCCAGTTGAATTTGGCAGCGCAGTGCAACCGTATGAATCCGCTCTCCAGGGTTGGAATCGGTGATGCGAAGCTTTAGCGCAAGCAGAGGCGAGGCGGCATTGGGAACTGCCTCCGCGCTCTCGACCTGGAAGCTCAAATCAGGCATGAGATTCCTCTTCCACTCGCGATGCTCCACTGACCTCGACTGATCGCGCCTTCACGCCGGCGAAGAACTCACCCAACTCCCGCCATACCTCTGTTCCACCGGAAAGGCCTTTCCAGTGCATGCGAATCAGACCAACCAGCTTGTAGCATTCGTCGATGGGCAGCAGGTAGTACTCAGGCGCCGAGTATCCGCGCGAATATCCCAACCGGTTGACCAGTAACCCTTCAACATCAGATTCCATTTCGGCCAGAACCGGGTTCCGAGCCACGATGTCGTTCCAGGACTCCAGGGCCAATAGCGATTCCGTCGCGCCGGCCGGGCTGGGATAAAGAGCGATCATTCGGTCCTCAAGACTGCTCCTGAAGAAGAACGCCATGTTGATGGGGACCATCAGCCCGTTCCACTCGGAGTCACTGAGACTGAAGTTGGGAAGCGAGCGCACTCGCCTTGGCACGCGTTTGAACTTCACTCCCTGGCCGCTGAACAGAATCGCGCAAGCATCGCAAGCACATACCAGCCTGCGCTGTGTTACTTCGATTAGGTGCGGATGGTCTGAACGCAGGCCAACACTGCACAGTTCGCAGCGCTCAAGCGGACGCTCGCGCTGCGCAAACTGGCGCAACGTCCCGAAGCCGTCGGCAGATCCCGCAAAGTGTCCCGCGCTCATGACTTCCAACACCCCGGCCCCCGCGATTAATGAGTCTGGCGGTCTAGAACTTCAGTGTGCCGGAGAACTGCAGCGTACGCATCCCGACGCCGTTATTGCCGCCGAAGGCAATATTGGTGATCTGGCCGGCATTGGGGGATGTAACGTCGTTATTCGGCGTGCCGAGATTCGTGTGATTGAGGACATTGCGCGAATCCATGCGCAGACCGAAAGCTACGCGTTCCGTGATATTGAACCATTTCAGCGCCGAGAAATCCACGTTGACAAAACGCGGGCCAATCAGCGTGTCGATTGGATAGTTGCCGAAAGTGTTGCTCGAAGGGAAGAGATAGGGTCCGGTGGTGCACTGCTGGTCGGGGCACCCTACAATCCATTGGTTGCGGTTCTGCGTGGTGGGATAGATGCTTCCGCTTCCCAGGTCGGGCCGATTATTGGGACCCACCGAGGGCT
>CAVUWQ010000095.1:0-35807 GCA_963745105.1 uncultured Acidobacteriaceae bacterium
CTCATCGCTCCATGGTTCGCGTTCGAGCGATGCGATCTTGCCCGCCAAAGTGCCGAGAAGTTTTTTATCCGTCTTCGGCTTTGCTGCGCGGACGCTGAAGCCATATGCCTGAGGCTCTCCCCGAAGTCTTCCATCCTGCGCCGTGACTTCTCAGGGAAGGCAGAAAATTGACGATGATATACCGCTCGTGAAGATCGCTCCGCATGCGGCGGGATCCAGCGGATAACGATCGTCATAGGTTCCGCGCGAGCAGCCGCTGCATCAGCTCATCGGAAGTCTCAGGCAATTCACCGATGTTGTACCGCCGTGCTCTTCATCGCATGCAGCGTAGTCAACAGGCTCGCCGGTGTGTCCAGGCCGACTGCGCCTCCGGCCTGCGAGGCCTTGGCCGCGGAGTTAGTCAGGACGAAAGCGACGCGGCGCACGGAATTGGAAGTACGACGCAGCGAAGCCAGACGGGCAGCGATGCCAGCCACTCGCTCGATTCGATCTTCATGTTGCAACATAGAGTCCTTCCGATCCCGATGCACCACGCTCCTTGAAGGAGACTGGAACGGAGATGATCCGTCCATCGAACTCGGGGATAGCCACGTTGATCGCCGTATCAAGCGAGTTGAGGCCGCGACGTGATACCTCCCACGCTCCACGCGCCATGCCGCTGGCGATCGCCTGAATGACTGGAATGCCCAGATGCTCGAGTGATGTAATGGCCTCGCCCGCTTCTGTGACGTCTCCGGTATTGATCTCTCCAAGTGCGAAGGAAAGGGTCGAAATCAATACATCAGCGCGACCTTCCATCCATTTGAATGCTGCAGGCTTGCCCTCTTCTTTCGATTTAAGGCTCGAGGTGAAGATGCACAACGCGTTCATGCCGCGCGCTTCAAGCGCGTGCGCAATCGCGTCGATGAATCCTGTATTGCCGCTCATGCGATGAGCGCGATAGAAGAGCACCGCGGCGGTCGGCTTAAGCGGGTCTGCGCGCCGCTCCCATTCCTCGATGGTTGCGATATCCATGTCCGGCAGGTAAATTCCATGCTCTGGCATGGGGCTCGGAGGCACGTAACCATATCCCGTGAGCAGCAGACGGTCGGACAGAAAACGGCACAGCTCGACAAAGTTATTCACGCCGCCCAGCGACAGATAACTGGCCGCGGTCTCCATCAGATCGCCAGGCACATTCACTGTCTGGGAAAACTCCGGGCTCAACTCCCCGGTGCCGCTGATCAATACCAGAGACTGGCCGCGCTCCACACACATGCCGCGGAGCCGGTCGAAACCGGGGACGCAGCTCAGAGGGCCGTGTACGCGCAGCACAATGATGCGGGCGCGGCCCATCTCACCGGCAAGCAGCACCTCCATCTGGTCCTCGCTGTGCAGCGAGTTTAACGAATAAGAGGTGACCTCGAGTTCGGGTGGCAGGAGCTCTCTGGCTTTTGCGAGAGTCAGCAGATCGGTATCGGCGTGCGAGAGCAGCATGATGCCGCCTGCGGGTTGCAGCGGCTGAATGGTCTCTACCATCGCTGCCGGCTTCCTCACGTCCCAGTCGTAGTAGTTGAAGACGTATTCGCTCAGTTCTGCAGGCGGCTTGAGGAACCTGTCGGCCTTCAGCATGGACTCGATGTAGTCGAAGATCTGCCGCACCTGCCACTCGCTGTTTACCGAGTGGAACCAGACCGATTGTCCATCGAAGACCAGGGATGCGACATTCGCCAGAACACAAGGGCCGAGGCATCCGGCCTTGGTGAGATGGACCTCGTTGCGAATCCTCCGCTTTGTCCATTCGTCTTTATAGATGTCCACCGGAACCTCGGCGTAGCCGCGCTCCGTGCGTCCACAACAGCAGCCGGTGAAGCAGTAAGAAAGGTGTCCGCGATGCTGCACGATGTTCAGTGCGCGTCCATCCGCGCGAATGACGCGCTGGCGATGTGTGCTCATATCTCCTCCGCTGGAACCCTTCCACGGATCACCCATACCAGATAAGGTCCGCCGATTAATGCAAGTACCGCGCCCGCGGGCAGCTCGGCCGGAGGCATGACGATGCGGCCGAGAGCGTCACACAACGCAAGCAGTGCTCCACCGAGAAAAAAAGCGCAGGGCATCAGCAGCCGATGATCGGGACTGATGCGAGAGCGCACGAGATGCGGCACGATAAGTCCGACGAAGCCGATCGGACCGGTAAGAGCTATCGCACCTGCAACGAGGACAGATCCAAGAATATAGCCCTGAGCGAGAAGAGATCCTATGCGCACACCGCGTGACGCGGCCCAACGCTCACCAACGGCAAGCAGGTTCCAGCTGCGTGCCTGGGCCAAAATCAGAATTGACGCCGACAACACGACAACAGTGAGTGTGCTGAGCGAACGGTAGCTGGTGGCATCGATGCTGCCAATCAGCCAGCGTGCAATCGAGAAAGACCGCGACATACCCGCGAAGCTGCTAAGGATGATGATGAAGGCCGCGCAGATGCTATTGATGGCGATGCCCGTAAGCAGCAGGCTGAAAGCCGATATCTGCCGCTGCCGGAATGCGCCGCCGATAACCAGCACAAGAACGCCGAAGGCACCACCCAGCGCGCCTACCCACGTCATCGGAAGTCCAAGAAAGCTTTCCCATCCGGCCGCGATGACGGCAACCGCCCCCAGCGATGCGCCCGCAGAGATGCCCAACGTGTAAGGCGTGGCCAGCGCGTCGCGAAGCATCGCCTGAAACAGCGTTCCCGCCAGCGACAACGCGCCTCCCGCCACCAGCGCAAGAAGAGTGCGGGAAATTCTTAGCTGAAGCAAGATGTCATAGTCTGGGGATTGATGCCGCAGCACCCGGCCAAGACTGATGGGTCCCGCTCCCACCCAGGGCAGCAGCAGCGCCGCACCCAGGAACACAAGGATGGAAAGCGTCAGGCTGTAACGCGCGACGAAAGAATCCTGCGGGGGCGCGTTCATTGATACCAGACCCAGGCTGCACCAGCAGGGGTTTTACCCATGTTGAGTCGCGATGAGAACAAGGCCAGCCAGTCGCTGTTCTCGTGGGCCTCGGCAGTTCGAATGTCGTGGGCGATCACACCATTCGCAAGCACCAGCACACGAGTGCAATAGGTCAGTGCGAGATTCAGATCGTGCGTGGCCGCGACACAAAGCTTTCCTGCGCGTGCTTCCTCGCGAAGCACGCTGAAGCAATGTAGCTGCTGTTCGATGTCGAGAAACGTCGAAGGTTCATCGAGCAGCAGGGTGGAAGCGTTTTGCGCAAGACACGCCGCCAGCAGAACACGCTGCCGTTCGCCTCCACTGAGTGATCGAAAGGAACGATGGCGCTGTGTCCAGCAGGATGTCCGCTCCATTGCAGCTCGAATGCATCGATGATCCTCAGCAGACTCGAACCATCGGTCCGTGTGAGGATATCTTCCCATGGCCACCAGCTGCTCCGCCGTGAAGGGAAGATCGGCGTGAACCGCCTGTGGCAGGTGGCTCACCTGCTGCGCGATCTTGTGCACCTTCCAATGCTGCTGATTGTGTCCACCGAACTTAACCGAGCCCGCCTCGGGCTTGCGAAACCCGGAAACGATGTCGAGCAATGTGCTCTTGCCTGAGCCGTTGATCCCGAGCAGCGCGATAAACTCTCCCGCACTGGCGCTAAACGTGACGGAATCGAGCACCGAGCGGCTCCCGTAGGAGAAGCTCACACCTTCCACGTCGAGCAGGCGGCTCAATTCGAACCTCCGATGCCGTGGACGAAGTCGAAGAGCCGCTGCGTTGCGATCGGGGTGCGCGGTCCAGGCACAACGAGTGAGTTGCTTGTGCCGGCGTAGACGTGTCCGTTGCGCACAGCCGCGAGATCACGATATTGATTCCACAGCGCCAGCGTTGCAGTGCGCGAGGCCTGTCGCGCCGCCTCCGTTTCCTGCGTGCCGCTGAGATCGATGATCACATCGGGGTTCTCATGAAGAACCGTTTCGAGCGATATGCGTGGATACTGCGGAAGGCCGGGCTGCGCAAGAACATTGTTGCCGCCGGCGATGGAAAGTATTTGGTTCACATAGTTGTTCGGGCCGACAGCAATGAGGTCGGTTAGCGTTCCCTGCCTGCGGTCGACAATCACCAGTACGCGAGGGGAGGGAAGCGCCTTCGCTCGAGTCTCAATACCTTCGAGCGAATTTTTCATTTGTGCGATCAACCCCGCGGATCGTTCAGGAACTCCCGCTGCCTTGGCAATGAGTTGAATCGCAGTAAAGACATCCTCCAGCGTGCCGTGCGGAACCTCGATGAAGGTAATATGCAGAGCGCTCAGGCGCTCCGTTATCTCGCTCGAACTCCGTTGCAGAACAACCAAGTCCGGAGCTAGACGCGCGATGGCCTCTGTGTCGGGCTTGACGTAACTTCCCACCTTGGGCAGCTTTTCGACTTCAGGAGGAAAGTTGCAGAATCGGGAGACGCCGACCACGTGATCTCCGACACCAAGTGCGAACAGAGTCTCGGTGATACTGGGAGCGGTGGATACGATGCGCCGCGGCTTCGTCTGCGCCGGGAGCACGGCGGCACATGCCAGCAGGAGCACCCCCCCTATGCCAATGTGCCGAATGGACGCAGTCTCGGAAGTGCATACCCGCTTTGTGAAGTGAAGCAGGCGGTGCACGCATGAACGGACGAATTCCTGAATGAGGCCTGAAGCCGGGCGCATAGTTTCTGTCCTTCGCAGAAATCTGCAGCTAACCCCTGGCAGGTCTCCTGGCTCACAGATGGCGCCTCAAGCGCCGGACCGCTCTCCTTCCCCGGCGTTATTGCCGAGTGGTGGTGCGAACGGTTCTTCTCTGTTTACAGTGGCGGGACCGCGCCGGTATCGCACCGGACTTCCCTTTTAAGCCCGTTCGGGCACCATGGGTCAATTCATTTGTACCACGGTGATTCCGCGTCTGTTTTCAGAGACCTTCATTCAGCCCATGCGCCGCCAGATCTCTCTCCGTGAGCCATCCAAAGAAAAATCCGAGCACGCCCCATAGCAAATCGAGTTGGAAGCTGGCTGGAGGAGCAGCGTGAAGTGATTCATACCATTGCCGTGACCCATCCCGCCGTGATCCGTGCGGCGATCGTTCATGCTTTGCAAGTGCCGCTCCCGGCATTCTGGCGTTTCGATATCGCGCCGCTCTCGCTTGCCGATCTCCGCTTCAACGGCAGAGTGTGGAGTGTACGTTGTGCTGGTTGTTCTTCGCTAAGTCTGCTCCCGGAACAATGACCCCCGTCGGTCGTCAGCGCAGATTTTTCTATTGACAACCAATAACCATATGGTTATGGTTTTGAGCATGCCGAACGCCGCCGACAATCTCTTCAAGGCTCTCGCCGATCCCACTCGCCGAGCCATCTTCGAGCGGCTGATCCGCAATGGCGAGCAGACCGTACACGCATTGACAGAGCGCGCGGGGGTCTCTCAGCCGATGGTTTCGAAGCATTTGTCCGCTCTGAAGCGTGCCCGGCTGGTTCGCAGCCGCCGCCACGGGCGCGAGACACACTATGCGTCGCGGCCGGAATCCCTTGCACCTCTCGTGGACTGGATCAAGCACTACACCGCCTTCTGGCAGAGCAGGTTTGATCGCCTCGGAGACGTTCTCGAAAGGATGGATAAATAGTTAAATGACCACGTCCGATACCCGTTCCGTAATCGTGGAAAAAGAATTTCCCCATCCGCCGGAGAAAGTCTGGCGCGCTCTCACGGAAGGCCCGCTGATTAAAGAGTGGCTGATGGACAATGACTTCGAGCCGGTCGTGGGCCACAGATTTAAGTTCCGCGCGACCCCCGTGCCTAATTGGGACGGCGTGATCAATAGCGAAGTACTGATCGTTGAGCCCAACAAAGAGCTCTCCTACAGCTGGGGCACGATGGGGATGGGGAGCGTCGTCACATTTACCCTGACACCGACCGCTGCGGGTACACATCTGCGCATGGAGCAGTCCGGTTTCGGTCCCGGCCAAGAGGCCAACTACAAGGGCGCGACCTACGGCTGGAAGAAATTTATCGGCAGCCTGGAAAGAGTTGTCGCTGCGCTTGAATAACGCCGCGGCTCCGGCCGCGAACACAACGCGAATCGCCAACATAACGAGAGGGAAGCGAAATGAAAATCAAAGTGACCACCGTATACGTAGACGACCAGAAAAAAGCCCTGCATTTCTATACCGAAGTGCTGGGCTTCACAAAAAAGACCGACTTCAGCCAGGGGCCATACCGCTGGCTCACCGTAGTCTCGCCCGAAGAACCTGACGGAACCGAGTTGCAGCTGGCGCTCAACAACAACCCCGCCGCGCAGGCCTGGCAGCAGGCGCAGTTCCAGCAAAACCAGCCTGCCGCCATGTTCTTTACCGACGATCTGCAGGCCGACTACGAGCGTATGAAAGCGCATGGCGCCGAGTTCACCATGCCCCCGACCGATGTGACCGCTTCCAAGATCGCTACGCTCAAGGACACCTGCGGCAATCTCATTCAGGTTACGCAGCTGATGCGCTGGTCGGGCTAAAAAGTGGGAGGAAGAACTCAAGGGTGCAGCTTCGGCCCGCTGTGTTCCCGGTCGGCGGGTACTGAACACTGCCTCTCCAGTCGCATGGATTTGATGAGATATGTTCTGACATCGGCATCGAAAAGGAGGCTTGACCATGAGAGCAAATGTTCCCACCCGTTCGATTTTTCGCTGGATTCACATCATCCTGGCAATCCCGATATACGGATATATCTATAGCCCGTTCGAAAAGCTTCCCCAGTACGCCCCGCCCACCCGGTATGTCTTCTTTCCACTCATGGTCCTCACCGGATTGCTGATGTGGAAAGGGCACCTACTCCGGCGGCTTTTCTCGAAGAGACCGGCCTGATTGGCAAGGGACATAGCCCCGAAAGCAAAAATGGATGAACGATGAAGGCGCAATTGCTGCGATTCAACGGTGCTGTCCAACGCGATCCCGCCATCGATGCGTGGATGAATACGCATAAAGGTGAATTGGGTTCCATCGCGCGTGAGTGGTTTGAGGTGATGCGAAGGTGCGGGGATGAAGTCCGGGAGCTTTTCCATGATGGCTGTCCGGTTGCATGTCTGGGCGATGCGCCTTTCGGCTACGTGAATGTATTCACTGCGCATGTGAACGTGGGGTTCTTTAAAGGCGCAGCGCTGCCCGATCCGGCCGGCTTGTTGCGAGGCGCCGGCAAGTTCATGCGCCACGTGAAGCTGAGACCGGGAACGGCCACAGATGCCGCATCGCTGCGCAGGCTGATCGAGATGGCGTATGCGGACATAAAGGCGCGGGTGGAAAACGGCTAGCCTAGGAAAAACGCCCTGAGAGATCGACAGTAGGTGTGTATCCACAGGTTCATAACAGCGAGTCGTCTTCTGGAAAGCAATCGGGATTCTCACTGAGCGCATCGGCGACTTTGGTTGCCGAGAGCATGAACAGGGCGCAAGATCGATTTGACGGAAAGTTTGACGCAACTCCACATCATTGACGCTGGTGCCGATAGGCCCTCGTCGCTCGATGCCGGCGGTAAGGCTGGATGGCAAATCGAAGAACCGGAGAGAACATGAAGCCAGCAAGTAGCCCGAATAGCGAGGCCGCTTCAACAAACATCACGAAGCGGATTGAAGAGCTTGGGGATTGGCGCGGAGAGACCCTCGCTCATCTCCGCAAGCTCATCCACGATGCCGATCCCGACATCCAGGAAGAGTGGAAATGGAGGGGAGTTCCTGTGTTTTCCCATGATGGCATCGTCTGCACCGGGGAATCGTACAAGCAGGTGGTGAAGCTCACGTTCGCGCGCGGCGCTTCGCTCGAAGATCCCAAGAAGCTCTTCAATTCCAGCCTGGAAGGAAACGTGCGGCGCGCCATCGACCTGCGCGAAGGAGAGAAGATCAACGAAGCCGCCTTCAAACAACTAGTCCGTCGCGCAGTTGCGGAGAACTCCGCTGCGCTCGCGCAACGGGCAGCCAAGAAGAAGAAGTAAGCCCGGCCGCATCTCATGCCGACGCCATCGCCCGGCCGCTCAATCCGCGTCGAGCTCGAATGTCAGATGTTCCGGCGCGAGAGCCCGGAGGAAGCCCATCGCATCGAAGGCCTCGCCCGGCGCCAGAGCTCCTCGGCCTCGAATTCGTCCGTCGAGAATTTGCTCCACAGCTTCGACAACGAGCGGCGCGGTGAAGGCATAGATGTCGCGTCCCCGGGCAATCGCCCGCCGCGTCCCGCTGCCGCTTCGGACAACAACATCGAGCAGGAAGGTCTGCGCCGATCGTCCTCGTTCGTCGGCAGCGATCGGGGGCGGGGTGGTGGAGTCGCGAAGATCGCGAAGTGGCGCGTTGTTCAGGTAAGTGCGAAGGCGTGCCACTCGCAGATGGCGGGCAATGACCGGAATTTCCGAGAAGGGAACCTCGCTGACATCCTGGCGCCCGAACGGTTCAGGAAAATCCCAAAATGTTTGCGGTGCGGGCTGTGCCAGCGGTACTAATTTCCCGTCGTCCATTACCAGCCTCCGGGCCGTGTTTCGCTGACCGGTAATTCGTGTGCCCTGTGTCGGGCGCCAGCTGTCCAGGGCAATCCCGACACGGATCTCGTCAACTGAATCCCAGTCGCCCATGACGGCTGCGGCCAGAAGATCGGCAAACCCGCCATAGAATCCCATCGCCGGAATAAACAACACGCCTGCCTCCGTTGCGGCATCACCGAATCTGTCGAACACCGCCTGCGCGCTTGCCTGTTCGGCCGACACATCGAGATAGCAGATCCTGGCACGCAAGGCCGCCCCTGCGACGGCATCAGCCGTATCCAGAAACGGGCCGGCGCAATTGATGACTGCGGCGGCGCCGGCAAGAGCGAGGTCAAGGGAATCAGGATCACCGACTGAGGCGGTTTTGATTCGGACGCCGTCCTCTGGAAATCCTGCTACTGCCAATTTCGCGCCGTCGCGGCCGATGGCGAGTGGCGCAAAACCGCGGCGCAGCAACTCGCCGACGACGAAGCGTCCTGTGTGTCCCGAAGCTCCGAAGACTGCGATGGTCCTGCCAGGTATCGTCTGGCCATGTCCTGACATTTGAGTTTGCGTCATCACTTTCTCTCAATACAGACCTGTCTGTTTCTAGTACAGTACAGACAGGTCTGTAGCGAGTCAAGCTTGATTCGCTTTCCATCCATTGGGGGCAATATGCCGAGAAGTCAAAAGAATGCCGGCGTCGTCGAAGCTCATGGCACTTCAGTCGAAGTAAGAGACCGGATTCTCCGCACAGCGTCGGCGCTTTTCTATGAACGAGGCGTGCGGGCCGTCGGCGTGGACCTCGTGGTCGAAAAAGCCGGGGTCGCCAAGACCAGCCTCTATCGCCACTTCGGCACCAAGGACGATCTCATTGCTGCGTTCCTCGAGCGCGAAGATCAGGACTTCTGGAGCTGCTGGAACCGTGTCACCGAGCTCCACAAGACCGGGCCGGACGCAAAGGCCAATGCTGCCGCCGAACTGGAGGCGCATCTCGATTGGATCGGAGAGCGGGTGGGACGGCGAAATTATCGCGGATGCCCGCAACTCAATGTCGCAGCGGAATTTCCGGACTCGGACCACCCCGCCCGCAGAGTCGCCTCGGCGCATAAGCAGGAGCTGCGGCAGCGCCTCAAAGGGATTGCCGAGCGGCTGCGCGTCAAACATCCAGACGAGCTGGCTGGACAGCTGTCGCTACTCATCAACGGAGCTTTCGTGAGTTCGCAGGTTCTTTCTCCCGGCGAGGCAGTTCCGCTCCTTCGCACCGCCGCGCATGCTTTGATTGCCGCCGCTCGTAAATAGTAAGTCGAGCTTTCCTTTGGTAGCTCAAGGGCAACAATTCAAAGACATCAATCGCCAATCGCCGTTACGGGCGCCTTGCGCGCTGTGGCCAGCCCTCCAGGCCACCAGTTCCAGTCGCCGGCGATACGAAGCAGCGCGGGGCCGATGACGATACGAACCAGCGTCGCGTCAATCAATACCGCGACAGCCAGCGTAAATCCGATCATTTTGACTACCAGGAAATTTCCGAAGGTGAAGGCTGCGAATACCACGATCATGATCGCGGCGGCGCTGGTAATCAGGCCTGCGGTTCTGGCCATGCCCTCCGGGATCGCATCCATTTCATTCATCCCGCTCCGCCGAGCTTCGAGAACGCGTGCCACCAAAAATACTTCATAATCCATACTTAATCCGAAGACGATGGCAAAGGCGACGATCGGAACCAAGGGAAATACGCTGCCCGTTCCCCCGGGAACACCGAAGAAGCGGCTTCCGTGTCCGTCTTGAAAAACCAGAACCAATGCGCCGAAGGCAGCCGCGACCGAGACCAGATTGAGTGCGATGGCCTTGAGGGCGGCGAAGATCGATCGGAAGCCGCAGAGCAACGCAAAGAGCGTTCCGCCTACGACCATCAAAGTAACCGACGGAAAGCGGTCTCGGATAATCGTTTCATAGTCGCCATTGAGCGCCGGAATTCCCCCCACCAGAAGCGTTGCGCCAGGCACTCCGGTGAGAGCCTCAGCGCCGGTCTTGCGAAGCTCCCGCACCCAGTCGACCTGCTCGCGCAGAGATACCGAAGTCGCTGGTAATACCTCGAGCAGCGCCGCTCGTCCGTCGCTGCTTAGAAACGTTCGCCGCGTCTCCCGCGAGATGTCCGTGAGGGAAGCCCGATTGCCGTCCGCGATTGTCGTGATAGAAATCACGCGGTAACAACGCGGGTCGCTCGCCAGGCGCTTGCTGAGTCGATCCAGCACATTCCATCCCGCGTCGGTCTGCGCGATGGAATCCGTGGGAAGCTCGATAATGACGCGCAGCGATTGAACCACTCCGTCCCGATCCATCTGTTTCAGAGTGTCGAGCGCATGGACTGATTCTGCCGCCTGCGGAAGCCAATTTCCCCGGGGAAGACTGGTATCCAGTCCCTTGACCTGCCAGGCGAGCAGAAGCAGAGGAGCACCGGCCAGCAAGAGGGCCAGCCAGGGATGCGCGACAATCACCTTTCCCCATTTTCTCCAGCGCACACCCGTACGAGCTGTCCGTGTCGCATCCAACTTGGGAGTAAAGGGCAATCGGCCAATATCAATCCGCGGACCGAGGAGAGCCATCACCGCTGGCACCAGGGTATTGGTGAGCAGCACACTCATTGCCGCCACGAGGAACCCCGCGATACCGATGGAGCGAATTTCGCTGATAGGAACCGTCAAGAGGGCGAGGAACCCGATGGCTACCGTCGAAGCGGAGATCATGAGGGTGCGGCCGGCCTGACGCGCCGCGATGAGCGAGGCCTCGGGGCCGTCGCATCCGGTGCAAATCGCCTCCCGGAAGCGGCTGACCATGAGCAGGGCATAGTCGATTCCCAGGCCCAAGCCGAGCATGGTAGCTAGATTCTGAACCAGAATGGACAAGTGCCAGCGCTGGGCCATAAATCCCGCAACCGCCAGAGTGGTCGCGATGGCAAGTTGGCCAATCGCCAGTGGAATCAAAGCGGCGACCAGGCTCCCAAAAGCCACCAGCAGCAGGGCGAGGGTCCCGGGGATCACCAGACTTTCGCCACGCCGCACGTCGTCGGCACTTGCTTTGCGAATGTCGAAATTCAGTGGAATCTCGCCCGTGAGCTCAAGCTTGACCGCCGGATATCGGCCTCGCAGCTGAGTTTGAAGCGAGCTGGCCAGCTGGTGAAGCTCCGGAACCAACGATTCTACGGGGCCGTTGTCCGGCGAAAGCCCCACAAGAACGAACGTTCCGCCGCTCTTGCCCAGAAAGATCGCATCGCGCATTTCGAGATAGGACACCACTCCCGAAACGCCGGGCTGCTCCCTCAGCGCCGCGGTAATGGTTTCCAGCGCCTTGCCGCCTGCGTCCGAATCCGCAGCCGGCAATCCCTGAACCACCAGAACCACGCGGTCTACAAACGGCGACCGGAAACGATCGGCCAGCTCCTGCCGGACGATCTCGGCCTGGCTCCCTTCGACGCGGGTTGCTGTCTCCAGGTGGCGCTCTGCGTGGAAAGAAAAGGGAAGCAGTGCGATAGCTGCTGCGAGGACTATCCCGGATACCCAAAAACGGCGCACATGCATTGCACTCATCATGTCATACCAGATCGTCGCTGTTGAAACTCGCTGACAGCGCGGAAAAAGAACTGAAGCTGAATAAATGTTTCGTCCCGGATCGGGTCATCATTTCACGCTTTGCATCATAGGCATACATTTGCTCGGACACCGCTTCCTACCTGACTGGGTCTGCTAAACTCTTCCCCATCGCTTAGGAGGACCAATTCGTACCTTCCTGTTGCTCGGATTAATTGCTGCCTTTCAATCTGGAGTCTCCCAACCGGGATTAGCCCAATCCGGAGCGGCGGATCCTCGCCTCGGCTCCTGGACCCTTATTTCTGCCCAGTCCAGCCTGAATCCCGCGAATCGGCTCTCCATTACACCTGTGCATGGCGGGTCGCATGTCGTCATGTCAGGCGACCGGCATCTCGATTTCACCGCAAATCAGAATGGGAAGGAATCGCCTGCTCCGGGCAATCTCGGCTTCAATCAGATTGCATTGCGCAGGATCGATAAGCGGCAAGTAGAGGTCAAAGAGAAGAAAGACGGAGCAGTTGTCGCGACCATCCGCGAGAAAGTTTCGGCTGACGGCAATGAGTTGACCAGCACAGCCATAACGAGCGGCCAACCCGATCAGATCACCGTGTGGACGCGCACAGGAGGTGCGAAGTCCGCCAAGGATCCATTCGCGGGTGAGTGGACGCAGGACATGGGCAAGACCCGCATGCGGCAGGGGATGGTGCTCAAAATCGAGCCGAATGGTGGCGGTGGAACTCGTTTTGCGGGTGATTACAGCTATACGGCCCGCTTTGACGGAAAACAATACGATCTACAGCACTCGCGCAACGATACCGTGGTGCTCCAACTTATCGATCCTCATACCGTGGATGCGATTTACCGGCGCGACAATCAAGTTACGCAAAAAGATCGATGGCAGCTTTCCCCTGACGGTCAGCAGATGACGGTTTCCACTACGGCGACGCTGGAAACCGGGCAGCAGCTGACCGAGAAGCTAACCTTCAAGAAACAGTAGCGGACACCGGATCGGTGAAGTCCACAAGAGGATGGCTGGGTGGTACCGCATTGGTCTCACGAGCCGCCACCGAAATGATCCCCTTGCGATGCATGAATTTCAGAATGCCATTGACCGTATCTTCCAGGGACGGATCGGGCTTGCCCCAGACCGAGGCATCCCGGGCCATCTGATAAGACGAGCTGTCGTAGCGTTTGAATTCCATCGCCGAGATGTTGTCGACAGAGCCCACCAGAAAGTCCAGCAGCGGGAAGAGAAGATCTTCTTTCCGGCATCTCCGGATCAGCTCGGGAACGAAGTCGGGAAGGCTAAAGGCTTCGAATTGACGGCCGGTGGCCTGGGTAATCAGCCCGGTAATGTCCATCATGTTCGAATAATCGTCGCGCACGACATGATAGGTCTTGTTCGCGGTACCGGGAGTGGTTGAGATGGCAACGATGTTATTCGCAACAATGTCTGCCGGAACAAAGCTGACCTGGTTGAGAGTATCGACGCCAATGCCGTGATTCACCATGAAGGCGACCAGGCGAACAGCGATATCGAAATTGTTGCCTCCACCCGTGACCGAAGGGCTTACCAGGGCCGGCCGGAAAACTCGCGCAGAGAGTCCGCGGCTGCGCGCGTCGAAGACCACCTGCTCCGCTACCCATTTCGACTGGCTATAGCCGAAATCGAGCAGCTCCATATCCTTGTTCATGTCGGTCTCATACAGGACTGATTTGACCGCCCAGCCAAAGATGAAGGTCGTCGAGACGTAGTTGAACTCTTTGGGTCTTCCCTCGAAGGCCAGCCGTACGATCTCATTGGTCCCCAGCACGTTCGCGTCACGCATCAGGTCGTAGTTGAAGAGGTAGTTCACAGTTGCGCCGTTATGGAAGACCGTGTCGATTTCACTCGCCAGGAAATCCCACGTGTCCTGCATCAGGCCCAGCTTTGGCTGCCCCAGGTCGCCGCACACAGGAATGACGCGGGCGTCGAACATTTCCATCAGCCCGGCGCTGCAGGGGCCCATGGACTCCATCGCAGCTCTCAGCCGTTGTTTCCCCTGTTTTTCATCGGAGGCTCGCACCAGAACATGGATTTTCGCCCGGGTCTGCTCCAGAAGGCTCTTCATGAGAAATGGCCCGATGAAGCCTGTCCCGCCGGTGAGTAGCACTTGTTTCAGCACTGGTGTCTCGGGCAGTGGCGAAGGCACCGGAGGCTCAAAGATCAGCTTCCGGTCGTCGCTCATCATCTGTTTTTCTGCAGCGTGCTGCTCTTCCCGGAATGCCGCCAGGGAATGGCGAAGATGCTCCAGAGCCTCTTCAGGGGCGCTCTCCAGCATTTCAGCCAGGCCGAACAGCTCGGCTACGCTGACCCGCTGAATCACGCCGATATCCACCTGCCTTGCCAGCAGCTCGGCGCCTTTGTCTTTCAGGAGCTCCTTAAGCTCATGCATGAACACAACCAGGTCCAGCGAATCCAGGCCGGCTTCAACCAGGTTGTATGATTCTTGACCGGTGAGGTTGTACCTCGCCTTCAGTTCCGCGAAAGCGGAATTCACATCGGAATCCGATGAGCAGTTCCCCGTGTCCTTCTCTCGTGAAAAGTCGGAGAGAACAGTGAACTCACCTTGCAGCCACATCTGCTTGGTCTTGTGGCGCATGATCTTCCCCGAGCTTGTTCTGGGGATGGCGCGAGGCGCGATAAGGGAAATCACCGCCACTTCCATATTGAGATAGTTCCGGACCGCGGCGGCAATTTTGCGCGCGTCCGGGAGCGCCCTGGGGTTTTTCACTTCGGCGACGATGGCCAGCGCCGGTTCGCTGTCTTCCTGAATCTGGAACGCGGCGACGCAATTGTGCCGGATCAGGCTGGATGATTTCTCCACCACGTTCTCAATGTCGTGCGGGTAATAGTTCTGCCCGCGGAGAATGATCATGTCCTTGATGCGTCCGCATATGTAGAGCTCGCCGTCGTGGAAGAACCCCAGGTCGCCGGTCCGAAGGTAGCCGTCGTCATAAGGGGTATCGTCCACCAGCCGCGCGCGAAACTGCTTCAGCGTCAATTCGGGATTGTTCCAGTAACCCAGACACTTACCGCTTCCGGCCACCCAGATCTCGCCGATGCGGTCAGGCTTCAGAGCGAAATGCCCTTCGGGATCCACGACCTTGACGTCGATACCGGGGAGCGGCGTTCCACAACTGACAATCTGTGTAGCTCCGTCGATTTCCGAGACCTCGGCAATCATGCGGGCCTTCCCCAGTGCGAGGGCACGCTTGTTGACGGAAACGATAGTGTGGCCGCCGAGCGAGACTGCCAGAGTATTCTCGGCCAGCCCGTAGGCCACATAGAAGCTCTCGCACTTCAGTCCGTAGGGCTGAAACGCTTCATGGAAACGGGTGTAGGTATCCGGCTTGACCGGCTCTGCGGCGCACATCATGACGCGCAGCGAGCTAAGGTCGCAGGCCTCCAGGCTTTCCCTGGAAAGCCTTCCCGCACGCAGGCAATAGTCGTAGGCGAAGTTGGGAGCAGCCGTCGCCGTGGCATGGTAAGCGGTGATGGCATCAAACCACAGGATCGGCCGCTGAATGAAGTCCATCGGCGCGAACCCATAAGTCGTGCCACCCCTCAGCGCCGGATACAGATAGCACCCGATCAATCCCATGTCGTGATACTGCGGAAGCCAGGAAACGACGACCGGCGCGGGATGGTCGATCACCAGCGCACAGGTGCTAAGGATGTTTTCGTGGGTCACGATCACGCCCTTGGGCTCCATCGTTGAGCCCGACGTGTACTGCAGAAACAGGATCTTCGAAAGATCGCCAGCCGGAAGGTCAGAAATCGAGTCCCCAACCGCATCGAGGAAATCCTCTGTGGCGATCCAGGGAAGGGCGGAAATGTAATCTACGTCAACGCCGGACGCCGAGACGCCGCTTCTGGCCAGGTTCGTCTTGAGGGATGCGTGATAGTCCCTGCTCGTCAGGATGCCAGCCGCCTGGCAATCTTTTGCGATGTGGACCATCTTGTACAGGGCGCTCTGGAAGCCGCGGGAGCTGGGGGGATAGACCGGCACGGGGATCAATCCGGCGCGCACGCAGCCGAAGAATGCGCAGATCATTTCAAGCCCTGGCGGGTAGGCGAGCAAAAGCCGGTCTCCTACCGCAAAGCGGCCCTCTTTCCGCAAACTCCCGGCGATTGCCTGCGCCCGGTCGAGAAACGAGGCATACGTATAGCTTTCGATAGGATCGCCGTTTACGTCGAGGTACGAATAAAGGAGCTTATCCGGGTGTTCATCTGCCAGCCTGTCCAGGTGCCCTAAAATCGACGCCATCATTAATCAGCGGTCCTCCGAGGTTGAATAGAACGTAAGTCAATAAACGAGATAACCCTTGCCCGCGAGCAAAATGAAACACCATTGAGTCTCGAAGTGGAGGTCTGAATTGGGGGCCGGCGGTAAGAACATGCGCGTGAATTCATCTCCCCATAAGCGCCGTTCGACTCGCGGGAAAACCGATGTTCGCCATTTTGCCGCATCGGACGCGAAGGGGACTTGCGGAGTTCCGCGAAACGTCTATCGCCCATGCAGGAGACTCGGTTCGTTACGGTTCATTGGTGGTTGTATGTTAACAAAGCATTTGCACAATGCCATGCGTCATCTATGAAGGAAATGAGATGACCGGCATTCAGGGTTGGTCCATCCCGAATCTTCTTGCTTGTCCTTAAGGGGCCGCACTAGAATCGCGCTGCAAGCCTGTTGGTTAGGTATCAACAATTTCGCCACGTGTCGGGCCCCCGGATCGCAGGGACGGCGTCAGGCTCAGTTATCATCATCACGGAGGCGCCGGTGACGTTTGAAGTTGAAACGGTGATCGCACAAGAACCGGAGACCGCGGACCTTGTACCATCCGAAAGCTTAGCGTCGCCGATTATAGATCCGATCGAGGCGTCCACCTTTCCAAAAGTCTTACGCCGCCGCCTGGACAGATTTTTCGCCGACCAGAATCTTTCACCCAAAGCCGACAGTGCCATGTGGGTCAAGATCGCCGTGGGTCTGGCTGTCCTCCTCGGAGCCTGGATTGCACTGTACGCATTCAAACCCGGATCATGGAAGTTTGTCGTCCTCTACCTTTTGGGCGGCCTGGCGCAGACATTCCTGTTGCTCAATATCGCGCATGACAGCAATCACAACGCGATTTCGTCCCGATCGCTGGTCAACAAGACTCTGAACTATGTTTTCGACCTGTGCGGAATCAGCTCATACATGTGGCGGCTCCTGCATCATCGGGGACATCATGCCTGTATCAATGTTCATGGCGAAGACGACGCGCTTACGGGACACGGTATTTTTCGTTTTACCCCCTATGAATCCCGGGAGCCATTGCACCGGTTCCAACACCTTTATGCCCTATTCGTTTACGCGATGTTCTCTCTCGATTACGTATTTGTTAAGGACTTCAGGAGCTTTTTCTTCCCGGCCCGCGGATACCTGAAAAGCACCAAACATCCCCTGAAGGAATACGCCATCCTCTTCGCCGGCAAGGGCTTCTACCTCACGTACATGCTTGTGCTGCCCGTGCTGGTGCTGGGGAAATCGCCGCTGCTGGTAGCCGGAGCGTTCTTTCTGGTCCATTTGGTCATCGGTCTGTCCGCAACGCTGGTATTCCAGACAACGCACACTGTCGACACCACCTACTTTCCGGCAGAGCGTGGCGAGTTTGAGAACGGGGTATATCACATCTTTGCGACAACGGCTGATTACGCGACGGAAAACCCGCTTGTCGGCTGGCTCGTGGGCGGCCTCAACCATCACATCGTCCACCATCTCTGCCCTTTCGTGTGCCATACCCACTATGCTCCCCTGACCAGGATCGTCAGGGAGACGGCCGCAGAGTTTGGCGTCCCCTATCGCCAGCACCCCACCATGACCCGGGCCATCCGGCATCATCTGATACTTTTGAAGCAACTGGGGAACGAAAACTGATTCCGAGCGTTTTGTCTTCATTTATGGTTTTGTCTTCATCTATGGACCGGCTTCCAATTTTTGCGAATAAACTGAAATCCGCCCCGGTGAGAGGCAAACACCAGGACGGCCGGGTATGACCTCACCCACGCCTATCCCCGCCGTTCCCAGATTCCGCAGCTTTGCGGATTCTGCCGCGATGGCCCGCAATCCCGTGCAGGTTTTGGCCAGATATAACGAAACCTTCGGCGATACCTTCCGGTTCTACCTGGGCGGTCTCAAAGAGGCGATCGTCACCATCGATCCCGCCGTCATTCAGCATGTGTTGAAGACCAACGCGGAGAACTACCAGAAGTCTGAAATTCAAGTAAAGCGGATGGGTCACTTCCTGGGGAAGGGGCTTCTGACCACGGAGGGAGAAGCGTGGCGTACGCAGCGGCGTCTTATCCAGAAGGGCTTCGATCGAAAGCAACTCGATGCGCTCTCCTCAATCATGCAGGACTCCGTTGCCGATTCGCTGCGGAATTTCGACACGCAGATCCGCAACGGTCCCGTCGATATCTACCCCCAGTTGATGAAAATTACCTTCGCCATGGTCGCCCGTTCGCTGTTTGGCGCGCGCTTGAAGGATGAAGACATCGAGCTGGTCAGCCATACTATCTGCACCGTCCAGGGATTCATCGTCCGCCAGACTCTTCAGCCCTATCTGAATCCGTGGTTCGCTGCCTCCGGCGAGCTGCGCAAACACGAAGACATGCGAACTCGCGCGGACGGCGTTCTGCTCGAATACATCAAGAAACGCCGCAACGAACCGCCCGGCCGCGATCTGCTGCAGACATTGATGGATGCGCGCTACAGCGACGGCGAAGGCATGCCCGATGAGCTCATCCTGAGCGAGAGCATGCAGCTCCTGGTCGCCGGCCATGAAACATCGTCGAATGCGCTATCGTGGCTTCTTTATCTTCTGAGCTCGCGTCCGGATTGCCTGGAAAAGGTACGGCAGGAGTTTCATTCCGTGCTCGGCGACGCGCCGCTGAATCACAGCGACGTGCCCAAGTTCGAATTTGCGACTCAGGTCATTCAGGAGGCGCTCCGCCTCTATCCACCCTTTTGGATGATCGACCGCATGGCAGTCGCCGACGACCGGGTAGGCGACATCGCCATACCCCGCGGATCGATGGTCATTGTGTATGTGTACGGTGCGCATCATGCTCCGCGCTACTGGCAAGATCCGGAGAGTTTCGATACCGATCGATTCCTCAAAGCAAACGAGAAGCTGCGCACCCCATTCACCTATCTCCCGTTCGGGGCGGGACCGCGAGGCTGCATCGGCGGGAACTATGCAATGCTGCAGATACTCATGATTTTGAGCGAACTGCTCAGAAAATACGATTTTCAGTTGGCGCCAGGACAAACCATCGAAGCTCGCCCGAAGGTCATCCTGCAGCCGAAGCACGGCATCCGCATGACATTTACGAAAATTACGGCGCCTATACCATCCATCGCATAAGACGCGCTCCAGACCGACCGCTCAAACAACTGCCCGCCATACGTTTTCCGTTGTCTTATGGTGCAGCAGCGGGCCGCGAATGCGACTCTGTGCTTCCTTCGGTCAGGCCCAGGGCCCACCGTATCGCTTCAAAATACATGGTCCGAATATCCGGGTCCTGCCACGATTCTTCCGTGTGCCCCAAGGTTGAGTAAAACACTCTTCCCTTGCCGTATGACTTGCTCCAGGCCACAGCAAAGTCGTGATCCGCCCGATGAATGCGCGGGTTATTTGCATAATCCAATTTGCCGGGGTCGAGGCTGAGCAGGACATTCACTTTGTCCCGCGACCACGCCTTCGGCTGATAGATCTCATCGTACTTAACGAACGCCTTGGGAAAATGGCGGACCGCCGGAAAGTCGGGAGCCTCGTTGATGATGGGTGCATTGAATGTGCTCCAAGGATGCTGGTCGAACCAGCCACCGATCATCTCGCCATACTCGGGCCAGTTGTAGTTCGTATCCAGCGCCGCGTGAATGCCGACAAAGCCTTTGCCGTCGTCGTGAACGAAAGAAAGAATGTCCGCCTTCTGGCTGGCGTCCAGATCCAGTTCGCCAGTCGTGCTGGCAAAGATGAGCAGGTCAAAGTAATTCAGGTTCTTCGCATTTCTTCCCAGATCTTTTTTGGTCAAAAGCTCTGTATCAGTGCGCATCTCCGTGTCCCACAGGCCGCTTTCGTGGCCCATGTTGTAGATAGCAGCCATCGCATCCGGAATGGAATCGTGTTCGAAACCCTTGGTCTGCGCGATGACCAGAATGTGTTTAAGATGAATCTCTTTCGCATGGGGAATAGGAGGCACCGCTGCATTTCCAGCCGCCTGCGCCAGCGAACGGCCGATGCCGAAGATGGATAGCAATGTAAGGAAGACCAGGAAGTACCAGGATTTCTGAAGACGGAACAATGAATCTTCTCCCCTCATGAACTGGATGATCCGGAGCCGCCACAGCAGGCCAAAGCGCCTTCTTCTCACTTCAATCGTGGATGCGTCCTCTTGCAGAGGAGGGGAAATTTTCAGCTGCATTTGAGATTCCCGCCCCGTCCGGCGAGAAGTCTACTGTGCGATTCATAGACAACGCAACCGGCGGCCTTCTCAGGGCCAGGGCTGTCGAGGCGGTTAACTGCAAGCTGGGTTGGGCCACAGGAGTTAGGGCTCCAAATATGGCTCAGCGCGGGCGCGTACGTGACGCTACCGATCCCATTACCTCAAGTGCGCCATCTGGCATAGCGCCGCGCAGGATGAGCTTCAATCCCTCTCGATAACGCCGGTCATATTGGTCGAACAGGATGGACGAAGCCTGACGTTGTAAAGGGAACACCACCGGGTCGAGACGCGCATTCCTGTCCTCAATCGAATACAGGGGAGACCGCTCGCCCGGCCTCGGGAACACGGCTTGCTCCTCCATCACAAAGCTGAGTGTGTAGTTGTAGATGGTTGATAGCAGGACCACCGCCTCTCGCAGGGAAAAGCCGGATGCCACTATTTGTGCGCCGATTCGTTCCGTCGTTTTCAACGGCTCGGTGCTCGTCCATCTTGTTCCGCTCACCATGCGGCCCCCATCGCGGTAAGCCAGCAGTGTTTTTCGCAGCCCCTCCCCGTACGTCGAAGCCCACACTTTCCAGCCGGACGAGCTCTTTCGCGCAAGCAGCTTCCCGGCGTTCGCCACGACTACGGTTGTTGCCATCTCGTCCAGGAGCTCCTGCTTGCTCTTGAAGTGCCAATAGATCGTGGCCGCCTGCACACCCAGTTCTGCCCCCAGACGCCGCAGCGTCAATTGCTCAAGCCCTATCTCGTTGAGCAACTTCAAGGCCGCCTGGGTCGCCATGTCCCGGTTGATCTTCATGAATCCAGCATACTGTGTTTGACATCTGTTAATTGAACATTGTTAGATTATATCTAACAGCGTTAGATTTAAAGCGCGAATTGTTCCTGAACCCAAGGAGAATTGCTCATGAAAGCAGCTATCGTTACCGCCGCAGGCCGGACTCCCATCTATGGAGACTTCGAAACACCCGTCGCCAAGGAGGGTGAGGAACTCATCTCTGTGCGGGCCGCTGCACTTAGCAACCTCACCAAAGCCAGGGCATCAGGCACCCACTACAGCTCTGCCGGAATTTTCCCGGCGGCAGCTGGCACCGATGGCGTCGGCCTCACACAGGATGGGCGGCGCGTCTACTTCGCAATGCCGGAAGCGCCGTTCGGCTCATTCGCCGAGTTCTGTCCCATCCATCCGCGGCGCTGTGTGGAAATTCCTGCGTCTCTCGACGACATCACTGCCGCAGCCATTGCGAACCCCGGCATGTCAGCCTGGGCCGGCCTCGTCGAGCGCGCACACCTCGTTCCCGGCGAAATCGTCATGGTCAATGGAGCTACCGGCACTGCCGGAAGGATCGCAGTGCAGTTGGCCAGACACCTTGGTGCTTCCAGAATCATCGCCACTGGCCGCAACGTGCAGGAACTTGAGGAGGTGAGGCAGCTTGGTGCGGATGTCGTTGTGCCCTTTTCCCTCGGAGCGGACCATCCTGGCGGCGCGGCCGGCTACGAAGAAGCTCTCAAGCAGGCCTTCTCCGGCGGCATCGATGTTGTCATCGATTACCTCTGGGGAGAGAGCGCGAAGACAGCGATCGTCGCTCTCGCCAAAACCATCGAGGATAGGCCGGTGCGCTTTGTTCACGTCGGTGGTGCCGGCGGCGAACCTGAGATCCGCCTGCCTGGTGCTGCTTTGCGTTCTTCAGCCCTCACTCTCATGGGCAGCGGCGTAGGAAGTGTCAGCAGGAAAGCCCTTGTGCAGTCGATCCAGAGCGTCTTTGAAGCCGTTCGGCCTGCAAACCTGAAGATTGCCACACAGACGATGCCTCTCGCTCAAGTAGAGAGCGTATGGGAGCAGGCCACCGGCAAGCCAAGGGTCGTCTTCACTATCGGGTGATCGCCTTTCAATCCCAGCATCGTCCGATCAGGTGTACCACGCCCATCAGACTCCTGCTCGCAATATCGGAGATATTGCCAGTTTGGATGCGATGTCAGTGGGAACCTGAAGCCCGGATCGTGCCGGCTAAGAAACGCGGGGCAGGTCCTGAACATCCGGTCTGCAGTGCTCACGGACAGCAGTGCGGGCGATCCGCATTTCTTCCATAGCGCGTCTTGCAAACTGCTTGGTCATAAATAGATCGTCCGTAGAGACAGACGCCAAATAGAGAAGGTTGTTGATCGCCTCCATTCGTTTATCTAACCGCTCGCAAAACTCTTGCAGATGATCGTGCTCGCGTGATGGATGATGCTCAGTCATGATGTAATTTGATGCCTTCAGAAGCCGGAAACGTTTCTTCATACCGATGTCCGGCCGGATTGATACTGAGGGCGAGATCATTCCGGTTGCATTTGAGTGCCGACGGCGTTCATGCCGGCTTCAGAGAGCATTAGTTCTCCGTCGGTTTTGTGATCTGATCGACCACGAGGTTGGGTATGGTTTCGTGTTCGGCTTCGAGCTTAAGCCCGAGCTGCTCCTGTACCGCAGTGAAGATCGAGGGCCAACTTTCTGGATCGTGCTCGGACCATGGGCGGCCAAACTCGAGCGTGTAATTGTATGTGCCAGTGAGACCGGTCTTGTCTAAAACGGGCGCCTCTACCATCGAGCTCAGGACGCCGGTGATGGCCCGCATGGGAGAATTCGTTCCGACAAATTCCAATCCATGTTGCGATCCATGAGCCGCGACGTTCACGGGTGGAGGCGGAGATGGTGCCTCTCCGTTCTCGGGAACTGGCGGCTTGGGCGCAACCTGCATCTTGATGCCGCTCTTGCCCACGACAAGGTTGTAGATCGAGCTATTGCGAGTTTCAAGATGCGTCTTGAGATTCAGTCGCTCGGCAAGGAATACGCGAATCGCGTTCCTCTTTTCTAACCGGACCTCGTTATCGGTGAGCTTGGCCAGCCTGGCGTCAGCCGCGTCGTCCGAGCGGGCCTGAATGTTGTAGAGGGTGCTCGTCACCCACTCCGGCGCGCCGACAACCGGGGCATCGAAGCCGTATGCAATCTGTATAAGTGCCTTGATCGGAAAGTTGGTCGCTTCGAAGCGGCTGGAGTGCGGCGGGCTGGAGACGGATACATGGAAGTTGGCGTCCGGCGGCGGTGCAGGGCGAATATCGACAATGTCAAAGGTAAGCGTGGGCGTGTAGCCGGGTTCTTCAATGATGGGGGTTTGCGCCTGAAGACAACGGCCGGATGAGAGGACGAGAAGGGCCGCGAACAATCCGATATGGCGCCGGGCTATGCGGAACATGAGCGTAGGACTCCCTATGAGGATAGTACGGGCGTTCAAACGACGCAGTTCCCGCCTGCATACAAAAACAACATAACGGAAACAGCAACCTTCAGCATCTCTGCGGCAGAGACTTTCGGTTTATCGCTGAGCGGCATCGTGCGCTGGCATTCCGGGGAAAGAACGATATCGAAAATGAAGGAGCGGCGCCGTAACCAACCGGGAGGTCATGTTGGCCATTGATGGCGGGGCTCCGGTGGGGCTCACCCTCAACGGCGCAGGTTAAGCCGTCTTATCCATCGCCACCCTTGCCCCTGGTATTCATACCGTCACGGCAGCCTTCCCAGCGGTGGGATACTACGCGTCGAGCAGCAGCACGCTGCAGGAAATCATCTCCGCCACGCCTGCAAACATTGCAACCATCTCCGGCTCGGAACAGGCAACACCTTACGGACTGGAATTTACTGTACCGCTGGTGGCTTTAGTGACGGATGCGCACGGAAATCCTGTACCGAGAGCCGCTGTCATATTCAGCGGCACTGGTCTGCGCTTCTCCAGTACAACGGCGGTTACAAATGCATCCGGAGAGGCAATAGTGCGGGCGTATCCAACAACAGCAGGAGCGTTGACCGCACTTGCCAGCGTAAGCGGAGCCGGTACTGCGGCCAGCTTCAGCCTGAATGCAACCAAACCTCTGCTGCTGGTGAAAGCCAACAGCGCGACTTACACGTTTGATCAGCCAATTCCTGCGCCAACGTACTCCTTCACCGGCTTTGTAAACGGGGATACTGCGGCAACTGCGGTTACGGGCACGGCAGGCATTTCCACTCCTGCCAAGCAGGGATCTCCGGCAGGGACATATCCCATTGGCATCGTTCAGGGAATACTGTCGGCCCCGAACTACACTCTCGAATTTGAGCAGGGCACGATCACAATCACACCTTGATCCCGCATGAGAGCAAGGATCGGCAAAGGGCGAGTGTTTGAGTCACTCGTTTTTTGTGTTTACGGAGACACCATCCCTGATACGAAGTGAGTAGACATAAGCCGACGTTCCGATAGTTATTTAACCCTGCAGTGAGCAGGTTTCATTGAATTACGGGTCAGTGCGTAATTGCCGGTCCCGGCGTCCCGTCAGACCATTCGCCGGTTAAAACGAAGAAAGTCGTCACCTGTTGTTCAGGGTCATATGCAGCCATAACCGGCGAGCCAGGCAGGTTAGCTCCCCAGCTTTTCTCAGCATCACTCGAAGCATAAAACATTACATGTGGGTGCCAACTCTTGCCGCTGTCGTTGAGATACTGCTGCTTCGACATCATGTAGACCATCGTCCCAGGAGCAAGCGCCGGAAGTTCCTTCTTATCCAGTGCCGATACGATGGCCGCTGCGATCTCCGCCTTTGATTTTCCCGCCAGCACCAGCTTGCTCTTCATCAGAAAGAAGGGCAGAGCAGTCTTTGCGGCCGGCGGATTGAAGCAATGCGGGGCACGTACTTTGGGATTCCAAAACTGTGGATCATCGGTCGTATTAGCCCATGATCGCTCGACAATGCAAACAAAGCCATTCGAGCCTTTCACGGCAGTCGTATAGCCGTCCCGTCGCAACACCATCACTTCGGCAGCATCCGAAACCGAAGCTGGGGCGGCACTCCGAGCCAGCGCGATCTCAGCATTCTCGTCCGGAATCAAATATTGATCGAGAGGTGCCATGGCTGGATAGGGAGCTTTTTCAACCTGTGCCGGTGAACAGATCGGGCACGATAAAAAGACCAGAACAACCAATGCTGAAGCTGCGATCCAGATTTTGTTCTTCCGCATCTGATTCTCCGTGAAGAGCAATGGTATCCGATTCGTCCTGACAGACGCTCTTCTCATCACCTCCGCGGTGGGAAAGTCTACTGTCTCGATTGCGGAATGCGACCCAGCCTTGGGTCGTGACGCAGGATCAGGTCGCATGCGTGAAGTGCCTCCTCCTCGAAATTTGCACTGTCACTAGGAATGAGAAGCCAATGGCTGATTTTGTTCCCGAGTAGTTGAATGGAACGGATTGAGGGGAAATCTCGACGAAGACTTGCGTCCCCCGGATCGATACACTCCGCAAGAACGAGCCAGACCCCGTTGTCCTGAGGAGACTTGGCGTGATCTCGCAACATCAAGACGAGGAGATCGCCGACATACACGGCGAACCCGGAGAACATCCGGCGCACCTCGGGGCTCAAGGCGGCGAGCCCTTCCAGAACAAACGCGTGAGGAACTCTTGGTTTCGGCCTGGGAAGATGAGAAGACATGTCTATGTTCCGAGAATTCTGAGGGTGCCTACCGGTGCTGAGAATATGCCGTCGAGACAATCAGAACTCGATCCTTCCCTGAAACGCGATCATACGCGGCGAGGTGTCTCCGCCAAGTCCCACGCCAAGCAAGCCGGTAGGCGGCGATGTCGTGCTTTGCAACGTCCCAAACCTTGATATGGCCGAGCCGGGTGCGCCCGCCTGTACCGTGGTGGGCAACGCGAAGTTCGGATGATTGAATGCATTGAACAACTGGCCATCAATGCGCAACTTGATCCCCTCTCTGATCGGAAAGGTCTTAGTGATGAACATGTCCGAATAGGTGAAGTGCGGTCCACGCACCGAGTTGCGGCCTGAATTGCCGAACTGGCAGATCGTCGGATTATCGTTCTGTACGCCAAGTGTTCCGGTATAGCAGGCCCCGGTTGTCGGATCGACAACTGAAACAAATGCATCGGGGTTGAGCCACTGCTTTGTCCCCGGCGCGGTAACGTTGGCGTAAGGTGTCTTGCGATAAAGCGGGACGCCGGGAGCCCGGTTTGCATAGTTGGGCACAGCGAATTGGATTGTCTGTGCCGGGTTGGATGCTTGGAGGACACCGTGGCCGTTCGCGCTATACGCCTGGCTCAAGACGCTGAAGGGCAATCCAGAGTGAAGAAAGCCCGTCTCCGAAAAAGACCATCCTGCCAAGACCTGTCGGAGTAGTGGGTTGCCCGAGTGAAACGGTACCTGATACATCCCGAAAGCGGAGACGTTATGCCGCACATCGTAGTCGCAACTCGCATACTGTTTGCTTAATTCTCCGGGCAACGGAGACTCCAATCCCTGTGTTGAGAAAGCAAGTAACCCGCCATTCGATGCTTCGTCAAGGCAGTGGCTGAAGGTGTAGTTGCCACGCAGGGTTAAGCCGCCCCATTGCTGCGTGTAGACAACCTGCAGTCCGTGGTAGATGCTGTTGGCCCCGGTTTGAAATTCGGTGACATTTCCAAAGCGCTGATCGAGCGGCTGCTGGTATGAAAATGGTGCGAAGCAGCCATTGCAGACGTTCTGGTAGCCGTTGAGCTGTACCTGGTAAGGTTCATGCAGACCACGCGTTCCTACATAGTCGGCACGCAGGTTACCGCGAGAGCCAATCTGCTGCTCGATACCGAAATTGAACTGATAGTAGTACGGGGTCTTAAGAGTTCCAGTGGGAAAGGTATTTAAGCTGACGGCCAGCGGGCACGTTGGGGCATCTGGCTGGATGCCTGCACAAGGCGCACCACCGGAACTAAAGATCGTTTGAAACGACTTATTGGCGGCGACTGTAGCATCGACGGCACTCCCGGCAACACCTGGCACAATCCCAATGCCGCCTACCTGTCCGGTGAGACCGCCGGTGAAGCTGGGATCATTTGGAGCATTCATCAGACCGCTATCGGCAATCTGCTGCGGGATGATGTCGTTGAAGACGCCGAATCCTCCGTGAATAGCCGTATGCGGTCGAAGCTGATACGCAATCGAGGCACGTGGCTGGTAAACGAATAGCGGCGTAGCCGCAAACAGGTTACGAACATTTCCGAGAACGACCTGATTAAGGGCTTGATTGGTTTCGTGGGAGGCATCCAGAAAGGAGCCAGCCGTGCGGGAAAAGAGGCTCTGCGGACTGGTGACGTTGGTATTCCAGGTCACGCGCATGCCGTAGGTCATGGTCACCTTTGGTGAAGGTTTCCAGGTGTCCATCGCATAGTATTCAAGGTTGCCGACTCCTACTCGCTCCTTCAGAGAAACCGGAAAGTTCTGCTGCGCGGTATATGCAGCTCCATAGGTGAACTGCGCCAAATCGTTGTAGGTGACGGTCGGTACAATGCCTTCCCCGAGGTCATAGTCGCTCGTGTCAACACGGCGTGTATTGATGCCGAAGTGCAAGGTGTGTTGTCCGCGCGTCCAGGTCAGGTTGTCGTTGATCTGCCACTGCGTGACCTTGCGCCCCTGCGGAAACGTATTGTTCAGGCCTCCGATGGTGGTGAAGGGGACGCTGTCGCTGCCCGACGCGAGCACGACGGGAAATGTCTGCTGGACCTGAGAGTAGTTGAGGGGCTCGAAGATACTGGAGTACCAGCTTGCTCCCGGATTGAATTGGTTTACGAGGGTTTGGCTGAATAGGTGAGTGTAACCTGCGACCAAGGTGCGCTGCGGCTGCGGCGAAAAAGCATTGAAGATGGAGTTGATTGGATCGGTCCACTCTGCCTGTAGACCAGTATCCTGCTGGAAGCGGTACCATACGCTGTCTTTGGCGTTGATAGTGTGGTCGATCTTCACCACGATGAGGTTCTCGCTGTCACTGTTGTTCAGTGACCGCTGCTGCTGGGTTGCACAGCCGCTCCCGGCGAGCAGAGTGTTATTCGTAGGATCGGGCAGCAGGCTCCCGGATGCATCCAGCGGGCAGGCCGTAATTCCCACCGGCGATCCTCCTGGAGCCGGCAGCAGGGAGAACATAGTTTTGTAGAACGGGATCTCCGCAGGTTGGGCTGGAAGGCTGGTGCCTGTGACCGGATCATTTCCGCCGATGGCAAGTTGGCCCAACACGTATTGCTGGTAGGCGGGTGTCGGCAGAGTCGTTGGTGTGACGATCGGCAGTGCGATGCGAATGCCCTCGTAGTGGGTAAAGAAAAAGAGTTTGTTCCTGAGAATCGGTCCTCCCACGCTCGCACCGAATTCATTCACCACGTCGCGGGGCTTTTGGGCGATGTTACCCGGCGTATCGTTCGCATGAAGAAAATAGTTCTCGGCATTGAATCGTGAGCCATTCCAAACTTCGGAGACGTCGCCGTGAAATGCGTTCGTGCCGGACTTGGTGAAGTAGTTGACTTGCGCGACGGCATAGCGTCCCTGATCGACGGAATAGGAGTTGGTGTTGACCGTCGCCTCCTGGATGGCATCGAGCCCGATGACAAGATTGGTCGCAAGGCCGATGTTCAGACCCAGCCAGGGGTCGTTGGAATCGTAGCCGTCAAGGATATAGCCGTTGGAGGTTGCAGGCAGACCATTGAACTCGACGTTGCCATAACCGCCGGCGGCCTTTGCGTCACTCGAGGAACCCGCGGTATTCATCAGCGCTCCCTGGGCGAACTGCGCAAGATAAGTGAGATCCTGTCCCGGATTCGGCAGATTCTTAATAGCCTGTGCGCTAATGGTTGTGGTTGTATTCGGGTTGTCGAGGCTCAAAAGGCCCTGCTGCGCCGTGACTTCTACTGTCTGACTTGACGATGCCGGATGGAGTGAGAAGTTCAATGCGAGGTTCCGACCGACTTCGATTGGCGTCGGCTCGGAAGACGCGGGCGCGAACCCTGAAAGTTGTACCGTGACTTGATACGTGCCGGGATTTACCTGGGAGAAGAGATAATGCCCATTGATATCCGTCATTCCGGTCCGGACCGCCTTTGTATTCGTGTCTGTCGCGGTGACGGCCGCATTGGGGACCAAAGCGCCACTGGCGTCGGTAACCGTTCCCGAAATAGCGCTTGAAGTTCCACTCTGCGCCCTGCCGGCAACTGGAAGGCAACCCACGCAAAATAAGAGGAACATCCTTGAGAGCAGGCTATACCTATTGCTAATCACAAAATTAGCCATGGCTAATTTATTCATGAAGCCAACGCTAATGTAGACTGTCCGAGATGTCAACTACCGTGCTTAACCGTGAGAAGACGAAGCGCCTGTCCGTGTCGGCCAACTTGCCTTCAGGCGCCACAGAGTCTAGTGACGACTACCTGAAGGCAATTCTGGAGTTGAGCGGTGATGCGAGGCAGCAGGTCTCGGCGAGCGACCTTGCCGGCACCCTGAAGATCAGCAGGGCCTCGGTGACGAAGATGCTACAGAAGCTCTCCGCTGCCAAGCCGCCTCTGTTGATCTATGAAAAGCATCATGGGGTCCGATTGGCGGAGGCTGGAGCCAAGCGAGCGCTTGAGATTGTCCGGCATCACCGATTGATCGAGACTTTCCTGCACCAGGTCCTTGATTATCCCTGGGATGAAGTCCATGACGAGGCTGAGCGGCTGGAGCATTTCATCTCAGAGCGATTTGAGGAGCGCATCGCGGCGAAACTAAATTACCCTCGCTTCGATCCCCACGGACATCCCATCCCCAACCTTGATGGAACTGTTGCAGCCAGTGGATCTCAAACGCTCGCGCAGATGACTGTCAGTACGCAAGCAAAGGTTGTCAGCGTCTCCGATCGCAATCCAGAGATGCTTCGATACCTCGGCACTCATGGGATCAAACCTGGTGTCAAACTGAAGCTTGTCGAACGTCTCCCCTTTCAAGGCTCGTATCGAGTCCTCATCGGCTCGACAAAAGAGTCCGTCTTGTTGAGTGAACCTCTTGCAGCTGCAATCTTCGTGACGGTTTAAGCGGTCTATCTTCTGACAAGTAGCTCAGGCTTTTGTGAGAGACGCAATGAGCCTGCAATCCGCACTCGACTGCGTTCCGTTACAAGAGGAAGCGATACGGCGAAGCTCGGCAGCCAGGCGCCTCAGATCGCTGATCTTGGACTCCACTTCTTTGAGGTGATCTGCTGCGACACTGCAGATATCGGCACAGCTGGGCGACTGAGATGCAGAGAGTAGCAGAAGGTCCCTGATCTGCTCCAGGGAGAAGCCAAGTTCGCGACATCGCCGTACGAAGTTCAAGCGCTGCAGATGCTCCTGAGCGTACACGCGATAGTTACAGGCAGTTCGTTCGCATACGGGCAGCAACCCGGCCTGTTCGTAATAGCCGGGCAAAGCTGAAAAAGGGTAAGGTGCGTTACGTCCCGATGTCTTCGGAGTTGGCCGCCGAGATTCGCCGGTATCCTGCGGTGATCGGTGAAGACCGGATCTTCCGGCACAAACGGGGCGAGAAAGCTGGACGTCCGCGTCTGGAGGGTAGTTTTGATGATTTGCTCGTCAGGGCGAATATTCAGAACTTCTGGTTTCACGACCTTCGCCACACGTTTGCATCCTGGTACATGATGAACGGCGGCGACCTCTACGAATTGGCAAAGATTCTCGGTCATTCGAACGTTAAGATGACCGAGCGTTACGCCAAGCTCGGACGGGAGCACATGACGAAGACCGGCAGCACCGCGAAGTTGATCTGGACGCTGATGAAGAAGCAACCGGAAGAAGAGCAGGGGAACACAAGGGACATCGCCTGAGCGGATGTTCCCGTATTGTTCCCGCGACTAAATCACTAACTTTCTGGTGATCACTAAGTCTTTTAGAATGTGGTGGCCAGAGACGCTGCCGCATTAGCGTCTCATGGCCTTTCTTTTCAATGATTTATGGCATAGGAATCAAAAAGTCCCCTCAAATATGCCCCCAAGTTCTACTTATTACGCAACGACATGGGTTCAAAGAAGAAGCGTTCGCGTTAGACAATCATTCGGAGTTGAAAATGCTACGTAAGCTGAGTGACTCGGCGTGGCACTTATTAAAGAGGTAGCCTATCGGTTAGGGGCGAAGATATTGGCGCAGTAGGGTGGCAATCAGACTAAATAAACTCTGTGAGGCGAGTTGGCCATCTGGTTCCGTTGTCAGCACTGTGTTGCTTATGCCGTCTCTGGTGAGGTAAATTTGCGAACGGTTAGAGCACGTAGTCGAATTGAAACAGCATCAGGGTGGCCAGCAAAACGATCGCCGATCCAAGGAGCGCCCGTGAGGACAGGCGTTCACCCAGGATGCTAAAGGCGAAGGCGACTCCGAACATCGGCATCAGGTAAAACGAAGCCGATGCAAGGAAAATGTCAACTGTCTTAAGCGCTCTGAGGAAGAGCACCATCGAGACGCCGTAGAGGAAGATGGCAAGATACGCGAAGGCGACCCACTGCTTAAGCGAAAGATGGGTGAGGTCGCTCAGGCAATGCGGCTCGAGGAGAAAGAGCGCTGGTACGCTGAAGGCTGTGGTCGAAAGATAGCTAAAGAACAGAACTTCGATCCCCGAGAAGTGATCCAGAAGCCGTTTCGAGTAAACATTATAAAAAGCTGATCCAAGACAACCTGCTGCGATGAGCAAGTTGCCTGCTAGTTGGTGCGCTCCAATCCCCGATCTAGCTGCACCGGGCCTGGGCGATAATAGCAGGCCCCCGGCGAAGCCGAGCAGTAGCGAAGTGATGCGAACGCCTGAAAGACGCTCCCGCAGCAACCACACAGCGATCAGTGCGCCAAAGACCGGTACGAGTAGATTGAGGATCGCTCCATTCGACGCAGTGAACCAGCTGATGCCGAGGGTTGTGCCGACCTGTGCTATCAACTGGCCGCATATGCCTGCGAGAAAGAACTCTCGGCGCAGTCTCCAGGCGACCTTGAACTTGTACGCAAGGTTGTTCTGAAGAGACAGAATTGCCAGGCCGAGAAGCGTGGCAAAGTAGAGTGGGAGCAGGGCAATGGCAAGCGGGCCGATGACTCCATCCAAAAGCTTGACTGCAACACCCTGGCCGGCCCACAACAGGTTCGCGGCCATGAGAAGCAATACTGCCGAGGCGAGACGAGGGCTTCCCAGCGAACTCAATATCGAATTCCTTGGTTGGTGGGGAGCTGCAGGGTGCGAACTCCGAAGGCATCGACACCCGCGGAGCTGCCCTCGAAGATATGAGGTATTCCATCGCGGCCGGATGCGTACTTCTGCGCGACCGAGTGTATCGCGTGCCGATCGCCTGAGCGGCCGAGAATTGCAACCACACCTCCTGCGCCGCCGCCGGTCATCTTTGCTCCGAGAAAGCCTGCCTCCAGTGCACGCGATACCAATTCATCACAAGCATCGGACCCCAGACCGCAGTCCGTGTACGCAACATGCGACTGGCAGAGAATCTCGCCGATCAGGCGTATCGTACTCTGCGATCCGTTCCTAGCCGCGGCTCCAAGCAGGGTACACAGAATCTGCACGCGGAGGTTTTCCTCGGTCGCGTATCGAACTGCGGCGCGAACCGGGTACTCCTGACTTAGGTCGATCGAAGTGAACGGGTCAACGTGTTCTCCGGCACGCTCAAGAAACTCTCGTCCACTGAGCGCCTCCGGGAGCCATCTCTCATAGCGCGCTCGAAACTCGGCTGGGGCCAAATTCGAGAGATAGCCATTCCATTTGGAATCGGTGAATCTGGGTATTCCCGAGACCACTTCGGAGATCACATGGATCCCTTCGCGTTGGCATATCAGCTTGTAGCCGATAAAGGCTGCGGCACGGGCGGTCTCATAGGCCATGCCGGTCGTCGAGCGGGACGCCATGGAATCGATCCCCCACAGGCTGAGTCCATCCGGCAGCGTCACAGGCAAGAACGACTGGCAGGGCTGACAGAGAATCGGCAGAAGATGATTCTCGCTGCCCATTACGATCGCTGCCTGATCCATGATGCCACAAGCAGAGCCAACCACAACATTTTCCACCCACTGGGCAGCCGTCGCCAGCGCAACTCCGTCGATGCTTAATCCCCACGCTGCCGCTGCGGCTTTGATGGTCGCAATGACAAGGGCCGCTGAGGAACTCACACCTTTGTTCGGCGGGAGATCCGACGCGATAAACAGAGTTGCTCCTCCGCCGTATCCCCACCCATGGCGCGTCTTTAGAAAGTAGAGCGCACCTAATACATAGCAGCCCCAGCGCGAAGTTTCTCTCTGTCCGAAGAGCAGGCGCAGGTTCTCATCATCACACAGTTCGTCGCCTGAGAGCTCGAGATAGGGCTCCCAGCCAAATCTTGTGGCACCGGAGTTGAAGATACGGATAACGTTGTCAGCTGGACGCTGTACGGCGACCCACACGGCCTCGCGGACAAGGCCTTGCAGTACCATTCCTCCGGTGTAGGTCGACGTTTCCTCCCATCACATCCAGCCGGCCAGGTGCTCGCGATACCCATATTTGCTTACCCGCAACAAAGCAATCCTGCGCAGCCAGTGTGGCGGCAAACTGATCTTCGAACAGGTTCGTTGCCGGATGAATTCCGCGGACGATGGCGTCGTCCTTATAGGTAGACGATAGGCTGTAAAGGAACGTTAATGAATACTCGTCCGCAATCTGTGCCTGTGTGATTCGACGCGACCGTGCCAGATCCTCAGCCGATATCCCCTTGTCGGTCACGATCAGATCGCGCTCTTCAATACCACAAGACGATCAGGTCGCCTTCTGTCCCGATCTTTTGCTGCTGTCCACCACCAGGGCGAGCTCCGCTTCCCGGCCTGAAGCAGCTCGCGCTGCGCGTCTGGATCATGCACCATGATGCCGCGACTGAAGACGAGGATCGCGGCTGCGCCGAAGATGACCGTATCAGCGTAGATCGAGGTGAGGACTATTTGCTACAGCGCGCCCGATGAGGTCGTGGAAACTAGCACGATAGACCCCGCCCAGTCAGTTCGAGCACGAATATCTTCTGCGGAGGTCAGCTCCTCCAGCGCAGACAGAGGAGAAGGTGAAGACCACGACGTTGCGACGGACGCGCAACTCTCTGGCTACATAAAGAGTGTGTCGTTCCCGATCGAGCACCACCGACTTCCCCATCATGTACCAGTGCGGAGGCAGCTCGTGCCGATGCTCCTCTTTGCGTGTGACATCTTCTCCAGACGCTCGAAGACTCCGCTCAGCTCCACGCCAATGTTCGATTCGCGCCCCACCGGGAATCCGATCGCCTGTCCGGCCTCTGCCAGCTTCTGCAGGTCACCGCCGAATCGTGATCTGTGACACATGAAAGGTTCGAGCGATCTCGACGGATCGAGTGCGGATGTGTTCGTTTAACATTTCGATAATCGAGTCTTAGTCTGGAGCGTTTTCACCAATTTTTCGGTCATTGTTGCTTTCTTTCATGCTGCTTATTTCTTTATTTACCCAAGATAACTTGTTAAAAACTAGGTATGAAGGAAACTTCTAGATGCTCTATCGGTATCAAGAAATCTTGTATCTTGTGTAGATTTTTTCTCAGTACTCTGTTCGATTTGTCTTCTTCGTTGAACATTTCGTTTGTAGTATGTCTAGGTCGCTAGCGGCTCCTGCCAAGTCTGCACCTTTACCTGGAGCATTTGTCGCAACCGGTTTGCAACTTCAATACGAAGTTGTATCTTCCTCTTTCGGGGGTTCGGTGCATGAATTTCTGGTTTTTAGATTCTCTCTTTGTCAGTGCCAGTCAGCGATCCTCCCTCGTCGCCCAGACTCCTTAGTTGTGGAAGAGAGTTGTTCGGAGGAGGATGATGCTGCGTTTTGCTGCTTGCCTTCATCTTCATGTCGATCCTGTGTACTCACAGACGGTGTACGGTTGGATCAGCGGCGTAGTCAAGGATCCAACTGGAGCGGTGATTCAGGACGTGACGGTTCACCGTGCGGGAAAGCGACTCCACGACCCGGATCCAAGGCTGTCGCCCGACAACGCTGGCAGTTATTCTCGTCTCCTTTTTAAAGCCCGGGGCTACACCATTCGTTTTCAGGATGGTTTCGGTCAGTCCGTCACGGAAGAGTCGAACGATCGTCTTAAGTCAGGCACTCGTCATCGAAGGTGTTCGGTTGCGGCACAACTTCGGAGGTCGTAACCGTCTCCGATTCCGCAGTCTCGATTGAACGATACAAATCCTCAGGTACGGCGGTCAGATTGAGCAACTCGGAGCTCGTCGATCTTCCTGCGGTCACCGACGCGCGGTGCGAACGAGTTTCTGATCACCGAGCGTTCCTGGTACCTCCAGCACCGGCCCGGACAACGTAAACAACCTCTAGCAATAAGT
>CAVUWQ010000096.1:0-830640 GCA_963745105.1 uncultured Acidobacteriaceae bacterium
TAGAACTTCGCGCTACAGAAAAGTCCCTCAATCAAGGGGCTTTTCTGTTTTTGAATACCGATCGACTACCGCAGCCTTGTCATAGCCTGCTGTAGCACCGCTTCGAGGGACGCCTGTGCTCCAGCGGCGGAGTGATCGAACGCTATGCTTCGCCCCGCAGCCACTGGTCGTGCATGGCCTCGAAGGCATCCTCCAGCGACCGCGCCAGACCCTTGCCGTCGCACAATTCGCTGTTCTTCATTGTGGATCGGAGATTTTGCCGTAGCTGCACGCGTCCTTCCACGTCGCCGGCCAGCGCGCTCACGATCGAGACATATTCGTCCTCGGTTCTGGCGATCCATTCGGGCTTACCAAGCACCTTCACGATTGACGCCGCCATTCGGCTGCAGACCCGTGTGCCTTCCAGCGCAATCAGAGGAACACCCATCCATAGCGCATCGAAGGCAGTAGTGCCGCTGTTTGCCGGAACGGTGTCGAGCGCGATATCGACGCGGTCGTAGAGGCGCATGTGCGCAGCGAAATCATAGTTCATCACATTGGGCAGGAAAACAACCCGGTCCGCGGCGATGCCATTCTCGCGCAGGACAGCCAAAATACGCTGGTGTGCCTCTTCCTGGTGTTCTGCGCGGTCTTCGAGCATCAGCTTTGCCTGTGGAATCGCTTTGAGAACCTTTGCCCAAAGCGCAAGGGTCTCACGCCGTATTTTGTCGTAGCGATTGAATGAGCCCAGCCAGACAGTTCCGTCGGGATCTGGGGTCCAGGTGCTGCTCGCAATGGAGTCATCTCCGTGGTAGCAATGAGCGACATGCGGAAGCTTCCAAAGCTTCTCAGTGAAATGCGTATCGCATCCCTGTGAGTAATTCTCATCCGAGATGTACCAGTCCATCTCCGTCAACCCGGTGGTGCTCCAGTAGCCGATATACGAACACTGCACTGGTGCTGCGCGATGAGCGAAGATGCCAAGGCGGCGATTCCCGGTGTGCCCGGAGGTATCGATCAGCACGTCGATCTGCTGTTCCCGGATGCGGGTAGCTGCCACCTCATCCGGCATTCCTATAACCGGGATAAAAGCATCGGCGAGCGAGCGGAAGTGATCGGACATATTGTCCTTTTTCTGCAGGGTAGTGAAAAGGGTCAAATGGACGCGCCGGCGGTCGAGCTGATCCAGAAAAGAGCGCAGAAATACTCCCACCGCATGGCGATTCAATTCCGCAGAAACAATTCCCAGTCGTAACGGCCTACCGTTCCGCGGCAGAGCCGAGAAAACACCGGCGCTTACCGAGGCGCGTGCGCGGGCCGCGGCACGCTCGTCGTCGCTGAGCACAGACTTCTCCCAACCTCTTGCCAGTTGGCACTCCACCTCTGGCGACGCGAATTGATATGCGGAATGCAGGTACAGCATGTTGCTGTACGCTGCGTTATTTTTGTGCCCGATTGCAACTGCTCTCTGGTAGCAGCGGAGCGCCTCTTCGACCTTGTCCTGCTCTACATAAGCATCACCCAGGTTGGTGTGCGCATTCGCGTGCTGCGGGTCCAACTCGATCGCCCGCTGGCAGAACCGGATCGCTTCCTCCACCTGCCCCTTCATGCGCAGCGCCCAACTCATATTGCTGAGAACAACAGACGATTTGGGGTTGATTTGTAGAGCTTTTTTATAAAAATCGATCGCCTTGTCGATCTGGTTTAATTGGCTGAAAGCCAGTCCGCAGGCGCTCAGATCCAAAGCGCTGTTCGGTCTGATGGAGAGCGCTTTCAGAAAACATACAATCGCCTGTTCCAGCGCACCAATTTTCTCGAGCGCAATGCCGAGACCATTCACCGCATAGTACGTATATTCCGATTCCGGCGCGAGGCTCAACGCCTTTTTGAAGCTATTCGCCGCCTCGAGTGGACGCGAGCATTCGATCAGCGCTGCTCCCATTCTTATATGTGCCATCTGGTTGCCAGGGTCCAGCGCGACAGCCTTCTCGTAGCAGACAAGCGCGCGTTCGACAGACCCATCCAGCTGAAGGGCCAGCCCCAGATTCAGGTGGCGTTCCCCGCTTTCAGGTCCAGTCTGCAGCGAACGTTCGATGAGCTTGACGGCCAGCCCGTTGTCCCCAGCCTGCTGCGCAGCCAAGCCCGCGAGATACAGCGCGTCGGAGTCGTTAGGATTGTTCTTGATGACCTGCGCATAAAGATCCTGCGCCTCGCGAATGCGGCCGGCCTGATGCTTCGCCATCGCAGCAGACAGGAGCCGATCGTTTCGCTTCGACGCCGGATGCTTCTTGGTGAAGGACATTCCCGCGTTGCCGATGCGACCTTCCTTGTACTTCTTCCCGTTTCCAACGGAATGAGATTCGTTCCGCCCGGCTGGCTGATTTGGACTCTGCGCTGACAGCTCCAACTGTTTTCTCCTGATTGCTTGCTACGAAACAAGGGACAATCTGCTGTCCGCATCCTGAAACGAGCAATCTCTCTATCGGCATTTCCGTCGGAGATTTCGTCAGCCGATGTAAATAAAGTGTCATTCCGCCCCTGGTGTTAATGAGTTGGGTTCGTGGGGCGCGACTGGGAGAATAAAGCCTCCAGCTACGACGTGTGGGTGGGGACAGACTCGACTGCCTCACTGCACAGCAGCTTTGAGGTGAAGTAGCAAGAAACAGATCGGATTTGCATGATCTATACGGAATCCGAAATTGAAAACGCCTCCGTGAGGAAGGCGTTTTTCCAGAGGGGAGAGACTGATTCTTATGGCCAGGATGGACTGGCGAGTTGAATCGTCATCATCGGGCCTTCTGCATAGAGTGGCCCTATTTCCCGGGCGAAGGTTATGGCCGCTCCTCCGATGGTCCAGATCTGAATGTCAGGCGGAGCCTTGCCAAGCATCGGAGCGACCACGCCTGCAACACCACCGAGGTCGATCTTTATATTGTAGTGAATGGCTTTACGGGTAGAGCCGGCAAGCGACGCGTTGTCCTCGCCAATCTTTGAGATGACGAGCTTCACCAGGCGCGGTTTGGGTGCGAATACCACCATGGGAACCGTGAGCCCGTCGGTATCGGACGTTATGTTTTCGAGGATGACCGGGACCAGTCCGTTTGCGAGATCGGGTGGCAGCTTCATCTGGTCGGTCTTCACATCTTCCTTGCCGTCTTTATCCGTGGTTCGGACTGTAACCTGCCCCGTTCGCGCGTCAATCAGCGTGTCGAGCGGGTGCGGAAAGTACGGACCTTTCTGGATGCGGTGATCGCTGATGAGCTGGAACGTGCGGCGCTGCGAAAAGATGGTTGTTTCATCGTCAACCGATCCGTCTTTAAAGGTGAAGACGGTGCGTGAGGTGATGCGATCGCCGTGTACGACGCGTGTGATATCTCCGGAAGCGACGATATGTCCGTCACTCGAGCGAAGTTCCAGGAAACCATGAATCGTGCCGCCGATGTGGCGAACTGGAATCGGATCGGCAGAGGCGCAAGGTGCGGCGCTGATGAGCAAGGAGAGCAGCAGTGAAGCAACCAGCCGATACGTCATCCCATGAGGTTGCGAAAGGAAATTTTTCATTGAGCTGTTGAGTAGATGTGAGCGTTGCCGGAGAAGTTGTAGCGGGCTACTGAATCAGCCTTCTCTGTGGCGCGTTGCCAAAAAAGCAAAAGGCCCATCCGGAGATGGGCCTTTGCTTTTTCTGAATGACGCTTACTGCAGCTTGGCCATGATCTCCTGCAGCACCTGCTTTGAGGGGCGGGTGCGCTCCTGCGGCAAGGTACCCAGCGGCTCGTCGACCAGATTAAGCAGATCGGTGAAGCTTGGCTTCTGGGTGTCGAGATAGAAGATGCCGGTGAGGATTTCTCCCTTTTCATGCGCTTCCATTAACTGCTTCACGGCGGTCACACGATCGGTCGGATTGTAGTCGTCGCGCAGCTTGCGTAGACGCAGATGCGAACCGTCATGCATCTTCACGTCGTACGTGGTGCCGGCGTCGTATTCGACGGCGATGTCCTCGAAGTGCGGCACGAAGCCCACTTCGCTGATCGCCTCTTCGTGCTCCTGCATGTACTTGTAGCTCTTGGTCGAACCCTCGTGATCGTTGAAGGTGACGCAGGGGGAAATGACGTCGAGCATGACCGTGCCCTTGTGCGCGAGAGCGGCCTTCAGCATGGCTGAAAGCTGCTTCTTGTCACCCGAGAACGAGCGGCCTACGAAGGTCGCGCCGAGCTGAATGGCCAGCGTGCATGTGTCGATCGCGGGCAAATCGTTGATGACGCCGGTCTTCAGCTTCGAGCCAAGATCGGCGGTCGCCGAGAACTGGCCCTTGGTGAGTCCGTACACGCCGTTGTCTTCGATGATGTAGATCAGCGGCAGATTGCGGCGCATGAGGTGAATGAACTGACCCACGCCAATCGAAGCCGTATCACCGTCGCCGGAGACGCCGAGCGCCTTCATGGTCTTGTTGGCCAGCAGTGCGCCGGTGGCCACCGAGGGCATGCGTCCGTGCACGGAGTTGAAGCTGTGTGCGCGCGACAGGAAATAGGCCGGGCTCTTCGAAGAGCAGCCAATACCCGACAGCTTCATCAGCCGCTCGGGTTGCACGCCCATCTCGTACAGCGCATCGATGATGCGTTCGGAGATGGCGTTGTGTCCGCAGCCGGCGCAAAGCGTGGTCTTGCCGCCGCGATAATCGAGCACCTGCAGTCCGAGACGATTGGTCTTTGGAGCCGGTGCGCTGGGTGTTGCTGTAGTCGTCGCCATAATTAGATTCCCTCCTGCAGCACCAGCTCGTCGGTGACAGAGCGTGCGTCCATGGGCAGGCCGTTAAAGTGACGGATGCTGCGCAGCTTCACCGCATCTTCGGCAGGCAGATCGAGCTTCAAAAGGCTCTGCAGCTGCGCGTCACGGTTCTGCTCGATGATGTAAATGCGCTCGTGCGAGGCGACGAACTCATGTACCTCGCGCGTGAACGGGAAAGCGCGGACACGGAGATAGTCGGTATCGACGCCGTATTCCTTGAGGAGCTGATCGCGGCTTTCGGTCACGGCAAAGTCCGAAGTACCGAAGGCGATCAAGCCAATCTTCGACTTCCCGTCCTGCACCACGATGGGATGCGGAACCAGTGTGCGCGCCGTCTCAAATTTGCGATCCAGCCGCTCCATGAGGTTCTGGTAGTCGTCAGGGCGTTCCGTGTAAAGCGCCTTCTCGTTGTGTCCGCTGCCGCGCGTGAAGTACGAGGCTTTGGGGTGATCCGTTCCCGGTAAAGTACGGTACGGAATCGCATCGCCGTCCACGTCTTTGTAGCGGGCAAAGCCATCGAGGCGGGTCAGATCTTCCGCTGTGAGCACCTTGCCGCGATCAAGCGGCTTCTCAGGGTATGCGAACGGCTCAGACATCCAGTTGTTCATGCCCAAATCGAGATCGGAGACGACGAAGACCGGAGTCTGCAGGCGCTCTGTAAGATCGAAAGCGGCCATGCCAAACTCATAGCATTCCTTCACGTTTCCGGGCAGCAGCATCACATGCTTGGTGTCACCGTGCGAGAGGTACGCGATCGAGAGCAGATCGGCCTGCGCTGTGCGGGTGGGCAGTCCGGTCGAGGGGCCTACACGCTGAATGTCGAAGATTACGCCGGGCAATTCAGCAAAGTAGCCGAGACCGGCAAATTCTGCCATCAGCGAGATGCCGGGGCCAGAGGTTGCGGTCATCGAACGGGCGCCGGCCCATCCTGCGCCGAGCACCATGCCGACTGCGGCCAACTCGTCTTCAGCCTGAACGACGGCGAAGGTCGCCTTGCCGTCCGGTTCAACACGGTAGCGCTTCAGATAATCGATGAGCTGTTCCACCACCGAGGACGACGGCGTGATCGGGTACCACGTGACAACGGTGACGCCAGCGAACATTGCACCCAGCGCAGCGGCGGCATTGCCGTCGATGATGATCTTGCCTTCGGTTGCGTGCATGCGCTCGAGCACAAACGGGTCCTGCTTGGTGAGCGACTCGCTGGCGTAGTTGTAGCCAGCTTCAACTGCAGCCCAGTTCAGGTCGGCAGCTTTTTGCTTTTTGGCAAACTGGCGGCGCAAAGCGGTCTCGACGGCCTTCATGTCGAGCGAGATGATTTTGGCCACCACGCCGACATAGATCATGTTCTTGACCAGCTTGCGCAGCTTGGCTTCTGGGCACACTGCGGCGGTCAGTTTGTCGAAGGGAACGGGATAACAGGTTACATCGCTGCGGTACTGCTCGAGACCGAGTGATGTCTCATAGATCGCGACCGCGCCGGCAGGCAGCGAAAGGATATCTTCCTTTGCCGTCTCGGCATTCATGGCCACGACGATGTCGATCTCTTTTTTGCGTGCGACGTATCCGTGCTTGCTGGCGCGAATGGTGTACCAGGTAGGCAGGCCGGCGATGTTCGACGGGAAGAGGTTTTTGCCGCTTACCGGAATGCCCATGCCGAAGATGCTGCGCAGCAGTACGCTGTTTGCCGACTGCGATCCGGAGCCGTTGACGGTGGCTACCTGAATGCTGAAGTCGTTGATGACGGGCTTTCGCTCCGAGGTGTCGTCTTTCGTGCCTGTGGTGGGGGCTGCATTGCCCAAGGCAACGTCTCCTGTCGCCATTTTGGCGTGATTCCCTTCAGATTTTAAGTGGAAAGAAATCGACTCTTTCTAACTGATAATTATAGCGATCCGCGCCGGAGATGTTTGTCTCCGAAAGGTCAACGGAAAGTATTTTCACCGAGCGGCGTCAATCCCCAGCCGAACGGTTTCAGCGTGTCTCGACGTCTAGGTCAAATGTCCCTGTATTTCCATCGCATTAGGACACGCTTCGGGCTCAACTTCCGCGCGCCATTCCTGCTTCGCGGACCGCTTCGGTGTCCCGCTTAGCGGGATCAGGTTCAATTGCGCAAGTCTGCCATCACTTTGGCGGCTTCAGCCTGCTGCTCCGCGTCCAGCGGCAGCAGCGGCAGGCGCGGCACGCCGCCGTAGTATCCGTTCAGATCGCAGGCGTGTTTGATGCCCGGGATGCCCAATTGTCCGGCGACGAGGCGGGAGGCCTTCACCACCCGCGTCTGCTTCACCGCTGCCAGCGCAGGATCATTGTCCTTCCACGCCGTATAAATTTCGAGGCAGGCCTGCGGCGCACAGGCGGCAAGCGCCAGGACCGCGCCGGAGGCTCCGGTTTCGACGGAGGGCAGCAGATGCTCCGCCGACCCGCACAGCACCTGGAAGCCCACTTCCTTCTTACGCATGACTTTGACTCTCGTCACTGGAGGAGGTGCAGCCACGGCTGTGCCGCCGCCGAGCGAGTCGGACGGAACGAAATTCCCCTGCGGCAAAGACAGCTCCGCCAGCATCCGGTTGGTGAAGGCCGCGAACGTCGGCGATACCACAACCTCTCGCTTCTGTGCGCTCGATGTCGCGGCGACCACATCGGCGATGCGCTGCACGTTGCCGCTTGAATCCTTGAGGCCGATGATGTTCCAGTGCTGTGCCAGCTCCGCGATAATCTCCACCGGAAGATCGTAGTGCGTGAACTTGGGAATGCTGTAGAGCACTACGGGCAGCGGCGAGCGATCGGCCAGTGTACGAAAATAAGTCAGGATGCCCTTCGCGTCGGCCTTTGCTCCCACATATTGCGGAGTGTAGTAGTGCGGCGTCCGGACCAGCACCGCATCGTACTGCTGCTCAGCGGCGAACTCCGCCAACCGCAGCGTCTCAAAGAGGCTCTCACGAGCCACGCCGGCCACCAGCACCTTTTCTACAGAAGCCGCATTGCGGGCCACGCGCAATACGGCGCGCGATTCTTCATCGCTCAGCATCACCGCTTCGCCAGTTGAGCCCAGCAGCACCAGCCCACTCAGCGCCGTGCGCGAGTAGCGCTCGACATTCTGTTCGAGCTTTTTGAGAAAAACCCTTCCGTCAGCATGGAAAGGCGTCGTGGCAGCGGCAAAAATTCCTTCAAGCAGCATAGGTCGATTGTAATTCCGTTCCATCTGGCGGAGTGGCCGACAGCATACGCTCGACGACTTTTCGAACGCGCCCGAGGCCGCTATTTCCCTTCGCCGGGAAATGGCGCTGTCTGCTGCTCGACGGCTGCGACCACCTTTGCACGAATCTCGTCGTAATCCGGCAGTCCGGAGAACATGCTGTAGTCAGTGTGTATGTCCGCGTCTTCTCCCACCAGCTGGAATTGCCGCTTCCCTGCTGCGGCCTCATCGGGATGCGCCTCAGCCCACGACTTCTGGTCGAAGTCGTTGCTCTCGGCATCGATCTGCCAGACGCGTTTCCCCTGCGCATTGCGGATAACAAAGTGATAGTAGACGTGAAATTTGCCGACCGGCTTGAAGTACTCGATGGCCTCGACGCGATATTGCTTCACCGGGAACATCTCCAGCAGGAATCCGCTGGTCTGCATCGCGTCGGGAGCCTTAGGATCTGCATGCAGCTTGCGCAGCGTCTCCCGCTCCTCGTCGCGCTGCGCCTTTTTGCCGGCCAGCGCATACGCGGCCACCAGAGTGGTGTGAACCTTCCAGTTTGAGGGATCGAGCTGGCGCGCCTTCTCCGCATACTGCACTGCCAGATCACCCTTGTAGAGGCTGAGCGCGGCGCTTGAAGCGAGCAGATTCGCAGCTACATCGTCCGGATTTGCCTGCAACGATTTTTGAAAATCATCGAGTGCTGGTTGCGGCTGATTGGCTTTCAGCGCTGCAAGACCCTGCTCGGTTAAGGATGTAGGAGACTGCGCGTCCTGCGCTTTGACCAGGCCCACACCTGGGCAGAGAAATAACGCCGAAACGCAGAAGAGTCTGCGGAATACATTCTTCATTCAAAGACTAATGTATCGCAGCTACCGGTGCTGCCCGCTGTGCTCGGGGTTCGATCCCGGCTCGGGGAAATCGGAGTCCGCGCCTTCGAGATCGCCGCCTCCGCGATGTGGAAGCTGGTCGGCGAGATTGCTGTGCAGGTCGGGCCGCTGAGGCATGTCATTGCGAGACTGGCTCTCGACTGCCCCTTTGTGGGCGTCTCCATCAGGATGGTTCGTCGTCTTCTCTGTCATAACCTGCCTTGGGATGAGAGCAATTACGGGTGGAGTTGCACGCCGTACCCCTGGTTATCTGTATGCTGACGGCTTGGCCGCGGTGAGCCGCACGCCCATGCCGTTCAGCTTGCTGCGCGCCTGGGTAGCTTCCGGCGTCTGCGGATAGCGCTGGATCAGGCTGCGCAGATCGCGGACGCCCGCGTCGCGCTGGTTCGAGTCGAGCTCTGCCAGCCCCTTGCGCAGCTGCGCAGCGGGAGCCTTGGAGCTGCCTGAAAACTGTTCGAGCACCGCGTCATAATTCTGGATCGCGGTCGGATAGTCGCCCTTGCGATAGGAGATTTCGCCGAGATAGAAGTAAGCGTTCCCGGCCAGATCGTCCTGCGGATAATACTTGATCACGTCGCCGAACTCGCCGCTGGCCACGTCATAGCGGGCGCTGGTGTAGTCGCGCAAGCCGCTCTGGTAAAGGTCATTCACCGGCGGAGCCTGCGCCGCGGCAGGTCCAGCCCCGGGAGTTCCCGGTTGTGCAGGTGCGGCTCCCGGCGCGCCGCCGGCGGGCTGCGTATTTACATTCTGCAGCTGCGACTGAATGTCCCCCAGCGTCTTGTCGATCTTCGCAACCCGGCTCTTCAGCTCATCGATCGAATCGTTGACGCCCTGAATTTGTCCGGAAAGCTGATCTACCTTGCCGCCACTTTGCGTCTGCTGCGCCTGGACTTGCTGCTGCAGGGTGGTCAGGGTCTGGGACATGCGGTTCACGCTGTCTGCTGTCTGCTCGACGAGGTGCTGGAGCACACCCATGCGCTCATCGTTCGACTGCTGCAGATGCTGGACCATATCCTGAAGCTGCTGGACCTGAGTCTGCAGCTGGATCATTTCCTTGGAGACGGCATGTGCCCGAGGCGCCGGCAACAGAAGCGCGAGAGCGGCGACAGCAGAAATCGGAATCAGAGTCTTACGCATAACTTGAATTCTCCCTGGATCATCGCTGGGATCACTCCTTCGATCTTACGTGGATCGACGAGGGCGCGTAAAAAGCGTTCATGGAAAATGGCAGCACCGCAGTTCATGCGATGCTGCCGTTGATGAAGGAACCGCGGTTTAGCGGTCGATGGAGAACTGTCCGCGGCGATTCTGCTGCCAGCAGCTCTCGTTATGTTCGTCGCAGAACTGCTTTTCCTTGCCGTAGCTCACAGTGCGCAGGCGCGCCGGGCTTACGCCCGCCGTTACCAGGGCCTGCTTCGCAGCGTTGGCACGATTCTCGCCCAGAGCAAGGTTGTACTCGGTCGATCCGCGCTCGTCGCAGTATCCGCCCACAACCACCTTCAGGTCAGGATGCTGGTTGAGGAAGTTCGCATCCTGCGAGATCACCTGCTGCTCGTCGGCGCGAATATCGTAGCTGTCGTAGTCGAAGAAGACGTCCTTCACATTCTGGTGGAAGGTCGCATCATCGATGCTCGACTCAGCCATCGGAGGAGGAGCAGAAGGTGCATTCACCGTCACCCGTGCCGTCGCGTCTGCGCTTCCACCTTCACCGCGCGCAATCAGGTGATAATTTGTCGAATCTGTGGGCTTCACAGCCTGTGTGCCCGAGCTTGCGACCTCGCCGATGCCCTCGATCGAGATGTCCTTGGCGTTGGTGGTGTGCCATGTAAGCACTACGCTATCGCCGGGATTGATCGCTGTAGGCGTGGCAGTGATATCTGCGGTAGGCGCTGGAGCGCTATTCGTAAGTGGCGGTGGAGGCGGGGGCGGCGCTGCCTTTTTGTGGCAACCAGCGACGGCGAAAACAGCGGCCAGCGCGGCTATAACAGCGAGTGGACGGTTAGACGAAATTCGACGAGATAAAGGTGCGAGCGATACAAATTGCACAATCTCCTCCTTGGGAGCTATGTTTTGGCGCTGCGGCCAATTGGTGGTTCAACCAAAGCAGAACAGGCGGAGAAGTTTCCACCTGCTGTCCATCGTAAACCCTTATTTCCAGCTCCAATTAGGAATGGAGTTGGATCCCCGATGCGTGAGTTGCTGTTGTTCGGTCCCATCGGCAAGCATCGACCATATCTGTGTGCCGCCCTCACCTTCGCGCTGGAAGACAATGTGCCGTCCATCCGGCGACCATGAGGGGAAGTCGTTGGCGCCGGAGTCATGCGTAAGCTGATTCCAGCGTTTGCTCGCGATATCCATGATGTAGATGTCCTGGCCACCCGGCGCACCCGGACCGTATTTGCGATTCCAGGCGAAGGCCAGAAACTGTCCGTTGGGAGACCACGAAGGCGACGTAGCATAACCACCGTCTGTCATGCGCTGCACGTTCGCACCGTCGGAATCCATGATGTAAATCTGCGGCAGACCAGTGCGGCCGCTCACCCAGGCAATCTGCGCATTCGATTTTGGGTTCCATACCGGCGAGACGTCAGGTCCGCGGAACGCAGTGATGCGGTGCATGCTGCCGCCGCTCGGGTCGCTGGTGTAGATCTCAGAATCACCGGTCGGGCTGGATGAGAACGCCAGCTTCGAGCCATCGCTCGCCCACGCGGGAGAAAGTGTGGTGCCACCCGGTGAGTTGAAGCTGACCATGCGTCCCAGATCGAGCGAGAACATGCGAATGGACCAGCCGTTCTTGCCTAGCGACGAAAAGGCTACGCGTGAATTGTCAGGCGAGACGCGCGGGGAGATGGAGATGGTGCCCAGATGCGTGACCGCATGCGGATCGGCGCCGTCATAATCCATCGCCCAGATCTCTTTTCCGCCAGGACCACCGGAGACGTAATATATCCTGGTCTCGCAGATGCCGTTGATGCCGCCGCCCAGCTGCATGATGATCTCGTCAGCGAAGCGGTGCGCGATGTGGCGGGCATTTTCATCCGACGCTGTGTCTGCGTATTGCTTACCCAGCACCTGCGGCGACTGCGTGTTCTTGGTGTCGAAGACAAAGCCCTGCACCGTGATGCGGCCGCTGTTTACCGCGAATGAACCAAAGGCCACCATCTCTGCGTTCGCCGGCGCTGCCGACCATGAGGCGAGTTGAATCTCCTGCGGACCGCCGGGTGACTGCATCGGGGCCATGCTCTTCGCCACCATGTCGAAGACGCCGGCATTCTTCAGGTCATTGAAGAGCACGGAGTCGAAGGTGGACTTGAACTGCCCTGTCTGAGGATCTGCGGAGGCTGTTTTGAAATCGGCTGCGGCCAGACGGATGCGCTGGACACCCAGATTGGTACCCGTCTTCACCCAGTCCTGGGCGAATGCAGATCGAAAATTGAATGGAGAGAGAATCAGCAGGAGGGAAATTGCGAGAAAAGTATTCAGGGGAAATCTGGATTTCAGGAACTTGCCGTTCATCGTACCTCTGCGCTCGCGATTTTTAGCTGGCAAACGATCAGGATTCATCCGGCCAGTCACAATCTCCATGTGCTCAATGCGCCGTCTGATCGTAAGTAAAAGTGTACTCCACAGAAACGCTGGACTTGTTGTATCCCGGGGGCAATGGACCAAAACTCTCGATACGCTGCACAGCGCGGACTGCAGAGCTGTCGAGTGTAGGAGAGCCGCTCGATTGTGAGATGCGAATGTTGCTCGGCGTGCCGTCACGGGAAATAGAAAAAGTTACTTTTGCCTTGCTCCCTACCGGTGTTCCGCCCGCGACTTCATACACATACCAGGCCTGCTGCACTTTGCGCTGGATGATTCCCACGTAATACGGGAAGTTGAAACCTTCGCCGCCGCCGGTGATGTTGATAGGATTCGTCGCACCCTGGTTCTGCGCCAGCGAATGTGGAATCTGTGTCGCCGGAGCTTCGCCGTACCGAGCGCGATGCTGCACATCCTGTGGCTGCGCATGCTTGGGAGCCGGTGGCGCTTGCTTCTCCTGCTTCTGCTTTTCCTTCGGCGGAGCCTTCACGGGAATCGGTACCGCATCGGGAGGAGGCGTAACGGGTACCTCTTTTGGCTGCGGTGCGGCGGGCGCGGGCGATGGCTGCTCGGTCGCCAGCACGTTCGGCGTGGGTGGCGTGTCCTGAGGCAGCGGGATGGCAGGAGCAGAGCTCACCAACGTGGCTTGAATTGCACCCGGGGCTTTGTTGTCACCCCATTCCGCGCCGTGAAATCGCCCGGCTAGAAACGCATATCCCACGACCAAGGCAACGATGAGCAGGTGCAGTCCGAACGACTTGGCCACCGGCGCGCCAAATGGCTCGCGCTCCAGATCGATAGTCGTTCTCTCTGACATGCGTAAGGGCTCTCTTATCGGGCGCCGGCCCGGCTCTTCTGGATAGGCTCGGTCACGATGCTGATATTGGTGATACCTGCCTGCTTCACCGCGTCCATCACCGAGGCGAAGGCTCCGAACGGCACCTTCTCATCGGCTTCAAGATAGATGGTTTGGTGCGCCGGGTCTTTGCCTGAGCTCGCCAGTTGCGAAGTCAGATCGTTCAGGTTGATGGGCTTGTCCTGCAGGAAGACTTCGGAGTCCTTATTAATCGTGACCACCAGCCGCTGCTCGGTGATCTGCTTTACCGTCTTCGTCTTGGGCACGGCGACTTCGATGCCCGACTGCAGCACCGGCGCGGTGAGCATGAAAATGACGAGCAGCACCAGCACCACATCGACCAGCGGAGTGATGTTGATCTCGGCGAGCGCAGTCTGCGTGTGCCCGTTTTTACTTGTGAAGGCCACGCGCAGTCTCCCCAGGATCCTGACCGGGCTTCAGCGTAACCTCTTCCATGCTGTTCAGCAGCTCTCGGGCGAAGTCGTCCATGCGGGCGCCGAAGTCGCGGCAGCGCGCGGTGAACTGGTTGTAGGCGACCACCGCGGGCACCGCGACGATGAGTCCGGCGGCAGTGGTGATGAGCGCTTCAGAGACGCCCGGAGCGACCGCGCGCAGAGTAGCTGTTCCCGACTGGCCGAGACCATGGAAGGCATCGACGATGCCCATGATGGTTCCGAAGAGACCGACGAATGGAGAGATGGCGCCAATCGTAGCCAGCCAGGTAAGACGGCTCTCCATCACCGTTAATGATTCGCTGGCCGCTGTCTGCGCGGCGCGCTCGAGCGCAGTGATATTGCGCGGCGGGCCGGAGCCGCCGGTCTGGCGCCGGTAGGTCTCATAGACTTCGTCGAAGACATTCACCAGCGGGCTGGGCTTGAACTGTTCGCTGACGGTGGCGATCTCCTGCAAGCGTGTAGCTTTGCGGAAGGCGCGCAGAAAGCGCTTGCTCTGCGCTGCCGCGCGGCGGAATCCGCCCAGCTTGCCGAAAATAATGGCCCAGGACCACAGGCTGGCGACGAGCAGAATGCCCAGCACGGAGAGGGCAATGGGACCGCTGTTGTGAAGCATCTCCACGATGGCGCTGCCATTGTTAACGGCAGGAGCGCCGGCATCGGCATCAGCCTGGAAGAAGAGTAGTGCTGCAGAAGCAAACAAAAGTGTCATCTCGCTCTTATTTCAACGTTACCAGACGCGAAAGGTGAGAACCAAGTTGCCTTGCCCGTCGACCACAGTTCGTCAATAGTGGCTGCGACCTTGATAGCAAAGGTCTTCACATGTGAAGAAAACCGGTAGCCTGGCCGGGGAAAATCCACAAAATCTATAGACGCGGCCGCAGATAGAAGGAAATCGCACGCCGCATTTCATTCTCTGCCCGCCTCCTGCTATGCTGCGCGAAGATTCAACAAGAGAAGTCATGCTGCTAGAACTGCGCGCTGAAAATTACGCTGTCATCGATCACGCCATTGCCAACTTTGGCCCTGGCCTCAATCTGCTCACCGGTGAAACCGGCGCAGGCAAGTCGATTCTTGTCGATGCCCTGGCCCTGCTGATGGGCAGCAAGGCATCATCCGACGTGGTGCGTCATGGCGCGGACAAGGCTGTCGTCTCCTGCGTCTTCGAGAGCACGCTCGGAGCCGAGGCCACGCTCGAGGCCAATGGCATCGATGCCGAAGGCAATGAGATCATCCTGCGCCGCGAGATTCTGGAGAACGGCAAGGCCCGCGTTTACGTGAACAACCAGCCGGCCACGGTTGCAGTCCTGCGTCAGCTCGCACCCGAGCTGGCGCTGGTTCATGCGCAGAGCGAAACCATGGGAGCGTTCGATCAGGCCCAGCAGCGCCAGCTTCTCGACCGCTTTGCCAATCTGTCGATGGACGCCGTCGCCGCCGCATTCGGACGCTGGCGTGACATCCAGACCAAGCTCGACGATTTGGAGCGCGACGAGCAGGATCGTCTGCGCATGGTCGATCTGTGGAGCTTTCAGAATCGCGAGATCAATGACAGCAAGCCTGAGCCCGGCGAAGATGAAGCCCTCGAAACCGAGCGCCGCGTACTGGCCAATGCCGAGAAGCTTTATGCCGCGTCGATGTCCGCCTACGACCTGCTCTATGACGGAACCGGCTCGGCCGAGGCCACGCTGCGCGCAGCTCTCAAGCAAATCGAAGAGCTGGCTCGCTATGACGCCAAGTTTCATGATGCACAGCAGCAGCTCGCTTCGACGCTGGCCACCGTCGAAGACGTGGGTGCGACGGTGCGCGATTACGCTGAGGGCATTCAGGCCTCGCCCGATCGCCTGGCTGAGATCGAAGACCGCCTCGCGGCGCTCGGCCGCCTCAAGCGCAAATACGGAGCGACGCTAGCCGATGTGATCGCCTACGGTGAAGAGGTCGTGCAGAAGTTATCTGAGATTGAAAACCGCGACGAGATCATCAAGACTTTGCGCGCCGATCTGGCTCGCGCCGCGCAATCCTATCGCGACACGGCACAGGCGCTGCATAACGAACGCGCCTCCGCGGCAAAAAAGCTGGAAAAGCTGGCCGAGGCGCAGATCAATGATCTCGCCATGAGAGTGCGCTTCGCCATCGCGGTTACAGCAGAAGAGGATTCCGCACATTGGACCGCGCATGGATGGGACACGGTCGAATGCCGCATCGCCACCAACGCTGGAGAACCCCTGAAGCCGCTCGACGAAATCGCCTCCGGCGGTGAAATGTCGCGTGTGCTGCTCGCACTCAAAGTAAGCGTCGAAGAAGGAGCCGCCAAAGGCAAGAAGAAGCTGCAGGTTCCGCGCACACTTGTCTTTGACGAAATCGATATCGGCATCGGAGGGCGCGCCGCAGAGGCCGTGGGGCAGAAGCTGAAGGCTCTGTCGCGAGCGCAGCAGGTACTGTGCGTTACGCACCTGCCCCAGATCGCATCCTTCGCTGATCAGCATTTTCTGATCGAGAAGCAGGAGAAGCAGGGCCGAACCCGGACCTCCGTTCGCCTTCTCACCGACAATGAGCGCACTGAAGAGATTGCGCGCATGCTCAGCGGAGCTAAACTCACTGAGACATCGATCAAGCACGCCGAGCAGATGTTAAAGGCCAGCCGCTGAGGCTCTGCAGAGAGCGAGGCGCATGCGCTCGCCCTCTGCGTCATACAACTTATCCCGCGAGGGTATAGATCACGTTGATGTTTGTTTCCACTTCGACAGGATCGCCATTCAGCAGATAAGGCTTGTAGGTCCACTGCCGCACAGCGTCCAGTGCCGACTGTTGCAGTTCCTTCGGCCCAGAGATTGCCGAGACCTCTTCCATAAGACCATCTTTGCCGATCACCGCATGCAGCACCACCGTACCCTGAATTCTTTGCTTCTTGGCTTCTTCGGGATATTTCGGAGTCGGGCCTCCGATCTTGTTCCCCGCCATCACTCCAGAATCGACATGAATCGATTTGGGGTTCGCTGGATGAGTATCATCCGATACTGACGCGGCATCCACATGCATGCTCAGAGCCAGAGCGGAACCGCAAATCCCCAGGGCAAACGTTGCGCAGGTTGCCACGATGGCCAGCCGCCGCACGCCTCGAATCTCGTTCTGTTTTTCCGTCAGCTTCATAAGTCTCCTTTCGAGAGCGTTGGCATCGAAGATTCCGATGGCGTGAGGAATTCTGACCGGCATGCCTTCCAACAACAGGGCCGCCAGCCGCAGCAGCGATCTTGCATACTCGTTTGGTCCAGTGAATTCAGCCGCCATCTGGTCGCAGACCATCTCGCGGGTTTCCATGATCCGTTCGCGGGTGAGCCAGAAGAGCGGGTGGTAGCTCACCGGCAGCGAGATCACCTCATAGATCAGGTTGATGAGGAAGTCATTGCGGCAAATGTGCGCGAACTCGTGCGCGATGACCGTGTGGAGATCGTCTTCCGGCAGGCCGTCAAGCATATTCGCAGGCAGCAACACGAGCTTTTTCGATAGACCCATAGTGACGGGTCCGAAAACCTGCGAAGACATGGCGATCGACGCGTCGTCGATTCCGAACCTCCGCGAACACTGCGCCCAGGCCAGAGCAGCTTCCCCCTCAAGCTCAATCGCCTCGGCATCCTCTCGGATCGCAGCGAGCCGGAACCAGTTCCATGCGAACCTCGCGGCGAAGTAGGCGCTTACGATGGCGTAGGCGGCCGCAATCACCGTCAGCAGCGCGGCTGGAAAATGAACGCCGCCAACTCCAGCGCCTGAGCCCATCACCACGCTTACGTGCGCTTCGTCTGACGAACGCGATGCCGCGATCCAGACAATGAGGTTACGCAGCCACTGCCACGATATCGCTGAGCCGGCGGGAAGAACGCTCTGCAAAACCAGCACCGTCACCCACACGCGGTGCTCCGCCGCAGCGCCAACGCGTCTCACCAGCCGTGCTGCAACCCATCCCGCAGCCAGTAGCAATGGAACCTGCCACAGAGAGTTCAGAAGGTACGACAGTATCCAGGATTCGACTCCAGACCCGAAGTTCATCATGACTTGTCCCCCTCCTTGTTAAACTTCTCGGTCAGCTCGGCGAGCTTCCTGGCGTCGATCTGGCGGTTCTTCAGCAAACTCATCACCAGCTCTTCGCTCGAGCCGCCGAACATGCGATCGATCAGATCGCGCACACCCTGACCCAGCGCCTTGTTCTCGGTCACCTTGGCGGAGTAAACATAGGCGCGTCCCTGCAGCTCGCGCTTGAGCTTGCCTTTGCGCTCCAGGATGTTCAGCATGGTCTGCACCGTGGTGTAGGCCAGCGGAGGCTCCATCTCTGCCTGCACGGCGCTCACCGTGCTGCTGCCCAGCCTCCAGATCACCTGCATGATTTTCAACTCCAGCTTGGTCAAGCCGGCTTTGACCGGGTCTTTCGCCACGACTCCTCCTAATAACTTAGGATATTAGACCCGGCGAACCGGCTTTGTCAACTAAAAGCTTAGGACTTTGTTCCGGGGAATGTTCAGACCCGAGCCGATTGTTCTAACCGTGATTGTGCCGCCGCCGGATTCACAGCCAGTGCAGAAGCCGCGCCTGGGAGCGAGGACCATTTTTCAACTGATTCTGTGCCCTGATATACTTCGTGGTTGCGGGAGTTGCTCAAAAGCAGCACTGTTTTCCAGCATTTACCGCAAAATTCACTTCACTACCGACTCCTGAGGTTTCTATGTCCGGCCATTCCAAATGGGCGACAATCAAGCATAAGAAGGGCGCACTGGACGCCAAGCGCGGCAAGATCTTTACCCGCCTGATCAAGGAAATCACCATCGCAGCCCGTGGCGGCGGAGGCGATCCGGACGGCAACCCCCGCCTGCGCTCGGCTATAGCCGCGGCCAAGGCCGAGAACATGCCGGCCGACAACATCAAACGCGCCGTGCAGCGCGGCACCGGGGAAATCCCCGGCCTGCAGTACGAGGAAATCTCCTTCGAGGGCTACGGTCCCGGCGGCGTAGCCATCATCGTCGACGCCACTACCGACAACCGCAATCGCGCGGTCAGCGAAATCCGGCACTGCTTCTCGAAGCACGGCGGAAACCTCGGCGAACCCAATTCCGTCCGCTTCATGTTCTCGAAGAAGGGCGTCATCGCCATCCCCAAAGAAGCGGCCGACGAGGACACACTTATGGGCATCGTCCTCGAAGCCGGCGGCGACGATCTGAACGACGAAGGCGATAGCTGGGAGATCATCACCGAGCCGGGTGCGTATGAAGCCGTGGCGCAGGCGGTACGCGACGCGAAGATCGAAACGGTCATGTCGGAGATCACCATGGTGGCCTCGACCTACACCAAGCTGGAAGGCGCGGTTGCCGGACAGATGCTTCGCCTGCTCGATGCACTCGAAGATAACGAGGACGTGCAGAATGTCTACTCGAACCTCGATATCGACGCCAAGCAACTGGAAGAAGTCGCGGGCTAAGCGGCGTTTACTCAGTCCTCAGGGTGGCCGCCGCAATCGGCGGCCTCTCTTTTGCCTGAATCACACCTTCACCTCAAATCGTCTCTTGAATAGATTTCCCGGAAGTTCCTTAGAAAGAGAAGACACGACTCGAATGCGGATGAAATGCCTGTGTGTTTTAGGGGCGGCGCTTATTGCCGCAACCCTCGTGACCGCCACTGCAAAGACTGCGAACGCTCAAACGCCAGCTCCCGCCGATGACGCGCCAGCCAAGGCCGCGTTGGCCACCGATCCCTGGGAGTGGGGTCCGTTCTTTCAGGGCGGCATCGGACAGGGCGATCGTGATGACTTCACCTTCACCTCTGCAGGCGTGCGCGTAGGCAAGGTGATCACCGATCAGCATCTGCCCGGCATTCTGCGCGGCCAGTTCGAATATGCGGGCGAGATCATGCCTTACTGGCAGTCGTTTACCCCTGGGCCTCATTCCGCGCCTACCAAGATCTACAGCGAGAGCGGCCAGTACCTCGGAACGGAAACGCTGCCCTACGGCGGCGGAACCTACACCGGAGCCAGCATCACACCCATTATCCTGCGCTGGGATCTCAAACCGGGCAAGCGGTTGGCCCCATGGATTCAGGGCGCGGGCGGACTGGTCTATACCACGCACAAGTATCCGCCGGATATCCTCGTAACTCACGGCACCCCGGGCGGGACCAGTGTCTTCAATTTCACGCCGCAGTTTGGCATCGGCTTCCACTATTTCGTAAAGCCGCGCCGGTCGATCGATTTCGCTGCCAACGCCATTCACATCTCCAGCGCTTCGCTGGGCGATCGGAATCCGGGCGTAAACGCAAGCGTACAATTCCAGGTCGGTTATACGTGGTGGAAATGATGCAGGGCGCAGCGCTCAGAGCACAGAGCTCAGAATACTTGCCTTGCTGTGCTCTAAGTTCTGAGCACTGAGAACTGATATGTCTGATCCCCTGATCGAATGCGTGCCCAATTTCTCCGAAGGCCGAAGCGTGGCCATCGTAGAGGCGATTGTGGCGGCGATGGCGGTGGATGGCGTTTCCCTGCTCGACTATTCGCTCGACCCTGATCACAATCGCTCCGTGGTGACCATCGCCGGTCCGCCGGCTGCCGTCGTCGAGTCTGCGGTTCGCGGCGCGGGCAAGGCCGCGGAACTGATCGATCTCACTTCACAGCAGGGTGTCCACCCGCGCATCGGCGCCACTGACGTCATCCCCTTTGTCCCGGTCCGGGACATCTCCCTCGAACAATGCGTGCTCTTTGCACGGCAGGCCGGCGCGGCGTTGTGGAACCGGCACGGAGTTCCGGCTTATTTCTACGAGGCAGCCGCTTCGCGGCCGGACCGCGTACTGCTGGAAGATGTGCGTCGCGGTCAGTTTGAAGGCCTGCGCGATGCGGTGAGACGCGAGGCCGCGCGTCGTCCCGATGTCGGCGGTCCCGACCTGCATCCTACGGCCGGGGCTTCTGCTATCGGTGCGCGCCGCTTCCTGATCGCCTACAACCTCTATCTCAATACTGTTGATGTAGCGAAAGCGCGTGCTATCGCCCGTGAGATCCGTGCATCCGGTGGGGGGCTCACCGGCGTTAAAGCTATGGGAGTATTGGCCCACGGCGAAGCGCAGATCTCAATGAACATCACCGATTTCCGGCAGACTCCAGTCAGCCAGGTCTATGCCGAAGTGAAAGATAAGGCGGCCCGATTCGGTATCGAGCCGGTGCGCGGAGAGCTGATTGGGTTGATTCCAGAGGCTGCAGCCGAGCAGGAGAGCGAATGGCTGCGTCTTTTTCATGAATTCGACCCGGAGGAAAAGATTTTGGAACGAAAGTTGCAGAAACCGCGTTCCTGGCCGGTAACTACGTAATCCATTGCGGGTCTAAGATAGTCGTATACAGAGAGATTCCGCAGACCGGCGAGCCGGTATCTCGAGCCCCGCAAGATAGCTGCGGGCGGGAAGACACAGACAGGTAAGGGCTGCGCAGAGCGTGCGGTCCGGAAGGACATTTTGATGATGAGTTTCAATAAGAATTTTCAGCGGTTGACGATGACGGCGCTCTTCGCGGCTGCAACAGCAGCGCTGGCGCCTTTCTCCGCGATGGCCGCGCAGATTGACAGCGATGCGCGTACTGCCATTCCCAAGGACGTGCAACAGGTGATCGTGGTCGACTACCGCGCCATGCAGAATTCGCCGGCCGCCATGGATTTGAAGGCTCGTATTCTGCCGCCTGAGCTGAAGCAGCTGGAGGAGGCTCTGAAGGTATCCGGATTCAATGAGAACCACGACGTAGAAGTGCTGGCCTTTGCCGCGTATCGCACCGGCGAGAACGGCACCAACACCAAGATCGTGGGTGTCGCGCAGGGGCAGTTTTCGCTCGCCGACATCATGGCCAACATCAAGAAGAACAAGATCAAGGCCACCAAGTGGCACAACAACAGTCTTTATCCCATGGGCGCCAGCGGCATGGTGGTGACATTTCTGAATCCCACGACCATGGTGTTCGGATCGACCGATGCGATCAAGCCTGCGCTCGATGCACGCGACGGCTATGCTCCGAATCTGCTCACCAACCCGGACATGCTGCAGCAGATGGGTGCGGTGGACTCCGAGCCGCTGTGGAGCATCATGGACCAGAAAGGCACGCAGTTCATGATGCGCAGCCTGCTTGGCGAAGCCTCGCAGCTCACCGACTATAACTCGATCAAGAAGCGGCTGCTTGGCTCCAGCTACACCATGAACTTCCAGAACGGCGTGAAGTTCAACCTCATCGTGAACACTCCGGATACCTTCACCGCGGCCACCATGTCGTCGCTGCTCAACGCCGCCGCCATGTACAAGAAGGTCAGCGGCACCACGATCGAGAAGCAGGCCATCGACGAGACCACCATCGATTCCAGCGCCGGCAACCTTCAGGTCAGCTTCGTCGCCTCGGACAGCCAGTTCTCCAGCCTGCTGCAGTCGCCGCTCTTCCACTCGGTCGTGCAGTAGCTTTCAGGAACGAGTAAAAAGGCTCCCGGGATATTTCCGGGAGCCTTTTCGTTTACCCGGCGTTTTGGTTTAGTGGTTCAGCAATTCGGGAATCGCCTCAGCGTTTTCGTACACAGTTGAGTGCGTGAGGTCCCGGAACTCCGCAGCTTCCTCGGCGCGCAGCGTTTCTACACGCTGCACTCGCTTTTCTGCATCGACGCCTAGAATCAGCCGCAACGGCACAGCGTCGCTGTTGGCCAGCTTCACGATGAGCTCCGCAATCTTCTTCGGGTCGCCTTCCTGGTGACCTTCTATGGCTTGCAGCAGCTTGTAGATTGGACCAACCGAGGCCTCATATTCCGGCAGCAGCGTTGGAGCATCCTGCGCCGCGCGCCGCGCCCAGGCGGTGCGGATACCGCCCGGCTCCAGTGTGCACACCTTCACGCCAAAGGGAGCAACTTCCGCAGCCACCGCATCGCTGAAACCGCCTACCGCCCACTTGGCAGCGTGGTACGGCGAGTTGCCGGGCATGGCAATGCGTCCACCGATTGACGAAACCTGGAAGATGTACCCGCTCTTCTGTTTGCGCATGACCGGGATCGCAGCGCGCGTGGTGTAGACCACGCCGTAGAGGCAGGTATCCACAATGGCCTGAAAATCCTCGCCGCTCATCTGCTCGAAGGGAGCAAACTGCCCGTAGCCGGCATTGTTCACCAGCACATCCAGCCGCCCGAATGTATCCACGGCAGCCTGTACCGCCGACTTGGCCGCAGCTTCGTCGCGCACTTCAAGTTTGACCGGCTTTACCCGCTCGCCATACTGCGCCACCAGCGGAGCCAGCTCCTCTGTGCGCCGCGCACCCGCTACAACACTATCTCCCGCTGCCAATGCCGCCTCGGCAATATCCCGGCCCAGACCGTTTCCGCTTCCTGTAATCAACCAGACCTTCGCCATACGCAAGATCCTCCTTGCCATGAGATGATTTAATGACTGACTGGTTGCTCATTTATTTGGTAAAAATAATTTAGCGCATCGCCCGCCAGAAAACGTCGAAGGCCCCTTCGATAATCTGCCGCCGCTGCTTTGGCTGGCGGGCAATAAACTCGATGGTCGCGTCCTGCATCGCTCCCATCATGGCCATGGCCAGCCCCGCCGGCAATCCCTCGAGCGAGCGGCGATTTTCAAGCTCACTCAGTGTCGTGTCGATCGCTCCGCGCATCGCCGTTGCTTTTCTATGCGTTTCCGTTGTAATCACATCAGAAACGTGTAGCTGCACTGATACCTTGCGCTTCTTCGAGAATTCGATAGACCAGTCGAGATAGCTCGTCCACACATGCCGCACCCGCTGCTCGAGGCTCGCCCTGTGCGGAAAGCTGGCATTCATGCGCGCGTAAACTTCGCTCTTCAGCTCAAGATAAAGCTCGTTCAGCAGCTCTTCCTTCGTCGGGAAGTAGGTGAAGAGCGTGCCCGAGGCAATCCCCGCACGCTGGGCAATCTTCGCCGTGGCTGCGCCGAGCCCCGACGCGGCGATCTCATACACCGCCGCATCGAGAATCGCCGCTCGTTTTTCCGGACTTCTGACTCTCGCCATGTCTATGGATGAGAGTACAGGATATTGCCGGCCCCTCAGTGATTTGCCGCGCTCCCGGCTACGCTGATCGCATCGAGCTCCTCGAGTGCCTGCGCAGGAAGCTGCAGGGCCGCGGCTGCCAGGTTCTCCCGCAGATGCGCCACCGACGATGTGCCCGGAATCAGCAGCATGTTCGGCGAGCGGTGCAGCAGCCACGCCTGCGCCACCTGCATTGGCGTTGCCTGCAATGATGCTGCGACGGAATCGAGCTCCGACGATTGCAGTGGCGTGAATCCTCCCAGCGGAAAGAACGGAACGTAAGCGATTCCCTGCTTCGCGAGATGGTCGATCATGCTGTCGTCGGCGCGGTTGGCCACATTGTAGAAGTTCTGGATGCAGACGATATTCGCGATCTTCTGTCCTTCCTCAATTTGCTTTTGGCTGACGTTGCTGAGTCCGATGTGACGGATCAGCCCCTGCTGCTTGAGCTCAGCCAGCACGGTCAGCGGAGCTTCGATCGACGCATCGTTCGGAGTCGAAAAACCGCCTACGCGGAGATTCACCACATCGAGCGCATCGAGCCCCAGATTGCGCAGATTCTCGTGAACTCCATCCGTCAGATCCTGTTTCGAGAGCGCTGGGTTCCACGAGGCATCCGCGCCGCGCCTTGCGCCCAGCTTGGTCACAATCACCAGACCATCAGCATAAGGATGCAGCGCCTCCTTGATGATCTGGTTGGTCACATGCGGACCATAAAAATCGCTGGTGTCGATATGGTTTACGCCGCTCTCGATCGCCTCACGCAATACGGCAACGCACGCAACCCGGTCCTTGGGCGGTCCCCACACATGCGGTCCGGCGAGCTGCATCGCTCCATATCCCATGCGGTTCACCGTCATTGAGGTTCCCGGGAAGGTAAATGTCCCGCCGAGATCAATCTGTTTTGTCATTGTCATCTCTCCTGATTTCTCACTGATTGTTGCAGGCGCCCAACCGCGCCCGGTCTTTCCACCCATCCCGCCGTTAAGCGACCCGGACCATAGCGACCCGCTTCCTGGCCATCCGCTGTTCAGCCGCTTTCTGTGATTAGATGAAGGAAGCTTCAGGTTCGGAGTTCGCATTTGCCGCCACGTTCCCAGGCCGTCTTAGAGCCGCGAAAGTCGCCGGTCCAGGCGCGTTCCACCGCCAGCGTGGAGGCTCTTCTGGAAGCCACTGTTCAGGTTTTGCTTGGAGTCGGAAAGGAGCGCCTGACCACAACTCGCGTCGCACAGCGGGCCGGTGTCTCCGTGGGAACGCTGTATCAGTATTTCCCAAACAAGCGCGCGCTGCTGCAGGCGGTCCTGAGAGCGCATCTCGAACAGGTCACCTCGGCTGTCGAGCGGGTCTGCCGCGAGCAGGAGGGCAACAGCATTCAGGAGATGGCGGCCGCCCTCATCAACGCCTTTCTCGCCGCCAAGATGAAAGACCCGAAGACCAGCGTGGCGCTCTACTCCGTGAGCTCGGATGTAGACGGCGCCAAAATCGCGCTGCAGGTGGGCCGGCGCGGAACCAAAGCCATCATCGCCATGCTGGAAAGCGCCGCCGAGCCGTTGACCAAGGACACGCAGCTCATCGCCTGGATGCTGCAGGGCGCCATGAACGGAATCAGCCGCCGCCTGCTCGAATCCGAAATGCCTGAGAAACACGTCGAGCCGCTGCGCCAGGAGCTGATCTTTCTCGTCAGCACCTACCTGAAAGCCTGTACCGCATAAACATCGGAGCAGCACATGCTTCTTGCACCCGCCCCTGCACCGTGCTACAAAATTGCTACGGCATGACATCTCTATCACAACGCGACCTCCGCACCATGCCCAGCAGGCTCTCCGCCTGTTGTTGTCGCTAGTTCCCTTCCGCGCCCTGTAATCCCCTCCCTTTCATGTGCTTTCTCCGCCGGATACATTCTGGCCTTTGGAGTTTTTCCTATGACTACATCTACCCGTCGATTCATTGGGCTCGATACCTGGGCCGTTCTTTTGGCGCTGGCTGCCGCGCTGCTGGTTCGCTTCGGCGTCCTCAAGACGGTTCCCTGGTAAGGAGGCGACGATGGCCAGCTCCGTTGCTCTTCCTCGCGCCCAGGCGCCTTCCCTGCCGAGCCGCTTCCTCGGCCTGATCCCCGGCATCCTGCTGCTCGCCGCGGTCGGCTACGCCGGCAAGTTCATCGAGCAGTCGATCTCCCACTACGGCAAGGCGCATCATCTCGTCCTGCCCAATATCGAATATGTGTTGTGGGCTATTCTGATCGGGCTCGCCATCTCCAACACCATCGGCGTGCCGGCGCTGTTTCGCTCTGGCGTGGCGACGTATGAGTTCTGGCTCAAGGCCGGCATTGTGCTGCTGGGCGCGCGCTTCCTGCTCGGCGATGTGCTCAAGCTGGGCGGTCTCAGCCTGGGACTGGTGTTCATCGAGCTTGCGCTCGCGCTCACCTTCATGACCTATCTTGGCCGCGGCTTCAAGCTCTCACCCAAGCTGATCACGCTGCTGGCCGTGGGCTCCTCCGTCTGCGGAGTCTCGGCCATTATCGCGGCGCAGGGTGCGATCGATGCCGACGAGGAAGATGCGTCTTATGCCATAGCGGCCATTTTGGCGCTGGGCGCGCTGTCCCTGCTGCTGTTCCCGCTGGTAGGACACACACTGCACCTGAGTGATCGCGCCTACGGACTGTGGGCGGGGCTGGCTGTCGACAACACCGCGGAAGCAACCGCCGCTGGCGCGCTCTATTCCGATGCCGCGGGCAAAATCGCGGTGCTGGCCAAGACCTGCCGCAATGCTTTGATCGGCTTCATCGTTCTGGGCTACGCGATTTACTGGGCTTCAAAGGGACAGGCGGCCGCGGTCACAAACAAAGCGTCCTTCCTGTGGCGCAAGTTTCCTAAATTTGTGCTGGGCTTTCTGCTGATCTCGCTGCTGGCCACCATCGGCTTCTTCACCAAGCCGCAGCTCACAGCGGTGGGCAACCTGTCACGCTGGGCCTTCCTGCTCACCTTTGCCGGAGTCGGCCTGCGCACCAATCTGCGCGAGCTGGGCAAACAGGGTGCGCGGCCATTCATCGTGGGAGCCATCGGCGAGGTTGTGATCGCCATCATCACACTCGGATTGGTCTTTGGCGCGGATCACTGGTATCACCTGTGATCCACGCTGCGGTCACGCCTTGGCAATGGCGCGGTCGATCGACAACGCGCCTGCGCCCTTCGCCACGATCAGAATGGCGATGGCAATCGCCAGCAGATGGAATTCGAAGCCCTCGCCTTTCTGCGTGCCATACCAGTTCATAAAGAAGCCGACGGCAAGGTGCTGCATATAGACGGCAACCAGCATGACTACCGCGATTCCGGCGGCGGCGATGCGCGCCAGGAAGCCTACAATGAGACCAATGCCTCCAAAGAACAGCGTGAAAATAGCCAGCGCGGCGAAGACGGCGGGAACGCCCATCGCTTCGAACCAGTGCATCATCACGTGAAAACCATAGCCGTGAAACCACCCGTGAACCTGCTGTGCGCCATGCGCGAAGAAAACGATCCCCAGCACCAGCCTCAGTAACGCAACAATATGGTCGTTCGACGTTGCAAAGAGCTTCTTCATGAACCTTCCTTGAGCATTGCGGGAATTTACGCGCCGGAGAAACGCAGGCCAACGGGATGGCGAAATTGGCTGCTTAAAAGAGATAGTCGCTCGTTGCCTCAGGCGCAAGCAAAAACTCTGCGCGTCCAGCCCTTCTGCAAGAGGACGAGCGGCCCAGACCTGCTCGGGCTGAGCCGCTGTGACACGGAACAACGAAGGGTTCCGCCGGCAGGAGTTTGCAACATGACGCCGTTGGGAATACGGCAATCGGAACTTTAGGATGCGGTGCTCGCGGCATGGAGAGCAGCACCAGAAGCAAAATTCCGGCCTTCAGAAAGGTTGCCCGCAGGTGGTAGAGTGTTGGGGATACTTTATCGATTTAGCTAGGAGTTTTCTGTGTTCCTCGGTCTCGACATAGGTACAGGTGGCACACGCGCGGTGCTGGTGGATGAGCAGGGCAAGGTGATCACCTCAGCCTCGGAGGAGCACGTTCCCTTCAGCAGCCCCTTTCCCGGATGGGCGGAGCAGGATCCCGAAGACTGGTGGCGGGCAGCGCAGAAGGCAATCAAGGAAGTCGTAGCCGCCAGCAATGGCGCGCGCATCGATGCTGTCGGACTAACCGGCCAGATGCACGGCGCGGTGATGCTCGACGCCGGCGGCAAAGTGCTGCGCTCTTCGCTGATCTGGTGCGATCAGCGCACCGACGACGAGTGCGACTGGCTGCATCGCGTCATCGGCCGCGAGCGCCTCATCGAGCTGGTGGCCAATCCCGCGCTGCCCAACTTCACGCTGACCAAACTGCTCTGGGTGAAGCGGCATCAGCCAGAGATCTTCGCGAAGATTGCCCACATCCTCTGCCCCAAGGATTACGTCCGCTATCGCCTCACCGGCACCTATGCCATGGATGTACAGGAGGCCTCGGGCACTCTGCTGCTCGACGTGGCCAACCGCCGCTGGTCGTCCGAGGTGGCGAAGATCGCAGGCATTCCTGAATCATGGCTGCCGCAACTCTTCGAATCGCCCGATGTCTGCGCGAAGATTTCGACGGAAGCTGCGAATATCACCGGCATCCCCGCCGGCACTCCGGTGGTCGCTGGCGCCGGCGATCAGGGTGCTGGAGCTGTCGGCATGGGTATCCTCGAGCCTGGATCGGTATCGGCGACCATCGGCACCTCGGGAGTGGTCTTCGCAGCAACCGCTGCGCCTACGCGCGATCCACAGGGGCGCCTGCACACCTTCTGCCACGCGGTTCCCGGCCGCTGGCACGTGATGGGTGTAACGCAATCTGCAGGGCTGTCTTTCCGTTGGCTGCGCGATACCATTGCCCCCGGCGAAAGCTACGATGCGCTTACCGCGCTAGCCGCGAAAGTTCCGGCTGGCAGCGACGGCCTGCTCTGGACGCCTTATCTGCTCGGCGAGCGCACACCGCATCTCGACTCACAGGCGCGCGCGGCCTTCGTCGGCCTCACCGCCGGCCACACACGTGGGCATCTGGTGCGGGCGGTCCTCGAAGGTGTGGCTTATTCACTCAAGGACACCTTCACCCTCTTCGCTGAGCTCGGAATCCCGGTCAAAGGAGTGCGTCTCGGAGGCGGCGGCGCGCGCGGTCCGTTATGGCGCGAGATTCAAGCCTCGGTCTACGGCTACACCACAGATGTCCTCGTGGCCGAGGAGGGCGGAGCCTTCGGGGCGGCGCTGCTCGCAGGCGTTGGAGCAGGCGCGTGGCCCGGCCTGGATGCTGCGTGTGCTTCCGCCATTCATGTCGCGCAGCAGATCGAACCTGACGCCGTAGCCAAGCAGAGGTATGCTGTTGGATATCAGGGCTACCGCAAGGTTTATCCCGCGCTCAAGGATATTCGCGGGTGAGATGACCGGCTGTAATTTTGCCGTCATCTTGAATGCTCACGCGGAGCAGCTGTGAGGCATCTTATGCTTCTCGAACTCGGCAGGCTGTTTTCACTTCTGCTGAGCATCCTTTCGCTGGATGCGCTGCTAGCCAGCGCTTTCTTCGTGCCCGGCTCACACTGGGACGACCGTCTGCTCAATTCACTGATGCGTATCCTGCTGGCTGCCTGTATATGCTTTGCCAGCGGTCTTCTTTTTCAACGACATCACGGCAAGGAAGCAGACTCGGATATCCTGCGCACTCTGCCCGTGCGTCTCTTCTTCTGGGCGCTGACCGGGATGGCGCTCCTCTTCGCCCTTTCCTGGTATCTCGAGGAGTACTATGTACCCATGATTTGGAGGAATCAGCCGCATTGATCTCCGCGGGCCGACCTGCATCTCATCAAAAAAGAACTGCAATTCGCAATGCATCTTTCCGATAGATAGACAGAGCAACCAGCTGTGTGTCAGCGGGTTCTATTTATTGGCTACTGTTTTGGAAAGCTCAGAATTCTAAGATCGCCGTATGTCCGCTCATCTACTCTTTCGACGCCCGTGAGCCATCTCGATCTCAGCCAAATGAGACGCCTCCAAGACAGGCTCTGGAACCAGAAGTTCGTGTGACAGATGAAATTCGCCTGTTAAAAGCAGGGCTGAATCGGATTCTCGCCAGCCAGTGCCAAACAGGGTACGAGATGAGTGAAGAGACAGGGAACCTCATATCAGTGAAGAACCACATGCCCCAGCTCAAGAAGCTGGCGGTCTTTGTGTCTCTGCTCATCGGGTTCACTGCGATATCCGCATTGATGGGCGAACAAAGCTGGCGTGCCGGCGGTGTCACCATCCTCTGGCCGACAAACGGCTTCCTCATTGCGTGGCTGCTCTGCGAACCACGCCGCGAATGGCCCGTGTATCTGGCCCTCGGCGGTGCCGCGGATCTCGCTCTCAACTTTTTTGCCAGCCTGAATCCGCACCCCTTTTACCTGTCCTTCTGCAACATGCTCGAGGTCTGGGTCGCGGCGGTCCTGCTGTATCGCACCATCGCTCCCCATCCTGACCTGACCAGAAAGCGTCAGCTCAAAGCTCTGCTGCTATATGGTGTGGTCGTCGCGCCGGCCATAGCCGCAGCGATGGCCTCCCTGTCTTACATTCATGGACCGGAAATGCATACCTACGCGCAGCTTCTGGTCTTCCGGACCTGGCTGGTTGCCGATGCGCTAGGCATTGCCACGGTGACTCCGCTTTATCTTGCCTTCAGGCACCGCGCCGGCTATAAGTCGCGCTCCTGGTTCGAGGCTGCCTCTCTCTTCCTTCTCATTGCCGGAACTACGGTTCTGGTCTTCGGACAGTCACGTTATCCGCTGCTGTTCCTGCTGCTCCCGCTGCTGCTCCTGATCGGAGTTCGGATGGGACTCGCCGCTTCGGCCCTCGCGCTGATTGTCGTAACCAGCATCGGCGGCCTGCTTACGACCTGGGGATATGGCCCGACCAATCTCATCCCCCACGCAGACCTGCCCCGGCGCGATCTCGCGCTCCAGGTGTTCATCGCAGTTAGCATGCTGATGCTGTACATCCTCGAAGTGGTCATGGCCGAGAGCAATCGTCTGCAGATCAATCTGAAGGCCAGTGAATCGCGCTTCCGTCTGCTGGCTGAGTCGTCACGGGACATCATCGTGATGACCGACCTCGAAGGCCGCCGGAATTATGTCTCTCCAGCGGCGAGTGAAGTACTGGGATGGCAGCCGGACGACATGTTAGGCGGGAGCTTTCGGGACATCGTGCATCCGAAGGATGCAGCCGCCTTCGAGCAGATGCGTCAGGACTGCGTTGCCGGCAAACCGGTACAGCCTCTTGCTTATCGCTGCAGGACCAAAAACGGAGATTACCGCTGGGTAGAATGCAATCCGCGGCTTTATTGCGATCCGGTCACCGGGGAGCCAGCTGGATCGGTCAGCGTCATACGCGACATCGCCGATCGCAAGAAGTCCGAGGACGAACTGGCTCGCGCTTTCCTGATGGTGGAGAACCTGGCCAGCATCGATGGACTTACCGGGATCGCCAATCGCCGGCGCTTCGATGAAACGCTCGATCGCGAATGGCGCCGCGCCGTGCGCGATGGCAGCGAGATCTCGATCGCTCTGCTGGACGTGGATCAGTTCAAGCGCTACAACGATCTTTACGGGCATCTCTCCGGAGATGATTGTCTCCGGCAGATTGCGGACTCTATCCGCAGTGTTGTCACCCGGGCCGCAGATCTGGTGGCGCGCTATGGGGGCGAAGAATTCGCGGTCATCCTGCCCAACACCGGCCGGGAAGGTGCGCTTGAGCTATGCCGCGAGATGCTGGCCGCGGTACGCAGGTTGAATGTCCCTCATGACGGCAACCCCCACAAGGTGGTGACGGTCAGCGCTGGATGCGTAACCTGCATCGCGGACGACGAGTCCAGCTATCTTGCCGCCATGCAGGCCGCCGATGATGCGCTCTACCGCGCCAAGGCCTTGGGCCGCAACCGCATCGAAGTAGCGGCGCAGCTGGATGAAAAAAAAAGCAAAGAAACTGACTTTTTAAGTCCCAAACAGAGATTCGGCGTGCACGATCCGCAATCCCCTGCTTCCGAAGGCCTCGAGCCCGATGCCGAGCTGCGTGTGACCCCGCCGCGCTGAGTTGTACGAACCCAGCAGCGGCGTTGCCTGTCTCTCCGTGAATAGCCGGCTATGGAACTGCATTCACCAGCTGCTGCATCGGCTCAAGCACGGTGAATCGGACCATCCCATCCGGCTTCTTTGCGTTCTCGATCAGCGACAGCTTACTTTGCTTCCATCCTGAAGGCGCGCTCTGGTTTTTGGCCAGATGGTCGAGCGCTTCCAGTCCCGCCGAACCCAGCTCGCCTAGCTGCTGCGCACGGACGGCTCCGCTCTGCAGCAGGGGAGCCGTCATGAGCTGCTGGGCCTTCGGAGCGGCGGCAACCCACTCCTGGAACCAAGCTGTCAGCTTCGTTCGCGCTGCTTCGTTGCCCGCCGGATTCTTCAGATACTCGGCGACCGCAAGCTGCACCTCGTGCCGCGAGGGCGGATCGGGACGCACAGCATCGATCAGATGATTCATCGGAGTGAGCTGCGTGGTGTGTTGCAGCTCGTAACGCTCGTCGAATCCTACCGGCTGCAAAACTCCAGCCAGGACCCGCAATCCGTCGATCTGCTGCGTGCCGGCCAGCTTGCGCAGACCTTCATCTTCAGCCGCCAGATGCAACAAACCAAAGTCTTCCAGCCGCACCGACTCCACCCACAAACGGCGATACATGTCGTTCACATCGCGCACGGATTGCGGCGACCAGAGACGCTCCGCAATCGCCGCGGTGCGCGGCCAGATGCGCGAGTCGATGCTGCGCGGTGAAACGTGCTCGCTCCACATGCAGGCCTCGCCGCCGAGAATGCGCGCCTGCTGGTCGGGCGTCAGGTCGCTCTCCGCAGGCAGCGGGTCGACGAGATAGTGCTCCTCGGCGGAGTTGATGTGGTCGAGATAATAGCCGGCAGAAAGAATGCCGCTGTATCCAGCCTTGGCGCTCGCGGCCAGAGACTCGAAGCCGCGCCACGATTGAATGACGGCTTCCTTGTCCAGCCCCGGCGCGAAGATCTCATCCCAGCCGATCATCTTCTTGCCGTGCTTCTGCAGGATAGGCAGCAGCTTGTGATTGAAGTAGGTCTGCAGTGCCGCCGTGTCCTTGAGATCATGCGCCTTCATGAACGCCTGGATGCGCGGATTTGCTTTCCACTGCTCGCCGTTGTTTTCATCGCCGCCGACATGCATGTACGGGTCGGGGAAGAGCGCGGCCATCTCGCCGAAAAACTTATCCAAAAACTGATACGTGCTTTCGCGCGTGGGGTCGAGCACCGGATCGAAGATGCCGTACTCGCGTGAGATCGCATAGGGGCCCTGACCGGTTCCCTTCCCATCGGTGCCGATACCGCTGGCTAGATCCGGATAGCCGACCAGCCAGGCCAGCGCATGGCCGGGGATATCGAACTCCGGCACCACGCGGATGCCGCGATCACGCGCGTAGGCGATAATCTCGCGCACCTGATCCTGCGTATAGAAATTGCCGTCGGAGCCGAGCTCGGTCAATTTAGGAAAAACCTTGCTCTCGATGCGAAAGCCCTGGTCGTCGCTCAGGTGCCAGTGAAAAACATTCATCTTCACCGCGGCCATGCCGTCGATGGTCCGCCGGATCACGTCGATCGGCTGAAAGTGGCGGCTGGAATCGATCATCAGCCCGCGCCAGCGGAAACGCGGCGAGTCCTGAATGGAAACCGCGGGCACCAGGAAGCCCGAGCTCTGGGCCTGGATGAGCTGGTAGAAGGTCTCGAGGCCATGGATAGCTCCGACGACGGTGCCCGCGTGCAGATGTGCTCCGGAAGATGTGACGTCCAGCGAATAGGATTCGATCTCGTCATCCGACTGGACGGCCTCACCCGCGCCGTCAACTGTAACCGTGAGAGTTGCACTTCCGGCAACCGGTGCGGTGGCGATCTGCAAACCGGTTTGGGTCTCCACTCGCGCCAGCAAGCGGCAGACAGCGCGGTCCAGGCGCGCATCGCGGAAATGATCCTCAGTAGCCGTGAACTGCGTCGTGAGATCAAGCCCGCCGGATTGCACGGTGAGGTGCGCCGGCACTGGCATCAGGGTATTTACGAATTGCGGAGTCTGCGCCATTGCGCTCGTTCCCAGAAGTGTTCCAAACAGGACAGCCGCAGCAAACCTTTCGATCACGATTCCTCTTTCCCACTCTCAAGCTGGCACCGATTTGATCCGCGATTCACAGCAGGCAGCGCCGAATCCCGGCCGATGTCGGAGTCAGTATACCTGTCTATACTTTCTTCCGTTTTTCGCCACGGGAAAGCATTGACCCTACGGCGCGGTTAGCGTGAATCTGTCTTTAACCTCGAAGCTTCGGCTCGACTTGTAGGGGTTGGCCACGCGATACATCGTGGCATTGGCGGTCTTGCCGTGAATCTGCAGCACCACGTAGTTGTAGTTGGGATGGGAGCGGCCCTTGAATTTGTCCTCCGGCCCGCGATAGGTAACGCGATACGGAATGGCCCCCCCGCCGCCGGAAACGATATAGGTCACGTTGCTGCTCTCGAAGCGCTCGTAGTTGTGAATGTGTCCGTTCAGGACCACCATCTTGGCATGCACCTTCGGTGCCAGCGACAGAATGTATTCGCGCAGCGAAAGCTCGGCCGGCGTGGGCACGCTGGCCATCACTTGGCTCTGCAGGTCGGCATAGAGCGGCATGTGCGAGAGGAAGAAGACGAAGTTCGCAGTCGCCGGGAGATTTTCGAGCTGTGAGCCCAGCCACTCCCGCTGCGGCGAGCCCGCGGGATAGCCCTCCGTGCAGTCGAGGGTGATGAGATACACATTCCCGATCTGCACCGAATAGTAGAGATAGCCCTTCAGCTCAGGGAAGGTCGCATTGAAGTTGCGCACCCCGGCACTCCAGCCGCCGCGCACATCGTGATTGCCGAGCGTGGGATACACCCGCAAGTGCTCGGCGCGCCACGGAGCCGACTCCTGCTTGAATATCTCCCAATCGGCCGCCTGATCGCCATTGAAGGGCAGGTCGCCGGTCATGAAGATGGCGTCCGGCTTCTCCCGGGCAATCTGATCTACAAGGAATTTACGCACATTCGGATCGGTATCCCAGGTGTTCTTGGGGTCGGTAAAACGGGTGTCGCCGTAACCGATGATTTTCAGGGGCTGCTCAGGATCGATGCCCGGAACGGAAAAGGTGGGCCCGATGAGTGGAGGCTGCGGGGCCTGCTGGGCGCGAGCTGCGCCGAAACCGAGCAGAATAGCGATGAGAAAAATCAGCGTAGTCCGGAAACCCGCTCCAGATCCGCCGCCGACAAAATGGACGATCTCGAATTTGTCGCCGGAATGAACCGTGGTCTGCGCCCATTCGGTGCGCGAGACGATATCGCCGTTGTGCTCCACGGCAATGCGGTCGCCTTTCAGTCCGAGGGAAGACACGAGAGCGGCGACGGTCGCCGGCTCATTCAGGTCAGACAACTCGCGTGTCTGCCCGTTGAGAACGATCTGCATTCCCTGAATTTAACAGGGAGCGAGCACTAAGTTGTGTGGGGGAGGGTGCTTCTGGAAAAGCTAGCGAATCATGCGCCAGAGCATGAAGCCAGCCGCTCCGGTCATAACCAGCAAAACATTGAAGACCATGGCGAAAGCCAATCCGCGAAAGGCTCCCATCGGGTTCTCGACGTACACATCGTCAGCAGGTGCAAATACAGCGCGGCGATAGACAACGATCGCCAGCTTGGGCTGCTGGTCGAATGATGCTGCGCCTATGGTTGGGCTTCCCATTTTTGACGTTCCTCCGCTCCGCAAACTATCGGCAAAGCAAAATTAGACTTCAGTGAGCGAACTGAAAATATCACTTTGTGTGTAGGATGCGACAGCAGGGTAACCAGGTTCGCCATTCCATCTCCGTAACCTAATTGCGCTTTTGGGACGGCTTGCCATCTCAGAACTAGCTGAAATCGATCTCCACCTGATCCACATAGCACCAGCCCCAGTTCTCCCCTGGCTCGAACGACCGCATGATGGCATGATCCGTGGCGTGGAAATGCTTGGTGGCGTGCTTGTTCTTTGACGAGTCGCAGCAGCCGACGTGGCCGCAATCCATGCAAAGACGCAAATGGACCCAGCGGTCCCCCGATTTCAGGCATTCCTCGCATCCCTGAGGGGTGTGCGGCTTCACTTTGCGGATCTGGTCCAAATGGGTGCAGTGGGGGGGCATAGGCAACCTCATCTCTGTGAAAACTATTACGGGAAGATGCTATCCGGAAGAGGTGCGGTTCGGAAAGTTTTCCCATGAATCTCTTATGCGGCGTCATCTTCGAACTTCCGGCCTTTTTGCGGAAGGCAGGTTCAAAGCGAAGATGGGCCGGACGGACGGGCAGGTATACTGCGGGCACCGCTTTCCAGGAGATGGTTTTTGAAGCCGAACCCGTTTGTCTTGGCTGTTCCCTTTCTTTTTCCCTTTCTTGCCCTGACCGCAGCGTGCGCACAGACCCCGCCTCCAATTCGCACCCCGACCATCGATCAGTCGCTCGAAATGCAGAGTGCCGGCTCTCCCAAGATTTCGCCGGACGGCAAGCGGGTGATCTATGAGCAGTCCCGCACCAACTGGGACACGAACGCTTTCGAGACCGATCTGTGGATCGAGAATGTGGCCACGCACGAGGCGCACCCACTGACGCTGCGCGCGAAGTCATCGAGTGACGCGGAGTGGTCGCCGGACGGCAAGTGGATTGCATTTGTCTCCGACCGGCCGGCCAGCCTGACCGGCTCCCCTGCCGATAAGCAACAGTTGTATGTCATGCCGGCAGACGGCGGTGAGGCGCAGCAGGTCACAAAAATGGAGACGGGCGTAAACGGATTCGTATGGGCGCCGGACTCCCTGCATATCGCCCTGACCGCGACCTCCCCGGACACCAAAGAGATGAAGGAGCGCAAGGAGACCTTCGGCGATTACCACGTCATTCACGCGGACTATCGCATGGTGCACCTGTGGCTGCTCGAGCTGCCGAAGACGGATGTGGCGGGACATGTATCGGATCCAGGCGAGCCCAGGCTACTCACCGCAAGTGACGATTTCAGCGTTAACGACTTCGAGTTCTCACCCGACGGCACGCGCATCGCCTTTAGCGCGCAGCGCGATCCCGACCTGATCTCCGGCGGCACCAGCGAGGTCTACACCGTCTCCGTCGCCGACAGTGCGGTAAAGAAGATCGTAGATACGCCAGGGCCAAATAGCGACCCGCACTGGTCGCCGGACGGCACCGAGATCGCCTTCGCAACCTCGGCAGGCAGCAAATATTTCTTCTATACCAACGGGAAGATCGCCATCGTCCCCAGCAGCGGAGGAACCCCGCGCGTACTCACCGATAAGTTTGACGAAGACGCTGCGCCGTTGCGCTGGGGGCCAGATGGCATCTATTTCACCGCTCTCCAGAAGATGAAGGCGTCGCTGTTCGTGCTCGACCCGCAGAGCGGCGTGATCCGGCAGATCGAAATGCCCGGCTCGGAGATCGCGGGACAGTTTTCGTTCTCCAAAGACTTCAAACATGTGGCTTATCGCGGCAGCGGCCGCAACCAGTATGGAGAAATCTATGCGACGGATTTTTTGGGCAGCATACCGATCAAGCTGACCTCGTTAGGAGACCAGCTGGCCGCTTTCGACACCTCGAAACGCGAAGTGGTCAGCTGGAAATCCGGCGACGGGACAGTCATAGAGGGCGTGCTCTACAAGCCAGCTGATTTTGTGGCCACGAAGAAGTATCCGCTGCTGGTGGTGATCCACGGCGGACCTACCGGCGTCGACCAGCCGGTCATCAACCCGGACCGCTATTACCCGATCGAGCGCTTTATCGCCAAGGGAGCGCTGATCTTGCGCCCGAATTATCGCGGATCGGCCGGTTACGGGGAGAAGTTTCGCTCTCTGAACGTGCGCAACCTGGGCGTCGGCGATTACGCCGATGTAATCTCCGGCGTGGATTCGCTGATCGCGCAGGGATTCGTGGACAAGGATCGGGTCGGCGCGATGGGCTGGAGCGAGGGCGGATACATCTCCGCTTTCATCTCGACGTCCAGCGACCGATTCAAGGCCGTGTCGGTGGGCGCAGGCATCTCCGACTGGATGACCTATTACGTGAACACCGACATTACGCCGTTCACACCGCAGTATCTGCACGGAACGCCGTGGGACGATCCCGAGGTCTACAAGAGGACCTCTCCGATCACCTACATTGCCAAGGCCAAGACGCCAACGCTCATCCAACACGGAGGCTCTGACCACCGCGTTCCGATTCCCAACGCCTTCGAGCTGCGCCAGGCACTGGAAGACCATGGAGTTCCGGTGAAGATGGTGGTGTACGACGGCTTCGGCCATCCCATCAACAAGCCCAAGCAGCAGCGTGCCGTAATGGAAGAAAACGAGAACTGGTTCGCGCACTATATCTGGGGCGATCCTCTGGCTCCGGCGCTGACGCCCATTTCAAAGCCTGCCAAACCCGAGGAAACGCCAAAGACGTCGAGCTCAACGAAGCAGTAAACCTGTCCCAGCTATCCAGGCAGCTTCGACGCCAGAATATCGACCTGCTGAATGTTCGGTGACCCCACAAAAAGCTCCGGAGCCTTGGCCATGAGCGCCTCGGCTACTTTGCCGGTCAGGTGAGCCTGCCGTCCAGCCTCGGTAGGGAAGGCGTCGAAGATGCCGAAGGTGGATTTGCCGATCTGAAATCCGAACCACGCAATCGTTTCCGGCTCAGCGTCGACCAAAGGCAACGCGCTCTCGAGGAACGATGCAGCTTCCGCCTCTTTTCCCGGCTTCGCTTCCAGCAGGACCAGCAATGCAACCTTCACCATGATGTCTCTCCTTGTCGATGACTCGTTGGCTTGGACGCAGGAAATCGCAATGAGGTTACGGCCTGGATGTGGCCGGCATTGCGATTTCACGCAGGAACAACAATCCTCTGTCCGTGAAACTCGATCTTAAACGCAGGATTTCACGCGGCTCGCCAATAAACCGTTTGCGCAACCGGCGCGCTTTTCAGCGCATGAAATCGTTCATTGGCTGATACTGCGTGTGCGGCCTAACTTGACTCTTGACAGTCGAAAAACTAGATTCAAAAGGTAGCCGTTCGACGCTTCCCTTCTTGAGGACATACAGCAACATGCAAACCCATCCATACACCTGGAATTACATCCCGCTGATGATCCAAATCCTGGTTGCTGTGGGTATGGGCTGCTCGATGACCACCACGTCCTACCTCATCGGCCGTCACCGCCGCCTCAAGACCAAGCTCGAAGCGTATGAGTGCGGTATTCCGGCCGAAGGCGATGCGCGCGGGCGCTTCTCGGTCAAGTTCTACATGGTGGCCATGCTCTTCATCCTCTTCGATGTGGAGGTAGTCTTCATGATGCCGTGGGCTGTGATCTATCGCAGCATGCTGCACGACACTACCCTGTCGGCGCTCTTCGGCTTCTGGGAAATTCTGGTGTATCTCGGCTTCGTTATGGTGGGCTTCTTCTACATCTGGAAAAAGGGCATTCTTGACTGGGCATCGGACAAGGCCGATTTATAGACAAATGACTGACGCTGCGCTCGACAAAGACGCTGTCCTTCAGGCTCACGCAGAAAACAGGGCCGTCGCTTCCCTTCTCTCCTCGCATCCCGAAATCATCACCGGCGCAAAATTTGACCGCAACGAGCTGACGCTGACCATCGCGAAAGATCAGATTCGTGTTGCCTGCCGAACCGTGCAAAAAGCCGGCTACAACTTCTTGGAAGATGTGACCTGCGTTGACTGGTATCCCAGCGAGCCGCGCTTTCAGGTGACGTATCACATCCTGTCGCATCCCTGGAAAGAGCGTCTACGGCTGATCTCTTTTGTCGACAGCGTCGATCCTTCCATCGACAGCATCACGCCGGTCTGGCCCTCCGCAAATTTCTACGAGCGCGAAGTCTTCGACCTTTTCGGCGTGCGCTTCCACAGCCATCCCAACCTGCGGCGAATCATGATGCCGGAGGAGTGGAATGGGCATCCTTTACGTAAGGACTACCCAGTTGAGGGGTACCGCTAATGGGCGCTGATCTTCCTGACTTCGTCGCAACCTCCACGCTGATTACGCCGCGTCCCGAGGAAGGCTCGAAGGACCGCACCATGGTCCTCAACATGGGCCCGCAACATCCGTCGACGCACGGTGTGCTGCGCCTGGTAATCGAGATCGACGGCGAGACCGTGCTCAAGGTTGTTCCCGACATCGGTTACCTGCATACCGGCATCGAGAAGACCTGCGAGGCCAAGTTCTACCAGCAGGTGGTGCCGATGACCGACCGCATCGACTACCTGAGCCCGATGACCAACAATCTCTGCTACTGCCTGGCGGTTGAGAAGCTGCTCGAGATCGAGATTCCCGACCGGGCGCAGTGGATTCGCGTGCTCTTCAACGAGCTGACGCGGTTGAATTCACACCTGGTCTGGCTGGGTACGCACGCCATGGACATCGGCGCGCTCACCGTCTTCCTGTATTGCTTCCGCGAGCGGGAAGAGATCCTGCGCATCTTCGAGGCTGTCTCCGGCCAGCGCATGATGACCTCGTATTTCCGCGTGGGCGGCTTGTCGATGGAGCCGCCGCTCGGCCTCTTCGATCGCATTCAGAAGCTGATCACGATCATGCCGGAGAAGATCGACGAGTATCAGAACCTGCTTACCGGCAATCCCATCTGGATCGGCCGCCTCAAGGGCGTGGGTCATCTGAGCCCTGAAGATGCCATCGCTCTCGGCGTGACCGGACCTCCGCTGCGTGCTTCAGGCGTGGACTGGGACCTGCGGCGCGACATGCCGTACTCCAGCTACGAGAAGTTCCAGTTCAAAGTACCGATCTCGAACGACTGCGACGTGTGGGCTCGCTACATCATTCGCCTGGAAGAGATGCGCGAGTCGGTGAAGATCTGCCAGCAGGCGCTGGATGGCATGCCGGAAGGCGACATCAAGGCTGACGCGCCGAAGATCGTTCTTCCCGACCGCGAGAAGATGAAGACCCAGATGGAGTCGCTCATCTACCACTTCAAGATTGTGACCGAGGGCTTTGCCGTCCCAGCGGGACAGGTCTATCAGGCGGTGGAATCGCCGCGCGGTGAGATGGGCTACTACGTGGTGAGCGACGGCACATCGAAGCCCTACCGCGTGCACATGCGCAATCCTTCATTCGCAACGTTGCAGGCTCTGCAGGCCATGTGCGAAGGCCGCTTGATTGCAGACGTAGTTGCGGTGATCGGATCGATCGACATCGTTCTAGGAGAGATCGACCGATGAGCGTCGTACCCGACAACGCGCAGTGGATCAAGGCCCAGCAGACAGCGTTTCAGGCTCGCACTGGTGCGGCTATCGCCTTCTGGCCGGAGTTGAAGCGCGCCTTCGTGGACCTCGCCGAACATGAACCGGTGAAGGGCCATGTGAGGGTGAATGTGGCTGAGGAAGATCCCTGCTTGTTGACCGTCACCGCCGGGCTCTTCGATCTCAAGTTCGCAACAGACAATCTGAGCGACACCGTTTTCTACTCATTTACCTCTGCGCAGCTCAAGCGGCTCATCCCCACCGAAAGCGCTATCTTTCACTACGGCCAGATGAAGCTGACTCGCGGTCCCTGGGGCGTGATCGACAATCCCGGTGAAGACGTGCCAAAGGTCTTCGTCGATGATCCGCAGAGCGTGCAATATCTCCCTCTCGCCGATCAGGTGGCGCGCTGGAGCCTGGAGCAGTTGCTGGGCGGATATCCGAGCATCCTGGGCCTGGAAGAAGCCGCGACGATTGCGGAAGAAGCAAGAGAGAAAGCTGCAAAGAAAGAGGCGAAGCGTGACACCGCCCGCGGCGAGTAGCCTGTATCGCGAACTATGGATATCGTTTGCATCGCTCATCCGCTCCTACGTTGCGGCGCATGATATTGGCCGGCCCACCGGACGCGCGCTGGTGGATGAAGGCGAAGGTGCTCATCTCACGCTGCGTAGCGACAACAAGATTCTGACTTTAGAATTCGATACCGCAAACGGCACTGGAACCTGGGTAACCTACGAGGACGATCCCGGCCCGGAACGAGTTCTCAGACAGGGCACATTCAAGATCGGCGAAGACAGCCAGGTGGAATTCAGCGACCGCCGCGGCAAGTTAGAGTTGGAAGTAGCTGCAGAAGCATTCACGGCAAAGGTTTTTGACGAGGAGTAAGCGTTGGCCACGGAAAAGACAACAATATTCTCACCCGAACTTGCGGCGCGCTTCGATCGCCTGGTGACGCTCTATCCGGTGCGGCGCTCGGCGCTGATCCCTATGCTGCTCTACGCGCAGGATGAGGTTGGCTATATTTCTCCCGCGGTGGTTGCGGAGATCGCCCAGCGCATCGGCATCAAGGAAAACGATGTAGAGAGCGTGCTCAGCTATTACTCCATGCTGCGCACCAAGCCGGTAGGGAAATACAACGTCCAGGTCTGCACCAATATCAGCTGCATGCTGCGCGACGGCTACGGCATGCTCGAGCACTGCAAAAAGCGGCTGGGCATCGGACACAAGGGCGTAACCCCGGACGGCCTTTTCTCCCTCGAAGAAGTGGAGTGCATCGGAGCATGCTGCTGGGCGCCGGCCATCCAGATCAACTACGACTTCTATGACGACCTGACCACTGAAAAGCTGGATCAGGTCCTGGACGATTACCAGGCAGGACGCGGAAAGGTCACGGTGTAACCATGCCCACCCTCGTCTCCCACCCCGATGAAGTCAGGATTCTCTCCCGCCGTTTTGGACAGGGTGCGACCGATATCGACAAGTACGTCGAGCTCGACGGCTACAAAGCCGCCCGCATGGCGATTGAAAAAGGCGTCGACTGGATCATCAATGAAATGAAGGCGTCCGGTCTCCGTGGACGCGGGGGCGCCGGCTTCCCCACCGGCCTCAAATGGTCGTTCGTGCCCAAGCAGTCGGCAAAGCCCAAGTACGTGCTGGTCAACGGCGATGAGAGCGAGCCGGGCACCTGCAAGGATCACGTCATCTTCCTGCATGATCCGCACGCCGTCATCGAAGGCACCATGATCGCCGGTCTGGCCATTGGCTCCAAGATGGGTTTCATCTATCTGCGCGGCGAGTATCGCTATCTGCTCAAGATCATGGAGAAGGCGGTTGCGGACGCCTATGCCAAGGGCTTTCTGGGCAAGAACATCTTCGGCTCGGGCGTTGATTTCGATGTGGTCACGCAGACCGGCGCAGGCGCCTACGAGGTCGGCGAAGAATCGGCTCTGATGGAGTCACTCGAAGGCAAGCGCGGCGTGCCGCGCATCAAGCCTCCTTTCCCGGCGGTTGTCGGACTTTACGGCGGCCCGACGGTTATTAACAACGCGGAGACCATTGCCAGCGTCCCTCACATCCTGCTCATGGGCGGCGAAGCATACGCAAAAGTCGGATCGGAGCGCAACGGCGGCACGCGTCTCTTCGGCATCAGCGGCCACGTGGAAAAGCCCGGTGTTTATGAGCTGCCCATGGGCTACAACCTTCGGAAGGCGATCTACGAAGTCGGCGGCGGCGTGCGCGGCGGCAAGAAACTCAAGGCCGTGGTGCCGGGCGGTTCTTCGACCCCCGTGCTGACTGCGGATGAAATAGACGTAGGCCTCGACTTCGACCAGATGGGCAAAGCGGGAACCATGCTCGGCTCCGGCGGCATCGTCGTTCTCGACGAGACTGTATGCATGGTCGAGTTCGCGCTGCGCACCATGCAGTTCTATCAGCACGAGAGCTGTGGCTGGTGCATTCCCTGCCGTGAAGGCACCGACTGGCTGAAGAAGTCGCTGGTTCGTCTGCATGCAGGCGGCGCCGTGGACAAAGACATCGACAACATCCGGTACCTGGCTGAGAACATGATGGGACGCACCTTCTGCCCGCTCGGCGACGCTGCGGCGATGCCCACCATCGGCTTCGTCAAGAAGTTCAGGAAAGAATTCGAAGACCACCTGGACGGCAAAGGCTGTCCCTATCACACGTCATTGGATCGAGAGCCGGCGCTGGCTGTCTGATCGAAGTCATCGTCTCGTTGTCAGTGCCCGAGAAGGCTGCTTCAGATTGATAAAGATATGATCCTGGCCTATTACGGTTTACGAGAATCACCGTTTGGCGTCACCCCGGATCCTCGCTATCTGTATGCGAGCCCGACGCACCGGGAGGCATTGGCGTCGCTGCTGTACGGTCTCGAATCCGGTCTGGGCTTTATCACGCTCACCGCCATGCCGGGCATGGGCAAAACCACCCTGCTCTTTGAGACGTTGAGCAAGATCAAAGAGAAAGCAGCCACCGCGTTTATTTTTCAGACTGTCACCTCCCCGGCTGAGCTGCTCAAGGCGCTGCTCTTCGATCTTGGCGTTGCGCAGCCCCAGGGCAGCCTCATGGATCTGCAGCTGCAATTGAATGAAGTCCTAGCCAAACAAACCGCAGCAGGCAAGCGCGTGGTGGTGGTCATCGACGAAGCGCAGAATCTGGACGACGAAGTTCTGGAGATGGTGCGCATGCTCTCCAATTTCGAAAGGCCGCGCGCCAAGATGATGCAGATCATCCTGGCCGGCCAGCCGCAGCTGGCGAAGAAGCTTACCGAGCCTCAGCTGCTGCAACTGCGCCAGCGCATCTCTATATCAGCTCGCCTCGAGCCGTTCTCGGCCGCCGATGTGGCTGCATACATACAGCATCGTTTAACCGTGGCCGGCTATCACTCCGACCAACCGTTGTTTGCCGATGCAGCGGTCGAGCTGATCGCGCAGCACAGCGGCGGCATTCCCCGGAACATTAACAATCTCTGCTTCAACGCGCTTTCCATCGGCTGCGCGATGAAGGCCTTCAAGATCGGGCCGGATGTGATCCACGAGGTCATCAACGATCTCGACATCGATACGAATGCTGAAGCGCTGACCAGCGTGATCTCCAACAAAGCCGCCGAGCCGGTCCATGAATCCGTCGTCGCCGAATCTTTCATCGCCACACGTAAAGATAAGGACCGATACGAAGACCACTCCAGCAGTAATCTGATCAAAGTGGCGGTCATCGTGGCTGTGGTGGTGGGCGCTGCCGCATTCGGCTATGTGGAACTCGCGCACAGGAGCCGGCAGTCGGCTCCCGCGCCGCCGGCTGCGGTCGCTGCGCCAGCGCCTGCAGCAGTACCAGCTCCTGCCACTGCTGCGACGGCACCCGCGCCATCGACGGATCAATCAACCGCACCGGACTCCACAGCATCAGCAGCAGGCACCGGCACGCCGGCTGCAACAGCGATACCGCCGGGGAGCGCACAGCCGGCAGCTGCAGAAACGCAACCCGCGCCCCAGCAAGACGCAGCACCGGCGGAAGCTGCGCCGGACGCGGCTTCCACTGTTCCCGCGATCGCCGCCATAGCATCGCCAAACATGCCCGGACATTGGGTGCGTGCCAAGCCCCGGCAAAGCCTGCACAGCATATGCACTGAAACCTTTGGCGTCTGCGGACCAGCGCGTTTTCAGGCGATGTTGCAGGCCAATTCATCGCTTCCCGACCCAAATATCATCAAGCCCGGACAGAAAGTCTTTGTTCCAACGGGTCCAGTATCTTCAATCGAACAAAAAGAAGCTCGTCCATGATGGAAGTGCGTGTCAAAGCGAGCACAGACAAAACATTAGTGAGAAAATATGACGACGCGAAGTGAATACAGGACACCATGGCTGACGTAAGTTTCATTGTCGACGGAAAGAAGCTCACCGCACCCGCGGGCACGCTGCTTATTGAGGCCTGCAAGGCCGCCGGCATCGAGATTCCGGCCTTCTGCTACTACCCCAACCTGGCCATTCAGGCCGCATGCCGCATGTGTGTGGTACGCATCGACAAGATGCCCAAGCTGCAGACCTCCTGCTCCACGCCGGTGGCCGAAGGTATGGTCGTTCACACCGAGACCGACGAGATCAAGCAGTCGCGGAAGACGACCATCGAACTCCTGCTGGGGAATCATCCGCTGGACTGCCCGGTCTGCGATGCCGGCGGCGAGTGCGAGCTCCAGGACATGACCTTCAAGTACGGCGCCGGTGAATCGAAGTACGTCGAGACAAAACAGCATAGAGAGGAGCAGAAGTGGTCGCCGGTGGTCTACTACGACCGCCCCCGCTGCATCCTCTGCTATCGCTGCGTCGCCGTCTGTGGTTCGGGTATGGATGTGTGGGCGCTCGGTGTGCAGAACCGCGGAGCTTCGAGTGTGATCGCACCCAATGAGGGCGATCACCTGGACTGCGAAGAGTGCGGCATGTGCATCGATATCTGCCCGGTCGGCGCGCTTACCTCCGGAACCTACAGGTATAAGACGCGTCCGTGGGAGATGACCCACGTCGGCACCGTCTGCACGCATTGCGGCGACGGCTGCAAGACCACCCTCGGCGTACGCCGCGCCAACGACGGCATGGAGATCGTCCGCGGCGACAACCGCGACAAGAGCGGCATCAACAACGATTTCTTATGCATCAAGGGCCGTTACGCATTCGACTTCGCCAACCACGCTGAGCGCCTGACCAAGCCGCTGGTGCGCGGAGCCGACGGCAAGCTGGCTCCCGTGAGCTGGGACTACGCCATCGATTACGCGGCGAAGAAACTGGCTGAGATTCGCGATGCACGCGGCGGTAAGGCCATCGGGGTAATCGGATCGAACCGCACCACGAACGAAGAGAACTATCTGCTGCAGAAGTTCGCACGCACGGTGCTCAAGACCAACAATATCGATCACCATCGCACCGCGGATTACGCGTCCTTCGCCTCGGCTCTCAAGGGACACAGCAATCGCGAGGCTTCGCTGCGCGACTTCATCACCGCGCCGGCCATCCTGGTGCTGGGCAACGATCCCACTGACCAGCATCCCGCGCTGGCCTGGCAGATTCGCAGCAACGTCCGGCTGCACAGCGGCCGCGTGTACATCGCCAATCATGAAGAGATCAAGCTGCGCCGCCAGGCCAAGGCCGCAGTGCAGATTCCCGCGACGGGCTATGCGTCGTTTGTGCAATACCTCGCCGGCAAGGACGACGCGCTGCAGACTGACGACTCATTCGCTGGCTTCCGCGAAGCCATCAAGAAAGAAGAATCGCTGCTGATCGCCTTCGGCTCCGAGTTCCGCGGACGTGACATCCAGGCGCTGGTCGAATTTGGCCTCTCGCTGCCCAACACCAAATTCGCGTGCCTCGGCGACTATGCCAACTCACGCGGCGCAGCCGACTTAGGTCTTCTGCCCGATCTGCTTCCCGGCTACGTCCCGGTCGCCTCATCCGGTCATTTCTCCGACGAGTATGGCACTCTGCCCACCGAAGCCGGTCTCGACCTGGTGCAGATGTTCGACGCAGCGGGCGCAGGCGATCTTTCCGCTTTATACGTCGTCGGATCGAACCCTGTCAGCCGCTACGGCGTCGATCCCGCAGCGCTCAAGAACACGTTCCTCGTCGTGCAGGATATGTTCCTCACCGAGACTGCGGTTCTGGCCGATGTGGTCTTCCCTGCCGCCAATCTCTACGAGAAGTCAGGCACGGTTACAAATACCTACGGCGATCTTCAGCTGGTAAAAAAGGCGGCCGACAAGGCCGGTGTTCGCAGCGATTTCGAGATCATCGTGCGCCTCTCCGCCAAGCTGGGTGCTGCACCCCGTGACCTGGTGCCCGTTGGCAAGGGAGTTCGCGCCGACTTTGGTCAGTCGCGTGGAGCACACTCAGGTGAGGCCGACCGCCATTCTGTCTGGCTTGCCGCCAACGGCCTGGAGCCGAAGCTCAGCCCGTTCGATCCATTCGCGATCTTCGATGAGATTCAACGGCTGGTTCCGGCTTACAATGTGCCGCGACTCAATCTGCTGCTGGGCAACGATGAGCATCTCAAGTCCGAGCTGGTGCAGATCGACACCGGCGCGAATCGCCGCGACCTGACACTGCCCGCGAACGATCGTCTTTACACGTCGGGAACGCTGGGCCGCTACAGCGCCAAGCTGACCGAAGTTGTTTCGTCGCACACAATCCTGACCGACGCCGCGGAAACAGCGGCGGACTAAACCGTTCACGAGTATTTTCGAAAACGTAACTCGAAAAGATCGCATTCAGGAAGGCCTTGTGGAAGTTAGCATCTGGATTTTTCTACTGCTGAGCGTGCTGAAGGTCATCGTCGTCACGGTGATCCTGCTCACCTCGGTGGCCTATACGGTTCTGCTGGAGCGCAAAGTGGTCGGCCGCATTCAGAATCGCTGGGGCCCCAGCCGCGTCGGCCCTTTCGGCCTGCTGCAGCCGCTCGTCGATGGCCTTAAGCTCTTCCTCAAGGAAGACCTGATGCCCACCAGCGTCTATCGCCCGCTGTTCATCGCCGCGCCCATCATCGCGCTGAGCTGCGCGCTGATGTCCATCTCCATGGTTCCCTTCGGGCCGGAGAATGTGCGCTTTCACGGAGTGGGGCTCTTCCAGATCTCAGACGTCAACATTGGGCTCTTGATCCTGCTCGGCATCACTTCGGTAGGCGTGTATGGCATCGCCCTCTCCGGATGGTCGTCGAACAACAAGTACTCGCTGCTCGGCGCCCTGCGCGCCAGCGCCCAGGTCATCAGCTACGAGCTTGCCCTCGGCCTTTCGCTCGTGGGTGTGGTGCTGCGCTCGCAGTCGTTGCGTCTGCGCGATATCGTCGATATTCAGGCCACACACGGGGCGCGTTCCTGGAATATCTTCGGCGGCTTTCAGTTTGTCGCCTTCTTCATCTATCTGATGGCAGCGTACGCGGAGACCAACCGCACGCCATTCGATCTGCCTGAGGCGGAAAGCGAGCTGACTGCCGGGTACCACACCGAGTACAGCTCGATGAAGTTCGCCATGTTCTTCATGGCCGAGTACGCGAACATGATCACCGTGGGCTGCGTGGCTACGCTGCTCTTTCTTGGCGGCTGGTCCAGTCCCCTTGGCCATCTTCTTCCGGAAGGCGGTCCCATCGTTCAGGCCATCCTGCCCATCTTCTGGTTTGTCGCGAAGGTCTTCTGCTTCCTGTTTCTTTATATCTGGGTGCGGGGCACGCTGCCCCGCTTCCGCTACGACCAACTGATGGGCTTCGGCTGGAAGTTTCTTATGCCGCTGGCCATCCTGAATATTATTGCCACCAGCCTTTGGCTAGCGTTTAAAGCAACTTAGCTGATTTACAATCGTCCTTCCGGTTTGTCTTCTGTTCTTCGGCCTGTGAGCGAGTGAAGCAATGCATCTGGTTCTGTTCTTCATCTTTGGCGGATTGTGCGTCGCGGGAGCTCTAAATCTCCTGCTGCAGCGGCATCCCATCAACTCCGCGCTGTCGCTCATCGTGGTGATGAGTTCGCTGGCCGTCCTCTACCTGCTGCTGGGCGCGGAGTTCCTGGCCGCTGCGCAGGTTATTGTCTATTCCGGCGCAGTCATGGTGCTCTTCACCTTTGTCATCATGCTGCTCAATGCCGGGCTGGAAGAGAGAACGCACGGCAGCAAGGCGGCCTATATCGTTGGCTTTCCCGGGGCCGCGGCGCTCTTTGCGATCCTCGCCTATATGTTCTTCCAGAATCGCGGACCGCTGGGCAAAGCTACGCTGGGCGAGCAGCTTGTGACTACAGCTGATCTGAGCCGCGTGCTCTTCAAGAATCTGCTGCTGCCCTTTGAAGTCACTTCGGTTCTGATCCTGGTTGCCATTCTCGGCGCGGTCGCGCTGGCCAGAAGGGAGCACTGAGCCTTGGACGTTCCTGTCTACTATTACCTGATCCTCAGCGCCATCCTTTTCTCCATCGGCGTTGCCGCTTTCCTGATCAAGCGCAATATCATTACCGTCTTCATGTCGATTGAGCTCATGCTCAACGCTGTAAACCTGACCTTTGTAGCCTTCGCGCACCATTGGCACCAGGTAAGCGGACAGATATTCGTATTCTTCGTGATGGTCGTCGCGGCAGCCGAAGCTGCCGTGGGCCTGGCCATCATCATCGCCTTGTTCCGCGCACGGAACACCCTGAACGTCGACTCCGTCGACCTGATGAAACTGTGAGCTCAGCGAGATCATGACCGGTTCCCTGCATCTCTGGCTTCTACCGCTGCTGCCCTTCGCCGGATTCCTGGTGAACGGCACCCTCGGCCGCAAGCTGCCGCGCGTGCTGATTACGGCCATTGCGCTCATCGCCACGCTGATTCCCTTCCTGCAGGTGGCGAACATCTGGTTCCACCTGAGCTCGATTCCGCTGCCCTACGTTGAAAATCTGGGCACGTGGATCGGCACCGGCTCCTTCCATGCCGACTTCACCCTGCAGCTCGATCAGCTCACCATGATCATGCTGCTCGTCGTCACCGGCGTCGGCTTCCTCATCCACATCTACTCCGCCGGATACATGGCGCACGAAGAGGGATACTGGCGCTTCTTCGCCTACCTCAACCTCTTCATGTTCTTCATGCTCACGCTGGTGCTGGCGGAAAACTTCCTGCTGATGTTCGTCGGCTGGGAGGGTGTGGGCCTTGCGTCATACCTGCTCATCGGTTTTTACTTCACGCGCGACTCCGCCGCCAACGCGGGCAAGAAGGCATTCGTCGTCAACCGCATCGGCGACTTCGGCTTCCTGCTGGCCATGTTTCTGCTTGTCGCGCACTTCGGAACCCTGAGCTACAGCGGCGTCTTCGCGCAGATCACGCAGCATCCTGAGTGGCAGGGCGGCTTCCTCACCGCCATTGCGATCTTCCTCGTGCTGGGCGCGACCGGCAAGTCCGCACAGATTCCCCTCTACGTCTGGCTGCCTGACGCCATGGAAGGCCCGACACCGGTCTCGGCTCTTATCCACGCCGCCACCATGGTCACAGCCGGTATCTACATGGTCGCGCGCACCCATGTGCTCTTCGATCGCTCGCCCTTCGCGCTGAGCATCATCGCCATCATCGGCGCAGCAACGGCTTTCTTCGCAGCAACCATCGGCCTGGTGCAGACTGACATCAAGCGAGTGCTCGCCTACTCCACGGTTTCGCAGCTGGGATACATGTTCCTCGCGTGCGGCGTTGCGGCGTATGGATCAGGAATCTTCCATCTCGTCACGCATGCTTTCTTCAAGGCTCTACTCTTCCTCGCCGCCGGATCGGTGATCCATGCCCTGGGTGGCGAACAGGACATGCGCGTGATGGGCGGCCTGCGCAAAAAGATTCCTGTCACCTTCCTGACCATGACCATGGGCGTCATCGCCATCTCTGGCATCCCGCCTTTCGCCGGCTTCTTCTCGAAGGACGAGATTCTGTATCAAACCTTTATCTCGCCGAACGGTGGCAAGATTCTCTGGTTCGTCGGACTGGTCACTGCCTTCCTGACCTCGTTCTACATGTTCCGGCTCTGGTACCTCACCTTCTTCGGTGAGAGCCGCGCCAAGGGCCACCTTGAAGAACACGGCGCCGCAGTCCATGCACGCAGTGATACACACGCCGTAGCAGTCGCGGATCACGGTCATGGTCACGGCGAGCCGCATGAAAGCCCATGGATCATGCTCGGCCCGCTGGTGATCCTTGCCATCCTGTCGATTATCGGCGGATGGATCGGCGTTCCCGCGGCCCTGCACGGCCACAACGAGATAGCTAGCTTCCTCTCACCCATCTTCGGATCGACAGAAGCCGCAGGTTCAGATTCGACCGCACTGATGCTGGCGGTCGTCTCGACGCTGGTTGCAGCGGCCGGATGGCTTACCGCGCACATCATGTACTTCGCCAAGCCGGAGCTGCCAGCTAAGATGGCGCAGTCGCTGCGCGGCATTTATCTGTTGCTGCTTAACAAGTACAAGATTGACGAGCTCTATGGCCTCGTCGTCATCGGGCCGCTGCTGCTCATTTCGCGCTACCTGCTCAAGGGCCTGATCGACATGGGCATTATCGATGGCACCGGTTATCTTGGCGCCTTCATCGCGCAGGGGCTGGGTGGACTGGCGGCGCGCCTTCAATCCGGCAATATTCGTTCCTATGCAGGCTGGCTATCGCTGGGCGCAGCGGCCCTGCTCATCGTCGCTTATTTCGGACTAACCGCGCACCTTTCATTGCGATGACCAACACGATGATCTACAGACAAGGAATTTATTCGTGCTGACCGATCACATCCTGACGCTCACGACCTTCGTGCCCACTGCGGGCGCCTTCGTCGTAGCTCTGCTGCCGCGCAAGGGACGCATCATCCAGTGGTGGACGCTGCTGGTCTCTGTCGTCACCTTCCTGCTCACGCTGCATCTGCCCGCGCACTTCGTTTACGGGCAAACCGGCTTCCAGTTCGAAGAGAACTTCGCCTGGATCGCGAGCCCGAAGATCGGCTACCACCTCGGCATCGACGGCATCTCCATGTGGCTGGTGGTGCTCACCGGTTTCCTCGCCGTAGCCGGCACGCTGGCCTCGTGGAAGACCATCGAGACGCGTACCAAGGAGTTCTACTTCTTCTTCCTGCTGCAACAAACAGCGATGATCGGCGTCTTCGTTGCGTTGGACATGTTCCTTTATTACGGTTTCTGGGAGCTGTCGCTGGTGCCGATGGCCATCCTCATCGCCATGTTCGGTAAAGAGCGCGGCGCAAAGACAGCGCTCAAGTTTTTCACGTACACATTTATTCCATCTGCGCTCTTCCTGGTGGCAATTCTCTATCTTTATGCCAAGACCGGCACTTTCGATTACGTGCAGCTACAACAGTCGCTGACCAATAGTGGCAGCCTGTTCACAGCAGATGCTCTGGGTTGGGTTTCACTTGCATTCCTCGCCGCGTTTGCGGTCAAGGTTCCGGTCTTCCCGCTGCATGGCTGGCTGCGTGACACCATCACCGACGCGCCTACGGCGATGGCCATGGTCGTCGCCGGCAAGCTGGGACTTTACTCGATCCTGCGTTTCAACCTAGGGCTCTTCCCCCTGCAGTCGCGGCAGATCGCTCCGCTCATGATTGCTCTGGCCGTCATCGGACTGCTCTACGGCGCGTGCATCGCACTGGTGCAGAACGACATCAAGAAGCTGGTTGCATATTCCATTCTTAGCCACCTGAGCTTCTGCACCCTGGGCATCTTCTGCTTTGCGCTTTCGGGGCTGAACGGCGCGGTCTACCAGATTCTCAATCACGGACTCTCGGGTTCGGCGATGCTCATCCTGGTCGGCATCCTCTATAACCGCTACGGCACATATGAATTTGCGGACTACGGCGGACTCGCCGCAAAGGCACCCTGGCTGGTTACATTCTTCGTCATCACTTCCCTGTCGCTGATTGGCCTGCCCATCCTCAACGGCTTCGTCGGCGAGTTCCTCATTCTCAGCGGCAGCTTTGCCGGTCATGAGGTATGGGTTGGCGCTGCAACTATCGGCGTGATCCTCGGGGCAGCGTACATGCTGATGATGATCCAGAAAATCTTCTATGGCACCGAATCGAGCATGGTAAGCGAAAAGCCTGCTCCGGTTTTCGGCTTCCGTGAGCACGCGATTTTGTGGCCCATGGCCATCATTATGCTGGTGATGGGCGTGGCTTCGCCCTACTGGATGAATGCCATCAACGGAGCCGTGAGCGGCCTGGCCGATTCTGCAACCCACACAGTTACGTATCTGGAGAAGCGATGAACCCCATGCCTGATTCCGTTCCGCAGGTCCTTCGCATTCTCCCTGAGGTCATCCTCACCGTAGTCGGTGTGCTGATCATGCTCATCGAGCCGGTTCTACCCAAGAGCGTAAACCGCAAATCGCTTGGCTGGTTCGCCGCTCTGGGCATGGTGGCCGCCATCGCCGCCAGCCTTTACCAGTATCAGCTGCCATCCGGTACCGCCTACTTCGGGACCGTCCAAACCGACGCCTTCAGCATATTCTTCCACGTGCTGATCTGCGGCATCGTTCTCGCCTCCATACTGGTCGCGATCGACGCTACGAGCCCTACGACAGATTTCCTTGGCGAATACTTTGCCCTCGCTGCCTTCGGTGCAGTAGGCATGATGCTGATGACCTCAGCGGTTGAGCTACTGCTGGTCTTCGTCGGTCTCGAGATCTCGTCTATCTCCACGTATATCCTGGCTGGTTTCCGGAGGAAGAGCGTCAAGGCTCCGGAATCGGCAATCAAGTACTTCCTGCTTGGGTCTTTCGCGACGGCTTTCTTCCTGTACGGCACCGCGCTGATCTTCGGTGCGACCGGCACAACGGCGATCAACGGAGTCGCCGCTGCGCTTGGCTCGAGCCAGACTCCCATGCTCGCTCTGATCGGCCTGGCGATGATCCTGATCGGGCTCGGCTTCAAAGTGTCCGCCGCTCCCTTCCAGGTGTGGACACCTGATGTCTACGAGGGCGCTCCTTCGCCCGTTGTCGGACTGATGTCCACCGCACCCAAGGCTGCAGCCTTTGCTGTGCTGCTCCGCGTCTGCTACGTAGCCTTCCCCGCGCTTCACGCGAATTGGGTTCCACTCCTATGGCTGTTGGCGGCTCTGTCCATGACAATCGGGAATCTGGGCGCACTGCGGCAGAAGAACGTAAAGCGTCTGCTTGCGTACTCTTCGATCGCACACGCAGGTTACATACTGGCAGCTTTTACCGCGCTCTCGGCTGATGGCATTGCCGCTGCCAGCTTTTATACTGTCTCGTATGCGGCCATGAACGTCGGGATTTTCGTCGTGATCAGCCACGCCGGCGGATACGACGACCGGCTCACGCTGACTGAGGATTATCGCGGACTGGCCTACCGCTCTCCGCTGCTGGGCGGAGCAATGGGCTTCTTCCTGATTTCGCTCATCGGAATTCCCTTCACCGGCGGCTTCTTCGGCAAATTCTATGTCTTCTCCGCAGCCATTCACTCGGGATTTGTATGGCTCGCCGTCATCGGCCTCATCAACAGCGGCATCGCGGCTTACTACTATCTGCGCGTGCTGACTACGATCTATACGAAGCCACTGGAGACATCTCCGGTCATGGCCGTTCCCCGCGCGTCGTTCTCTCTGCTGTTGGCCCTTCTGATTACGGTCTCGGCAACGCTCATTCTTGGCATCGTGCCGGGGCGAATCCTGGGTCAGGCCAAAGCCGGAGCAGCTACGCTGTCTGGAACCCCTCCGGCTCAGCCATCCACGTCAGACGCAAACGGCGCGCAATAAGCTACGCCGTTTTCTTCTCATCCTGTTTCTGTTCGTTTTGCTGTTTCTCTTCCTTCGGAGGCGGCGGCAGATGTACCTCCAACTGATGCTCGCGGTCGAAGGCCTCAGCGCGCGCTGATTTGATCTCTGCATCAGCCTTCGCAGCCCTTGCACGATCGATGAGAGCTTCGCCTGCGTCCTTCACATTGCCCCAGGCCTGACGCGCCTCGCCTTTGATCTGATCTTCCTGACCGGCGATCTTGAGGCCTTCGTCGCCGACCAGTGCGCCTGCTGCTTCCTCAACATGTCCGCCTGCCTTTTGCAGAATGCCCTTCACTTGATCGCTGTTCATGCGTTCTCCTTTGCCTTTCAATTGGGTGCGGCATAAACATCCAGGGTTGGCTGAGAGCCGTGCGCGGATATGACGGCATTGAACTGAATCGCGCAATGGAAAACAAATATTTCTCAAGACCAGTTAGTCTTTGGTGGATGGATTCCGGCCCCGCGCCCTACAAATCTCGTTGATCCATCAACCAGAATTGATACAGCAACTGCCAACGATCAGAAGCACGAATCAGAATCAGGAGTCAGAATGAAGAAATATTTGCTTCCCGCCCTGTTCGCTATCGCCATCCCGGCCTTTGGACAGACCACGCAGAAAGACATCCTGCTAAAACATTGGAAGACCTCGGGAGAGTTCACCGTGGCCGTGGCCAATGCCATGCCCGCCGACGGATACAGCTTTCGCCCCGTTCCCGCCGAGATGAGCTTCGGTGAAGTGATGGCGCATATCGCAGCGGCCGACCGAGGCGCATGCGCCAACGCCAGCGGGCTCACGGCTCCTGCACTTCCCGCCAAGATCGCGGATTGGTCAAAAGACGCGGGCAAGATCGACGTGGATAAGGACACGGCCATCGAATTTCTTAAAGAGACCTTCGCCTTCTGCGACAAGGCAATCACCGAGATGCCGGAGGGCCGAATGACGACCGTAGTCGGACCGGCCAACCGCAATCTCACCGGATCGGAATGGCTATGGTCCTACTTCACGCATACCGCCCATCATCGCGGACAGGCCGAAGTCTACCTGCGGCTGAAGGGCATCAAGCCGCCAGACTACGAGTTCTGACCAGAAATCACACCAAACAGAAAAGCCTCCGCAAGCGGAGGCTTTTCTTAATACCGAAAACTTTCTGAGCGCTTACTTGACCTGAAGGAAGATCACGACGAGCGTGAAGAGGGTAAGCGACTCAATGAAGGCCAGACCGAGAACCAGCAGAAGCTGGATGCCGGCGCGTGCTCCGGGATTGCGGGCGAGTGCTTCAGTGGCCGACGCGGTGGCTTTGCCCTGACCCAGGCCGCAGAGACCGGCGGCGATGGCCATGCCGATTCCGGCTCCGATGGGAACCAGGCTGACGGTACCGCCTTGTCCCGATTGTGCGAACGCAGGCACGGCCATGAACAGCACGGCCAGCGTCATAAGAACATATTGCAGTTTGCGCATAACTTTCTCCTGCTTCCCTTATGAATGTGCCGCCAGTGGGTGGTTGAGGCTCACCGTGCTGGCCCCCTCACGCTGAACGGCGCCTGGCGCAGCGGCGGAAGCGCTCCGCTGCCCGGATATCTTTTTAGTGATCGTGCGCGACCGCCTGCGACAGATAGATCAGCGTCAGCAGCATGAACACATAAGCCTGAATCAATGCCACACCGAAGTGCAGCCCCAGGAACACGATCGGGATTCCGACCGGGATCATCGAGAAGAAGACCAATGTCAGCAGATCGCTGGCAAACATGTTCGCGTAAAGACGGATGGTGAGCGACATAATGCGTGCCAGGTGCGAGATGATCTCGATGGGAAACAGCAGCGGCGCGACCCACCAGATGGGTCCGGCAAAGTGCGCGATGTACTTAAACAGGCCCTGCGCGCGCACGCCATTCCAGTTGTAATAAACGAACGTGAGCAGCGCGATACCCAGCGGAACCACGGGATTCGCCGTCGGCGTGTCGACTCCAGGAAGCAGGCCGCCGAAGTTGCACAGCCCCACGAAGAGCAAAACCATGGTGGCATAAACCACGTGCGGCTCATATCCGTGGCCGATAATGGCCTCACCCTGGCTGCTCACGAATTCATTGATTATCTCCGCGATATGCTGCACCGTGCCCGGCTTCTGCACACTGAGCGTAAGCCTGGCGGCAATAAAGAACAGCAGCAGGAACAGCATGACCAGCAGCTCGAGGGTCAGCGTGTTGTCGCGCAGCGGAGCGTTGGGATGGGCGACGTGAATGCCCATGCGTGTGAGCAGCGGCACCAGGGGCGCAGCAAAGTACTGGTTCAGCAGTCGCGTGAGCGCGAAGATAATACTGAGCATAAGTCCTGCGTTAGGATGATTTATTTCAGGAGCGGACGAGCCGCACGGCTTCAATGGTCAAGGCAATTACGGCCAGCCCCAGACCCGTCAAAAGCCCGTAAGGTGTTCCCCTGGAAAACTTTAGACTACCATAGATGACCCCGCCAGCGAACCCGAGCCGGACCAGGAACATGAGGATGACGCGGGTGGTGGAGCGGGGTGGCTTCTGATGATCCAGACGGGCATTTACGAAGTCGATGAGCTGCTGCCACTCGTAAAGCCCCAGCAGAGACACGGTTGCTCCGGCCAGGCAGTGGAGGGCGGAGCGCCAGCCATTGACGAAAGCAAAGGTGCCAGCGCCGATGATGCCCATCGCGATGCAGGAGCGGAAGGCCCGGCGCAGAGCGGCCTTGAGGTCAGCGTCTGTAAAGGCAGTGAAAGAGTTGGTTTCTTGTATGGAATCGTTCATGAATTTCTCAGTTGCCGGCGCGCAGAGCCTGGCGGACGGCTTCAATCATCCCGGCCACGGCTCCGAAGATCAGGCCAACAATATAGATCCAGTGCTGATGCAGCCATTTGTCCAGTAGGACCCCAGCCAGCCAGCCGATCACCAGAGCGCAGGGCAGCACGAAGGCAATCTGCGTCAGCCTTTCGGCCTTCACCAGCGTGTGAACGCCGCCGCGGGATTTTCCAGGGACTGATTTCTGCGTTTCGGGTACGGCCATATTTGCTTCGGAATCCGGTTGCACTCTTATTGGAACATAGTTGCTGTATAACGGGTCCCCGTGCTGAACGCTCTATACTGGCGAGAGTCATCTTATTCAAGGAAGTCCAGTGTTCCAGTCAGAATTCGAGCGTGAACTCTTCACGCAGCGTCAGGAGACGCTGAAAAAAATCGAGGCGCTGGGTCAGCGCGCCTATCCTAATTCGTTCTCGGCCACCCACACCCTGCCCGAAATCCGCGAGAAATACGATCCGGTCAGCGGCGAGCAGCTTGAGGCGCAGCGCGTGAACGTCACCGTCGCCGGACGCCTCATGGCCATCCGCGCCCAGGGCAAGGCTGGCTTTGCGCAGCTCCAGCAGAACGGCGTTCGTCTGCAAATTTATGTCCGCAAGGATGCAGTGGGCGACGCTGGCTTCGATCTCTACAAGCTGCTTGACCTCGGCGACCACATCGGCGTCAGCGGATACCTCTTCCGAACCCGCACGAATGAGCTGACCATCCACGTCGAGAGCATCACCTTCCTCGCCAAGGCCATGCTCGCGCTGCCCGACAAATTCCACGGCCTGGCTGACATTGAGCTGCGCTACCGCCAGCGCTACGTCGATCTCATCATGAACGGCGAATTGGAAGATCCGTTCGTCAAATCACGATTTGATTCTCACGAGCATGGATACTTATTCGAAAAGCCCGAACACTTCGCGAAAAACGTTCGGGACGTTTTTATTAAGCGCGCCAAACTTTTAGAAGCGTTACGTGAGTTCTTCAACACTCGCGGCTACATCGAAGTCGAGACGCCGATGATGCAGCCCATTGCCGGAGGAGCAGCCGCCAAGCCATTCACCACGCACCACAACGCGCTCGACATCGACCTCTTCCTGCGCATCGCGCCGGAGTTGTATCTGAAGAGGCTGGTGGTCGGCGGCATTGACCGTGTCTATGAAATCAACCGCAACTTCCGCAATGAGGGCATCTCCACGCAGCACAACCCCGAGTTCACTATGCTCGAGTTCTATCAGGCCTACGCGAACTATCACGACCTGATGGAGCTGACCGTAGAGTTAGTCCAGTTCGTGGCAATGAAAGTTAATGGAACAACTTTAGCTCCACTTCTGGACCGTGACTTTCAACCCATCAATCTGGCGAAGGAAAACTGGCGTCGTTATTCCATGAGGGGTGCAATCACTGCATTTTGGCCAGTGAACGATACTGGGGACCAGAGGAGACGGCCGAATTACGACGACTTTCGAGATTCGTCATCTCTCTTGAAGTGGATCGATGAAGTAGCACCTCAAAGCGAGATGGAGGAGTTAATACTTGGTGGCCATTCTCTAATTTTTACAGTTCTGGATTATGCTAGGGTTCATCTGAATCAAGGTGTCCCGCACGGTAAAGTAATCGCGGAGATTTTTGAAGCAGTCGCAGAAGAGCACCTCATCCAGCCCACCATCATCTACGACTTCCCTCTTGCCGTATCGCCGTTGTCTAAACAGAAACCTGACGAGCCGGACTGGGTAGAGCGCTTTGAGTTCTACATCGGAGGCTTCGAGGTCGGCAATGCCTTCAGCGAGCTGAACGATCCCGTCGAGCAGGAGCTGCGTTTCAAACAGCAGCTATCCGAGCGCGAGCGCGGCGATGACGAGGCGCACCAGATGGATGAAGACTACGTCCGCGCCCTTGGCTACGGCCTGCCGCCTACCGGTGGCGAAGGCATCGGGATCGACCGCCTCACCATGATCCTCACCGGCGCGAAGTCGATTCGCGATGTGATTCTCTTCCCGCTCCTGCGCCCGCAGAAAAACGCGAACGACGCGGAAAAGGAGTAAGCGAGATTAAGCAGCCGTGAGCAGCAGCGGTTCGCCTCTGGTGATCACCAGCGTGTGCTCGTGATGCGCGGCAAGACCGTCGTCGGAAGTCCGCATCGTCCACCCATCCGCGGCGAGATACGCATTGCCGGACCGGCTGGCGATGATCGGCTCAACCGTGATGACCAGGCCTTCGGTCAGCAGTTCGATCGAGTGGGGATCGGCAAAGTTGGGAATATTGGGGCGCTCGTGAATGGTGCGTCCAATGCCATGACCGCAAAGCTCGCGGATGACGAAGAACCCGCTGCGGCGCACCTCATCATCGACAGCCGCGCCGATCGCCGAGATGCGATTCCCTGCCCGCGCCACTGACATTGCTGCATCGAACGCTCGCCGCGCACAGGCGATCATCTGGTGGCCCGCGCTGCCGCCCTTGCCGCCCACCATCACCGTCTCCGCAGCATCGGCCATGAATCCATCTTTCTCGATGGTGACGTCGAGCTTGAGCAGGTCGCCAGCACGCAGCTTGCGCGCTCCGGGAATGCCATGCACGATCTCCTCATTGACGCTGATGCAGCTTACGCCGGGAAAGTTATACACCAGCGATGGCGCGGAGCGGGCTCCGTGCTCGCGCATGGTGCGCGCGCCAACTTCATCGAGCTCAAGCGTGGTCACTCCAACACGAACCGCGGCCTTCATCGCCTCCAGCATTTTGCGGACGACGCGCCCCGCGGCCTTCATCCTTTCCAGCTCTTCCGGAGTTTTGATGGACATCGATTCCCTCGCCTATTGGCGTTGTTTAGTGGCAACTTCCTTCAACATCGCTGAACGCAGCAGCGCATTCATCCTAGTTTGATAACCAGTCCCGTTTTTGCGCAGCCAAGCAATCACATCGGAGTCCAGCCGCACCGTCAATTGCTTTTTCACGGGCCGGTAAAAAGGGCTCGGAATGGCATTCTTCCAAAAGTCTTCTGTCAGCTCCGGAATATCCGAAAAGTCGATCTCGCTATCTGGCCGCTCGGCTAATTTTTTCAGCCGGCGTTTCATGGCCGGAGTTACTTTAATTTCCGCCAGTGTCTTGCGTACGACTTTTCCCATAGCGTGTTCTCTCCTTTCGGTTTGCTTTTCGCGCTGAGATGATGCGCACCACCTCAACTTGCTGCTCCTCCACTTCCTCAGAAGTATGGACGACCAGTAAAAAGCAGGATGTCACCTACTAGTCCTATCGATTGCCAGCGTCGCTCTCCCTCGACTACACGGTCCTGCTCCGACACTACGTACGGATATCCAAAGACCAATACCGCTTCCTCGAAGGTAACTCCATGCTTCAGCTCGTTCGTTCTCGCCTTGGCCTCGTGCCACTCGAACTGAATCATGCATTACCTAATTGTAACTACAATTTCGTAGCTTCGTGGAGTTTTATTCTCCCAGCAGCAGCCGCTGCGTCGAAAACGCCCGTCCTGTCTTCCCGTCGCACTCGATGAGGATCGCAGCCATGCGCGGATCGCCCTTTGCGGCCTCGAATTTTCCAGGCATTCCAGTGAGGAAGCGGTTCAAAACTTGTTCTTTCTCCACACCGATAACGCTGTCATAAGGGCCGCTCATACCCACGTCCGTCTGATAGGCCGTGCCTCCGGGAAGCACACGGTCGTCCGCGGTGGGAACGTGGGTGTGCGTGCCGACTACGGCGGTCACGCGTCCGTCGAGATACCAGCCCAGAGCCGCTTTCTCCGATGTTGCCTCGGCATGGAAGTCGACGAAGATTACTTTTGCTTTAATCTTCTCGATTAACGCATCGGCGGTGCGGAAAGGATCGTCATTCGAGGCCATGAAGACGCGCCCCTGCAGATTGATGACGGCATACGCCTGCCCGGTCGCCAGTTGGCCTTCGTAGACCCCGTACCCTGGAGTTCCGGCAACATAATTCGCAGGCCGGATGAGCCGCCGCGATCGCTCGTGGCTTTCAACAGGGACAGACTGCATGTATTCAATGATTTCGCGCTTGTCCCACACGTGGTTGCCCGTGGTAAGCACATGCGCGCCCAGGTCGAAGAGCTCCTCGGCAATCGCCGGCGTCACGCCGAAGCCGCCCGCTGCGTTCTCCGCATTGATGATGACCAGATCGACGCCGCGCTCTTCGATCACGTGCCTCAGGTGTTCACGAACAATGCGCCGGCCGGTGCTCCCGAAGACGTCGCCCACAAAAAGAATCCGCAAAGTGCTGTTATCTCCTCATTCATATTAATTATCGATGCTATAACGTCGCGGCTCCTACGCAATTCAATTCGCAAAGACAAACGGAATCTCCGTTCCACGACAGTTACAAATGCAGAGCTCATTTATTTCGGGTTATTGAATTTTCAAAACCTGTGTTAGCGTGGCAACATATGGCCGTCAATACCCGATTCGCAACCGGCGTCCACGCCCTCGTTTTGCTCGCTGCCGAACCGGATGTACTGCAGACCTCAGAGGACGTTGCTCGCAAGCTAAACACTAATCCTGTTGTGATTCGCCGCGTCTTCTCGTTGCTGCAGGCGGCGGATTTGGTGGAGAGCCAGAAGGGTCCGCACGGTGGATCAAAACTGGCCCGGCCCGCCAAGGAAATCACTCTCAGCCATGTCCATCGTGCGCTCGATGCGGGAGGACTCTTTCATTCCGTGTCTTTTTCAGGAGCGCTGCATACCAAGATCAGCTCGACACTCGACCAGGTCTTTACCAATGTCTCCAAGGCTGTGGAGAAGGAGCTGGCACAAACAACACTCAGTCAGCTGTTAAAAAAAGCGTCCAAGACTTCTCACCACTGAGGAGCAGACAATCCGGGACCGCTAATAATCTTTACCTCACGCACGCATTGGAAATTGGTCGAGTGCTCTCCGTCACGGGAGAGCCGGCAGTTTTGCGGTCTGCCAGCGCCTCACCAAAAGGGACGCAATCAACACTAACGCCAGAGTCAGGCCGATCCACAAGCCGAACAGTCCCCAATGCATGTGAAAGCAGAGCCACCACCCAAGCGGCAGGCCGATCAACCAGTAGCCGGCGAAGTTCATCAGCATCGGGAAGCGCGTCTCACCCAGTCCCCGCAGAGCGCCGGTAGCAACGGTCTGCGCGCCGTCGAATATCTGGAAGGCTGCGACGATCATGAGGATGTGTGCGCCAAGCAGGAGCACACGTGCGTCCCGGCTGTAGATTTCAAGAATGGGTCGCGGCAGAAAGAGGAACAGCATCGCTGCGATCATCATGAAGCCCACGCCCAGTGCCAGCGCCATCCAACCCGCTCTGCGCGCACGCGCGAGATTGCCCGCGCCGATCGCATGGCCGACAGCAACCGCTCCCGCTGCAGAAATTCCCAGCGGCACCATGTAGGTGTACGCGGCGCAGCTCAATGCAATCTCATGCGTGGCCAACGCCACCGCATCGAGATGAGCAGCCATGATGGTTGCCGCACCGAAGGCTGCGACTTCAAGAATTACCTGGAAGGCCGCGGGAACGCCCAGACCGAGCAGGCTGCGAATGCGCGCCCAGTCCGGGCCAGGCCAATGCGCAAACAGCGGATGGCCACGACGCCGCTCGTGCTGCCACGCAAAAAAGACCAGCACCGCAGCCATATAGATGCGTGACACCACGGTGGAATAAGCCGAGCCGCGCACACCCATCGCCGGCATTCCGAACTTCCCATAGATGAAGATCCAGTTGCCAGCGAGGTTTACCAGATTGGCCGAGATGAGTGCGAAGGTCACCGGACGCACGCGCCCTACGCCCTGCAGATAGCGGCGAAACCCTCCATACACCAGCAGCGGCAGTGTGCCCCAGTTGAGGAGACCAACATACTGCCGGGCCTGAAGACTGACAGCCGGATCGACTCCGCGGCCGGTAAAAAGCGGACGCGCAAGAACGATGAAGAGCATCAGCAGCGGCGTGAAGGCCAGCACAATATACATCGCCTGCGCCAGCGAACGATGGCAGTCGTCAAAATCCTTCGCACCCCACGAGCGTGAAACGAGAGTGTCAAGACCAAGAAGCAGTCCGATGCCAAAGATCGATGGCGCGTAATAGATGGCGTTGCCTAAACCGACTGCGCCGATAGATGCAGGGCCGAGTTTGCCCACCATCACCACATCCACGACGGTCATGGTCATCCATCCGATCTCAGAGAGCGCGACCGGGACAGCAAGCTGAAGGAGAGCACGCATCTCCGCAGCAAGGTCGGCCTTGCCGCCTTGCGCGCTGCTGCCTTCGTCAAAAATCAGGTGGTCGGATGCGCTCATTGCCGTGCCGTCAATCGCGACAGATTTCCCGATTTTATCCGGAATGGCAGGCATAGCCAGCTATGTTAAAGTCAATAGAGAAGTTGGAGAGTTGGCCGAGTGGTTGAAGGCGCACGCTTGGAAAGCGTGTTTAGGGGAAACTCTAACGTGGGTTCGAATCCCACACTCTCCGCCAGTTCCCTTCCTGTGACGTCCAATTCGCCTTCAATCGACTGCCTCAAAAGGTCAAGCTACGCCCGCGATCTGCAATTTGGCCGACGATATCTGCGCCGTCCTTATCGACGCAAGTGGACGTCAGGGCTCACTGCCGCAGCTGCATACGCCTTGTCCGCTGCCGAGTTGCTGGACAAATGAGCATTGGGCTTGAAGAGCCGCGGAGAGAGTTGGACTGAGCGGTGCATTCGACAGAGGCTCTTCTGAGCTGGATATCAGCCCCGAAGCCGATTGAGGCAGATGTGTTGCCCACGCAATCACCATGCCGGCCGGAGTAATTGAAGAGGCAATACATGAAGTGTTACTCGATTTATCCGCTGCTATGAACAAGACTGTACCGGACTTCGATTGCACACCGGTGAGCGGGTTGTTCAGTAGGTTATTGTTAAGTGACAGGGTGAGCAGGCCATCCTGGGATACGGCACAGCCGCAGCATTCGCTCATCTGCTGGTTCTGATCGAAGACGTAGACCATCGCGCAGAGATCCTGTCCGGTAATTGCCGGGTTTGTGACGCGGATGGTTGAGTCGATGCCCGACGTGGCGTCGAAGTATGAGACTGTGAGCAGCGGCTGCACGGTGAGAACATCTGATACCTGCACCCCGTTCAGAGAAGCTTCGACCCCCGATGTGCCAATCTGCAGACCGCTTACCAGTCCCGTTGCACTGATGCTGGCGATGGTGGGGTTATCAAGATTCCATGTGACCTGCTGGGTCACATCCTGCGTGCTGCCGTCGCTAAAGGTTCCGGTCACGCTGAGCTGCAGGGTCGCTCCAAGCGGCAGAGTTGGACCAGCAGGCGAGAGGCTGAGACTTGAAAGTGCGGGTGCGGAAACGCTAATGTTGACAACCGCACTGGCGCTGCCGGAGGAGGCAGCAACGTTGGCAGTGCCGACAGCTACACCTGAAGCCATCCCGGAATTTCCCACGCTGAGCACACTGGGAGCAGAGCTGACCCAGCTGACCGAACTGGACAGGTCCTTTGTGCTTTTATCTGTAAAGCTGCCGATCGCGCTGAGTTGCACGGCCTCGCCAACCGGAACCGTGGTGCCTGCTGCGGAAATGCTAATCGCCACCAGCGCCGCAGCCGAGACGGCCAGCTTGGCCGTCCCGGCGATCGTGGAGGAAGATGCAGAGACAACGGCGTTTCCAACTCCCTTGGTGGTCACCGCTCCAGTACTCGTGACGGCAATGACTCCGGGGGAAGAGCTGGTCCAGGTGGCTGACGACGTCAGATCTTTCGTGCTGCCGTCGGTGTAAGTACCGGTTGCAGTCAATTGCTCCGAATTACCAAGCGGCAGAGAAGCATTGCCGGCACTCACTGCGATCGAAACCAGCGCAGCATTGGACGCGGAGAGATTTGCGCTGCCCGTAATGCTCCCCGTGACACCTGAGGATGAGGCGGAGACGACCGCAGCACCGATGGACTTGGCGGTTACACTCCCAGTACTTGAAATAGTGATGACGGCCGGCGAAGAGCTGGACCAGGCAACAGACGACGTAAGATCTTTTGTGCTGCCGTCCGTGTAGGATCCCGTCGCTGTTAGTTGTTCTGAGTTTCCAAGTGGGAGAACGGGATTGCTGGTATTCACTGCAATTGAGACCAGGGCTGCAGTCGATCCGGAAAGATTCGCGGTACCGGTAATATTCGAAGTTGAGGCCGAAATCGTCGCGGCTCCGACGGACTTGGCGGTCGCAGCCCCGGTGCTCGAGACGGTAATGACAGCGGGGGACGAAGTGGACCATGATGCCGATGATGTGACGTCCTTTGTGCTGCCATCCGTATAGGAGGCAATCGCAGTCAGTTGTTCTCCACTGCCGAGCGGCAGGGACTGCTGGCTGGCGTTTACAGCAATCGAAACCATTGCGGCGGATGAGACAGAGAGGCCGGCGGTACCGGCGATTCCCGATATCGATGCCGAGACAACAGAGGCCCCAACCGCCTTGGTAGAAACCGCTCCCGTGCTGGAAACGGCGACAACCCCGGGCGAAGAGCTGGACCAAGTCACAGACGACGTAAGGTTCATTGTGCTTCCGTCCGTGTAAAAGCCGGTCGCCGTCAGCTGTTCCGTTGCTCCCAGGGGTAATGTCGCCTGGCTCGCACCCACGGCCACCGAAACTAAAGCGGCAGGCGAGACAGCGATCTGACTGGAAGCGCTTATGCCACTTAAGGTTGCGGTCACCTGGGTGCTTCCCACTGCCTCCGCTGCCGCCACTCCGGTGGGGCTTACGGCGATCACGTTGGATTGAGCCGCGCTCCAGCTCACCTGATCGGTTATGTCCTGCACAGAGGTATCCGTATAGGTCCCGGTTGCGCGCAGCTGTGCACTTTGTCCCAGAACGATCGACGATGGCGAAGCAGCAATGGTGATTTCGGTCAGCGCAGCCTTGGAGACGATGATGGAAGCTGCCCCTTGAATGCCGGACATCTTGGCAACCAGCATCGTCTTGCCGATAGCCATCGATTTGACCAATCCATTTGAAGTGACGGAGGCTACGTTCGCATCCAGAACTTGCAAATCAGCTGACCCGGTTACATCCTCATTCACACCTTTGCTATTCATGGCAAAGACTTTGAACTGAGCGGTGCTGCCCAGGGCAAGAGACGAGCTGGCCGGAGTTACGGAAAGAAATACAACATCGGGATCGCTCTGCCGGGCTGCGCAGCTTGTCAGAAGCCCTGCGGCGGATAGAGCAATAGCGCCGATGAAAGTATGAAAGCGAGTGACTTTTATACCCTTTCGTGGATGCATAGGTGCGGGCTCCTTACGGGTCGGTTGCTGATCGCGTCTAGTCATCGAACTTTCACAAGACTAGTCAGACTGGGCTAGTCGCCCTCTTGCCGCAGCCAACTCTACAACACCACACCAAAGTTGCAATTCTTCTTGAGACCTAGTTAAGAGGAGCTAATACCGGTGAGGTACCGCTTTGGAGGTAGTCCCAACGCATTAATACGTAGGTAAGGAACAGGATCAGACAGAGAGAAGCCTTGCATGCAGGGATTAAGCGGGAGGCGCTTGACAACAACTTGCTGTCGAGCATCCAGTTACTTCTGGAACTATCAGAAACATGAAACTTTCATAGTAGGAATGACAAACCGGAGAGATACTCATCGGGGTCGAGTTTTTGCTTTTCGGTCCAGCGCACCTGCCCGAGGGTGCCAATCTTAACAGGCGCTTCGCCGATGGCAATCTCACAGCGCACGATGGATGACTCGGGCAAAGCGTTCGGCGTGATTACGCAGAGCCCACCCTGGCTCATATTTTGAATACGCCCAGTAATTGTCGGTCTCCGGCTCTTTTTACCGCCGAGTTGGGGTAACTGGGTAATGAGCACTCTAAGGTTTTGCGGATATCGCGACTGATTCCGCCGATCGCATTTTGGTGCGGCCTTCACGGAGAGAATCTTCGCGCGAAATAGGCGATCCGTACATCGCTCAGATGGATTAGTTCCCTGCCGCTATTGTGATTCCAATTGTTACAGATGCATTTCTAGTGGGCCGGACCCAGAGCTTTGCCGACAATACCGGATCGCGTCGAGACGTCCATCTTCACCATAACCAGTCGAAGAAAGGCTTTGACTGTATTCGGGCTGATCTGCATACGGTTAGCTATTTCTTTGCTGGTTAATCCCTCCAAAAGCAGGGCTACCGTCTCGCACTCCCGGGCGGTTAAATCGAAATGCTTCGAGAGATCGGAGATGGCCGCCTCGCTCGATGCATGGCGTTCCAGCAGGATCGCGAAGGAGATCGGGGTCTGTATGTCGTTAAAATTATGGCAATCAATGTGAAAAGCGCGGCAGGTATAGGTTCGCCGCCCGGCTTTACACTCTCTGACGAACTCTGGCATCTCCGCATGTCCGCCATTGAGAAGGTTGGAGCGGATCTTGTCATAAAGAAAAAGAGGTATTTGCTTGATGCGATCGGGTTTAGTTGGGAAGGATAGGATCTGCAACGCATCGAGGTTGTATGCCACTGGTCGTAGGCTGGGGTCCAGCAGAATAAATCCTTGTCCTGAAGCCGCACTGGTGAGCACTCCGGTCTCCTTTACTGGTTATGTCGTTCATCAATTGAATTGTGACGTAATGCACAACGATCGACCGGCTCGTGGGAAGTGCGGAGCGCTAGATGAACATTCACTTCTCTGGAGACTTGACTACGTCCTTCGGGGCAGACATGCTTCCATGCCAATTAAGCATCCGAAGTTTCATATGCAGAACGGCTATTGTCAAGCTATATATGCCTCGTCTTTTTGGCCTCGTTCATTTGTATTAACCAGTCAGTGGCGTGCACGATTGAACTAGGTACTCGGACTAACCCAAATGCACGATGGCCACCACACCCTCGGTGCTGCAATCATGTGTGCCAATTTGGGGGAAATTATGTCGTTATGCCAGAAAGCTCCTTTTAACCAAGAATCCTGCCTGTTAACAAACCTTTCAAGACCGTCAAAAAGACTTCAAAGGACTGCACTTTTCCTGGCCGTCTGTAGCGTGGGGTCCATCCCGGGTTCAGGTTATGGACAGACCTCATCCAACGGAACCGCGACTGGTCAAGCCGCCAAGATTTGTGACGGCACAACTCGGCCTTCCAAATCCACGCTCGCGGTCTCACCAGCCGGAGAAGCGGAAGGCAGAGTAGCCGGGGCAGGCTCCGTCGAGCCAGGATCGAAGGATCTGAGACTGTCTACAAAAGCGGGTAAACAAGAGGCTCCAGCTCCTCAGGGACTCTTTTGTAACCGGGACAGTTCCGATTCCAATCTTCAAAGCCTCACGCGAGTGCCTTCGCATCCCGAGGAGGCCGTTCCGGCGAGTCATCCCCCTGCAACACCACCCATCGCCGAGCTGACAAACGGAAAGCTGACCATCAGAGCGAATGGGCAGGATCTATTTTCGGTGCTCGATGCCGTGCGCAGTGTGACCGGCATTACGGTCGACATGCCTGTTTCGCAATCACCCGATCCCGTGTTTATGAATGCCGGTCCTCTCTCAACTCAAGATGTTCTGGTGGCTTTGCTCGAAGGCACAAAGTACAACTACGTGATTGTAGGCTCTGAAAAAGATTCGCAACTCGTTACCCGGCTCGTTCTGAGCGAGCAGAATAGTAAACCCGCGACTCCGCTCGTTGCATCGGCGCAGCCCCAACCGGTGACTTCGCAACCCGAGCTTTACGGCGGCCAGGGTGTTGAAGTGGCGGATACCGACCCGCAGACATCGCAACCGCCGCCCGGGCCCCCACCCATCCAGCCGGCAGCAACTCCATCTTCGGTACCGACCGGCATCAACTTGCAGCAGCTGGCAGCCCAATCGGGCAAGACGACAAACCAGATTCTCGATGAACTGCAGAAGCGTCAACTGCAGCAGCTCGACGATCAGTCAGCTACGCAAGCACAACCTCCACAATAAGTGCTTCGCCGGAAAAGAAGGCGACTCAACCGAAGACGTAACCACAGCCTCACAAATCTTCACTCGAAAGATATTGACGTGTCGTGTTTCGACATAGGTATGCACCCATAACTGTAGTTCCATGTTACATGTCCATATACCTATTACCAAAATGGATTAGTTATCGGGATATAGCGTGGCGGACTAACTAACTTGGGTAATTGCTTTAGAAAACATAACGTCTAAAGTTGTGCATCAAGCGCTGCCAGCTGTCCCCACAGCGGTCAGACGCCCTGGAGGAAAATCGAATGAAACTATTTTGTAAAACACTCCTTGTAGCCGCTGCCACCGTTGGCCTCGCTATTATCGGTGCTGGCGCTGCCTCGGCTCAAGATGTATACAAGGTCAACTACTTCTCCAACAACTTCGCCGGCGCTCCAGACGCAACGGTCCGGATTGACAATCCTGGCCTGACGTATGGAAACCTCTGCGCGATGGTCTACGTCTTCGACGCCGACCAGCAGCTGTCAGAATGCTGTGGCTGCGTCGAAACGCACAATGGACTACGCACTCTATCCGTTCGCAGCAATCTGACTTCGAACCCACTAACCGGTGTAGTTTCGAGAAACGGCGTCATAAAGATCGTATCGGCAGCGGTGAATAACTCTCCGTGCGATCCGACATCGAATGTGAGCCCCAAGGCGAATCTTCGCGCATGGGTGACTCACGTTCAGAATGCCGTTGGAACCGCCTATCCCATTACCGAGACGGAATCTTCGGATTCAACGCTTGGCGCTACTGAGCTTGCCAACCTGCAGGCGCAGTGCGCATTTGTCAATATCCTGGGCAGCGGACAGGGTATCTGCAGCTGCGGAACTGGCGACTAATACGTTGACTCGGAGAATGAAAAGGCGTGCGGGTACCACCCCACGCGGTAGCCGCATTCCCGATTCGAATGCCTTTCGCGCCAGGCTTGCGCTTGTGCAGACCTGGCGCACCTTATGAACTCTTGTGCTCTCTCGAAAACGGAAGGAATTCAATCATGAAATGGAACGCAGGGTACGCAAGCATTTTGATCGCTGGACTGTGCATGGGTGCCGCCCCGGCCTTGCAGGGACAGAATGAGTCCGACTCCGGCCAGGTAGTGGCAAAGGTCAGCGGAATCAATCTCACTTTGGCCGATCTTCAACACGATGAAGGCGGCAAACTGCTGCAGGCTCAGTATCAGTACTACTTGAATGAACGGAAGGCTATCGAGGATTTGATTGACAATCGGCTTCTCGCCGATGAAGCCCGCCGGCGCAATATCACGCTCGACCAGCTCCTCAATACAGAAGTCTATAAGAACATCAAGGATCCTTCAGAGGATCAGCTCGAGGTCTACTACGAGGGCCTCGACACGCAAGAACCATATGAGGCCGTTCGCGCCGATGTTTTACAGCATATCCGCGATCTGCGCCGCTCAAAGGCGCGTGCCGCGTTCATCGAGAATCTTCGCAAGCAGGCCAATATCAATGTTCTCTTGATGCCTCCTTCCGCCGACATCGACATTGCGAAGGCATATACAAAAGGTGCGCCAGATGCTCCGGTAGTTTTCGTGGAGTTCGCAGACTATGAATGCCCGTATTGCCAGAAAGTAAATCCACAGATTCAACAGCTCAAGAAGGACTACGGCGACAAGCTCGCGATTGTCTATAAGGATTTCCCGCTCCCCATGCATCACGGTTCGGAGAAGGCCGCAGAGGCCGCCCGCTGCGCAGGCGAGCAAGGAAAGTTCTGGGAGTATCACGACGTTCTCTTCTATAGCAAACAGGTAGAAGTGGACGCATTGAAGGAACACGCGCGTGTCCTGAAGCTGAACGGCGACACCTTCGATACATGCCTCGATAGCGGTAAAGAAGCCAATGCCGTGAAGCAGGACCTTGAGGAAGCAAAGAGCCTTGGACTCACCGGTACACCGAGTTTCTTTGTGAATGGGCACTTTGTCAGCGGCGTGATCGACTACGCGACGCTCAGAGACATCGTGAACCAACAGCTCAATGCCCTCGCTGCCTCACACGCGAAAGAAGAGATTTCCCAGAAGTGATCCGCGACCCGTTTCCCCCATAAGAGTGAAGCGCACTACACAAAACTGTTCGGCTGGAGTCAGGTATGAGACTAACTCGGGGGATAACTTGGGCTGCATCGATACTGGCCTTTCTCGTCACCGCTAGCTTTGCATCCGCTTCTGTCTCGGTTTCTCCTGCGTCAGTGCAAGTGCAGCCGAACGGGCAGGTGCAATTTAGCGCAACCGGATCGGCGGACGGGGTTGTCATCTGGGGACTCTCAGGGGCCGGTTGCAGCGGCATTGGCTGCGGGGAGATCAACTCGGAGGGGCTATATACCGCTCCCTCCACAGCCCCCAACCCATCTACTGTTGACGTCACCGCCCTCTCTCTTTCTGATCTTTCCGAAGTCGGGACCGCGACTGTAACCATCGGTACTTCGGCCGGTGTCGCGGTTTCCCTTACTCCAACTAGTTCGACACTATCGGTGAATGGAAAGCAACAGTTCACCGCAACAGTTACTGGCAACTCGAACACTGCGGTGACCTGGTCTGTCTCTGGAATCGGTTGTGTTGCCGGCTCCTGCGGCTCCATTACTTCGACAGGGTTGTATACCGCCCCGGCGACGATTCCCACTCCCGGGCTGGCCACGGTAACCGCTACATCGGTTGCCGACTCCACAAAATCAGCCTCTGCATCTGTTGTCATCCAATCTTTTCCGGGCGTCTCTGTCTCTGTATCGCCAGCTTCAGCCCAGGTTGGCACCGGACAGCAGCAACAATTTTCAGCCACGGTGACCGGAAATACGAATACCGCAGTGACCTGGAGCGTATCTGGCGCCGGATGTTCTGGCTCAGCCTGCGGAACCATCTCTGCGGCCGGACTTTATACCGCACCCTCCAGCGCACCGTCGCCCGCAATAGTGACGATTCGCGCTGTTTCCGCTGCCGATCCTACGGCATTCGCCACAGCAACAGTTACGATAGCTGCAACGCCAACACTCACGATCTCGCCGGCCAGCGCGCAATTGAAACCGTCAGAGCAGGTTCAATTCACTGCCAGCGGTCCACAAAGCGGCATCGTCGTCTGGAGCGTATCCGGTTCCGGCTGCGCCGGCATTACCTGTGGTTCAATCACCTCTACGGGTTTCTATACTGCCCCGGGAACGGCGCCCAGCCCGAATACAGTCACGGTGACCGCGATCTCGCTTATGAATGGAGCGATATCCGGCTCTGCAGCCGTTATTATCGGCTCTCCAGACTCCATCAGCGTCAGCGTCTCACCCAGTGAACCAGCGGTAGGTGCGGGAGCAAAACAGCAGTTCACTGCGACCGTCACTGGATCCAGCAACACGTCTGTCACGTGGGGGCTGAGCGGAGTTGGGTGCGTGGGCGCAAGCTGCGGAACGATTACCACGGCCGGTCTATACACCGCACCGCCATCCGCTCCCGATCCACCTTTTATTACCGTAACAACCACGTCAGTAGCCGATTCCACCAAATCGGGCAACGCGACTGTAACCGTCACCGAGCAGATTGGAGTAAGCATCTCCCCAACCTCCGCAAAAGTGACAGAGGGACAGACGCAGCAGTTCAGCGCGACTGTGAGCGGGACCCAAAACACCGCAGTCAATTGGAGCGTCAGCGGGACCGGCTGCTCAGGGTCGGGTTGCGGCACGATAAGTCCGGCCGGACTCTATACCGCACCCGATAGCGTCCCGTCTCAGATAGTCGTCACGGCTACCTCAGCCGCGGACCTTGCAGTATCGGCGTCGGCTACTGTCACCATCATTCCGCCTGTAGTCGTTACAATTTCGCCGGCCAGCGCCATCGTCGCCGCCACGACATCTCAGCAATTCCATGCCAGCGTGTCCGGCAGCACAAACACCTCAGTCACATGGAAAGTTACTGGCTCGGGATGTTCCGGAAGCAGTTGCGGCTCAGTCAGCACCGCAGGACTCTATACTGCGCCGGCAAGCTTGCCCAGCCCTGCCGCGGTCACTGTGACTGCAACAGCTCAGGCTAACAATACCTCTGCGGAGTCTGCAGCCGTCACGCTGGTTGCCAGCAACAATTCGAAGCTCAGCGGTCAGTACGCATTCTTCTTCTCCGGCTTCGACAGCAACGGCCAGTACCAGGCAGCTGGATCATTTACAGCTGATGGTTCAGGAACAATCAGCTCCGGCGAAGAGGATGTGAACAACTTCGTTGGGCCTTCCGCCAGTGTTCCGATCGGTGGAACCTACCAGGTCACCAGCGACAATCGCGGCACGATGACCATCAATAGCGGTCTCGGCACTTACGTATACAAGTTCGCACTGAATACGCTTGGCACAAAGGGCCGCTTCATCAGCTTCGATTCATCGGGTGTCCGCGGCTCCGGGGTGATCGAACGTCAGGATCCCTCCGCATTCGACCCGTCGGTTCTGGCGAATGGATATGTGATGGCCCTGAGCGGCGAGGATGGTTACGGCGAGCGCGTAGGGGCCTTGTGCCTTATGTTCCCCGACGGCGCCGGCTTCATTGCCGGAAGCACCTGCGACGTGAACGACGGCGGCTCTGTTGCACCAACATACGGTTCGTTCTCCGGAAGCTATGCGGTGGACTCCACGGGCCGCGGCACGGCGACGCTATTGATTCCAGGGCTTGGAAGCGGCGTGCTGGATTTCGCGTTCTACGTAGTTTCAGCGAACGAGTTTCTGGTAGTTTCCACTGATCCTATCTACCAGAACAATCTAATCTTTGGTGGGCCGGCGGAGATACAAAACGGCGCTCCATTCACCTCTTCCTCCTTCGATGGCAACTCGGTATTCAGTATGAGCGGAATCGATGGAGTGAACCCTCAGGATATGGTTGGCAGGTTTAGCTTCGATGGAAGCTCCGATATCACGGTCAACTTCGATGAAAATGATGGCGGCAATATAACAGTCGGCGGAGTGATGACCGGGGCCTACGACCTCGAGTTGAACGGCCGCGGTACGTTGAACCTCGACAACGCTGCGAACGGCAATGTAACCGTTTGGTACGTGTACGCGACAGGCCCCAACCAGGGATTCGTTATGGATGCATCCACGGCGGCGGCCGGCGTTGGGGAGGTTACACCGCAGGCGATTATTCCTCCATTCTCAAACTCCGACATTCTGGGATCGTATCTTTTCGGGTCCGGAGATCCCATCGTGCAATCGACACCACTTTATTCCGGTGTAAGCAGCTTTGACGGTGGGAGCAGCATTCATGGACAGGGGATGGACAGTGGCGCTGAAGATATAAGCCAGGCGCTTACGTTCAGCACCAGTCAGGTAGTGACCGGCACGTATAGCGTGTCGGGGGTATCCAACAACGGCCGGGGAGTGATTCTTCTCACCTCGCCGACAGCAGGAACAATCGCAGTGTGGGTTGCCAACCCAAGCCAGTTCGTCGGGTTGGATCTGGACTCTACAACCACTCAACCAGCCATCCTGTACTTTGAGCAGTAAGTGCTCCATTGATGGCATCCACCGGTCGTGCCATATCGTGCAGCCGGCAGAGGAAGGAAACCATGAAAAAGTTCATGTCGATAGTACTGATGGCCGCAACAACGCCAATTGCATTCGGGAATGCCGGTCAGTCCGATCTTGCGACGCTGAAGGCGAAGGCGCTCGCGGGTGATCCGGCGGCTCAGGTGAGGGTTGGAATGTCGTATGCGTTCGCCACGCCCAGAAATCCAAGAGAAGCGATCAAGTGGCTGCAGATGGCTGCGAATCAGGGGTACGCGGATGGCGAGTACCGGCTAGGAGGAATGCTCGATGTCGGAATCACTCCGCAGAATCCCGCCGAGGCAATCAAATGGTACACATTGGCTGCGAAGCAGGGCTACAAAGATGCACAGTACCGGCTCGGCGTGCTGTACGATCAGGGACGCGGTGTACCGAGAGACTATGTTGAAGCCATCAAATGGTATACGAAGGCCGCAGAGCAAGGCCGCTTTGAGGCTCAGTACCGGCTCGGAGAGATGTACGAGCAGGGACAAGGCGTTCCGCAGGATTATCGCCGGGCGATGAACTGGTATATGCAGGCTGCCCAACAGAATCGTCCCGAAGCCGAATACAAGGTGGGAACTCTATACGAGCATGGATACGGCGTGGCGGTGAACCGGGAGCAGGCCATCGTCTGGTACGAGAAATCGGATCAGCACGGCAACCCGGTTGCTCATGACGCATTGAAGGCTCTTGAAAGTCAATAGAGATGAGTGCTCATCTCTATTGACGTGGAGATTCTTAGTCACAGGCTGGAACCGTGTTGTAATTGACACAACCCGAGCTCTGGTTGCCCATGGTCCAAACGGCCGAAACGTCCAGCATGTCAGCCCGATGAATGAACCAGTAGAGCCAGCTTGAACCGGCGCCGAAGGTCGTCGGCTCGCCAACGTCGTTCAACTGATCGGTCCATTGTGTTGGGTTGCAGTTTGAATTCCAGAACATCTGCGACTGCAATACGCCGGTCAGCGTCTGCGTGGGCGAAATCTGCATTGCCTGATATTGCTCACCGTTGCTGGTGTAAATACAGGCATGCCAGGCTACCGTAAGGCCGGATGATGTCACTTTCACCGGGACCGTAGCAGTTGATCCGGTAAAAGAGTCGTCATAGGCCACGACATTCAGCGAGTGAGTGCCCTGTGAAAGTGCAAGGTCGACGTTGATCGAGGAATCCGGATTCTCGTCAACCCAAAGCATGTTGCTTCCGTCGAAGATAGCCCAGCTTGAGATGGACCCATCCGTCTTGCTCGTTTGCGCGGTTGTAGCTGTCACTGTGACGGAACCATCTACCGACGCGTTCAGCGCAGGCGATGTCACTGTTACCAGCATCGGCGATCCCGGCGGACTGGTAACTGCGCCACCTGAAGATCCGCTCCCTGAGCTTGAACCTGCGCCTGAACTGGAGCTAGATCCGCCTCCGGAGCTGCCTGTAGATGGCGGCGTGTAGCATCCATAGCAGCCGGAGCTGCCTCCCGAGCTGGAGCCTGATCCGGAGCTTGAACCTGAACTGGAGCTAGAACCGGAGCCGGAGCTGGAAGTCGAGCCGGAACCAGACCCCGAAGTTGAACCGGAACCGCTTCCAGACGACGAGTAACACCCATAGCAACTGGAGCTACCTCCAGAGCCAGAGCTGGAACTCGAGCCGGAACCGGAGCTCGATCCTGAACTGGAACCAGATCCAGAACTAGAGCTGGCTCCGGCGCCAGTCACCGTCAATTTAACTAAGTTCGAAGTGGACTCGCTCGAATAATCAGCCACATCGATTTGCAGGATATCGGGATTCTCGATGTTGTAGGTGGGAACGACGACCATCAGCAGGCCGCTGTTGACGAAATATGTCTGCAGTACTTTTGTGCCCGACGAGGATTGCAGCTGAACAACGGAGTCGGAATTGAATCCGTTTCCGTAGACGGTAAGTAGAAACCCATCACTACCAGCGGCGACACTCGATGGTGTGATGCTCGTGATTGTCTGCCCAATCGCGTAACAGGGGAGGAGCAATCCAAATGACAAAAAAGCAAGGAGCAATGATCGCAACAGACGGAACAATGACATCGCGTCCCCCTTTCATACAGAAATAGAGAGACTCTAAGACCACCTTATTGTTTATGACCGCGAGGCGCAAGCGCGCTACAGGTGGTTCCCCTTGCTCAACACAGCAAGATTCATCATTCTGCAAGCCTTATGGCTCGCAGAGATAGTTGACAAAAATTTCCTGTGCCTATGACGCTGCGCCGGACTGCGCATTTCTGCAATCTACAGATCTCTCCGGTTTGTGATTCTCAACACTCGACTCTTGTTCTGAGTGATCTCAACCTAGTCGAGTATGCAAAAACTATGGACGAACAGGATCGAACTAAGCCAATTGCATCATTGCGGCATGACTCCTCCCCATGTTGCAATGGCACTCCCGAGGGGGCTATGGAAACCAGATGAAATGGGCAATGAAGGCTGCGTGGATATCTCTTGTTACATTAATCTTTCCTGTGGCTGCCCTGGCCTCTGTCTCGGTATCGATTACCCCCGCCACCGTGAATGTGCAGCCTGGAGGCCAAACGCAATTCAACGCGGTAGTGAGTGGAACCTCGAACAGTGTAGTTATCTGGAGTCTTACCGGAACGAATTGCAGCGGTATTACGTGTGGTCAAATCACGAATACCGGTCTGTACCTGGCTCCGGCTGTTGCTCCAAATCCCAACGTCGTTACGGTAACGGCGACGGCTCTTGCTGATCTCTCCGCCTCGGCCAACGCGGCCGCTATCATTGGAACATCCTCCGACATCACGGTCACGGTATCTCCGTCCAGTTCGACCGTTCTCATTGGGCAGCAGCAGCAGTTTGTTGCCTTCGTTGCCGGGACAACGATCACCGGTGTCGCCTGGCATCTGGTTGGCCCCGCTTGCGGCAGCTCAGCGTGCGGCACCATAAATTCAGCCGGCGTCTATACCGCGCCGGCTGCGCTCCCGAGTCCAGCCCAAGTCACGGTTGAAGCAACATCGATCGCCGATCCTTCGAGGTCAGGAACCGCTGTAGTGACAGTGGCACTGCCTGTATCCGTCAGCGTTTCTCCAGCTTCTGCACAAGTCGCGGGTGGGCTACACCAACAATTCACGGCTACGGTGTTAAACACAAGCAACACTGCTGTTACCTGGAGCCTCTCAGGCAATGGCTGCGCTGGAGCAGCCTGCGGCACAATTTCGACGAGCGGACTTTACACTGCACCCGCGACAGTGCCGGCCCCGGCTCAGGTTTCCGTGACTGCAACGTCGGTAGCAGATACTACGAAATCGAGCACAGCGACTATCACAGTCATTCCACCAGTCTCAGTATCGATCTCGTCCACGACAGCTCAGGTTCGCGTCAGTGCTCAGCAACAATTCACCACTACGATCACAGATACAGCGAACACTTCCGTCACCTGGAGTGTGACGGGCAGCGGTTGCACAGGAGCAGCCTGCGGCAGCATATCGACGAGCGGTCTGTATACCGCGCCCGCCACAGTGCCAAGCCCGGCTCAGGTTTCAGTCACGGCTACGTCCGTCGCAGACTCCACGAAGTCGGCCACGTCTACCGTTACGATCATTCCACCAATCTCGGTGTCGATCTCGCCGACAACGGCTCAGGTCCGCGTCGGCGCTCAGCAACAGTTCACCGCCACTGTATTGAATACATCAAACACCTCCGTCACATGGAGTGTGACGGGCAGCGGTTGCACAGGGGCAGCCTGCGGCAGCATATCGACCAGCGGTCTGTATACCGCGCCCGCCATAGTGCCCAGCCCGGCTCAGGTTTCAATCATGGCTACGTCTGTCGCGGATACCACGAAGTCTAGTACCGCAACAGTCACCATCATTCCGCCGGTCGCGATATCGATCTCCCCGACGACAGCTCAGGTCCGCGTCGGCGCTCAGCAACAGTTCACCGCCACTGTATTGAACACAGCAAACACCTCCGTCACATGGAGTGTGACTGGCGCCGGTTGCGCGGGAACGGCCTGCGGCAGCATATCGACGAGCGGTCTGTATACCGCGCCCGCGACGGCGCCAAATCCAACTCAGGTTTCCGTCACGGCGGCATCCATAGCGGATACGACGAAGACCAGCACGGCAACGGTCACCATCATCCCTCCCGTCTCGGTGACGATATCGCCGACCTCCGCTCAGCTTCTCACTGCAGGTCACCTGCAGTTCACAGACACAGTGTTGAACACCACCAACACAGCGGTCACCTGGACTCTCTCCGGTAGTGGATGCAGCGGAGCTGCATGCGGAACAATCAGCGCGAGCGGCTTCTACACCGCGCCCTCCACCGCACCCTCCCCGAACCAAATCACAGTAACTGCGACCTCTCAGGCAGACTCTACAAAATCTGCCAGCGCGGTAGTGACGATCACCGGACCGGTCGCGGTGAATGTTTCGCCGCAATCCGCTCAGGTAGTCATCGGAAAGAGCCAGCAGTTCACCGCTAACGTCAGCGGCACCACCAATACTGCAGTTTCGTGGAGCATCACAGGAAGCGGCTGCAGTGGTTCAGCGTGCGGCGTCATCACCTCCACGGGGCTTTACACCGCGCCCGGTACGGTTCCTAACCCGGCCCTGATCACGGTGACAGCAACTTCCGCCGCCGATCCCACCAAGTTCAACACCGCCTCGGTGACGATAGCGCCACCCGTCTCGGTGATGATAGCGCCGTCCATCGCAACAGTGACGGCTTCCACCAGTCAGCAGTTTGTGGCCACGGTGAACGCCACAGCAAATAACAGCGTTATTTGGAGCGTGAGCGGGAGCGGCTGCACCGGCGCCGCCTGCGGCGTCATCACCTCTACAGGCTATTACACTGCTCCGGCCATAGTCCCAAGTCCGGCACAGGTAACAGTCAAGGTGACATCCGTCTCCGACTCGACGAAATACGCTACAGCTACGGTGACGATTATCCCGATCGTCGCGGTGAAGATCTCACCCTCCTCGGCTCAAGTCGTCACAGCCGCGCATCAGCAATTCACCGCCGCGGTAACGGGAGCTACGAATACCATGGTCATCTGGAGCGTCACCGGCTCGGGCTGCACTGGCTCAGCATGCGGCACCATTTCGTCTGCCGGTCTCTATACCGCGCCGGACGTGATTCCCAGCCCGCCTCAAGTAACGGTTACGGCAACTTCAGCCGCCAGCAGCAGCAAATCAGCGAGCGCAACGGTCACCATCGTTCCGGCAGTGGCAGTGAGCATTTCACCTGCAACCGCCCAGGTCGTGCGCGGAAATAGTCGCCAATTCTCTGCAACCGTGACTGGAGCCAGCAATACCGGCGTCGCCTGGAGCGTAACGGGTTCCGGCTGCAGCGGAAGCGCATGCGGAACAATCAGCTCCTCTGGACTGTACACCGCTCCAAGCACCATACCTAGTCCTGCGCAGGTATCGGTCACTGCAACATCAAACGCCGACAGCACGAAGTCGGCGACAGCAGCGGTGACGATCATCCTGCCGGTGGTCATCACCATCTCGCCGGCCAGTTCGGTTCTGGCTGTCACCGGTCAACAACAATTCGAGGCAATCGTAACCGGCAGCTCGAATACCGCCGTCAATTGGAGCATCAGCGGATCAGGCTGCACTGGATCGGCCTGCGGCAGTATCACCTCCAGCGGCTTGTATACCGCACCGGCCGCCGTACCGTCTCCAGCGACGATCACGGTGAAGGCTTCCGCGCAGATCGATGCCTCACAGTCGGCTTCGGCAACAATCACCATTATTGCCAACCAGAACTCCAAGCTCAGCGGCCAATATGCATTCCAGCTCACAGGCTTTGATAGTGACGGTGTTTATCAGGCTGCCGGCTCCTTCACCGCTGACGGCAATGGGAACATCACGTCGGGACTCGAAGACGCAAATCGTTCGCTTGGTCCCGAGACAGCCGTAGCAATCACGGGAACGTATCAGGTGACGGGCGACAATCGCGGCACACTGACACTCTCGAGCGCGTTGGGAACTCAGACCTTCAGTTTCGCCCTCAACCTCACCAGCACCAGCGGCCGGCTTATCGAATTCGATTCTTCCGGAACTCGCGGTTCGGGTGTCATTGAAAAACAAAGTCCCACCACGTTTGCTCTTGCTACATTCAGTGGTCCCTATGTTGTGAGCCTGGCCGGTAAAGACAGCACGGGAGACCGCATCGGCGCGCTGGCCATTCTAGACTTTAACGGCTCCGGCGCCATCGTTGGCGGAAGCATGGATGTCAACGATGGAGGTACTGTCTCTCCAACGTTCGGATCATTCCAGGGGATCTATCGCATTGACAGTACCGGACGCGGCCTGGTGACGTTAAGCATCCCGGGTTTCGCAGGCGGCTCATTCCGGTTCGCCTTCTATGTCGTCTCTTCCAATAAACTGCTACTCGTCTCGATCGATCAGCTGAGCGCAAGCAATCCAATCTTTGAAGGACCGGCGGAACGGCAAACTGGAGCTCCCTTCCTGACATCATCATTCAGTGGACCTGCGATATTCAGCTTAAGCGGAGAAGAGAACAACGTTCCGCAGATTCTGGTAGGTCGGATTTCCTTCGATGGCGTTTCGCAGCCGCTGGTGGAGTTTGATCAAAACACCGGAGGCACAGTGGTCACCGGCAACGTGCTCACCGGAGCATACAGTCTCGAAGTCAATGGACCTGGAACGCTGAATCTCGATAACTCCGCCAATGAAAGCAAGGTTTGGGATATCTATGCGATTGCACCCAATCATGCTTTCGTGATGGACTCCTCCTCTGCTGACGTTGGCATGGGCGAGCTTAAGCCGCAGTCTGTGGCCTCGCCTTTCTCGAACGCTGACATTTCGGGAACATATGTGCTTGGCTCAGACGAGCCACTGGTTCCGAGCGCTACCCTCTCTTCCGGAGTGAGCGCGTTCGACGGAAAGAGCACGGTAACTGGAAAAGAAGACATCAGCACCAGCACTGCTCTCCTGACGGGTCAGTCTCTCACCGGTACTTACAGCGTGTCGAGCGCCTTGAACAACGGTCGCGGAATGTTGACTCTGACTGCGCCCTCAGGGAAAACCCTGGCCTTATGGATAGCGAGCCCATCTGAAATATTAGGGCTTGAAATCGATTCCTCAAATCCTCAACCAGTAGTTATCCACTTCGATCAATGAGCCAGCGCAGGATGGAGCGGCGTAGTGCCAACCTTGCTACCTGAAATAAGTGAATACAAGTTGACGCGCGATTTAAGGTTTCGATGCTTCTCACTCATCAGCTGATACTTCAACGATCTGTCCCGTGATCTGGGATTTCACCAGCTGCTTGATTTTGGCTACAACCTTAGCAACGGGAATCGAATCTGGAAAGCGCGGTGGGCATATTGCATTCACTCGAACGGAATAGTCCGCCAGTTCGTAGGCAAGATGCATCGTAAGGAAATTCAGCGCCGCCTTTGATGCGCTGTAAAAGGCCTGGCCGACATTGGGAAGCACGTAAAGTCCAGACACACTGGATACGTTAATCACGCAGCGATTGAAGTCCCGATTGGCCGTTCTTTCGTTTTTCCAGGACTCCTGAAATATTGCAGATATAAGATTCATGGGAGCTACACAGTTCATCGCCAGCTGTTTTTCCACGCTGCTGCTGTCGAAGTAAAGCTCCAGAAGCTTGCCGTGATACCGAATATCTGCCGCGGAATGGATGACCACATCGATGCGGCCAAATCGGGCGAGAACGACTTCTACTATTCGTCTGATGTCTTCCCTGATTGTCAGATCTCCTTGTATGCAAAAAGCCAAATTGGCCTGTTGCTGCCCTTTGCCGGAGCGGACGGGGTCGATAGGAACCAACATCTGTGAGGGAATTTTGGGCAGTTCGTTCCGATAGATGGCCGCAACCTCATGCGTGTCGAGGAATGCGCGGCATAGGGCTGAACCCAGCTTGCCTGCTGCGCCGGTGATCAGGCACACAGGTTTCACTGCGGCTTGCGGCGCTTGACAGCCCGCCCCCATCTCGACTGCGCATCTTCGACGGAACAGTGAAGCCACAGGATGAGGCTATTGCGCACACATCCAGGATTGGCCAGCAGCCTATGGTAAGAGTGAGGGCTGCACTCGAAGAGCAAGAGCGAGTTGTTTACCGGAGCAACCGCATACTCTTCACCAAGATTGGCGCGGGATGCGGGATAAAGCCCCGTTTCCCCTCCGCAGCCTTTCCTCCACTCCGGATTATTCAGATAAAAGATCATGGTGACCGCGCGAACAAACTCCTTCGGCCGTGCGCCGGCTTTTTGGGGTGTACCCGTAAAGTAGTCGCAGCTTTCGCGGTCCGGAAAAACTATTTCCCCTGTCAGCCGCTCGTCGAACCAAGCCGAGCAAAAGTCGTTATGAACCCAGCCAGAACGGCTGTTACGGGGAATGTGATGCAGTGCTCCATCAACCTGCGGGAGAGCCTTCAGGTCGAGTAGACCAGCGAGGAAGTCTATCCAGAGCCGCTCGAACAGAGGACGAAATCGCGAAGCGAGCTGTTCGCGTACACCGAGAACGAGAGCGTCATAGCCGGGTTGATTTTGCCGGAATTCCGGCTCTTTACCGGAACCACCAGTCAAGAGTGCTGAAAACTCCTCTTCGAGCCTGCAATAACTCTCTTCTCGAAATACGCGACGAGCACGAACGTGACGGAAAGGACGTAACTGCACCGACCATTCACCTTGAGGATTGAGTTCTGTAAAAGACTCCGTCAAACTCATGTGGGTTTGCTCGCCGATCCGCTCTCAGAGCCTCCCTTCGGTCTGGCCTTTCGAGGTTTTCCGGGCAGCGCGGGACCTGCATCAGCAGTCTTCGGCGCAATTCTTCCGGCTTGTTTTTTCTTCGATGGGCTAGGTGGTTTCTCTATGTCCGAGATTGGTATCACCGGATTTTCTTTCACGACCTTAGTGCGCAACGCGATGTGGCCGACGTGGTAGTTGGTGCCGCCCATGAGTTCGAGACGATAGACGTGTACCTCAGTACCTTTTCTCCGTTGCACTCCGACGATTTTCGCTGTCCGCTCGCCCGAAGTCTTCAATTCATGGCCGGTTCTAAGCTGAGCCGCTGGCAAACTGCGTCCATCGAACATGACGAAGGACTGTCGGGGAGTCGTTTCAATGGTTTCGCCGTCAGCCAAATTCAGGATGACGATGGAAGACACCCTATGTTCGAGGCGGCGTCGCACTCGAGCTCCAAAAAGCCGTCCCGTCTTCCCATCATGGGAGAGAACGATGTCACCGGGCTGGATATTCCAAATGTGCTTGGTGCTTTCGTCTGCCATCTGAATTGGCGTTTTGGGGCCAAAACAGCCACCGCCGCCGTCAGGGCCGGGGCCTGGATCGGGTTCTGGTTCAGGTTCGGGTTCTGGCTCCGGTTCAGGTTCTGGCTCCGGTTCAGGTTCTGGCTCCGGTTCAGGTTCTGGCTCCGGTTCAGGTTCTGGCTCCGGTTCTGGCTCTGGCTCCGGTTCTGGCTCTGGTTCGGGCTCCGGCTCCGGATCGGGGTCTGGATCTGGCTCGGGGCCCGGAGTTGGTGTCGGCGGTGACACGTATGTCGGAGTAGGCGGAGTCGGCGATGTAGGCGTTGGAGTAGGGGTTGGTGTCGGCCCCATAGGCATCATCATGTGTGGCGGATGCGTCATCATCATGTGTGGCGGATGCGGCATCGTCATGTGCGGCGGATGCGGCATCGTCATGTGCGGCGGATGCGGCATCGTCATGTGCGGCGGATGCGGCATCGTCATGTGCGGCGGATGCGGCGTCGTCATGTGCGGAGGATGCGGCGTCGTCATGTGCGGGGGATGCGGCATCGTCATGTGTGGAGGATGCGGCGGCATCGTCATGTGCGGGGGATGCGGCATCGTCATGTGCGGAGGATGAGGCATCATCATGTGCGGGGGATGCGGCATCGTCATGTGCGGCGGATGCGGCGTAGGCGCGTGCGGGGCCACATGCGGCGGATGCGGCGTGGGCGCATGCGGAGTCGGCGTCATGTGCGGCGGGTGTGGTGTAGGTGCATGCGGAGGGCGCATACGCGGCGGCGTCTGCATCATCATGAAGTGCGGCGCCGGAGGCGCATACGGTCCCGGACCTCCCTTCACGATCGGAAACGGATTATCGTTCCGCAGCGCGGACCGTGTGCCTTTCGGAAAGCGCTTCTCCAGCAGCGCCGCGAAGGCCGGAAACGGATCTTTCGAATCTCCACTCAACAGCGCGTACGTCCGGCTCAGCGTGTCCGCTCCATGGCCCACGATCTCCGGCCAGCTGTAGCCCAGCTGATGATGCAGGTAGTTCAAAAACAACACGCCGCAGCCATTCGCCAGAGGATTGGCATCACTCGACGCCGTTACGTTCACAAAATCCCGGCGCTTGCTGTTCAACCACTGATGCGCCGATGCAAAATCACGCAGCTGATTCGGATACGACTCGGTCGCCAACACCCGCGACAGGCTCTCCCCATTGCTCTTCTCGCAGTGCCAGCCACCCTTCTGCGCCGCCTGAAACACCTCCGCCAGCTGCGTCAACAACGCAAAAGAGGTGAACCGCGGCGCCAGATGAGGACGCGTGAGGATGTCGCAGTAAAGCTCCGTACCGCTGCAGCCCAGGTGATACGCTCCCAGTCCGCCCAGATCGGCAAGCACCACATTCAGCGGAGAAGACGAGGCCGATATGCCCCCGAAGTGCCGAGACAAGCTGGTGTAATCGTGCTCGCAGCTGCCCAGCACGGCATTCGCCACGATCGCTCCGTTGCGCCCCAGACGCGGATCCACATACACGTTGAAGTGCGCCGTCGAACCATGCAGCCGCGCATCGGGATAATCACCCTTCCCCAGCGCCGGTCCTTCCGCCGAGGAACGGCGAACCGCCACTAACGCACGGCGATCGCCGCGAGACGTTCCTGATCCCTGTGACATGGGCCCTCCGAACTTCCCGGGGATGATGAATGGGTGAACACTTCCGAAGGTAAGTGCGACCGGTACGGAGAGAGGGGGTGCCTTCGGCCTGAATTCGCTCGCCTGGTCCTACTCATGCGCACACACACACGCGCAGCTTTCAAGACAAGTCAATTCATTTCGCTACAGCGCATGTGATCTTCTGTGATCCCTCTCCTACATGTCAAGAAAAAAGGCCCGCAACAAATGCTCTGCTCTTCTCGATGCTTTCGCAGCCTGCACAATTCATGTGTAAAAAAGAGTGCATTCAATTCAATTGCGTGTACACTACTTTGCGATCGAGAGTAAGAGTGGAAACCTCCGGTTAGTCGTCGAGGACCTCTATCACTTTTAAAGCCCTGTAGAGGCAGGGTGCGGTCTCAGCACAAGCAGTGGGGAAGAATGTCTGAAGTTTCTTCCTCCAGTTCGAATCTTTATCCAACAGGCGATTCACTCCGCTGACCTGCAGGATACCGGCGTTTAAGCTGCACGTGTGAAAGATCCGGCCTCAAGACCGGCGGGACAGCACACGCCAACACCGCAAAAGTAATAGCAATCAAAGGACAGCTGCGTGATGAACAGTAGCTACCAGCTTTCGCATCTTGAAGCTCTCGAGGCGGAAAGCATTCACATTATGCGGGAGGTAGTGGGGGAATTTCAGAATCCCGTCATGCTGTACTCGATCGGCAAGGATTCGTCGGTGATGCTTCGTCTCGCACAGAAAGCATTCGCACCCGGGGCAATTCCCTTCCCCTTGCTCCATATCGATACAACTTACAAGTTTGTCGAGATGACGCAATTTCGCGACAGGATTTGCCGCGATCTTGGTCTTAAGCTGATCGTGCACACAAACCGTAAGGCCATCGACGATGGCGCAAACCCCTTCCGTTTGGGAACGACTCGATGCTGCGAATTGCTGAAAACTCAGGCGCTGCTCGATGCGCTGGCGATCTACGGAATAGACGCCGCTCTCGGTGGAGCGCGCCGGGATGAAGAAAAATCGAGAGCCAAAGAAAGAGTATTTTCGTTCCGCGACTCCCACGGCGCCTGGGACCCCAAAAATCAACGTCCCGAGTTGTGGAACCTGTACAACAGCCGCATCGACAAAGGGCAAAGCATCCGCGTGTTTCCGCTTTCCAATTGGACAGAGCTCGATGTGTGGAGCTATATCGAGCGAGAAGCTATTCCAGTCGTACCCCTGTACTTTGCGAAACGCCGGGAAATGATCGTTCGCGGCGCGCAGTTGATTTCCACTGAACACAATGTCCGGCTTTTGCCTGGAGAGAAAACTGAAGTCGTTACATGCAGGATGCGTTCGCTTGGCTGCACTTATTGCACCGGAGCTATCCGATCGAAGGCGGATACTGTAGGCAAGATCATCGCTGAACTCAAGACCTTCCGCCGCTCGGAACGCGAAAATCGGATCATCGATCACGACCAGGAGGGATCAATGGAATTGAAGAAGCGGGAGGGATATTTTTGATCGGCCATCATGAAAATGAACCTACGCAGCTGCTTCGATTCCTGACTGCGGGAAGCGTCGATGACGGCAAGTCCACTCTCATTGGACGTTTACTCTACGACTCTGCTGGCGTCTATGAGGATCAGCTGGCCGCGATCAGAAGCTCTTCCACTCATCGGAATGGCGGCCTGGATCTGTCCCTGATCACCGATGGTCTAAGAGCGGAGCGCGAACAGGGCATTACGATCGACGTTGCCTATCGATATTTTGCGACTCCCAAACGCCAGTTCATTATTGCCGACGTCCCCGGCCACGAACAATACACGCGGAACATGGCGACGGGCGCTTCTACAGCCGAGGCCACGGTGTTGCTGGTCGATGCCACCAGAGGAATCCGAACCCAGACCAGGCGTCATGCACACATCGCTTCGCTGATGGGGATTGCTCACCTGATCGTTGCCGTGAACAAGATGGACCTGCTTGATTTTGATCAAGGCACATTTCTTCGGCTTTGCAGAACTCTCGAAAAGGAATTACCTCCACTCGGCTTCGCGAGTTCCACATTCATTCCAGTCAGCGCCGTCTGCGGAGACAACGTGGTGTCCAAAAGCGGCCGGACGGCTTGGTACGAAGGTCCGAGCTTACTCAAATGTCTTGAAGAACTGCCGGCAGCTGTCGGCGTTGAGCAGAATTATCTGCGTTTGCCCATTCAACTCGTGCTTCGGTCTCAAGATGGATTTCGCGGTTATGCCGGCCAGATCGCATCGGGTTCCATCGAGAAGGGACAGAAGATTCTCTCCACCAGCTCTGTCACCCCAACTCAGATCGCCAGCATCACGCTTGGCGGCAAAGAACTGGCCAAAGCTTCAGCGCCGATGTCGGTGGTGGTAGCACTCCAGGACGAGCTGGATGTGGGAAGAGGAGATATGCTCGTCGACGCGGATCATTCCCCCGCGTGCGCGCAGCGATTCCGGGCCAAGCTGATTTGGCTGTCGGAAACCCCGCTTAAACTTCAGGAGAAATTCTTTCTGAAGCAAACATCGCACACGGTGTGCGGCAGCGTGGAAAAGATTTTTTATCGCATCGATATCGATACACTCGGCCAGATGGAGTCGGACACACTGGCGCTGAATGACATAGGCGAAGTGCAGATCGATACGCATCGTCCGATCTTCTGCGATCCTTATTCGGCAAATCGCTCCACCGGATCGTTCATTTTGATTCGCGCTTCCGATAACAGCACGGCAGCGGCCGGCATGGTATCCAGCGTATCTGTGACCGAGTCGAGGCATGAGAAGAAGCCGATTGATGCCGGTGCAGTCGTCTGGTTTACTGGCTTGAGCGGCGCAGGCAAGACAACCATCACCGAGGAAGTCTTTACTGAGCTTCTGGCCCGTAACTATCGAGTGGAAATGCTCGATGGCGATGTCATCCGCAAAAATCTGAACACGAATCTTGGCTTCAGCAAAAAAGACCGGGACGAAAATATCCGGCGAATTGGCTACGTAGCAAGTTTGCTCGCGAAAAATGGCGTGGTAGTGCTGGTGTCCGCTATCTCACCATACCGTGACGCACGAACGGCAGTCCGGAATCTATTCGACAGATTTATTGAAGTATTTGTGAATGCGCCGCTCGCGGTGTGTGAGGAGCGCGATCGTAAAGGGTTGTATAAGAAAGCCCGCGCCGGCCTTATGAGCGGTTTTACAGGCATCGACGATCCTTATGAACCTCCGCTGTCTCCAGAAGTGGAATGCAAGACAGACCAGGAAAGCGTGAAAGAGAGCGTGGAGAAGGTGTTGTCGGCTATATTTGAGCGCGTCACCAGATCCGCAGCGAGTCCCGTATTGGAGGAGTTAGAAAAACATGTCTGATCGCCAGCCCACAATTGCTGTTGATGTCGACGGCGTACTTGCAGAGTACGACGGATGGAAAGGACCGGGAGTTGTTGGAAAGCCGCGGGAAGATGTCGTTAAGGCCCTCCGTATCCTTCGAGGAGAAGGCTGGAAGATTGTCATTCACACGACACGGTCAGAGTTGGAGATCATGTCGTGGCTGGAACAACACAATATCGCTTACGACGAAGTGAATCGTAATTCCGCGTATCAGAATTCCGGTTCGAAACCAGTCGCCACCGTGTATTGGGATGACCGGGCAGTCCGCTATTCCGGAGACGGCATGAAGGATCTTGGAGAAATAAGAGGCTTTCGTACCTGGGCTGGGCGAGAGTAGCTCTGGGAAATAAATACCCACGATTCCGCGCTAGACAGTTGAATATTCCCCTGAAAAAACGGGGGCGGCCCGCAAGGTGTAACAAACCTCAAGGTATTCTCTCCATCCCGGGTAGAGGTCGCATCCTCTGAGAGTGCTCTTGAGGTGAGGTTTTGACACTCTCCTTCCCAGAGCTTTGAGAAGATTGAGTTGATCGCGCGTAAGCGGGCTACAGGCAGTCGTGGTATCGGCTCCATTGTGGTTCAGTTCCGGAGCTACAACACTCATCATGTTCTTCAACCTGTCCTGTGACATCGAAGCCCCATCGCAGTTCGCATCGAGAAAGCCGCTGAGCCGTTTAAATTCTTCATCAGATCCGGCAATAAGAGCGTCGTACTCGATAAATATCTTTCGCGAAATATCCCGCGTCTGCTTGAGAACAGAAAGCATATAGTACTGCCACAGCAATAGCCCCGCAGACGTGGGCAGACCGTTTCTCTTATACAGAGAAAGCGCAACCTCTGCAGGTTTGCGTAACGCGATCACGTAAGTAGCATCGACCAGCGGCTTCCAAAAAGGGAGCAGTATGCAGAGCCGGGGATCCTTCCAGAACCAGGGGCCGCCTCGCTCTTCCATTCGAGAAATCAAATAGGATGCTCTGGTTTTGAACCAGCCTTCCGAAGCCCGGCGCTCCATCAACGCTTCGCTTCCCTCTGAAGGCGGAAGGCACCAATCAGACCCCAGGCTAGCCAATAAAACCTTGTTGAAGGAGACGAGGGGTTCAAACTCCCAGAACCCTCGCTCATTGGACTTGCCAGCGTCGAGCAGATCCTTGCCATACCCAGCATAGGCGCCCCAGCGGTGGACGGCCTCCGCCAGTAATGAAGTTCCGCTGCGATGCATTCCTAGAACGATGATTGCCTTTGGCATAGGTTTGATTAGCTTATGTAGAAGTAGTAGTTATGCTCTTTTCAAATCGAACTCTTCGCTATCGCATGGAAGCTACAAACGAATCTGGATCCTTCTTGAACTCTTCAAACAGCACTTCCGCGCTCGGATAGTCGCGCAGAATAGGGTCATAGTAGCAAAGCGATCGCATGTTGAATTTTCGCGAGCCGGCGCCATGATGGTAGAACAAGTCGTAATAGATGCTCGCGAGAAGCGGATGCTTACTATGCCTATTAGACTTGAGAAGAGGAAACCACTCATCGGTATCTCCGGCACAGATGATGTCCCGGGTCGTCCACCCTACCAGATTCTCGTTCCAGTCTCCTGCAAAACGCAAATACTCCGGATCCACGGTAAAAAAGGCACAGGGATGAGGGAAAGTATCGAGATTTTCGACTCGTGCCGGAGCGGCAAAACTCTTGCCGAAATTTTCCATGCATTCCAAAAGAATTTGGAACCATTGGTCGTGGATTGGAAAACAGTCACTATCCAGTATTAGAAAATATTCGTAAGGGTAGGACGTGCAGAACTCCGTCAGCTCTTTGAGTCCCTTGAAGTGCCCTGCCATGCCTGTCGAGAAGTGAAATCCATCCGAGCGGTACCGCCCAGCAGGAGGCTGTTCCGATTGGCCTACGATGATCGACTCCGTGAATAGCCTCTCATCCGCCTGGTTCAAGTAGACGAGATGATCAAAGGTCGGGACGCTTCTTCTTAGTCCTTCCAACTGCAGCTTGAGCCAAAGCGCCGTATTGTCGTCTCCGCTGAATACCGAACATACCGCCAGATTGGAATTGGGGGTCATATTTAAAAAGAGACTCCGTTATGTTGGTCAGATGGCTGCTTAGTATTTCAACAGGACGCGTGCGGCGATCGCACACAAACCCACCATGCTCGACGATAGTTCGGGTGGTTTCGTCCCCACCGTGCCGGGGTTCTCGTGCGTATAGACCCCTCAACCGGTGAAGCAATCTCGAAGGGATACTATCACGGCTTCCCTGCACACAGGCAGAAGGGAATGACGTTGAGGTGCAGAAATATCCGCCCAAATTGCTCTCGAAAATACTTAAGCTTTGCGCTAGAATCGGCGGGTAAATTGAAGTCCCGCCTCCCTGCAGGTTGTTTGGCCCCGGTTGCGGCTTGCTACGAATCGAATTCTGATAGTTGAAACGTCTATAAAACGTCTCCGTCTCAGAAAAAACTCGTTGGGGAACAAAATGCCAAACGCCACAAAAGCAGCAAATGAATTTAAAGGGAAGCGGGTTTCCGGATGGTCACCCACTCCGATTGCCGTTGTAACGGAAGCGCTGCGGCTCGCTGAGCTCTCCTCGAACGATCTGCTCTTCGATTTAGGTTGTGGCGATGGCCGTGTCATTGTTCGTGCAGCCAAGATGACTGGCGCACGCGCAATCGGCTTCGATATAGATGAAGGACTTCTGAAGAATACAAAAGAGCGAATCGCGAAGGCCGGGGTCAGCGAAAAGGTCCGGGTCCGGCAGCAGGATCTGCTGTCGATTCCCGATATCCGGCGCGCATCCGTCATATTTATGTATCTGCCCTACGGGGCACTCAACAAGCTGAAACCCGTGCTGCGAAAGGGATGCAAAAAGGGCACAAGAATCATTTCCGTGTCGTATCACCACCGCGGCAGCGTAACCGGCGCACGCTTTCGAAACTGGCGCCCGTCGAAAGATCTTTTTATGTGGATTCGCCGTCAGAAGTGGAATATTGGAGTATGGGTGGTGAACTGATCGCGCCGGGCGTTACGCTGCTCACTGATCATAACCAAAATATCGAGCCAGCTCTTCCACTTCAGGTGTAAGCTTCAGCGCAGAGTCTTCTTCATGCGCCAACTTGCTCAACTCCTTCAAATAGTCTTGAGCAAATCGCAATTTCGGATCCGACAGGAACCTCGGATCAGCTCCGTATCGCGCCGATGAAGGTCCGAACATTGCAAACGATGAATGTTCCGGGTGCATCATTTCCTTTATCGCACTCGAACCACTCTCCAGCTCAAGCCACTCGACAATCTCTTTCAAGTGTTGTTCCGGTTGCCGGATCAAATCCTCAACCCGAACCTGCCTCTTCCGTTCTTTGGGAATATTCGCGAGAAACTTCACAATCGATGTATGACAGCGGTGCCAGGGCTGGTGCGGTGCGAAACTCGGCTCGCCTGACCTGATATCGATCAGATCGCAGAAAATCGACTCGGGATTGCTCACCGCTTTGAATGCACCTCTCGGCCTGGCCTGAAAGCACTCATTAAAGTATTGAACCAGCGAATGCCCATGGAGCGACGGGTGAAGAACGAGGTGAAGAAATCTCATTTCATGAAACTGCCGGCGGACGCGATGCATGTGCTGGGACCGGTAGGTAATCATCGCCGTTCTTTCAACCAGAACAAGCGGATAGATAGTCTCAGCAAGTTCGGAGAAGACATCGACGGTGCTGCGATTGGCGCGGTTTCTGAGCCAGCCTCGAGCCTCCCTGATGGATGGCTCCGACTGGCTGCCGAAAACTGCCTCAGCCACCGACCGGATTAGACCGTGAGAGCCGGTGCCATTTTCAAAGTCCTCGAACCACTCATGCATTTCATTTCGGGCGAAGAGCCTGGTCTCCAGCAGGCCATACATCTCAGGGTGCTGCCCCAGCATGGCGCAGACGAGACTACCAAACGACCTCTCGGGGGCCAGAATCAGGAGAGGGTAATCAATCTCGTTTTGGGACATGCTTCTCCATTGTTAATCCGGGAGTGGTAGGGACAGTGCCGTCGCTAACAGCTTATTTTCGGAGATTCACTACTGCAGGTAATACTCTTCACAGCGCCCGCAGCGAGCTTTGGGATAAGTAATGATGGCGTCGTTGATCGTTGCTTCCGTGGATCTCGTTCCGCTGCCTTTAGGGATTTCAATCGTCACTTCTCCCAAAGCTCGCTGAGGGCGCTGTAACCGTCCAGTGAATTCTGATCTTGAAGATTAGCGCATTCGATCTTTCTCAGATCGTCGAAGATTTGCCGTTGCAGCCTTAGCTGTTGCTTATCGTTACGCCGCACCATGGCATGGTCCGAATCCAGACTTAATGGAGTTTCAAGCGTTTTCGGCCGATCCAGTATCGAAAAAAGATACGCCATGTGCTCTGCGTCGTGTCCAAATTCATCGATGATTGCCGGCTTGGCGTCGGGCGTCATGACGCTGTGTTTAAAAGCATTGGTCCCATAGATCGAGTGCAGTCCTCCGCCGAAGCAGACAGCATCCTTGAAACCACGTCTTTCCAGAATGGAAAATGTTCTCACCAAATGGTCATGAAGCGTTCCCTTTTGATGGCCATAGTTGAGAGCGCCGATCTTTCGGAGGAAAAGGCTGAGCTTTTCAAAGTTGTCGCTTCTTTTCTTTCTGGCTTTATAAATCAGCGTTTTGCGCAGCACGGTGCATTTTCTTGAGACGCTCCGGCCAGCATGAAGCATATTCGCTGGAAATATGACGACCCGGTTTCTCTTCGGTAGAACAGATTTAACGATGTCGCCATTTTGTCCGAGAAACGTCGTCTCGCCTGCCCAATCCGGCTCCCAGTGGTCATTCATATAAATGATGGCCGTGTGCTCGTCGACGCGGCGCGAGTCGCTGTGAAAATAGCCGTCAACGCCGTAGGTATAGCCATTGAGATAGCAGCGAATCAGGATGCCGTCCTCTAGGCGAGTGTCACGAAGTAGTTTCCACGCTGCGTTCACCGGGGCCAGGCGAGCATCCTCCTCCAGTGCGTTTGAAACATCAGCCAGATTGTGACCACCGCCGGTTACGAATTTGCGGCTCCAGTGACCGTGTGGATCGGTCTTGGAATTCGAGCGGGATCCATACTCCATTGGCTCATGCGAAATAAACCGGGCCAGCTTTTCATATTCGGTAGGCGGCAGAAAATTGTCGATCACCAAAATGTCTTCGCTCATGACACCTCGCTTTTCGCTCTGGGGGAACATATTACAACCCGTGCTCATCGGTCGCCAGCAGGAACTGCAGTGTTGATGCTTCTTTACTCTGGGTGCTGCGACACATTAACTTGAAGCTGCCGGCTAAGTAGCGACACTTCGGAGCACTATCGATCCATGACTTCCAATGCACGCATTATTCACCAGCCTTAGCGGGGGCGATGCTCTTCGAGCACGCATACTCGAGCTGATCGCCGAAGCCGCGGCACGCGTGGGTGCCAGGAAGATCGAGCTGCATGTGATGATGTTTGCGTTTACCGATGAACAGCTTGCAGACGCGCTGGCAGACGCAGCCAGCCGCCACCCATCGATGACGATTCGCATCCTTGCAGACTGGAGCCAGCGCAACCATACGCGCGGCCAACAGACAGGCCGCCTCGCGGAGTTGAATCTACCGAATCTTCTTGTCCGCTACAAAAAAGACCAGCCTTATTTGTGGGATGCCGAGGCAGAACACGTACGCTGGTCATATCACGTAAGCCAGGGCTTGCTGCACCACAAGACGCTGGGGGTTCTGGTGAACGGACGTCCATGGCGGCTGATATGCGGCAGCTTCAATTGGACGGCAGCCGCAGCAAGAAGCTACGAAAACCTGCTGGTTCTGACCTCGGAATATCCAGAGTCGCGTCAGCTCATGGCACGTATGGAGCTCGAATTCGAGGCATTGTGGTCGGATGGACGAGCTACTCTCTCTCCGGAAGAGGCTCATCAACACTATCGAGCCATCGTCGACGAATTCAGCCGCTGTCCCACAACGCCGCCCACCGCTGTAACCGGCATTGGATCAGGCCAGGGAGACCACCTGCAGGCTCTGGATACGGAATGCTTCCCACCGGAATACGAACGTCCGCACGAGGACGATTGGGACAAACCGGCGCGTCCAATCAACTCCGGCACCGATATCGCATTCAGTTCATGCGGTCCGGAGGAGGATAGCCGCGGAAATGGTTACGCTGAAATCAATCGAAAGCAGCGCTTCCTGCTTCGCACGCCGTCTGCTAAGGTCAAGCGCGCTCCGCTCACGCTTACCAATCTCGCCCTCGATACGTTGTTCCGAGCCGCTCCCGGAGACACCCTCAAAATCGCGATGTATGGATTGTCCGCGCGTGTGCCTGAGTATGGCGCGTTACTGGCTGCGGCAAGGCGCGGTGTTCGCCTGCTCGTCCTGCTGGACGGCAGTGTGGGAGACGATATTTCCACCCGCCTCGCAAGCGCGTGCCGCCTCCAGCGCCTTCCCATCGAGGTTCGCACCACAAGCAGAATGATGCACCAGAAATATATCTTGAATACGACATCAGCCACGGTGCTCACCGGCACAGCAAATATGTCGACCGACGCCTCCTCACGCCACTTCGAACACCGCATACGAATCAGCGGTCAACTGGAATTGGCCGCACAATTCAACGCCGACTTCGACACCATCTGGGAAAGGCTTTCCGATCAACTTCCATCCGATGAAAGAGCGGGACACACGGACTAGCAGACAGTCACACTCGAAGGGAGTCGATGCGGTAGAAATTTGAAGTGTGGATTTGCCGCTGATACGCAGCTGAGAAAGGAAGAGGACGAGGGTGAACTCGTCCCCCACTAACAACGGGATCACCTGAACGGTGTCTCGCTCTTTCGGTCAAAACATAGCTGAAACTAACTCGACTGTCAATGAAGAAGCGCAGAGATCACGACACTGACTTCGAGTGCTTACGATAGGACTTCAACCGCCGGTCTCAGATACGGTAGCTGCGATCCATCGAAGCTCTGCGTCGGCAGCTTGATGTAATAGTCCGTATCTTCGGCTCTGCGACAATATTCAATGCTGAAATAACCCAGGCGCCTGTAGTCACGGATGTGGCCCGCAGAGACTGCCCGCATCAGTTTCGGTGAGAACAGCTTTGTAGTCTTCAAGACCCTTCCAGGCACAAGTGCTTCGATATGCTGCGTAGGCCCACCGGCGCGAAAGCACGGATCCACCAGACACGCAGGACGTGAAACGTACAATCCATAGTTGCGGCAGTACCACAGGCCGCGCTCAATGAGCTGATCGGCGGGCCAAAGACCGGCTCGCGGCGAGAGCACGAGGTCGATATCGGATTGATTCCTGCCCGGCTGAATTCGCGACCCGATAAGCCAGATGCAAAAGGGCTCGACTTCAGAAGCGGTTCGCAGCTTACGAAGAAAGTCCCACATCTCAGAGTCCGATATGGGCGCAACTTTCTTTGTAGCCGCACCGAACAATCGCTTATGCATGCCGGCTTCGATTGGCGTCAACGCAAAATCGTTTTGTAGCATGGTCCAGGACGATCGAGCCTTCAGGTTCGCGTTGGAGGGAAAGCGAATGACACAGCGCCGCCGGAAAACTCCACGCTTAGCTGAGCTTTGCGGTTGTTTTCAGCAGCGATAGCGCAGCCCTCTTCTTCCTGTCATTTGACTTAAGTCGCTTCGTCAGTAGAAATACCAGTCGAACCATCTCACCGGGAACTTCGACGATCGCAACTGTTTGCTTATCGTGCGCGGCAGCATCTTCCCAGGTACGGATCACATGTTTCATGGAACCTCCTTCCGTTTCACCTCTGCTCATCAATCCTCCTGCTAGTGCTGCGCTGGAATCAAATGGCGAAAGAAAGCGCTGACGGTTATTCCAAGGCGTCCCCCTGCAACCTCGAAGCGCATCTCGTTCTTCCCGCGCACCGCTTCAATGACTACCTGTCTGGCTATGTCTCCACCTTCGATGTACGGCCCCGTGAGCCGCTTGAGCGTTGAAGTCTGGTCCAGCGGCACCCCATCGTACTGGAGCAATATGTCGCCTCGCGCCACCCCCGCGGTTGCTGCCGGACTCCCCGGCCCCACATTCGTCACGATTAAGCCGGTGTTTCGATGCTCATCCAGTATTCCGATCAGGGAGACTACAGCCTGAGCCCACTGACCCGGTATCTCCAGAAGTCCGGGCTCGTATGGATTGTGCGCTTTGGCCTCTTTCAAAGTTTTGATCACTCGTAGCTTCATCGATTACTCCTTGGCTCATTCGCGGTTCAATCAAGGACTGCGAATCGTTTCTGTATTCATAGGCCGCGGTACGCGCGTCAAACGGAATCGCCTCCGCCATCGCCCTCGTCTCCACCGCCGTCGTCACCTGGCCCATCATCTGGCCCATCTGGTTCATCCGGCTCATCGCGGTCATCGTCCGGCTGGTCGGGGTTATCGCCAGGGGGCGTTGGCGGCGTCGGCGGCGTGGGGGTGGGCGGAGTCGGCGGTGTAGGAGTGGGAGGCGTAGGGGTTGGAGGAGTTGGGGTGGGAGTAGGTGTCGGCGTAGGGGTCGGTGTGGGCGTAGGAGTTGGTGTTGGGGTTGGCGTCGGGGTCGGTGTGGGCGCCATTCCACCCATAGGCGGCATCGTCATGTGCGGAGGATGCGGCGTCGTCATGTGCGGGGGATGCGGCGTCGTCATGTGTGGAGGATGCGGCGTCGTCATGTGTGGAGGATGCGGCATCGTCATGTGCGGCGGGTGCGGCATCGTCATGTGCGGCGGATGCGGCGTCATCATCATGTGTGGAGGATGAGGCGTCATCGTGTGCGGCGGATGCGGCGTCATCATCATGTGTGGAGGATGTGGCGTCATCATCATGTGCGGCGGGTGTGGCGTAGGCGCGTGCGGGGCCACATGCGGCGGATGCGGCGTCATCGTCGTCATGTGCGGAGGGTGTGGTGTGGGCGCATGCGGCGTCGGCGTCATGTGCGGAGGATGCGGTGTGGGCGCATGCGGAGTCGGCGTCATGTGCGGAGGATGTGGTGTGGGCGCATGCGGAGTAGGCGTCATGTGCGGGGGATGCGGCGTAGGCACATGCGGAGTCGGCGTCATGTGCGGCGGGTGTGGTGTAGGTGCATGCGGAGGGCGCATACGCGGCGGCGTCTGCATCATCATGAAGTGCGGCGCCGGAGGCGCATACGGTCCCGGACCTCCCTTCACGATCGGAAACGGATTATCGTTCCGCAGCGCGGACCGTGTGCCTTTCGGAAAGCGCTTCTCCAGCAGCGCCGCGAAGGCCGGAAACGGATCTTTCGAATCTCCACTCAACAGCGCGTACGTCCGGCTCAGCGTGTCCGCTCCATGGCCCACGATCTCCGGCCAGCTGTAGCCCAGCTGATGATGCAGGTAGTTCAAAAACAACACGCCGCAGCCATTCGCCAGAGGATTGGCATCACTCGACGCCGTTACGTTCACAAAATCCCGGCGCTTGCTGTTCAACCACTGATGCGCCGATGCAAAATCACGCAGCTGATTCGGATACGACTCGGTCGCCAACACCCGCGACAGGCTCTCCCCATTGCTCTTCTCGCAGTGCCAGCCACCCTTCTGCGCCGCCTGAAACACCTCCGCCAGCTGCGTCAACAACGCAAAAGAGGTGAACCGCGGCGCCAGATGAGGACGCGTGAGGATGTCGCAGTAAAGCTCCGTACCGCTGCAGCCCAGGTGATACGCTCCCAGTCCGCCCAGATCGGCAAGCACCACATTCAGCGGAGAAGACGAGGCCGATATGCCCCCGAAGTGCCGAGACAAGCTGGTGTAATCGTGCTCGCAGCTGCCCAGCACGGCATTCGCCACGATCGCTCCGTTGCGCCCCAGACGCGGATCCACATACACGTTGAAGTGCGCCGTCGAACCATGCAGCCGCGCATCGGGATAATCACCCTTCCCCAGCGCCGGTCCTTCCGCCGAGGAACGGCGAACCGCCACTAACGCACGGCGATCGCCGCGAGACGTTCCTGATCCCTGTGACATGGGCCCTCCGAACTTCCCGGGGATGATGAATGGGTGAACACTTCCGAAGGTAAGTGCGACCGGTACGGAGAGAGGGGGTGCCTTCGGCCTGAATTCGCTCGCCTGGTCCTACTCATGCGCACACACACACGCGCAGCTTTCAAGACAAGTCAATTCATTTCGCTACAGCGCATGTGATCTTCTGTGATCCCTCTCCTACATGTCAAGAAAAAAGGCCGGTGGATAAATATTTCCTTACAACCAGATTGAGATGTGTTAATCTCCTCCGCGACTCATCTTTCGCTTGGAAGTCTGCTCGTTGTTCTCAGATGATTCAGGAGGAACACCACCATGCCGATGATGAAGATGATGGGTACTTCACATAGAGCTACTCTGCGCCTTAAGAAAGCTGCCGCTCGTCGCAGACATGCTAGACGAGCCAGAGTGCTGGCAAGAAAACTGCTCGTCCACGTGAAAAAACTCAGCTCTAGGTAACGCGCGAAGTCCACCAAAAGTATCGATTGTCAGATCGTTGGTTTGTGAACGTGCGTCCGCAGATATCGCCGGAAACCTCAAGACGCAGCTGATTGCTAAATTCGTACCGTATAGGAAGCAGTTTTACTCGATTGTGTCTCTCTCGGGCGTCGCTTTGGTAGCGATTGCAAGACTCGAGAGGATAGACCTGATACGGTGCGAGTATCATTCGACCTTTCCGGATGCTGTCGAATTGTGAGCTGTCCAGCCGGAATCAATTGATCTCACGATCATCAATTGTTGAACGATCAAAACAAAGCGAGACATTTACGTGCTATGCTCTCTCGCCATCAGGGTCAAACATATGGACGACACAGTAATATTCAGGCGGCAACTGCGTGCAGCATTGGAAGAGTTGGCCGACACCATCAACAATCTTGTGAACCTGCTGGATAGCTTCGATGCCGCAAGCGAGGACGATTTCAACATCACCTATGCTTCAGTTGTAAAGGTAGATGGAAATGCAGCGCTTGACATCGATGGAACTGCTGACTATGCATCAACCGAGGTAGTCAAAGCCAGGTAAAACGGAGACTATCGCACTTATCCTGACGGGGATTGGTCTGAAGCTTTTGCTCGCGTTTGTGTCAACTACCCCACGTCGCACTCAAACGTAGTTTTTGCATAGAGAGAGGTTAGGAATGTCATGGCAGATTCAAAAGTATTGTTGCAGCAACTAACGCACCTCACGCAGCAGTTGAACAAGACAGCCAGGAAAATGGGCCCGATGATGATGGCTGAAATGATGAATGCCAGCATGATGAAGGGCAAGATGATGCCCAGCATGATGAAGAAACCGATGATGCCCGGCAAGATGAAGATGGCCGGCGGCATGGGCATGGGCATGATGAAGGGCAAGATGATGCCCGGCATGATGGGTCAGATGATGATGATGAAGAAAATGGCCAAGATGAACAAGATGATGATGAAGAAGATGAACATGATGATGATGAAGAACATGGGCATGGGCATGGCGGGTATGGGCATGAAGGGCATGGGTATGAAGGGTATGGGCATGGGCATGGGCATGGGTATGAAGGGCATGGGTATGGGTATGGGTATGGGTATGAAGGGTATGGGAAGCATGGGTAGTATGGGCGGTGGCAGCATGGGCGGAATGGATATGTCCTAGAGAAGCTCTTGAACATTCACTCGCTGGCTGCTATGCACGACAGAAAAGATTCGCCGGCCACTCCAGCCATCCAGTAACTCGAGAAACTTCCGTGCTCGAATCATGTTTCGGACCGGATTCAGCTATCTCCTGACTGCTTCCGAGATGTCATCATGAGCTCGAGTGTCCCAGCACCATCGGTAAAATCCTATTCGATTTCGGCAGCGTCGCTGATCAAACACCACTACGGTGGAAGTTCATGCGACGTTCGCTGATTTTGCGGCTCACCGCCGGCCACCGTTAGTGTTTCGACCCGCATCAGCGCAAGTATGGCGAGAGCTTCCACTTGAATCACCCGCAAGACGATGACAGCTGTTGACAGGAGCGACTATATTGACCCGGATCATGTTCCTCACATCTGGCATCTGACGGACCACTGTCGCCGCTAAGATGAGCGAACGTGGTGCTTCTTTGTGCGCGAAAGCAGCCCAGGCTGCCGTCATGTAGATCGCAGGAGACCCATATGGAAACACAACAGGCAGTGCTGGCAGATTGTCTCTTGTCGGATGGATGGAAGAGGTGGCTCGCCGAGAACAAAATGCTGGGCATCGACGATCAACGCCTCATCGAAGTACTGATGCAAAATGGAGTGGAAGAGCAGGCTGCCATGGAAGAGGTGGCCGCGCTTGCGAATCATCCCTACTTCCAGGCCGGATCATGGATGGCCCAGCGCCTCAAAAAAACCGAGTCGGTCCTCGATCGATATGCAGAGTTGAACCAGCTGCGTCCTTCATCCCGATTCCAAACTATGGAGCGGCGGAGTAACGTGCCGCGGGAGGAGTTCCTCGAGAACTACTATGCAGCCAATCGTCCCCTGGTGCTGACTGATCTGATGAACAATTGGAAGGCACGCACGCTATGGAATCCCAACTACCTCAAGACGGCATGCGGAAGCGAGATGGTCGAGGTAATGGCCGGGAGGGACGCAGACCGGCGCTACGAAATCAATTCTGAAGCGCACAAAAGCTCGATGCTATTCGGAGATTATATCGACCGGATTACACAAAATGGCCCGAGCAACGATTGCTATCTGGTCGCCAATAACAATCTCCTGAAGCGTAAAGGGATGAAACATCTTTATGACGATATCGAGATTTTTCCGGAATACCTGGATCGAGAGCACGCCGATGGCGGCGTCTTCTTCTGGTTTGGACCAGCCGGCACAGTGACGCCGCTTCATCACGACACCATGAATATTTTTATGGCTCAGGTCTATGGCCGGAAGCGCGTGACGCTCATCCCGTCCTATCAGATACATCGCGTCTACAACGACATCGGCGTGTACAGCGAAGTAGATTGCGAAAACCCCGATTACAGCAAGCACCCCGAGTTTAAAGACATACAAGTGCAGCGGCTCGTACTGAAACCGGGAGAGGTGTTGTTCATCCCGGTCGGCTGGTGGCACCATGTAAGATCGCTCGATGTGAGCATCACGGTTTCATTTACCAATTTTCAGTTTCCTAACAACTACGAATGGAGCCACCCTTACATCCAGCGGCGAGAGGAATGGCAAACCGATGCCGGCTAGCGGCCCTGGATATAGGCCACCATTTTGAGGGATAGATTTATCCGGATTGAATCTTGCACAGGATCGAACAAGGATTTCGTTGAATGGGAAACTATCGGACAGTGAGTCGCGACGCATGGGCGTTTCTGGCCAAGAACGGGTGCGACTCTTCCCTGCCCTACGGGCCCAAGGAATTCAGCAACGCGAGCAACTGGCTGGATTCAAGGAAGTGGATACCCTGGAAGCAGGTGCGGTCCGTCCTTTGTCTGGCTTGCGGAGGTGGCCAGCAGGCTCCTCTCTTTGCGTCGCTGGGTTGCCAGGTCACGCTTGTGGATATTTCTCCGGATCAGTTGAAGGTCGACCGATTGTCGGGAGAAAAATACGGCTTCTCCATCGAATGCCTGGAGGGAGACATGTTGCATCTGTCTCAGCTCTATGGCCGCGATTTCGATCTGGTCTACCAGGCAGTGTCCGCCTGCTATGTGCCCGACGTGAAAAAGCTTTACCAGGAAGTTTTCAAGGTATTGAAGCCGGGTGGCTACTACTATGTACATCACTGGAATCCTGTTCACGTGCAGTTAGCGGACAGTCAAGCCTGGGATGGAAGCGCCTACCGGGTGGCGCGGCCGCAGGTTCCAGGGAAGCCAATATCCTCTCCAATGGCCTGGGATGAACAGACGGGCAATCCCACCGCAGATTGCTGGCATTACATCCATCCGTTGAAGCATCTCATTGGAGGACTTTGCGAATCGGGGTTCTCGATTCAGCGCTTTGCGGAGTCGGAGGAGGCTGATCTGTCGGCCGAACCGGGAACGCACCCCCACCTTGCTGCCTATCTTCCCTCTTTCTTAGCCCTCTTTGCGCGGCGAAAACTCAATGAGGCGAAGCACCTGGCAGCCGGTACGAGCTAGCTGCGGACAAAGCAGTGCATCCATGCATCACAACTCCATGTTGAATCGACGGAAATACCAGTCGTCGTCGAATTGTCGCATCCGATGAAATCTGCGCCGCCGGTTGCTGGCATCGCTCACCACCAGCCGCGCCAGCGCTTTTGGAAGAACCTCATCGCGTGAATAATGCCGGACAACACGCCGAATACGTTGCGATCCAAAGTGGATGAAGGCTAGCCGAAGTACATTGTGAACGCCTGTTTCCCAATCGCGCTGATAGTCAGGATAAGTGTCAGCCTCGCGATCCAGATGCGCAATATCGACGCCCGGCACGAGCAGGCATTTGTAACCGAAGGTCCATAGGCGGACATTGAGTTCGAGATCTTCCATACCCCAGACCACCATCCCCTCGTCCCATCCACCGATGGCTTCAAATACTTCCCGTCGCATCGCCAGAAAAAACCCACCGAGAAGCGGAACAGGATACGGTGTCGGACGCTGAAGCGTAAGCCAATCGATGTTGAGACCAGCATCGATGAAGCGAAGACCGTAGCCCTTGGCCCGAGGATGCAACATGCTGGTGAGCATCGGTCCGACGGCGCCGGCCGACGGTCTCGCCAGCGCTTTTGACAGCGGCTCTGCCCAACTGCTCAGTGCTTCTACATGCGCGTCACTAAACAGAAGATTTTCGCCAGAGGCACGATGAGCACCGAAGTTGCGCGCGGCGGCGGCTCCGAGACGCTTACGAGGGCGAAAGACCTTCACCCTGGCGGAGATTTTTTTTAGGCCATCGCTGCTGCCGTCGGTAGAACCATCATCGACGACTACGATCTCTCCGTCGGATGGTAAATCCAAGATGAGGCTCTCAACAGTGCGGCGAAGATATTCGCCTTCGTTATGGCTTACAACGACTACGCTGAGAGAGATTTGTCCCATATGTCGAAATACCGTCTGCCGTCGCAGTGCTTACGCCGGTCAACACGCTCGCTATGCTCTTCGACGCTCGAGCGGGCGGCGTTTTTCCTTTATGTGCCGGTACCGTTGCACCCACGCTTCCGATAGCTCATCCGCCTGTTTTTTCAGGCGGGATTCTTTTATGACCAGGTTTGAAGGAGCTGGTATCTCCAGGTAGTCGAGAATCTGACGCACCGAAGCAGCAGGATCTTTTGCCAGATCCTCATAGTCGATCCGCAGCGGGGTCACGCCGCACTCTTGAAAATACTGCCGCCAGAAGCGGCTATGGTTCGACAGGGTTTTGAATAGTCCGTCCAACCTTGCGATATCGAACTTCGGAGTCTTAGCGAGAACTCTTCGGCTTGGACCTCGAGCAGGGTCCATCTCCCACCAGATCTTTGTTTCGGAAGCCCGCGCATACGAGACCGCATGCCGGACCCTGTCGCGGCGCGTCAAATAAACATAGCGAAGGTTAGGAAACACGCGCGGCAGCAGTGATTTCGTTGGAAGGTCCTTATATGCAGGGACATTACGCAACTTCTGGAGCAGGTCGTTGAACTGATACCAGTGAGCTTTCGCACCCCAGACTCCGTTTGGAGTGGTCGCCTCCTGAACCACCCGGGAGAGGAAGTCGGAGTAGTCGGAAGCCGGTGGCATGTTCCACACATTCAAAAAATGCTGCCAGGCCTCGGGAGCGAAATATTCTCTCGGTCGTCCTGCGATGCCAGTCGACTGCAATTCCTCTGAAAGAAGCCAGCTTCCCGTGCGCGGAAGGCAACAAATTAAGTACGAAGTGGTCTGCTTCATGCTGAATCCCCCGTTCCTCGAGCTGGCATCCTGCGGATGTCACGCAGTTCAGCTGCATGGACGCAGATGTAAGGCGTAATATGCCCTCACATAAAATCTTTAGTGAAATACCAGCCAGAATCAACGTTTCCAGATCAACGATTCCATCTGATGCCGTACCGAGGCGCACCTGCTAAGCGCGCATGCGTCTTACATGAGCGATGTCGAGAGCTGAAAGTTGGACTACTGCTTATGCAAGGAACGGGCGTACCTATCGACTTCACTTCACAGCGCGCAGCAATAATACCAGAGAGGCTACAGACGCCATGAAAGATTTCGTGACACCCTACCGCATCAATTACAGATTGAATTTTGAAAAAAACCAGTTATCGTCGTATCGCCGAACTGACTGCACCTCGTCCCGCCGCTGCCAGGCGTTACTTTCCGCGGTGAGAGCAAATGCCTCAGAAAACTCCGGGCTGCAGGTCAGCCTTTCCAGCAGCCGCTGAATACGCTCCATTCCAAAATGGACGATAGCAAGCCGCAGCTCATTATGTATGAAGTTAGAGCGTTGGAATTTATAGGACGACGGCGCATTTGAGTCCGGCGATCCGAAGCGATGCGATACCACGACTTCCGGTACTACCAGACATTCGTAACCTAGCGTCCACAACCGTAGGCTAAGCTCTGAGTCCTCGACCCCGTAAAGAATCATCCCGGGATCAAAGCCTCCGGTCGCGTCAAAGACATCGCGACGCATGGCGATGAAGCATCCGCAAAGCAGTGGAACAGGATAGGGATCAGGGCTTTCATGCCCCAGCCATTTCCACGAAAACGCTGCACCTTCAGCCCAGCGCCAGGTGCCGCCACACTTTCCCTTGCCCGTGCGCCGCTTCAGATTATTGATAGCCGGCGCAACAGCGCCTACTTCCGGACGCTCCAGTGTTTTGAGAAGTGGCGCCAGCCAGCGATCCGGCACTTCAACATGGGCGTCACTGAAAACGAGGATTTCACCCTTTGCCTGTGCGGCTCCGAAGTTGCGCGCGGCCGCGATGCCAAGCCTCGCGGGTGGATGTAGAACCGTCACCCGATCGTAGTTCGCTGATAGGCCGTCGGCGCTGCCATCGCTCGAACAGTCGTCCACGATAACCACTTCGCCGTCAGCCGGCAGCGTCTTCAACAATCCGCTTACGGTGCGGCGCAAATAAGCACCTTCATTGTGGCTAACCACGATTACGCTCAGCCTGCGTTCTGTTTTTGCTGCAACCGCTACAGCCCTGGATTTAGATTTCGTGATTTGCTTTGATGTGCGGTTAGCAAGCGCTTTCTCGACCACGGGATTCCAAAATTGATGCCACTGCGCATCGAAGTTCCAATGCTCGTCCATCCAGCGACGACTCTCTGATCCTTCCTCCGCCAAAAGATCAGGCCCTTTCTGTGCGAGGAATGTCAGTAAGGAGCATAGAGACTCTTGGCTGGCATGATGAAATGGAATCAGGCGTTCGCCGTCAGCGCAGCGAAGAAAGACCTCCTGCATCTCCGGTCGAAGTCCGAGTCCATTGATGACAACAGCGCCGCACGCCAGCCCTTCAAGGCTCTCGCGGTGATAGCTTCCCGTAATACATTCATCGATCACAATGTGGGATTTACGCATCACCTCTAAAAAGTCATTGCCCCGTCCCGGCGTGGTGGTGGTAATTTTCACCGGGATAGAAGAATTGGCTGCAAAGTTCTCCAGGATTCTCATTGTCGTCCGGTATCCCTTCGAGAACCAGTGGAGACGATGGTTACTGGGATAAGAGCCTCGGCGCTGCAAGGGTGCGTAGCAGATAGTCAGCTTCTTTGGCTTGGAGACTGGCTGATAGCGGGCCTCCCAGGAAGGCACCGGAAGCGGAAAAACGCTCCAGTTCCTGAATGCCGGCATGATCGCCTGATGATGTCCTATCACCGCGCCCGGCAAGCCCTCCGCGATGTAGGTTCGGTCTACATTTAGCCAGTTTTCCACAAGCGTGATCACCGGTTTTTTCGATAGCAGCTTCTTGTGGTGCGCTGCGACCCGGCCATCGTGGGCAAATATCACATCCGTCGCGGCGAGTTCGGCCTCTACCGCCTTGGCATGTTTTGTCCATTTGGTGTCGCCGTCAAATAGAATGGCGCTCTGACCGCGATCGTTCCCCCATACGCGACGGCAGAAGTCGCTAGTGCGGGCATTGATGCACCGGGTCAGAACATCGGGCAGGTAGGCTTCGCGTCTCATACTGTACGAGACAATTCGAAGTGACATCCTATTCTCCTTGAGAACTTTCCTGGTGCGACGAGCTAGAGGTCGAGTACCGGCAGCGTCCGCTCCACGAGCATCACTTTGAAATCAAATGAACGGCCTTTTGCAGCAGCGGTGGAAGTATAAGGTTCACTGTTGCGATAAACCAGTTCATTTCTCCAGGCTCATCGAAATACAATGCTGATCGCGATAGTTGCGGTTCAATAAATCGTTCGATGTGCTCCCGGCTTCCGATTACCTCGATGCGGAGAAGACTTGCAGAAGCGATACGATGTGGTGATCATCGGCGGCGGATTCTCCGGAGTTATGCTCGCATGCCAGCTCTGCCGATGTTGCAGCGGCAATCTTTCTGTCGCCGTCCTTGAGCGCAGCGGCGAGCCCGGACGCGGCGTTGCCTTCAGATCCCAGCATCCGAGGCATCTGCTGAATGTTCCGGCAGGCCGGATGAGTGCATTTCCCGATCAACCTGAGCATTTCGTCGCATGGCTTGGTCAGCACGTGCCGGCAATCGCAGGTGCCGGTGAATTTGTTCCGCGATCGCTCTTCGGTACATACGTCGGAGAGCAATTTGATCGCGCGATCGCGGAAACAAAACACGACCTGCAGTGGATGAATGATGAGGCTATTTCCATATGCGCTCCAGAAAGCCACTTGCACACGGTTGAATTGCGATCTGGATCGAAACTGGAAACCAGGTATGTAGTTTTGTCTACTGGCAATTTCCCGCCTACCGACCCCGCTCCATTCGGAAAGAATGGAAAGCACACTTATGTGAAGTACGCCTGGTCGGACAATGCTTTGCGCGACCTGCCGAACTCTGAGTCGACTTCGATCCTCCTGCTGGGTTCCGGCCTCACAGCAGTTGATCAGATACTCGCTCTTCACGAGACAGAGTTTCGAGGACATATTTATATGTTGTCCCGGCGGGGTCTGATGCCTTGCACACATCGTCTCGTAGATCGCTGGCCTACGGGTTGGACGCAGAATCTGCCAAATACCGCGCTTGGCCTGGTCAGGACAGCGCGAAACGAAATCCGAAATGCGATTGCAGCCGGATGCGATTGGCGGGCGGTGATCGACTCGCTCCGGCCGTGTACGCAGAAGATCTGGCTGGCATTGCCTCCAGGAGAGAAGGCACGTTTTCTACGGCATGTGCGGCCTTATTGGGAGGTGCACCGGCATCGCTATGCTCCTCAGGTGCAGAGCGTGGTCGACGATCTGCAATCGGCAAACAGACTGACGGTGATTGCCGGCCGCGTACTGGAATGCCGCTACGATTCGCAATACGCTGAAGTCCTGTATCAAAATCGAAGTAGCGGGCAGGAGTCGATCCTGCGAGTAGACCGCATCGTGAACTGCACCGGCCCTGAAGCGAACTTTCGCCGAATGAATGATCCACTCACGCAATCGCTTATGTCGCAGGGATTGGCGAGACCTGATGGGCTCTCCCTGGGACTGGATGTAACAGGCGATGGTGCTCTGATTGACGCGAACGGGACGCCATCTCAATCTTTGTTCGCTATCGGCCCGTTACGAAAAGGTTGCTTGTGGGAAACAACTGCAGTTCCCGAGATTCGCGAACAGGCAAGAAATCTTGCCTTCCATCTGGCAGAGCAGCTCCAGGCACGATAGGAATGGCTGCAGACCCGAAAGATCTCACTCGGTTATTGCCCTGATGGAGTTCCGATTTTGAGCAGCAGGAGTGCGTTTCTGCCCAGGGTCAGATTGATCTTTCCGTCGACAAGCGTGTGTTGCTCCGGCGCGCCAAAAGCCGTCTTTTGATTCAACTGCTCTACCTGCTCGTCGGTTGGATCGACCGGACTGCCCATGGCTTTGTAGGCTGCCAGCGTATTCCCATGCTCATCATCGACGCGGCTGATGGACACGTTTGCATTGGCAGGGACGCCGCGAAAGGCGAGTTGTACGTCCTTTGCAGTTCCCTTCTTGTCGGGATCGACAATGTTCCATACCGCGACCCCGAGCGTACCGTCCTTGCGTTTGGTCACGATCACATCGGGCGAAGAGCTGGCGATGCGCTGATCACCGAGCTGGTGCAGCAAGGCAAAATCATAAAAGCTCGGCTTGTTGATTCCCCCCTTGGCGCGCAGCCCGAATTCGCCGTCGAAAGGCTCCGCGATGGGTCCGCCCTCCTCGAACACATCCGAGAACGTCCAGAAGGACATCATGTCGGCCAGGCCGTCGCACTCGCGGATGGTGTTGGCCAGGCCCGTGCCGACGAATGCGGTATCGCGTGAATCATTCATTCCCTGCACATTCCACTCGGTCCAGAACAGAGGCAGATTGGGCATCGGTGAAGCCTGAATCTGCTTCTTCACCTTTCCAATCGCACGGCAGACGCGGTCGTCCATCGGAATATCTTCGTTCGTGCCGAAGAGATCTTCGACCGTGTCGTCGGCGTAGCCATGGCTGGAGACGAAATCCACCGGGACATGATTGGTCGCGGCAAACTTGAGAAAATCATCTACCCATGCTGCGGCTGCAGTTGCAGGCCCTCCCACGCGAAGACGCGGGCTCACCTTCTTGAGATCGCGCGCCGTGTGTTCGTAAAGATCGAAGTAGCTCTTCTGCCGGGGAATGCCATTCCAGAAGTCGATGTTAGGCTCGTTCCAAACTTCGAAGTACCACTGCGAGACCTCATTGATCCCGTAGCGATCGACCAGATGCTGCGCGAAGTGCGTCATCAGATCGTCCCACCGCTCCATGCTCTTGGGCGGCGAGACATTCTGCTTGTACCAGAACGGGTGCAGCGCGTCGGGGTTGAAGGCCAGCTTCTTGGGCATGAAGCTGATCTCGACTACCGGCCGCACGCCATTGTGCAGCAGACCATCGTAGATCTGGTCAACATAAGCGAAGTTATAGACGGGATTGCCGTGCTCGTCTTCGTTGTAGACGCCTACTTCGTCATGAAGAATCGCATGGAAGCGTACATAGTGAAAATCCGTCACCTGTTTCACCGCGCGAAGGTCGTTGCGATAACTTTCGCGCAGCGAGAGGATGGCTCTGCCCGAGCCGAACATCTGCTCCCAGAAATGCGGAAATGGAGTCGCCGGCGCGGCTGCATCGACTTCAATCTTCTCCTGTGCAGACGCCTCATGATTGCAGGTGAGCAGAAGAACGAAGATGGCTATCAGGCAATACCGATATCGTGTTCGCACAACGCAGATCCTCTCAACAAACAGGAGTTCGCAATGCGACAGCCGCGCTGCGAACTCCTAGGTAAGACAGGTGCTACGCACCCGAAAGAATGGGAGCGCACCACCAGGTGCGCCCCTTTTCAAGGAGGTCATTTAGAAACTGAAGCGGGCCTGGAAGTCGATAACTCTCGATCCAAGCGCACTGGACGCCTGGCCGAGATTGCCGGCTGTAATATCCGTTGCTATGCTGCTGGGGTTGATATTCAGCATATTGAATATGTTCAGGAAATTCGCCTTAACCTCGATCTTTGCGTTTTCTCCGAGCCCAGGAATTCTCGGTAAGCCGAAAGACTTGGCAAGGTTCATATCCACGTCGCGATAGTTGGGGCCGAGAAAGGTATTGCGTCCAGTTCCCGGCGGAGGAATGAAAGCAGTTGCGAATTGTCCGGGATTGTCTGCAATGGCATTTGTGTAATCCGGAACAGTGAAGTAATTGTCGTAGAACTCGTTATTGTTATCGCCGGTAGTTGCAGTTCCAGGATTCGAGAAATTGCTTCCAGTCTTGAATGCGCTATTGCTAGTACTGCGCCCAGCTTTGCCGTTGTAGTACGGGCGCAGGTTCTGGTAGCCGTAGTTGCATTCGTTGCAGTAAATCTGGTGCGGAGCCGTGTATGTCGGAGTCCATCCGTAACCGGTGTGTGCAGTCAGGATGCCGCTGAGTGTCCATCCGCCGGCGATCTTCTCTTTCCAGTCGTTGCCGTGGAAGATGACCGGCTGCCAGATGCCAAAGAGTTTGAACTCATTACGAATATCGAAGTCTGATTGCCCATAAGCGTACTGAGTGTCGTAGAGATAAGGGCTGCGGAAATATGGACCTGAGTTTGTATCGAAGCTGTGAGCCCAGGTATATTGCGCATCCAGTGAGAATGTATGTGAGAACTGATGCTTGAGGCCGGCAAGCATCATATTGTTCATCGATCTACCCTGACTACCGAAGGTGTTGATGCTGTTCACCAATGGATTCAGCGGAGCGCCCAGGATTACCCCATAAGCGTTCGAGTCGTAATTGAAGTTGAGGTGTTTACCCGAACTGCCCGTGTAGCCAATGTTCGCAACCCACCCGTGAGTAAGATCCATCTCGGTTTCGAGCGAATAGTGGTACTCGTACTGCGTAGGCAGATTTCCGGGAAGGGCTCCGATGTTCGCGCCGCCAGCTGTCGGCAGCCCCGCAGAGTTAAAGGTGGTGATTGCGCTGGGGTTCACCGGATAGCCAATAATGCTGCTCGTATTGCTCGAAGTCGCGTACAAAATATTCGGATTGATATTGGTCGGCCCGGTGCTGGTGCCCGGGACGGAACTGGTCCCCGGCGGGTTGCCATCATAATTGTTTGCGGTCGCAATCTGCTGCTGGTTGTAGTTCAAGCCGAAGCCGCCACGCAAGACGACCCTTCCATTGAATTGATTGGGGCTCCAGTTGAATCCGATTTGTGGCCCGAAGTTGAGCTTCTGAGCGTTCCATGCGTCAATTCCAGTCTTGATCGAAATGCCGGTCAACAGGCTGGACCCGCTGCCGAAGCGAAGCACGCCCATGTTGTTGTCCTTGTCGGTCATCGGTCCGAAATAGGAATAGCGGAGACCTGCGCTCAAGGTCAGGTTGGGGCGAACCTTCCAGTCATCCTGAAAGAAAATGCCCCACATATTTTCGCGGTTGTCGTTGCGATAGCCGCCGGGAAGACCGGTGGTTGCCTGGAATGGACCGCCCTCGGCTTCAGGCGCGTCATTAAGGAAGTCCCAGATGTTGTAGAAGGTGTAGTCCGGTGCGCCGATGGGATCGTTCAAATAATAAAGCCTGGTGAAATCGAACCCGAACTTCATCGTTTGGGCACCGAGAACTTTCGTGGCGACGTCTTTATAACCATACGTCCACTGGTCCAGAACACCCGGTGAAGGAACGCCCAGGGAGCCGATGCTGATGCTGCCGATCTGCCCCGGACCGCTGTTGAACAACTGATCCTGGGGCAGGCCGAAGGGAGCCTGCGGATTGCTGGCGAGTTCGTTATAGCGCCAGCCTGCCGCGTTGGCACGAGCCTCGTTCAGGAAGGTCGGTGAGAAAGTGTGATTCCAGATCACCGAAAAGGCATCGTTGACCTGGCTGTGATTGAACTGCTGATAGCCGAGGCCGCCATTCAAGAAGCTCAGACTGGAAGGCACCCAGTAGATCGCAAAGGCGGCGTGATCTTTAGAAGTCACGTCTGCATCCAGGCGGCCGTTGTACTGCTTGAAGTCACTGGTTGTGGGATTGCTGATCGTGTACTGCGTGATATCGGGGACGTTCGAAAGTCCGCTGCCAACACCCGGGGTGCCGGCGTTGACATAAGAGAGGTCTTGCTTGCCCAGACCGGTGGTCAACGGTGAGCCGATATTCAGCCCCTGGCCGGAAATCGTATTGCAGTTCACGCCTTCAGTGAGGCCGGCATCCTTACAGTTAACTGAGCTGATCACGGTGCCGGAAACCGCAGCTCCTTTGAAGTTCAGATACGTGCTCGAAATGCTGCCGCTGGGCGCCAGGCCTGCGAATGCGGCGGTTGGAAACCACTGGGTGCTGGTCGCCGGGATGGTCTGGCTCTGCCCTTCATATGCGAAGAAAGCAAAAATTTTGTTCTTCCAGATCGGTCCGCCGATACTGCCACCCCATTGGTTATAACGGTCCTCATCGCGAAGCAGTCCGCGGTCATCAGGAGATAGCTTGGCTCCGGTGGTTGGATCAAATGCAACTACGGATTGCGGTCCATTCCATGGCTGATAAGCATTCAATCCTGGACGCGTGATCTGAATAAAGAAGCTGCCGTGAAGATTATTGGTTCCGCTCTTCGAAGTAATTTCGGTCATGGCGCCAGTGAAACGGCCGTTCTCAGCATCGTAGGCGTTGGTAAGAATCTGAATATTTCCGATCGAGTCCTCGCTCGGAGTGATGACCGTCGAGCCACCCCAGACCGCGCTCTCGGTACTGATGCCATCGACGGTATACCCGTTGGCATCGAACTGCCCGCCGTTGGCATTTGCGGAAGCGCCATTTTCCGTTGCAAAGATACTGCTCGAATGCCCCAGGTTGCCGCCGCCGCCTGATGAAGCTCCCGTCTGCGTTCCCGGAGACTGGAATCCGCCGCCGCCACCCTGCTGCGCGCCGTCGGCAAGCACGCCAGGCACGAGCCGGATCAGGCTGGTCGCATCGCGCTCATAAACCGGAATATGCTGAACTTCATTGTCGGTGATGGTGCGGGAAGTATTCGCAGTTTCGGTGTCCATAGCCGCTACCGTCGACCCATTGACAGTTACCGTGGTCGATACGGCACCCGCGTCAAGCTGAATATTGATTCCGTTGGCCTGCTCGGCGTTCAGCTGCAATTGATCAAGCACCTTTTTTTGGAAACCTGTCTTCTCCACCGTGAGCTGAAAATGATCGGCGGGAAGCGCGTTGAAGTTATAAACACCGTCATCGCTGCTGGTGCGCGTTTGGGTCTCGTTGGTGGAAAGGTTCTTGAGCGTGAGGGTTGCGCCTGGGATAACCGCGCCTGTCGAATCAGTCACAACACCCTGGATCGATGTACGAAACTGCGCGACAGCAGTTGCAGTCAAACACAGCCAAACAGCCACCAGTACAGTGACCGCTGGAAAACCGAACGATCTTTTCTTCATACCTTCTGCCTCCGAAAAATTCCACTTCGTTACCGCTTGGGGGTTTTGCCCATTGCAATCAATTCGAGTCTGGCCGGGCATCGGACACTTCAAGGAAATTTACGCAGTAAGGCAGTTAGTCTCCTGTTGCACTGGATCGGCCACGACGCCTCCCCATATCGCACTTGAGTGCAACCAAATGTTGTACTCCTTTTCACCCATCTCGCGCACCTTCGGGTATCCGCGTAGGATGTGTCCTCTTGAGCAGAGAGATGCTTGGAAGCGAACGTTTCTAAGATGCAGTTTTGAGGCAGGCAGTTTCGAGGAAAATGGACATCCGCCTGGAACTTAGTTTGCGAGGGTCGTAAGCATAGGACTAATGCTCGTTGCAAACCGCATCCGAAATGTGCTCTGAGCTGCTAATGAATGGCGGTTCAGCAAACGCTGGTCATCCGCAAATCGACTGCGTATCCCAAGGCTGAGCCATTATCTGCGCTGCGGGGGTGACTTTACCTGTGGCTGTCGAGGCGTTTCAGCTGCTCATCGGTCATCTCATGCCGGATGGCCAGCAGCATGTGCGCGTTCGCTTTTTCGAGAGACGCTCGCGCGGCTGCGGCGCGATCGATCGCCGCAAAGATATCCGCTTCCGCCGGGTTCGCCTGTCGCGTAAATTTCTCGAGATCGGACTCAGCCGCAACAAGCGATTGATAGGACGAAAAAATAGCGGACTTATTCGCGTTGAAGATATCGTCCATCCGGCTCTTCTGGTCGGAGCGCAGACCGAGACCCTTGGCGAAGGAATGATCGTCCCACCATCTTCCCGGAGGACCCAGTTGCAAGCCTCCGCGCATGGTGCTGCTGGCGCCATCCTCACGGGAATTCGACGGTGGCGGAGATCCAGGCGCGCCGAATCCTCCGCCCGGGGGCATCTGCCCTCCGGGGCCGCCGGGACCACCCGGTCCTCCCGGTGGCATCTGGCCGCCTCCTCCGGGCGGGGGACCGCCTCCCGGATGCGCCTGTCCGAATGCGCTCGCAGCCATGGCGAGCGGGAGCCAAAGTATCATGCCGCGAACCACGCGGCGAACACAGAGAGACATCAATCGATCCTCGCGGCCGCTCTGGAATGAGATGGACTCGCGTGTCCGGAGGCGAGGCCATACTCGGCCACGGGCACCGAAACCGGCTGATTGATCTGTTCATATACCTCAGCCAGCATCCTGTTGTCCTGAGCAATCTGCTCTGCGGAGTTTTCCTGCGAATTCGTAGCATTCGCAATGCTGGAATGGATATGCACACGCTCCATGTGATCACGCAGGGTCGACGATAAAAAGATGGCGACAAGCGCACAAGCCGCGAGCGCCCAGCCTAGTCCGGGCGTCCATCTTTTATGTTTCATCGTCTCGATCGGCGCAGCATTTCCGGCACGCGCGCTGCTCCAGGCCAGCGTCTCTTCATGGAACGCAGAAACGGATAGCCGGAACTGATCCAGCTCTTCCCGGCAAACCGGGCAGGCGGCGAGGTGCTCGCTGACAGCCTCGTCTTCGGCGGGATCGATCAGATATGCGCTGAATTGTTCATCGTTGAGGTGAGGAGTTTTCATCGCTTCCCTCCCAATTGTGCTCTTACTGATGTTATCGCGCGATAGAGGTGGGTCTTCACCGTATTTAGCGGCATGCCGGTGACGGTGGCAATCTCCGACACGTCCATCTCTTCCAGAAATCTCAGGGCGAAGACGCGCCGCTGGTTGGGGGAGAGACTTTCCAGGGCCTGATGCACCTGCGCAGCCCGTTCCCGCATGAGTAACTGGGTTTCCGGAGATCTCTCCAGGCTGGGGCTCACCGAGGCGATCTCCGAAATGTCGATCATCCTGGTCTGGGCTTTTCGCCAGAACTGGAACTTCTTGTTCCGGGTGTGATCCCGGATCAGGTTGTTCGCGATGCTGAATATCCATGTGCTGACCGAGCACTCCCCGCGGAACGATTCCCGTCCGTTATACGCCTTCAAGAGGCAGTCCTGTGCGATCGATTCGGCAAGGTCAGCATCGCCGATCGAGAACGCAACATAGCGCATCAACTTTGGCCGGTATCGCTGCGCAAGCGAATGAATATCGTCCAGTTCGGAAACGGCTTGACCACTCCCTGTGAGGGGAATCATAGATGCATCCATTACGTTTTGCATGCTCTTCTCGTAAGCCCCTTTCGGCCATCTGCGAGCCGTTCCATAGCTACAGAGCTCTTAAAAGCATGAGACGGGAACGCCGGGCTACAGGGTTACGTGAGTTCGAAATTTGTGCTGGATATCGATGCAAATAAAGCCACCAATGGACAATAGCCGCCTGCCCGTAATCGGCTTATGGTCCGTTGCCGTCAACATGCAGTGAATCGAGGTCTGCATGATCACCAACCCACGTTCCTCATCCTTTGAAATCTGCTCTCTGATTATGAAATTTCTCTTCGCCTGCTTCTGCGTTGCCGCAATGATATGGCTGGCAGGCTGCGGTACGACAACCGGCACCACTTCCTCTTCAACGGGCACCACCAGCACTTCCACTACCCTCACCGCATCGCCCACCAGCGCCACCGTGGGCACAGCAATCACCTTCACCGCCACCGTGACACCCTCGGCAGCCACAGGCAAAGTCTCCTTCTACGACGGAACCACATCAACCACCCTGGGCACCTCCACGCTCTCCAGCGGGACCGCGACGCTCGCGACCTCCGCGCTGGCCACCGGCACGCATTCGGTTACCGCGACCTACGCCGGAGACACCACTTACGGTAGCTCCACTTCCTCCGCAGTCACCGTTACCATCACGGCGGCCACCAGCACTTCCAGCTCCTCATGCGGGTTGGGAACGGCTGAATATGTGCTTTCGAGCGGTTCGGCAACACAAGATGGACAGACTTACTCGGCTACCAGTGAAGACGAGTCCGGAGTCTGCGCAGAAAATTACGGAACTAGCCTCACGCTGACCTCGCCCACCATTACCACCAGCGGAGACACCAGCTCGACCGACAACTCATCGTTTTATGGATTGAACGCGGCAGTGCTGGCCTATGGATCGTCGGCCAGCACCGACTCCGGCGCGACCATCACCGTAACCAATGGCTCCATCACCACCACTGGAAGCGGCGCAAACGGCGTCTTCGCTTCCGGCCTCGGCTCAACCGTAAACATCACCGGAACCACCATCACCGCATCGGGTGGCAATGCGCACGGCCTCGACGCCGCTGAAGCGGGTGCATTGAACATTACCAGCGTGACCGCTACCACCAGCGGCGCATCAGGATCGGTGATTGCCACCGATCGCGGCGGCGGCACCGTAACTATCAGCGGAGGAACCTACAAGACCTCGGGCGAGCGCTCTGCGGGGATCTACTCCACCGGCACGGTGACCTGTTCCAATGCGGCCAGCTTCACCACCAGCGATGCAGAAGGCATTGTCGTCGAAGGCAGCAACTCCGTAACCAGCAAAGCCTGCTCATACAACTCGACGAACGCTACTGACAACCGCAGTATCTTCATCTACAACTCAGAATCAGGCGACGCATCCGCCGGCACTGGCACGTTGACCATGACCGGCGACAGCTACACCTGGAACTCGACATCCAGCCCGCTCTTCTACATCACCAACACCACCGCGAATATTGTTCTGAACGGCGTAGCCTTTACCAACAATTCCACCGCCCTGCTCACCGCGGAAGCCAATAGCAGCTGGGGCACCACCGGCTCCAACGGAGGCAAGGTGACGCTCACAGCCGCTGGCCAATCCCTGACTGGCGCCATCGTTGTCGATAGTATCTCCACCTTGGCGATGACCCTTTCCGACAGCAGCGCATACTCCGGAGCACTCAACGCCGCCGACACTGCCAGTTCCGTAACCCTCACACTCGACGCAACCAGCACCTGGAATGTGCTCGGAGACAGTTACATAACCGTACTGAACGACACCAGCGGAATATCTGGCACAGCAATAAGCAATATCACCGGCAACGGATACACCGTGTACTACGTTTCCAGCAGCAACTCCGCGCTTGGTGGCGAAACCTACACTCTCAATGGAGGGGGCTATCTCAAGCCGATGTAGAGGATGGTTTCGTACACCAAAAAAGAGAGCGCCCCGTAGGCGCTCTCTTTGCTTTACTCTAAAATTCAACCGCGTGGCTGCGGTGGAGGAGGGCCGCCGAATCCGCCCATACCCACTGGAGCCGGCGTCGCCGTTGGATCGACGGCCGCAACGATCTCTGCTTCGAGGGTTGCGGGGGACTGTCCTGCACTACTCATACGTAAAGCCGCCACAGCTGCCGATCCATGCTGGCTGCCGAATATCCCGTCCTCCGCCTGCGTGGTGCGGTGAATTCTGTGTAGAGTGTACGGAGCTTCCTGCATGAGCTTTACCGTCATTTCCTCGGGAAAAAACACCTGGCCAACGTGTGACATATGCCCTGCAAGATAGGTGTGGCTGTTGGCGTGACCTCCCAGCCTGACCTTGTAGTGGATATGGTTGGTGCGGCCCATGTAGAAGCCGGGAAAAATGGTGCGGAAGCGGACCGAACCATCGTCGGCAGTCATCTGAATGCCGCGCAAAAAGGTGAGCTTATCCGTCGGGTGGCTAACAGGTGGGGGTCCCATCGCACCCGGCGGAGGGCCACCCGGCATATGATTCGGATCGAATCCCGGAGGCGGACCACCACCCGGTGGAGGCCCGGCCATCATGCTCTGCTTCGTGTATCCAGAGTAGATTCCGCGCGCGTCGCAATGCCATAGATCGACAGCAGCACCGCGAACCGGCTCGCAGGTGCGTGCGTTGATCAGTGTGATTTTCAGGGAAAGCGGTATGCCCTGCCTGCCCTCTGCGATCTCCGCCCGCACCATCTCGTTTGCCACGTAGTACGGGCCTACCTCTTGTTCCGCAGCCAGCGGACAGACCTCCGGCAACGCAACAGAGTGGAGTGCAAAACCTGCGCGCTTCATGTTGAGCGCAGCGGCGACGGCCAGGCTCGTTCTTAGAAAGTTCCGTCGCGTGTAGTGAGAAATTTCAATCATTCTTGCCTCTGGGTAGACAGTCGTTTCATCGCGATTTGACGCGGATTCTATCAACACGGGTGACAGGCGTACGAAAGAACTCTCGACGCCGGCAATGCAATCAGTAAACGGCGGTGAGCTTAGTGCGTCAGAGCCATGGCCACGGGGTTTGTTCCGGTGGAGCTCACAGAGCTTGCTGCTTCAAGAACTCCTGAGCTGAAAGAGAACACCTTGAGATGGGGCGTTCCACCGCTGCTCAGCTCGACCAGGTAATCTCCGGACGCATCTGCAGCAACCGCAACCGGCGTGGTGCCGGTAGAAGCAGGAGTCGAGGTGAGCAGCGTAAGCGTGCCACTGGAGAAGGAGAACTCACTCACCGTCGCGCTTCCCTTATTGGCTACATAGACATCGGTCGAACCCGAATTGAATGCAAGCGACCAGGGCCCGGTCTCAGCCGTATAAATAGTCCCTGACTCGAGCTGGCCGTCGGTAGTGATCGCATGCACGTCGATGCCGGCGCTGGTTCCGCTGCGCGCAATCAGAAGATATTCGCTCGATGAGTCGCTTGCCAGCCCGTTGAAGCTGATCTCCGATCCCGCAGAGATGCGTCCTCCCGTATCCGTGATCGCACCGGTACTGGAATCGAAGGTGAAGATGCTGAGCCCGCCCGTACCGGTTGCCACATAGAGATAATCGTCATTAGGAGTAAAAAGAACCGCGGAGCCGGTGCCTCCCTCTGTTGCCGTGCCGCTTCCAGCAAGCGTCAAGGCTCCCGTGGAAGTGTTGATCGCATAAACCAGCACCGTGGTGTAGTCGTTCAACAGAACCGCGAGATACGCCCCGTTGGGATCGATCATCATCGCCAGCGGTGCCGTCGATGCGACCGCCGATCCGCTGTTCTCAGCCGTGAGCACTCCACCGCTGCCGATCTTGTAGCAATAGATGCCGCCCGATGTAGCGCTACCTACGTAGAGCAGATCGTCACCCGGCCGCACATACGCCACAGTTGGCGCATACGCGACGGAGTAGGGCGAGCCGCTGACAGCAGTCAGCGTTCCAGACGACAACGTGTAGCCCGCGATCGTTCCTTCACCGCTGCTACCTTCGTTCATCACGTAGACGTAGTCCGAAGAAGAGCTGCTGGAGCTTGTCGTTGTAGAAGTCGTATCGTCGGCTACAAAAAATTTGCCGCAACCTGAAAAATATAAGAATAAGAGCAATGTGCCAAAACACCGGAGCAAGATTCACCTCTCAGGGCAAAAGACGAGGTTTCCCCTTGCTGCGTTCACACTTAGTATCAGGATTTCAAAGTAAAGACTTATTTGCTGGTCAGCATAAGTTGCATGTAACCCGTTCTATCTGGACACGCGTCTCATCCAACGCACACGAATATGCTTATTGAACGAGAATGCCTTCATACATCCATTCAAACTCGATCTTCCATAGCGATTCCCTCAGCCTGACAATCAGCAGTAGCCGACGTGCGTCGCCGTCAGAACGATCCTCCTGCGCTCTCAAGTCTTCGATCTCCTTCGTTAACAATTCAATTTGCCGCCTTGCCTCCAGCAGAATTTCAAGGTCAAACACTTTGTATTTCCTCATTCAAGATGGGCCTCGACACAGCTGTCGTAGATATGGATGCCTTTAAAGACGTGATTTTGTAGGGCATCGACTACGAAAACAAAACCCGCTCACAACCATGGCCTCTGCTCGACATTCAAGTACCTGCTTATCTCGCATCGCGTCGACCTGCTGACACAACTACAGAGCTCAAACGCGACCCAGCGGCTTGTGCTCACTGTAATCCGTGCGCTCGTGGTCTTCGTCCTATGACGATATGCCATTGATAACAGCGCGGGTAGTTCGACTTATCAAGGCTCCCAAATCGCAATCGAAGCAGCACAGGCAGGAAACACATCGATGCTGAATAAACTTTTAGTACTTACTCTTTTGCTGGGATCAGGAACCGCTTTTTCCCAGGTCGCTCCTTCTTCAAAAGGAGGAAATGAAAGCTTATCCGTTGGCGGTGATTTCTCCAGCTTCTACTCCGACTACGCGACCGCAACCCGAATCATTGGACCGGGAGCATTCTTCGACTTCAATTTCACGCCCAAGATCGGTATCGAAGGCGAAGCGCGATGGCTGCACTTCAACGGCACCGGCGGAGTTACGGAGAGCGACTACCTCACTGGCGTCCGCTACCGCATGTGGCATCTCGACAAGTTCTCGCTTAACGCGAAACTCCTCGTTGGAGGCGTGTGGGTGAAATACCCATACGACATCGGTAATGGAAGCTACTTCACGTACGCACCGGGAATCGACGCGGAGTATCGGCTATCGAAACGGTTCTCCGCCCGCGCTGGATGGGAATACCAATTCCTGCCGTCGGCCCCGGGACTTACCGGCCAGCCGGACAATGGCCTCACGCCGAACGGATTCTCATTCGGATTCTCGTACAAGCTCATCGGCAAACACTAGGCCTTGGCTGACGCGGAGCACGGCAAGAGCGTAGCCCCCTCGCGCCGGAACTGGAGTGCTACACTGATCCAGTTTTTCGGGAAGGCTCATTTGACTGCTCGCATCTCCACTCTCTTTGTTGTCGCAGCTTCGTCGCTTCTCGCATTCGGGCAAACAAGCAACCAGGTCTCGACGAGTACAGCACCCGCCGGCTTCGGCATGCTGCTGTTAGCGGTAATTCTCGCCATCTTCGTCTATGGAATGACCGCCGCGACGCTGGGCACAGTCCTGCCCAATCTCTCTGAGCGTTTTCAGCTCACGCCGAGCCAGAACGGGGGCATCGCTTTCGCACAGGCGCTGGGCCTGATCCTCGCTTCGCTGGCCGTGGGCCCCTTGCTGGATGTGGAGGGAAAGAAAGTCGGCCTGGTGCTGGGGCTTGCCTTCATATCCGTTGCGTTGCTGGCGCTGCCGAGATGCAAAGGCTATCGCAGCCTTCTATTTCTTTTTCTGTTGCTCGGCATTGGCGGCGGAATCGTTGTCACCGGAGCAAACGCTCTGGCCAACGACGTAAGCTCAACTCACAGCGCCAGCGTGTTGAATCTGGTGAACCTGTTCTTTGGCCTGGGGGGATTCGTCACTCCCTTCATCGCCGCCAATCTCTTCGCGAAAAACTGGGTCCGGCTCTGCTACACCATCGCAATTTTCTCAGTACTGGCCCTTGTTTTCGAGGCGGTCACGCACATGCCCGGGCCGACGGGCGCCTCCAGTTTTGTATTGGCCGATGCGGGGACGGTGCTGGGCAAGCCGATCCTCTTCATGCTGGGCTTGTTTCTATTTCTTTATGTCTCCTGTGAAGTCGGGGTCTGGAACTGGCTGCCGCGACATCTCATCGTGCAGGGCATTCCGGAATCGAAGGCCCTGAATATTCTTTCCGTGGGATTTGCGCTGGGCCTGCTGGCCGGCCGTCTTTTGGTGACGCCAGTGCTGATTCGAGTACCTGCGTTGACCGTCATGCTGGCTGCTTCGATTGCAATGGCTGTAACCACCTATCTGATGCTGCGAACGAAAAGCCCGAAGCTGACTTTGATATCGGTAGCGCTCGCCGGAATATCGATGGCTCCAGTGTTCCCAACAACACTGGCCGTCGTGGGGAATGCCTTCCCGCGCCTCACCAGCACGGCCATCGGAATCGCCATCACCTTTGGATGGGCAGGCCTTGCCGTAAGCTCGAGAATCATTGGAGCCATTGCCGGAGGAGATCCCTTGCGCATCCGAAAGGCGCTGATGTTGATCCCTATTTCGGCTGTGCTTATGGTGATTCTGAGCCTGGCCATTCAGGCAACCATGCGCGGTTAGCGGCGAACGGAAACCTGCCGGATTGCCTAAAGCGAGCTCGATGAACTCGCGGCCTGGCGGCTCCGCCATAAAATCGCTTGGCCATTCCCTTCCCTGGTGCGAGGATAGAAAAATTCCAACCACCAGAGGAAGAGAATGACCCGCCGCTTCGTTCGCTGTCAGCTCCGCTATTCCTTCGTCGTTGCCTTCTTGCTCTTTTGCCGTCTAGTTCCCGCTCATGCCCAGGTGCCCACGCCGGTTTCCGTGCTGGGACATACTCCCGGCGACGATTTCTATCTCGCGGACTACGACGATGCCATCCGTTACTTCCATGCATTGGCCGCCAGCTCCGACCGTATCAAGATGTTCAAGGTGGGCAAGTCCACGCAGGGGCGGGAATATGAGATCGCCGTCATCTCATCGCCTGAGAACCTGGCGCGCCTCGATGAGTACAAGGCCATCGCCCGCAAGCTCGCCGACTCCCGTGACCTCACCGACGCGCAGGCCAAGGAGCTGGCGCGCACCTCAAAGGTCATTGTGCATATAGATGGCGGCCTGCACTCGAACGAAGTTGCCGGCGGCCAGCATTCGCTCGCGCTCGCCTACAAGCTGCTCTCCACGCAGGGCGACCCCGAGGTCGACGCCATCCTCAACAACGTGATTCTGGTGTTGTGGCCAACGCTGAATCCCGATGGCCAGGACATGGTCGTGCATTGGTATCGCCAGAATCTTGGCACGCAGTATGAAGTCAGCCCCATGCCGCAGCTCTTCCAGGAATATGTAGGGCACGACAACAATCGCGACGGATATATGCAGAATATGGTCGAGTCGCAGGTGGTGACCAAGGCCGAGATGGACTACGCGCCGGTCATCTTCTACTGCCAGCACCAGACCGCGCCCTTCCCTGCCCGCATCTGGATTCCACCCTTTTCCGATCCCATCTCCTCGAACATCAGCCCATACATGCGAAGCTGGCTCAACGTCGTCGGCGTGCAGATGTCCGCTGCACTTCAACAGCAGCACAAGCCCGGAGCCATCTCGGAATATCAGTTCGACAACTGGTATCCCGGCTTCCTCGATTTCACACACGTCTTCCGCAACGAGATTTCATTCTTCACCGAGACCGCGCTCTACCGCTACGCCACGCCTCGCTTCTATACCGTCGACGAGTTTCCCAAGCAGTCGCAGGATCTGAAAGCGCTCACCATGTACACCGATCCCTGGCAGGGCGGCTGGTGGCGTCTTAAGGACGCCGTCGACTATATGGTTGTGGCTTCCATGTCGGTCCTCGATACTGCGGTGAAGTATCGCGAGCAGCTTCTCTACAACCGCTGGCAGGCGGCGCACGACAACATCGAGCATTTCAAGCACAACGCGCCTTACGCTTACGTGCTGCCCAACCCACAGGCCGACACGCCGGAGGCCGCGCAACTCGCCAACGTCATGCTCATGAATGGGGTCGAGGTGCATCGCGCCAAGGAAGCCTTTCATGCCAACGGCATCGCCTATCCCGCCGGCTCGTGGGTCATCCTTATGGACCAGCCATTCTCGAATCTCACCAAGGAGTTGTTCGAGCCGCAGCACTATCCGCAGGCCATTCTCGAAGGCAACTCCGGCAAGCCGGTAACGCTGCCCTATGACGTAACCGGCTGGACGCTGCCCCTGCAGATGGGTGTGCATGCCGACGCCGTTACCGATCCCGTAACCGACGACCAGCGGGCCGTTCTGGAGCTGGTCAAGACTATCGATCTTCCCAAGGGGAATATCGACGGCGCGGGTCCGGACTTCGTCCTCAGCCACAAGCCCAACGCCAGCTTTGAGGCGGTGAATGACATTCTCGCCGCCGGCGGATCGGTCTCGTTCGCGACATCTCCGGTTCACACCAGCGAGGGCCAGGAGAGTGGCGCATTTCTGGTCAGCGGCATCGGCCGCGCCACGCTCTCACCCATCCTTGACAAGTACGGAGCGTCAGTCATTTCTTCACCGCATGTCGAAGGCGCGATTCCGTTGCACAAGGCGAGGGTGGGAGTTTATCGCCCGTGGGCGGCTTCGATCGATGAAGGATGGACGCGCTGGATTTTAGAGAAGTACGGCTTTGCGCCGGTCAGCATTTACAACGCGGGCATGAAGGCCGGCGATCTCAAAGCTCGCTTCGACACCATCATCCTTCCCGACATGTCGAAGAACCAGATGCTCAACGGGTATAAGCCAGGGATGATCCCCAGCCAATATGCCGGCGGCATCGACAATGACGGCGTCGACGCGCTGCGCCAGTTCGTACAGCAGGGCGGAACGCTGGTCGCCTTTAACCAGGCAGCCTCGGCGGTCATTGACCTGCTCGGACTGCCGGTAAAGAACACACTCGATGGCGTAAGTAGCGATCAATTCTTTTGCTCTGGAGCACTGCTGCGCATCCAGTTGAAGGACCGCAGCCGTCCCGGACTATTCGGCTTGCCCGAAGACCCGATCGTGATGTTCGAGCGTGGCCCCGCCTTCGAGCCCAAACCAGGATTCAAAGGCGCGATCCTCGCCGGCTATTCGACCGGCATCAATCCGCTCGAAAGCGGCGTGCTGTTGCATCCGGAAAAGATCGAAGGACAAGCAGCGGCCGTCGAAGTAGCCTACGGACGCGGCCATATCTATCTTTATGGATTCAAGCCGCAGTGGCGCGCGCAATCCCATGGGGCGTACAAGTTCTTCATGAACACGCTCTACAAGTACGACGAGCCAGCCTTTGCCGACATGCCCAAGATCGAGGTTGCGAAGGACGCAAATGTAGATAAGAGTCCCACAAAAAAGAAGGTTGAAGAGGAAGACGACGATTATCCGAATGAGGAGTAGTCTGTTCTTCACCAGGTCTTAATAACCGATAGCCACGTTTGACGCGATAACAGGCGTAAGGCGTGGCCTCGGTGCCTTTTGCATCCTAAGCGGGATCTGAAACGTCCAAAGGAACACGGCGCGAAGGACCCACATGAAAATCGGCATTACCTGTTATCCCACCTACGGCGGAAGCGGTGTCGTTGCGACCGAACTAGGCATTGAGCTGGCCAGCAACGGGCACGAAGTACATTTCATTACCTACTCGCAGCCCTTCAGGTTAACGGGCCGTGAACACGGCATCTTCTATCACGAGGTTCCGGTCTCGAATTACCCGCTGTTTGAATATCCACCCTACGATCTGGCTTTGGCGACGCGCATGTCCGAGGTCGCGGCGTACTACCAGCTCGACCTGCTGCACGTGCACTACGCAATTCCTCATTCCATCTCCGCATATCTGGCCCGGCAGATGCTTCTTGAGCGCAATCGGCGGCTGCCGTTCGTCACTACGCTGCACGGCACCGACATCACCCTCGTAGGCCTGGACCACTCATATCTGCCGATCACGCGCTTCGGCATCGATCAGAGCGACGGCGTCACCGCCATCTCGAATTACCTGCGCGACCAGACGGTGCAGCAGTTCAAGGTGAAGCGGGAAATTGAGGTCATTCCCAATTTCGTGAATTGCGATGTGTACACGCCGCTGAGCCCGGAGATTCGCGAAGCCGGGCGCGCGCAGTATGCCGAGCCGGGTGAGAAAATCCTGATTCATCTCTCGAATTTCCGTCCGGTCAAGCGGGCGGTTGACGCAGTGGAGATATTCGCCCGCGTGGTCGAGGAGATTCCCGCACGTCTGCTGCTTGTCGGCGACGGCCCGGATCGTTCCCAGGCGGAATGGCTGGCACGCCGCAAGGGCATCCAGGACCGCATTCACTTCCTTGGCAAGCAAAGCAGCGTGAATGACCTGCTGCCGCTGGCCGATCTCATGCTGATGCCCAGCGAGATGGAATCCTTCGGTCTCGTAGCTCTGGAGGCGATGGCCTGCAAGGTGCCGTCCATCGCTACAGAAGTCGGCGGCATTCCCGAGCTGATTGAAGATGGCTTGAACGGACGCCTGTTCCCCGTCGGAGATGTAGAGGGGATGGCGCGAGCGGCGATCGAGCTGCTAGGCGACGATGCAAAACACGCGGAGCTTGCAGCTGCCGGACGCAGAACGGCGCAACAGCGCTACTGCGCCTCCAAAATCATTCCGCAATATGAGGCATATTACGAGCGCGTGCTGGAGCGCGCCGGCGCGGAAGTTTCCTGAGCTTCTCCATACAGCTCCACGTTGCGCACCGGCATGATCAGCGTCACCTTGGTGCCGCGCCCGGGCCGGCTGGTTACATCAAATAGCGCAGCTTCTCCGAAGAGCACATCCAGGCGTTCCCGCACGTTCTTCATGCCGATGCCCGCGCCGCGCAGCACACCGCTGGAATGCGATCGCCCGGGCGCGATGCCTACGCCGTCATCTTCAATCTCGATGATCATGTTGCCTGCTTCGATTCGGCTGCGCAGCGTGATCGTTCCTCCGCCGATGCGCGGCTCCAGTCCATGCTTGATACTGTTTTCGACCAGAGGCTGCAGCAGCATGCTGGGCACGGGCAGCTCCAGGGTCTGCGGATCTATCTCCTTTACGACTTTCAGCTTGTCCGCTCCAAAGCGGACCACCTCGATGCTGAGATAGTCGTCCGTGAAGCTCAGCTCGTCGCGCAGCAGGATGTACGAATCGTGATCCTTGAGCAGCGCGCGAAGAATGTTCGCCAGCTTCACGATCAGCTCGCGCGCCTGCTCCGGACGGAAGCGAACCAGAGATGCAATCGAGTTGAGTGTGTTGAAGAGAAAGTGTGGATTGATCTGACGCTGCAGCGCGTCGAGGCGCGCTTCCAGCACCAGCCGTTTCTGTTCTTCCAGTGAGCGTTCCGTACGGATCGCGCTCCACACCTTGAGCGGAATGCCCACCACGATGGGCGCGCAGGCCCAGATGGCGAAGCGAACACCCCAGCTGTTGGTCGTCAACGCAAATAATCTTTGCGGATGCGAATAGACTCGCGCCAGCCACTCCCGTGCTATCTCCATACCCACGATCAGGAACAGCAGCAATACTTGCCGATCGAAGCGCGGCTTTCGCAGATTGCGGCGAATCCAGCGATAGATACTGAGATCGACGAACGGCGAGAACGACCAGATTTCTTCTTCCTCCGCGAACTTGCCGTAAAGCCCCGCCGTAATGGCAACCGCAAGATTGAAGGGCAACGCCAGATACTCGTGATGCAGCAGGGCGGGCAGCGCCAGAAACGCGCCGCCAGCTAAAGCCGCGAATGGCCCAAGCAGAACACCGAGAATCACGGTTGTCTCGAAGGCGATATCAGCAGCCTGAAAGTTGGGGACGGTAAAACGCATCCACACGCCCAGCCCCAGGGGAACGCAGATAAACGCCAGCAGCCCCAGCGTCTGCGAGGTGCGCCGTTTGCTCGCAAAAAGGAGATTCTGAAAGGTCCGCGAACGGGCCAGCGCAGCAGAGACGGCCGCCGCTACACCCAGCTTGACCAGCAAGGTGATCAGAATGAGCGTCGAATTCACATCTTTACTCTACGCTGACGATGGCCTGACAAGGGAATGACAAGGCGGGAATCGTCCGGAAGAACCACGCATCTATAATTTAGCTATGCCTTTGCAATCAGTACGAAAGGTGGCCGACGCGGATTTTCCCACCCGTTGGGGACGCTTCCGCATTCTCGGCTTTGAGGGCGATGTCGTTTCACCGGAGCCCTGTAAGGATGGGACGATCGCGCCGCCGCTGCGCGTCGAAGGCGCGGTTGCGCTGGTAATGGGCGATATCCACTCTGCTGCGCCGATCGTGCGTATTCACTCGCAGTGCCTCACCGGAGACGTTTTTCACTCGCTGCGCTGCGACTGCCGTCAGCAGCTGGAGTTGGCGCTCGCCAAAATCGCCGATGCCGGAGCTGGCATTCTGCTCTACGAGCAGCAGGAGGGCCGCGGCATCGGCCTGATGGCCAAGCTGAAGGCTTACGAGCTGCAGGATCAGGGGCTGGATACCGTTGAGGCGAACGTGCAGCTCGGCTACAAACCCGACTGCCGCGAGTTTGAGCTGCCGGCAGCGATCCTGAAGCAGCTCGGCGTCAAGAGGGTCCGCCTGATCACGAATAATCCCGAGAAGGTAGAAGCGCTGGAATCAGCCGGGATCGTGGTCGAAGAGCGCATCTCCGCCGAGATCGAACCCGAGGAAACCTTCGAGCGCTACCTCAAGGTCAAGCGCGAAAAGATGGGGCACCTCATCGACAGCCTGCCGGTCAAATAACCGCTAGCTTTCCTGCGGCGGTTTTTCTTCCACAGCATCGATCGTCTTCACCGCGGGCGTAATGCCGCCGATCTGCACCAGCTGCGGAGTTGCAGCTACCGGCTCCGCAGCCGGACCCATCCCTGCTTCATGCTGACGGCGCGAGATGGCATCGATATCTACGGGAATGCCTCCAGCGATGATCACCGGCTGGGCATATTTGTGCTTAAGATCTCCGGTGGCGATGTACATCACGATGAGCAGCATCAACAGCACAACTGCGCAGACAGCGCTGCCCTCCGGACCGTAATTGCCGCCGGTAATCCAGGCGGGGCCGATGGTGTTCGTGGCAAATACCGGAGAGAAGTTTGTAATTCCGCTGATGGGCAGGCCGAAGAGAATGCCCATAGTCACATTCCAGGCCAGGTGGAATCCCCACGCCACCCACAGCGCCCGAGTGCGCAGGTACGCCATGGCAAGCAACCAGCCCGCAAATACCGTGGCGACGGTGCTGGCAGCTGTCGATCCGGGGTTATTCAGATGAATCAGACCGAAGAGGATGGAGATAGCAAACGTCGCCGTTGTAGGACCAACTGCCTCGATGAGGCGCTGAAACGGATAGCCGCGAAACGCGACCTCTTCCGCCAGCGCGGACAGAGCGAGAATCGCGAAGTCCAGAATGACCAGCGCATACTGATGCCAGTCGGTGTAGACCGTAATCACCAACCCGCCGATGAGCGCGATGGGCAAAACGCAGGCCAGCATGCCGCCCCAGCCGATCGCCGCGCCCAGAGCGATCTCCCGCCGCCAGCCGGGACGAAAATCCAGGCCCATCTCTTTGACAGGCGCACGCTGGCGCTGGCCGACGTAACCCATGGCCGCATAGCCCACCACCAGCAGAAAGAGCAGAATGCCGCGATTGACCAATTCCAGCCAGTCGCCCGAGCTCAGTCCCAGCGCAGCTCGAATGGCGATATTCCGAGCGAAATAGAAGTAGATCGCCGCAGTCAGGAACCATAGCAGCGCGCGCAGACGAGAGATGGCCTTCATGCGCGCTCCGTCAATGCCGTCGTGCTCAGGCAGGCGTATTCATGGGGAAGAGAAAACATCAGGCGGTATAAAACTGCGCGATATTCCGGAATTTTTCGTAACGCCGATTCACCAGCTCGTTCACCGGAACGCTCTTCAGCTCATTGAGATGCCAGCGCAGTTTATCGGCCAGCAGAGTCGCCGCCTGGGCAGGATTTTCGTGCGCCCCACCGGCCGGCTCGGGCACGATGTCATCCACGCAGCCCAGCTCCTTTACATCGCCTGCTGAAGCCTTAAGCGCGGTTGCTGCCTCAGCCCTGCGGCTGGCGTCGCGCCACATGATGGCTGCACCTGACTCCGGTGAGATCACCGAGTAAACCGCCTGCTCGAGGATGAGCACACGATCGGTAACTGCCAGCGCCAGCGCTCCACCCGAACCGCCCTCACCCGTGATGGTGGCGATGGTGGGCACGCGCAGCCGTGACATCTCGCGCAGATTGCGGGCGATGGCTTCGGCCTGTCCGCGCTCTTCTGCGCTGAGGCCAGGATACGCGCCCATCAGGTCGATAAAAGTGAGTACAGGGCGGCCGAACTTCTCGGCCAGCTTCATGGCGCGAAGCGCCTTGCGATAGCCCTCGGGATCGGGCATACCGAACTTGCGCAGAACTTTTTCTTTCGTGCTGCGGCCCTTGATGTTCCCGATGACCATCACCTCTTCGCCATCGAAGCGGCCGAATCCGCAATACATCGCCGGATCGTCCCCAAAGGAGCGGTCACCGTGAATCTCGCTCAGGTCGGTGAAGATGCTTTCAATAAAACTCATCGGGTCGGGGCGCTGCGGATGACGCGCCAACTCAATCTTGGCCCATGCGGGAGGAACTGGTTCTGCGGAGGATGGGGACGGCTTTGGTGCGCCTGGAGCCTTATCATTCATAGTTCAAACAGTTGCACGGCCCGCATGGCATTCGCTGCACAGGCCCTCGCTCTTTCGATTGTATGGGTGGGCGCGGGGTAAGACAAACCGGCCGGCTCGAGTGCATAGGCTCCGGCCTCAATCCAGAGCCTGTACCACGCCGCGACCCAGCAGAAGCTCAGTCCGTTCGATGAAGCTCTTATCCGCCGCGATCATCAGATCGGCCGGCTCCATGATCACGCAGTATTCTCCGCGCTGCTCGAGGTTGAGCATCAGCTTGCCGGGGCCCGGCGCACTGACGAACAATTCCTTCAGCTCGGTGAGCAGGGATTCGCTGGCCTTCTCCAACGGCACGCGGATACGAACATTGAGCGGCAGCTTCACCTTTACATCCTCGAGTGCCTGAATTGACTGCACCGCGATCTTGGGAGCAGCATCTTCTTCCGCCCGGATATTGCCCCGGATCAGAACAGGCACTTCGATCTTCAGATTCTGCGCCAGGCGTTCGTAGTCCTTGGGAAAACAGATGAGATCGATTTTGCCCACGGTGTCTTCGAGAGACGCCTGCGCGTAAAGCTCGCCCGACCGCTTCGACTTGGCCACCTTGAGGCCGACAATGACTCCAGCAACGGCGACATCCGGCTCCGGCGCCTGGCCGCGGCGCGGAGGTGCGCTGGACTGCTTCATCTCCAGCGCAGTTGCCGAGTCGACCACTCCGGGCAGGTTGCGCAGCTTCTCTGCATATTTATCGAGCGGATGCCCGGAAACAAAAAATCCCAGCACTTCTTTTTCGGATTGCAGGCGCTGATTCTCATCCCAGTCGGGAACCTTGGGCAGCTCATCGGCATGCGCCGATTCTGTCGGATGATCGTCGAAGATTCCGAACAATCCGTGCTGCCCCGCAGCCGAATCGCGCTGCGATTTCTGAGCACGTTCAATGGCCTTGTCTGCTGCGGCGATCAGCTGTGCGCGCCGGCCGAAGGAATCGAGCGCGCCGGCCTTGACCAGCGATTCCAGCACCCGCTTGTTCATCAGGCGCAGATCCACCTTCTCGCAGAACTCCCAGTAGGAGGCGAAGGTCTTGCCCTTCTCTGACAGCTCATTGCGAGCGGCGAGGATCGAGTCGATAGCATTGCGCCCTACATTCTTGATCGCAGTAAGCCCGAAGCGGATGGCACTACCATGCGGCGTAAAGTCGGCATCGGAGAACAGCACATCGGGCGGCTCCACGCGGATCTCCATCTCGCGGCATTCCTTGATGTACTTCACCACGTTTTCCGGCTTCGAGATTTCCGACGTCAGCAGCGCTGCCATGAATTCGACCGGATAGTGCGTCTTCAAATAGGCGGTCTGATAGGCAAGGATCGCGTACGCCGCGGAGTGTGACTTGTTGAAGCCGTATCCCGCGAATTGCTCCATGAGGTCGAAGATGCGGACGACCTTGTCTTTTGGATATTTTTTCTCAAGCGATCCTGAGACGAAACGATCGCGCTGCTTGGCCATCTCCGCGGGATCTTTCTTGCCCATCGCGCGGCGCAGCAGATCGGCTTCGCCAAGTGAATAGCCGGCCAGCGCATTGGCGATCTGCATCACCTGTTCCTGGTAGACAATGACGCCGAGCGTTTCCTTGAGAATGACCTCGAGCGGCGGCAACTCGTACTCGACAGCCTTGCGTCCCCATTTGCGATCGATAAAGTCATCGATCATGCCGCCCTGGATCGGACCCGGACGATAGAGCGCGTTGAGAGCGGTGAGGTCTTCGACTGAAGTGGGCTTATACCGGCGCAGCACATCGCGCATTCCACCCGACTCAAACTGAAACACGCCCGAAGTCAGCGCCCGATGGAAGACCTTCTCATAGGTGGTCTGATCGTCGAGCGGGATGGTAGCAAGATCCAGCTTTTCGCCCCGGTTCTTGGCGATGAGCTTGAGGCAGTCATGGATGACCGTGAGCGTGGTGAGCCCAAGGAAATCCATTTTGAGCAGCCCCATCTTTTCGACCGCCTTCATGTCATAGGCGGTGACGATTTCATCATTTTTGCTGCGGCTCAGCGGCACCAGATCGGTGAGCGGCCGCGGCGCAATCACCACTCCAGCCGCATGCACACCAGCGCCGCGCACCAGGCCTTCCAGCTTTCTTGCCGTGTCGATCAGCTCGCGTATCTGCGGATTGCCGTCGTATGCCTCCTGCAACGGAGGAGAATCTTTGAGCGCCTCCTCGATCGTGACGCCGATGGTCGTCGGTACCAGCTTGGCGATGCGGTCTACGTCACCGTACGGCATATCCAGCGCGCGGCCCACATCCTTGATCGCCGCCTTCGCCGCCATGGTGTTGAAGGTGATGATCTGCGCGACTTGCTCGCGGCCGTATTTGCGCGTCACATATTCGATGACCTCGCCGCGGCGATTCATGTCGAAGTCGATATCGATATCCGGCATCGAGATGCGCTCCGGATTCAGGAAGCGCTCGAAGAGCAGCGCGTTCTGGAGCGGATCGATATCGGTGATTTCCATCACGTAGCTGACCAGCGATCCAGCGGCCGATCCGCGTCCCGGTCCGACCGGAATATCATGCTCACGCGCATAACGAATAAAGTCCCAGACGATAAGGAAGTAGCCCGGAAACTTCATCTGCTTGATGATGGAAATTTCACGCTCCAGCCGCGCTTCGTAGTCCGAGATAGGACTGCGCAGCAGCCCGCGATCCTGCAGATGGCGGATCGAAGTATCGAGACGCTTGCGGAAGCCCGCGCGGCATACCTGCTCGAAGTAGCTGTCGATGGTGTGCCCCGCCGGCACGGAGAATTCCGGAAAGGGATTGTCGACCTTGCTTAGCTTGAGCGAGCAGCGTTCGGCGAATTGCATGGTGCGGCTGACGACTTCAGGAGCATGCGAGAACAGCTTCTCCATCTCCTTCGCCGACTTCACATAAAACTGGTCCGAGTCGAACTTGAAGCGCTTGGGATCGTTGATCGATCCCGCGGTCTGCACGCAAAGCAGCACTTCATGCGCGTGCGAATCGTCTTCGCAGAGATAGTGGCTGTCGTTTGTGGCGATCAGCGGGATGTCCAGATCCTTTTCCAGCTTGAAGAGATCGGCGTGAATCTTCTTTTCGAGCTCCAGCCCCTGGTCCTGAATTTCGAGGAAGAAATTTCCCTTGCCGAAGATGTCCTGATACTGAGCCGCCGTCGCCTTGGCGGCGTTGTAGTTCCCTGCCATCAGGCTCTCGCACACTTCGCCGGCCAGGCATCCCGAGAAGCCGACCAACCCCTGCGAATGCTCCGCGAGATACTTTTTGCTGATACGCGGCTTGCGATAGAAGCCGTGCAGCGAAGCCTCCGACGTGATGCGGACAAGGTTGCGATAGCCTTCTTCATTCTCTGCAAGCACCAGCAGGTGGTTGTAATCGTCGCCCTGCGGATCGGCGCGATGATCGTCCTTTTTGCAGATGTACAACTCGCAACCGAGGATCGGCTTGATGCCCTTCTTCTTTGCGGCATCGAAAAAGTGCACGGCTCCGTAAATGTTGCCGTGGTCGGTGATGGCGACAGCACTCTGGCCAATATCGGCCACACGGTCGACCAGCTTTTCTACGTCGCAGGCTCCATCAAGAAGGGAGTAATCGGTGTGCAGGTGGAGATGCGTAAATTCAGCCATGATTCTGATTCAATTTTAGTCCGATTCGATCCGATGAACCGCCGCTTCAAGCAAATGCGGACTGTGCACCGCTGAGGAAAACGCGGGACGAAACTCGCGCTATAGAAGATCATGCCGAATGACTGAAAGCATCCTCGTTCACCGGAAGCCAGAAAGTGAATGTGGCGCCGCGTCCGGGCTCGCTGACTACCTCGATACCGCCCTGGTGTGCCGTCATAATCGCCTTCACAATCGCCAGACCCATGCCGGTGCCGGAGGTCCCTGGCTTCTGATGCTGTCCGCGGAAAAACTTGTCGAAGATATGCGGCTGATCCTCGTTCTCAATTCCCTGCCCTTCATCTTGCAGGCTCACCAGTAGGCGATAGTCCTCGATGTGCGCCCTGATGTGCAGCGTGGAGTCTGGCGCCGAGTGCCGCACAGCGTTCTCGATCAAATGGCGAAGCACGCGGCGCACCAGCTCACGATCCATCTCCACCGGCGGCAGGCCTGCGGGAACCTGCACATCGATGGTTCGCTCGCCGATCATCGGTCGCGACTCCTCAAGCGCCAGCTCGATCAGCTCGATCACATTCTCCGGCTGCGGCTTTACCTGAATACTGTGCGAATCCAGCTGCGCCATCTCGATGGCCTTGCCGATCAGCGTGTCGAGGCGCGAGCTCTCCTCTTCGATCACCGCATACATGTCGTTGCGCTCCGGCTCCGAAAGCTGCGGATGTCCCAGCAGTGTGCTGGCTGCGGCGCGGATTGAGGTGAGCGGCGTACGCAGGTCGTGAGTCACGGAATCGAGCAGCGCACTGCGCAGCCGCTCGCTCTCGCGCGCAGCCTCCATGTGGCTGGTGCGGTCGAGCGCTGCGGCGCGTTCGAGGGCGATGGCGATGAGAGCCGCTACGGCTTCGAGCCGGCCCGATGACCGCTCCACTTCGAGGACGGCCAGTGCACCCATGGAGCGCATCCCCAGCATCAGCGGCAACACCTGCACGCCGTCGACCTCTGAAGAAACAGGCTCGGGAGCCGACGCCGCCCTTTTCATTTCCACCGGAGGCAGGAGCTCATTGCCAGGGTCGGAGTAGTAGGTGGCATCGCCATCACGGACATACAACGCAACCGCACGAAATCCAAAGACGTTTGCCGCAATCGACGGAGTGTTGCGCGCCAGCGTGCGCAGATCCTCATGAAGCAGCAGCTCCTGGCTGAAGGTGTATAAATGCTCGACCTCCACGCGTCTCGATTCGGAAATGGCAGCCTGTCGGCGCACTCCATCGGACAACTGGCTGACCAGGATGCTGGTACACAGGAACGCGGTCAGGGCGATCCAGTTCTGCGGATCGTTGATAGTGAAGGTACCCACCGGCGGCAGGAAGAAAAAGTTGTACAGCAGAGCGCACAGTAGAGAGAGATAAACCGCGTAAGAAAGACGCCACCGCGAGGCCGTGATCAGGATCAAAACCAGGAAGGTGAGCGCAACTGTGGTCTGATTGACATGCGCGACACTGCGATAGGTGACAACAATCAGCCCGGCGATCAGCGTAACGCCGAAGTAGCGAAGCACGGACGGTCCCAGGCTCGCTGGTTTTTTCTCCATGACAGTGGCGATGATACAAAAGATGACGGAAGCTGAGGATAGAAAAGGCTGAGCATGGCTGAACGGGTTCTGGTCGTCGATGACGAAGCGCAGATCACACGCGTGCTGCGAACCGCTCTTTCCGCGCAGGGCTACGATGTGCGCGCCGCCAACGAGCCTGAGGAGGCGCTGCACATCTTCGAGGACTGGGCGCCTGACCTGCTCATTACCGATCTCATGATGCCGGGAATGACCGGGATCGATCTGTGCCGCGCGATCCGCAAAAAGAGTCAGGTCCCGATCCTGGTGCTCTCCGTCCGCGACCAGGAGCGGTCCAAAGTGGAAGCTCTGGATGCGGGCGCGGACGACTACGTAACCAAGCCTTTCAGCGTGCAGGAGCTGCTGGCACGCGTGCGCGCGCATCTGCGCCGGGCACCGGAGCGGATCACCGATGCTCCCATCGAGATTGGCGACTTCGTCGTGGACATCGGCGCGCATTCCGTGCTGGTTCGCGGCAAATCTATCCACCTCACGCCGAAAGAATTCGACCTGCTGCTGCTCTTTTCGCGCAATGCGGGAAAGGTGCTCACCCACCGCTCTCTGCTCACCTCGGTGTGGGGCGCGCAATCGGCGCAGCAGCCGGAGTATCTGCGCGTCTTCGTGGGACAGCTGCGCAAGAAGCTGCAAGGCGACAGCAACAAGGAATACATCCAGACAGAACCCTGGGTCGGTTACCGCTTTCTGCCCGAAGGCGCCGAATAAGCGCCGCGCATCTTTATAACTTCCTTACGACTTTCTTACGGGTATTTACGCGTCCGTCCGTTCAAATCTAGTTGAACGTGGAGTGACCATGCGGTTGCGTAGTTTCCTCCCCCACATCATCCACTTCGATCACGCTCGCAGGTAGTGCGGCGTAGGAGTCTTCCCGTGTTCGATCTTCTGATGATCGTCTTCTCTCTCTTATTCTTCATACTCGCGCTGGCTTATATCCATGCTTGCGAGCGCCTCAGGTAAAGCCATGAACATTACAACCATCGTCGTCGTCGCGCTCACCGTCATCCTGCTGGTTTACCTGGTGATCGCTCTGTTGTATCCGGAGAGGTTTTGAAATGACCGCCAATGGGTGGCTGCAGATTTTAGTTTTTCTCGTTGTGCTTGTTGCATTGATGCGTCCGCTGGGCCTGTATATGGCTCGCGTCTTCGAGGGCGAGCGCACCTTTCTTGATCCCGTTGCCGGGCCTGTGGAACGGCTGATCTATCGCATCTCCGGCGTGAAGGCCGAGGTGGAGATGGGGTGGCGCGAATACGGAGCGGCCATGCTGCTGTTCAGTTTCGTCTCGCTGCTGCTGACATACGTCATCGAGCGCGCGCAGCACCTCCTGCCCTGGAATCCGCAAGGCCTTGTGGGTGTTGGACAGGCCTTGGCATGGAACACCGCATCCTCGTTCACCACCAACACCAACTGGCAGGCTTATGTACCGGAAGCGGTGATGAGCTATTTCACTGAGATGGTGGGCCTGGCCTATCACAACTTCCTGAGCGCTGCGGTTGGCATTGCCGTCGCAGTCGCGCTGGTGCGCGGCATCGCGCGCCGCCAGTCCGCGACCATCGGCAATTTCTGGGTCGATTCCACACGCTGCATTCTCTACATATTGCTGCCCATCTGCCTGATCCTCGCTCCGCTGCTCATCGGACAGGGCGTCATCCAGAATCTGAAGCCCTACACCGCGGCGCAAACGCTGGAGCACTCGACAACGCCCCAGTCTCAGACCCAGACCATCGCGCAGGGACCCGTTGCCTCGCAGGAAGCTATCAAGATGCTGGGCACCAACGGCGGCGGATTTTTCAATGCGAACAGCGCACATCCTTTTGAAAATCCCACTCCATTCAGCAATTTCCTTGAGATTCTCGCCATGTTCCTTATCCCGGCGGCGCTGACCGTCACGCTGGGCAAGATGGCTGGATCATCCGGGCACGGCTGGGCGGTCTTCGCCTGCATGCTGCTGCTCTGGTTTGTCGGTGTGTTCTGCATCTATTCCGCGGAATCGCGGCCTCATCCATTGCTGCATGGCGTCGACCAGCATGCGAGCACACTGCAGTCGGGCGGCAATCAGGAGGGCAAAGAAGTTCGCTTCGGCATCGCCGGGACCGCACTGTTCGCCGGCACCACCACAGACGAAAGCTGCGGCGCTGTAAATGCCATGCACGACTCATTCACGCCGCTGGGTGGCATGATCGCGCTCTCGAACATCATGCTCGGCGAAATTGTTTTCGGCGGCGTCGGCTCCGGACTCTACGGCATGTTGATCTACGTCGTCCTCGCGGTCTTCATCGCCGGATTAATGGTCGGCCGCACGCCGGAATATCTCGGCAAGAAGATCGAATCCTTCGACGTGAAGATGGCGATGCTCTACGTGCTCATCTTTCCGCTGCTGATCCTCATTCTCACTGCGGTCTCGGTGCTTGCGCCGCAGATGGGGTTGAGCAGCCTCAACAACAATGGGCCGCACGGCCTCACGGAAATCCTCTACGCCTTTACCTCGGCCGCGGGAAACAATGGCTCGGCCTTTGCCGGACTCAACGCCAACACGCACTGGTACAACATCAGCCTCGGCTTCACCATGCTGGCGGGCCGCTTCCTGATGATGATCCCCATGCTGGCCATGGCCGGCAACCTGGCGCAGAAGAAGAGCGTGCCGCCTTCACCCGGAACCTTCCCGGTGAACTCCTCGCTCTTCACCATTTTGCTCGCCGGTGTGATTCTCATCGTCGGCGCGCTCACATTCTTCCCGGCGCTTTCGCTTGGTCCCATTCTCGAACACCTGCTGCTGAAGCAGGGAGTTCTCTTTTAACCACGTCGGAGAAAAGTCATGGCAGAAAAACAAAGTCTCTGGAATCCGGCGATCTTCAGCCAGGCAGCAGTTGGTGCGTTGACTAAGCTCGATCCGCGCACCATGCTGAAGAACCCGGTCATGTTCGTCGTCGAAGTCGGCAGCGTGCTGACCACCGCACTGCTGATTCAGGATGCCGTGCATCATCAACCCATCAGCTTCAATCTGCAGATCACGTTGTGGCTGTGGTTCACGGTGCTTTTCGCAAATTTCGCTGAAGCCATGGCCGAGGGCCGCGGCAAAGCCCAGGCCGACACGCTGCGCAAGGCCAAGGGCGAGACCATGGCCTATCGCCAGAAGGCAGATGGCACGGTCGAAGCCGTATCCAGCTCCATGCTGCGCTCCGGCGACATCATCAAGGTCGAAGCCGGACAGTTCATCGCCGGCGACGGCGAGGTGATCGAAGGCGTCGCGTCTGTCGACGAGTCAGCCATCACCGGAGAGTCGGCACCGGTGATTCGCGAGGCAGGCGGTGACCGCTCGGCCGTGACCGGCGGCACGCGCGTGCTCTCCGACTGGATTCGCATCAAGATCACGTCGAATCCCGGTGAGACATTTCTCGACCGCATGATCGCCCTGGTCGAGGGTGCGGAGCGTCAGAAGACCCCGAACGAAATCGCGCTGAGCATTCTGCTCGCCGGCTTGACGATCATCTTTCTGCTCGCCGTGGCTACGCTGCAGCCGTTCGCCATCTACTCGCATGCACCGCAAACCATCTTCGTGCTGGTGTCGCTTCTGGTCTGTCTTATCCCCACAACCATTGGCGGATTGCTCTCCGCCATTGGCATTGCGGGCATGGATCGTCTGGTGCAATACAACGTGCTCGCCATGTCCGGACGCGCCGTAGAAGCAGCCGGCGACGTCAACACATTGCTGTTGGACAAGACCGGTACCATCACCCTCGGCAACCGTCAGGCAACGGAGTTCTTCCCCGCTCCTGACATCAGCACCGAGCGCCTTGCCGACGCTGCCCAGCTCGCCTCTTTCTCCGATGAGACGCCGGAGGGCCGCTCCATCGTGGTGCTGGCTAAGGAGAAGTACAACCTGCGCGGGCGCGACCTGACCAATATGCGCGTAGAGTTCGTGCCCTTTAGCGCGCAGACACGCATGTCGGGTGTAGACCTGCCCGGCACCAGCATTCGCAAAGGATCGGCCGATGCGATCACGAAATTCCTGGAAAGCCAGGGATCGAGCATGCCGCGCAAGGTAACCGACAAGGTGGAGGAGATTGCGCGTCTCGGTGGTACGCCACTGGTGGTTGCCGAGAACACCACCGCGCTCGGCGTCGTCTACCTCAAAGACATTGTCAAAGGCGGCCTCAAGGATCGTCTGGCTCGGCTGCGTGCGATGGGCATCCGCACCATCATGATCACCGGCGACAATCCGCTCACCGCGGCTGTGATCGCTCGCGAAGCTGGCGTCGACGACTTCCTCGCCGAAGCCAAACCGAAAGACAAGATGGATCTCATCAAGCGCGAGCAAGCCAAGGGCAAGCTGGTCGCGATGACCGGCGACGGCACCAATGATGCGCCGGCGCTGGCTCAGGCCGATGTTGGAGTGGCCATGAACTCCGGTACGCAGGCTGCGAAAGAGGCCGGCAACATGGTCGACCTCGACTCGAACCCGACCAAGCTGATCGAGATCGTCGAGATCGGCAAGCAGCTGCTCATGACCCGCGGCGCGCTCACCACATTCTCCATCGCCAACGACGTCGCAAAGTATTTCGCCATCATCCCTGCGATGTTTGCCGGTGTCTTCCCGGTGCTGAATGCGTTGAACATCATGCGCCTGGCAACACCGCATTCGGCGATTCTCTCCGCCGTCATCTTCAATGCCCTGATTATCGTCGCGCTGATTCCACTGGCTCTGCGCGGTGTGAAATACGCTCCGCAATCCGCCGCCGCCCTGCTGCGCCGCAACCTGCTCATCTACGGAGTCGGCGGAATTATCGTGCCGTTCATCGGAATCAAAGGCATCGACCTCGTGCTCACCGCGCTCCATCTCGCGTAAGGAACTGACATGCTATCGAATCTGAAAATCGCCATACGCTTCACCCTGATCACCACCGTGCTTCTCGGCCTTGTTTATCCGCTGCTCATCACCGCATTCGCGCACTTGGCCATGCCCAACAAAGCCGATGGCCAGATCATCACGCGCGATGGCAAGATCATTGGCTCCGCGATCATCGGCCAGAGCTTTGCCTCCGGCGAGTATTTCCACGGCCGTCCCTCGGCGGCCGGCAACGGATACGACGCCGCCAACTCCGGCGGATCGAATTTCGCGCTCTCGAACAAGAAACTCGTCGACCGCATTCAGGGAGACGTAGCCACCTATCAGAAGACCGGGCCGGGTACACCCGTTCCCATCGATCTGGTCACCGCGTCGGGATCGGGCCTCGACCCCGATATCACTCCCGCTGCCGCGCTCTATCAGGTGCACCGCGTCGCAACGGCACGCCATCTTTCCGATGCCGCTGTCGAATCGTTGGTGCGGGAGCACATCCAGCAGCGGCAGTTTGGCTTTCTCGGCGAGCCTCGGGTCAACGTGCTGCAGCTGAATTTAGCGCTCGACGCCGCTGCGCAACACTGAGGCTCAATTTCGTCCCAGCTTCCAACGTCTCCGCTGCGACCTTAGCCCTCGTCAGGGCATCTTTGCTGACGGAGGATGGCAATGCAGAAACGACTGGATTATCAGACCGCTTTTCCTGAAGGCGTTCAGGGCATGTATCACCTCGAGGCCGCGATTCGCAGGAGCGGCCTCGAAGCGCCGTTGCTCGAACTGGTAAAGATGCGCGCCTCGCAAATGAATGGCTGCGCCTTCTGCCTCGACATGCACAGCAAGGATGCGCGGGCCCACGGCGAAACGGAGCAGCGTCTCTACGCCTTGAATGCCTGGCGCGAGACGCCTTTCTTTACTGACCGCGAGCGCGCCGCTCTCGCCTGGACCGAGGCCATCACCAATATCCAGCAGGGCCATGCTTCAGATGAGGCGTACGCAGCCGTGCGCCAGCACTTCGATGAGCCGGAGACCGCCCGCCTGACCTTCGCCATCATCCAGATCAACTCCTGGAACCGGATCGCCATCGCCTTCCGCCCCGAAGTGGGCAGCTACCAGCCTGCGAAGTAGAAACCATCGCTGAAGTGAGACCTGCTCACCCAGCGGGTCTCACTCCGGCAACTCGTCAACGGCCAGTTTCAGAAACCGCTGCCGGATATTGCGCGTCTATCTCAACGAATCCATTCCATGAGCGCGATACACTGAAACTGGACCGGCATTGTGCGCATTCTGACCCGTTACATCCTGAAAGAGGTGCTCTCCCACGCCCTGATCGGCGGGGCGATTTTCACCTTCGTTCTTTTTATGGCGCGCCTGGAGCACCTGCTCGAGTTGGTGGTCAGGAATAGTTCGTCGCTGGCTATCGTCGCCGAACTCTTCGCGCTCATGCTTCCCAACATGTTCACGGTCACCATTCCCATGGCTGTGCTGGTAGGCATTCTGCTGGGGCTAAGCCGTCTGGCGTCGGACAGTGAAATCATCGCCATGCGTGCCTCCGGCATCGGTGTCTGGCGGTTCGTCGCGATTGTGACGATGGTGGCGGCCGCCGGTTGGGCGATTGGACTGGCGAATACCCTCTATGTCGCGCCAAAAGCATCGGCGGCTTCGCTACGGCTTGAGTCCGATCTGCTCAATGCTCAGGCCTCCTACGAAGTTCAGCCACGCGTCTTCTATGAAGACTTCAAAAATTACATCCTCTATGTCGAGGATGTCCGCCCCGGCACGGGCTCGACCAACTGGCGGCAGATATTTCTCGCCGATCTTTCCGATCCTACTGCACCGAAGATCACCACCGGCGCATTCGCCACAGTGGTCAATCAAAAAGGCCAGGGTGCGGTCATGCGGCTGCGCGACGGCACCGAGCACCAGACTGAGACGGACCAGCCCGACCACTACACAGTTTCCACATTCTCGCAGACGGACCTGCCGCTGTCGCTTACGACGCAGGAGGATCCGCATGCCCGGAGCGATTCGCCGATCCTGGCCATGTCGAACCGCGAATTGCTGGAGCGGTCGCATCGTAAAGGCGGCCAGTGGTACCTGATCGAGTTGCAGAAGCGTTTCGCCTATCCCACCGCCTGCTTGGTATTGATGCTGGTGGGTGTGCCGCTCGGCATCTCGTCCAAGCGCGGCGGCAAGAGCGTCGGCTTTGTGCTGACCATCGGGCTGGTCTTCCTTTACTACGTTCTTTCATTAACAGGTACACAGCTGGCCCGGCAAAACAAGGTCTCTGCGGCAGTGGGAGTATGGGGCGCCAACGTTCTCTTCGCCGTTTGCGGAGTCTTTCTGCTGCGTCAGATGTCCACCGGCGGAGGCGCGCTGGCAGCGTTGACCTCGATCGGGAGCTGGTTCAAGTCATCGGCCAAAGAACAGACGCAGGGTACGTCGGCACGACCGGCCACGGTCAAGCCCAGGATGAGCCGCAGCCACTTTCCTCTGATTCTGGACGAATATGTGCTCAAGCAATTCCTGAGTACCTTCGCCATGGTGCTCGCCACTTTTGTAATGCTGTTGCTGGTCTTCACTTTCTTTGAGCTGCTGGGCGACATCATCCGCAACAAGACGCCGCTGGTCACCGTGGGCGACTACCTGATCAACGTGACGCCGAACATGATCTACACCATTACGCCGTTGAGCGTGCTGATCGCCGTGCTGGTGGTCTTCGGCCTGTTGAACCGCTCCAGCGAGCTGACGGCGATGAAGGCGTCCGGAATCAGCCTCTACCGCATTGTGCTGCCAGTGATGGTCATTGCCTGTGTGCTGGCGGTTTCGCTCTTCGTCTTCGACGAGGTTTACCTGCCCAAAGCCAACCGGCGCCAGGAAGCGCTGCGCAATGTCATCAAAGGCAAGCCGGCGCAGACCATGGAGCATCCAGGGCAGAACTGGATATTCGGGCTGCAGCAGCCGGGGCAACCGGGACGCATCTTTTATTACGAGTATTTCGATGCCGACCAGGATTCCTTCGGAAACCTGACCATCTTCGAGTTCAATCCCGACACTTTCTCGATAACGCGGCGCATCTTCGCCTCCAACGCGCACTGGGAGCCGCGCCTGCATACCTGGGTTTTTGAGCATGGCTGGGAGAGAAGCTTCAACGGCGACGAGATCAGCAGCTATCGTCCCTTTGAGGTGAGCACATTCCCTGACATCCGCGAGCAGCCGCAGTACTTCAAGAAGGAAGTGCGGCTCTCCACCGAGATGAGCTTCGAGGAGCTCTCCGCCTATATCCGCGACCTGCGCCAGAGCGGCTTCGACACCATGCGGCTAAGAGTGCAGCTAAACCGCAAGCTCGCGTATCCAATCATTACTCTGGTGATGGCGATTCTGGCTGTCCCCTTCGCGCTCTCAATGGGCAAGCGGGGATCGCTGGCTGGCATCGGCGTGGCCATCGGCGTGGCCATTACGTATTTCATCGTCTCGGGTACCTTCGAGGCGATGGGAAATGTAAACCTGCTGCCGGCGTTTCTGGCGGCCTGGTCTCCGGATGTGCTGTTCGCGCTGGCAGGCGGATATCTCCTGCTGCGCTCGTCCACATAAGAATTTGAGGATTTGAAGAGATGTTCCAGCGACTGAAACCGCTTCTGCCGTACATGAAACGCTACTCGCGTGGCTATGTGTGGGGCGGTATTGCGACGGTGTTGTCGAACGCGGTCTGGATCCTCTTCCCCAAGGTCATAGGCAAAGCCATCGACGACCTGAATCACGGCGTCACCAGGCAGAAAATCCTTACTTACGCGATTCTTCTTGTAGTCATTGCCGTAACCAAGGGCATCTTCCTGTTCTTCACCCGCTGGATTCTGATTGGCATCTCCCGCGACATTGAGTTCGACCTGCGCAACGACCTGTTTTTGCAGCTCGAAAAGCAGCCTGCCGTCTACTACCAGCATCGGCGCACCGGCGACATCATGGCGCGCATGACCAACGATCTGAACGCCGTCCGCATGCTGCTCGGTCCGGCCATCATGTACAGCGCCAACACCGTGCTCTTCTCCATCGGCGCCCTCTACTTCCTGCTGCGCATCAGCCCGTGGCTAACCTTGGTTGCGCTCGTCCCGCTGCCGCTGGCCAGCATTCTTGTGCAGGCCATGGGCCGCAGGATTCATGAGCGTTTCGAACGCATTCAAGCCATGTTCTCTGACATCTCGGCGCAGGCGCAGGAGAACTTCTCCGCAGCTCGCTTAGTTCGCGCCTTCGCTCAGGAAGAGGCGCAGAAAGAAGCTTTCGAGCGCTCCAACCAGGAGTACATCCGCCGCGGTCTTCGCCTGGTTCAGCTGATGGGCATGCTGTGGCCGACGCTCGAGTTCATGCTGGGAATGGCCATGATGATCGTACTGCTGGTCGGCGGTCACGAGGTGCTTTCGCATCGCATCACCGTAGGCAACTTCACCGCCTTCGCCACCTACACCATGATGCTAACCTGGCCGATCATCGCCCTGGGATGGGTGGTAAATCTCTTTGAGCGCGGCACCGCTTCTGTCACGCGCATTCAGGAGCTGCTGGCCGAAGAGCCTTCGATCGACGATCGCGATGCGCAGATCGAGCTGGCCGAAGAGCCTGCCATTCAGGGTGGCATCGAGTTCCGTCACCTGACCTTCACCTATGACGAAGGCACCCCTTCCGCCCACGCCGTCCTGCGCGATGTCTCATTGACCATCCCCGCCGGATCGAGCCTGGCGCTGGTTGGGCCTACGGGCGCGGGCAAGTCCACGCTGGTAAATCTCATCCCCCGCATCTATGACGCACCGCCGGGATCTGTTCTCATCGATGGCCGCCCGGTACGCCAATACCCCCTCGAGTCATTGCGAGATGCCATCGGCTTTGTGCCGCAGGAGACCTTCCTGTTCAGCGAGACCATCCGCGAAAATATCCTCTTCGGCGCTCCCGACGCGTCCCGGGAGCAGATGTTGAGTGCCGCTGAATCTGCGCATATCCGCGCCGAGTTCGAGGAGTTTCCACACGGTTTTGAGACCATGGTCGGTGAGCGCGGCCTGACGCTGTCAGGCGGACAAAAGCAGCGTTCGGCTCTGGCCCGAGCTCTGGTGCGCGAACCGAAGATTCTCATCCTCGACGACGCCCTGGCTAGCGTCGATACCTACACCGAAGAGCGCATCCTCGAGGAACTGCGGCAGCGCATGCAGGGGCGGACGACCATTCTCATCTCGCATCGCGTATCCACGGTAAGGAATGCCGACCGCATCGCGGTGCTGGCCGGTGGACGCATCGCCGAGCTCGGCACCCATGACGAGCTGCTGGCCCGCGGCGGCTACTACGCCGGCCTGTATGAGAAGCAGCAGCTAGAAGAAGAGCTGGCCGGCGCGCGCTAAACCCTGCGCGCTTTGAACGAAGATTCTAGTTGTCGCCAGCGTCGGATTGAATCGCGCCATTCTTCAGCGCCCAATCGACAAATCCAACCGGAGCATTCTTCACCCCGGCGATGTTCGCCGTTTTGATGCCTCGGATCTGCTTCCAGTCCACGCCTTCCAGATCGGCTGAGCGCAAATCCGTTCCACTCAGATCTGTCGCTGCGAACCGGCATCCGGTCAGGTTGCTTCCCACCAGGTCGGCATCGCTCATGTCCGCGTCTTCAAACGACGCCTGCTGTAGATTGCTGCCGCGAAAATTCGCGGCATGCAGATCGGCGTCCGAGAAATTTGCGCCTGACAGGTCGCTGCCGCGCAGATCGGCTGCACTGAAATTGGATCGCCGCAAATTGGCGTGCTCCAGCTTCAGCCCCTGCAGGAAGGCAGAAGATACATCGACGCCCACCAGCGGCACGCCGTCTGCGTTCAGCTCCTGCAATGCGTCGATGCGGCCGCCGCTGCCGCCTTTGCCCTGTGCCGTGTTGATCACCTGCCATGCCTGGTAGTGGCGCTGCTTGACGCGGTCGCCGGAGGCGCTGAAATAAAAGATCACCGCCACCAGCACCGAGAAGCTGCCCAGATATTCCAGAACTTCGAGGAAGCTCCAGTGGCTGAGAAAATATGCCACCCATTGCCACGTCCACTCGAAGGCGATGAACGGCACGATCCAGCGGCTCTGGATGCGTGAGCGCAGCAGCGGCCAGTTGTCCGGCCGTTTTCTCTCTTCACGGATGATCACGTCTCTAACTCCTTGCCTGTCAACGCCCAGATAACCCACGAACCATGCAGCGACTCCAACTGAGTGATGAGATCAGAAAATCATCCCGGAGGTTACGTATGGTAATTGTCGCCAGTATTGTCGCGGTTCTTCTGCTGTTTGGTTTCTTTGCATTGATCAAGCTCACGCCGCATAAGGGCGCGGGGATTGCGCAGAAGCCGCATCCTGCAGGAAATGGGCCAGTGCACCCACATGAAAGCAGGACATCTGATCTGAATTAGGGATTTGAATCAACAGGTCTGCGGCCGGATTTAGGACAATCGCCTATCAGCCGAATTGCCGGTTCATTTGCATGATGCCGGCCAGCTCGAGGTCACGCTCGATAAGCACCGAAATCTCCGGATTGTCCTGCCGATAGCGGACCGGCACGGAGCGCCCGCGAATGGAATCGGCGAAGATTTCCGCCTGTTCCTTCTTCCGGAAATGTCGGCGGTACTTTCCGTAGTGGTATTCCTGCGCGACGTAATAGCGGTAGGAAGCCTCGACATCGTAGCCCTCATGCGGGCGAATCGTGGCGGACTGAATCACGGCATCGGCGCTCGGCCATCCAACCGCTCGGCTTTCCTTCACCCTCTGCCAGTAGCGCCTAACGGCAACGGAGCCCGCGCCGGCCGGCAATGTCAGCAGATAATCGAACGGCTTGAGCAGATGCCAGAGATGATGCCAGTCGAATTTCATTCGCAGTTGTTCCTGCGAATGAGCATACACCGGTTCCGGCTGGCCCTTAGAACTCCCGCAATGCGACGATGCCGTTGTAGATATTCTCGGGCTGCGGCAGAATCACATCTTCGAGGATCGGCTGATAGGCCACGAACGTATCCATGGCCGCAATCCGTTTTACTGGAGCATCCAAATCATGGAAGAGTTCATCGGCAATGCGAGCCGCAATCTCCGCACCATAACCCCAGCTCAGCATATCTTCATGCGCAACGATCACCCGGCTGGTCTTGCGCACTGATTCGGCAATCGCTTCCCAGTCATAGGGGCTCAGCGTGCGAAGATCGAGGATCTCGGTTTCGATGCCATGCTCTCGATGCGCCTTTTGCGCCGCCTGCAGCGCGCGAGGCACAACCGCTCCGTAAGTGATGAGCGTGAGATCCTTCCCTTCGCGAACCCTCGCGGCTTTGCCGAAAGGAATCATGTAATCCGGACCGGGGTACGCCGCGCGTCCGTAAGTTTCGCGATAAAGGCGTTTGTGCTCGAAGAAGATCACCGGATCGTCGCAACGGATCGCCGTGCGCAGAAGACCGTTGGCATCGAGCGCATTGGATGGGAAGACAATGCGGACGCCGGGCGTATGCGTGAAGATACTCTCGCCCGATTGCGAATGGTAAACGGACCCTCCGGTCAGGTAGCCGCCGATGGGGACGCGAACCACCGCCGGGCATGCCCAGGTTCCGTTGGAGCGCCAGCGCAGCAGGCTGAGCTCATTGCGCAGCTGGTGCATCGCAGGCCAAATGTAGTCGAAGAACTGTATCTCCACCACCGGCTTCAGCCCGCGCGTAGCCATGCCCACTGCGCGGCCGACGATATTGGCCTCGGCCAGCGGCGAATTGAAGACACGCTCAGAGCCAAACTCCGTCTGCAGACCGGCGGTGAGCTTGAAAACCCCGCCTTTGCCTTTCACCTGCCCCTGGCGCAGAAACTCTTCGCGCGAAGCGTCCGCCACGTCTTCTCCGAAGACGACGATGCTTGAGTCGCGCCGCATCTCGTCCTTCAGGCAGGCGTTGATGAGGTCTGCCATGGTCCGTTCCTGGCTGTCGGCGGTGCGCGCCGGAGCCGTCGCCAGAGCGGGGTCGGTCGGATCGTAATCCTCCGAATAGACGTGCTTGAGAATCTCCGCCTTATCCGGCAGTGGCAGGGGGGCACGCAAGGCTCGCTCTGCGGCCTGGCGAACTTCCTCGTCGACTTCCTGCTCCAGCCGGTTGATCCCAGCGGCATCCAGAATGCCTTCGCGCAGCAGTAACATCTGTGTCTTCGAAAGCGGGTCGCGCAGCGCATCCGCGTTGCGCTCGCTCTCCGGCCGATAGGCTCGGTCGTCATCGGACAGCGAGTGCGAGTAAGGCCGGATGACGTGGCCATGAATGAAGGCCGGGCCTTTTCCGGCACGGCACCACGCTGCCGCCGCCTCAAAGGCGCGCACACAGGCAATGGGGTCAGTCCCGTCGATCTCGGCGAAGTGGAAGTTGGGAAAATTCTGAACCAGTTTGGAGATGTTTCCGCCCGGCGTGTTGACCTCAACCGGCACGGAGATGGCGTAGCCGTTGTCCTCCACTACGAAGATCACCGGCAGCTTTTCATTCGAGGCGGTATTGAGCGACTCCCAGAACTCACCCTGTGATGTCGAGCCCTCGCCCACGGAGACATAGACCACCTCGTCTCCCTGAAACGACACATTGCGCCATTCGCGGTAATCGCCCTGGTGCCTTTCGGCGGCTTCGGGATGGCGGCTAAAGTAGCGTCCTGCCTCGGCACAACCGGCCGCGTGCAGGCATTGCGTAGATGTTGCCGACGACTGGGAGACGATGTGGTGTTTCGGGCTGCTCCAGTGGGAAGGCATCTGCCGCCCTCCGCTGGCCGGATCGGCTGCCGCGCCCACCGCCTGCTGGAGTAGCTCTTCAGCCGTCACTCCCAATGCCAGGCACAGCGCGCGATCGCGGTAGTACGGAAAGAACCAGTCATATCCGGATTTGAGCACCAGACCCGCAGCTACCAGCAGGGCTTCATGACCGGCACCGGATATCTGGAAGAAGATCTTCTGCTGGCGTTTCAGCATGATCTCGCGATCGTCAGTGCGGCGCGAGAGATACATCAGCCGGTAGATCTCGATCAGGCGAAGCCGGTCGGCCTCCAGTGAGAGATTCAGGGCAGATTCAGTACTGCTCCGTTCTGCGCCCGAAGCTGTGCTACGCGCCATCGTTTACCTCGCTGAAACCCAAAACTACCTCTTCTTTCATACGCGAAAAGAACCGGATTCGTCCACTGGCGGAGAGTTCTGATTTGCACTTGCTTTTGCGAGTCTCGTCGCCCAAAATGAGCTCTCCTCTCCATGCCTCTTCGCCCGGCTACGAAGCTCTCTACCGCCGTCCTGCTGTTGGTTTCAGCCGGTGGGACTTCCCTTTGGATGCATCACCTGCGCATCGAGGAGGCATCGAAGGCCGCAGCCAATGAAGCCGCCTTTCCGCACCGGATGTTGTGGGTGTGGGAGCGACCGGAGAACCTGCGCACAATCGATACATCGTCGACCGGAGTCGCAGTGCTCGAAGAAACGCTGCAACTGGGAAGCGAGGTGGTACGCACGCCTCGGCGGCAGCCGATGCTGTTGCCTGCGGGTGTGACACGCATCTCTGTCGTTCGGATCGAGACGGAGCGGTTTCGCGGACATGAGAACGATCGGAGGCTTCTGCAGGATGCCGTCGCAGAACTGCAGCGGATCGCAGCGCAGCCAGGAACGGCAGCATTGCAGATCGACTTCGATGCCCGCAAATCGGAACGCCAGTTCTATCGCAGGCTGATCGAAGAGCTGCGGGGCAGAATGCCCGAGGGGATGCCGCTCGAGATGACGGCGCTGATCTCCTGGTGCTCAAGCGACGACTGGATCGCCGATCTCCCGGTGAATGCAGCGATACCGATGTTTTTCCGGATGGAACCGGACCGAAAACGGCTGGATACACGAGAAGCGCGGGAGTACAGCCTGCGCGAGCCACTGTGTGCCGGGAGCGCCGGCGTTTCGACAGCGGAGCCATGGCCCCAGGATATTTCCCGCAAACGAGTCTTTATTTTTTCCGAACGCGGGTGGAAAGACGACCTGACAACAGTAGAGAGTGCCGTCGATACGGAGCTGGCCCGAAGATGACCTCTCACAGGCTCTCGCATCTTCTAAAGACAACTCTGTGGTTTTTACTGGCTCTTACCGTCGCACAGGCCTGCGGACCAGACTTCTTTCCAGATACCTTTGTACGCAGCGCACGGCCCGATCTTCCCAATCTGTATGTAAAAGGCCAGCTTGGGATTCTCCAGTCAAGCTTTCCGCGCGCAGACCTGCTCGTCGCCTATCGGTATCTCAATGGTGGCACCCTGGACGGACATGAACAGAAGGGTTGGTCGCCGACCTATCCGCTGTCCGAACAATATTATGGTCAGAATCAGGAGCAGACCCCAGCGGAAGAGCCTGCGGGTGAGGCGCCAGCCTCCCGATGGACGGCTGCGCGCACCGCATTTGATGACCCGCCGGGCCCTGTTGAGCAGGAGAGAAAGATAAAGATACACACGGCCCAGGGCTATGAGTACGAGACGAGTTTTTTGAACTGCTCCGATGATGCGTTCCGCACGGCTGTCAGGACGCTGCGCGACAGGGAGCGCCAGTGGGGTGCGAAAAGTGAGGCTCTGCGGAACTGGATATATGGGCAGGATGCTGTCTTCAAGAATTGCGATGGCGGGCGTACCTTGCCTGAGGCCGCACCTGCGGGAAGCCCCCCGCTGCTGGTGCAGGATCGGGCCTATCAGACAGCAGCTGCCGAGTTCTACAGCATGGACTTTGAAGCCGCCAGAGCAGGGTTCGCAGCAATCGGCCAGGATCGCGCGTCGCCTTGGCGGCCGATCGCCGGCTATCTTGTCGCACGGGCGCTCATACGGCAGGCCTACTTCGCCCGGCCTCAGCCCGCCGATTACGATCCTGCCCTGATGAAGGCGGCACAGCAGCAACTGCAAGCCTATGTAGCCGAGAATCCTCCATCGGCGATGCGCTCTGCGGCTCTGGCACAGCTTGCCTTGGTCAGGATTCGAACCGAGCCCGAACAGAGGGCGCGAGAGCTGGGGCTGCTGGTCGGGGGTCCGGACCACGACGACAGATATGCGCAGGACCTCCAGGACCTGCTCTGGGTGGCGGAGGAGAAAACGCCGGATGGATTGCGGGCGCAGCCTCAGCCATGGATGCAGGTTCCGGACGAGTTGCATCCCGGATCGATGCGAACTGCGACGAAGCTGGAGATCGAAAGCGCTACCACCGCCAGACGTTCGCAGGCGTATGCAGGATCCGCACAGATTCGAGAGGCAGCACCGATCCTGGACTGGGCGATTACGTTGCAAGCGCTCGCACCCGAAAGTGCGCAACATGCGCTGAAGATGTGGCAGAGCACCCGATCGCTCCCCTGGATGGTGGCTGCGCTGATGCTGACCCCGAATGACGCGGCTTTCGGAAAAGGGACTCAGCCGGAGGATCTGCTTGCGGCAGCAGCGATGGTGCCTCCGGATTCGCCCGCATGGCAGACAATCGCGTACCACCGTGCACGGCTGTTGCTTGCGGCTGGACGTGCAACAGATGCACGCACCGTGCTGCGCGAATTTTCGGCAAGACTCGAAAAGGCGTCTGCAGCAGAGCGTCCTCCTTCGTCCGTGAACGCCCTGCGCGGCTTGATGATGACGGCTGCACCGAGTGAAGCGGAATTCTTTTCTTACATATTGCGCACCGCCGTGTTGTGGTCCTCCGAAGAGTACTCATCGGTGCGGGAGTGCAGAGAGGTCATGAAGAATCCGGCACGGCGATACGATTGCGTAGCCTCTGTAGAAAGCCTGCAGATGGATGCAGATGCTGCCGCGGCCCTGAACCGTTATGCGCCTCTTTCGCTTTGGCTGCAGGCTGCGAAGTCGACCAGTCTCTCGGCGCAGCTACGGCTGGCAGTTGCAACGGAAGGCTGGACACGAGCGATTCTTCTTAGCGATAAGGATGCCGCAGCGGCATTCGTGGCTCTATTACCGGAGAAATTGCGGGAACAGGCGGCGCAGAATTCCGTGTCGGGACCCTGGATGACTTTGTTGCGTAATCCCGGCCTGCGGCCTTATGTGAATGCCGGTACGCAGAGGGCTTACTCGTATGATTTTGTGGAAAGCTACCGCGACAACTGGTGTTACCAACCCGACGAAAATCGAACCGCGATAGCTCCGGCCTTCCTGAGCCGTGAAGAGCGGCAGCGCGGGATCAACGATGCACAAAAGCTTGAGCCGATCCGATCGGTGTTCGTGGGTCAGCAGATCGTTCGCCAGGTGGAGGAGCATCCGGAAAATCCGGACTCGGCTGAAGCACTGTTTCTCGTACTACGGATGATTCGCTACGGTTGCGTGGAGCCGGCTGCGCCAGCCTCTGCGAATACGCCCCAGACAATAGCCATTACCTATACCCCTGAGGCCAAAGAACTGCTGGAGTTGAAACAACATGCGGCTCGGCTGCTGCGCCGCCATTACGCTGGGTCGCCGTGGACCAGGAAGGCGGCGCCGTTTGTTGGGTAGTATCTGGGCGCGCCCGGGCTCATCCCCAGTTGCCGCTTCTGTATTCAATGCCGTAGACTCGCTTTTTTTGAGTGAGCATCCTAATTCCCTGGGCCATCATCTCTGGCGAAGATGGAAATCGGCTGTTTTGCGGTCGGCCCCAAGTCGCATTGACCAAGGCTTTTGCTGCGTGCTTTAATGGCGCGTTTTGTGCAGGTTTGCGCCAAGGCGGTGCATCCCGTCCCTCGACACCAAAAGGACGGGTTGGATGTTTCAGCGGCTGGCCTTCACTTCATCCGTTTATATGAAGACGGGAAGCGCCAAAACGACCATTTACTTTATGCGGAGGCTCTTGAATGGCTTTCTCTTTTCCGGCAGTAACTGCCGCAATATGGCAGGCCGGTGAAACTGTGACGGGTAATGACAATCTTTACTTATGGATCGCGCTGACGGCAGGCGTTTTGGGCCTGGTAGCAGCCGTGATTTTCTCCCGGTCCGTCCTCAGTGCCGATGCCGGGACGCCGGAGATGCAGCGCATCTCCGATGCGATTCGTCAGGGTGCTGAAGCCTTCATGAAGCGGCAATACAGTACCATCGCCATGATCGCGGTGGCGCTGGCAGTGGTCCTTTTTATCGGATACCGGCTTTCTCCTTTTACTGCTCCCTTTGCAAATAAGGTCGTCATCAGCTTCCTGATCGGAGCCGCCTGCTCGGCCTTTGCCGGGCAGACTGGTATGTGGGTTTCTATCCGGGCCAACATTCGAACCGCCTCGGCGGCGCGTACCAGCCTGGGTAAGGCCCTGCAGATGGCGCTCCACGGCGGAGCGGTCACCGGCCTGGTGGTTGTCGGTCTTTCTCTACTTGGGGTCGGCGTTTTGTTCCTGGCTTTTGGAGGATTGCAGCACCCCCAGCAGGTTCCCTACCAGCTCGTCGGATTCGGATTTGGCGCGTCGCTGGTCGCCCTCTTCGCCCAGCTCGGCGGAGGCATTTACACCAAGGCTGCCGATGTAGGCGCAGACCTGGTGGGCAAGGTTGAAGCCGGCATCCCTGAGGACGATCCCCGCAATCCGGCGGTCATCGCCGATCTGGTCGGCGACAACGTTGGCGACTGCGCCGGCCGCGGCGCGGACATCTTCGAGTCGACAGCCGCTGAAAACGTAGGCGCCATGATCCTCGGCGCGGCGCTCTATCCTGTCTTTGGCCTCAAGGGCATTCTCTTCCCGCTCGTGGTACAGGCCATCAATCTGGTGGCCAGTACCATCGGCGTCAGCATCGTGCACAGCAAGGAAACGGAAGATCCGATGCATGCGCTGAACCGCGGCTACTACGTGACCTCCCTGCTGGCGCTGGCAGGATTCGCTGTCGCCATCTACTTTATGCTGGGTGCGCGCTGGTGGCTGCTGGGCAGCGGCATCTGCGGCATTGTGACCTCATTTCTTTTCGTGCGTATCACCGAGTACTACACCGAGACCCGCTTCGCTCCGGTACAGAGCATCGCCAAAGCTTCTACGACCGGCCCCGGCACCAATATCATTCAGGGCCTGGCCGTGGGCATGGAGACCCCCGCACTGCCGGTTATCGTCATCGGCGCCGCGCTGCTGCTCAGCTACTACTTCGGAACCCGCGGCCTGGCCGACGTCACCACCGTCTCCACCTACGCCAAGGGCATTTACGGTACAGCCATCGCCACCATGGGCATGCTGTCCTCTGCGGCCTACATTCTGGCCATGGACACCTTCGGCCCCATCACCGACAACGCCGGCGGCATCATCGAAATGAGCAATCAGCCGGACGAAGTCCGCGAGAAGACCGACAAGCTGGACGCGGCCGGCAATACCACCAAGGCGCTGACCAAGGGCTACGCGATCGGCTCGGCATCGCTGGCCGCATTCCTGCTCTTCTCTGCGTATCTGGCGACGATTCACGACATCGTGCATCAACGCGTCACGGCAGCGGGTGGAGTTCTGCCCGAAACCTGGAGCTTTTCGAATGTGAACCTGGCGTCGGTGCCGGTCTTCGTCGGAGCCCTGCTCGGGGCCATGCTCACCTATCTGTTTTCATCGATGGCCATCAAGGCCGTGGGCCGCGCGGCGCAGACCGTCATTCAGGATGTGCATGAGCAATTCCGCGACAACCCCGGCATCATGCAGGGCACGTCGCTGCCGGACTATGGCCGCTGCGTGCGCATCGTCACTACCGCCGCTCTGAAAGAGATGGTGCTTCCCGGCATACTCGCGGTCAGCATGCCTCTGGTCGTAGGACTGATCTTCCGTCACTTTGGCCCTGAGTTCAATCCCAGCTCCCTGGCGGAAACTCCTCTGATCAATGGCGTAGCCATCAATCTCAGCGGCGCCGAAGCAGTCGCGGCCCTGCTCATGGTGGGGACCATCAGTGGCATCCTGCTGGCCATGTTGATGAACAACGGCGGCGGAGCCTGGGACAACGCCAAGAAATACATCGAGACCGGCGCTTACGGCGGCAAGCGCTCCGAGGCCCACAAGGCCGCGGTAGTCGGCGACACCGTCGGCGATCCGTTCAAGGACACCGCCGGACCATCGCTGCACGTGCTCATCAAGCTGCTCGCAACCGTCACGCTGGTGCTGGCTCCGTTGTTCCTATGAGGGTGGGGGTGTAGCCATTTGAGTGCCGGTTCAACTCCGGTCTAAGCGTTAATCGCTACTCTCTATGCTCTACACCCTGTACCCTGTCTGCAATGGCATCGAGCTATCAAGTCCCCTGGTACCGGCGATTGGCCTGGACCCCCTATCGGCACGTGCCGCTTTCGCGGTTCCGACTCCTGCTGCTGGCTGTCTTTGTGCTCTTCTCCAACATCGGGTATTTTGACGACCTGATCGATGGAGGTGTGCTGCCCTATTCGGTGATTGCCATGGCAGCCATCGTGAGCGGTCTGACTGCGATCACGTGGGTTCTCGTCATATCGCGGCTGCCGAGGTACTGGATCGCCGGATTGCTGGTGATGCAGGTTGTAGTTCCCCGGCTCGCCAACCAACTGGGCAATTTCCTCGCCCATCAATTTCCAGCAAAGCCGGGCACGGCGGAGGCGGGGATTCAGCTCTCCGCATGGGCCATGCTGGTTTCCATCATCATTTCCTACGTGCTGTTTATTTCGTTCATCAGCGGTCAGGGCAGAGAAACCTTCAAGCTGCGCAATGAGCTGCAGCTGGCGCACGGTATCCAGAAGACTCTGGTTCCTCCCGTGGCGCTGAACACCCCGCTCTTTGAGGTCTACGGCATCTCATGCCCAAGCGAACAAGTGGGCGGCGACCTGGTGGATGCGCTGCATCTTCCTAACGGCGACGCCATCGCCTATCTCGCCGATATTGCCGGACACGGCCTGCAGGCCGGCATTCTCATGGGAATGTTGAAGACTGCGGTGCGCACAGCTTTGCTCGAGGCTGGCGAGCGCGAGCCCGCGCAGACGCTGCCTCTGCTGCTGGAGCGGCTCAACAGCGTGCTGCCGTCAGTGAAAGAACCCCACATGTACGCTACCTTCACCGGCCTGCGCCTGGGCTCGGACGGAACCGTCTTTTATTCTCTGGCTGCAAGTCCTCCGCTGGTGCATTGGCACGCTGCCAGCCGCGGACTCTCTCAGTTTGAGGAAGAACAGTTCCCTCTCGGGCTGCTCCCCGTCTCCGGCTTCAGCACACAGGCCCTGTCGACCGCACCCGGAGATTTGCTGGTAGTCGCGACAGACGGCATTCTCGAGGCGTGCGACAAAAACGAGGAAGAGTTTGGCCTCCACCGCCTGAAGGACGTGATCGAAAGAAACGCCGAAGCGCCGCTCTCTGAGATCGCAGACGGTATTCTCTCCGCTGCACGCGGCTTCGGAAAGCAGGCCGACGATCAGACTATTCTCATCGTCCGCCGCAGGTAGTTTCAGCGCTGTAATTCCACTTCGCGATTGCCTTGCAATGTGAAAATTCAGCTTCACCATTCGACGAATATCTCCGTCCGCGGCCACAATGGAAGTGTGATGCTCCACAGCGCAACCGCGCATAGGCCATACATCCTCTCTCTTCCCGTGAAGCATCACGGAACCAGGAGGCATCATGGAACGCAGAGACTTCCTCAAATCTGCCGCAGCAGCGGTCACGTCCGTCGCAGCGTCATCCGTTCATGCGAGCGGCGAGACGTTGGGCGTAGCCAGCCACTCGACTCGTACCGAATCGCCGGATATGCAGTATCGCGAACTGGGCAAGACCGGCGAGCGCGTCTCGCTGATCGGACTGGGCGGCTACCACATTGGCAAGCAGGCAGATCCGGCTGAGAGCCTCCGTCTTGTTCGCAGCGCCATCGATCGCGGCATCACCTTCATGGACAACTGCTGGGACTACAACGACGGCATCAGCGAGGTCCGCATGGGACAGGCTCTCCGCGATGGCTACCGCAGCAAGGTTTTCCTCATGACCAAGATGGATGGCCGAACCAGGAGGGAGTACAACCTCCAGCTTGAACAATCGCTGGGCCGCCTGCAGACCGACATGATCGACCTGGTGCAATTCCACGAAGTCATCCGCATGGAAGACCCCGACCGCATTTTTGCCGAAGGTGGCGCAATGGAAGCAGCCATCGCGGCACGCGATGCCGGCAAGATTCGCTACATCGGCTTCACCGGTCACAAAGATCCGGTGGTGCATCTGCGCATGCTGGAGATGGCGCAAAAGCACGGCTTCCATTTCGACACCGTGCAGATGCCAATCAACGTGATGGATGCCCACTTCCGGTCGTTCACAAAAGATGTAGTGCCGGTGGCCACGGCACAGGGTATCGGCATTCTGGCCATGAAGACCTTCGGAGACGGCTTCGTGCTGAAGAGCAACACCGTCGAGCCCATCGAGGCGCTGCACTACTCGATGACGCTGCCAGTCTCGGTTATCATCACCGGAATCGACTCAACTGAGACGCTGGAGCAGGCAATGACCGCCGTGAAGATCTTCAAGCCGATGAGCGAAACGCAGATATCCGCGCTGCTGGCAAAAACCAAAGACGCAGCCGCCGACGGACGCTTTGAACCATTCAAGACCAGCCCCCACTTCGATGGCACAGCGCAGAATCCGAAGTGGCTGGGCTGACTATCCCGCGGACTTGATCAATTTCGCAGTGGTGACCACCTGCCCCACATGGCGCTGCGTGTGATCGGCCAGGTGCACCAGCAGCCCGCCCACAGTCGTAGGCAGCTGTTTCTTCCCCACACCGCGCGGCTGCTCCAGATCGCTTCCAGCAAAGGCGCGAACCCGCGCCGCAGCATTCGCCAGGCCCGCTTCAAACTCAGCAAAGAGCGCCTCGCGCGCCGCATCCGGATCAGATTCACGCTTGAGTGACGCAATCTGATCTCCGCTCAGCTGATTGCCTTCGGCATAAGTCAGCAGACGGTCAAGGCTGCGCGGGATGTGGCGCAGATGATACGCAATCGGCGTGAGTCCGCCGGGCGCAGCATTCAGATCGGCATCGCTGAGGCCGCCGCACCAGCGAAAAACATCCTCCTGCGCAAGATCGAAGGCATGGAGCACCGCGCGCAATACGGCCGGCAGTTCCCCATGCGTTCCCCGCAGCCACGGCTCAGGCTGAGGAGGCGGCGCAGGGGTTTGCACATTCGTGGTCATTTCAAAGTCCCTTTCTCTTCCGAAATTCTCGCACCACCTCGGCGGGATCGCGATGCTGCCCATCCACTGCCTCATTCATCGCGCGCATGTCGTCTGCCGTAATCTTTCCCGCCAGGCCGTCAAGCGCAGTCTGTATCTGTGGCCAGCGCTTCAATGCCTCATTCCTCACCAGAGGCACGGCCTGATACGGCGGAAAATAATGCTTGTCGTCTTGGAGAACCGTGAGGCCGAAGGCCTGAATTGGACCATCGGTCGAATTTCCGGCGATCATGTCCACCTGATGCGCATTTAGCGCGCGATAGAGAAGTCCCAAATCCATGGTGCGCGGCGAGCCGTTGAATTTAAGCCCGTAAACAGCGCTCAGACCGGGAAGACCGTCCGGGCGCTGCTCGAACTCGTAGCCCACTCCCAGGCGCCATTGCGGCGTGTATTGCGCGGCCTGACTCAGCGTGGTGAGGTGCCGACGTTTCGCATCGTCGCCGCGGATGACCATGGCGAAGGTGTTCTCGAAGCCCAGCGGTGGACCAACCTCTACCTGATAGCGCGATGCATAGAGCCGGCGCACCGTGTCGAGCACGGACTGCGGATTCCGATCGAGCGGCTGCTTCAGAATGGCGGTCAGCGCTGTGCCCGTGTACTCGACGTAGCCATCGATGCGCCCGGCCACCAGGGCCTGCTGGCAAATGTAACTGCCGGCGAGATAAAAGCGCCGCTCGACTCTCAGGTTGGACTTTGCCTCGATCTCCTGCGCCAGCAGCTCTCCCAGCACTACCTGCTCGGTAAAGTTTTTGGCGCCAATCACAGGATGGTCCGGACGCGGCGGTGCACAGGAGGTGATCCATGAACAGATTGCAACCGTCACAGTGACGATGAGCAGGCACCCAAGCCCTCGATTGATCCGCATCTGCGTCATCGCGATGGCGGCCGCAGCCAGCTCTCCAGCACGCCCAGGCCGCCGTCGGCAGCCAGCGCAAGCAGCGCCGCCGGGATTGCTCCGGCGAGGACCAGACGGTTGTCGACGGACGCGACCCCGCGAAAGATCAGCTCGCCCAGACCGCCGGCCCCCACAGCTGCCGCGATTGTCGCAATCCCCACACAGGTCACGGTTGCCGTTCTCAGCCCCGCGAGAATGAAGGACGCCGCCAGCGGAAGTTCTACTTTAAAGAGCCGTTGACGATTAGTAAGGCCGAGAGCCTGTGCTACTTCGACCACAGCAGGATCGATGCCGCGTATTCCGGCATAGGTGTTCCGCAGGATCGGCAGCAATGCATAGGCGGTGAGCGCGACAATTGCAATGCGCGCAGCCCGCTCGCCCAGCCACGGCAGCGGCAACAAAAATCCGAACATGGCCAAAGACGGGATGGTCTGCAGAATATTGGCGACCGCAATCACCGGCTTCGCCCACCGCGGCGACCGCGTCAGCCAGATTCCCGCGGGCACGGCAATCGCCGTCGCAAAGAGCATGGCCGCTCCCGTAAGCCAGAGATGCTCGACGGTGAGTGTGGCGATTTCGCCGCCATATTGAGAGAGAAAACCCGCGCTCATCTGCTCTCCTGAACGCTGCTGCGCTCGCCGCGATGAAAGGCGCGAATGTAGGACTGTACCTCGGGCTGCCGCGCGTGAAGGAATTCCTTCGCATCGAGATCGACAATCAGTCTGCCCTCGGCGAGAAGAACGATGCGGTCAGCGAGATAAAGGGCTTCATCCAGATCGTGCGTAACCAGCAGCACCGTCTTCTTGAGCCGCGCAAGCAGGCTGCACAGCATGTCCTGCATCTCTGCCCGAGTAAGCGGATCGAGCGCACCGAAGGGCTCGTCCATCAGCAAAATCGTGGGATCGGCAGCCAGTGCACGCGCCAGTCCCACCCTTTGCCGCTGCCCTCCGGAGAGCTGATGCGGATAGCGTTGCGCAAAGCTCTTCGCATCGAGCCCCACCGTCTCCAGCAGCTCGTGGCTGCGGCGGATACGCTCCGCGCGCGGCGTTCCTTCGATCTCCGGTACCAGGCCGACATTTCGCTCCAGGTTGAAGTGCGGGAATAGCCCAGTCTCCTGGATCACGTAGCCTATGCCGCGGCGCAGCGCAATCAGATCCGCCGCGCGTGTGCTTTCGCCGTGTACCAGTACGTCTCCGCCGGTAGGCTCAACCATGCGGTTTACCGTGCGCAGCAGCGTCGTCTTGCCCGACCCGCTCCGACCCAATACCGCTGTAGTTGTTCCCTCTTCGAGCGCAAGCGAAATGCCCTCCAGCAGCCGCCGGCCCTGCGGCGTGGTGAAGGAAAGATCGCGGAATTCGATGGCTGCAGGCATAATTTGGTGATGCGCCCCACTAGTGTAGGACGTCTGTGCATTAGAGTGTTTCTATCGTGATCATCAATCTTGCCCGGCGCGCGCACAACCACAACTGGGAGCTGGATCCGATCACCCGTTCCCTGCTGGACACGGATTTCTACAAGCTTCTGATGCTGCAATTCATCTGGAAGCAGTTTCCCCATACCCGCGTCTCCTTCTCGCTGATTAACCGGTCGAAACAGGTGCGGCTCGCCGAAGTCATCGATCCCCATGAACTGCGTGCGCAGCTCGAGCAGACCAGAAAGCTGCGCTTCCACAAGTCGGAGCTGATCTGGCTGGCTGGCAACACCTTCTACGGACGGCGCGGAATCTTCGAGCCGGCCTTTCTGGAATGGCTGGAGCGCGATTTCCAACTCTCCGACTATGAGCTGTCGGTCCACGACGGCCAGCTCTCGCTCACCTTTCACGGCACCTGGCCGGAGACCACGATGTGGGAGATCTACGCGCTCTCCGCCATCAGCGAGCTGAAGACGCGAGCCAGTCTGAAGAATCTCAGCGAATTCGACCTCGATATTCTCTACGCGCGCGCCAAAACACGGCTATGGGAGAAGATGGAGCGCCTGCGCGGCGTACCCGGCCTGCGCGTGAGCGACTTCGGCACGCGGCGGCGGCACAGCTTCCTGTGGCAGGAATATGTGGTCAAGGCCATGAGCGACGTGCTCGGCTCGAACTTCACCGGCACATCGAATACCTATCTCGCATACAAGCATGATCTCGAAGCGATCGGAACCAACGCGCACGAGCTGCCCATGGCCCTGGCAGCCATGGCACGCAACGACGACGAGTTGAAATCGTCACAGTACCGGTTGCTTGAATTGTGGCAACAGACCTACCAGAAAGAGCTGCTCATCCTGCTTCCCGATACCTTTGGCACCACGCAATTTCTCGAGAATGCCCCCGACTGGATGGCAGACTGGACCGGCCAGCGCGCCGACAGCAAAGACCCCTACGTTGCCGGCGACGAGTTTATCGCATGGCTCCGGGCACGCGGCCGCGATCCGCGGCAGAAGCTCTTCATCGCTTCGGACTCCCTCGATGTTCAGGACATTCTCGGCCTTCATGCCTATTTCAGCGGCACCATCCTCGGTGGCGCTTCACCCGCCGATTTTCAGCGCGCCAGCGATTTTGAGGATCGCAGCAAGTGGCTTCCCGAACGCCGCATTCGCTTCTCGGCCGGCTGGGGCACGCTACTTACCAATGATTTCCGAGACTGCAATCCTCAGGGAAGCGACGGCTTCGACCCCATCAGCCTGGTATGCAAGCTCAATGACGCGGATGGCCATCCCGCTGTCAAGCTCTCCGACAACTTTGAGAAGGCCATGGGACCGGCAGAGGAGATCGAGCGCTACCAGCGGGTCTTCGGGCTGGCAGGCGTCGCGCACGCGCCGGTCATCACTTAGCAGGGTTGGCTCGCGCTCAGCCACATGGCTTGAGCGCTATCATCTTCGCATGCTGAACAACCGCTCCGTCCCCACCAACACGCTGCTTCCCCATGTTGCGTACCGCGACGTCGCGCAGGCCATTGAGTGGCTGGCTCGCGTCTTCGGATTCGTCGAGCACTATCGCTATGGCGACCCGCAGGTGCCGAGTGGCGCGCAGATGCATTTTGGCGACGCCTGGATCATGGTCCACGGCGCCCGGGAACATACGAAAAGCCCCGCAGTGACAGGCGGCGGGACACAGATGCTGACCATCTTCGTGGATGACGTGGAGCGCCAATATGCGAAGGTGAAGGCGGCCGGAGCCATCATCTGGGAAGAGCTGCAGACCACGATCTACGGAGAAAAACAATTCGGCGTCGAGGACCTGGATGGCCACCACTGGCTGTTCTCACAGCATGCGCTGGATATCAGCCCCGAGGAATGGGGTGCGACTGTGGTCAATCCGCTGCGCTAGCAAACTCAAAAAAGAAAGGCCGGACGCTGGATCGCCGGCCTCTCTTTTGTCGAAGCAATGATTCAGGCTTCAGTGACTGCAGTTTCCGGTGCAGATGGACTTTTCACCCTCACCACCACGATCTTCGAGAAGCCTTCCTTGAAGTTCGGTGCGCGCAGACGCTCCGCCATTTTCTTCATCACGTCATCGCTGACCGTGCGCTCGCGGCGCTGGTTGCGCTCCATGCAGATTTCCAGCGGAACATCGAAGAAGACCGCCTGAACGTCGTAGCCGAAGCTCTTGGCCATCTTGATCCACTGCCGCCGTTCGTGGGGTGAAAGATTGGTCGCATCCACGTAGTTCCAGGGCATCTTAGCGATCAGCCTGGCACGCAGCAGCGAACGCAGAGTGGAGAAAACCAATCCCTGATACCGCTGTTCGGTGATGTCATCAAAGAGAATGGAGCGCAGCATATCCGATGACAACGGGGTCACGCCGCGGCGCTTAAACCAAGTGGTCTTGCCCGAGCCAGGCAGCCCGATGGTCAGCACCACGTAGCCTTTCGGCGCGCGCGCTTCTCCGGTGGGTGGGGCAGTGGCAAGAGGACTCGGTGGAGGAACCGAGGGTGAGTCCGGCTGTGTTTCCACCACCAGCTTGCCTTCGCCTGTGTCGTCACCGATGGCTTCTGCGAGCTCCGCGGGTACAGCCGCAATATCGCTCGACGGCTGAATCTCTACAACTAACGCTGGGGTTTCCAGCTCCGGGGTGGCGCTGTCCGCTTCTGCTTTGCTCTGCTCAACCGGCGCAGCTTCGTAAGATGGGCGCAGCGGAGCCGGCTGGTTCGCGGGGATTTCCTGGCCTATCTTTCCTGTGGATTCCGAATCGTTCGGTCCACGCTTGGAACGTCGTCTCATTTTTTCGCGCATCCATTCGCGCATAACTCAGGGTTTAACACAGACTTGACCTGGCTGCAACGCAGGTTGTGCACAGCTCGCCAAGACCCATCGCGTGAAACCTCGCTCTCGCGGAACTCGGCACCGCAAATATCGGGCATATAGGAGATTTTTATGCAGGTGATTGACTACGGTGCTAGCATCGGTAATTGGGGGTTTGCGGCCGCAGCGTGTGCCGCTGACGATCTGTAAATCACACTCTCAGAAAGCATTTCAGACAACCGCAAGGAGACAAGTTTCAATGGCAGTGAAGGTTGGCATCAACGGCTTCGGCCGCATCGGACGCAACGTATTCCGCGCATCGCTTGGCAATCCAGAGATCGAAATTGTCGCAGTCAATGACCTGACGAGCCCGGCGACGCTCGCGCACCTGCTGAAGTACGATTCCATCCTCGGAAATCTGAAGAACGAGATTTCTTCGAGCGCCGACTCCATCACCATCGACGGCAAAACCATCAAGGTATTCGCAGAGCGCGATCCCGCCAAGCTGGACTGGACCTCGACCGGCGCAGAAATCGTCGTCGAGTCGACCGGTATCTTCACTGACGCAACCAAGGCCAAGGCTCACCTGCAGGGATCGGTCAAGAAAGTGATCATCTCGGCTCCCGCCACCAACGAGGACATCACCGTCGTCCTCGGCGTGAACGAAGACAAGTACGACGCCAGCAAGCACAACATCATCTCCAACGCCTCCTGCACCACCAATTGCCTGGCGCCGATCGTCAAGGTGTTGCATTCGGAGTTCGGCATCGTCTCGGGCATCATGACCACTATCCACAGCTACACCAACGACCAGGTGATCCTCGACTTCCCCCACAAGGACCTGCGCCGCGCCCGCGCTGCCGCGATCAACATGATCCCCAGCTCCACCGGCGCCGCCAAGGCCCTCAAGCTGGTCATCCCCGAAATGGCAGGCAAGCTGGACGGCTTCTCCATGCGCGTCCCTACGCCGAACGTCTCCATCGTCGATCTCACCTTCATCGCTGAAAAGCCGGTTACCGTCGAATCCGTCAACGCTGCTCTCAAGAAGGCTGCTGACGGCGAGTTGAAGGGCATCCTCGGCTACGAAACGGCTGAGATGGTTTCGAGCGACTTCAAGGGCGATCCGCGCTCCTCGATCGTCGACTCGCCTCTGACCAAGGTCATCGGCCAGTCGGTGAAGGTTCTCAGCTGGTACGACAACGAGTGGGGCTACTCCAACCGCGTTCGCGACCTCATCCTCTTCCTCCAGAAGAAGGGCCTGTAATTTCACCGCATCAGAACTGAAGACCCGCGCCGGCTGCGATTCCTCTGAATCGGCCGGCGCGGGGAGCTGCCAGGCATGCGTCAGAACTATTCAGGATCGTCTCCCTTTGAGCCTTTGATCGGATTCTCACGCGCGGTGCGCGTAGGAAACTCCGTGCACGTTTCCGGCACCGGACCGGTGGGCGCCGATGAAGCCGACGCCGAAACCCAGACACGGCATACACTGGAAATTATCCGCGCAGTGCTGGAACGTGCTGGCGCGCGAATGGAAGACGTGGTGCGGACGCGTATCTATCTGACCCACGTGGAAGACTGGCAGACAGCTGGGCGAGTGCATGGAGAATTCTTTGGCACAATCCGTCCAGCGGCTACCATGGTTGTCGTAGCAAAATTGTTGACCCCATCATGGCGCGTGGAGATTGAGGCCGACGCGATCATCGCATCCCCAGAAAAATAACCAGGAAAGCAGCTGGAGAGTAAATACAAATATGGCAAAGCTATCGATTCGCGATCTGGATCTTGCGCATAAGCATGTCTTCATGCGCGTGGACTTCAATGTTCCCCTCAGCGAGGATGGGTCGGAGATCACCGACGACACCCGCATTCGCGAAACGCTGCCCACCCTGGAATATGCGCTGCGCCACAAGGCCAAGCTGATCCTGGCCTCGCACCTGGGCCGCCCCAAGGGCAAGCCCAATCCAAAATACAGCCTGCGCCCCGTGGTCGACCGCCTGCGCATTCTGCTCGATCACCACCTCGGCGAACAGGTGAATGTGGCTTTCTCTCCGGACTGCGTCGGCGAGCTGGCCACCGAGCTCTCGCGGCAGCTGGAATCGGGGCAGGTGCTGTTGCTTGAGAATCTGCGCTTCCACGCCGAGGAAGAGGCCAACGATCCGAAGTTCGCCAAGCAGCTGGCATCGCTCTGCGAAATCTATGTGAATGACGCCTTTGGCAGCGCCCACCGCGCCCACGCTTCGACAGAAGGCATCACGCATCACGTGAAGGTGGCCGCCGCCGGTCTGCTGATGGAGAAAGAGCTCAACTACATGGGCAAGGCGCTCGATGAGCCGGCCAAGCCCTTCGTGGCCATCCTGGGCGGAGCCAAGGTGTCGGACAAGATTCAGGTCATCGACAACCTGCTCAGTAAGGTCGATGCGCTGCTCATCGGCGGCGGCATGGCCTACACCTTCCAGAAGGCACTCGGCCGCGAGATCGGCGAGTCGCTCCTCGAGGCGGACAAGATCGAGCTCGCCAAGGAAACCATGGCCAAGGCCGAAGCCAAGGGTGTGCGTCTTCTGCTGCCTGTCGACAATGTCATCGCCAGCAAATTTGCGGCCGACGCGAAGTCGCAGGTCTATGACGGCAGCGGCGAATACCCCGCCGGCTGGATGGGACTGGACATCGGTCCGAAGACCATCGAGCTTTTCTCAAAAGAAGTTGCCGACGCTTCGACGATCGTATGGAACGGCCCCATGGGCGTCTTCGAATTCCCAGCATTCGCCGTCGGCACAACGAAGATAGCAAAGGCTGTGGCCGCGAACGAAGACTGCATCTCGATCGTGGGCGGCGGAGATTCAGTATCGGCGATAAAAAGGGCGGGCATGGCGGAAAAGATCACGCATATCTCGACCGGCGGCGGCGCTTCGCTCGAGTTCCTTGAAGGCAAGAAGCTCCCGGGAGTGGAAGCGCTTACGGAGAAGTAATGAAGACTAGATTGTTCGGAGCGATGTCTTCAATTGTCATCGTCACTGCACATTCAGGATTTGCCCAGTCGCCGGTCCCGTCAGCTAAATGCGCGAATCCCGACGTCAGTACGGTGGATGCGTTCGGTCCAAAGACGGCATCTGAAGCCCGGAGCTTTCTAGCCAACCTTCAAAATGCCGTTCGTACGAATAACCGAACTGTTGTGGCATCCATGATGAGATTTCCACTGCGAGCTTCGGATGGGCAAAAGCAAATCTTAATCAAAACCAAAACCGAGTTCCTCAATCAGTATGACCACCTTTGGACAAAGGATTTGGTAAAGGCACTCCTTTCTCAAGATGCGGCCTGCCTTTCTTATGCATCCAGCGGCTACACTCCCGAGATGGGCAGCCAAACCGATTTTGTCATCGGATCTAAGGGAGAGATCTGGTTCGGAAGCCAGGGTGAAACCGACTCCTTAAAAGTCATTACACTCAACAATTAATTAATCAAAATCGTTGGAGATTCATGCGCAAACCTCTCATCGCAGCAAACTGGAAGATGTACAAGACTCCCGTGCAGGCCCAGGAGTTCGTGAAGACCTTTCTCCCCCTTGTCGCCAATCACGACCGCGATGAGATTGTGCTTTGTCCCTCGGCGACTTCCCTTTCCGTGGTCATCGCGGCGGTGAGTGGGTCGAATGTGGCTGTCGGCGGACAGAACATGTACTTCTCCGACGAAGGCGCCTTTACCGGCGAAACTTCATCGCTCATGCTGAAAGCCATTGGCACCACGCACATCATCATCGGCCATTCCGAGCGCCGCCAGTATTTTTCCGAGACCGACGAGCTGGTAAACCAGAAGATCCATTGCGCTATCCGGCATGGCCTGACGCCGATTCTCTGCATCGGCGAACAGCTTGAAGAACGCGAGGCCGGCAAAACAGAAGAAATCCTGATGCGGCAGACCGAGAAGGCACTCCGCGGCGTGGAGCCGGGGACCGCCGAAAACTTCGTCGTCGCCTACGAGCCGGTCTGGGCTATCGGCACCGGCCGCACCGCCACGCCGGAGATGGCGGGCATGGCACACTTCTTCATCCGTAGCGAGATTGCGCGGCTTCTCGGACGCAAGACTGCCGATAGCATCCGCATCATCTACGGAGGCTCAGTGAAGCCGGACAACGCCACCGCTCTGCTCAATCAGCCGGAAATTGATGGCGCTCTCGTCGGTGGAGCAAGTCTCGATCCGCAATCATTCGCAAAGATTGTAAAGTACTAGTAACGGTTGGCTACTTCCATGTCTGAATTCGTTCGACTCATGAGCAAGGCACAGCTTCCCCGCGATGGGGAAGCCCGCGAAGCTTCCTGCGATGGAATCATGCTGTGCATCGCCAATGTAGGCGGCAATATCAGCGCAATGGACAACACCTGCCCGCATCGCGGCGGCCCGCTCGGCGAAGGCATCATCGAGAACGGCAAGGTGGTCTGCCCCTGGCACGCCTGGGCATTCGACGTCGTCACCGGAGAAACGGATCAATCGTCAACCGACAAGGTTCCGGTTTATCCGGTGAAGATTGAAGAGAACGACGTGTTGGTGAAGCTGGGCTGAGCCGGGCTTCGCTACGCATCGTCTTCCATGGTGTACTTATCTGGCAGCATGCTCACGTGCAAGATGCGCGAGACAAGAATGCCATCGTCATGCTCCCGGTAGAAGACGACATGCTTCCCTCGTTCCATACGCCGTAGTCCTGAGGCATGCCAATCGGCATGCAAGTCTCCGCACAGCCGGCCAAGGCGCGGATTTCCCGCAAGCCTGAAGCAGCACGCCTCAATCTGAGCGAGATATCGATCGGCTTGCGCTTCTCCCCATTTTTGAAGCGTGTAGGCAGCGATATTCAGAAGGTCTTCTTCGGCTTTCCGCGAAAAGTGGGCGATGGCCATGCGCTATCGCTTGCGGTCAGCTAGACTCAGCTTCCTGCGAATACTAGAAAAGACGTCGCCACGGGCCACACCGCTCGCGTCTCCCTCTTGAATGGCCTCGCGCAGCACGAGTAACCGGGTTTCGTGCTCTTTCTCCTCGCGCTCCAGCGCGCGCAGGCCCGCTCGCATCACCTCGCTGGCGTTTTCATAGCGCCCGCTCTTCACCCGGTTGGAAACGAGAGCGTCCAGTTCATCGGTAAGGTTCACATTGCGTGTCGGCATAAGCGCAGATCCTAGAGCCTGTAACTATCTGAGGATAACTCTATTGGCAAACCTTGCCAATAGAACTGAGAATGACCTTGACAGCCCTAGTTCGCCAGCGCCGCGGCGCGATTCGGATTGACCGCCAGAATCTTGTCTGTACTCGTAAGCTCGAAAAGCTGCTTGAGGGTTAAGGCCGGGCGCTGCTATTTGCGTTCATTGTTCAGAATTGTCGTCAGCTTTTCGACCCGCTCTCCTCTTCTGATTCTCTTCAGCTGTCTCTCCAGGTGCTTTGCCGGATCATCCGACCCTCCCTCGTCGTCATCCTCCGCATCCTCCTTCAGCTTCTCCTCGAGCGTGTATTCAGTACTGGGTGCAACGAACTGCTGCAATTGCTGAAACGCATTTCCCATGGTGTAGTTCGTGGGATAAAAACGCCTGCGGCTGCGGCGCCGGCCACGTCGCCACAGAAAACGCTGCAAGCAGACGATGCAGAAAAGCAGAATCAACCCGACGCCCTGCAGAGCAAGGCGAAAAGTCGTGACATCCATCGGATCCTCGTCGTATCGGCATAATCGATCGTGAAACACGACTCCCCGCGCTGTTCAACCAGCGCAGCGGTCAGGGAGTGTCAGCGTTGCTTATGCGATTGCGACAGGAGGCGGCCGTTGGAAACGGCTTGAATTACTCAGGAAGAGATTTGAAGTTTGCGGCTCGGCTTCTCCCAGGCGATCGATCGTCGCCGGTATCGTGACGATGCCTGCGAAGAAGACGGGAAGAAAGAGAATGCAGGAGAGAGTGGTGCTCTGATGAGCGGGCGTAAGAAGCGAAAAGAGCAGGCCAAACAAAACCGCGATCGCAACCGAGGCTCTTAAGGCTCTTCGCCAGTTCTGCGGATTCATGTTCGCCCACTCCGAACTAATTAGCCAGCGCAGCTTCACGATCCGGATAAACCGCCAGAATCTTATCCGTATTCGTGAGTTCGAAGAGCTGCTTCAGGGAAGGCCCGGGTGCCGCGATGCGCAGGCTGCCCTGCACCGTCTTCATCTTGCCGTAAAGAATCATCAGCAAGCCGAGCCCGGCGCTGTCGGCGTATTCGACTCCGCTGGCATCGAGCACCAGCTTCCTCACACCACCTTCGACGGCCTGATTAAGCTGGCCTTCAATTTCGCGCAGACGCATTCCCAGCGTCATGCGTCCACTCAGCTTCACCACGGTTGTCGCGGCGTCTACCTGCTCGAATTCTGCATCCAGCGGCATGTTGCGCAGTCCCCTTTTTTCAGCCCCCAGCTTACAACATCGGCGGCCATGTGCAACTGTTGCGCCTTCCCTGCTAGGCTCAAACAAGAATGTCCATCGATTCACCAGCCGCTCCAGAGAACAAAAAAGCCGGCGACCTGTGGTGCCCCACATGCGCCCGCGTGGTCGATGATCCGCTGGTTTGCGGAGACTGCTCCGCAGTCATCTGCCGCATCTGCGGAACGCCGCTTGAGTCGGCCGACGAGTTGGCCTTTGGCTAAGCAGGCACCATCGAAGACTCCGGCAAGAAGCAAGCAACAAGCTTCCCCGCAGCAACCCGGAGCGCCGATCACCATCAGCGGACGCTGGCTGGCCAAAGCACTCCTCATCGTCATCGCGGCGGCTGCGCTCTGCGCTTATGGAACCCTCTGCCTGCTCTTCTACCAAGGGCAGTGGCAGATGATGTTGCATCCCTCGCGCACTGTGAACGCCACGCCCGCGCAGCAAGGGTTAAAGTTCGACGAGATCCATTTCGACTACACCGAAACCGGCGCTGCCAAGCTTGACGGCTGGTGGATTCCCGCCGATCCCGCCTCGCATTGGGGCGCAGGCACCGTGCTCTACCTGCACGGCGGCGAGGGATCGCTCTCGAATTGCGTCGATGACCTGGCCGCGTTGCACTCGCTCGGCATCAACGTATTCGCCTTTGACTATCGCGGCTTTGGCCGCAGCGCCGGCCTCCGTCCCAGCGAACAGCGCATGACCCAGGACACAGCCGCAGCCTGGCAGTACCTCACCCAGACCCGGCATCTGGATGCGAAGTCCATCGTGATCTATGGCGTTGGCACAGGCGCCAGCCTCGCCGCGGAGCTGGCCGCGCAGCACAATCCCGCAGGTATGGTTCTGGACGGCCCCAGCGAGCCGGCCCGGCAGGTCATCGCCAGCGATGCCCGCGCAAAGATCCTGCCCCTCTGGCTGCTGCTGACCGAGCGCTTCGATCCTGTGGACGCACTGCGCAGCTCCACCTCGCCCAAGCTGTTTCTCGATCGCAACGGAGCGAAGCAGAGAACCGGGCAGCTGTACCAGGCGGCCGCGCTTCCAAAAGAGTATTTTGAGTTGAAGCAGAGCGGATACGAATCGACTCTGCGCCGTTTTTTTGACGAGATCTTACCTTAAGACCAGTTCATCAGGAGTTGAGAATGTTTCGTGCCTTTGAAGTCATTCGGCCGGGAGCGGCGCTGGTTGCGCGGCTGGTACTCGGAGTCATCATGGTGGTCCACGGCGCCCAGAAGGTCTTCCCACGCGGCGCGCTCTACCAGTTCGCACAGGCCGTTTCGCACATGGGCTTTCCTTACTGGATGGGCTACGTGGCTGCCTTTACCGAGCTCTTCGGCGGAGCTTTCCTCATCCTCGGTCTGCTGGTGCACCTCGCCGCGCTCGGAGTGGCCATTGACATGGTCGTGGCCATCATCAAGGTGCATCTGCACCACGGTCTCACCGGGCAGCAGGGCTACGAATTCCCCCTGGCGCTCTTCGCGCTGGCCATAGTGCTTATCGGAACCGGCCCAGGGTACGTCGCTGCCGATACCTACGCGTTCCGCGGCAAAAGCGTGCGCTAGCTAGGCTCAGCGCTCCATCGCCTTCTTAAGCTCGCCAATCAGGCGGTCGGCGATCTTTTCCTGGCCGCCATGCGCGATGCCGAGGTGAGCACCTTACGGTCGCCGCCGGTGCCCGACCACAGCACCTGGCTTCCGGCAGGGTCGACAAGCTGGACGGTCGCTTCTTTGGTCCGGATGAGCCCCCAGCGATCACATCGTCCATCTCTCAGCGAAGCTCCCTCAAGCAAATATGAGTGTAATTCACTCATTTTTTACCCTTGAGAACGTACGTACCCTTGACAAGTCTTTCTCCGACTAGGTACCTTAGCAGTCGGAAGGATGAAGTGCTAATACCCTCCGGCGATCCGGCAGGGCACCTTCCAGACTATATTTTCAGCTTCCAATCTGAACTCAGCACAGAAATTCGCGAGGTAATCCTCGCGCGAAGGAGAAGCAAGCAATGGCAACTGCAACTGTAGCGACCACCTTTACCCCGCTGCACGACCGCATCCTCGTCCGGCGAATCGAAGAAGGTGAGACGATTCGTGGCGGCATCATCATCCCCGACAGCGCCAAGGAAAAGCCACAGGAAGGCGAAGTAATCTCCGTCGGCAAGGGCAAATCGAACGACGAGGGCAAAACCTTTCCTCTGGATGTAAAGTCCGGCGATCGCGTTCTCTTCGGCAAGTACTCCGGCACCGAGATCAAGATCGATGGCGAAGAGTTCCTCATCATGCGTGAAGAGGAAGTCCTCGGCATTCTCAAGTCCAAGTAAATCCCGGGTACCCCACATCTCGCATTTGGGATGTGGTGGATCAATCCCACAAAAGTTTCAAGTAACCAGGAGAAATCGCAATGGCAAAGCAAATTCTGCATGGAGAAGATTCGCGTCAGGCAATTCTGCGCGGCGTGAATGTTCTGGCTGACGCAGTCAAAGTGACGCTCGGTCCCAAGGGCCGCAATGTCGTCATTGAGAAGAAGTTCGGATCGCCGACCATCACCAAGGACGGCGTGACCGTGGCCAAGGAAATCGAGCTGAAGGATTCGCTCGAGAACATGGGCGCACAGATGGTTCGCGAAGTGGCGTCGAAGACCTCTGACGTCGCCGGCGACGGCACCACCACCGCGACGGTTCTGGCCCAGGCCATCTATCGCGAAGGCGTGAAGACGGTTGCTGCGGGTGCGAACCCCATGGCCCTGAAGCGCGGCATCGACAAGGCTGTTGAGGCCATCGTCGGCAAGCGCGACGAGAATGGCGTCGTGACCGGCGGAGCGCTCTCCAAGTTCTCCAAGCCCGTTACCGGCGACATGATCGCCCAGGTTGGCACCATCTCCGCCAACTCTGATTCGACCATCGGCACCATCATCGCCGAGGCCATGAAGAAGGTCGGCAAGGATGGCGTGATCACCGTTGAAGAGTCGAAGACCCTGGAGACCCAGCTGGACGTCGTCGAAGGCATGCAGTTCGACCGTGGCTACCTGAGCCCCTACTTCGTCACCGATCCGGATCGCATGGAAGTTTCGCTCGAAGAGCCCTACATCCTGATCCACGAGAAGAAGATCAGCTCGATGAAGGATCTGCTTCCCCTGCTCGAGCAGGTTGCCCGCAACGGCAAGCCGCTCGTGATCATCGCGGAAGACGTCGACGGCGAAGCGCTGGCGACTCTGGTCGTCAACAAGCTGCGCGGTACCCTGAACGTCGCTGCCGTCAAGGCTCCCGGCTTCGGCGATCGTCGCAAGGCGATGCTCGAAGACATTGCCAAGCTCACCGGCGGCAAGGCCATCACCGAAGACCTCGGCATCAAGCTCGAGAACGTCAAGGTTGAAGACCTGGGCCGCGCCAAGCGCGTCACCATCGACAAGGACAACACCACCATCGTCGAGGGCGCGGCGAGTCCAAGACCATCGAAGGCCGCGTCAAGGAAATCCGCAGCCAGATCGAGAAGACCACCTCCGATTACGACCGCGAGAAGCTCCAGGAGCGCCTCGCCAAGCTGGTCGGCGGCGTAGCCGTCATCAAGGTCGGTGCAGCTACCGAAACCGAGATGAAGGAGAAGAAGGCTCGTGTTGAGGATGCGATGCACGCAACCCGCGCGGCAGTCGAGGAAGGCATCGTCCCGGGCGGTGGTGTAGCCCTGGTGCGCAGCACTCCCGCAGTCGATGCGTTGATCAAGACGCTGGAAGGCGACGAGAAGATCGGTGCACAGATCATCCGCCGCGCCATCGAGGAGCCCCTTCGTCAGATCGTCAGCAACGCCGGTGTCGAGGGCGCGGTTGTGGTCGGCAAGATCCACGAGAGCAAGGACGATCACTACGGCTACAACGCAGGCACCGACAAGTTCGAGGACCTGGTTGCCGCTGGCGTCATCGATCCCACCAAGGTCACGCGGACAGCGCTGCAGAATGCAGCCTCGATCGCCGGCCTGATGCTCACCACCGAAGCCATGGTCTCGGACATCCCCGAGCCCAAGTCGGCGCCAGCAGGCGGCGGTCACGGCGGCGGCATGGAAGGCATGTACTAGAACTGGCCGTCCAGGCAATCGCGGCTTTGCCGCAAAACGAAAGCCCCGCAGCAATGCGGGGCTTTTACTTTCCGATTAGACTTAGTCAGTTAGTTATTAATTGAGTCGTATAAGTACTCATTGACTTTAAGTACCATCGTGGTGCAACTTAAAAATATCTCTTGCGCGTCTCAATTTTTCAGCGTTAACATCCACCTAACTTTTTTTGAGCACTTATTTAGGTGCACACGGCCTTACTGCCATCGTCTCGTGTGGATATGCCTGAAGACCTGGGGGCTGAGGGGAATGCCCGCCCCAGCCCTTCCCAGTAAGGATTTCACTTTGTATCTCCTACTTAGAGCCAGTTATTCAATGCTTCCAATAGCTTTTCCGGATCGCTTGTCGGAGGGGCGCAGGTATTTCCTTTGCACAGGACAGCGAAGGTTTCACCCGACTTCAGCTCCGGCAGATGGGGCAGGGTCTCAGCCAGCGCCGGTGGCAGATTCTCCGCAGTGAGCTGATCGGCACGCAGACGTAGCACCTGCTTGTTGACCGCATAGCGGGCATTGGCCATCGCGGTAAGGTGATGGGCTTCGCTTCCCTCTCCGGCAATCACCACCTGCACCGGCGGCAGCAAAAGCAGTTCGAGCGCAAGGCCATATGTGCCAGCATAGAGGCCGAAATGCTCCACAACCCCGGCGAAGTTCTCCAGCGTGTCTTCCGCCTTCTCGCGAAATTCAGTGCGTCCGCTCAACGACTCGAGACGCAGCAGCGCTGCGGCTGCTGACGGATTGCCCGCCGGAGTAGGCGAATCCTGCAGCGGCTTGCGCCGCGCCGAGAGCACGCCCAGCGCCGGCGTAGCCGTCGATTCGGTATCGAAGAAGCCACCACCGGTTGTGTCATAGAAGCGCGCGACCATGGTCTCTCCGATAGACAGCGCATAGTCATAGTACCGGCGGCCTCCTGTAGCCTCCCAGGCATCGAGCAGAGCATGGATCAGGAAAGCGTAGTCGTCGAGCACTCCTCCGATGTAACGATGTGTTTTGGCATCCGGCTCTGAGTCGGGATATGCGATCACGTGCGCCAGCCCAACCGCCGGATTCCAGCCTGCGGCGAGGATGCGGTCCAGCGTCTTCAGAGCGAAAGCACGCGGCTCCTCAAGTTCCAGCACGCGCGCCGCGTGAAGATACGCGGAGATAGCCAGCGCGTTCCACGACGTATAGATGGTTCGGTCGATGTAGGGCTCGGTGCGCTGCAGGCGGGCGGCAAACAGCTTCTCGTGCGCGGATTGCAGAAGCGCGGCCGCTTCACCCACACCGCGGCCTGTCTGCTTGGCCAGCTCCGGGATCGAGTGCTTCCGATGCAGGACATTCTTCTGCGGATCATGATGCATATCGCCCAGCTCGCCGATGTCGTAATAGGGTCCGGCGACCGCAAGTTCTTCCGCAGTGAGCACAGCTCGCGCCTCGGCCAGAGTCCAGGTGAAGTAGTCGCCGTCATCGTCGAGTGTCACGTCCGCATCCTGCGACGCGTAGAAGCCGCCGCGTTCGCGGTCGGTCATCGTGGTGTCGAGCCAGCGGATGATGTCACGCGCGACCCGCGCCGAGTCGGCGTCGACAAATGTCTGGAAGGCGTGCACGTAGTTGGAAAGCAGGCCGGCATTGTCGTAGAGCATTTTTTCAAAATGCGGAACTACCCAGCGTTCATCGACCGAGTAGCGATGGAATCCACCGGCAAGCTGATCGTAGATGCCGCCGCGCGACATCTGCGCAAGCGTGACGGATGCGGCTTCGCGCGCGGCCTCGTTGCCGGTGCGCGCTGCTACATCAATCAGCAGATCGATAGCCGCGGGATGCGGAAATTTAGGCTGCGTGCCGAATCCGCCGTGGCGCGGATCAAACTGCTTCACTGCGGACTCCACCAGCTTGTCGATGATGCCAAGCGAAAGCGAAGCCGAGCGGCCGGAGAATGTCTCTCCGTGCTCGATGGCAGCCACGATGCTGTTCGCCGATTCCAGCGCCTCGTTCCGGCGCGTCTTCCATGCCTCGGCCATAGTCAGCAGCACGCGATCGAAGCCGGGACGCCCATAGCGATCGTGCCGCGGAAAGTAGGTGCCGCCGAAGAACGGCCGGCCATCGGGCGTGAGAATTCCGGTAAGCGGCCAGCCGCCCTGTCCACTAATAGCCTGCACGGCCGCCTGATAACGGCTATCCACATCGGGCCGCTCGTCGCGATCCACCTTGATAGCAATGAAATGATGGTTGATCAGCTCGGCCAGCGTGGGATCTTCGTAGCTTTCGCGATCCATCACATGGCACCAATGGCACCACACGGCGCCGATATCGAGCAGGATGGGCTTGTCTTCCGCTGCGGCGAGGGCAAAGGCCTCTTCGCCCCACTCATGCCAGCGCACAGGCTGGTGCATCGCAGAACGGAGATACGAAGATCGGGCTTGTTCGAGAGAATTCAGCGTGGCAGGCATCTACTACAGTTTATCGCCTTATGCGGTCATTGCTTTGCGCAGCTCCCGCCAGTAAATCTCGGCTGCCACAGCGAAGAATATTCCCGCAAACGCACCCCACAACCAGAAATTGGCAAAACCCACTCCATCGCGAGCAATAGCTGTCCACACATGAGCGCGAAGCGCCATGAGAGCGATACCAAAAATCATGTTGGAAGCAACCCAGAGCACCCTGTGCTCCACGATGGTTACAGAGAGAAGAATCCATACCGCAGGGAACACCACCACGCAACAGAAATAACAGGCCAGCCCGAAGGTGAGCAGCATCCACATTGCGATGGAGAGAGCCAGAAGCTCGGCAAAGCGGGGCACTCCCATGCCCGCGCCAAAACCGGCATTGCGAACCGCCTCATAGATCTGTACAGGCAGCAGCGCAGCACAACCCGCGATCCAGCCTATGAACGCGGCACGCGCCGCGCGCCTGTAACGAGGAGCAATGCTCACGATTCGTCGCTCACCAGCTTGGTGGCCACTTGTACATAAAGATCGATCGCCTCTGCCAGCTCACGCTTGCTCAGCTTTTCGTGCGGCGTGTGCGCCACATGAATCGATCCCGGACCAAGCAGCAGCGGCTCCCCCCAGTTGCTGAGCCAGGGAACATCGGTAGTGAAAGCCGCCACCATCGTGGGAAGACCCTCGAGATGGCGCAGACGCTTGAAGGGAATCTCCAGCGTGAACTCGACCGACGCGAAATCGGCGACCGCATCCTCGATGGCCTTACGCGTTCCCTCGGACGGACCGACCAGGCGAATCAGCAGGTGAGCGTCGGCCTTGTCCGCAATCACGTTGGTTGCGCGGCCGCCTTCGATCGTCCCGATATTCAGAGTGCTCGGTCCGACATCCTCGGAAACCGGCAGCTCGATCTCCAGCAGACGATCCAAAGCCTTCACCAGCTTATGCACTGCGCTATCCCCAAGCTCTGGATAGGCGGAGTGCGCCATCTTTCCTGAAGCTGAGACATGCGCGCGCAATGCGCCCTTGGATGCAACCGCCACGCGATTGTCAGTGGGCTCCCCGTTGATGAGAAAACGGCTGCCGCGCGAGTTTTCATTGGCAACCTTCGCGCCTGCGGAGTCGCGCTCCTCGCCGACAACAAAAAGCAGGCCGGCTTTAATGCCAGCTTCACGCAGCCGCTCAGCCGCGGCGATCTGCGCAGCGATGATGCCTTTGGCATCGCAGGCACCGCGCCCATAGATGAACTCGTCATCCTCGCTCGATGGGATGAACGGCGGCACCGTATCCATATGCGTGGAGAAAACCACATCCGGCTGTTCGCCCTCTCTGCCGGCATAGATGTTGAAGCGCTCGCCGTCGTGGCGGCTTTCGCGGTCGTGCCCGACCGGCATGGTATCGACGTGGAAGCCCCGCGCACGCAGGAACTCGACCAGAAACAGGCCTACAGCCCCCTCATTATAGGTGATCGATTCAATGTCGATCAGTTGACGGGTCAGTGCGACGGCATCCAGTACCGCATGAGAGCTCGTCGTTTGCGTGTCCATGGAATCTCAGAATACCTGACGCGAGCAACGGAAAGATCGGCGATGGCGCGATGCCACAACTTCCATACAATAAATATTGAGACATGAATCAGACAGGAACCACGCCCTTCACCGTGCAGACCATCACCGACCTTCATGGTCCGGCCGGGCGTCTTGAGGCCCTGCTCAATACCGGTGCCCCGGACGCCCCCTATGCCGTTCTAGTGTGCCATCCGCATCCTCTGGGTGGCGGAACCATGCACAACAAGGTCGTCTATCACGTCATGAAGGCATTTCAGGGATTGGGGCTTCCTGTTCTGCGCTTCAACTTTCGCGGTACGGGGCTCAGCGAAGGCGAGCACGACCATGGACAAGGCGAGCAGGACGATGTGCGCGCGGCGCTCGACTGGCTGGACCGGCAATTCCAGCTGCCCATTCTTTTTGCGGGATTTTCATTCGGTTCCTACGTCGGCATGCGCGCCTCCTGTTCCGATGCCCGGGTGAAGGGAGCGGTCGTTCTCGGGCTGCCCGTCCACGCCGAAGGCCGCGACTACGAATTCAAGTTCCTCTCCGGTTGCCATATACCCAAACTCTTTGTCAGCGGCACCCGCGACCAGTACGGCCCCCAGGCGCAGGTAGAATCGGTGGTAACTCATGCGGCCCCGCCGTCGCAGATGGTCTGGGTGGAAAATGCTGACCATTTCTTTGTGGGCCGTCTGGACGAGGTGCAGCGTGCAATCACGAGCTGGAGCACCGCAAATTTTCTTCATGTGACTTCCTGATGAATCGCAATCAGCCCACAACGCTGGAAGCCCTGCACGCGGACGCCGCGGCGATCTTCCAGCACGCCTTGAAGACTTGCGATATCGCCAGCGCCTTCGACCGCCATCTGCACTTCGACGGCAAGACGCTGATCCGCCATCCCTCACCGCTGCTGAAGCCCATCCCCGTGCCGCTCGAAAACTATAAGCGGATCGTCATCATCTCTCTGGGCAAGGCCGCCCTGACCATGCTCAATGCCCTGCTGGAGCGGCTTCCCGCCAAAATGTTTCATCGCGGCGTATGCTCCGCGCCGGAGATCCCGAAGAAGCGCAGCTGGCGAATCCACTACCTCGCCGGAGGCCATCCGCTGCCCAATGAGGAATCCTTTACTGCGGCACGCGACGCGCTGAAGCTGTTGAAGCAGACCCGCAAGGACACCTTCATCTTCTTCCTCATCAGCGGCGGCGGATCGGCGATGATGGAGCTGCCGCGCGACCCGAAAATTTCACTCGACGACACCATCGCCTTCCATGAGACGCTGGTCGCATCCGGTGCCAGCATCACCGAAATCAACACGGTCCGTAAATATTTTTCGGCCGTAAAAGGTGGACGCCTGGCCCTGGCCGCCCCGGATGCGGGCAAATTTTCTCTTCTGCTGGCCGATGTGCCGCTCAAGGATCTCGGTGCGGTAGCCTCATCGCCGACACTCCCCGATCATTCCACGCCGCAGGAATGCGTCGATGTCCTGCAACGCTTTCATCTGCTGGAGAAGTTTCCCCAGGCCGTTCGTGAGTACTTCGAGTCCCTGCATCTTGAGTCGGCGAGTGAGCCGTCGCAAAGTCCAGAGTCCGAGCGAGCCTTCGCCAATGCGCAGTTCGACGTCCTGCTTTCGAATCATGACTTCGTAAATGCGGCACGCGACCACGCCCAGGCGCTGGGCTACAAGGTGGTGATCGACAACAGCTGCGACGACTGGGACTATCGCGATGCTTCGGCGTATCTGCTCAAGCGATTCCATGAATTGCGCCGCGAGTTCCCACGCCTCTGCCTGCTCTCGAGCGGTGAGGTGACGGTGACCATCGATGGTCCATCCGGCTGCGGAGGCCGAAACCAGCAGTTCGCGCTGGCTACCGCATTCGACCTTGCGCAGGAGAAATCCGCGCCCATCGTAGCGCTGAGCGCGGGCTCCGATGGCATTGACGGAAATAGCCCCGCCGCAGGAGCTATCGCCGATCCCACCACGGTCACGCGTGCCCGCGACTACGGATTCGATCCCGAGGCAACGCTGCAGCGCTTTGACACCTGCCCCCTGTTCACCGCGCTCGGCGACACCATCATGACCGGACCCACCGGCAATAATCTACGCGATCTGCGCGTGCTGCTGTCTGCCGGCTGATCGCCGCATCAAGGAACCGGCCGCCGATTGCGTGCGTACATGTCAGAGTGAACGGAGGCTTGATGATTCCCTTCATCGAACATTGGGTTGGCACCTTATGGTTGGCCTTCACGCTACTTTGGGTTGCGGCGGCGTTCACCTCCAAACGATCGGTACAGGTCCAGAGCAGCGGCTCGCGACTTCTTCAGGCCGGTTTAGTGGTGATTGGCGTCATGCTGATCTTTAACTTCAACTATGTGTTTGTGAGCGGATGGCTTACGGCGCGGCTCGTGCCTGAGAGCGCGCCTGTCGTCCTCAGTGGTGCCGTGCTGACGGTCCTGGGAATGCTGTTCAGTGTCTGGGCGCGTTTGACTCTGGGAAGAAACTGGAGTGGCACCGTCACTATCAAGCAAGACCACGAACTCATTCAGTGCGGCCCTTATCGGATTGTGCGGCATCCCATCTATACCGGCATTCTGCTTGCGATGCTGGGTACGGCCTTCATCTTCGGCATCACGCGATGCTTCGTCGGTGTGCCGATCATAGGGTTGGCATTCTGGCTGAAAATGCAGATCGAAGAGCAGTTCATGGTCCAGCAGTTCGGCGCGCAGTACATTGACTACCGGCAACATGTGCGCGCCCTGGTTCCGTTTGTGCTGTAACAAGGTATTGAAGGCGGAAACCACTCGTAGCGGAATTCGTCAAAATGGATATGCACTTGCGGTCCGCCATCCTCGGCTTGTTCGCTGTAGCATTTCTCACCTGCCGTGCTCACGCGCAAGCAAGTGTGACCACATACGGGGAAACACCCGAAGCTGACCGCAGCATCTATCTCGGCACACCTGTAATTCATCCTGAAGCATTTTCCGGCATCTGGGAGGCCCCTGATGGTCACGGCGGTGCTGTCGGCATCCATCTCATACTTATGACGATGGTGCCCGGCGATGCCAGTCCGCCAGTGTGGATTCCACAATACTGGCAGCACTTGGACATCAGCGTCTTCGAGCGAAAAGGGCCTGAACTGATGTTTGGCGAGGAGAATTACTTCGCCGATAATCTCAGAGGCGGTCGCGTCAAGATCGAGAACGGCCGCCTGGAACTGCACTTTGCGTCCCCGCTGCCGCGCGAGCCGTCCATTGATCTCGATTTGGTCCGCCAGCCGGACGATTGCTGGCAAGGCCGTTTCCATCGCGACGACTTCGATTCCGCTGTCACGCTCTGCCGCCCGGCGTCCGGTCGTCAACCGGAGTCCAGCTCGCTAAACGGCACATGGTCGAGAGACCATGGAGACGGCTGCATTCACATTTTCGAAGACGGTCCCGGCACTTTCACCGGATGGACGGACGCCCTTGAAATCCCTGGCCACATCCTCTTCAGCCGCAACGATCCAGGGCCACATAACCTCTATCAAAGTTACGGTGAACTCGCGAAGGTCCGCCTTGTTGGCGGCAGAGCAGCTTCTTTGGAATTCGCCGCTTACAACCCCATGTGCTGTTCCCAGCTGTTCACCGGAACTCTCTCTGCCGACGGCTCGGTCATCCAGGAGGATTTCCCTCCTGGATCTCATCAGTCTTCTCCGCGTGCAATCTGGACCAAAGTACGTGGGGACGCCTGCGTCGATCCGTCTGAAGTTCGCAAGGTCCATTCCACAATTTGCCTACCTGCAACGAAGTAGGAACCGCGTTTCGGAGGACTGTTCGCGGCTATTTCGCCGCAACCCTGGCTGCATGCAGGTGCTGCAGCGGGGTCACATTCACCTCATGCTCCTGCAGTGCCTCGATGCCCTCGGCCGCGGCCCGTGCAGCAGCCATGGTGGTGATGGTGGGGATGCGTTGCAGCACCGCGGCGCGGCGGATCGCCTTCTCATCGAAGAACGTGTCCTGTCCGTGCGGCGTGTTGATGATGAGGTTGATGCGCTCGCCCTTGATGAGATCGACCACGTTCGGTCGTCCCTCTTTCACTTTGTAGACACGTTCCACAATCATCCCGCCGCGCTGTAGCGTGTTCGCCGTACCTTCAGTGGCGACAATGTTGAAGCCCAGCTCGATGTACTGCCTGGCCAGCTCAACCAGGTTTGCCTTGTCGCGGTCGTTCACGCTGAAGAAGACCGTCCCTTTAAGCGGCAGGCGCTGTCCGGCGGAGAGCTGGGCCTTCGCGAATGCCTCGCCGAAGTTGTCGGCCACGCCCATCACTTCGCCGGTGGATTTCATCTCCGGACCAAGCACAGTATCAATGCCAGGGAACTTGCTCCACGGGAAGACCGGAGATTTCACAAAGTAGTGCGTGCCGGTTTCGAGATCGCGTCCCGAGGCTACCTGCTCCGGCAACAACTCGCGCAGCTTGCGTCCGGTCATGAGTCGCGAAGCAATCTTCGCCAGAGGAATGCCGGTGGCCTTCGAGACATATGGCACCGTCCGCGATGCACGCGGATTCACTTCGATCACGTAGACCTTGTCGGCCTGGCCGGGCTTTCGCTGAATGGCGAACTGCAGATTTACAAGTCCGACGACATTGAGAGCCAGAGCCAGCTTGCGCGTGTATGCGCGGATGGTCTCAAGCGTGGAGTGCGCAAGATCCACCGCAGGCAAAACGCACGACGAGTCTCCCGAGTGAATGCCAGCCTCTTCGATGTGCTGCATGATGCCCGCGATGACCACGTCAGTCTGGTCGCACAGCGCATCGACATCGACTTCCACGGCATCTTCGAGGAAGTGATCGATAAGGATCGGCCGATCCTGTGAAAACTCCACCGCTTCTTTCATGTACCGCGACACAGCATCGGCGTCGTAGGCGATCACCATGGCGCGGCCGCCGAGTACATAAGACGGACGCACAAGAACCGGATAGCCAATGCTCTCCGCTCCGGCAAGCGCTTCTTCGACACTGGTGGCCATCACGCCTGGCGGCTGAGGAATATCGAGGTCTTCGAGCAGTTTGCCGAAGCGCTTGCGGTCTTCGGCGAGATCGATGGATTCCGGCGATGTACCCAGGATCGGAACCCCTGCCGCCTTCAGGCGCAATGCGAGATTCAGCGGAGTCTGTCCACCAAACTGCACAATCATGCCGATCTCCGCCCCGCTCGAGGCTTCATGCTCGTACACGGCGAGCACATCTTCAAGCGTCAGCGGCTCGAAGTAGAGGCGATCGCTGGTGTCGTAGTCGGTCGAGACCGTCTCCGGATTGCAGTTCACCATGACCGTCTCGTAATCGTCTTCCTTGAGCGCGAAAGCCGCGTGGCAGCAGCAGTAGTCGAACTCGATGCCCTGTCCGATGCGATTCGGTCCGCTGCCCAGGATGATGACCTTGCGCTTCGTAGTCGGCGCAGCCTCGTCTTCTTCGTCGTAGGTCGAGTAAAGATACGGAGTCATGCTCTCGAACTCCGCCGCGCAGGTATCTACCAGCTTGAAGACCGGCTTGATGCCGTGCTTCGCGCGCATCTCGCGAATTGCTGCAACTCCCTCGTGCGTCGGCATGTACAGAACTTCCGCGATGCGCTCGTCGGAAACACCCATGCGCTTGGCTTTTCGTAACAGTTCCGGTGACAAACTCTCAGGCGTCTGGTCGGCAACCTGCGCAATGGTGTCGGTGACTTCCTTGATGTGATACAGGAACCACGGATCCATAGAGGTCATACGCGCGACCTCCCGCACCGACAGACCCTGACGGAAAGCATAGCGGATATAGCTGAGGCGCTCGGGCTGCGGCGTGACTAATCTTTGCGTCAGGCGGCGCGGCTCCAGAACTTCTGCGCCGATCTTTTTTCCGGTCTCAAGCGAGCGCAGCGCCTTCATCAGCGATTCCTTGAAGGTGCGGCCGATGGCCATCACTTCGCCGACAGATTTCATCTGCGGGCCGAGGTTTTCATCCGCGCCGGGGAATTTCTCGAACTGCCACTTGGGAATTTTGGTGACAACGTAATCGATGGTCGGCTCGAAACAGGCCGGCGTCATCTTGGTAATGTCGTTCGGAATCTCATCGAGCGTGTAGCCTACGGCTAGCTTGGCCGCGATCTTGGCAATCGGGAATCCTGTCGCCTTCGAAGCTAACGCTGACGAACGCGAGACGCGCGGGTTCATCTCGATCACCGTCATGCGCCCGGTATTCGGATGCACTGCAAACTGCACGTTCGATCCGCCAGTCTCGACGCCAATCTCGCGGATGACGCGAATCGCCGCGTCGCGCATGTTCTGGTACTCGCGATCGGTGAGCGTCTGTGCCGGTGCAACGGTGATCGAATCGCCGGTATGCACGCCCATAGGGTCGAAGTTTTCAATCGAGCAGATGATGATGACGTTGTCGGCAAGGTCGCGCATCACCTCGAGCTCGTATTCCTTCCAGCCGAGCACGGACTCTTCGATCAAACACTCGTGGACCGGTGAAAGATCGAGACCTCGCGAGAGAATCTCCATCAGCTCTTCGCGGTTATAGGCAATGCCACCGCCCGACCCGCCCAGCGTGAACGAGGGACGAATGATAACCGGAAAGCCGATCTTCGTGGCAAACTCCACGCCGTCGCGAATGTTGTTCACCAGCGCTGAGCGCGGCATATCGAGACCGATGCGGGTCATCGCATCTTTGAAGAGCAACCGGTCTTCGGCTTTCTTGATGGCTTCGAGCTTGGCGCCGATCAGCTCCACGTCATATTTGTCGAGAATGCCGGCGTCGGAAAGATCGACAGCAAGATTGAGCGCAGTCTGCCCGCCAACCGTGGGAAGGATGGCAAACTTGCCGGTGCGGCCTTCGCGCTTCAGCATCTCCACTTCAATGCGGAGAATTTCTTCCACGTACTCAATAGTCAGCGGTTCGATGTAGGTGCGGTCGGCAAGCTCAGGATCGGTCATGATGGTGGCTGGGTTTGAATTCACCAGCACCACCTCATAGCCCTCGGCCTTGAGCGCCTTGCACGCCTGCGTTCCGGAGTAGTCAAACTCGGCCGACTGGCCAATCACAATCGGCCCGGAGCCGATCACGAGAATCTTGGTGATGTCATTCCTGCGTGGCATTTCTTTTCTTCTGCCTTCTTAAGAAATTGCTCGTGCCTGTTTCATAAAAATGGCGGGACGTTAAGCCCGCCGCTTTTGGAAAACTACTCCCATTCCACTGATCTGACTCATCTCTTCCACTCCTCCATCATCTTCCGGAAATCCTTGAAGAGATAGTTGGAATCATGCGGTCCGGGGCTCGCCTCCGGGTGATACTGCACGCTCAGCAGCGGCATGGTGCGATGCCGCAGCCCTTCCAGCGTGTTGTCGTTCAGGTTGATGTGGGTCAGGTCTACTTCGTTCTGGTTCAGCGAATCCGGATCGACGGCGTAGTTATGGTTCTGGCTGGTGATCTCCACCTTGCCCGTCCCCAGCTGCTTCACCGGATGATTGCCGCCGTGATGTCCGAACTTCAGCTTGTAGGTCTTCCCGCCCAGCGCCAGACCGATAAGCTGATGACCGAGACAGATGCCGAAGATTGGCACCTTACCCGCCATTTTGCGGATGTCCCGCTGCGCATAATCGATCGGCTCGGGATCGCCGGGGCCGTTCGACAGAAACACTCCGTCAGGATTCATCGCCAGCACATCTTCAGCCGAAGTCTCTGCCGGCACCACGGTCACGCGGCAGCCCTCCTGCGAAAGCATGCGCAGAATATTCTTTTTGATGCCGTAGTCGTAAGCGACTACGTGCAGATTTGGCCGCGGCTCGATCACACGCTGCTCATTTTGACGCAGAAGATCGGTGCCATCATCTTCCCACTCGTAGCGCGCCTTGGTGGAAACCACCTTGGCCAGATCCGTGCCGTCCACCTTGCGGATCGACCGCGCCTTGGCGATCAAAACCTCAGGATCGGATTCGATCGATGAGATCACGCCGCGCATCACGCCGTGCGTGCGCAGATGACGGACCAGTGCCCGCGTATCAATTTCTGAAATAACTGGAACCTGAAAGCGCTCCAGATATTCGTCAGCAACCTGCTGCGAGCGCCAGTTGGAAGAAATGGGAGAAAATTCACGGGTGACGAGGCCTTCGATATAAGGCTTGTTGGCTTCGTTGTCGGCAGCATTGGTGCCGTAGTTCCCGATCTGGGGATTGGTAAGAACGACGATCTGTCCCGCATAGGACGGGTCAGTGAAAATTTCCTGGTAGCCGGTCAGTGATGTATTGAAAACGACTTCGCCATAACATTCGCCTTTGGCGCCGTAGCCCTCACCGCGGAAGATGCGCCCGTCTTCGAGCGCAAGCGTTGCCTGCATCGCTTCTCCAATGAGTGGATTCAATAGATTCTATCAGGATTTGCCATCCGCGCGGACGCGCTTTGCGCCCTCCAGCTCGCGAAAAAAATCTCTGTCCGTTTGCGATTTCGCACGGCCGCCGCAACGCGCTGTAAAGACTCTGTACGCAAGAAGAAATCCCCGGCTTAAACCGGGGATTTCCGTTGTAAAGTTCATCAAAAATTCTTACTGCGGCTGCGGTGTTGGAGGAGTTTGCGGCGGTCCCTGCTTTTCCTGCTGCTGCAGATTTTGCTGTTGAGCGGGAACAGTCACTTCCGGTTCCTGTTTCGCCGGTTGCAGTCCGGGGATCGCCGGCGCCGACGACACTTTGCCCGACACCGCATCGGCGATCGAAATGCCGTAACGGTCAAGCGTGCTGGCCAGAATCTGCTCCAGTGCAGCGCGGTCGATGGCATACTTCGCCGTCGCTGAGATCACGGTGTTCTCGGCCAAAGCCAGAGCGCGCTGCTGCTGCAGAACATTGGCGGTCGTCGATGCACCGAGGTGCAGCTTCTTCAACTCAGCATCCAGGCTCTGTTGATCGTAGTCGCGCGTGGAGGTCGCCGACTGCACCGATGCGCGGTCATTGGTGAGGGCAAACTGCGCGTTGATCACATTCATGCGCGTCTGCACATAGAGCTGCTGCAGACGCATTTGCGCCTGCCGGTATTCGAGCTCCGAGCGCGCCTGTGCCGACTGTGCAACACGGTTGCGAATCGGAATATTGATGTTTAGTCCCGCGCCTTTGTTGGGGCTGCTGCTGTCGAAGAGATTTCCGAAGGCTGTGCCGTACGTGATCGGAGGATATGTACCTGCCGGGCACGCCGCTCCGGTCTCAAAGTTCACGCAGGTCGGGCTCTGCGTGCCACCCAGCGCCGATGCTCCGTAAAAGGCGTAGACGTCCACTTGAGGCAAAAGGCCGTTCTTCTCGCCCTTGAGTGTGATCTCGTCATTCTTCAGCGTGAGAATGGCCTGTTCAATCGATGGACTGTTGGCATCGGCCAGACGAACCAGATCATCGGCCGGCTCACGTTCCTCGGGCATCTCGATCAGGCTTACTCGGTCGGTGGGAATTACCGGCGCATTCGCCAGCGTCGGATCGTCCAGACTGCGGGCGATCGCCTGCTTCATCAGCAGCTGCTGATATTCGAGGTTGCTCTGCGAGGTGATGAGCGCCTGCTTGTCCGTCTCCACCTGGCTGTTGGCGTTTACCACATCAAGCGGAGCCAGCGTACCGATCTCCAGCTGCTTCTTGTCGTCTTCCAGCAGTCGTGCCGACTGATCGATGGAGCGCTGCCGTGCCTGCAGATCCTCGTAAGCACTCACCAGGCCCCAGTAGATGTTCTCTACCTGGTTGATGGTGTAAAGAAGCTGCTGGCGAAATGCGGAGTCGGCAACGCGGCGATTATTTTTTGCCTGGACGATGAATCGTCCATTGATACCCCATCCGAAACCCTGCAACAGGTGTTGCGTGACCTGCGCATTGAAGGTGGTCTGATAGCTCGGGCTGTAAGTGTTGAAGATGCTGTTCGAGGTCTGGTAGGTGTTGTTAAACGTCACCTGCAGGTTAGTGCCGGTGATGAATCCCTGCGTATAGCCGAAGTTATAAGTATTGGTGTTCTGGGTGAGGCTCGAGGTGCCCGAAAAAAGCGGATTCAACTCCGCCGTGGTCTGGCGCTGCAGCTGAACCGTGCCGGTCAACACCGGGTCCATATTCTCAGGAGTTGGCCCGCCGCCATTGGTGGTGAGCGCCAGACCGCCCGAACCGGACGCCGCGCCGCCCGCGCTCTGGCTGGTGCCGCCGGGACCGCCGCCGCTGGTCACAGTTGTACCCGAGCTGCCGAGAGTACCGGTGACCAATCCGCTGTTCACGCCCAGGAAGACAGAGCCTGCCTTGGTGCGCAGGATGTCAGTGTCGGCGATGTCCAGGTTGTAGCGCTGGATGGCGATATCGAAGTTATTCTCAAGCGCCAGTAGGATAGCGTCGCTTAGGCTGAGGTAAATCTTGCCGTTCTTGACCAGATCGTCGAGCTTCGGCGAATTCGAAAAATTCGCCAGCGGCGCTGAGGTCGGCTTGTAAGGCGCGATTGGATTGGGGAAATATTGGCGCTCCTTGCCAAAATCGCGCGCGCTCGGACGCATGAACAATGGCTGCGTGAAATTCGGCGCCGGCTCTACCGGCAATCCCGGTGAAGCGGCCTGGCCGGTGGCATTCGGCTGCGGAGGATTCTGCGCCGGTGCCGTCTGAAACCCGTAACCCGAAAGAGCATAGCCGGGAGCCGTCCCGACCATCAGGCAGCTCACTGCCGCGCCTGCCTTCAATTTCAGGAACAAGCTGGAAACCTTATCGCGATTTACTGCCTTCCGCCGCTTACTGAAAAATTGCATTCACCCTCTCCGAAATTAAAGCCGGCGCAGTACTTCCCTCGAGCGCGCCATTCATTATTGGTTCTGCACGATCGATCTGTCCGAACCGGCCGGACAAATCCATCACAGCACAATCTGTTTTCCGGTCAAAGTCTTATACGTGAGTCATGCCGGCTTCGTTCCGCCCGCCGGCCCGGCACGGATGAATTTGCGCTCCGTGGAGGAAAAGCCCATGACCGGCAAAGAAACCGAGTATATCGTAGGCAGTTCGATGTCTCAGGGGCCGAAACGACCCAGAAGTTATCCGGAATCTGCGAGAATCTGGGGTGAGATGACAAATTGGAAGCTTGAACTCGCCTACGACGGTACAGATTTCCACGGCTGGCAGATTCAGCCCGGGCTGCCGACCATCCAAGGGGAGCTGGCCGATGCCATCGAGCGCGTCACCGGCGAGCGCGTCCTGCCTCAGGGTAGCGGCCGGACCGATGCCGGAGTTCATGCATCGGCGCAGGTCGCATCCTTTGTGCTGCAAGCTCCCATTCCTCCCGCCAATTTGCACCGGGCGTTGAATCGCACCCTGCCCGAAGCGATTCGCGTCCTCAGCGCTCAGCAAGCCCCGGAGAGCTTTCACGCCCGGCATAGCGCCACTGCGAAAACATACGAATATAGGATCTTTCGCGGAGAGATCTGCCCGCCGTGGCTGGCCCGCTATGTTTACGCGCTCAACTGGCCACTCGATTTCGACGCCATGCGGCTGGCCGCCGCCCACATTGTCGGAGAACACGATTTCACCTCCTTCGCCGCCAGCGACCCGGATCTGGGAGCGCGCAACACAGAGAGTCAAGACCTCGATCCGGACGACGATGGAGGTCCGGGCAATCTGCGCCGCATCTTTTCATCCCAATTCGGGAGAGACAAGGACGAAGCAGGCGAGATTCTGATTTATCAGGTGCGCGGCAGCGGATTCCTTCATCACATGGTCCGCAATCTGGTCGGTACATTCCTCGATATTGGCCGTGGACAGTTCAGCCCCGGGGACATTCCGCTCATTTTGGAGAAAAAATCCCGCTCCGCAGCCGGCGCAACAGCTCCGGCTCGGGGGTTGCTGCTTAAAAATGTGGAGTACTGACGCTCGCATTGGCATGAAGCGCGCGTGCCCGGACGGCAAGTCCCTGCTAGGCTGATAAATTATGGCCTCCACCGTGCCAGTCTCGGCCTTCGCTCGCATTGCGCAGCTCGCTGCCGACCGGCGTGTCCATCAGGCCTTCCAGTGGATCCATCTCCAGGAGCAGCGCATCCTCCGCTGGCAAACCGAGCTGGTTGCGGTGGCCGCTCCTCCATTTAGCGAGCGAGCGCGGGCAGAGTGGCTCTGTGAGCGCTTCCGTGAAAACGGGCTGGCTGAAGTCGGCCTGGACGGAATCGGCAACGCCATCGGAGTTTTGAAGGCCAATCAGCCCTGCGAACAGTGCCTCTTTCTTTCCGCGCATATCGACACCATCTTCCCGGCTGAAACCCCGATCGAACCGAAGGTGGATGGCACGCGGCTCCACGCTCCAGGAGCCTGCGACAACGGCGCAGGCGTCGTCGCCTTGCTGGCGCTGGCCTCAGCGTTCCAAAGCGGAGGCATCACTCCCGACTGCGACATTTATTTTGGCGGGAATGTAGGCGAAGAGGGTGAGGGCGACCTCCGCGGCATGCGCCATATATATGATCATGCGGAGTGGCGGGATCGCATCGGCGCGCATATCGTTCTGGATGGCGCAGGACACAAAGTCGCCGTCACCGATGCACTGGGAAGCCAGCGCTATGTAGTCACGCTGCGCGGTCCTGGCGGTCACTCCTGGACGGATGCGGGTCGCCCCAGTCCAATTATTGCGTTGAGCCAGGCCATAGCCCGTCTCGGCGATCTCAATCTTTCCGGACTGCCGCGAACCACATTCAATGTAGGAACCATCGAAGGCGGAATGGCGATCAATGCCATTCCCGAGCAGGCATCCGCGCGCTTCGACTTCCGCTCTACCGACCCCGAGCAGCTGATCCGCCTCGAAGTCGAGCTGCATCGCGCCGTCGAGGATGCGGTGATTGCAGCCAACAAGGAATTCAGCAACGGAAACCGGCGCAAGCATGCGCTGGATTTCTCCATCGAGAAGATCGGATCGCGCCCAGCCGGCCGTCTCCGGGACGATTCTTCTCTGCTTGAAGTGTTGCGCGCTGTCGACCGCCATCTCAGCATCGCGACCGAGCAGCGTGTCGCCTCCACCGATGCCAACATCCCCCTCTCGCGCGGCATCAGTGCGGTAAGCATGGGAGCAGGCGGCGAAGGTGGCGGCATCCACACCCGCGGAGAATGGTACGACGCTCGCGGCCGCGAGCTTGGGCTGCGCCGCATCCTTCTCCTACTATTGGCCATGGCCGCGGAGCGCAGCCTCTCTGCGAGTTGATAGACTTCTGGCGTGAACGCCCGCCATCTTTCATCCCTTCTTCTTGCCGCTCAACTGGTTTTTCTCTCGAGCGCTGGTTCCGCGCAGACCCAACCCGCGGCCGACACCATTTATCTTCGCGGCAACATCCTCACCGGCAACGGCTTGGACGGAGAGAATCCTGAACGGGTACAGGCCTTCGCCGTCTCTAACGGAGAGGTCGTAAGCATAGGCGACAACGAGGCCATCCAGGCTAAATATAAGGGTCCCGCGACGAAGATCATCGATCTTCACGGCGCATTCGTGATGCCCGGTTTTAACGACGCCCATGTCCATCTCGGCGCTGCGGGACGTATTAAGCTTTCCGTCGATCTCACCGGAACGCAGTCGCTAACCGGGATGCAGTCGCGTGTTCGCAAAGCTGCGGAAGACGCCCCACCCTCCGCATGGCTGACCGGCGGCGGATGGGATCACACGCTATGGGCGTCGAAGACCCTGCCCACGAAAGCCGATCTCGATGCGGTCACCGGAAACCATCCGGCATTCTTTGTCCGCGTCGATGGACACATCGCCATCGCCAATTCCGCAGCCCTGGCTGCCGCTGGCATTACACGCGATACTCCCGATCCCCAGGGAGGCAGGATCGATCGCGACGCACAGGGCAATGCGACCGGCATCATCCGCGAAACCGCACAGGCGCTGATCGCCAAACATATTCCACCGCCGGCCACAGAGTTGCGGCGAAAGGGCGATCTGCTTGCCCTTCAGGATGCCGTGTCGCATGGAATCACCTCAGTTCAAGACAACTCCGACTGGGAGGACTTTCTCACCTACGAGCAGCTTGAGCATGAAGACAGGCTGCCCCTGCGCGTGAGCGAATGGCTGCCCTTTGATACGCCGCTCGATTTGCTCAAAGAACATCGCGCCTATCACCCGGCCGCGGACCGCATGCTGCACACCACCATGCTCAAAGGCTTCATGGATGGCTCGCTCGGCTCGCGCACCGCCGCGCTCAACGCGCCCTACTCTGACGATCCGGACAATTCCGGCATTCCCCGCTACGAGCAGCAGAAGCTCAACCAGATGGCGATCGAGCGCGTGCAGGCCGGATTTCAGCTGGGCTTTCACGCCATCGGCGACCGTGCCGTGAGCATGGCGCTCGACGCGTTTGCTGCCGCCGAAGCCACAATGCGAACGCCGCAACAGCAGCCGCCGGCGCGAACCGGTCAGCCGAATCGGCCCTTCCACAATAACGTGCGCCGTGCCATCAAGTTTCCATTCCGCGATCCCCGCTACCGCATCGAGCACTCGCAGGTAGTCGCGCCCGGAGATTTCGCTCGCTACAAGCAATTGGGCGTCATCGCCTCCATGCAGCCCAATCACCTCCTGACCGACATGAACTGGGCTCTCCAGCGCCTTGGTCCCGAGCGCGCCAAAGGCTCCTATGCATGGAAGAGCTTTCTCGATGCCGGCGTGCCTCTGGCCTTCGGGACCGATTATCCCGTGGAACCGGTCACGCCCTTCCGCGGAGTCTACTGCGCGGTCACCCGCATGAATGAAGCTGGAACCATGACCTACGAGCCGCAGGAAAAACTCACCATCGGACAGGCGCTCTATGCATACACACAGGGCTCCGCCTACGCCGAATTCGCGGAGTCATGGAAAGGAAAGATTGCGCCCGGCTACGTCGCCGACTTCATCGTCCTCGACCGTGATCTCATGACAGTTGCACCGCCGGAGATCCTCAAGACAAGGGTTATGCGCACAGTGGTGGGCGGGAAGACGATCTTTGAGCAGTAGTTTTCATCGCTCTCTGCACGGTCAGCTGCGCCCTACGCAGTCTCCCGCCGCGTGACAAAAAGTGCCAGAGGCAGCGCCGAAAGCAGAATTGCCGACGCCAGCAGAAATGGTGCGCCGGGCAAAGGTATCGGCGAGTGCGGCTTGATTGCCGTCGCGAAGACCAGGGTGAACAGTCCCGGACCAAGCAACGCAGTGAGTCCACGAATGCACTGCACCGCTCCCTGCAACTGGCCTTGCTCATTCGCCGCAACATGATGTGTCATCAGGCCCTGCGCAGGCGGACCGCACAAGCTCCACAAAGCCATCACGGGAATGCCGCAGAGAAACAGCAGCCCGGTCGGAGCCAGACCATAGATGGCGAAGCCCATCCAGCCAATGCTGATTCCAACCAGCAATGTTTTGCGCTCGCCCAATATCCTCACTGCAGGCCGCACCAGCACCGCGCCCACCAGCGCCGAACAGACTCCGACCAGCGCCAGCGAAAGACCCACCGAGCTGTTCGACCACTTGAAGCGATAGTCGAGATACAGCACCCAGGTGTTCATCAGCGATTGCTGCGTCAGATAGCTCAGGAACAAAACCGCTCCCAGGCCCAGCAGCTCGCGATGGCGGCGCAGCAGCTTCAACGAGCCCAGGGGATTCGCGCGCTTCCACGAGAAGCGTCCGCGAAGTTCTTTGCCCAGCGATTCCGGCAGCACGAAAAATCCATACGTCGCATTCACCAGGCTCATCGCTCCGGCAACCCAGAACGGCAGACGAGGACTGTAGTTCCCAAGCAGTCCGCCCAGTGCCGGACCCAGCACGAAGCCCAGCCCGAACGCCGCGCTGATCATCCCGAAGGCCTCGGCGCGTTTCTTCGGTGGCGTCACATCGGCGATATAGGCCATCGCTGTAGGAATGCTCGCCGAAGTGATCCCCGAAACCAGCCGCCCGGCAAAGAGCCAGCTCAGATTCGGCGAGACCGCCATGATGAGGTAGTCGAGGCCGAGTCCCAGGTTGGAAAGCAGGATCACCGGACGCCGACCGTGGCGATCGGAGAGTGACCCCAGCAGCGGTGAAAAGAAGAACTGCATCACCGCCCACACCGTTCCGAACAGGCCGAGAAGTTGTGCTCCTTTCACCTCGTTGCCGCCGGCGAATTGCGTGATCAGAGGGGGCAGCACCGGAGCGATCATGCCCATGGCCAGCATGTCCAGAGCGACCGTCACAAATATGAAAGCAACAGCGGCGCGGCGTGGCTCGGAAGCGGGAGGAGGAATCTCTTCTTCGAGCATCGGTACTTCCGGCGAAAGACTCATCAGGAGCATTGTCTACTGATTGATTGAGGAATGCTTGTAAAAATCCGCAGGCGGAGACTCAGCTGGGAAGCGGCTGGCCAAAGTCCGGGTAGCTAAGAACCGGTCAGCTGAATGCCGGAAAGCCAAAAGCGATGCGGCGCGTTGATGCGAATAACAATTTCTCCTGACTGGCCGCTGTTCGTAATCCCGCTCTCAGCTAACCGCACTTTAGCTGCCCGCTTCATCGCTAACTGTTTCTGAGCTGACCACTGTTACGCTGAAACAATGTCTCGTTCTCTCAAGGCCCATCTTCTCCTGCTTGGCGTGGTGTTTGTGTGGGGCGCGACATTCGTGCTGGTCAAGGACGCGCTGAGCGATATCTCTCCGCTGCTTTTCAATTTACTGCGCATGGTTCTGGCTACGCTGTGCCTCGCGATTGTCTATCGCCGGCATCTCAGCAGCTTCAACCGGCGAGCAGTTTTCTCTGGCGCTCTCGTCGGTTTTTTTCTGGCCATGGGATATCAGTTTCAGACCGCGGGCCTGCGGCTCACCACACCTTCGAAATCGGCGTTCATCACTGGACTGGTGGTAGTCATCGTGCCTCTGCTTTTGGTGATCCCACGCCTGCGTCCCGCCGGAAGCTACGCTCCACAATGGAATGCCTATCTCGGCGCGCTGCTGGCATTCATAGGAATCGTTCTGCTCACCACGCCTGCGGGGTCGGGCTTCGATTTTAAAAATGCCAATGCCGGCGACCTCCTGACGTTAGGCTGCGCGCTGGGATTTTCCTTTCACATGCTCGCGCTGGCACACTTCTCACCGCGCATGCGCTTCGAGCAGCTGGCTGTCCTTCAGGTGGGGTTTGCAGCATTGTTCATGGCCATCAGCATGCCGATATTTGAAAAGCCCTACCTGCACTGGAGCGCTCGCGTGATGATTGCATTGGCCATCGCCGCAGTTCTGGCTACAGCCGCGGCTTTCACCATTCAGAGCTGGGCGCAGCAGTATCTTCCCGCAACGCATACCGCGTTGTTGCTCACGCTGGAGCCGGTTTTCGCCTGGATTACCTCGTTCGTCGTCCTGGGCGAGCGGCTGGGCATGCGTTCCGGCGCAGGTGCCCTGCTCATATTCGCCGGAATCGGCGTCACCGAATTGTTTCCCGCGCGCATCCAATCCACTGCGCACGAAGGTGCGTCAATTCAGTAGCATCACGGTCTTTTTCCGCGTCTAAAGGTTTGAAGACACGGAATGCCTGATCGCACTTCACTGAAGATGCGAGGGCCGGATTTATACTGAGGAGTGGATTAAGCTCGGTCACTAACATCAGCCATCGTTGCTTACCCCGTCACCAAGCCGGTTTGAATGGAAGACATGAGGTTAGACCTGAAATGAAATCAATTCTTGGGCGGCTACGCTATCGCCGTCTCGCTTCGACCTTTACAATTCTCGCCACCCTGTCGGCAGGCATCCTGATTGGCTCGATCATCTCTCACGGTGTCCGCGGCCAGGAGTCCACGAAGATTGACACCTCCGACGCGACGCCGCTCAAGGTGCCATCGCCGCGGGATCTGTCGACCGATTTCACCCGCATCGCTAAGGACGTAGAACCCGCGGTCGTGAATATCAATACGGTTACGCTCCCCAAGGAGCGCCCGCAGTCCCGCCGTAACAATCCCCATGTCCGCCAGGCTCCTCAGCAGCAACAGCCCGATGACAACGACAACAACGGCGATGACGATCAGGATGATCAGGGACAAGGCCAGGGTCAGGGACAGAATAATTTCCAGGACTTCTTCAACCGCTTTTTCGGCATGGGCCCCCAGGGTCCACAGGATGAGTCGGGACAGGAGCGCGAATCTCTGGGATCGGGATTCATCGTCGATCCCCGCGGCTATATCATCACCAACAATCACGTAGTCGATAAAGCCGACAAGATCTTCGTGAAGCTTCCCGGCGACCCCGATGCGGGCAACCTGCAAGGCCGTCCAGCGACGGTTGTGGGAACGGACAAAGATACTGATATTGCGGTCATCAAAATTCAGACCGACCACCCGCTGCCCACGGTTAAGCTCGGCAATTCCGAAGGCGCGCAGGTCGGCGACTGGGTGATTGCCATCGGCAGCCCGTTTACCCTCTCGCAGACGGTCACCGCAGGCATCGTCTCGGCGAAAAACCGCAATCTCCCTGACCAGGGTGTGGCCGGCCAGTTCCAGCACTTCATCCAGACGGACGCCGCGATTAACCCCGGCAACTCCGGCGGCCCATTGTTGAATATGGCCGGCGAAGTCATCGGCGTAAATACAGCGATCTTTACGCAATCCGGAAGCTATGCGGGCATTGGCTTCGCCATGCCCTCCAATACCGTCATCGACACCTACAACCAGCTCATCTCTCCAGCGCACAAGGTCATTCGCGGCAGTATCGGCATAACCTTCCAACCCGTTCTTTCGACTGCGGTCAGCCGCGTCTACGGATTCAAGTCCGGGGTGCTGGTAGCCAGCGTTCAGCCCGGCTTCGCAGCCGATAAGGCAGGGATCAAAGCCGGCGATGTCATCACCTCCGTCGACGGCCGCTCCATCAAGGACGGCAACGACCTGGTCGACAACATTTCTGCCCGCAAACCAGGTTCAACCGCCAAGATCGGTTATATCCGTAACGGCCAGCAGATGGAGGTGACAGTCACCATCGGCGACCGCGCCAAGATGATCGCGGCCAGCAGCAATGCCGGCTCGGACGACGATGAAAACTCCAGCTCTTCTGCTCCCGATGCGGCGCAATCCAAGCTGGGTCTGCAGGTTAGCGACATCCCCAAGGGAGCGCCCGCAGGTCTGCACGGGGTGGTCGTAGAAAGCGTCAAGCCGGGGTCGTTTGCCGACGAAATCGGTCTGGGCGATCTCCAGGGGCTGGTGATCGTCGCCATCAACCGCCAGCCGGTCCACGACGTAGCCGAATTCAGCAAGTACGTAGCCGCCTTGAAACCGGGCTCCGACGTCGCATTTGAGCTGGTCGATCCGCAGCGCCGCAGCCTGGGCAGCCGCTACGTCGGCGGAACATTGCCGTAACCCTATGAACCCAAAGAGATACCGGCTCCTGAACAAAGTAACGGGAGCCGGCATCTTTTTTGTTGCAATCTTAAGAATCCGGCTATAGCCTGAGCCGTATTGCACGTCCGGTAAGATGTAGTTAGAGTTTTCGGCTCTTTTGCCGATATCTATCCGTTATACGAGGTTCCTAACGCATGCTTTCAGTTCGAGCTTGCCAATCTTTACTACTCATGACGGCGCTGGCGGTCACACCTGCCGTGGCCAGCCGCACGCATCGCGCCCCAACTTCCGGTCATCACAAAGCCTCGTCGAAGAAGGCCAAACATGTGCATGTTGTCCAAGGACAACGCACTATCGATCCTGATCGCGCTCGTGAAATCCAGACTGCGCTGATCCGCGAGAACTATATGAGCGGTTCACCCAGCGGTCAGTGGGACTCTGAAAGCCAGGCGGCCATGCTCAAGTTCCAGGCCGATCACGGATGGCAGACCAAGCTCACCCCGGATTCCCGCGCCCTCATCAAGCTGGGCCTCGGACCGAATCATAGTGCAGAAACCGTTGCTTCAAAGCCGGACACCACGCCCAGCGCTCCTTCCGGACCAGCGTTTGCCGCCAATACATTGGCTGACACTCATTCGATCCAGAATTAACGGTCAGAGATTCCTGAAAAAGATTAAGGCTGCGCATCAAGCGCAGCCTTTGATCTTTTGGGAGACCTACTTCTTCGCAAATGAGCGAACCAGCGCCACCATGTTCCAGAGATCGTCTGGCTTGGCGCGGTCACCCTCGCTCGGCATCTGTCCTTTTCCTTTCTGAATGATGTAAAAGAGCTCTCCGTCGGATAGGTCTTTGAGGGCCGCCGGATCGCGATAGTCCTTGAGTGCCGGCTTCATGTCATGGCCCAGTTCTCCATTGCCGTCTCCGGTTTCGCCATGGCAGATGGCGCAATCGTAACCCCACACCTTGCGGGCATGGGCCAGACCTTCCGGGGTAGTTTTTACTGGATTGCTCTTGCCCATCAGCTCCGGAGGAACTTTGAAGGGCGCGGGCGACGGACTTTCCTGAATGAATAATGTGGCGGCTCCCAACAACAGCAACGGTGAAACGAACGCAAACAACTTCATCACGGCAACCTCCATATAAAGCCGGGAGACAGCGCCGCGCGCGAGTTTACTCCTGCTCATGAAAGGTGCGAAAGAGTTATTTCAGGTTCAGAGTTCAGCTGCCTGGGATCGATTCTAGAAACTCCACAATGGCCGCCGCCGCGGGATGATACGGACCCTCATCCGCAGGATGGATTTTTGCCATTTCCTTCGGCGCAGCCTTGAACTGCCGCCCGTAGCCTACGCTCTGCGGATCCTGGTACCGCAGGAAAACTAGCCGCTTCACCTGATCGTGGAACTCCGGCACCTTGCGCCAGGTCTCGATCACGCTGTCGATAGCTCCGTCGGCGTTGGTGTGCCGGTTGAAGACAAAGACACAGCGCCGTGGCGGCCCGCCCGAGAGCACATGGCGAATCTCGTACTCGAGGCCAGGATGGCCGGGATCGTATCCGGAGAGGTTGAAGACAGCCAGCTGCGAGCGCTGCGCCACGGCGTGGAAGGCTTCCTGCCAGAGCGAATCGGTGCAGACCAGGGTGTGGATGGGGTAGCCGCGATAGTGGGTCTTTGCGGTAAAACCCATCGGGGAGAAAAGCTGAGGGCGCTCGTAGCTGTCCGCCGCATCATTGTAGGCGGCAACCATCGAAGCGAGCGCCGCCGAATCTCCCATGAGCAGCGAATCCTTGGCGCGCCTCAACTGCCCGACGGGCAGGGCTGAGCAATTCAGCAGGAGATGCAGGGGACCGAGCTGCGGCCATCCGTGAGTTTCGAAGACAAACTGGCTCATGAAGGCCTGGAATACCCAGAGATAGAGAATGGGCAGCGGCGCATGCCCGGCCGCATTCGTAGATGCGGAGCACGCATTCACATTCCACGCCGGCGCGGGCAGCGTGTTGACGTGGCGGATGACGATCTCCGGCATATCGCTGCGCATGGGCTGCGGTGCGGTAAGGGCAGGCGTGGCGCTGGCGGCAGGCGCTCTCTGGGTAATGACCGCGCGCAGCAGCTCCTTCTCTTTGCGGCTGCGATAAATGGAGATCAAGCCAAAGAAGAACAGGACAACGGCGATAAACGAGAACAGCCCACCGAAAAAGGACCAGCCGAGGGCGAAACACAACCGCCCCGCTCCCAGAAAAACGACGCCAACCAGCGCACCAAGCCATGGGTATTGCTTTCCTCGTTTGACGCCGGACTGGAGTTCGTACTGCTCTGCCGGCTTGTAGTGCAGGGGCAGCGTGTTAGAGCTGGTGTTGCCGGCAATCACCCGCCCGATGCGGACGTTGCTCGAATCCTCCACGAGCTGCTGCTCGATGAGGAAATCGAGCAGTACTTCGGGTGTCCAGTACTTGGCGCGAACGTCATAATGGCTGGGCGAGTGTCCGAGGGGTTCCTTGATCTTCGACCAAAGGAGTTCGGCGCCGGGGCTGTCGGAGCCCTGCAGAGCCTCGGCAAAGGATGGGGAAAGCGCGGGGAATCCGTGCTCCGAGAAATTCGTGAGCACCCGCGTGGCGCGCTGCGGTGTCAGTGAAGCGGCGGCTGCGGCATCTTCAAGGCTGGTTCCATTCAGAACCGCTTTCAGCAGAATGGCGCGTTTGCGGGTACCCTGCGCACCGGTTCCGGCGCTGGCCTTGGCAGCAGCGCAGTCAGCCTCGGCCCGCGTGAGGATGCGCTCCAGCCGCAGGCGTTCGGCGGCATCCAGGTGCAGCGTGGTGGTATCAAATACTTGATATTGATCCATAGGCTATTGCTACCCAGAAGGAACAGGAGTAATTGATTCCTAAGCGAAAGCCGGGATCATACTAGCGGTTTCCCCACGGGCAATCCATGGTTTATCGCGTAAGCCGAACCTCCAGTAAGGGACACTGAATCCCTGCGGTCTTTCTTTGGTCACATCCTTTTCTCTTTTTTGCAGGAGGACGTGCCAATCCTTCGTAAGTGGCGGACAATATACGAGTATGCAAACATCCAGCCCCTTCACTGATGTTCCTGGAGCGCTTGAAGAATTTCGCGCCGGACGCATGATCGTCGTGGTCGACGACGAAGATCGCGAGAACGAGGGCGATCTCACCCTGGCCGCCGAATTTGTCACTCCCGAGGCCATCAATTTCATGGCCAAATACGGCCGTGGCCTCATCTGCCTGACGCTGACAGAAGAGCGCGCCGACTATCTCCGCCTCGGGCCTATGACCCAGCAAAACTCCTCTCGCTTCGGGACCGCATTTACCGAAACGATTGAAGCGCGTGAAGGAGTCACCACTGGCATCTCCGCCGCTGACCGCTCGCATACCATCAAGGTCGCTATCGACGCTCGCTCGGCTGCTCACGACCTCGCCCGCCCCGGCCACGTCTTCCCTCTGCGCGCGCGGCGGGGCGGCGTTCTGGTGCGCGCCGGGCAGACAGAAGCTTCGGTTGACCTCGCCCGCCTCGCCGGGCTCATTCCCGCCGGCGTGATCTGCGAGATCATGAACGACGACGGCACCATGGCCCGCGTCCCCGACCTGACCAGATTCTGCGCCGAGCATGGCATGAAGATGCTGACCGTCGCCGAGCTCATCCGCTACCGCCTGCAGAACGAGCGCTATATCTTCCGCGTGGCCGAGAGCGTTCTGCCCACCTGCTACGGCGACTTCAAGGTGATCGCCTACGAGAGCGAGGTGAACGGCGGCGAGAGCCATCTGGCCCTGGTGCGCGGCGACGTCGACCAGGGAACGAAAATTGGGGGAGAGGAACCTGTTCTGGTGCGCGTGCACTCGCATTGCCTGGCTGGTGACATCTTCGGCAGCCCTATCTGCGATTGCAGCCATTTGGTGCGGCAGTCGCTCAAACAGATCGCCGAGGCCGGACGCGGCGCCCTGGTGTACCTGCACAACACCAGTCGCGGATTCGACCTCGACCGCACCGTGCAGCCTCACCGCATCATCTTCCACCGCGAATTCCGCCCTCACGAGGACGACAAACACCAGCGGATTCTGCGCCAGGTGGGTCTCGGCGGCCAGATTCTCGCCGATCTCGGCATCCGCAAGATTCGTCTCCTCTCGAATACGCCCACCCATGTGCCTGCTCTGCAGGGGTTCAATGTGGAGATTGTCGAGCAGGTGCCGATCTCGCCTGAAAACTCGGAAATCGGGCGCGAGAAAGCTTTTAGATAGCTTTCACTTAAGCCGGGAACCGGCAGCCGCCTCCGTTCGTATCTATCCCTTTGCCCAAAGGTTCTAGATGGCCCAGATGTTCTAGATGGCCTGGGGCCTGTATGCTTTCAGGGAGGCATTTCCGAATGCGCCGCTTTATCCTTCCCGCTTTCGCGGTCTTTCTTTTCCTCACCTCCGCGCTGCAAGCGCGAGCAGACGGCGATCGTGTCTCGTTCATGCACGACATCACCGTCTCCGCCGATGAAGAGGCTGAAGATACGGTCTGTTTTTTCTGCTCCATTCGGATCGAAGGGCCCGTGCATAAGGATGCTGTGGCGTTTTTGGGCAGCATCCATGCCAATGCACCGATCGACGGCGATGCCGTAGTATTCCTCGGCAACATCACATTGGGAACAGACGGACGCATCGGCAAGGACTGCGTCGCGTTTCTGGGCTCCGTCTCGCATCACGGTTCGGGACAGATCGGCAAAGATCTCGTACAGTTCCCGCTTGGGCTGATCCTGATCCCGATCATGCTCTTCATCTTTTTGGTCTACGTGATCCGGTCACTGGTGCGGCGCGCCTATGTGCCCTATCCCATGCCGCCTCCTCCGCCACCACCCATGCGTTGATCGGATTCATCCCGGCGCAACATTTTGACATTCCATTCAACTGGCATGGCTATGCTAGGGTCACGTGCTTCCCACGAGCCGCCTTAGATTCGGAATCTGCGCCGCGCTTCCCTTGCTGTTGATCGTTCCAGCCTGCGCGCAGCAATCCCCTGCAAAATTATCCGAGGAGCAGCACTATCGCCGTGCCGAGCCGCTGGTGCGCGCCGAGCTCGCCAAACAGCCGCAGGACATTGAGGCCCTGGTGGTGCTTTCTACCGTCGAATGGTCTTACGGCAATCTCGACCAGGCGCAAGCGGCTGCGGAAAAGGCTGTAGCGATCGCAGATAACAACGCCGCCGCGCATGCGCAGCTGGTCAACATCCTGGGAGCGAAGCTTGCCAGTAAAAGGGCAGGCGCGATGGAGAAGATGAGTATGTCCCATCGCTTTCGCAAAGAGGCCGAGCGCACGCTGCAACTCGATCCCGGCAACGTCTACGCACATGAGGCCCTCGCCCGCTACTACTGGTATGCGCCTTCGATTGCCGGCGGCGACAAGAACAAGGCCATGCAGATGGTCGATCTGGTTATCCATCGTGACTCCACGCGCGGCTACGCATTGAAGGCGGAGCTCGACGCTACCCTCGACTCCAGCAAGGATCAGTCGAAAGCGATGGCCGACTGGAAGCAGGCCGTCGCATTACAGCCGGAGAGCTATCAAGCCCACATCGGCCTCGGCAACGCACTGCTCACAGCCGGTGGCGAGAGCTGGAAGGCCGCGGAAGCCGAAGGAGAAAGAGCCCTGGCCATCGATCCCTCGCGCGGAGCGGCTTACCGGCTGCTGGCCAGGGTTTACGCGGGCACGCAGCAATGGCAGAAGCTGGATGCATTGCTGGCGCGGGCGCGAACGGCTGTGCCTGACGATCGCGGAGAGGAGTTCTCGGCGGCGCAGACCATCCTCGACAAAAATCTGCAATCGCAGTTTCCGCGCGCCGAAGAGTATCTGCGCAGCTATCTGAGTATGCCCACGGAAGGACTGGAGCCCAGTGCGGCGATGGCCCACTGGCAGCTGGGTCTGGTGCTCGAAAAAGAAGGCCGGCGCAGCACCGCTCTGCAGGAAGTGCAAACCGCAGCCACTCTCGACCCTTCGCTCGACGGCGCAAAACGCGACGCCAGGCGTCTGCAATAGCGGATAGCTCGCCGGTCTTACGCATTCCCCAAAAACTGCATCTACTAAGCAGGCCTGCTGTTCAAAATCAGCTACCAGAATTTACATGTGTGCGATCGCACGCGGGGAGAACGACTGTGAGTGTCATGCTGCAAGCTTTTTACTGGGATTGTCCTGCCAAGGAGAACAAGGCAGGCGAGTGGTGGAACTACGTCGCCGAAAAGATCGAGGGTCTTAGCAAGTCGGGATTCAATTCCATCTGGCTGCCGCCGATTTCCAAGGCTGCCAGCGTCACGTCGATGGGCTACGACCCCTACGACTATTTTGACTTGGGCGACTACGACCAGAAGGGCGGCACAAAGACTTTCTTCGGCAATCGCAAGGAGCTCGAGGCGCTGATCAACAACGCGCACGAGCACAAGATTCAGGTCTATGCCGATATGGTGATCAATCACAACTCCGGCGCCGACGAAGAAGAGATTAATCCCATCGACGGCGAGAAGCGCTGGACCAAGTTCACTCCCAAGAGCAAGATGTTCCCGCGCGATTGGAACAGCTTCCATCCCAGCCGCTATGAGCAGACGCTCGAAGGCGAAGTCTTCGCCGGCTTTCCCCATCTTTGCCACCGCAACCCGCTGGTCTACACGGCAATGATGGAATATGCGCAGATGGTCATCGAGGAGCTGAAGTTCGACGGTCTGCGCTTCGACTTCGTGAAAGGCTACGGACCATGGATGGTGGGCACCATCGCCAAGTATCGCTACGAGCGCGATGGCCAGCCCTTCGCGCCGTTCGTCGTCGGCGAGTACTGGGAAGACAACGAGAGCATCGACAACTGGCTCACCAAGGTGAACAGCTTCTCCGACAATCAGATCGCAGCCTTCGATTTCCCTCTCCGCTATCGCCTCAAGGATGTCTGCGATACGCCGAGTTACGACCTGCGCAAGCTCACCGAAGACGGCGTGATCGTCAGCAAGCGCCCCATGCACGCAGTTACGTTCATCGACAATCACGACACCGTGAACGAGGGCAACGGCATCGTCAATGACAAGATGCTGGCCTACTCCTACATCCTCACCCACGAAGGCTATCCGTCTATCTTCTGGCTCGACTACTTCAACTTCGAGCTGGCGCGCCCCAACACTCCCCATGGCATCGATGCGCTCATTGATGTTCATCATCGCTATGCCGGCGGCGACTCGCAGATCCTGCATGCCGACCCGGATCTCTACATCATGCAGCGCGTCGGATTCAAGAGCGACGATGTAGATCAGCCCGGCCTGATCTATGTTCTGAACAATCTTGGCAACCAGTGGAGCGGGACATCGGTGAAAACCAAATGGCCAAACCAGAAGTTCAAGCCGTTGGCCTGGGACGGACACGATCAGGTCGCGCATCCCGACGAACGCACTACCGATGCTGACGGCAACGCCGAGTTCCCCGCTCCTCCGCGCGGCTTCGCCGTGTACGTGCCCGCATAAAGCGTTCTCCTTACACTCGCGGGCGCTCGTCACGTACTTTCCCGACGAGCGCCCGCAATCTTCCGCATCCTGTTCCCTCCCGCCACATCCAATAGCCGTAATTTCCTTGGAAGGCAGGTCGGGAAGACGATGGAAGAATTGTTGGTCAAGAGCGCCGTGGGTTCGTGGAAGCAGGTGATCGGACGCATCGATCAGGGATTTTTAGAGGCGAACGACGAGAAGCTTCAGAAACAGGTGGCGCCGGGGAAGAATCGCCTCCTCTATCTCCTCGGACATCTCACCGCGGTTCACGATCGCATGTTTCCGCTGCTGGGTATCGGCGAGCGTCTGCATCCTGAGCTCGACGAAGCCTACATCTCGAATCCCGATCGCACCCTTCCCGATCCCGTCTCGGTCGCAGACCTCAAGAAGGCCTGGAGCGAAGTGAACAGCGGGCTGACCGCGGCCTTTGAAAAGCTCACTCCCGCGGAATGGCTGCTGAAGCACACCGCAGTTTCCGAGGAAGACTTCGCCAAAGATCCATCGCGGAACCGTATCGCTATTCTTCTGAGCCGCACCAACCACGCTTCCTTCCACGCAGGACAGGCAGTGCTGGCTAAATAGCTCGCGTTCGCTTGTACAACCGGCCACGCCGCTTTAACCTCGAAAGAAATCTCTATTCCTTCGAGGCAGCTTGGTTTCTGTACGTCCTTTCGTTCATCCCGGCAAATCGTCCCCGCTCTCATGCGGGGACGTCGCACTCGATGCGCTTGCCAAAAAATTCGGAACTCCTCTCTACGTTTACTCCGCAGGCCATATCCGCTATCGGCTAAGTCTCTTTACTCAAGCATTCTCCGGCCAGCCACACCTCGTCTGCTATGCGGTCAAGGCCAATTCGACATTGGCGATCCTTAAGCTGCTTGCGGCGCAGGGAGCAGGCTTCGATATCGTCTCCGGCGGCGAGCTGGAGCGGATTCTAACCATCGATAAAGCCGCAGCGTCGCGTGTGGTTTTTTCGGGAGTGGGCAAAACCGCGCCGGAAATCGATCTCGCGCTGCGCTCCGGGATTCTCCTCTTCAATGTCGAGAGTGAGGGTGAGCTTGAGCTGCTGGCCGAACGCACGGCAAAGCTGAAGAAGCAGGCGCGCATCGCATTGCGCGTAAACCCGGACGTCTTCGCCGAGACCCATCCCTACATCTCAACCGGGTTGCGCGAGCACAAGTTCGGCATCGATATCCGCAAGGCGCGCGCTGTATATAAGCGCGCTGCGCAGCAGAAGTGGATCGAGCCCGCCGGCGTCAGCGTGCATATCGGTTCGCAGATTCGCAACACCGAGCCCTTCGGCGCAGCCACGGACCGCGTGGCACGGCTGGTGCTCCAGCTGCGCAAAGACGGATTGCCGATTCGATTTCTCGATGCGGGCGGTGGCCTCGGCATCGAGTACCATGCTGCCCAGCCCTTCGATCCCGAAGCAAAGGTGCAGCAATATGCCGATGCTCTGCGGCAGGCCGTGAGCGGTCTCGACAATCTGATGCTGCTGCTCGAGCCGGGAAGGTTTCTCGTCGCGCAGGCAGGAGCGCTGGTCACGCGCGTGCTCTTCGTAAAGAAGAATGGAGAGAAGACCTTCGTGATTACCGACGCCGGCATGAACGACCTGATTCGCCCCACTCTCTATCAGGCGCACCACGAAATTCTGCCCGTCGCAGCTACAAAATCACGGCGCAGGATGGTCGCCGATGTAGTCGGTCCAGTCTGCGAGACGGGAGACTTCTTCGCACGCGACCGTGAGCTGGCCGCAGTAAAGGCCGGTGATCTGGTGGCGATTCTCGATGCCGGAGCTTATGGCATGTCTCTCGCGTCGAACTACAACACCCGTCCGCGCGCAGCCGAAGTTCTGGTCGAAGGCAAGCGGGCAAGGCTGATCCGGCGGCGCGAGACAGTGCCGGATATGCTCGCGCTTGAGACTCCTTAAGCACTCTTGCGGGCAACAAAGGTTGCCCGCGAACGGCGCACACTGTATGTTGATCAACGTCATGATTTCCAGGCACAAGCTGGTACTTCCGCTCACTCTGGCTGCAACGCTCACTGCCTTCGCCTCCAACCCGATGCAGGTGAAAACCGGCAATGGCAAGGTTGAAGGCGCGCTCACTACCGATGGAAAAGTCGTCGCATTCAAAGGCATTCCCTATGCCGCACCGCCGGTGGGCGACCTGCGCTGGAAGCCTCCGATGCCCGCGGCCAAATGGAAGGGTGTGAAGCAGGCCACCGACTTCGGATCGCGCTGCATTCAACAGAGCGGTTATCCGGACATGATCTTTCATGATCCCGGCGAGAGCGAAGATTGCCTGAGCCTCAATGTGTGGACGCCAAAAGGTGCCAAACCAGGCAGTCTGCCGGTGATGGTCTGGATCTATGGCGGCGGCTTCGTCAGCGGCAGCACCTCTGAGTCGCGGCAGGATGGGCAGTTCCTCGCCCATCGCGATGTCGTTGTCGTCTCGATGAACTACCGCATGGGCATCATCGGATTCTTCGCGCATCCTGAACTCACGGCCGAGTCGCCGCATCATGCATCGGGCAACTACGGGCTGATGGATCAGGCTGCGGCCATCGCCTGGGTCAAAGACAATATCAAGGCCTTCGGAGGCGATCCGTCGAACATCACCATCTTTGGCGAATCGGCGGGCTCGTTCTCGGTAAGCTCGCAGATGGCTTCGCCGCTGTCTAAGGACAAGATCCAGAAGGCCATCGGCGAAAGCGGCGCAGCGTTCTACAGCAGCGGTCTGCACTATCCTCCGCGCGAGGTGAGCGAGAAGGATGATTCGGAATTCGCACAGAACGCGTTCCACACCACCAGCCTCGCCGAGTTGCGAAAACTACCCGTCGCGGATCTGGTCAAGGCAGCGAACGCGAAAACCACGCCGCCGCCCCCACGCTTTGGCCCTAATGTCGACGGCTACTATCTGCCCGATAGCGTTCCTAACATCTACGCCGCAGGCAAGCAGGCGCATATTCCCACCCTGGGCGGATGGAATGCCGATGAGGTCCGCAGCTCCGTGCTCATGGCTCCCGAAAAGATGACCGCTGATCGCTTCAAGACCCAGGTAACCGCCGAGTTCGGCGAGGACGCGGATAAGTTCCTCTCGCTGTATCCGGCAGCCACCGACGAGCAGGCCGTGCAGTCGGCCGGCGATTTCGCCAGCGACCGCTTCATCGCCTTCTCCACATGGTGCTGGCTCGAGGCGCAGGTGAAGACGGGCGAAGCACCGGTCTATCGTTATCGCCTCGATCTCGGCTCACCAGGCGACAAGTTTCATCCCGCGGCGGCAGGAGCATTTCACTCCGACGATATCGAGTATGTTTTCGGCACACTCGATTCGCGCCAGGAGACCACAGTACGTCCCGAAGATCGCAAGCTCTCAGATCAGATCCAGATCTACTGGACCAACTTCGCGCGCACCGGCGATCCGAACAAGCCGGAGACCGCCGGCCTGCCCAGGTGGCCGACCTATAATGGCGGCGATGGGTGGCAGGTAATGCATCTCGACGCCAACTCCGAAGCGCGTCCGGACACCCAGCGTGAGCGCTATCTCTTTCTGGATAGTGCGTGGGGGAAGCCGAAGCAGTAGGTTGTTCTTCATCAAAGGCCGGTCCCGGCATCGCCGGATTATCATCGCGAACGAAGGCTACGATCATGTCACGTTCATCGATTGCTTTTCGGGAAACGATTCGACGCGCGGCAATCGGAGAGCGGAAATACATCCGCCATTTCGAAGGACGGGGACATTTCGCCCACGTCAAGCTCGAGCTTCTTCCCCATGACGAGGAAGCTTGCTTCGTAACCCGTGCTCCCGATCTGGCCATACCGGAGGATTGCTACCACGCGGTTCGCGCCGCCATCTTTCGCAAATTCGACTCTGGCCCCACGGCGCACCACCCTATGCGCGGAGTGGAGGTTCGACTGCTCGAAGCCACGCATCTGCCACCGCACTCCTATCCCGAAGCCTTTGCCATGGCCGCGGGCATGGCATTTGACGAGGCTCTATTCGCCGCGTCTCCGGTCATTCTGGAACCATGGATCGGTCTGCGCATCCATGTGCAGCAGGACGAGCTCGCCGATGCCATCGCAGCCCTTGTCTTGCTGCTTGGCAAAGTCGACGCATCAGTCACCTACTCTGAAGCATTCATCCTGAATGTAGAAACCCCCAACAGACTTCTTACCCGCGCATGCCAGATGGTTGGACCCCGGCATACCGAGACCTTTACTCTCCCGGCTTCACGGGAATACCGGCCGATGCAAGCTTCACGTCCCAGTGACAATCAAAGGCTTCCTCGCTTCGAGGACTGGACCTAGGAAGACTGGATCTAGCAGATCAGCGCCACATAGTCGGGCCGGTCGGCGATCGTGCGATGGCGGAAGAGGTTTACGATCTTGCGATCGCGCAGAAAGAAGACGCCGGGCATCTGACTCACGTCTTCTTTGATCGCGCCAATCTTGTAGATGAAGATCGCGCCTTTCAGCCATGCGATCCAGACGGCAGGACGGAATATCTGGAAGAGACTTACGCGCGCCAGCCGAAATGCCGGGTCATGGTAGAGCTTGCCCTCCGGATCGCTGATCCTTTCTACGGATGACAGATGGTAATAGTCGAAGAAAGGCTTCGCACGCTCCGGCGTGCCCAGGTGTACAAAGACCACCTGCGCGCCACGCTCCTCGATCTTGGCACGCACCTTTGATACATCGTCGATGGCCTGCCGGCAGAAGGCGCAGCCGAAGTGACGCAGGAACACCAGCAGCGTGGGGCGCTCATCGACGAGCTCAAGCAGCGTCCGTCCTGACTCGGCGCGGGTATCCTGCAATAGCTGCGCGAGTTCGGATTGCCCGGCCAGCATCTGAGCCTCCGGCATGGCCTTCGACCTCTCTTATTTGCTGGAGTCACCGGATGTGAACGTCGTCCACGGACCGGCCTTCATATCGCGCAGGATCGGCGCTTCCCAGGAATATTCAGGATGCGCTTCCAGAAAAGGTTTGGCCAGAAAATCTTCGCCGCAGGGATGTCCGGCGCGGCCGACAAAACTCATCTTCGCTGCCATATCGCTGTCCGTCGCCTTCCCTTGCACCGCTCCTTCGGGATCAAACGGTGGATCGCCCCATACCGGAATTCCTTCCTTGGCCACATCCGTGTGTCCGCAGAGGGAGCGCTGATCGGCCTTCTTCTCTTTCAGGAACGTATCTTCGTGGTCGGCGAGGAACTTCTCGGCCATAGGCACATCGATCTTGCCTTTGTTCTCGCGCATGAGCTGCTCCCAGCGAACACGGCGCGCATTGGGTGAGGAGCTCAGATCTTTGATATCGAAGCTTTCGGTCTCGTCCTTGATCAGCCCAGGATCGCGTGCGAAGTTTGAGCTCACGAAGTAGCCGTCCTTCTTGTGCCAGACCGGTGAATGCTTAAGGCCGAGCTCGAGATAGGCGATCTCGCCGGTCTTGCGGTCGCCGATAAGCCAGTCGTTGGCATAGCCCCCGTTGTTACCCACCAGCATGGTAGCCACATAGTCGTCGATGGAGCTGGCGTATTGCAGCGCTTTGCGCGAGCGCACGAACTCAGGCTTGCCCTTCGGATCCCAGCCGACGAACTGGGTGATGGTGGTCTCGGCAATCATGATGCCGGCGTCGTTGATGCCGAAGTCATCCTGGCTGGTGATAAGCGCCGGTGCGCCGTCCATCAGGATGCGATGGCCCTTGTCCGGCTGGATATCGAAGACCATGACCCAGCGCGAGCCGTCGGCGTAAGACGACCAGTTGTTATGGGCGATGACAATCTTGCCATCCTTGGTATAGCTGCCGGTCGCGATGAAGGCGCTGCAGTTGCCGGGGGCCTTCGGCTCATGGCCGGTGAGATCGGGAAGATCCTTCGGATAAGTGCCATTCGCGTGCTCGTTCTTGTCCAGCCAGGGAACGTAGTACTCGGTGAGCTCGATCTGGCCGTTCATGGCCACGATATCCCACACATCGAGATTGACGCCCTTGGCCGCGACACCCGCGGCAATGCCCTTCAGCTCCTGCTGATATTCAGGATCGATATTCGGCCAGAGCATGGTTCGCGATGCATCGCGAAAGAAAGCCCAGTTGCGCTTGGTCGAATGCTCCGCTTCCAGCTTAAGTACCTTGTAGTTGTCCTCGATCTCTGCAGCCAGCAAATAGCCATGCTGGTAGCCGATGTCCTCCGGCGAGCCCTGCAGGTGCACGTAGGTCCATCCGCCGCGATCGAAGCGATAGGCATGCTCCAGGCGGGCATCGTGATGCGCGGGAGTGGACTGTGCCGAAAGAGCGGTGGCGGCAAAAGAGAGGCAGAGAACTGCAAACACGCGAAGGCTGCTTCGAGACATGTGCGGCTGGCTCCAGTAGATTGTTCCGACAATACTACAGGGGCCGCACAGTTCCACGCGCAATTGTGCCATGGCAGCACTGGACAGGATGGACGCGCTGGATGGTCCGCTTAGTGCTTTTTCTTCACCGGCTTGGCGACAGGTTTCTTGGCTGTCTTCGCAGCTGGCTTTCTAGCCGGAGGCGCTGCCGGTTTCTTGTGCAACTTCGCTGCCGGCTTGGGAGCCGGTTTCGCCGCTTTCTTCGCGGGCGGCTTCACCGCCTTCTTTGCCGGCGAAGTCTTCTTCGCCGCGACCGCCGGCTTCTTGGGCACGGCTTTCACCGCAGCCTTCTTGGGCGGCAGGGGCACAGCTTTCGCCGGAGCCTTTGCAGCAACCGGCGGCTTGGCCGGGGTGCTGGGCTTTACCGGGGCAGCCAATTTTGCAGCGATTGGGGAAGCAGCCTTGGCTTCGGCTTTCGCCGAGGCTGTACCCGAAGCTGCCTCATGGGCAACAGGCGCTGCCGGAGCAGCGGCCTTCGCCGGGGCCTGCTTCGCCGAGACTGCCTTCACCTTTACCGGCTTGGCAATGGGCAGGTCTTCGTCGTCGGTTTCCTCTTCCTCGTCCTCGTCGCTGTCATCCTCGCCGTCTTCATCCAGATCGCCGGACAGAGGAACTACCTCTTCGTCGTCCTCATCCTCATCCTTGAAGCGCGCTTCGGATTTCTTGGCGCGGGTGCGGCGAATACTCACTGGCGGAGGAGGAGCAGGCGGCGAATGCGGCTCGAGGAATGCACGCATCTCCTCGTCCGTAGTCAGCTTCCCATCCATCAACTGGAAGAAGATTTCCTGCACCAGCTGGTCATAACCCGGCAGATCCGGCGTGATGCGCATCTCCAGCATCAAGGCGGTAGGAATCTTCTGGCGCGCTTCCGGCCAGACTGTGAAGAAGTTCTTGAACTTGGTCTGAACAGCGGCGTTCTTGCTCGTAAATGCCAGCCAGAGAACAGCTTCCGGCGTATAGCTCGTCAGAAGCTTCCAGGTTGCCGAAGGCGCCGAATTTTTCCTGTCGAGCAGTTCCTTTTGGAACTCCTTGGCCGACTCGTCGATCGCCTCCCACTGCTTCACAAAGCCCTGCCGCGGAAATTGTTTCTTCAGTGCTTCAAGTTCTTTGGGCGGCATCTTGGCGGTAAGCAATTCCATCTGCGCGGCAGCCAGATCGGGATGAATGCCCTGAATCAGAAGCTGGATCAGTGCCGCATGCAAACCTTCCAGTCCGTGCAAGTCGGCGCGGGCCGTAGTCCAGGCTGGATCGATATGCTTCATCCAGCCTTCGTTTTCCAGTGCTTTCAATGCCTTAAGCGCATCTTCCTCATGTCCGATCTCTTCCAGCTCATAGCCCTTGAGGTATGGAGAGATGGCGTCGATGGCATTCTCTTCCTTGGCATTCTGATAGCGGGTCTTGCTGCGCTCATCCAGCTCCCAGCCGGTACGGGCGAGCAGGCGCGTTGCACGGAGCAGGCGCGAGGGGTCCTCGATGAATCCATAGGGACTTACCAGACGCAGCGTCCGGGACTCGAGATCGGCGATGCCATTCAGGGGATCGAGAAGCAGCCCATAGGAGCCCTCGTTCAATGAGACCGCCATGGCATTCGCGGTGAAGTCGCGGCGGCGCAGATCGTCGAGGATCGGAGCCCACTCATAAACCGGCTTGCCGGGTTTGGGATACTGCTCGCTACGCGAGCTCGACACTTCCACGCGAACACCCTTGAGCCAGAAGAAAAGCGTCCGGGAAGGCTCGTGCTCGCCCCACAGGGTAGCTCCGGCTTTCTCCAAGTCTTTCTTTAACTTAAGGGCATTTCCCTGAACCGTAAAATCAAGGTCGCGGACGGGAAATCCGGTTGTCAGATCGCGGACCGCGCCGCCGGTCAAAAACACGTTCGTGCCGTGTGCGCGGGCCACATCGCGAACCTGCTTGAGAGCGTTCTGCTGGAGGGGCGAGAGGCGATTTTCTAAGAGATAAACGTAGTCGGGCATGCCTGAACAATCAACGCCATTCTTTTAACGCTCCCGGCCGAAAATCTGGTTAACTACTATAACTAACAATAGTTTACGAGTACACCCAGGGCGTTAACAAAACTCCAATGTAACACACCGTATCCTGCTTGGCTACCATACTGCACAATTTTCGTTGCATTGAGTCCCATACATGCAACAATCCTTAGTTTGCGGGACCAGCTTCCCCGTATCCTGAACTCCATGGCCTCCAGTCGTAAGAAAGCCGTTGTCCGCAAGTTCTCCCGGGACTGGGTTGCCGGATACCTGACTTCGGACCTCTTCTTTCACCAGGAGGAAGGCAGCAAGGCCATCGAGCTGCTGGGACTGGACGGAAAAGTGGTAGCCCTGGAGACGGCTCAGATCAAGTGGGTCTGCTTTGTCCGCGACTTCAATTCCGGAGAGGCGGCCAATCCCGAGCGGCTGCTGCGCAAATCCTTTGCCGGCCGTCCACGCACCGCAGGATTGTTTTTGCGGGCGAAGCTGACCGATGGAGACGTAATCGAGGGCATCGCTGCCAATGACCTCAGCCTGATCTCGTCCGAGGGTCTATTTCTAACTCCGCCGGATACCCGCTCCAACACCCAGAGGATATGGATTCCATCGTCCTCAGTCGCGGAGCTGGAGGTTGTCGCTGTGGTTGGTGGACCGAAGCCGAAACCAACGCCAGCCGCTGCCCAGGACAAAGAGGACAAACAGGAAAGCCTGTTCTGAATGATGCCGCCCCGATTGCCCGGAAGACGCTAGAAGCTCGTAGTCAACCGCAGCCCGTAACTGCGCGCCGGCGCAATCGCGTTCCCCGAGAAGAGGCCGCCGAAGTCGATGACATTAAGGCGGTTGTTGAGATTATCTCCGTCGGCCTGAAAGCGCACCTTGACCCGTTCGTTGCTGTAAACCTCCGCGCCCGCGGAAGCATTCACCGCCAGCAGCGGACGAATGCGTCCGCGATCGAAGTTGATGCGGCTGATAACCGCGGGACCATATTCGGCGAGGGCATCAGCCTCGTCGCCCTCGTGTTCGAAAGGCAGCCCCGAGCCGTAGTTCGCTCCGCCGGCAAACCATATCTTCCTCGTAGCCGCGTATTGAAAGCGGGTGCGCAGAGTGTTGCGCTGATCCTGCGAATCGGGAAAATGCCCGGAGAGCTGCGAAAGAGCTGCGGTTGCGTCGTCCCCCAGGAAAAGACCGCCTGTAACCGGAAACCAGGCGTTGCCGACCATATAGGAATAACTGACAAAGCCGGTGAGACCGCCCAGCCGCACCAGCTCCAGCTTCCCTTCCGCCCCGTAGATCACCGCCTTATCGAAGGCAATGGGATAGCTGACGCCGGTATTGAGCAGCTGATCGTCATCGGCATAGTTCCGCACATCGCGGCGATAGACGTTCACATCCAGACGCGTCCGTCCCGCGAAACCTTCGGTCAGCCCGCCTTCAAAATAATCGCCTCGCGACGGCTGCACTGGCAGGCGTAGAAACTGATCGCTGAGCGCGTCGATCTGCGGAGAGCTCGAAATCAGGATGTTCTCGAATGATGGCGTCTGGTACACGCGATCGTACGACCCGTGCAGCACCATATTTGCCTGGGGAAAATAACGGCTGAGTGAGAGCCGCGGGCTGACCGCATTCTGATTTAGCAGCAGCTGGTAGTGATCCCAGCGCAGCCCCGCGCTAGCCGTCCACTTTCCCAGCCGGATCAGATCTTCCACGAAAGCCGACTGCTCCAGATCCGGCCGCTCGTCCGCGAAGGTCAACGCAGAAGGTGTGTTGTCATCGAACTGCGTGGGATCGGTGATGGTGTAGTTGAAGTGCTCGTGCAAGAAGATGCTGTCCGACTCGATGCCGGCTTTAAAGTCCTGACGCCCCTGGTGAAAAGAAAAGGTGCCCTTGAAGTAGCCCTCGCGAAAATCGTTGTGCTGGAAGGCGATGATCGGCGTTGAGCTCGGATTCGAATAGAGATCGTTGGCGTTATCCCGCACCATGCCGGCCAGCGTACCCAGACTCTGGGGCGAAAAGATGTGCTGGTATCGGATCATGCCCATGGTCTCGATGGTGTCACCATTCTGGATCTGTCCTGCCTGCTCCTGCACCATCTCATTGGGAATGAGAAAACGGGTCAGGTCGTGGCGAACGCTAACGCGCAGCCGGTCGCGGTCGGAAAGATCGCGCTCATAGCCGGCCGAAAAGTCTCCGGTTGTTCCGGTATTCGTGAAATTCTCCGGCACCACGGGATTGAGGTAGTGGCTGGTCATACTGCCGGACGCGCTCGCCGACACAAGGTTCTTGCCGGACAGCTCCTGAACCTGTCCGAAAGCATCGGCGGTATCGTAGCTGCCGCCTGCCAGGATCAGCAGGCCGTGCAAACCGGACGCGTTATCGCGGCGGGTATTCAGCTCGACGATGCCGCCCATCTTTCTGCCGTATTCGGCTGGAATGCCGGCGGCATAGATACTCATGGATGCAACATCGTCGGCCTCGATCTCCGGCCCGAAACTAGGGGAGCGATTGTCGGTAAGCGGAATGCCGTCGACGACAAACTGCGTCTGGTACTCAGACCCGCGCGGGTGCAGCACCGCATTGCCCTCGTAGAGCCATCCCGGCTGGGTGTTCACCAGATCCTGCACCGACCGGCCGGGCAGCGACGAGACCCGATCCGCGATCTGCTGCGAGCCGATCTGCATGATTGACGATGGCTGACCTGGATCGACCAGTGTGGCCGCATCACTGACTTTGACTGTGGTTGTCACCAGCGCAACGCCCAGCTCCATGGTGCGTTCCATGGGAAGCTCTGAGCGGATGGCGATCACGGCAGAGGCGGGCGCAAAGCCCCTCGACTCCACCCGCACCTCATAGAGACCGTACGGAAGAGTTTTCAGATGGATATCGCCTGATTCGCCGGAGAAAAGCTCCTTCAAATAGGCGTTGCCCTCGCTCGCGATGGTGATGGATGCCCTGAGGCTGTGTCCTGCGATGTCGGTTATATGCAGGCGAAGCTCTCCGGTATTGGCCTGGGCCATGGCAGTCCGCTCCAGACCGGCGAGAACCATCAGGATCGACCCCAACCAAAGCTTACGCATGGCGCCTATGATTAGCCCTGTCCCGAAAAGGATGTGCGAGCAATAAACGTCGTTTTACGCCGCAATTTCGAACATTAAAAAGGTTGAAACTGTCGTCGCTTCATTCTCCGCGAAGAACACGGGTCGGATCGACCGCAGCGGCTCGCAGAGCAGGAGGCAGCGACGCAGCCACAACCAGCAGCATCAGCAAAGCTGCGGCTCCGATCAACACCATGGGATCATACGCGCTCACGTCAAAGAGAAAAGATTTCAGCAGACGAGATGCTGCCAGCGATCCAAGGATACCGATGGCACAGCCCAGAGCGGCCAGCTTCGCTCCCGAGGCCAGGACGAGGCGCAGAATTCCGGACCGCTGCGAACCCAGCGCCATGCGAATCGCCAGTTCCTGCACGCGCAGAACCACCGAAAACGCAATTACGCTGTAGATACCGAGAACCGCCAGCAGCACCGCAGCGGCGGCAAAGGCGGTCAGAACGATGGTGTTGAAGCGGCGCGGAGCTTCGATATCCGCGACCGCCTGAGTCATGGTCTGGACATGCGCCAGCGGTAGCAGCGGATCGATGGCACGAACCGCGGTGCGCAGCTGATTCTGCATCTGCTCCGGAGGCAGCGCGGAGCGCACCACGATATAGCCTCCGTAGCCAAACACATCCGCAGACGAGCCTCCAGCACCAGATGCCGGCACCACCTGATCGACATTCTCATAGAACTGCTGCTTCGGGGCTCCGTCCGGCGCACCCTCTTTCACCTCAGCCACCTCGCCGACCACGGTGAGCCAACGCGCGCTACTCTGCGCCGCGCCGATGCGGATGCGCTTGCCGATGGGGTCCTGTCCCGGCCATGACTCCTCGGCAAGCTTCCGGTTCACCACCGTAACCAGCTGCGAAGTTGCCGTGTCACCGGAGTTGAGATACCGGCCGCGCAGTAGAGGAATGCCCATCGCCCGCAGATAATCGCCTTCGATCACAATTGGTGTTGCCAGGTCGTGACCCTCCAGCGACGCCGCATCGCCGTCGGCCACGAAGAGCGAGTTGATATCGCTGCCCGACGCAGGAAGAATCGCGGTCATTCCCGCAGCTTCTACACCAGGCAGCTCGCCAAGCCTGCGCAACAGATCACGATTGAACGCGTCGATCTGCCCCTGCGTCACATATTGCTTCGCAGGCAATCCATAAGACGCGATCACCGCATGCTCGGGATGAAAACCCAGATCCACCTGCCGCATTCTGGCAAAGCTGCGCAGCAACAACCCCGATGCAGCAAGCAGGACCAGCGCCACAGCAATCTCTGCTACCACCAGCGCCGAACGCAGCCGGCCGTGGCCGCTGCCGGTAGTTCCGGAGCGGCCGCCCTCCTTGAGAGCATCGTTCAGGCGCGTGCGCATGGCTGCAAACGCGGGAGCCAATCCGCAGAGAACTCCAGTGAGAATTGCCAGGGCAAATGCCAGAGCAGCTACGCGCCAATCGAGACGGATATCGCCGACACGCGGCATCGATTCCGGCAGCGCATTCACTCCCACGCGTAAGGCGACGTCAGCCAGCAGCAGCCCCAGGAAACCTCCGGTGATACTCAAAGCCAGGCTCTCGACGAGAGCCTGGCGTAGCAGCGTCGAAGCGCGCGCACCAAGTGCGAGGCGAACCGCAATCTCCCGCCGCCTCTGAATCGCACGCACCAGAAGCAGTCCAGCTAAGTTGGCGCAAGCCATCAGCAACACTACGACGACCGCCAGAAACAGCGTTCGCACCAGGGGCCGCGCCGATTCGACGGTCTCCTCTCGCAATGAGCGCACAACGGGGTGCATCTTGTATGGACCCATCGCGGCAGCGTGTTCGCGCACCGTCTCGGCGGCGACGGTGGCAGCGTCGGCCGCTGCCTGAGCGGGCGTGATCCCCGGCTTCAGACGCCCGGCCATGAAGTACTCCCATGCGCCGGCAAGGGTGGTCAGCTCGTAGTCGGAGAGTCGCAGCGGCACCCACAGCTCGCTCTGATTCAAATGCCCTGGCTGCAGCGGAAATTCAAAACCCTGTGGCATCACACCGATCACCGTGTAGGGCCGGCGGGTGAGCAGGATCTTCCGCCCGACGATATTCGGATCGGCGCCCATGCGGTCGTGCCAGGCTGCATAGCTCAGTACCACCACTGTCTGCTTCTGCTCATCTTCCTGCGGCGTAAACCAGCGGCCTATCAGCGGCTGCACACCCAGCGCTTGAAAGACACCGCTGGACATGCGCGCCGCATTCACCATCGCCGGCTCGCCGATGCCGGTGAGCTCATAGGTGACCGGCTGATATCCCCCCAGCCCGTCAAAGCTGTGCGTGTTGCGGATGTAGTTCTGGATATCGGGCGCGGTCACGCCCTCTTCTGCGCTGCCTCCGGCAATCCCCGGGCCTTCCACAACGTCAGTCAGAGCAAACAGGCGGTCGGGATGAGGAAACGGCAGCGGGCGCAGCAGAACACCTTCGACGATGGAGAAGATGGCCGTAGTCGCTCCGATGCCCAGGGCGAGCATGAGCACCGCGGTGAATACGAATCCTGGCGACTTGGCGAATTGGCGCGCAGCCAAACGCAAATCGCGAAGAAGCGACATCTTGAAGTCTCCGGGGGACAGGGATTCAGAAGATACGGAGCTTCTCCGTTTCTTCATGGGAGCGTTTCAACGGATTTTCGTCAAGTGGAAATCAGGGTCAAAAATTAATCCGCCCGGAGAGCACATATGGGATTGATCGACGACGCGCGGCGTGCCGGCAACAGGCACGCCGCCAGCGCCAACATAAGGATGAAGAGCGCGGCGAAGGTAAGCACCAGAGGATCGAAGACGCTGATACCGAAAACAAACGATCGCAGCAGCCGGGACGCCGCAACGGCTCCCACCAGTCCGATTCCGCAGCCAATCAGGGCCAGCTTCGCACCGGCCATCACCACCATGCTCACGATGCCCGAGCGCTGCGAGCCCAGCGCCATGCGGATGGCGATCTCCTGCACGCGCAACGCCACGGAGAAAGCGATAACGCTGTAGATGCCCAGCACCGCAAGCAGTACCGCCACGGTCGCGAAGGTAGTAATCAGCGCGGTGTTGAAGCGGCGCGGCGCCTCGCTGTCGGAGATGGCGTGGTCCATTGTCTCCACCTGGTTCAAGGGCAGCTGCGCGTCCATAGAGCGCACAGTGGCGCGCAGCGCATTCTCCGTCTGCTCGGGCGGCATGGCCGCGCGCAGCGCGATGTAGACACTGTTGCCGTTCAGATCGGTCGGCGAGCCCAGCGGCCCGATAAAACTCTCTATCTGTTCAATCGTTGTGTAGTACTGCTGTTTCGTGGGCAGATCCGGCGAGCCTTCCTTCACATCCGCGACCTCGCCCACCACCGTCGCCCATGGAGTCTGCATCGCCTGCATTCCGATGCGGAAGCGCTTGCCGATGGGATTCTGTCCCGGCCATGCCTGCTGCGCGAGTCTTTGGTTCACGATCACTACCAGCGGCGCACCTGCCTTGTCTGCCGCCGTAAAGTAACGACCCCGCAGCAGCGGGATACCCATGGCGCTGAAGTAGTCTCCCTGCACGGTGATGGTGGTGGCCAGATTCATGCCCGCATCTTTCGGTGGCACGTAACCGTCGGCGACGAAGACGCCGCTGTTGCTGGAGCCGGACGCGGGCAGAAACGAGGTCAATCCCACGCTTTTCACGCCCGGCAATGCCTGCACCCGCCGCAGCAGCTCCTCGTTAAACTGATCGATCGACGCCTGCGTGGCGTACTGCTTGGTGGGAAGACCATACTCCGCCACCAGGGTGTGATCGGGCTGAAAACCCAGATCGACCTGGCGCATCTTTTCGAAGCTGCGCAACAGCAGCCCGGACGCGGTAAGCAGCACCAGCGCGATCGCGACCTCCGCGATCACCAGCGCCGACCGCAGACGGGCGTGTCCGCCGCCGGTTGTGCCGGTGCGGCCGCCTTCCTTCAGCGTATCGTTCACGCTGGTATGGATGGCGGCAAAGGCTGGCGCCAGGCCGCAGACAACACCGGTAAATATTGCGAGTCCGAACGCAAAACCTGCCACATACCAATCGAGACCGATCTCATTGACACGCGGGAGTGTCTCGGGAAGCAGGCTCACCCCTACGCGAAGCGCGACGCTGGCCAGAATCAATCCCAGCACCCCGCCCAGAAGACTCAGCAGCAGGCTCTCCAGAATCGCCTGCTGCAGCAGAGTAAATGCGCGTGCTCCCAACGCGAGACGGACGGCCACTTCTCTGCGTCTGCGAATGGCGCGCACCAGCAAGAGTCCGGCCAGATTGGCGCAGGCGATCAACAGCACCACCGCTACGGCAAAGAAGAGGGTGCGAATCAGCGGACGGGCCTGCTCCACCGTTTCCTCATGCAGCGGCCTCACCACCGGACGGATGCTGAAGCCCGCCATATACGCGGGATAGTTGCGCATCGTCTCTTTGGCCACACCGGCGGCATCGCTTTCCGCTTGAGCCGCGGTAATGCCCGGCCTCAGGCGGCCAACCATCTGAAAACTCCAGGACGCCGCGCCCGCCGTCAGCTCCGCAGGCTCGAAGCTCATCGGAACCCACAGCTCGCTGCGGTTGAGATGACCGGGAAGAAGCGGAAATTCGAAGTTGCGCGGCATGACACCGATCACCACGTAGGGCTTGCGGTCGAGAAGAACCTTTCTGCCCATAACACCGGTGTCTGCGTTGAAGCGGCTCTTCCATGTTGCGTAACTCAGCACCACAACCTGCTGATGCTGCTCGTCTTCCTGTTGGGTAAAGACGCGGCCCAGCATCGGCTCCACTCCCAGTGCCGGAAAAACACCTGCGGTCATGCGCGCCGCATTCAGCTGATCCGGACTGCCGGCGCCGGAAAGCTCATAAGCTGTGAACGAATAGCCCCCCAGGCTGGTGAAGCTGTGAGTATCTCGTGTGTAACTGCGAATGTCGGGCGCAGTAACTCCGGCTTCGCCATTGCCCGCAATGTGCGTTCCCTGGATAACGTCCGACAACACCATGAGCCGGTCTGACTCAGGAAACGGGAGCGGGCGTAGTAACACCGCCTCGACAATGGAGAAGATCGCAGTGCTCGCGCTGATGCCCAACGCCAGCATCAGGATGGCCGCGATGGTGAAGCCTGGAGATCTCAGCAGATGGCGCGCGGCGATCTTCAGATCACGAGCAACAGACATGATGAGCTCCTCAAGATGGAGTTAGGCACTTCCCAACCCGGCGTGCGGGATTAGTCGTTTCCTTACGATCGAGCGGCGGAGTTGAATCATCCTACCGCATGTGCTTCAGAATTGGCTGCCTTCTGTTCGGGCAGGAACCGCAGAGTACAATCCCAGCATGAAGTTAGCTGAATTAGCGCTGGCTCTGGGAGCGGAACTGTACGGTGACGGTGACACCCGGATCACCGGAGTTGCCGGAATTGAAGAAGCTGGCCCGGAGCATGTGACCTTCGTCGCCAATCCGCGCTATGCTGCGCTGGCCCGCACCACGGAAGCAGCCGCCGTCCTGGTCGCACCCGACTTTCCCGAGATCGAAACAGCCACGCTGCGCACCCAAAATCCCTATCTGGCATGGGCCAAGACCATCCAGCTTTTTTATCGCGAGCCGGAATACACGCCCGGCATTCACCCCATGGCCTCTGTCCATCCCACAGCCAGGATCGGCAAGCATGCGCACATCGCCCCGTTTGCAGTGATTGGCGAAAACGTAGTGATTGGCGACTACGCGACTATCCTGTCCCATGTTGTGATTTACGCGAACGCGGTGATCGGCGACTACTTTTTTGCCCACGCTCACTCGGTGGTGCGCGAAGCCTGCCGCATCGGCAACCACGTCGTCCTGCAGAATGGCGTCGTAGTCGGCTGCGACGGTTTCGGCTTCGCCAAAGATGACCATGGCGTGTGGCACAAAATCGTGCAGGCTGGACCAGTGGTGATCGAGGACAACGTCGAGATACAGGCGAACTCCTGCATCGATCGCGCCAGCGTAGGCGAGACCCGCATCGGCTCCGGAGTGAAGGTCGATAACCTGGTACAGGTAGGACACGGATCGAAGGTCGGAAGCAATTCCCTGCTCTGCGCGCAGGTTGGCCTCGCCGGATCATCGGAGATTGGCAGAAGCAATATCCTCGCCGGGCAGGTTGGCGTAGCCGGCCACTGCAAGCTCGGAGATGACGTAATCATGACCGCACAGTCAGGAGTCTCCCACGATGTGCCGGCAGGAAAGATGATCAGCGGTTCGCCGGCTTTCGATAACCGCCAGTGGCTCCGATCGACAGCGATCTTTAGCCGGCTGCCCGACATAGTCAAGCGCCTGCAACGAAAAGGAGATTCGGAAAGAAGTTGAAGCTTCTTTCATGGACTCAACACGGCAAAATAAATAAACTTCATTCGTCTCTGGCACGTCTACGCTGTAGCTATTCAGTTCCTGTTCTAGCGGCAGTTTGTCCATTTCTTGCATCAAAGTTATTTCATGCATAACGACAATGAGAATGGCGCTTTGACCAGCTCCACGCGCGACTCTGGATTGGCTATCGCCGATCCCATACGCGTGCTCCTTCTGGATGATCATCCGGAGAATCTGCTTCTTCGCTCCACCATCCTCCGAAAGAATGGTTACCTCACCGAGACGGCCTCGACCATCGAAGAGGCGGAGCAGCTTCTCTCGCAGATCGACATAGCGGTGCTCGACTATCATCTCGGCGCCGGCCAGTTTGGCACCGAGGTCGCAGCCGCGCTTCGCCAGCAGCGGCCCGAAGTTCCGATCATCATCCTGTCCGCCACTCTCGAACGGCGCTTCGGCGGCGTAGAGGACATGCATCTGCTCAAGGGTTATAGCTCGAGCGATGACCTGGTAACTGCGCTGCGCTCGTTCGAAGCCAAGCTGCGCGGTAAGCCGGTGGTGGTAGATGCCCGCGATTTCTTCTACTCCCGCATCAACATGGCCATGGGCGATGACGTGGTGCTTGAAATTCTCGATGGAGATGGCAACTGGCAATACGTGAATGAGACCTGCGCGCGGCTGCTCGAGCGTCCCCGCGACTGGTTCCCCGGCCGCAATATGTTCTCCGAAATGCCCGAGCTGGCCTCAGACTTTCGGGATATTCTGCGCACCGTGGCGCGCGACCGTGAGACCTACATCGACCGCACCTATCGCGGCCTGCTCAACCTGCCGCGCAAGGGCGAAGAATGGGTCTGGAATGTTCTAGCCTTCCCCATCAATCTGCATACCCGCGAAACAGGCGTGGTGCTCACCGCCCGGGCGCTCCAGCGCAAGCCAGTCATTTAAGCGCGCGGCAGCGCAGATCTGTCATCATCCCCAAATCTGTCATCATCAAGGAGATGAACGTCTCTCGAAAATTGACGGCGGTCTTTGCCGTTCTCCTCTGCTGCAGCCTGTCGGCCTGCCGTTCCGCCTTCGTTGAAACAACGTTGCACAATGATGGCGACACCCCGATGCGCTTGATCGAGATCGACTATCCCAGCGCCAGCTTTGGAACTCAGATGCTCGCGCCGCGTGCGGCCTATCATTACCGCTTTAAGGTGCAGGGATCGGGCGCAATCACCCTCAGCTACATCGGCGCCGACGGCAAAACCCACTCCGCAACCGGCCCCACGCTTGATGAAGGCCAGCAGGGCTCGCTCGACATCGTTGTGGATGGAGCCGGTAAAGTGGGGTGGACGGAAAAATTGACCGCACCAAAGTAGAAACTGCCCTTCGCGGCTGATCTCAAAAGCTTCGCAGCTTCGCTCTTTAGTAAGCAGGAGCGCGAAACTCGTCAGGCGACGGCATGGTGGGATGAATCGGAGCAGTTGGTGCCTGAGCAGGCGGGGTCTGGCTGGCTGCCGGAGTCGAGCTCGAGCTAGATGACGAGCTTGACGACGCGGAGCTGCCAGCGCCCGCTGGCTTCGACGGGCTGCCGGCAGTCTGCGTGTCCGTCGGGAACTCCACCGGCTTCATCGTCGGCTTGCTCTTGTCGTCATCCGATGGCAGCTTCTCACCCGGATTGCGCAACGTGGGCGGAGTACGCGGAGCATTCTCGGCCGTGGCACTGCCCGGGGCCTGATCGCCAAGCTTGACGATCCGCGTGTTGTCCGGCGGTGCGGTGTTCCAGTAATCGCCCATCTCATTCTGCGTGCGAATAACAGGCGACTCGCCCACCTTGGCAATCTCCACGCGAATCACGCGATTGCCGTTGAAGCGGATGAACTGCACGGGCTGCGGAGGATCGCCGTAGATCCATTCTTCGAATGGCGTCTGGCCGTCACGCTCGCGAACCTTGTTCTTCGGCGGCCCCAGTGCGCTGACCACCATCTCGGTATTCATGCCCACCAGCACATGGTGTTCATTGATCGTCTTGCGCAGTGCCGGAGGCAGCGTATCGGTGAAAGCCTGCTGCGGCGTCTTCACGCTGAAATCCACGATCGGCTTGATCAGCGCCTCCACCTGCAGTCCGGTGACATCGGGAACTTCATGCGAAAAGACCAGAACCACGCGCGTGCCGCTGGGTGCCTGCGGATCATCATGTACGACCGGCGTGGTCATGTTGGGATCCATGCCCACCGACACATGCCGGAGCCATTTATGCTTGTGCTCCGGTCCGCCATTGAAGTCTAGAATTACGCGATCCTTCTCGATGCGCACATCGGTCACCGTCACGCGTTCGCCGGCCTTCACTGAGAGTCCACGCGTGCGCACCGCGTTTGCATAGTCGGAGCCCGCAGGGCTCATCGCGCCATTGGCGTGAATCGTGAGCGAGGTGATGGGCAGCGGCCGCATGGAAAACCCCTGCTCCGCCTGCAGGAAACGCAACAGGTCTTCGCGATTGTGATTGGTCAGTGGCTGCGTGGGCAGCGGGATATCTGTCGGATGAAAATCAAGGTACTTCCCTTCAATCCCCTCCGGCGTTACGGTGAAGACCTGCGCGTGGCAAGGAATCGCAGCGAAGGAAACAGTCAGCGCAGCAAACGCTGCGCATTGCGCCAGGCGCGAACTTACCCGACCGGGCCGAAGACGTGAAATGGTCGTGAAGCCTCGCATAGGGACCCCGCTTGGTACATAAGCATGGCCCGATTTTGAGCTCTTGGCAAGGGCCAACAAATGCGCGAAGCACTTTCGTTACCACCTCAGAAAAACCCGGCCGCGTGTGTCATTTTGATGAAATGTCGCGGGACGGTACGACCTTACGCTGCACCGGGACGAACAGCGCAACAGCGAGGACGAAGTCCGCCCATGCAAACCAGTCCCCGTGCCGGGCACGGGATACCGGCTCATCCCGCTCCGAAACCGGCATTAGCCCGCTCGATCGACCGCGCACGGCCGCGCGAAGACGATGAAAATTCAGGCCGACCAGCCGGAGGTTGAGACCTCGGCGAGAGGAGCAGCTGGGGTGGTGAGCCTTCCCGTTCCGTTGCGCAATTGCTCTTCCTGCAGCATGCGAATAACATCCGGATCGCGGGCCACAATCTGCCACGCCTCGCGCACATCGCGGATGCAGGCAATCGCCTCCTGGAGGCGATCGGCGGAAGCCAGCCGCGACCCCTCGATACAGAGCGCGAAGATCGCCGCATAAAACTCCGCAAGCGCCCTGGCGGAGGAGCCGCCGATCTCCATGCGCAAACGGGACTGCAGATGCATGAGGATATCCAGGGTGCGCTTGATGGCGATACGGCGCTCGGCGATGTCGTTGTTCCCGATTGCCTGGATGGCGCGATAAAGAAAGCGGATCATCCCGTCATAGAGAGCGGCGATAAGCTCGACTCGATTCATCCCGGCAACCGTTTGCTGCTGATAGGTCATTCTGTTTCGGCTTTCGCTCCCCATCGTCTTCCGTTTGTGTTCTTATCCCTGCGGGTTTTCATCGAAACCGGTGATCGCGCTGTAGAGCTCGTTGATCTCGGCAAGCTGCGTCGGTATCTGCTGCAGCGTGTAGTTGGCTTCATTCAGCTCCGTGGTAAGCAGCGATTGCTGGGAGCTGATGTACGCACTCTCATTGCTCAGGTTGGTATTCAACTGCGACTCGCTGCTCGAATTGCTCTGCAGGGCTAGGTACACCGCCCCGTCAGGCGCGCTGTTGCCCACACTGTTGAGCGTGGTGCTGAAGTTGCCGCCGAAGGAGTTATAGATTCCGCTGGGCTCGAGGAAGTTCACGACATCCTCATAGTTGCTGTCCAGAACAGAATCCAGCGTGTCCGTATTCAGGCTCAGGGTGCCGTCATCGTTCACGGAAACCCCCAGCTGGGTGAGGCTGGTAATGGCGTTGGTCTGCGATGACGCAAACGTCACTGCGCTGCTCGTCGTCGTATCGGTCAGGTTGTTGGAGCTGATGGTGATGGCGCCGGACGAGCCCGCGGTCGAATTTACCAGGCTTAGGGTCGCTGAATCTCCCGCGGTCAACACGCTGGCGGTCACACCGATATTCGCGGAATTGATGGCGTCGGCCAGCGAGGAGAGCGTGCCGCCGGTGGGAGCGGTGATGGTCGTGGCCGTCCCTCCGCCCACCGAGATTGAGAAACTCCCCGAGAGCGTGTCTGTCGAACTGATCGACGAAGTAGTCCCGACGGCATTGGCAGCCTGGGTAAAGTTGATCGCCGACTGCAGGTCCTGCTGCAGAGTGGCCACCGTGGGATTGCCGTAGAGCGGCTCCGGATTCCCCGACGCATCGTTGCCTTCCTGCGTATTCAGATCGGTAATGACGGTGTTGTACGACGAGACGAAGCTGCTCAGCGCGGATTCGACGTCGCTGTTGTTGTTCGTGATTTCCACCTGAACGTCGGAGCTGGGCGCCGCGCTTACCAGTTGAAAAGTCACACCCGGAATAGCCCCGGTCACCGTGTTCGAAGGGCTGGTGAGCGGTACGCCATCGACGGTGAGCGCGGCGTCCTGTCCGGCCTGGCCCTGCGTAAACGAGATGGCCTGCCCCGTGGTCACGTCGGTCAGGCTGCCCCCGACCGTAATCTGCCCGGCAGCGCCGGAGGTGTTGCTCACCAGCGAAAGCTCTTCGCCGGTCGCCGTCACGATCACGCTGGCCGTCACTCCGTAGTCGCCGGCATTGATGGCTGCCGCCAGCGTCGACAGCGAATCGTTCGAAGAATCGATGGTGATGACCTTGGAGGTGCCGCCGATGCTCAGCACCAGTGTGCCCCCGGAGGCGATGGTGTCGCTGGAGGCGACGGTGCTGCTGTAGTAGGAGGATGAACGCCTCTCCGGCAGTGCGAGAAGACCTGGAGCGTATTGAGCGCGAGCTGCAGGGCAAGCTCGCCAACCAGATTGCGCAGCACGTGATCGCCATGCACATCGGCCGCGAGGGCCTGGTAATCTCCCTGCGCGAGGCGGGATTCTATGACAGCGGCGCAGCGACTCCGCACCCCAACTCCATGAGCAGCCTCGATTCCATTGCCTCTTCGCTCGACACTGTTCCCTACGACCTGCGCATCGAGGGTCACACCGACAATGTGCCGATACACACGCAGCAATTCGATTCGAACTGGGAGCTCTCGACGGCACGCGCCACACATCTCGCCGAGTTTTTCATCGAGCGCCATCACTTTGGTCCCCAGCGGCTCTCCGCCTCAGGATTCGCCGAGTATCATCCCGTCGCCTCGAACGCGACGGCAGAAGGCCGCGGCCAGAACCGCCGCGTCGATATCATTGTGCTTCCCCGCATCACGCCGCCCAGCCAGATCGACATCCAGGCCGCCGAGCTGCCTGCCCGCCAGGCCTCGTCACAACCCGTCATCCATTGAGAGGCGGGCACTAAGAAGGCCGGCCTATCGCGGCGCTATCATGAGAGACGAATGTCGTCTTTTTCATCAAGCGCGGAATCACGCCGGGGTGCCGAAAGCAATTATGACCAGGCGGTCGAAGATTTATCCCACGGCGAGCTCGAAAGAGCGATCGCCGGCTTCCACGCCGCTCTTGCCGCCGATCCCGATTTCTCCGACGCCACGCACGGCCTGATTCACGCCCTGAAAAACGCGGGACGTCTCGACGAGGCGGTCGAAGTCACGCAGGCGCTCATTGCAGCGAATCCGGATGATGTCCTCGCGCACACCAGCCTGTCGATTCTCTACCAGCAGCAGGGCAAGGTTCCGGAAGCCGAAGCAGCCGCGCTCAAGGCCAAGCTGCTGGGCTGGAAACACCAGCTCCGCGAACAGCCCGCGTCTGAGAACAAGCTGTGACGCGTACCGCTCAGGCTATTCTGGGGCTATGTTGAGGCTGTTTGTTGCCACTACCAATCCCGGTAAGCTGCGCGACTTTTCCGTCGCAGCTCAGGGCACAGAGATCTCGCTCGAGCCGCTGCCCGGCCTGAAGGAAATCCCCGCACCTGCCGAGGACGAGCCCACATTCGCCGGCAATGCAGGCGTGAAGGCGGTCTACTACAGCCGGTTTGCAGCGGGTGAACTGGTGCTGGCCGACGATTCCGGCCTCGAAGTCGATGCTCTGCACGGCGAGCCCGGGGTGCGCTCAGCGCGGTTTGCCGCCGATGCGGGATTTAAGACGCCTCACATCGAGAACGCGGATGATTTGAACAACCTGTATCTGCTGCAGCAGCTCGCGAGTGTTCCTGCGGGACAGCGGCAGGCGCGTTACCGTTGCGTGCTGGCCGCAGCCCGCGATGGCGATTGCCTTTATACGGGCGACGGCACGGTCGAAGGTGAGATTCTTACTGCGCCGCGCGGCCATGGCGGCTTCGGCTACGATCCGCTTTTCTATTTGCCGGATATGGCCAGGACCATGGCCGAGATCGATCTCGCGGCCAAGCATCAGATCAGCCATCGGGGACGCGCCCTGCGCTCGCTGCTCGCGCAAATATCTTCGCACACCCGCTCCGGCGCGAAATAAAAGATCAAACGTTTTATCAAAGACGATCGTTATTGTCGAGTGGTACTCTTGCCGCACTCTTCTTCCAGGGCAATTAATCCGGCATGGTTTCCGCTTCATCTCTTGATGTTGTTTCGCATTCCTCAGTCCCCCCACTCGTAGTCAAACCCCAAAGGCTGCTATCGCTGGACGTTTTTCGCGGACTTACGGTCGCAGCCATGATTCTCGTCACCGACCCCGGCACCTACAGCGCTATCTACTGGCCGCTGCGCCACGCGGAGTGGAATGGATGGACGCCGACCGACATGATCGCGCCGTCCTTTCTGTTCATCATCGGTGTGGCCCTCACCTTCGCCTTCGCCAATCGCATGGCGCGAGGAGAAACGCGCGGCCGGCTCGCGCGCCACCTGCTGCAGCGGACCGCGTTGCTGATCGTGATCGGCCTGATCCTTAACTTTTGCGCGGACTACACCCTGCACCGCTTTCGCATTCCCGGAATCCTGCAGCGCATTGCCGTGAATTACGCACTGGGCGGATTGCTTTATCTCGCGCTTCTGCCGCGAGCGGGCGAGCAGCACCGGCCGCGGCAACGGGCAGCGATCATCGCCGCCGTCATTGCTGGCCTGGTCATCGCGTACTGGCTCACACTCCGCTACTTCCCAGTTCCCGGCTTTGGCCCTGACCGGCTGGATACGCTGGGGAATCTCGGCGCCTGCATCGACCGCGCCGTCTTTACCCCACGCCACATGTGGGCTTATGGAACCACGCCGGGATATGGCGTCACCTATGATCCTGACGGCCTGCTGGTCACGCTGTTCTCGACGGCAAATCTGCTGGTAGGGCTGCTGGCCGGCGATCTGCTGCAAACCAGAAGCTCCACCATGCGCAAGGTGGGGACAATCCTCATCGCAGGCGCGGCGTTATTCGTGGCGGGACGGGCGCTGCATCCGCTGATGCCGGTCAACAAGAAGATCTACACCAGCACCTTCATCCTTTTGAGTTCCGGGTTCAGCCTGATGGCCTTTGCCGTCAGCTACTGGGTACTCGACGTGCGGCGCTGGCGCCGATGGACAAAGGCGCTCACCATTCCTGGCGTGGTCTTCGGAACAAATGCCATCCTGGCCTTCGCGGTGTCGACCCTCATAACCACCCTGACCGACGCCATCCGTGTGTATCCCGGAAAGACGCTGCAGCACTGGCTGCACGAGACGCTCTTCCTGCCCTGGCTGAGCCCTGTCAATTCTTCGCTCGCCTACGCGCTGGCGATTGTCGGCCTGAATCTGGCCATCATCGGCGCGTTCTACCGGAAGAAGGTTTTTCTACGGCTTTAAGAAGTGCGGAATCCCACATCACCAGCCTCGGTACTGGCGCAGTCGTCAGCTTCCAGTTCTCACTTGAAACACCGGCCAGGAAGTAAGCCCCGGCAATGCCATTCTCGTCATCAATCTGATCACTTCCGATATGCCGACTTATGAGGAGTGATCCGGCTGGCAGATTCTTTTTCGGATGGGGCGCCTTTTGGGAACATCATCGCAGCAATTCTTTTACTATGCGCTCAATCATTGGACGAGTGTAGATCTCCACTGGATTTTCGTCTCGATTGTTGCCGTGGTAATACTCACCCTCATCGAAAGCTGAATACACGTCCCAAAAAAGCTCGGGTTTAGGTCCATCAGTGTTTGTAACAGGGCTGAAAAGATCGTTTACCACCGCGTCGCAGAACTCAAAGGAAAGTTCCGACGAATAAAAGCCAAGAGCCAGACATTTCGCGATTTCGTCGAATAGTTGGCGGCGAGACGAGCTTCTTGCGGCGCTCCACCGAAGAACGTCAGCCTCGGTCATACGGCGATCTAGATCGCGGTAAGGAACACCGTCGATATAGATCGTCTTCAGCTCGGCGATGATATCAATCGCTTCCATAATCTAAGCTTAGGTCACTTCCGAGATGGTAACGCTGAAAAAGCGTCTTTCGCGATGAACCGAATCAGTCCCGATAAACGCGGTTATTGTCATCAGCAGCGAGAAGCTGACAGCGCAGACCGCATCTCTCGAAAAATGAATCGAATGGCTTTCTAGACTAGTCTGTTCTTACAGATCATGACGAAACCGGCTACAAAATCGGCCACGCGCGAAAGCCTCATCGAAGTCGGCCTCAAGCTCATCCCGTCTGGCGGATACACCGCCACCGGCATCAACCAGATCCTCGACACGGCGAAGATTCCCAAAGGCTCTTTCTACCACCACTTCTCGACCAAAGATGAGTTCGTCATGGAGGTCATCCGTCGCTACGCCGCTGGCGAAGGTGAACGCCTCGAAAGGCTTCTCGACGATCCCGATACCCCGCCGCTCAAACGGCTGCGCCGCTACTTCAAGGACTTGATCGCCACATACGGTCGTCGCGGCGGCCCCATCGCAGGCTGTCTTCTCGGCAATCTCAGCCTCGAAATCGCAGGTCAGAGCGCGGAGATTCGTGATCTCCTTCGCCAGGCCTTCAACGGCTGGCAGGATGCCCTCGCGAGAATCATTCGCGAAGCCGTCGAAAAGAAGGAACTCCCCAAATCAACCGACGCGAATAGCCTCGCCGCTCTGCTCGTCAACGGATGGGAAGGCGCCCAGGTTCGCGCCAAGACGGAGCAGAGCGATAAGCCCCTCGAACTTTTCTTCGACAATGCTTTCAATGTCCTGTTGAAAAGCTGAACTCAGTTTTCAGAAAATATTTCTTTCTTTTCGAATCTTTGAACAGACTGGTCTAATCTTACTTACCGTGACCGTCATGCGGCCAACTTCAAAATCGAGGTTCACTCCAATGTCTTCTACAAACTCCAAAGGTACCGCAGTCATCACCGGCGCATCCGGCGGCATCGGCGCAGTTTACGCAGATCGCCTCGCAAAGCGCGGTTACGATCTTTTCCTCGTCGCCCGCGATGGCGAGCGCCTCACCGAAGTCGCTACGAAGCTCTCGCAGCAATACGGCATCAAGGCCGAAACCCTCGCAGCCGACCTCACCGACAAGTCCGCGCTGCTCAAGCTCGAAGCCCATCTGCATGCCGACAAGAACATCTCGTTTCTCGTCAACAACGCTGGCTTTGGCGGCACAAAGTCCCTCATCGACTCCGGTATTGACGACCTCGAGAACATGATCTTTCTCAACGTCACCGCACTCACCCGCCTCACCGCCGCCGTACTCCCGAACCTTATCGCGAAGAAGTCAGGCGCAGTCATCAACATCTCCTCCGTCGTCGCAGTCAATCCTGACGCGCTCAACGGCACCTACAGTGGCTCCAAGGCCTACGTCCTCAACTTCACGCAGTCCCTCTTCAAGACCCTCAAGGACACCGGCGTGCAGGTACAGGCCGTCCTCCCCGGCGCAACGCGCACTGACTTCTGGGACCGCGCCGGCCTCCCCGTGCACAACCTGCCCGAGAAGAACGTGATGAGCGCAGAAGACTGCGTCGACGCTGCCCTCGCCGCCTTCGACGAGAAGGAACTCGTCACCATCCCTGCCCTTCCCGACGTCGAAGTCTGGAACCGCTACGAACAGGCGCGCCTGGCCCTCTACCCGTTCCTCTCCAGCAGAGAAGCCGCCACCCGCTACCACGTCCAGCACTGATCTCCGGACGCCCCACACATACGTAGCCTTATCACGCACGTGTGGGGCCAGCCCTCTCACCGTCCTATTCCGCTGAGACAACCAGCACAGGAGGAATCCCATGACAGACCAGAAGCTCTATCTGCTCGCAGAATTCGTCGTAAAGCCCGAACACCTCGAAGAGACGAAGCAGATCTTCTCCCGGCTTCTGCCCACAGTTCTCCAGGAAGAGGGCTGTGAAGCCATGTACACCACTTCAATCGAAGGCAACGCTACGGGGCTCGTCTTCTTCGAAATCTTCTCGTCCCAGGCCGCGCATGACTTCCACATGGCACAGCCCTACACCCGCCAACTCGCCATCGACCTCGAGCACAAACTCCAGCAGCCTGGAAAAATCACAAAGCTCATTGCCTTCTAAGACGTGGCGTTCACAGTCCTGAACGGTCATCGCTACGAAAGCGGACTCGTCCTGCCTGACCTCGTGAGGGCTCTTCATGAGACATCAGGCTTCGCCTAGCTGCGTGAACATTCCACCCATGAAGGAATCAACTCTGCCTTTCAACAGCGAGGTTTCGTCGCGCGTTATCGTACTGTCTTCGCGCTTTCTCGAACTTATCCAGGTTTTGAACGGTCCACATCCAGAGTGGGTGGACCTGCTCCAGCATGGCAATCCCCAGGGGGCTTATGGTGTACTCGACGCGCGGTGGCACCTCTGGAAAGACAACCCGCGTGACGAGTCCATCGCGTTCAAGCTGTCGCAGCGTCTTTGTCAGGGATTTCTGGCTGACTCCCTCGACCTTTTCCATCACGCGGGAGAACCGCATGGGTGCAGCAGCTTCTGCAAGCACGGCCATGGTCCAGAGCGTCCACTTTTCAGCCATCTGAGTCACGACTTCGCGCGCGATGGAGTCTCTTTCCGGACCCAGCTCCTCGCAGGCTGCATTCGCATAATCCCAGTCAATACTCATTAGTTACCTCCAAGATGGTATGAGCCAGAAAGGTGCCTTATTGCTATTGGATACTGGATAAAGCATACTCGCCGCAGGGCACTTTAGAGCTGCCGCCCGGGAGTGATGGAGATGGAGATTGGAACGAAACATGTCGTGCTGGTTACAGGAGCATCCTCGGGGATTGGCAAAGACTTCGCCCTGCAGCTGCTGCGGGAAGGCTACATGGTTTACGGCGCGGCCAGGCGTGTGGACCGCATGCGTGACATCGAAGCCGCCGGGGGAGTTGCGCTGAAGATGGATGTCACCGACGACGCAGCAATGACCGCCGGGATAGAGCGCATCCTCCGCGAACAGGGACGGATCGACGTGCTGGTCAACAACGCCGGCTACGGACAGATGGGCGCGCTGGAGGATGTTCCGATGGATGTGGCGCGGCGGCAACTGGAAGTGAATCTGATTGGCGTAGCGCGGCTGACACAGCTCGTACTACCGCACATGCGTGCGCAGAAGTCTGGAAGGATCGTGAACATCTCGACGATCGGCGGAAAGTTTGCAGGCCCGCTGGGCGGCTGGTATTACGCTTCGAAGCACGCGCTCGAGGGATATTCCGATACGCTTCGGCTGGAAGTGCGGCAGTTCGGGATCGATGTGGTTGTGATCGAGCCCGGAGGAATCGAGACAGAGTGGGGGCCGATTGCGTTCGGCTCAGCGGAAGAATATTCGGGGCAAGGCGCATATGGTCCGCTGGTGAAGGTGATGATGAACTCGCCGATTTTGAAGCGAAAAATGCCACCGCCCAAGGTCATCACCGACCTGCTGCTGAAAGCACTGAAAAGCAAACGGCCTCGGGCACGCTATCATGGCGGCTTTATGGCAGGGCCGATCCTGTTTATGAAGTGGCTCCTTCCGGACCGGCTGATGGATCTGGTGTTGATGAAGACCATGCAATAAGGCGAATCGCGGTTCGTCCTCATAAACGCCGTTCTCGTCCGGAAACACCCGTTTACCTGGCCAATTTACGTGTTGGATTCGAGCCGGCCACCGGATCCGCCGCCCTTCCTTGACGATGCTTCCCTTCGGAACCAATAATAAGTGTTGACTCTTCTACAGTTTCAACGGCAGTTTCTGCAGCACGCCCGGCGGCGGCTGCGTTCCCTTCAGCCCTGTGCCCTGCGCAGCAGGCGGCGGATTTCGCCTTGCTTGTACAGCGGCGCGATAGCGAATCGATATGGACGACCCACCGGTGTGCGAGCGATCCACGTGTCCAACACTGGAATGATCCAAGGAGCGCAATTGTGAGCGCAGCAACGGCATTGAGCGCGCCCGGCAACCGGGCGCCGAGTTTCTGGCAATCGACGAACGGCAAGAAGGTAGTGATGGCGGTTACCGGAGCCGTGATGTTCGCGTTCATCATCGGGCATGTGGCAGGTAATCTGCAGATATTCGAAGGCCGCGACAAGATCAACGCCTACGGCCATTTCCTGCACAGCATCGGCGAGCTGCTCTGGCCGGTGCGCATCGTGCTGCTGCTCGCGATGGCACTGCACATCACCGCGACCGTGCAGCTGGCGCTGCGCAGCAAGGCGGCGCGCCCGATGGGCTACTCGCGCAAGGAGGCGATCAATTCGTCGTATGCCTCGCGGACCATGTACTGGAGCGGGCCGATCGTCCTGGCCTTCATCATCTTTCACCTGCTGCAGTTCACGGCCGGATACATTCATCCCGAATCGCAGTTTATCGAGGGCGATGTCTACCACAACGTGGTCGCCGGGCTTTCAGGTGTGGTGGGTTTCGGTGTGGTACATCTTCGCGGTGAGCCTGCTGGGCCTTCATCTGCGGCCATGGCATCTGGAGCATGTTTCAGTCCGTTGGGCATGGCGCATCCGCGGCACACGCCGATTGCTGAAGAAGGCGGCGCAGTGTGATCGCGCATCCTCATCGTCCTGGGTTACATCTCGATCCCGATTAGCGTGTCATGCTGGGGTTCGTAAAATAAATGACACTCGACGCAAAAATTCCTTCCGGACCGATTGAACAGGCGTGGGCCAAGGCACTGCTTCGATCATGAAGCTGGTGAACCCTGCCAACAAGCGCAAGCACTCCCTGATTGTGGTTGGGCTCCGGGCTGGCCGGCGGCTCTGCTGCGGCCAGCGCTCGGCGAGCTGGGCTACAAGGTGAAGTGCTTCTGCTTCCAGGATTCGCCGCGACGCGCACACTCGATTGCCGCTCAGGGCGGCATCAACGCGGCAAAGAATTATCCGAACGACGGCGAGAGCGTCTACCGGCTTTTCTACGACACGGTGAAGGGCGGCGACTTCCGCGCGCGCGAGGCCAATGTCTATCGGCTGGCGCAGATCAGCGTGCAGCATCATCGACCAGTGCGTGGCGCAGGGTGTTCCGTTCGCCCGCGAGTATGGCGGGTCGTTGACGAATCGCTCCTTCGGCGGCGCGCAGGTTTCGCGCACGTTCTACGCGCGCGGGCCAGACGGGCCAGCAGCTGCTGCTGGGCGCATACCAGGCGCTGGAGCGGCAGGTGCATGCGGGTACGGTGACGATGTATCCGCGCACCGAGATGCTGGATCTGATCGTGGTCGACGGCAAAGCGCGCGGCATCGTGGCGCGCAACCTGGTGACCGGCAAGTTCAGCGTCCACATCGCCGACGCGGTGATTCTGGCCACCGGTGGCTACGGGAACGTCTACTATCTGTCGACGAATGCCAAGGGATCGAACGTGACGGCAAGCTGGCGCGCATACAAGCGCGGCGCGCTCGTTTGCCAACCCCTGCTATCACGCAGATTCATCCCACCTGCATTCCGGTCTCGGGCGATTACCAGTCGAAGCTGACGCTGATGAGCGAGTCGCTGCGCAACGACGGACGCATCTGGGTTCCGAAGAAGAAGGGCGACAAACGTCCGCCGAATCAGATTCCCGAAGCCGAGCGCGACTACTATCTCGAGCGCCGCTATCCCAGCTTCGGCAATCTCGTCCCGCGCGACGTGGCTTCGCGTAACGCCAAGGCCGTCTGCGATGAAGGCCGCGGCGTGGGCAAGACGGGTCTCGGCGTCTATCTCGATTTCTCCGAGGCAATCAACCGCCTGGGCGCGAACGTGATCAGCGAGCGCTACGGCAACCTCTTCGACATGTACCAGCGCATCACGGATGAAGATCCCTACAAGGTCCCGATGCGCATCTATCCGGCAATCCACTACACCATGGGCGGTCTGTGGGTGGACTATCACCTGCAGAGCACAATTCCTGGCCTGTTCGTGATCGGCGAGGCCAACTTCTCTGACCACGGTGCGAACCGTCTTGGCGCCAGCGCTCTCATGCAGGGCCTGTCCGACGGATACTTCGTGATTCCTTACACCATCGGCCACTATCTCGCCAGCAACAAATTCGCGAAGGCTGACACCTCGCATCCCGAAGTCCGGAATACCGTGGCCTCGGTGCAGGAGACGATCGACAAACTGCTGTCGATCAAGGGCAAGCGCACCGTCGATTCCTTCCACCGTGAGCTGGGCAAGATCATGTGGGACGAATGCGGCATGTCCCGCACCGCAGCCGGATTGGAGAAAGCCATCGGCCAGATCCGCGCATTGCGTGAGGAGTACTGGCAGAACGTAAACGTTCCGGGATCGAGTGAAGACCTGAACCAGAGCCTCGAAAAGGCCGGACGCGTAGCTGACTTCATCGAGCTCGGCGAGCTGATGTGCATCGACGCCCTGAAGCGCAACGAATCATGCGGCGGACACTTCCGCGAGGAGTACCAGACGGCGGAAGGCGAAGCCCAGCGCGACGACGAGCACTATTCTTACGTGGCAGCCTGGGGTTATCGCGGGCCGGGCAATGAGCCGGAGCTGAATCAGGAGCCGTTGGAGTTCAACTACGTTCACCCCAGCCAGAGAAGCTATAAGTAGTCTGGCGGAAAAGACCGTATATAGTCCGGCATTAAGAACGGCATAGTTCGGCAGAATGGATAAATGATGAGACTCACGCTGAAAATCTGGCGGCAAAAAAATAAGCAGACTAAGGGTAACTTCGTCAGTTACACAATGAACGACGTGAACCCGGAGATGTCGATGCTGGAATGCCTCGACGTGTTGAACGAGACGCTGATCGAGAAGGGCGAAGAACCGGTGGCCTTCGAGCACGACTGCCGCGAGGGCATCTGCGGATCGTGCGGCTTCATGATCAACGGCGTGGCCCACGGCCCCGAGCGGGCGACCACGGTATGCCAGCTGACCATGCGGCACTTCAAGGACGGCGAAGAGCTGGTGATCGAGCCCTGGCGTGCCAGCGCGTTCCCGCAGATCAAGGATCTGGTCGTCGATCGCCGCGCTTTCGATCGCATCATCGCATCGGGAGGGTATGTCTCGGTTTCGACCGGCAATGCTCCCGACGGCAATGCGCATCTGATCGGCAAGGACACCGCAGATCGCGCCATGGACGCCGCTGCCTGCATCGGATGCGGAGCCTGCGTCGCTGCCTGCCCCAATGCCTCGGCGGCGCTCTTCACCGGAGCCAAGATCGCGCATCTCGGCATTCTTCCCCAGGGCAAGCCCGAGCAGGATCGCCGCGCGCGCGGCATGGTGGCGCAGATGAACACCGAGCCCTTCGGCAGCTGCACCAACATCGGTGAGTGCACTGGAGCCTGTCCGAAGGAAATTCCGCTCGAAGTGATCTCGGCGATGAATCGCGACTATCTGCGTGCGAGCTGGAAGAAGCGTGACGACGACGTGCGCACGGTTCGTCCCATGACGGAATGGAGCACGGGATCGAAGCTGAAGATCGATCCAAACGCAACAAGCTGAATTTGCCATTCAGGTGTTCTGCGCCTGCGGTGCGATTGGTTCAGCTTCGCTTTCTTTAGTCGCTTCGCTCGGCGGTTTTTTTCTCCGCGTCTAAAATATTCATGCCAGTGGTAACTCCATGTTGCCGGAAATGATTTGACAGCACCGGGAGTTCTTCCTAGGCTCAAAGTTATGGAAATCACTTTCCCCCGCGACCTAGAGACGAAGCTGGCTCAGCTTGCAGATGAGCAGGGGCGGGATACGAACGCCCTGGTGTTGGAAGCGGTCGAGCGCATGATCGAATATCAGGGATGGTTTCGGCGCGAGGTAGAGGCCGGCTTGGCCCAGGTGGAGCGCGGTGAGACGCTCAGCCATGAAGAGGTTGGCAGACGCATAGCGAACCATGCCGCTCGCCGCCAGCAGCGCGTAATGCAGCTCCGATGGACATAGGCCGCCGCGTCCGATCTAGAAACCATCTCCAACTATCTCTACGAGAAGACACCCGCCCATGCGGCACAAATCGTACAAGCGATCTACGAGTCAGTGTCCAGCCTGCTGCAGTTCCCTCATCGCGGGCGATCTGGTCGGATCATATCGACTCGCGAGCTGGTGCTCCCCAACCTGCCTTACTTGATTGTCTATACCGTTGATGATGAACTGATACACATTGTGAGAATTCTTCACGGCGCTCAGAAGTGGCCATAGACGCAACGGCTCAACACCATCCACAGAACAAAAAGTCATCGCAAATCCACGATCTTGCTTATGATCGATAGCAACTCATGAAGACACTTGCCGCTGTTCTGTTATGCGCTGCACTTCCCCTCCACGCTCAAACCACGACTGGAACCTCTCCCGTGAATCCCAAGATCGCTCAGGAAGTCCACGACTCCGCCATCGTCATTGACACCCATGCCGACACCACTCAGCGTCTGGTGGACGAAAACTACGATCTCGCCGATCCGCTCAACGGCGGCCAGCTCAATCTCGAGTCCGCGAAGAAGGGCAATCTCGGCGCGGAGTTCTTCTCCATCTGGGTTGAGCCAGAGCTTTACAAGGGTCATGACGCGCGACGCACCCTGGAGTTGATCGACGCGGTGTATCGGCAGGCAGCGAAGCATCCCGGCAAAATGGAGATGGCTTTCACCGCGGCCGATATCGAGAAGGCACACCGCGATCACAAGCTGGCCGCGCTGATGGGCATAGAGGGCGGACACTCCATCGAAAACTCGCTCGGCCTGCTGCGCGACTACTATCGCCTCGGCGTTCGCTACATGACCCTGACCTGGTCCAACTCTCTGGACTGGGCGAACTCTTCCGGCGACGAAGGCAAGCCGGGCGTGCCGCACAATCCTGATGGCCTGACGCCTTTCGGAAAAGAAGTGGTTCTCGAGATGAACCGCCTGGGCATGATGGTCGACATCTCGCACGTTGCCGACGACACCTTCTGGGCTGCGATCAAGACGACGAAAGCTCCCCTGATCGCGTCGCACTCCGCCGCACGCGCTATTTCAAACGCACCGCGCAACATGACCGACGACATGCTGCGAGCGGTCGCGAAAAACGGCGGCGTGGTGCAGGTGAACTACTATTCGTCCTTCATCTCCCAGGCCTATCGCGACGCCTCCATCGCCCAGGAGCCGGTGGTGAAGAAGGCTACCGAAGAGTTGAAGGCCAAGTACGCGGCGGAAGGCAAGCAGGTGACTTACGGCGATCTCGAAAAGCTGCAGCGCTCGTATGCCGACAAGATTCCCCGCCCGCCATTCAGCGCGCTCATCGACAACATCGATCACATCGCCAAAGTGGCGGGAGTCGATCACGTCGGTCTGGGCTCGGACTTTGACGGCGTCAGCGGACAGCTCCCCGCCGGCATGGACTCGGCTGCCGATCTGCCCAAGGTCACGGAGGCTCTGCTCGCACGCGGCTATTCCCGTGAGGATTGCCATAAGATTCTCGGCGGAAATCTGCTGCGTGTCATGCGCGAGGTGGAGCGAGTCAGCCGCGAGCTGCAAGCGGAAAGCAAATAGTGCGGAGCGCGGATCGTTCCAACCCCACCGCGGGCCGGCGCATTTTGAACTGGGTTCCAGCCGCGCTGGCAGTTGCCATGATTGCCATCGAGTCCACGCCGGCAATGGGTGCCAACAACACCAGCCGCTGGCTTTTGCCGATCTGGGTTCACCTCTTCGGCCCGATCAGCCCGGAACGATGGGAAGTGGTTCACCACTACATTCGTAAGACCGGTCATTTCGTCGGATACGGCGGTGGGGTCAGCTTGTCTTTCTTCTATGGCTGGCGGTATTCCCTGCCGCTTCAACTCCGCAGTTTAAACGCGGCCAGGATGCGATCTTCACTTCTCGCTGTGTTCTGCACACTGGTCGTAGCATCAGCCGACGAGTATCACCAGAGCTTCCTGCCCAATCGCACCAGCTCCGTCTTCGATGTCGGCATCGATGTCTGCGGGGCAATCGTGGCCCAGGTCATACTGCTGTCTCTGCTACGGCTCTTTGCGCGCAGCCGCGAAGCGAATGCTGTCTCCGCCTGAGATTGCTACCACGCCGGCTTAGATCTCAGTCTCGGTGACGTTGAGCGCGACGCCTTTCAGGCGATCACCCAGACGCTTCGAGGCGCGCCGCACATTCACCTCTGGCGTGTGCTCCGATCGAACGATCATCAGCACCGACTTCGCATTGGCTTCGAACCAGCTGTTCCAGCCATGAGACAGCACCGGCGGGCAATCGAAGATGACCCATTGATATTCTTTTTGCGCCCACTCCATAAATCCGCTGAAGGATGACTGCATCCGCTTGATCTCAGACCGCTTCATCGCGTCGCGCACAGCAACGACATGCAGGTGTTCATGGACCAGCGAAAACACGCACTCCTTGCCGGTTGCAACGCCCCTCAGTACGCTGTCCACACCGTAGCGAATGCGCGGCCTTCCCAGCATGCGTCCGAAGCGCGGACCATGCAGGTTCAGCTCCACCAGCAGCACCGGTTTTGCCAGCGTGCTCAAAGCCCATGCCAGGTTGAACGAAGTGCTGGTCTTGCCGTCGCCTGCATCCGGGCTGGTCACAAAAATCCGGCGCGATGCATTCCAGTCCTGGTCTTCGATGATGTTGACGGCCAGCTTCTCATAGCTGGCTGCGCGGGTCGCCTGCTGCTCGCTGGCAAAGACCAGCGCGGGATCCATGCTCTGACTGGCCAGGGGAACGGTCTTCCACGGGCCGCCCCGGATCTGCATTCCCATTTGCAATTTGCCATCGGTAAAAAATGTCGGAGTCGCAGTTGTCATGAAGGATTCTCCATCAGCGGGGCGCCGGATATGGCGCCAAAATACTTCACATCGCTGGGTAGCTCGCTCGGCAGCGAGGCAGTGTTAGTGACCGGGCGAAATCGCCATACTGCCAGGGTGAGATACATCGCAGCAAAAGCCAGGCCGGCCGCTACGCCAAGCCATATCAGCCTTTGCCTGCCGCCATCCCCCATGGAACGCGGTATCCCTCCCCAGGACAGGACAGTGAAATGGCCCAGCCAGATCGGATTCTGCGCCGCACTTTGAGCCGCGGGCGTCGCATGGACCTGGGGTACAGCCGAGGCAGAAACAGAAGCGGCCGGAGCAACCGGCTGAGATACAGCAGAAACTCGTGAAACAGTTTGGCTTTGCAGGACCGTTGCAGCCTGCGAGCGCAGGCTTTCCACCTGCTTCTTATCCGCTTCCCATTCCGTTGTCACCATCGCGGATAATCCCCGGAGCTGGGCAAGAGACTTGTGGATCGCTGCGATCTTGTTTTGATTCACTGCCTGATTCGCAGCCGGGTTCGCGTGCGCAGCAGAATCAGCAGGACGGGCGGAAGAAGCCGGTGGAAGCGAAGCCAAACGCTGCTCCAGACTCGTGACGCGGGCCTTCACCGCTTCTACATCAGGATAGTCATCGCCATAGCTCTGACTCAGCTCTTTGAGCCGCTGCTTCGCGGTTGCCAGCTGGGTTTCCAGCTGACGGCGGGTGGAATCTTTGTCGGATGCGCCGGCTGCTGGAGCCGCTGACCGCTTTAAGCCTTTTTCTTCGGTTACTAGTTTGAGAATCTGGCTGTCAAAGGTCTGCCGCTGCAAGGCCAGAGTCGCAACATTCTCGTCCAGAACATCCGCGCGCCGCCGCAGCTCCGCGGCTTTCCGCTTTTGCGCTGTTGTGGGTTCAGCATCGCTGAGCACAGCAAGCTGAGCCGGGACAGCTGCAGCCGGTTGTATCGCTGGCTTGCTCGGCTCAGGAGGAGCCGGCTTTAAAACGGGATCAACCGCAGCCACTGCGGGAGCAGGCGGCGCAGGTACCCATGCGGCCAGGGTGCTGGCGAGGGTATTGATGGACGCCTCAACCTGTCTTAGATCCTGACCTCGATAGGTGATCTGAAGAAATCCTGGCGCGGGCTGCGACAACGCATAGTGCGACCGGAAGCTCTTCACATCCACACTGGAAGCATTCAGGCTCCCGCCCGAATCGCTGCTTGCATTCGCCACAAACTGAAGTTGCGTGGCAATTTTCAGCAGCTCGGCAGGTGTCAGCACCGACTCGGCAATACGCACCGTCGGAGCTTGCGAATCGGGAGGAGTGGCCGCGTCGAGCAGGCGGTGTGGCGTTTCATAGGAAAGGAGAGCGGAACTCACATAGTTGATAGGAAGCTGACTAGACCAGACCCAGAAACCGATGCCAATAGCCAGACCTATCCCTGATGCCAACAGAAGGTGGCGCAGGGGGACGCGGACGAGACGGCGGAGCAAAGCTTGCATATATTCCGGATCGGCACGAACGGCATGTGCATTGTTGGTCTCAAAAACACGGCTGTGCGGGCAAACGGAAACTCACATTTGTCGGCACATAGTTGCCTTATACATGGTGCAAAATGGCAATGGATTGGTAACTTACTATTTGCTTAGACAAGTAAAAATTATGGTTACCAACGAATTTTAGCACTCATTACCAGGCAAGAAATTCATTTAATTCAACCACTTATAAAGTGATTGAAATGCCGGTCGACGCGTTCAACCTCCTTTTTTTGAAGAGACGCTATTATCAAACCAGGTATCCCACCGGTTGTTTCGGTGATTTTTCAGCACTTATAGAAGCGCCGAATCCGCTTCAAGATGCCCGGCCGCACCGATCGATTTCCTTCTTATCGCACCATCATGTAGTCTGACTTTTAGGATTTCGCATGACTTGGCCGGTTCGAATCGCATCTTTTCTCCTCTTTACTTCCAGCGTTTTCAGCTACTCGCAGCAGTCCACCCCTCCGGTCACACCGGCAACGCCGGCCACCCCAGCTACCTCGGCCACCCAAGACCTTCCCGATTCTCCCGGCATGCAGCCGCACCTGAGCCCGCAGCCGACAGGTCCAACCGCGATTCTGGATACCTCCATGGGCCGGATTACCTGCAAGCTGTATTCCAAAGAAGCACCCGAGACGGTCGCCAATTTTATCGGTCTGGCCGAGGGCACCAAGGACTGGACGGACCCCAAGACGAAGCAAAAGATGCACGGCAAGCCGCTCTACGACGGAACCACCTTCCACAGGGTGATACCGGAGTTCATGGTTCAGGGTGGCGATCCCATGGGAGACGGCACCGGCGACCCTGGATATTTCTTTAAGGACGAATTCGATCCTGACCTTAACTTCGATGTGCCGGGAAGGCTGGCCATGGCCAACTCCGGTCCGAACACCAATGGTTCGCAGTTTTTTGTCACCGAAGTCCCAACCGAGCACCTGAATCAGAAGCACACGATCTTCGGACAGTGCGACGATCACAGCGTGGTTGTCGTGCAATCCATTGCGCGGGTGCAGCGCGATGACCAGGACAAACCGGTTGATCCGGTGATCCTGAATAAGGTCACCATCGTTCCGGAAGGTCAGCCGCTGCCGCCGCCACCAGCAGGTTCGTCGCCGGCAGAGCCCAAGAGCGATAAGCCAGGCAATTAAATCCACCCGGCGCTGCCAGGTTACGCAGCACTGGTATTAAATATTGGGCGATATCCCATGCCCTCATCTGGAAGGAGTTTTTCGTATGTCTCGTCAACCCGGAACCTATGCCGTCTTCAACACTTCAGAAGGCCAGATCGTAACCCGTCTTTTTGAGAAGGAAGCGCCCAAGACAGTCGCCAACTTTATCGAGCTGGCCGAAGGCAGCCGCGAGTGGACCCACCCTGTCTCGCATGAGAAGAGCAAGAACAAGCTCTATGACGGAAGCATCTTCCATCGCGTCATTCCCGACTTCATGATCCAGGGCGGCGATCCTGCCGGTACCGGCTTCGGCGGCCCCGGCTACAAGTTCGAGGACGAAACCAAGGGCTCGCCGCACAAGTTCAACGTGGCCGGCAAACTGGCCATGGCCAACTCCGGTCCCAACACCAATGGATCGCAGTTCTTCATCACCGTCGCGGCCACCGATTGGCTTACCGGCAAGCACACCATCTTCGGCGAAGTCGTGGAAGGCCAGAACATCGTCGAGAAGATTTCCAAGGTGCCGCGCGGCGGCCAGGACAAACCGCACAAGCCAGTGGTGATCGAGTCTCTGGTGATCGAGCGGGTCTAGTTTTAAGCCGAAAGCGAAGAGCCCGGAGATTTTCTCCGGGCTCTTCACTTTTGTGGATTACCGGCCCGACAAGCCGCACATTCCGTTCCGATTAAGTTGATGACCGGCCCACTCTGTCAATTCGCGCCTGGGCGATCCGCATTTAAAATCACAAAACCATCCACGGAACCTCTACCGGTTTTAAGCTTCAGACCCAGGCGTGACATGGCATCCTCGACTGCCGAGGCTGAATCCGCATCAGTGGAATTTGAGGATGGAATATTAAGGTCATAGGAACCAGCTAGACCTGTTTGATCCAAGACAGGATGATCTAGATAGACTTCAAGCTCTTTTGCCAGAAGTCGTATCGATGCATTTGAACCTCGTACCGCGCCACTGGGAACACCGTCATCCCGAATAAATATAGCCACTTTGGGACTGATCTGCTTGTCTTGCGCATCAGCTAAATGAAGCGGTCCGTTACCTCGCGAGAGCAGGTATACCGCGCTCTCCTTGGAAGTGCGTCGAACCTTCAGATCAAATCTGTCGATCAACAGGTTCTGCAACATCTTCATCTCGATCGCGGTCGGGGAATGCCTCATCCCTGAATGACCATCTCCCTTCGTTCCATGCACCTCAGGCCATAAGGCTTCGACATTATAGTATTCGGTGTTCGCCCAATCAGGGCCGCCTGTAATTAGAGGAACCTGGACGCCGAACGCATAGTTCATTAGAGTTTTTAGGGTCGCCAATCCTATGTAAACTCGCCCACCGGGATAACTGTAAAAGCCACCAACACTTTCTACGTCAGGATTTGCGGGCTTGATCGTCGCGACCTCGAATCTATACCCAGAATCTAGATCCGCACCGTTGTCGCTGACGGTCTGAGCCGAAGCCGAAGTTCGTACCCCTGCCACAACCGAAATGGCAAGTATCAACAAGACCGATCCCCACTTCAAACCTCTATTGCGCCTCCCGTATCTCTCGTTTTTCATTCGAAATGGCCTGCCCGATATTTTGTATCAGCGTGAGTGCTAGTGTAGCGCCGCAAGAGAGGCCGGTGGCCCACTCAAGCTGAATTTGGCTTGAGTGGGCAAGCCTTCTTTGCAAACAACAGCTACTTACTACCTCTCGGAATACGCCACTTTCACAGCTACAATTTCATACGGCTTCACCGGCAGGCTCACTTCATCGTGCACCACCTGCAGCGGTTGACCCTCCGGCTGCTCCATCAGGTTGGTTTCCGTCGCGCTTTGCGCGCCTGGTGGAACCTGCAGCTTGATCTCACCGGACTTCCCTGCCCACTCATAGAGATGGAAGACCAGGCCGTCGTCGTCCTCCGCCTTTTTGATCGCTGTGAGCACCACATTTTCCGGCTCGGCCGAGACAAAGGAGTGACGCTGTCCCATCGCGCCTTCGTGCGCCTCCACCTGCATCGCTTCGAGCTGATAGTTGAAGTCATAGCCGTGACGGACGGTCATGGCCTGCTTCCAGTCGCCGCTGTGTGGATAGAGCGCGAAGCTAAACTGCTGGCGCCCGCGATCGGCCACGGGATCGGGCGAATCGGGCGAGCGCAGCAGCGAAAGCCGCAGCACGTTGTCCCGCGCGTCGTAGCCGTACTTTGAATCGTTGATCAGGCTGAAGCCGTGCTGTCCATCGCCGAGGTCCGCCCAGCGCAGCGCCGGAACCTCGAATTGCGCCTGCTCCCAGCTGTTGTTCCGCGTGGTCGGCCGCTCGATCGACCCATAAGGAATCTCGTACGTTGCCTTCGCGCTCGAAGCGGCCAGCGGAAATGCGGCTTTCAGCAGCTTGTGCTCTTCGTGCCAATCGAAGTCGTTCTTGATCTCGACCTGGTCATCTCCGGCATAAAGCACAATCTCTTGCACGAACTTCGAGTTCTCGGTGTGCTTCACAACACGGATCACGGCGCGCAGCGGCCCCTGTTCGACCAGCTCCACGGAGTCGGCGGAATCCAGTTTCACTGGAGGCTGATCGAGCGTACCGGGATCGATATTCCAGGCGTCGTAGTCTTTCGGCGTGTCTTTGAATAGCTGCAGCTCATCTCCACACGCGCCCTGCGCCAGCGATTCGAATGTCGCCTTCTTGTCGTAGAGGCTGGTGATGCAGCCGGTCGTCTTGTCCACCGTGACGCGAAGCGCCGCATTCTCGAGCGTCAGCCCATGCACGCTCAGATCGCTCGCAAATGGCTTCTTCTCCGGAGCTACGTGCAGGATGGCATAACCCATCGATGGGAGATTCGCCGCCTTCACCAGCAGCTTGAACTGGTGCGTCGTGGCATCCTTCGACAGAACTTCCGACGGCATCACGTGGTTCTCGGAGTCGAGCACCGAGACCTCCGCTGTCGCCTCCGGCATCTGCACGTCCACCGTCACCAGGCCCGAACGCTCCCAGGCCAGTGGATTGAAGACCATCACCGGCACGCCCGAAGCCACTTTCGTATTCACGCGAGCCGCAATCGTATTCAGTGCGTTGCTGGAAATCTCATTCGTCGACCAGCGCACGCGCTCGAAGTCCCGCTGCGCGTCTTTGTAGATAATGCCGATGCCCGAGCCGGCGGCCAGATCGTGGAATTGGTTGAATGTGATCTTTTTCCAATCCTCGGTCAGCTCATCTCCCGGATACTTGTCTCCATCGAGCCAGGCCAGAGAAGCATACTTCTCGGCATCCAGCGCCCACATCGAGCTGTGGCGCATGCTCCATTTGTGCAACGCCTGGGTAGTCATTACGCCGCGATGATATTCGAGATACATCTCGCTATCCCATGTGGGAATCGCGACCTGCCCTGCAACCGCATTGGGCGCGTGATATCCCTTCGCGATGCTGGCGTAATCCCACACCTGCGAGTTGGGAGCGATCTGTTTCTCGACCGATGAGAAGAAGCTTTGCGCGGTTCCAAACTGCATTTTGGGCACAACCTTGTTGCCCGTGGTCCAGTGCCCGCCCTCGTCCAGGACAGCTCGCGTCGGACCGCCGCCATGATCACCCACGCCATAGAGATCCATCATCTCCGGCAAGCCAGGCGCCTGCTCGCGCGCGGTCTTCAGATCCTCCGACAAACGCACCGGGTTGAGGTTGTTGTTCCCGTATCCATGCGGGAAATAGGTCAGCACCTTGCTGCCATCCGGCGACTGCCACCAGAAGAGCTTGAACGGAAGCTGATTGGTGTCATTCCACGACATCTTCTGTGTGACGAAGTAATCGACGCCCGACTTCTTGTATATCTGCGGGAGCTGCCAGTTGTATCCGAAGGAATCCGGGTTCCAGCCGATCCTCACGTTAACGCCGTACTCCTTCTGGAACCACCGCTTGCCGATCAGCAGCGAGCGCGCTGTCGATTCGCCGTCCGGCATATTGAGGTCAGGCTCGACCCACATGCCGCCGACAACCTCCCAGCGCCCTTCCTTGATGCGCTGCTTGATCTGCTCGTTCATCTCCGGATACTTCTCGGCAATCCACTCGTTGTATTGCGCCGCGGACTGCGTGTAGGTGTAGTCGGGATATTCGAGCATTAGCTGCAGTGCGGTTCCGAAGGTGCGCTTCACCACGTCGACCGTCTCGGTCCACGGCCAGAGCCACGCGGCGTCGATATGCGAGTTTCCGGTGAGATGAAAGGTCGCCGTCTGCATCAGCGGACGCAGCTGATCGAGCGTCTCCTGCGATGCCTGAAGCGATGTGTCGAATTTCTTCTGATCGCCGGCGCTCAGAGCATCGAGACTCACCTCCGAGACGGCCTTATTCAGCGTGGCCTCGTCGCTCGCCACGTTCTTCGAGAGACTGGGCACCAGCAGCGATGCGGAGAGAATTTCCTTTCGCTCATCTTCTGGACTGGGCCGCGCATCGGTGAAGTCGACTCGCATCGTCACTCGTCTGAAGCGCTTGGTGTCCACCGTGGCCAGCAGCTTCACGGCGATCAGGATACGGTCGCCGGGCTTCGCCGCATCGAAAAGCACGATCGGCTCGAGATCGTCCCCCATGGCCACGCGGCGGCCGTTGAAATACACAATCTGCGGCGTGGGGCCGTTTCCCGATGTCACAAACTGGAACCATATCCGCGCGCCCGAGAGGTCATATCCATGCAGCTTTTCAGGGACGGCAACCCACTGCCGGTACCAGACCGCCTCATGCGGACCGTTGCTGCCTGGCTTTACTGATGGCCACGAAGAATCGTCCAGATCGGTGGCTTCCCCGTGCGGCACGTCGCCTTCGTGATATTTCCAATCGCCGGAGGGCAGGCTGCTCAATTCCCCCAGCCGTTCCACCACCGTCTGCGTGGCCGGCGGCAGCGTCTTGAGGATATTTGCCTCGGATTGAGCGAAGAGGGTTCCTGCGGCTAAACAGGTTGAGCAGGAGATCAGGGCGCTATGGCGCAGCAGAGAAGCAACACGAATACGGAACAGCTCCACGGGTTACGGCCTCCAGGGGTGGGAACACGAGGACAAGTCTCGCAGAAGGGCGAGGCAGGGGTAAGCGGGCAACTCGTGGATTGTAAATGAATGGAGCGGTCGTTCGCAGACCGTATGCCGATGAACCGGCTTCAGCGAATATGGGGTTGAGGAGAGGCCACTCCGCGGGAAAGCGCGCCTTCGACCGCGAATTTCGTCCTCTTGCCCAGCATCAAAACCGGCACCGCGTCCGCAGGTTGCGGACGTCCCCAGAGAAAACCCTGCAGCTGGTCGCAGTTAAGATTGCGCAGCAGGTCGGCCTGCTCGACGCGTTCGACACCTTCGGCAATCACCTGTATGCCCAGACTATGCGCCAGAGAGATAATGGCCTGCACGATCTCCCGCGCGTCCGCCTCTTCGCAAATGCTCTCGATGAAGGAGTGGTCGATTTTAAGCGCACTGATCGGCAGGCGATGGAGATGACGTAGCGACGAATAACCGGTTCCGAAATCGTCGACCGAGAATCGAACGCCCACCGAGGCAAGCTCCTGCATCCGCTTCGCAACCTCGTCGAGATCGCGCATCACCGCAGTCTCGGTAATTTCGATTTCAAGCAACTCGGGATCCATGCCGTAGGTCGCCAGCGCCTCGCGCACCGAGGTTGAGAAGTCGCTGCGCATCAACTGGAGCGGCGAGATATTCAGCGCAATGCGCGCGGGCGGCAGACCCTGGCGCGTCCAATCGGTACTCTGCCGGCATACTTCCTGAAGAACCCAATTGCCGATGCGCACAATCAGTCCGCATTCCTCTGCAATCGGGATGAAACGCTCCGGGCTGATTAAGCCCATTTCCGGATGATGCAGCCGCAGCAGCGCCTCAAAACCACAGAGGCTGCCTGCGACAGCGTATTGTGGCTGGTAATAGACTTCAAAGCCGCCTTCCTTAAGGGCCCGGCGCATGTAGGCTTCAATCTCGTTCGTCTCCGATGCGGCGCTCGATATCTCGTGCGAGACAAAGAGATACTGGTTGCCGCCCGAGCGTTTCGCGCGGTACATGGCCACATCGGCGGCGCGCCAGAGAGACTGAGACTCGGAACCGTCGTCGGGATACATCGCGATGCCCAGGCTGGCCGAAAGTTCCAGGTTGTAGCCTTCGAACTCGAATGGATGCCGGATGGCGTGGATCAGGTTTTGCGCCACCAGAGCCGCATCCTGAGCGGTCTCCAGCCCCCCGAGAAGCACGGTAAACTCTTCCCCGCCAGAACGCGCAACCGTATCTGCAGCGCGCAGGTTTTCACTCAACAGGTCGGCGAGATGCTTGAGGCAGGCGTCGCCAACGTGGTGGCCAAAACGGTCGTTGATCTGCTTGAAGCGATCCAGATCGAGGCAGATGACCGCGGCTTTCTCATTGTCCCGCATGGCAGCGGTAAGAGTTCGCTCCATCCGGTCCTTAAGCAGGAGACGGTTGGGAAGACCGGTCAATATGTCATGGTTCGCCTGATGCACCAGCTGGTCATGCAGCTGCTGGCGCTCGGTGATGTCCTGAACCAGAGAGAAGCGAGCCCGGTAGCCGTTGAAGTTGATGGCGTGCGAGGAGACTTCTACCTTGATTTCACTGCCGTCACGCTTGTAATGCGTCCATGGCCCCGAGCCCATCGCAATCTCGCCGATTTCGGCCAATTCCTTCTGAAGCCGCGGCATCTCTTCTGCCGGCCGGATATCGGCCAGCGTCATGCGGCTGAAATCTTCGGCCGCATATCCGTAGTGAAGCGTCGCAGCTTCATTCACCTTGAGGAATTTGAGCGAATCCTCATCGAAGATCCACATCGGGTGCGGATTGCTGTCGAAGAGCAGGCGGTACTCTTCGCGCTGCCGGCTGATGGCAATGATGTCACCTTCCATCAGGGTGAGGATCATTCCGAACTCGACGAAGTATTTGGGCAGATTCCAGATTTCGCCCGAGTAATGAAGATTGGGAGCCCATGCGGCCAGTGCTAGTGCACAGGGGAAGACCGCGGCCCAGGCAATCAATCCTCCGATGGCCGTCACCACTCCCATCGACCAGCGCTTGAAATCCCGCCAGTAGATCACGGCGCAGATGGCGTAGATCTGCGTAAAGACCGGATAGATCGCCGACCCCGCGTCGCTGTGGAAGATTAAAGCGAACGCCCAGACGGTGCACGCAACAATGCAGGCCGTGCTGATCCGCAGAACCTGCTTGTCTTCAGGGTCACGCCACAGCATCCTCAGGGCGGCGACGGTGGTAATCGCCTGCGCCAGTGTGATTGCCGTAAGCAGCGGACGGTTCGCGACTCCGAACTGCGTGAGGAAGGTGTAAAGCAGAGGCGGCCCACACAGCAGGGCCAGAATCTCGAGGCCCGTCCTGAGCTTCAGCTTGGGACGCTGGGCGGCAAAAAGAAAAGCCGCGCCGCCTAGATCGAGTGTGCCGAGCAGCAGCGAGCTGGCAAAACAGTTCCAGAAATTACTCTGCGGATTGACCAGCAGCACGGAAAAATGCAGCAGAATGAAGAGCCATCCGGCGATCCAGTAGCGCAGGCGAGCCGACGGCCGCTTGCGATAGATCGACCCGAAGACCAGAACGAGCAGGCCAAGGATCAGGATGTCTAAAAGGGCATTTTCCATAACGACCGCAAATTCTATCGGCAGCTTGCTCCTTTAAAGCAAGTCAAAGTTACTTTGGGGTTCTGCCATAGCTGACGGGTAGTCATGGGGAAAAATCGCCCGTGGGGAGAAGCTGTAGGACATCGGCCCAACTGAAACTCAAAAGATGAATAAGAGGCTGGAGCCCTGTGATGGTGGGCAGTGCAGGACTCGAACCTGCGACCCCCTGCTTGTAAGGCAGGTGCTCTAACCAACTGAGCTAACCGCCCGGCTTCCCGGTGTTTGGCCGCAACCAGTATGCCGGCGGGATTGAGTTCCCACCGGCTCGACATGCGAGCCTGAGTCAATCTTATCAGCAGATTTACCTCTTACGCCGGGAGATGCCCTACAAACCCTTCACATCAGTGACAACTCGGCGAGCCACTCACCGGAACAGATTGGAGTCGCTCTTAAAATCCGCTGTGCGTCAACTTACGTGTTTGCCTCTTGTCGATGGTGAGAATTGTTGCTGCTTTTCCACAGCGGTTTCCCATCATTCCGCGGGATGCGGCTCCGGGAATCTGTGCGGGATCAGCCTTTGCCGAGTGAGCGTACGTCAGATAGGCAACCACTGCCACGTCCGCAACCAGCCAAATCCAAAGCAGATGCAACACAAAATCCAAGCTACCGCTCCTGCACCGGCTCTGCTGTCCGCCGGTAGTTCGACATCGTGAAGTTTACGCACCCGCCAAGTAAGGTGCACATACCACCTCGGTGTTAGGAAACTTGAACCAGCAATCAGACTCCCTGTAGGATGCGCGACTTTGCGGAAAGGTCGAATGCCGGCGCCACAAATGAATGACCGGATCAAATTGTTAGACTGAACAAGCGTGCCCCGGCTCATTCTCAATGCTGACGATTTCGGCCTTACCCCGGGCGTGAATCAATCCATTATGGAGCTGAATCGTGCAGGAGCGCTTACCTCAGCTACGCTGATGGCCACCTCCGGCTGCTTCAGCGCGGCCGCAGCTGCATCCTCCGTTCCCACCCGGCCAGATCACCCTCCGCTCGGAGTGGGGTGTCACGTCATCCTCGTTGACGGAACACCAGCGCTACCCCAACGGGAAATTCCTGCGCTCGCACTTCCCTCCGGCCGCTTCCGGCCATCCCTGAATGCCTTCCTCTATGACCTGTTGCGCGGAAGTATCCCGGAGGCGGAGATCGAGCTTGAGGCCATCGCCCAGATCCGGCTGCTGCAAGCGGCGGGAGTCAGGGTCACCCACCTCGACACGCACAAACATACGCATATGTTTCCCCGCGTTTTAAGGCCATTGCTGCACGCGGCAAAAGTCTGCGGGATATTTGCCATCCGCAACCCCTTCGAGCCCTCCTGGTCTGTGGCGGCAACGCCAGCCGCTCCGCTGGCGAGAAGGCTGCAGGTGAAACTCCTGAACACGCAGAGGAAGCAATTCCTGAGGCTGGTCCGCGAGGCGCGATTGGCGACCACCGACGGAGCCCTGGGTGTGCTGGCTACCGGGACGCTCGACGGAACCACGATCGACCGGCTGCTCGAGCGCATGCCCGAAGGCACATGGGAGATGGTTTGCCATCCCGCCTACTACGATCAGGCGCTGGACGCTGTCCAGACCCGTCTGCGGGAATCCCGGGCAACCGAACATGCCGCCCTGCTCGCCACGGTGCCGGCCTTCGCCAGGCTTCACCCTGAACTGCAGTTGATCCACTTCGGACAGTTAGCTGAAAACCATTAAATACCGACACCGCAGGAATGCAGCGAAGCGCCTCTGAGCAGGATAAATATCCTCACTCGCAGTGCCAGAGCGAAAGCTTCATTCTGCCCAGTTCGCCTTCGAGCACGATCTCGCTCTGTTCTGTGCAGCGCGTCACGCGGTCGAGCACGCGCTCCTGCTCTTCGGGCAGCGTGAGCGTAAAGGGGATGGTGAGATCGGTGTCGCTGGGCAGCAGGCATTTCAGATTTCCCGCGATGGTGTTCAATATCTCCCCCATCACGTCGTCGATATCCGCCTCGGTGAGGTCGCTCTCGTCTTGCGAAAGCATCAGGCCGGCCAGCGCCAGCGCCATGGGGCGCGTACATTCGAGCAGGTAGATTCCCTTCCAGCGATTGTCGAAATGGATCTCGCTGCGAATGTTGCCGTCCTGAGACTGCCAGCGCTCGTCGACGGGGTACATCATGACGTCGGATATCTGAAAGATGGTCTGCTGAGCAACCGTGATCTGCTCTTCGGTGTAGACATCGATGGCTGACATCGCTTCAGTGTCCTCCGTTTTTCATGGAATAGACGAGAGCGCCTTCGATCGACTCAGTCGTGAATCCATCGTGAACGTTGATGATGGTCTCGGCGCAGCCGAGAACCAGAGTTCCATGCGGCTGCAGAACCCGGCTAATCTGATCGACGATCTTTTTCTTAGTCTCGACATCGAAATAGATCAGGACATTTCTGCAGAGAATCAGGTCGAATGGTCCCAATCCCCGCATATTCTGGCGCAGATCCATGGTCTGGAAGCTGACCATCTTGCGGATCGATTCGTTGAGCTCCCAGTTAAGGCCCGACTGACGAAAGTACTTGACCAGAAGCGCGGCGGGAAGACCGCGATTCACCTCAAACTGCACGTACTTCGCCTGACGCGCGCGATCCAGTACCTGCTCCGACAGATCGGTCCCGAGTATCTCCACCTCATCAGCGCGAATAAGCGTCGAAGACGCGGGCATGCTCTCTTCGCCCTTGGCTTTCGCCTCCACCGGCAATGCCTCCGCGGCCTTCAGTGCGGGCTCTGCTGCCGCAGCTGGAACTTCAGGCTCGGCTGCGGCCACAGCAGCCGCAACTCCCGGCGACTTCTGCGCAAGTGCCGGGGTCTCGCCGCGATAGGCGGCTTCGAGACGCTGGCGAAGATCGGGATAGGCGTTGTCGCCCTCCTGTCCGGTGGCTTCGATGTTGGTGAGGATGGCTTTGACGGCGTCCACCGACTCGAGGATGAGCGAGGCCATCTGAGGGGTGAGCTCGCGCTGGCGGTCGCGCAGCTGGCTCAGCATATTTTCCGCGACATGCGTGATGCCGCCCAGCTTGTCGAAGCCGAAGAAGCCCGACGTTCCCTTGATGGTGTGCACGGTGCGGAAGACATCGGCCAGCAGCGTGGCGTCGTCGGGACGCTCTTCGAGCTCCACCAGCTGGCGATCGAGATTCGCCAGGTTCTCGTTGCTCTCAATCAGAAATTCCCGTACGTCTTCGTCTAACACCATGTTTGGACTCTTGTTTGGTCTTCCACTCTCATCGGCGCAGCCGAGGGGTACTTGAGAACTTTCGCAGCCGATCCATGTCGAGCTTTGAGGCTGGAGGAAACAGCGGTTGTGCCCCAGGATTTTGCGGCCCGGGCAATCGAGAAACACTCATGGATTCATTCAGCGCAGCAGGAAGCGATGCGCCTGTCTGCTTTTGCAACATAGCTCTGCTAGCGCTTGTCGTTGCAGGAAACCGTCCAGAACTGGCTGAGCGCGCCGCGTCTCTCTTCCAGGTTGTTCATGTAAAGCTTCACGCGCAGATCGAATTCCCCCACCTTGATGGGCAGCGCCGCGACCAGCTCACCCGAGGTGCGCATCTCTACATCCGTGCCGTAGACAATGGTCGGGATGCTCAGGGCCATATTGCCCACTCGCCTTTCGAGCTCCGTTTTCATGCCGCCGAAGACGATGTTGGTCATCTCCGCCACCGCATCCAGAGCGTCGGCGCTCAGCGCGGTTTCAGTGGTGCCAAGCATCAGGTTGGCCAGCGTGCAGGCAAACTCCGGTGAGCACTCCAGAATTCCGGTTCCGCTCAAGCTGCCCACCCAGCCGATGACCCCGGCGACGCTCCGCCCCCAGCTCTTCATCGCCGTCTCCGGCATCTCCGCCCCCACCACCGCGTCGACATTCGCCATGGTCTGAAAAGCATGCGGAATCAGACGCACCACAATCTGCGCGGCGAGATTCTTGATGGCTTTGAAATCTGTGACGGCAGCGTCCATTCTTCCTCTTCTTTCAGACATGTCACTCGGCGGGTTGAGAATTACAGGCGCCGAAACATCTTCAGGCCGCGTTGATGTTCAGGCATTGCTCCAGCTTCTGCCTGACTTCGTCGGTGGTAAAAGGCTTGTGGATGTAACCCTTGGCCCCCAGCTGCACCGCCTTCACCACGTTCTCCATGCCGCCTTCCGTGGTGACCATAATGACCGGGATTGCACTCCACTCCGGCCGCTTGCCGTAAGCCTCCAGAAATTCGAGACCGCCCATCACCGGCATATTCACATCGCACATCACCAGATGGACCGTATTCGCCTCCAGCAGCTTCAACGCCTGGCTGCCGTCCCCGGCCTCGAATATCTCCTTGATGCTGATGCTGCATTCGCCGAGAACGCGGCGAAGCATCTTTCGAATGACCATCGAATCGTCGATTATCAAAACGTTGAGCAAGCAACCCTCCCGTTGGCAGCAAGTCCGGGACCGTTGGAGAGCGCACCTTCGCTCGCAACGCGAAGTGCTGTGGTTCCCGATTTCTGTATCGGCAGCCGACTCTGGTTCATTAGGACGGCATCAGGAATGGAAGGCAGGCACTCTAAAATGCAGCTGTTTGCGAATTCAGCTTCGGCGACGCCGGGTGTCGGCATCGCTCTTCCAGAATTTCTGCACGGTATAGCTCGGCGTCGCGGTCACCGTTGCCTTGGAAACGCTCAGCAGCTTTCGCCGCCGCAGCCAGCCGATGGCCGCCTGTGCCGAGCTCTTCGAGATGCCCGTCGACTCCGCCAGCTCGCTGTAACTAATGTTCACCGCCCCGCCGCGACGCTGCTGCTCCGCGGCCAGCCATAGGTAGACAAGAAAGCTGGCCGGCCGCCGGTCGTGTCCGACCAGGTCGCGCATCAGGGAATCGGTGACATATTCGTCGAGGTAGGTCATCGCTATACCGGCAGTCACTATAGCATCGACTGGCTGATTGCGTTCGTCCATCGCCGCGGGTTATGGTGCGGGCAGTTCAGTCAAGGAGATGGAAAGATGATTCGCGGAATTGATCTTGTCAGCATCCCGGTGCGCAACCAGGATGCAGCGCTCGAGTTCTACACCGATAAGCTGGGCTTCAAAGTCGTTACCAACCAGGACTTCGGCAACGGCCAGCGCTGGATCGAGCTGCTTATTCCCGGCGCCGAAACCCGGCTCGCGCTCTTCACCCCTCCCGGCCACGAAGACCGCGTAGGCGGCTTTCAGCCGTTGACCTTCCGCTGCGACGATGTCTTCGCCACCGCGAAGCTGCTCGCCGCGCGGGGCGTCACCATCGCAGAGGCGCCGAAGAAAGAAGTGTGGGGCACAATGGCCAAGTTCCGAGACCCCGACGGCAACGAGTTCGTTTTCTCCAACAAATAAGCGAGTTGCCTGCGCAGACTTCAGCGCAGGCTCGCCGGCGGCGGAGTTACACTCGACAGCCCGGCGAAGGCATCATCAGGCAGCCGGAGGCCGGCGGCCGCGACATTTTCTTCAAGATGCGCGACCGACGACGTTCCGGGAATCAGCAGCGTCGCCGGCGAACGGCGCAGCAGCCAGGCCAGCGCTACCTGCAGCGGTGTAGCGTTCAGCTGCTTCGCTATCCTCTCCAGAATTTCGTGCGCCTGTTTGTTCTGCCCCAGCGGAGCCCAGGGAATAAATGCGATCTTATGCTGCTCGCAGTAGTCGAGGACATAATCCCATTCGCGATCGGCGAAGCTGTAGCGGTTCTGCACGGAGACAATGGGCACGATCTTGCGCGCCCGCTCCAAATAATCCAGCGAGACATTCGACAGCGCAATGTGCCGGATTTTTCCCTGCTGCTGCAACCGGGCCAGCGTCTCCATCGACGCATCGAAGGAGACAGCGGGATCGGGGATATGCAGCTGATAGACGTCGATGCGATTCAGCCGCAGTCTCTTCAGGCTGCCTTCGACCGCCTCTTCCAGATGCTTGGGGCTGGCGTTGTGAATCCATTGGTTGGGACCGACGCGCTCCCATCCACCCTTGGTCGCAATCACCACGCCGGAAGCATAAGGCGCGAGCGCCTCGGCAATCAGCTCTTCCGAAACATAGGGGCCATAAGAGTCAGCGGTATCGATGAAGTTGACACCCAGTTCCACCGCGCGGCGCAGCGTGGCCATCGCCGCATCGTGATCCGCCGGTGGACCCCAGATGCCCTTGCCGGTAATGCGCATCGCGCCATAGCCGAGACGGTTGACAGTGATATCTCCGAGCGTGATGGTGCCGGCGGCAGAGGCGGAAATAGTAGCTGAGCTCATGGGGGCGATTCTCCTCCGAGATAGGATGACCGAGGTCGCGGAAAAGTGCCAGTCAGCATCGATCTTCGCTTCATCATTCGACGCGTGGCGAAGAATCTCAGCTCAGAGTCCGCAGCGGCGGACACAATCCATAAATGAGAAGCGGCTCCCGGCAAAGCCCGGAGCCGCTTCTCAAACAGAGTTGCAATCGTTAGTAGATGCGGAAGTTAACCTCGACATTTACCTTCACCGGGACGTTGTGTCCCTGATAAGTCGACGGCTTGAACTTGTATTGCCGCACGGCCTCCAGCGCTTTCTCGTCCAGCCCCATTCCCAACGGGCGGACGACACGCGGGCTTTGCACATTGCCTTGCGCATCCACGATGAGCTCAACCACGCATACGCCCTGATACTTGGCGCGCCGCGCTTCGTCGGAAAATTCAGGATCGACAGAGTAGATAAGCTGCGGAGCCGAAACGCCGCCGCCCGGCCGCATGAGACCGCCGCCGTATCCACCGCCTTCGCCCGGTCCAACGCCATTGCCGTTACCCGAGCCAATGCCGCCGCCGCGCCCGTTGCCGAAGCCCGAGCCGGAGCCCGAACCCTGCGACGCCAGCGCCACCTGCGACGACTGCGGTACTCCGATATCCGGCATCTTCGCGTCAGGCAGTTTGACTTCCTGCGGCATCACGATGGTCGGCTCAACCGCCAGCTTGGGATGATCGTTACGGATAATCTGCGGAGGCGTGATCTGAGTCTTCGATTCCTTGGGCAGGTGGCCCTTGGACGCCTCCACCAGCTCATGCGCACCGCCGCCACCGCCGCCGCCCATGGACTGCTTCATCTTCATGGTCATGGGAATAAACGGCTTGATGTCGACGGCCGTGAGGTTCTTCTTGCGCTCAATGGCCCGCGTCTTCCACCCGTAGTAGGTGAAGAGCAGAACCAGGGCGATGATCACCACGTGCAGAACGAACGCAATTCCGCTGGACAGCGGACTGCGCTTCACCGCCATGGGATCGGCGACGGCGATCGGCTTTGAAGTCAGCTCCAGCGGGGGAAGCTTCTTGGGAAAGAACAGATCCTGGATGCTGCTGCCCAGGGTCTTCCACACCGGCTCTTCTTTGCCTGCTTCGACGACTGCTACTGGCGTAGAACTCAACTGAAGCGGGGGCTGCTTCGAAGACGAAAAGGCGTCGCGCAAGTTCGAGAGCAGCGACGACCACATGGAACCGTCGGCTTCTATCAGAAGCTCTGGTTCTGCTTCTGCTGGCCGTGATTTGGTTGGTTCCAGGTCCGGAGGTGTCAAGAGCTGATTGCCCATATTTCTTTGCCGGCGTCACAAGCTCCGGCTATCCCTCCATTATGGATGACGGCCGCCCCGCTTGTCTTGGATTCATCCCGTTAATTATTCATGGGATGCGTGCAAGTCAATACACGATACACCAAACCGTCTTGGGAATAGACGGATGGGCCGCCTGCGGGGTCACATCCGCCCGGCAAACTCTTTCCAGCAGATACAATAAAGGTCTCAGCGAAAACTGCGAATTATCACCCACTGAATCATCACTGTAGGAGAAATAATGTCCGCTGCGCCCGAACTCAAGGCGACCCTCACCCTTCCCGAGACCAAGTTCCCGATGAAGGCCAATCTGCCCCAGAATGAGCCGCTTCGCCTCAAGCAATGGAAGGATTCCGGGCTTTACGAACAGATTCGCCAGGCGCGCAAGGGCGCTGAAAAATATATCCTGCACTACGGCCCGCCGTATGCGAACGGCCCCATCCACCTCGGCCACGCCCTGCAGAAGTGCATCAAGGATTTCATCCTCAAATCGAAGACCATGGCCGGCTATGACGCGCCCCTGGTTCCCGGATGGGACTGCCATGGCCTGCCCATCGAGATCAAGGTCGACGAAAAGCTGGGTAGAAAAAAACTTGAGATGCCGGCGCTTTCGGTGCTCCGCGCCTGCCGCGAATACGCGCAGGGGTTCATCGACATGCAGAGGAAGCAGCTCATCCGGCTGGGCGTGTTTGCCTATTGGGACAAGCCGTATTTGACCATGTCGAAGCCATATGAGGCCAAGACTCTCGAAAGCTTCTACGACTTCTTCGAGAAGGGCTTTGTCTACAAAGGCCTCAAGCCCGTCTACTGGTGCCTGCATGACAAAACCGCGCTGGCCGAGGCCGAGGTTGAGTACGAGCAGCACACCAGCCCCAGCGTCTACGTACGCTACGCTCTCACCAGCGCCCCCCAAGCGATTGCTCCCGCGCTGGCTGACAAAAAGGTCTACACCATCATCTGGACCACCACCCCCTGGACGCTGCCCGCATCGCTCGCCGTCGCCTTCCATCCCGAATTCGACTACGTCGCCCTCGAAAACACTGACGGCAACGTCTACATCGTCGCCGATTCGCTGGCCACGCAGGTCCGCGAGGCCTGCAATCTCGAAGGTGCGAAGGAAATTGCGAAATTCAAGGGAGCGGCACTCGATCGCGTCACCTTCCAGCATCCGTTCTTGGACCGCAGCATCCTCGGCGTAAACGCCGACTATGTCACCGCCGACACCGGCACCGGCGCCGTCCACACCGCTCCTGCACACGGCGCGGACGACTTCTATACGGGCGCCCGCTACGGGCTCGACCAGACCTGCAACGTGGACAATGAAGGCCGGCTGCGCAACGGCCTGCCGCAGTGGGAAGGCAAGACGGTCTGGGAGGCCAATCCTCTCATCATCGAGCTGCTCAAGGAGCGCGGCGCGCTGCTCGGCCGCCAGGACATCTACCACTCCTATCCGCACTGCTGGCGCTGCCACAACCCGGTCATCTTCCGCGCCACCGAACAGTGGTTTATCGGGATGGAGACTCCGCTCAAAAATCCCGATGGTTCGGAGACAACCTTCCGCCGGCGCGCCCTCGACGAGATCAAACGCGTCACCTGGGACCCGTCCTGGGGACAGGAGCGCATCTCGAACATGATCGCCACCCGCCCCGACTGGTGCATCTCGCGCCAACGCATCTGGGGCGTGCCCATCGCCGTCTTCCTCTGCAACAAATGCCACGAGCCATTGAACGACGCCGCGCTCAATCGCCGCATCGTCGCGCTCTTCCATGAAGAAGGAGCGGAAGCCTGGCACAAGTTCGGTGTCGATGAGTTGGTTCCAGCCGGAACGAAGTGCGCGAAGTGTGGGAATACGCAAGTGGAGCGACCAACGGAAGCGGAACCTCCACAAAACACGCCGCAGGCGTCAACACCTGGACGGTCAGTCCCGGGTGCCCCAGGTCTCGCTTCTGAGACCCGGGTTCCAGCCTTTCGGAAAGAATCAGACATCCTCGACGTCTGGTTCGACTCTGGCATCAGCTGGAACGCCGTGCTCGTCGGCAATGAGGAGCTGCAGTTCCCCGCCTCGCTCTACATCGAAGGCGCCGACCAGCATCGCGGCTGGTTCCATTCCTCGCTGCTCTGCTCGGTCGCCATCAAGGAGCAAGCCCCGTATGAGAAGGTGGCCACCGTCGGCTGGACGCTCGACGAGCAGGGCCGCGCCTTCTCCAAGTCGCTCGGCAACGGCGTCGATCCCGTCGACATCGCCGACCGCCTCGGCGCGGAGATCGTGCGCCTGTGGGCGGCCAGTGTCGATTTCCGCGAGGACGTGACCGCCAGCGAGAACCTGATGCAGCGCGCCGCCGAGAACTACCGCAAGCTGCGCAACACCTTCAAATACCTGCTCGGCAACCTGCACGGCTTCGATCTGAAAGATGCAGTGAAGGACGAAGAGCTGTTGCCGCTCGATCGCTACATGCTGGCCCGCACCCGCGAGCTGAGAGAGAAAGTGCTGACCTGGTACGAGCAGTTCGAATTCCACCGCGTCTACCACGCCGTCAACGAGTTCACCATCGTCGATCTGAGCGCGCTTTACCTCGATGTCCTCAAAGACCGCATGTACACCTTCGCGCCGGTAAGCAGGGAGCGCCGCTCCGCGCAAACCGTCATCTGGAAGATCACCGAGGCACTGGTGCGGCTGGTCGCACCGATACTGACGTTTACCGCTGATGAAGTCTGGGGCTATCTGCCGCCGGTGGAAGGACGCGAAGCGAGCGTGCATCTCGGTCTGTTTTGGAGCCCAGAAGAGATCGTGAAGGAGACAGATGAGGTGCACAAGCAGGAATTCGACTATCTCCTTATAGTTCGTGACATTGTGCTGAAGAGGATCGAAGAAAAGCGTAAAGAAAAAAAGCTCGGGAAGGCGCTTGAGGCTCAGGTTGCGATACAGTTTGTCGGGAACAGTCACGACCTAGCAGTGCTGCGAAAATACAATGACATTGGCACATTAGAGGAACTATTTAACGTTTCTAAGGTGGATTTGACTTCGGCTCGCTTTGAGCGAGAATCGGGCTCTATCCTCGTTCGCCAGGCTCCCGAAGAGGGATTAGACGCATACGTCGATCTAGCCGAAGGTCACAGATGTGACCGCTGCTGGAGATACTATGCAGACGATGGACCAGATCATGTGCACCGCCAGTGCGGCCCATGGTCAAATGTTTGCGGCCGTTGTATCAGACAACTGAAACTGATGCCTGAATTCGCCAAGTGGGTAGACCACGAAGAAGGCACCGAGTGAACCTGGCCCGTCAGCAACCGCCCGACACGCGCGTCTGGCTCTTCGGCCTCTCCGCGCTCATCATCGCCCTCGACCGCATCACCAAGCACTGGGTGAGCACGCACCTCGAGGAGGGATCGACCATCACCGTCATCCCGCACGTCTTCCGCATCTCGCACGTGCTCAACGGAGGCGCGGCCTTCAGCATGTTCACCGACTCGCCCCATCCGGAGCGCACGCGCTGGATGCTGACCGCATTCTCTATCCTCGCCGCGATCGTGGTATGCGTGGTGCTGCTGCGTGTCGGCCGCCGCCTATCGCTGACCGCGCTGTCCATGGCGCTGGTTCTCGGCGGAGCCATCGGCAATGTGTGGGATCGCCTGCGCACCGGCACCGTCGTCGACTTCCTCGAAGTCCATATCGTCCACTACCATTGGCCCGACTTCAACATCGCCGACTCGGCCATCGTAATCGGCGGCATTCTGCTGCTGCTCGATTCCCTGCGCGCCAAGGAAACGCCGGATGCATAAACAGAATCGGGTGCCCCGCGTCTCGATTCTGAGACGTGGGAGCCCATGGGCGCTCGCTCTAACACTCCTAGTAGTCGCAGCGCGGGGGTTCGCGCCCGCGCAACCGGCGCCAAAGGCACAACCGCAGCTCGTGATTCTCGACACCGATATCGGCGACGACATCGACGACGCCTTCGCCCTGGCTCTGGTCGAGCGCAGCCCCGAGCTGCATCTGCTCGGCATCACCACCGCCTTCGGGGATACAGAGATGCGCGCGCAGCTTACGCTCAAGTTCCTCGATGCCACCCGATTCGGAAAAATTCCAGTCGCAGTGGGCGTAACAACGCCGGCGAAGACGAATTTCACTCAGGCCATGTATGCCTCAGGCGGGCAGATCATAAATCCGCAGCACCTGTCCGGCCCCGACTTCCTTCTCGACCAGATTCGCAGGCATCCCAACCAGATCACGCTCATCGCCATCGGACCACAAACGAATCTGGCCGCGGCCATCGACAAAGACCCGGCGGCCTTCCGCAAACTGAAGCGCATTGTGATGATGGGCGGATCGGTCGATCGCGGCTACGGCCAGCCTTACCCCGACCCGGAGTGGAACATCGTCTGCGATATTCCAGCTGCGCGCAAGGTCTTCGCCTCCGGCGTGCCCATCGACATGATGCCGCTCGATTCCACCATGCTCCGCTTCGAACCGGCGAAGCTGAAGGGTTTCTTTGCCCAGCAGACGCCGCTGACGCATGAACTGCAGAGATTGTATGACTACTGGAGCTTGGCGAGTAAACAAACCACGCCGACGCTCTTCGATCCCATGGCTGTCGCCTACACCATCAAGCCCGATTTATGCCCGACGACTCCGCTGCATCTGTCCGTCGACGATACGGGCATGACGGTGCGCGGCGCGGGCAAGCCGAACGTAAATGCCTGCCTCAAATCCGACCCTGACACCTTCTTCGATTTTTATCTCTCCCGAGTCGGGCCGGCGAAATAATTCATGCTGCGCAAATTTTCTCTCCTGCTCACCCTCTGGATGGCCGCCGCCGCGCTGGCGTCCGGCGCGGACACGTACAAGATTGTCCACACCTATCCGCACGACCCGGAATCGTTCACCCAGGGACTGGTCTTCGTCGATGGACAGCTATACGAGAGCACCGGCCTCAACGGCCACTCCACGCTGCGCATGGACGACCTCGCCACCGGCCAGGCCGAGCAGAAGATCGATGTGCCGAAGCAGTATTTCGCCGAGGGCCTGACTAACTGGGGCAGCAACCTCGTTCAGCTCACGTGGAAGGCGGGTACGGCCTTTGTCTATGACCGCTTCAGCTTCCGCCAGCTGCGTACTTTTCACTACGCCGGCGAAGGCTGGGGCCTCACGCAGGACGGTAGGAATCTGATCCTGAGCGATGGAAGCGCGGTTCTGCGCTTCCTCAATCCGCAGACATTCGCGGTGGTGCGCAGCCTCAAAGTCACGGATCGCGGCAAACCTGTGGACCAGCTCAACGAGCTCGAATACATCCACGGCGAAATCTACGCCAACATCTGGTACTCGAACAAAATTGCGCGCATCTCGCCGCAGACCGGCAAGGTTCTGAGCTGGATCGATCTCAGCGATCTTGTCGAAAGCCTGCATCTGCAGGATTCCGGCGCTGTGCTCAACGGCATCGCCTACGACGCGCAGCACGACCGCCTCTTTATCACCGGCAAGCTCTGGCCAAAGCTTTTTGAGATTCGTGTAACCAAAACGACGCCGGCCGGCAAATAGACCAGCAAATACTCGCCAAAGGCGGCCATCGACTCGACCGCGAGATTCACCTTGACCGGCGTTACGCTGACCGCTTTTTAGCTGACAGGGCTTCAGCTGGCCGCCTCATCGCTGGCCGTTTCTTCGCTGCCCGCACCGTGGGCCAGCCCTTTATAATCAGAATGGATATTCTTGTGCTTCCCCCGGCCTTCCTGCTTGATGGATGCCCGGCGCACTTTCAACGGGGCAATACGTTTGACCGATCAGATCGTCATCCGCGGAGCGCGGACCCACAACCTGAAAAACATCGACGTCGAGATTCCGCATGGGAAGCTCACCGTCGTTTCCGGTGTCTCGGGCTCAGGGAAATCCTCGCTCGCCTTTGATACGGTCTACGCCGAGGGCCAGCGCCGCTACGTGGAATCACTGTCGGCCTACGCACGCCAGTTTCTGGAGCGCATTGAAAAACCCGACGTCGATCTGATCGACGGACTCGCGCCGGCCATCGCCATCAAGCAGAAGAACTCGACCCGCAATCCCCGCTCGACGGTCGCCACAGCAACGGAAATCTACGACTACATGCGCCTGCTGTGGGCGCGCTGCGGAACCGTGCATTGCATCGTCTGCAACGGCGTTGTGAAGCGCGACACGGTGGATGAGATTGCCGCCGCAGTTCTCGCCTTGGGCGATGGCACGCGTCTGCATGCGCTCTTTCCTGTCACACCCTTAGTTCGGCCCGCTCCCGCCGCTGAAACCACCGAAGAGGCGGAGGCGAAACCAGCCCGGCCAAAGAAGGCGGCGAAGAAAACCACCAGGAAAACACCAGAATCCGCGCTCACTGACGAGATGAAAGAACGCCTCGGCGATCTGCGCAAGCGCGGCTTCAACCGCCTCTATCAGAATGGCAACATCTATGAGTTCTCGACGCCGGAGTCGCTGCTCGAGATCAACTTCGCGCTGCCCGTCTTCATCCTCGTCGACCGCATCGTCGTCTCTGGCGAGAATCGCGCACGCATCGTCGACTCAGCGGAGATCGGCTATCGCGAAGCGGGAGAAATCCTTTACGAAATCGTTCCCCGCGATCCCGCTCCCGACGGCAAGCAGGAGCCCGAGCGCGAACGTCTGCGTTTCTCCGCCGCATTCGAGTGCAAGAACTGCCACCGGCTTTATCGCGAGCCCGAGCCGCGCCTCTTCTCGTTCAACAATCCGTTTGGCGCGTGCCCGCGCTGCCAGGGCTTCGGCAACACCATCGATTTCGATCTCGACCTGATCATTCCCGACAAATCGAAAACATTAGACGACGGCGCCCTCGACCCCTGGAACCGGCCCAAGTACCGCTCCTACTTTACTGAGCTGAAGAAGGCCGCAAAGGCTCATGGCATTCCTATGGATGTGCCTTGGTTCGATCTTCCGCTCGACCAGCAGTCGTTCGTGCTCGACGGTCACGGCAGCTTTCTCGGCGTGCATGGCTTCTTCGCATTTCTTGAGCGCAAGAAGTACAAGCTGCACGTGCGCGTGATGCTCTCGAAGTATCGCGGCTACGCCACCTGCCCGGAGTGCAAGGGCCAGCGTCTGCGCGCCGAAGCCCGCGCCGTACGCATCGCCAGCTCTGCCGGCGGCGGGGACGAGCGCGGCCGCAATATCTGCGAAGCCGCTGCACTGACCATCCGCACCGCCAACGAATTCTTTCAAGGCGTCGAGCTTTCGCCGATGCAGCAGGAGATCGCGGGCACCATCCTCACCGAGATTCAGCAGCGCCTGCACTTCCTCGACGCGGTCGGCCTCGACTATCTCACCCTGGACCGCCTTGCCTCGACGCTTTCCGGCGGAGAATCGCAGCGCATCCAGCTCGCGACCTCGCTGGGCTCGCGTCTGGTCGGCGCTCTCTATGTGCTCGACGAGCCTTCCATCGGCCTGCACACGCGCGACACCGCGAAGCTGATCCGCATCCTCGAAAACCTGCGCGATCTCGGCAACACCATCCTCGTCGTCGAGCACGACCCCGATGTAATCCGCGCTGCCGATCATCTGCTCGACCTCGGCCCCGGCGCCGGCGAGTTCGGCGGCAAGCTGCTGTCTGCGGGTACAGTCGCCGAGGTAGAACGCGATCCTGAATCGATCACCGGCAAATATCTCTCCGGACAGCTCACCATCCCTGTTCCCACGCGCCGTCGCGAACCCGGCGGCACGAAGGACTGGATCAGGGTGCGCGGCGCCCGCGCCAACAACCTGCGCGGACTCGATGTCGATATCCCGCTCAACCTGCTGGTCTGCATCACCGGCGTTTCCGGCTCCGGCAAATCGACACTGGTGCACGAGGTGCTTTACCGCGTCATCTCGCACCAACTGGGCAAGACCGAAGGCGGCGACCCCACAAATCTTTATCGTGAGATCAAAGGCGCCGACCGCCTCAACGATATTGTTCTCGTCGACCAGGCTCCCATCGGACGCACGCCGCGCTCGAATCCTGTTACCTACATCAAGGCCTTCGACGCTATCCGTGAGCTCTTCGCAGCGCAGCCCGAAGCGCAGCGCCGCGGCTATGCCGCAGGGCATTTCTCCTTCAACGTTCCCGGCGGACGCTGCGATGTCTGCGAAGGCGACGGCACGGTGACGGTGGAGATGCAGTTCCTCGCCGATGTCGAGCTGCCCTGTGAGGAATGCGGCGGCACACGCTATAAATCCAGCACCCTCGAGATCAAGTACAAGGGCAAGAATATCCACGAAGTCCTGGGCATGACGGTAAAAGAGGCGCTGCGTTTCTTCGCCGGGCAGCCGAAGATCGTGGAGAAACTCGCCGTCCTCGATGAAACCGGCCTGGGCTATGTGCGCCTGGGGCAATCGGCCACCACGCTCTCCGGCGGCGAAGCGCAACGCGTCAAGCTGGCTGCGCATCTGGCGTCGGTCCGCGGCAGCGGCGGCGAAGGCTCGAAAAAGCAGAGCCGCGTGCTCTACATCCTTGATGAGCCGACTACCGGACTGCACTTCGACGACGTCAGCAAGCTGCTCACCGCGTTCCGCAGGCTCATCGACGGCGGCGGATCGCTGGTCGTAATCGAGCACAACCTTGATGTGATCAAATCCGCGGACTGGGTCATCGATCTCGGTCCCGAAGGCGGCTCGGCGGGGGGACAGATCGTCGCTGCCGGCACACCCGAGCAGATTGCCGGCAACGAGCTCTCGCATACCGGCTACTGGCTGGCCAAAGCGCTGGCCGGTCGCCGGGAGCCAATAAACGAGAGCGCCAACGAAATCGCAGTCCCGCAGTCATAAGTGAAGGTGATCTTCTTGCAGCAACCCCGTTTTGCCCTTTTTTGCGCCACGATCCTCTTCCCCTTTGCGCTTCACGCCCAGGCCACCAGCCTTCCACCCGGCACCACCGATCCCGGCGCCGCACCCGCAGCAACCAGCCAGACCGGACCGCTGGCGGACATGGAATCCGCCATCGATGCTAAGGAGTACGACAAGGCCCGCAGACTCCTCGATACCTACCTGTCCGTGCATCCCTCCGATGCGCGAGCGCTCTTCGATCGCGGCTACTGCGACGACGCGCAGGGGCATGATGCGTCTGCGATCGGCTACTACCGCAAAGCTGTCGCCGCCGACCCCAAGCAGTTCGAATCGCACCTGGCGCTGGGACTGCTCTACGCCCAACAGAGCTCGCCCGATGCCCGCACCGAGCTGGAAACCGCCGTTAGTCTGAATCCGAACCCTCCGAATCCCGCTGCGGCGGCGCTGGCCTACCGTACGCTGGCTGAGCTCCTGCACTCCTCCGATCCGGATGCCGCCAAGAACGACCTGCTGGCGGCGATGAAGTTGACTCCGGAGACCACGCGCGACACCCTGCTGACTGCGGAGATCGCGGACGCCGAAGGCAACGACGATGTTGCCGAACAGGCCTATCGCCGCGTGCTGAACATCGATCCCGAGTCCGGTCCGGCCATCGCCGGCCTCGCCCATCTTCTCCTGAAGGAGAAGAAATACGCCGACGCAGAGCCGCTGATTCATTCCGCCCTGCTCCGCGATCCTGACGACCCGGCGTTGAACGCTCAGTACGCCGCCCTGCTGAGCGCGCAGGGCAAAAACGGCGAGGCGACAGCCCAGCTCGAAAAGCTGCATCAGCTGCAACCCAAGGATCGCCACATCTCCGGCATGTTGGCGGACGCCTACGTTCAGGCTGGTGATCTGGAAAAGGCCGACGCCATTTATGCGGATCTGCTCGCCGCTTCCCCAAACGATCCTGAGCTGCTCGCCGCCCGCGGACAGGTTCTGATCCGGGAAGAGAAATACGCAGATTCCCTCACATATTTTCAGCGCGCGGTTATCATCGATGCGAAAGATGCCGATAGTTGGGGCGGGATCGCATTTGCGGCTTCCAAAACCGGACAATACTCAGTGGAGCTGGACGCGCTTGCGACGCGATCAAAATATGCTGCGGAGACACCGGCTACTTACTTCCTTTGGGCGACGGCACACGATAAACTCCATCACAACAAGCAGGCTGTGGAGTATTATCATTTGTTCCTGAATTCTGCCCTGGGGAAGTTTCCCGACGAGGAATGGCAGGCTAAGCAAAGGCTGGCAATCCTCCAAAAGTAACCCGCGTACGACGTTCCCGTGGCACCTTGGGAGGTGCATCATGCGGTTCGTACTGGTTCTTGCCTTCGCTGCCGTTACCGTTGCCCCCGCTGCATTTGCAGCCAACGACAAGATTCTCGATGTTCAAGAGATTGCCGCTCTCGAAAGCCGCGCCGCTCAGGCCGCGCCCAAAGAGCAGTGCTTCCTTTATGCTGAGCTCGCCCACTCCATGACCGAGTTGGCCGGGCAGCAGCTCAATGCCGGTAACGGAAACCAGGCTTCGGCTTCGCTCAAGGCTGTGCAACAGTACACGGCCAAGATTCACATGAATGTGGCGGAAGACGCCAAGAAGCTGAAGAACGCGGAAATCCTGATGCGTCACACCGCCTTCCGGCTGAAGGAGATCATGCTGGGAGCGTCCATCGATGACCGTCCAACACTGGAATCCACGCTGAAACAGCTGGACCAGGTTCAGTCCGAGATGATGCTGCAGGTCTTCAAGCACTAACAAATATGGATGTCCCACATCCCGCTTTCGGGATGCGGGCTCCGGTCCGCACTCTTCACTGCGCCCTCAGCACCTGAATCGGATCGACGCGTGAGGCCTTCCGCGCCGGCAGAATCGCTGCCAGGGCCGCAGCTACCAACAATAAGATGAGACTCCCCGCAATCGCCAGCGGATCGGCAGGCTGCGTTTCATAAAGCTGGCTGCGCACCCACAGCGCAGCGACGAACGCCAGAGCCAATCCAATTCCCGCGCCGGCCGCAACCGGCAACGCCGCCTGACGCAGAACCAGCAGAATCAGCCGCGATTTGTCTGAGCCCAGAGCAATGCGCACTCCAAACTCCTGCTGTCGCAGAGAGACCGAATACGCCAGCACGCCATAGACGCCGAGCAGCGCCAGCAGCAGCGCAGCCCCGCCGAAGCTTGAGAGCAGCATGGTCTGAAAGCGGTCCGAGGCCACAGACTCGCTCACCTGCTCGTCCAGGGATTTGAGCTCCGGGATCGCGACCTGCGGATCGATCTTCCAGATCGTTTTGCGTATCTCGGGGATGACCGCACCGGAGGGTTGCGAACCGCGCACCAGGAGAGTCAGATTCCACGGCGGCATCTGCCAGAAAGGCACATAGATCATGTCAGTGATCTGCTTCAGGTCATTGAGCCGCGAGTCACCCACCACCCCCACCACGACGTTGAATTGCTTCGGATTATCGTCGCCAAACTTGCGCATCTTGTGCCCGATCGGGTTCTCGCCGGGAAAGGCATCGCGTGCGGTCTTCTCCGAGATCAGAACCGGGATATCCGCGTGCGGGTCTGACGGGTTTCGGTCCGCCTCGCTGAGATCGCGTCCGGCGATCAGCGGGATGTGCATCGTGGCGAGGTAACCGGGGCTGATGAAGCGGAGATTCACTTTGGTCTCTTGTCCTAGAGGCGCGGGGTGATCCTGCCGGCCGATCGAGTCGATCCAGCTATCTCCGGTCAGCGGCATGGCGCTGGTAATCGCCGCCGCCTGCACGCCGGGAATCTGCTTCAGGCTCGCCAGCGTCCGGTCGACGAAAGCCTCCTTCGCCGCATCGGCATTAGGCGCCGAATCTCCGTATTGCGGCGCATAGAGCGTGACCCGTGCAGCGGTCACGTGGTCGGAGTCGAATCCCCTGCTCTGCCGCATCACCTGCGAGAAGCTGCGCAGGACCAGTCCTGTCATCATCAGCAGCACCACGGTGAACGCCACCTCAGCGGTCATAAGCATGCGGCGCGTCCGCCCCGAGCCGCGCGTATTGAGCACCCGCGTAGTACCAGCCTGCAATGCCGATTGCGGATCGACGTGAAGCGAACGCAGTGCGGGAAGAATCCCGAAGAGCAGCGCCGTAAAAATGGAAAGACCGGCTGCAAACAGCAGCACCGGCACGCTGACCTGTACTTCGCTGAGCCGGGGAACATCGGCCGGCGCGAAAGCAACCAGCAGCCGCACACCGAAGAAAGCCAATGCGATTCCAGCCACGCCGCCGACCGCGGCCAGGACAAAGCTCTCCGTCAGGCGTGACAACAGCAGCTCTGCACGGCTGGCCCCCAGCGCCGCGCGGACAGCGCTCTCCCGTTCCGCAGAGACCGCGCGAGCCAGCTGCAGGTTGGCTAAGTTCACGCACGCAATCAGCAGCACCGCGCCTACCGCAGCAAAGATCAGCCACAAGCCCGTGCTGACGTTGTAGGTAATGTCTTTATTGAAGGCCTCAATATAGATGTCGTTGTGCACCTGGAGATGAGCGGCAACCGAATAGGCGCGTTCCATACCCCCAATCTCCGTTCGCGCCTGCGCCAGACTGACACCAGGTCTCAGCCGCCCCACAACGTTGAAGTTGTAGTCATACGAGTCATCCTCGAGCCAGCCTTTCTGGGCGACCAGCGGACGCAGGATCTCAATGGGCAGCGGGGAGCTCGCCTGCCGCTCACCGGGAAAGGAGGCGACCTCGGGAAAGCGAAAGCTCTGCGGCATCACGCCGATCAGTGTGTAGGGCAGCCCGCCCAGCCGCACCGTCCGCCCCACGGCATCAGGATCGCCGTTCATGAGCGATTTCCATCCTGCCCAGGTAAGGATGACGACAGAAGAATGCCCGTCGATTGCCTCCTCCGGCGTGAAATTCCGTCCCATCGCCGGCTGCACTCCCAGCACCGACAGGAAATTCGGCGAGACCTTCAGAGAGCCCAGGATGTGCGGATGATCGCCGCCCGTCGAGACGCTGGCTCCCTGCTCCTGAAAGATCGCGGCATCCTCGAGACTCTTGCTCTCCTGCTTCACGCGCAGATAATGCCGGTAATTGAACAACACGGTGGGATACTGAGCCCGCATCTCCTCAACCACTTCACGCATGACCACCAGCCGGCCCGGATCGCGAAAGGCAAAAGGCTTCAGCAGCACCGTATTCACTACGCTGAAAACTGAAACCGTAGCGCCGATGCCGATGGCCAGCGTCAGGACAGCCGTGAGCGCGAATCCCGGAGATTTGCGAAGCTGGCGGATGCTGAAGCGAAGTGAGAGCAGCGGTGAAGCCATGGCGGAGACCTCCGCCCTTGTTCACAGCATCTGCGTCGCCATTTACCGTCGTCGCTATTCCGCTGAAAACAAGCCAAAAAACAGCGCCCAGGCGTCATCAGGAATACGCGATCTGTCCAGCAGCGAAGACCGATGTTCGTATCCGGACAACCGGTTTCGGCTCAAAGTGGCGCTATTGTGCGCGCAGCACCTGAATGGGGTCGACGCTCGAAGCCTTGCGCGCCGGCAGAATTGCAGCCAGCGCCGCAGCCGCCAGCAGCAGAACTAGGCTGCCTGCAATCGCCAGCGGATCGGCCGTCTGCGTCTCATACAGCAGGCTGCGCACCCACCGCCCGGCGACGAAGGCCAGCACCAGTCCAACCCCGGCTCCGGTCACCACCGGCAACACCGCCTGACGCATAACCAGAAGAATCAACCGCGTCCGGTCCGACCCCAGCGCAATGCGCACGCCAAATTCCTGCTGCCGCAGCGAAACGGAATACGCCAGTACGCCATAGACGCCCAGCAGTGCCAGCAACAGCGCAGCAGCGCCGAAGCCGGAGAGCAGCATGGTCTGGAAGCGGTCCGAAGCCACGGAATCGCTGAGTTGGTCGTCCAGCGACTTCACCGCAGGAATCGGAACCTGGGGATCGATCTTCCACAGCACCTGCCGTATCTCTGCACTCAGCGCGTTTACCGGATGCGAACTGCGCACCAGGAAGGTGAGCGTCCACGGAGTGAAGGCCCAGTAGGGCGCGTAGACCATATTCGCAGTATCTTTCAGGCCATTCACACGCGTGTTCGCCACCACGCCAACGATGGTCAGACTCTTGTCCGAGTCCGGAATAATATCGGAGAGTTTCTTCCCGATGGGGTCTTCGCCGGCAAAACCCTCGCGTGCCAATCGCTCCGAGATCAACGCTACATACGGGTTGTTGCGGTCGGCTGCCGTGAAATTTCTTCCCGAAATAAGAGTCATGCGCATGGTCGGTAGATATGCGGGATCGGTCCAGCGCAGGTTGAAAGCTGGCCCTTGATCATTGGGGAAAGGATGATCGGGCCGGGTCAGCGTATCTACCCACGTCTGCCCGGTTAGCGGCATATTGTTGGTGATCGAAACGCTCTGCACGCCGGGAAGCTGCTCCAGTGAAGACAGCGCGCGGTCCACGAAAGAGAGCTTGGCCGCGTTGAATCCGGGCTTACTGTCGTCGTATCTGGAATCGAACAGGTCCACCTGCGCACCGATAACGTGGCTGGTATCGAAGCCCCGATTCTGCATGAGCAGGTGCGAGAAGCTGCGCAGAGCCAGGCCGGTGATCACCAGCAGAACCACAGTAAAGGCCACTTCGCCGGCAACCAGCATGTTCCGGATCCGGCTTCCCTGATGCGAGCTGACGGCACGCGTGGAATTGGCCTGCAGAGCCACCTGAGGCTCGACGCGGAATGACTGCAGCGCCGGCAATATCCCGAAGAGCAGCGCGGTAAGAACCGAGAGTCCCAGCGCGAAGGCCAGCGCCGGCAGATTCACCTGCGCGTCGGCCAGCCGGGGCACATTGGCGGGAGCAGCGGCAATGACCAGGCGGACTCCGGCAAAGGCCAGAGCCACACCGGCAATGCCGCCGATCGCCGCGAGCAGGAAGCTCTCCGAGAGCCGTCCCATAAGAAGCCGCATACGGCTCGCTCCCAGGGCGGCGCGCACCGCGGTTTCCCGTTCCGCGGCCACCGCGCGGGCCAGTTGCAGACTGGCCAGATTGACACAGGCAATCAGCAGCACTGCACCGACGGCGGCAAACAGCAGCCACAGCGCTCCGCTGATGCTGGCCGTCACGTCTGCGGCCAGGGGTGTCACGACCGCGCCAATATGGATGGGCAGATGCGCCGACAGCGCGTAGGCGTGCTGCAGACCATCAAGTTCGGCCTGCGCCTGAGCGGCGGTGACGCCGGGCTTCAACCGTCCCACCACCTTGAAGTTGAAGTTCCCGGTATCCCTGTTCAGCATGTAGTCGTTTTCGGTGATCGGATCGAAAACCATGTCCGGCTCAAGATTCGAAGCGCCTTCCGAGAAGTTGAGATGGCTGGCGAAGCGGATCTTCGGAAACTGGACGCCAGCGGGTAAAACGCCGACCACGGTGTAGGGATCGCTGTTCATGCGCAGCGTCTTTCCGATCACCGCGGGATCGCCGTTAAAGAGGCTCCGCCAGCCTGCGTAGCTCAGTATGACCACATGCGGCGCCCCCTTGGCGGCATCGTGAGCATTGAACTCCCGCCCCAGCATGGGTGTCACCCCGAACACATGGAAGAAACTGGCTGAGATCGACAGCCCGTGCACAATACGCGGATGGCCCTCTCCAGTGGAAACACTGGGACCGGCACCCTGGAAGATAGCAAGATCTTCGAGCGTCTTGGTCTCGCGTTTCAAGCGAAGAAAATGGCGGTAGTTCACCGGAAAGTCTGTCATCTGGTTGCCGCTGGATGCATCCACCTTCTCCCGCATCACCACCAGCCGGGAGGGATCGCGAAACGCAAATGGTTTCAGCAGCACCGCGTTGACCACGCTGAACATGGACACCGCCGCTCCAATACCGAGGGCCAGGGTGAGGATTGCGGTCAATGCGAATCCCGGAGACTGGCGAATGATGAAGCGCAGCGGCAGCAGTGGCGAAGCCATGGACGGAACCCTCCAGTAATTCCCAAGCACTCAGATTGCCACAATTCCGTCCTGTGTATCCGGCTGAAAGCGGGCAGAATAGCTCGACCGGAGCAGGCATCGGCAGCCCCCATTCTGTCCGGCAATGGAGAGCGGTGTTCGGCCGCGGACAACCGGATTGAGACAGCGTGGCTCTCCGGAGGTAAACTCAGGACACCTTATGCCGATCGCGCATCTCATCGGCAGCATCGAAGGAGGTTGACGACCGTGCCCCGCATTTTCACGAAAGCTCTGACCTCCGGAACTCCACACTTCCGGGCCCACATCCTGCACGCCGCCGCGCTGGCATTCCTCCTTGCGCCTCTATTCTCCCTGCCCATGCAGGCGCAAAAGGACAAAGACCCGCTGAACGACAACGAGATCGATCAGGTCCGCGAGCTGCGCGATCAGCCAGTGCAGCGCATCAAGCTCTACCAGAAGTTCATTGAGGAGCGCATCGCAGCCATCAAGCAGATCGGCCCCAATCCCAGGGCTGACGATCGCAAGGCCGAGCTGCGCGCCAAGCTGGAAGAGTTCACCCGCCTTTCCGACGAGCTGCAGGACAACCTGGACACCTTCGACGAAGCGCACGCCGACATCCGCAAGGCGCTCAAGGACCTGGTTCCAGCCAGCGCCAAATGGCCGGATGTGATCGCACAGTCTGGAGCCGACCCGACCTACGACTTCCCCCGCAAAACCGCGCTCGACGCCGCGCAAAGCACCAGCGATCAGGTCAAGAAGCTGTTTGAGAGCCAGCAGAAATACTTCGCCGACCATAAGGACGAGTCCAATAAGAACGGAACCGGGCCGACATAAAACAGGGAACAAGGCTCAGGGCACGGGGCTCAAAAAGTGAAACCGTCCAGCAATGGTGAGGCTCCGGAGACGCGAATCATCTGAGCCCTGTGCTCTGTTCCCTGAAACCTGTGCTCTGTTCCCTGTGCCCTGTTCTCTGAGCTCTGAGCCCTGTATCCTGAGTTAAGTGAACCCCCAGATTGTCCGCTGGTTTGAAGAGGAATATCGCGCCCTGCGGCCCCGGGCTCCGATGCCCCTCTTTGAAGTCCGCTTTTACCACTTCACCAGTCTGAACACCACCATCCGTCTGCGCGAAGGCGTCATCAAGGTCCGTCTCTCCGATCTCCTCGAGGGCGCAACCGAAAGTGTGCTGCGCGCTATCGCCCACATTCTCATCGCCAAGCTCTATCGCAAACCCATCGAGCCGGTGCACTCCACTCGCTACCGGCGCTTCGCATCGAGCGAATCCGTGATGCGCCAGACCGAGCGCATCCGCCAATCGCGCGGACGCAAGCGTATCTCCACCTCCAAAGGCGACCAATACGATCTCGACGAGATCTTTGAGTCCCTGAATACGCGTTTCTTTCACGGACTGCTGGGACGGCCTCAGCTCACCTGGAGCGAGCATCGCGCCAAACGCCTGCTCGGCCATTACGACTCCGCGCACAACACCATCATGGTCAGCCGCGTCTTCGACCGCCGCAACACACCGCGCTACGCGATCGAATATCTGATGTACCACGAGATGCTGCACCTCAAGCACCCGGTGAAGACGCGCAACGGCCGCCGCTGCGTACACTCCCGTGAGTTTCAGGCCGAGGAAGATCTTTTCCCCGAGCTCGACAAGGCCAAGGCCTATCTCCGAACGCTGTGAATCCTGAGCAGCAGAGCGGCTGTTAGACTCCAGAGAGAATTTCTATCTCGTATTTTTTATTTCAAGGAGCAACTGTGTCAGAGAACGAAGTCAAAATAACGGTGCGCCCCAATGGACCGTTTCGCGTAGAAGGCCCCATCCAGCTGCTCGACGCGCAGGGCGGCCAGTGGGACCTGACCGGAAAGCCCGCCATCTCGCTGTGCCGCTGCGGCGCATCGGCCAATAAACCCTTCTGCGACGGAGCACACAACAAGATCGGCTTCCAGTCGCAGGACACCGCACCGCCGCCGGTGGTCCCTCCAACAGCGACAGAGAACACATAAACCTCAGCTCTCCGCCCTTCTGAACGCGGCGCAGGATCCCGGCAGCCATTGATCTTCGCCTATACCGGGATCCTGCGTTTTGATTTCAAGACGCTTCATCGTCATATCTTTCGATCTGAGCTCAAGATGCGCAGATTCTGAACCTTCGCTTCCCCCTCTGCATCCATGACACAGTAACAGCGGGGGAGCGGGATTCTTTGCCAGACAAGCGTTCAAGTCCTGGGTGGCGCTTTGCATTGAATCTCATTGCGAAGTCGGCTTTCGGCCCCATGCAGGGGACGCCGCAAAAGCCCCTGCTCGCCAAGGCGGATGAACTGGCCGTCACGTTCATCGGACACGCGTCCTTCCTGATCCAAATCGGCGGACTTCGCCTGCTGGTCGATCCCGTATTCGCCAATCGCCTGGTGCTGATCCGCCGCCAGCGCCGTCCCGGCGTGCTGATTCGCAACCTGCCGCCGATCGATGCCGTGCTATTGACGCATGCCCACATGGATCACCTCAATCTGTCATCGCTGCGCAAGGTCATTCGCCATACCTTTCGCCTCTCTCGCCGAGCGCCGGTGGCCATCGTTCCCGACGGCGTGGAAGATCTGGTCGTCAACCTCGGTTTTGAGAGCGTGCAGAGCATGCGCTGGTGGTCGTCGCGCCGCCTTCGCCAGGTGCAGGTGACCATGACCCCGGCGCAGCACTGGGGCGCGCGCATGTTTCGCGATACGCATCGCGGCTTTGGCGGCTACGTGTTGAGCTGCGGACGCCAATCCCTCTACCACTCCGGAGACACCGGATACTTCCCCGGCTTTCGCGAAATCGGCGCCCGGCTGGCTCCACAGGTAGCGTTGTTGCCGATCGGAGCATACAATCCGGACGGGTTTCGCCGCGTGCACACCAGTCCCGAAGATGCGCTGCAGGGTTTTCAGGACCTGGGCTCCGAGTGCATGATCCCCATGCACTACGGGACCTTCCTTCTCTCCAACGAACCGATGGACGAGCCCCTGCCACGCCTGATGAAGGCTGCAGAAGAGCGCGGTCTGCAAAATCGCATCCAGGCTTTGCGCGAGGGCGATACCACCATCTTTCCCTGAAGTTTCCCTGCCTGCCGCAAGACAAAGCCAATTCGCCCTGTAATTTGCGGCTGGGTAACGATACCATTTGTAGAGCAATTTGCTACTTTGGTAAGAAGCGCGGCAACGTCCGTCTCGCGCGGAGGAAACGTTTTAGTGGAAAGTTATAGTATCGGCGTCGATCTTGGTGGTACCAATCTGCGCATCGCCGCCTACACGCAGGACAAGGGTCTTCTGGATACGATTTTGCTTCCCACCCGCCTCGCCGCGGGTCGCGACGAAGTAGTGGAAGATATGTGCACCGCAATCGAGACCCTGGAGCAGCGGTATTCATCGCAGCTTTCGCTGGCCGGCATCGGCATCGGCACACCGGGTCCGCTGGAACTCCCTGCCGGACGTCTGCACCATCTGCCCAATTTTCCCGGATGGGACGGCTTCGAGCTGAAAGATGCGCTCGAGAAGCGCCTTGGCCGCGCCGTGATCGTCGAGTCCGACGCCAATCTTGCCGCGCTGGCCGAATCCAAGCTGGGCCGCGGACGAACCCTCGGTCTGGACTCTCTCTGCATGCTGACCCTTGGCACCGGAGTCGGCAACGGCATCATCCTTTGCGGAAAAGTCTGGGATGGCGCACATGGCATGGCTGGTGAGGCTGGACATGCAACCGTATACACCGATGGCCCCGCCTGCCCATGCGGCAGCAATGGCTGCCTGGAAATGTACGCATCGGCTACCGCCGTGGTGCGCACTGCGAACCAGCGCGCTGCCGCCGGCACGGCTCCCGGATTGGCACGGTCTGAAGGATCTGCTCCCTGGAGTGCGCGCACTCTGGCACAGGCTGCCGACGCCGGCAACGCCGACGCGGCACAGGTCTACGCCGACGCCGGACGCGCACTGGGCATCGGTCTGGCTGCGCTCGTGAATACGCTGAACCTGTCGCTTTACGTGGTCGGCGGAGGCCTGGTGCAGGCCTGGCACCTTATGGAGAAGACCCTCTTCGAGGAGCTGAATCATCGCAGTTACGTCTATCGGCTCACCGCTCCGGGCAGCAAGATTGCCAGCGGCCATCCGCGCGGCGCAACCCAGGTATTACCCGCCGAGCTCGGCCCAGACGCGGGGTTGCTTGGTGCGTGTATCCTTCCATTTTTGGATATGAAGCAGCCGGTAGGAAGCTTGAGCTCCTGTTGAAACGCGGAAGGATGAAAGACAGAAATGCGATTTAACTATTATCTGGCCAAAGGCACGCTGGTAGGCGCGCTCGGCGGCCTGCTTTTTGGGTTCGACACCGCTGTCATCTCCGGCACCACGCAGCAACTGACCGACATCTTTCATCTCTCTCCGTCGCAGCTCGGCCTCACCGTCGCCATCGCGCTCTTCGGCACGGTGATCGGCGCCATGACCTCCGGCGAGCTCGGTCAGAAGATCGGCGGCCGCGAAGCGCTGCGCATCATGGCGCTGCTCTATGTGGTCTCCTCCGTCGGCTGCGCCTTCTCCTGGAACTGGTCCGTGCTCATCGCCTTCCGCTTCATCGGCGGACTGGGCATTGGTGGATCGTCGGTACTCGGGCCCGTCTACATCGCTGAGCTGGCTCCCGCCAAATGGCGCGGACGTCTGGTCGGACTCTTCCAGATCAACGTCGTCATCGGAATCCTGCTGGCCTACGCCTCCAACTACGTCATCGCCGGAATGAATCTCGGCGCCGCCGAATGGCGCTGGCAGCTGGGAATCGCCGGAGTCCCCGCGCTGCTCTTCCTGATTCTGCTCTTCGCTATCCCTCGCAGCTCACGCTGGCTGGTGACGCAGAGCCGCATCGACGAAGCCCGCGAAGTCTTGCGCATGATGGGCTCGCCCAACACCGAAGAAGAGCTGAAGGAGATCGTCGACTCGATTCATCTCGAACGCGCATCCCGCTCCGAACGGCTCTTCCAGTGGAAATACCGGCTGCCCATCTTTCTTGCCGTCACCATCGGCTGCTTCAACCAGCTCTCGGGTATCAACGCCATCCTGTACTACCTGCCGTCGATCTTCAACTACGCCGGCTTCAGCAAATTGTCGGGTGATAAGCAGGCGGTGCTGGTGGGACTGATGAACCTCATCGCCACCGCTCTGGCCATGACGGTCATCGACAAACTCGGCAGAAAAACACTGCTGCTGGTTGGATCAGTTGGCACCACAGCAGCGCTCGCCGGCGTGGCCGGTGTTTTCTTCACGCAGCAGCATCAGGATTATCTGCTCTGGCTGCTGGTGGGCTTTATCTTCTTCTTCGCCATCTCCCAGGGAGCGGTGATCTGGGTTTACATCAGCGAAGTCTTTCCAACCCGGGTGCGCGCCAAGGGCCAGAGCCTGGGCAGTTCGTCGCACTGGATCATGAACGCCGCCATCTCCTTCGCCTTCCCCTGGGTGGCCAAGCATTCGACGGCAGCGCCGTTTGTCTTCTTCGCCGCCATGATGGCTGTGCAGTTCCTGGTCGTGCTCTTCATGTATCCGGAGACGAAGGGCATCTCGCTCGAGCAGATGCAGAAGAAGCTGGGTATCGACTGAGAGGTCGTTTAGACCTCGCTTTCGATATCCAGCTCCTCGGCTTCTTCGGGCTCTTCCTCGATTTCTTCGTTCTGTTCCGGCGTCGTCTTCAAGAAGGTCTGGTCGGCGTCCCCTGACGCCTTGAGGACAGGCTTCGTATCCTCAATGGGCCTTCCGCTGATCAGCGATAGATAATTCTTCAGCCTGAAGCCGGCCAGTTTGGTGTAACCAGTTTGCATCTCGTACTGCTCCTGGATTGCAGCCAGAGCCTTCGCCGGAACCGAGCCTTCTTCAAGCTGCCCGATCAGCCCCGGCAACTGCAGCCACCAGAACATCTCCTCGAGACACTCCTTGTTGAAGTAAAGCGTGCCCTCGGACTCGTTCACACCCAGCAGCCAGCGCACATCCGGCTCATCCCAGAACGCAGCCGAAAATGCGGCCGTCTTCCCGGCAAGCCACGAGCTCTCGTAGGTCTTTTCAAGCAGTATCCGGATGCGCGCCGCCGCGCGCCAAGCGTCCTCGCCTTCCAGCCCCAGCTTCACGAAGCTCTCCGCGAGACCCGCCCGCAGCTGCAATTCATCGAAAATCGCCAGCGTTTCTTCTTTGCTGTCCGAAAGAGCTTGCAGGATGTTCCACGCCATCACCGGAGCCCACACCGCGCTGGCCCGCTTCAGCGGATGATTGCTGGGCAGAACCATGCGCGCCGTCGGCGGCCAATCCGCCTGCGCGCTGCTCACCAGCCGCGGCAGACGCGCAACTGCCTCTAGAGATCGCGTCAGCGTTTCAGGATCGAACTCCGCCACACGCGCTCTCGACAACTCGTCTGTCGCCACGAACAGCGCTTCGACGCGATCGACGATCTCTGCAATCGCCGTTTCCACACCGCGGCTCTCCGGATGAAGTTTCTTGTGGTCGTCCCTCGCCGTGGGATGATCCTGCTTCTCCTCCGCAGCCTCGATCAGCGCCTCCAGCACCACAGGGCTCAGTACCTTCTTCAGCGCGTCGTGAACCGGCTTCAACCGCAGCTTCGACAGCGCTTCGTCGAGGTTGTAGACACCCGCGCCATGGAGCAGATCGCAGAGCTTGTCCCAGGGCTTCTCTTCGGTCGAGACCATCTCCCGCCAGTGCAGCAGCACCGCGTACTGATAAGCATGCAGCTCGATGTGGAATCCGCTCTCACGGATAGGGCCGGCGCGGCGCAGATACTTGAGGCCCGTGGCCGTATCTTCATATGCCAGCACTGCAGCAGGATCGTGCGGCAGCGCCATGGCATCGGCGAGAGCCACCTGCACCTGATTCCCCGACGCCTTGTCCATCATCGCAACGGAATGGTGCAGCGTGCCGCGCGTATCGCCGTAACGGTTGTTGAAAAGGATCAGAGCGCGGCGGTCGCCGAGGCGGTTCGAATACGCAAAGACATTCTCGTCGACCACCCCGCCCTCAATCCAGAAGTCGTACATCGCGAAGTAGGTGCTCTCGGCAAAAACCGCGCGGTTCTTGAGCAGCGGCGCGATCTCGCGCTGGTGACGAGCTACCAGATCCTCGTTCGCCGTCTCGTCATAGCGCGCGCGCTTGTACTCCATGCCGTATTTTTCGGTGAAGGCCTCAATCTGCCCGTGACCAAACATGGGCAATCCCGGGATGGTTGCCATCATGCTGCACACGCCGAAATATTTATCGCCCGTACCGAACTGATCGATCGCCGTGCGCTCATCGGGATTGCTCATGAAGTTCACGTAACGCTTGAGAATTTCCGGATCGAATTCGATCGTCTTCTTGAGATAGGACCGGTATTTCGCGTTCTCCTCGTCCCGCAGCATGTTCATGAACGCGCTGTTGTAGACGCGGTGCATGCCCAGCGTGCGGACGAAGTAGCCTTCGAGCAGCCAGAAGGCTTCGGCGAGCAGCAATGTTCCGGGCACCTCGGCCGCTACGCGATCCACCACCTCGCGCCAGAATTCGTGCGGCATCAGCGCGTCGAACTCTTCGTTCGTCATGCTGAATTCCGCGCGGGACGGAATTGATCCGCCCTGCCCGGGCAAAGGAAACCACAGCCGCTGCACATGCTTCTTGGCCAGTGTCATGGCGGCGTCGAAGCGGATGATGGGAAACTGCCGCGCCACGCTCAGGATGGTGCGGATCACCTCTTCGCGGACATGTGCCTTCGAGTAGTCGAGCTGCGCCGTGTCGTTCCACGCGAAGGTGGTTCCATCGTTGCCGTGATAGACATACCTGGTATCGCCTGTCGCACGGTCGCGGCGGCGAAAAACCACGGCAGCATCGGTCTGATCGTAATAATGGTCTTCGATCTTGATCTCAACGCGGCTGTCAGTGGATACGTCCGGCCCTTCGAATGAATAAACGGGATAGGGGCTGTCCGGCCGCGATAGAAACCAGTCAGGGTGCTCGATGACCCACTTCGAATCGATGCCCATGTGATTCGGCACCATGTCGCTCGCCAATCGAACCCCGAATTTCGCCGCCCGATCGCGCAGATTCGTGTACGAGAGATAGCCGCCGATGTCTTCGGCGATGGCATAATCGCGCAGCGAATAGGCCGAGGCCACAGCATCGGACTGTCCGCGCAGCCGCTTGATGGTCTGCGAGGCGTCGCTCCGCTCCCACAATCCGATCAGCCACAGACCGTTGATGCCGCGGTCAGCCAGCAGTTTGAGCTCTTCATCGGGAATCTGGTCCAAACGCTGAATATGCCGGCCGAATTTCTTCGATAGCTGCTCCAGCCAGACATAAGTGCTCTTGGCGATAAGCACGACATTCGGCATCCAGTCCGTGTCCGGACTGAAGGCCTCATACTCATGCACCACCGGCTCCGTTAACCCTCCGGTCCCGGCACGGCCATGGCCGAAGCCGACAAACTCATCGCCCAGAAATCCCTCCGAGCCCCAGCCCTCCAGTTTGTGTTCATGCCACTTTGAAGCAGATGGAGGATGGAAGCGCATCCAGACAGCGATCTCTTCTTCCTTCAGCACATCGATGGCCAGCAGCACCTTGCGCAGGCCTTCGCCCAGATGATCGACCCACTTCTCGCGAATGAAGTCGAGCTGCCCGGTTAGCGAATCGGGAGAAGCCAGCATGGGAGCGCGCAGCACATCCAGCAGCGTCTCCTTTTCGGTAAAACGCGGGCGGGTCGCGAAGTACGAGCCCAGCTCCGGCGTCACCTGCGCATAGACCGTCTTCTCGCGCAGCGGCGTATCGTCAAAGAATTCGCGAAAGGGCTTGAACGCCGGATTCACATTCGCCAGCCACAGCAGGATCAACTCTTCGAATGCGGCCTCGCGGTTAGGCAGCTTGTCGGTAACGCCGCGCAGCCACTCCTCCACCGTCTGCTCGCCGCGATAAATCGGCGTATTCGGGAACATATCCGTGAAGGTGCGCAGCAGCTTTTCAACTTCCGGCTGATTCTGCCGCTCGCTGAACCAGCGAATCGCCTCGGCCAGCACGCCGGGATCGCGTGTGGCGCGATATTGCGCGATCATGGCGTGGCTGAGCTCGTCGATCAGCCCCATGGCGAACAATGCCGCTGCGTGAACCGCCTGCTCCGGCGCTACATCGGCCCGGCGAACCTCATTCACGCGATTGGCCAGCTGACGGCTGGCGGCAAGATTGGCAAACACCACGTTGCCCGCATAGTTGAACAGGGCTTCGTTTACGTCGTATTTGCTGCGCACAGCGCGCGAAATATGGAATTCCATGCTGCGATGCCTTCTCACTCGTACCTCAACCCGTTTTCGCGCCCTGCGTCCGCCGAAGACGCTACCCTAACAGATGCCTGCACTCTACTGGCAAGTGGCAATTGAAGCAATGTCCACCGTCAGCCGTTCACCCTATCAGAGATAGATGCACGCGGGGGGATTTGCACTGTCCTGAACGGGAAGCGATCAGAACTTGCGCGAGTGATCGGCCGACCAACGCTCAACGACGATCTTCTTATCGGTATAGAACTCCACGCCATCGCGTCCCTGCGCATGCAGATCGCCGAAGAAGCTGCCCTTCCATCCGCTGAAGGGGAAATACGCCATGGGAGCAGCCACGCCGATGTTGATGCCGATATTTCCTGCGGGAGCCTCATAGCGGAAGCGCCGCGCCGCCGCGCCGCTGGAGGTAAACAGCGACGCCTGGTTGCCGTAGGTGCTGCGCTCGAGGAAAGCCAGCGCTTCATCCATGTCTTTGGCATGCACCAGGCTCAGCACCGGCCCGAAGATCTCGGTGTCTGTGAGCTCGCTGTCGAGAGGCACGCCGTCGAGGATGGTCGGCTTCACAAAATTTCCGGCCAATCCCTTGGGATTGCGTCCGTCGAGCAGCACCTTCGCCCCCTGCTTTTCCCCGGCAGCCACCAGCGACTCGATCCGCGATTTGCTCTGCGGCGTGATCACCGGTCCCATCTGCACACCGTCTTCCACGCCGACGCCTACCTTCAGCGCCGAAGCGGCCTCGAGAATCGAATCCCGGAAAGTCTTCTGCGCGTCACCAATGGTCACCGCAACCGATACAGCCAGGCAACGCTGCCCTGCGCATCCGAACGCGCTGTCGTTGATGATCTGCGTGGCCATCTTCATATCCGCATCCGGCAGCACGATCACATGATTCTTCGCTCCGCCCTGGCATTGCGCACGCTTTCCGTTCGCCGTCGCCCGCGCATACACGTATCTCGCCACAGCGGTTGATCCCACAAAACTGATGGCGCGAATCTTGGGGTGGTCGAGAAGAGCGTCGACGGCCTGTTTACCACCGTTGACCAGATTGATCACACCCTTGGGTATGCCGGTCTGCTCGATCAGATCCATCACCCGGGCCATGGTGAGCGGCACGCGCTCCGACGGCTTGATAACCAGCGTGTTGCCGGTGGCAATGGCGTAAGGCAGGAACCAGAATGGAATCATGCCGGGGAAATTGAAAGCCGTGATCGCCGCCACCACGCCCAGCGGCTGGCGAATCATCATCTCGTCGATGCCGCGGGCCACATCTTCGAGGTTGTAGCCCTGCATCAGGGTGGGCATGCCGCATGCCACCTCGACATTCTCGATCGCCCGGCGCAGCTCGGCCTTGGCCTCAGCGATCGTCTTGCCGTTCTCCCGTGAGATCAACCTCGCCAACTCATCGATGTGCTCTTCCAGCAGCATCTTCAGTTTGAACAGCGGCTGAATGCGGTCCTCGACCGGAGTGCGCCGCCATCCGGGAAATGCGGCCGCCGCAGCCTCGACCGCCGCATTGGCGTCGTCAGGACTGGAAGACAGCGCGCGTCCGATCACCTCATGAGTTGCGGGGTCGACAACTTCCAGCCACTCGGAAGTTCCCGGCTCAATCCATTCGCCGTTGACATAGTTGGAGACCGAAGCAAGAGACACAGAGCTGATGGACATAACACACTCCTTGCGAAGACCGATAAGAGACGCCTCAATCATAATCGCGAGCTTGCACGAGCGCGAACCGCCGAGGTGATCGGCGCGGGCAACGCGAGCTTCCCTGCCGCCAATCCGATAGACTGGATTGCGTAATTGCCTATGCCGACTGCCAGCCACGACGAGACCAAACTGACGCTTCCACTGAAAGATGAGCGGTTATTCCGGCAGCAGTGTTTCATCGATGGCCAGTGGGTCAACGCCACTGACGGCGCTGCCTTGACAGTCGAAAATCCAGCCGGCGCCAGCGCTCTTGGCACCGTTCCCAGCCTGGGAGCCGCGGAAACACGGCGCGCCATCGCCGCCGCCGCGCGCGCGCTCGAAAGCTGGCGATCAATGTCAGCTAAAGAGCGATCCGACCTGCTGCATCGCTGGGCCGGTCTCTGTCTTGAGCATCGCGACGATCTGGCCACCATCATGACTCTGGAGCAGGGCAAACCGCTGGCCGAATCCAAAGGCGAGATCAACTACGGCACCTCCTTCATCCAATGGTTCGCGGAAGAAGCGCGGCGCGTCTACGGAGACGTGATTCCCTCCAATCGACGCGACCAGCGCATCGTGATCCTCAAGCAGCCGGTAGGCGTGGTGGCCGCAATCACTCCGTGGAACTTTCCCAACGCCATGATCACCCGCAAGGCAGGAGCCGCGCTGGCCGCGGGTTGCACCATCGTCGTGAAGCCCGCGCCGGAAACGCCTTTCTCAGCACTGGCGCTGGCCGAGTTGGCTGAGCGGGCTGGCATTCCCGCCGGAGTCTTCAACGTCATCACCGGACCAGCGGAAGAGATAGGCTCCGAGCTCACATCGAATCCGGCAGTGCGCAAGCTGTCGTTTACCGGCTCAACTGAAGTTGGCCGCAAGCTGCTCGCACAATGCGCTCCCACCATCAAAAAGACATCGATGGAGCTGGGTGGCAATGCGCCCTTCGTGATCTTCGCCGACGCCGATCTGGATAAAGCCATCGATGGCGTGATGATCGCCAAGTTCCGCAACGGCGGCCAGACCTGCGTCTGCGCCAATCGCATTTTTGTGGAAGATGCGATCTACGATCGCTTCGCAGAAAAGCTGCGTGACGCAGTGGCCAATCTGCGCGTCGGCAATGGCCTCGAAAGCGACATAACCACCGGACCGCTCATCAACCAGGATGCGCTCAAAAAGGTCGAAGCCCATGTCGCGGACGCAGTAGCGCACGGGGCAAGCATTCAATGCGGCGGAACGCGCCATCCGTTGGGCGGAACTTTTTATGAGCCGACGATTCTGGTGAACGTGTCTCCAGAATCGCTACTGATGAAGGAAGAGACCTTCGGCCCCGTGGCTCCGCTCATCCGTTTCAAAACCGAAGAAGACGTGATCCGTATGAGCAACGCCACCGAGTTCGGCCTGGCCTGCTACTTCTATACCCGCGACCTCAACCGCGCCTGGCGCGTGGCCGAGGCTCTCGAGTACGGCATGGTGGGCATCAACGAAGGTCTTATCTCCACCGAAGTCGCACCCTTCGGAGGCATCAAGCAGTCGGGCCTGGGCCGCGAAGGCTCGAAGTACGGCATCGAAGACTATCTCGAAATCAAATACCTCTGCTTCGGTCTCTCCTGAGGCAAACCGTGCCGCGTATCCCTGTCCCATAGCAGCCTGCAGCGATCGGAGCGCGCTCCAGTCCGAGCCGTGGTAGCCTTGGTGCGTCCGAAAGCTGCGCTTCTGAGGTGATCCCATTTATGTTCGCACTCGTTGAAGGATTGAGAAGTCTACGGCCTATCTTAGAAAAGCGATTTATTCGGGTCTTCTGCGCTCTCACTCTTAGCCTGCTCCCTGTATCTGCGCAGAAAACTTCATATCCCTTCAACGATCCCTCGCTCCCCATGGAGAAGCGGATCGACAATCTGCTTTCACTCATGACCATCGATGAAAAGATCGATTGCCTGAGCACAGTTACAGCGGTGCCGCGGCTGGGAGTGAAAAACTTCGGCAGTTCGGAAGGTATTCACGGAGTCGTCCAGCGTGGCGGCGGCAAGGCCGATCGCCCCATCATCACCACCACGCAGTTTCCGCAGCCGCCGGGTATGGGCGAGTCATGGGACCCGGAGCTGGTGCGCCAGGCTGCCGGCGTCGAAGGCCATGAGGCCCGCTTCATCACGCAGACTGAAAAATACGATCGCCAGATATTGATGCTGTGGGGACCGCAATCCGACCTCGCCCGCGATCCGCGCTGGGGCCGCAGCGAGGAAGTGTACGGCGAAGATCCATTCTTCAACGGAACGATGGCTGTGGCTTTCACCAAAGGATTGCAGGGCGACGATCCAAAATACTGGCAGGCCGCCGCATTGCTCAAACACTTTCTCGCCAACAGCAATGAGAACTATCGCACCAGCTCTTCATCCAACTTCGACGAGCGGCTGTTCTGGGAATATTACTCGGTTCCCTTCCGCATGGCTTTTCTCGATGGCGGGGCAAAGGGCGTGATGGCCTCGTACAACGCCTGGAACGGCACGCCAATGGCGGTAAATCCCGTGCTCAAAAACATTGTGCGGGATCAGTGGGGAGTCGACGTCCTATCGAGCGACGGCGGAGCGGTCAAGCTGTTGTGGACCGCGCACAAGCGCTACGCCAACCAGGAAGAGGCAGTGATCGCATGCCTCAAGGCCGGCATCAATCAGTTTCTCGACACCTATAAAGACGAAACCAAGGCCGCGCTCAAGGAAGGCAAGATCACCGAGGCTGAGATTGATGAGCTGCTTCGTCCTAAGTTCCGCATCACTATCCGCCTCGGCCTGCTCGATCCTCCGGAGATGGTGCCCTATTCCAAAATCAAGGATTCGCCGGAGCCCTGGAACACCAGCCGCGACCGCGATGTGTCGAAGAAGATGGCGCTCGAGTCGGTAGTGCTGCTCAAGAATGCAAACTCTCTGCTGCCCCTCAAAAAAGATTCGATCAAATCCATCGCCGTGATCGGCCCGCTCGCTGACTCCGTGCATTGGGACTGGTACGGTGGCTTTCCTCCGTATGCAACCACTCCGCTGGAGGGCATCAAGGATATCGTCGGACCCAACGTGAAGGTGAACTACGCCGCGGACGAGATCGGCGATGCCGCCTACAACGCCGCGAAGAACTCCGACGTGGCCGTAGTTGTGGTGGGCAACGATCCTACCTGCGGGCCGGATATGGCCCACGACTGGCACAACACCGAATACGACGGAGGCGGCACGCTGCCCTGCACGGTGTCCAGCGATGGCCGCGAAGGCCGCGATCGCGAGAGCATCGACCTCGCCCAGGAGCAGCTGGTCAAGCAGGTCTACGCGGCAAATCCGAAGACCGTCGTCATCCTCGTTTCGAGCTTCCCCTTCGCCATCAACTGGTCGCAGGAGCACGTTCCCGCCATCCTGCACATGGCGCATTCCTCACAGGACGAAGGCACGGCGCTGGCCAAGGTGCTCTTCGGCGAATACAACCCCGGCGGCCATCTTGTGGTGACGTGGCCGAAGTCGCTAGACCAGGAGCCACCGATGATGGATTACAACATCCGTGACGGCCGCACTTACATGTACTTCAAGGGCGAGCCGCTCTATCCCTTCGGCTACGGCCTCAGTTACACAACCTTCAGCTACTCCAACCTGAAGACCAGCTCTCCGCAACTGGCCAAAGATGGCGCCGTAACTGTAAGCGTCGATGTTACAAATACCGGCAGCCTTGCCGGCGACGACGTAGTCCAGCTCTATGTGAAATATCCTCATTCCAAAGTCGAGCGTCCGCACCAGCAGCTGCGCGGCTTTCAGCGCGTCACACTTCAACCGAACGAGACGAAAACCGTGCAGATTCCTCTGAAAGCGGTCGATCTAGCCTACTGGGACGAGAAGTCACGTGGCTTCAAGGTTGAAACCGAGCCGGTCGGCGTGATGATCGGCAGTTCCTCGAAAGACATTAAGCTGACCACTACGCTCCCCATTCAATAAGGGGAGAGCCCCGGGCTAGAATCCAGCCGGACGCTCCTTCATCACATCGAAGGCGCGTTCCAGCGCGATGCCCGCCTGTGCCACCGTTCCTTCGTCGAAGAGACGGCCAATCAGCGTGACGCCATGCGGCACGCGGCGCGGCGGCGAGAACTTCGGCAGCGGATTTTTGGGATCAGGAGCCCAATCGCTGCGCGCTTCCGAGACTTCGACGAAACCGGCGCGCAAAGTCAGCGAAGGATGTCCGGTGAAATTGGTGATCACCAGGATTTCGTCGCGCAACGACGGGACCAGCAACAGATCCACCTGCGAGAAAATGCGCGCCATTTCCTCGGCAACTTTGCGCCGCATGCGATCAGCCTGCACGAAATCAACCGCGGAGAGGAAGCGCGCCTGCCGGAATACGTTCGGCCACGCGTCGGGCACCTGCGCTTTCAACTCATCCACTTTGTGGCTGAGCGTGAGGTATTCAAAGGCCGCCGCGCCTTCCGCAAAAAGGATCAGGTTGAGCGAATCGTAAGGCCAGTCAGGAAGCGAAACCTCAACCGCGGTCATGCCCAGCTTCTTCACCGTCTCCAGCGCGGCACGATCTACGTCGGTCGCGGGACTCTCCTTCATCCATGCAGGAAAGTAGCCCACTCGCAGACCCGCAACACCCGCTCCAGCATTGAAGGCAAGCTTGCTGGGCACGGAAGCCACATCGCCCGCATCGGGCCCTGAGATCGCATTCAGCACCAGCATGGTGTCTTCGACGCTACGCGCCATCGGACCCAGCTTGTCCAGCGACCAGCACAGCGTCATCGCTCCAGTGCGCGGTACGCGGCCGTAAGTGGGACGCAGCCCGGTCACACCACAGCGCATCGATGGAGCCACAATGCTGCCGCCCGTCTCGCTGCCAATCGCGAAGCCCACCAGACCCGCGCCGACAGACGCACCGGGACCAGCGCTCGATCCCGAGGAGCCCTCTTCGAGCAGCCAGGGATTCATGGTTTGCCCGCCAAACCAGATATCGTTGAGCGCCAGCGCGCCCAGGCTCAGCTTCGCAACCAGGATCGCGCCGGCATCATTGAGCCGCTTGACCACCGTGCTGTCAGCCAGCGGCACGCGATCGCGATAAGGCTCAGCCCCGTAGGTTGTGGGAATGTTCGCCGTGTCCAGCAGATCCTTCGCGCCCCACGGAATCCCGTGCAGCGGCCCGCGATAATGTCCGGCGGCAATCTCCGCATCCGCCTGCCGCGCCTGTTCCATGGCATGCTCGCGCGTCAGCGTGATCACGCAGCGCAGCTTCGGATCGAAGCGCTCCAGCCGCTTCAAATAAATATCGGTCAGTTGTGCGGCCGTGATCTTGCGGCTTTCTATCCAGCGCGACAGCTGCGTAACCGGAGCGAAGGCTACATCCGCCTCTGTTGCCGGCAGTGGAAGCCCGCGATCCGTGCTGCGCACAAAATCGCTTCGCGATGGCAGGCTCTGAATACCAGGCAGCGAAGGATTCCACTGCGTCGCCGGCGCGAGCGTAGCCTCGAGCGTCAGCTTGCGTGGTCCGATGCGACGCTCGTATAGCGGCGCCATCTGCATCCGCCAGTTGCCCGCAGCCTCGGCGCGGTCGGACGGAGTCATCTCCACGTCGACCAGCTTTTCTGCCTGCGCGAAGGTCTCCGGCGATACCTCAGGTCCTACCGCCGGAGCAGTGCCAAATGCAGGAGGCGCTCCCGGCGTGCTGCTCGGAGCCGGATTCGATTGCTGCGCCGCTGCTGCAGCAGCCGCTCCCAGAATCCCGATCGAGCTGTGGGCAAGAAATTCTCTACGCGATTTCGACATGCTTCTCTCTTGAGTGAACGGAATATCCCAAGATATCGCATCCAGATATCGCATCAAGATATCGCCTCCGCCGAAAACGCTATCGCACCGGCGGCGTCATCTCCATCGCCCAGATGCCAGCGGGACGCATATACATCGACGCGCGGAAATTGCCGGTGACGTCCCAGGCCTCGGGCGTGCGGAACCAGTACCCCTTGCTCTCGTAAATCACGTGATAAAGCCCCCACACAGTCTTGTAGCTTTCATCTTTCATGCCTTCGCTCTTGAGCAGCGCGGCATAGCCGAGTGTCGTACCGGCCCATACTTCCTTCGCCTGCTCGTTGTCCAGGATCGAGCCGTCCTGCGACATGCCATTCGCCGCGCCCATCTTACCGTCTCCAAACTTCATCACGTTGAAGTCGAATATCTTTTTAAGAGCAGACATTTGCATCTCACGCGGCACTAGATCGCCAAGGCCCAGCATGTGCGCATACCACTGGCCGGCGAGCTGGTCTGTCTGGATCGCATCTTTGTTCGCGCTCTCCGTGTCATAGCGGAAGTACTCGCCGTTCCACAGCTTGTCGATGTAGGTCTTCTGCGCTTTCAGGAAGAGCTGGTGATATTCATCCACCGCCGGCTTGTCGTCGAGAATGCGCGCCGTCTCCTCGCTGGCGCGCAGTGCGCTCAGCCACAGTCCGCCCGTGTAGGCGCTGACTCCGTGCACGGGCCAGGAATCATACGTCTGGTCGGGGTAATTGCTGTTCTCGGGAATTCCGCCGCCATGATCGAACTGGCGCAAATATTGCATCGCCGCCTTCATCGCCGGCCAACTCTCGCGCAGGAAGGAAATATCTTTGCGGCCGGTGAGCACATAATCGCGATAGACCATCAGCACGAATTTCGGATTGAGATCCTTCCAGTCGTTCGTATCCTGCCATCCCGGCTGGTTGATGGAGATGAACGGATCGCCCTCGGGCACGCCGAGATCATGCGGCACGGCGCCAATCTTCTTTCGCTTATGCAGGCTTGGCTCACCCGTCTGCTGCGTCTTCCATACCCATAGGCCCTGCTCAGGCCACTCCCTTGGAACGGTCTCCGCAAACTCCCGCAGAACCTGCTTGTCGATGTCCGGCCAGAACTTCAGCAGCGGCAACGACGCGTAGAAGCGGACGTCGAGCGTCCCATAGTACGCATAGTCGAAGCACTCCAACAGCGCAAACGAAGGCTGAGCCTTTGCGTCCCCGCCCTCCTGCCGCCCCCAGAAAGTGCCGCCATCGGTCAGCGTGTAGAGCTCGTTGAAGAGCATCCCGCGATACCAGAGTGGCTTGCTCTTGTCGTCGACGTAAGGCGCCTGCCAGGTGTCGATGGCGTCGCTCCATTGCGACGCATTCAACAGTCCGTCGCGTGCAATCTTCCACGCATTTCTGCCATCGGAGCCATAGAAATCGGTGTAGCGGCGATCCCATTTGCGACCCTCGCCAAACTGCACCACCGGGAAGTCCCAGGCAAGGACTACCGGGATCACCTTGTGCTCGCCCGGCTTCAACGTGAATCGAACCGCAATCGCGCCGGCCAGCTTTTCGCTGTCACTCACCCACGATGTCTTGTCATTCGCGAGCCTGCCGTCTTTGGCAAAGTGCGACCACACCGCCTTGCCGTCGCCTGTAGCCTGAAAGGTCGTCTGATAGCTGACCTCAACTCCTGGCGATTCCAGAGCCGCGATAGCAAACTGGCCGTCCCATTCATTCGGATCATTGCCTGCCCGCAGCCGGTCGAAGACGACTCCCTTCATCTCGCCTGCTGCGCCAGCCTGCTCGCTTTTGTATTGATCGAAATTGCCCTGACTCGGCGCACCCTTGAAATCATGCGTGAAGGTGCGAAACCACCCCGACATGTTCGTCCACGATAAAAGCACTGACACCGTTACAGATTTGTTCGTCGGATTGTCGGCATGGATCCGGTAGACCGCTACCGGATAACTGGATTCGCGATAATTGTCCGGCAGAACCGGCGAAAACTGCTCCAGCACTACGTGCGCCGGAAACTTCTCCCAGCGATAGTCGTACCAGGACTTCGGATAGAGCGCCGCGTACTCCCCTGCACCAACTGGATAGTCCCAGTTCCAGCTCGAAAGCTCGCCACCACGCGGATGGTCCGTCATCAGGACGCGTGCCGTTCCCGTCGCGTCGCCCTCCGGCTGCTGAAACATCGCGAACTCGTTCGCGTAGCTGACTTCGTATTTGTGGACGCCGGCCTTGATGTGCCAGCGTGCAAAATCGCCGCGGTAAGTGCGCGAAAATGTTCCCGATCCGAAGCCGCCTACCGGCGCGCCCTGCCAGTAGCCGTCATCGATGTCGCCGGCATTACGCCGCACTCCGGGGTTATCGAGCGGCAATCCAATCGGTCTGCGCCATGCCGCCTGTGGAATTTCATCGCTGGCAAAAGCAACAGAGGTCAGCACGGAAGCAAACAACACTATTCCCAAAGAAACCAGCTTATTTCTCAAACAGTGACTCCCGGATTTGCGAGTGTAGATCTGTCTAAATTTCCGGCTGTGGCACCAGAACGGCGGGGATCTCCTGCAAGGCAATCGCAATCCCTCCCCAAACCACAGCGGTTGATCCCAGAGCTCCAGCGGCCACTTTGGTCACCGCGAACTCGCTGCCTTCGAGCTGCTTCTGCACGGAGCGAAGAATTGCCAGATGACCGCCCACTTCACCCCCCAGAAGAACCAGGCCGGGATTGAGAATGAGCGAAAGATTGACGATTATGTCCGAAACAAGCCCTGCCCGATGCTGGATAATCTTCTCAGCCTGCGCGTCCCCGGCCTCTGCCAGGTTCAAAATTTCGATCGCGCTGATGCCGTCCGATCCGGCTTGCTTGTTCTTGCCCGGCTTCGCGTTCGCCTCATGCCAGCTGGCAAGAATCCCACCGCTGGTCAAAACCGATTCCAGTTCGCCAAACTCGTGGATACGTGGATTCTTGCGCGAGATATTCGGCAGATGCAGATATCCGATTTCACCGGCGGACCACTGCGAGCCGTAATGAGTTTTGCCGTTGAGAACAATGCCCGCGCCGACGTTCGTGCCAATGCTGATGAAGACAAAATCCTGCTCATACTGGGCTGCGCCGCGATAGCGCTCTCCCTGCGCGGCGAGATTCATGTCGTTCTCGATGATGACCAGGCAGTCCACGATCTCGTTCAGCATGGCGCGAAGCGGAACGGATCGCCACCGGTCGAGCGTGCTGATCGACAATACAAGCCCATCGCGAACGTTGGTGATGGCCGGCACACCCACCACCATCACCAGGAGTTGGTCCCGTTTCATCTTGTGCTTGCGCAGAAGTGTGCGCAGAGCTTCGCCGATATAGCCGCAGACCGCCTCCGGCGTTGTCTTCTGCTCGAGAAGCGAAACCTTGTACGTGTCGAGTTCGACCCCGTTCAGGTCTGCAAGCAGAAATGAAATCGCCGTCGCAGAAATCTCGACTCCCAGCACACATCCACGCTCGGCCTTGAAGCGGATCATGTCGGGCGGCCGGCCGCCGCTCGACTTGCCTTCTCCCAGCGGTTCGATCAACCCGGAATCCAGCAGATCCTTCACGACATTTGTCACCGTCGGGGCGCTCAGGCCGGAGGCGCGAACCAGGTCCGCGCGCGAACACGATCCTGCTTCGCGGAGCAGCCGCAGAATACTGAGTGCATTTGTATGGCGCAGGACTGATGGCCTGCCGATGAGAACCGATTCTTTACTCACGTCAACCTAAGGGTGATGCAGATATCTACCGTAATACAGGTCACGCTCACAGACGAGCATGCTGAAGGAACCCGGTCTTGACTTACTGCTTCAATCATAGAGAACTGGCCCTTCAATGCCGCCCTCCCAGCCAAAGAAGAGTATCTTCGAACAGCAAATTTTGCGTGGGGCTGGTAAAGATTTTGTCCCCGTGTCCCATATTCATATAGACCATCTTGTACTTCGTATTGGTCCACACTACAGGCACATCGCCGGAGGTGATGGTGTCCTTCAAGCCCAGCGGATAATTGGACGGGCTCAGCGTGAGCAGCACTTTTATGTCTTTATTGGCGCGAGGGTCAGGCGACCAGCTGTACCACTCGTTGGCAGGCGCCGTGTACGTCGCAGGCAGACGTCGCGTGGCCGGATGCTGTCCGCCGTCAACAATGAGCGTGGCCGGAAGCGGCGGCCAGTTGTTGCCATGAAAAACCGTACCCAGGAACTGCACATACCAGGGCCAGTGCGTATCGCGGTCGTTGTATCCGGCGGCATGAAAGCCCATCCATGCCCCACCCGCATCCATATAGCGCTGAAATCCTGCTCGCTGCTCGGGGCTGCGAGGCGAATCGTTGAGCCACAGCACCACCTGGTATTGGCTGGGATTGATGGCCTTCAGATCGTCCCAGTTGGTGCTCGCCTTAAAGCTGAAGTTATCCTTCTTCGCCAGATCGCCATAGAACTGCACCGCCTGCTCGGCAAAATCCACATGGTCGCGTTCCGTATCTGTCGAATAGAGGGCCAGCACACTGAAGCTGCTTTGCCCGAAAACCGCCGCGGGAGACAGCAGCAGAACACCCACCAGCAGCATAATCAGTCGTCGTGTCATTGGTGGGCCGCCCAGAGAATCGAGTTATGGAAGAGCGTGATGAAGGACTTGTTCTGGAACAGTTCCGCATGGTGTCCCATAAAAATGTAAATGTTCCGGGCTTTGTAATGCTCGTTAGTCCAGACCACGGGATGGTCGCCCATCTTGATCGGCCTGTCCGGCGTGTAGGTCGATTCATCCACGCTGGCCAGCACGTGTACGTTCGGGCGCGGCGACTTGTCCCAGGTGTACCACTCCTCGTTCTCGATCTCGAATGACGACGGCAGACCCTTCATCGCCGGATGCGCCGGGTCTTCCACGGTCACCTTGCCCGACGCGAAGTTCGGGATGTAGTCCTTGAAGCGGATTCCCCCCATGAAGTCGTGGAACCACGGCCACATCTGGTATCCGTCGAACTCTCCCAGCAGGGTCGCGTGATGGAATCCGATCCAGCCGCCCTTGCCCTCCTCGATGTACTTCGTGAAAGCTGCCTCTGCAGTTGGCGTCCACGCGTAAGGCGGATAGTTCAGCTGGATAAAAAGCTGGTACTGCGCCAGGAAGGCATCGTCGATCTTGTCGGTGTTCTCGATGTAGTCGATAGAAAAGCCATCGGCCGCTGCTTCCTGCGCCAGCCAGACCTTGGCTGCGTCGACAAAGGGCTTGTGAAGGCCGCCTGGCTCGGCAATCGCGATCACCCGGAATTTTGGAGTGGCCGTTTGCGCGAAAAGAGTACCGGTCATGATGCCGGAACAGATGGCGAGGGCAATGCAGACCGGCGCCATGCTCCGGAACCCCGGCCTGGATGCTGACTCCAGATTCCGTCGCGCAGCGGCGAAGAGCGCTGCTGACCGGCGCAAAATACCTGAAAAAAAAGTGCTCATAGTTTGCATTAGCTGTTGCGCGTGGTATCTTTCACGCCGATACTAATTAAACTTTATGAAGTATCCAAGTATTTTTTATCTGCAGGATTAGGGAGTGGATACGAAAGGACACGATTTGCGGTTCCATCGAGGTCGGGTTGGTTCTCTAAATTGCTTTCTCGCGATTGGCCTGTGCGTCGTCTTCCCTGCGCTGATCACTCCGGCTGCTCGCGCTCAGGCCGATGTCCAGGGCCGGACACCGGGAGGCGGATTGCTCAGCCGCAACGCCATCGCGCTCAATCCGGTCACCGGAAAAATCTATGCAGTGGAGCCTGACCAGGGCGCCGTCGCCGTCATCGATGGAAAAACCGGAGCGGCTTCCAGCATCAAGGTCGGTGCTGACCCCGTCGCCCTCACCATCAACCCGGCGACGAACCGGATTTATGTCGCCAACCACGGCAGCGGCACGGTGAGCGTGCTGGACGGGAACACCGATCGGCTTATGGCAACGCTGGATGTCGGGTCCCTGCCCTATTCGCTGGCTGTAAATCCGAAGACGAACAAGGTCTACGTATCGAGGGTCTACAGCAGTGTGGACTCGATCATCGATGGAGCCACCAACGCCATCACCGCCATCAAAGCCGGCTCTGCGGACGCACTCCTCGTAGACCCGGATCGTAACGATGTCTACATGCTCGGATACGAGGGCGGAAATCTCACGCTGCTGCACGGCGATTCCATGAGCAGCATCTTTCTGGGCAAGATGCATATCTGGGGGATGGCTTTTGATAGCTCTACCGCGACCCTCTACGTCACCCGCATCGGCAACAGCGATCTGGTAGCGCTCGATGCGCGCACCCACAGCATCACACCCATCGCGGCCGGGAGCATGCCCTGCGCCATCGCCATCAATGCCAAGACAAAAATGCTCTATGTCGTGAACTACGCCGGCGAAACCGTATCCGTCATTGATGCCGCGAAGCGGTTGGCTATCGCGACTGTGCGTGTAGGTCATCATCCTCAGGCAGTCGCGGTGGATGAATCGACCAACCTGGTCTACGTTGCCAACACTCTCGACAGCACCATCACTGTTATCGACGGAGCCAGCAATAAAGTCGCCGCGACCCTGAAGGCGGGAAAGAACCCCCATGCCATCGCGGTGGACTCCCCGGCAGGCGCGGTCTACGTCGCGGACGAAAGCGATCCATACTTCACGCGAGTCGATGTCAGCGGATTGAAGAAGACAACCCCGTAGTTGCCAGTGCGGCCGTTTAGGCAATTCCCTGGCGGTTCGAAGTTAAAGTCGCAAAGATTTGCCCGTCAAAGGATGAAAGCTTTGACGGGCATCGCACCAGCCCGGAGAGGACACGACTTGCGCAACGCGGCTCTACTGTTCCATCACGCCATACTGAAAGCGCGGCGGCAGCCGGCAGCCGGTGCGTTCCACCATGGCCAGCGTGAGAGCTTGGGGCACCAGCAGCGATGTGATGCCCTCCCACGGCTCGGGAACAGCATCGATCTTTACCGGAAAGAGCATGTCCGTCGCAGCATGGTCCTCGTTCGACACCAGCACCACCTTGCCTCCACGCCGGTTGCATTCCTGCGCCAGCTTCACGCTCAACGCAGCGGTGCGGCCGAATGCAAAAATGACGGCCACATGCGTGGCATCGACATCAAGATTGGGACCGTGCTTGAATCCTGCGCCGGTGTGCGGAGCAGCGCGAAAACCGCTCATCTCGCGAATGGTCAGCGCGCTCATGAAAGCTCCGCCATACGCTGCACCACGTCCAACGATTTCGATGTTCGCCGCACCCCGGCAGAACGCTTCGATCTCTCCGCGCATGGCGAAGATGGGATCGAGGCTTCGCGTGAAAACCTCAACCGCGCGTTCGGCATCGGCCATCCACGCATGCCCGGCAATCTCAGACGCCAGAATGACGGCGGCGGCCGTGGCATTGGTGTAGGTCTTGGTGGCGTTGCCGTATTCCGGTCCGGCGAGGATAGGCAGCCGGTTGCTGGTCAGATTCCAGCAGGTGCTGGCGGGATTGTTGCAGATCAGAGCGAACGGATTGCCGCTGTTCCGCTTGATAAGCTCGACCAGTTCCGCACTTTCTCCGGAGGTAGTGAGCAGGATAGAGACCGCGGCGTCATTCCAGACAGAGGAGGAATAGTTCAACCACTCGCCGGCATCCACTGAGAACGACGGCCTGCCATGCGATTGCAGCAGCACCGATCCGCTGATGGACGAGCAATACGACGCGCCCATGCCGATAAAGATCACCGGCCCTTTGGCTCTTGCAAGCGCGCTGATCTTTTCGAGCTCGGCACGGACCTCCGCATCATGGCTGTATGTGCGAATGAGTTCGTGGAGACGCTCCGGCTGCTGGCGGCATTCGATCTCGAGTATCTGGGTTCCGGTTGCAGTAAGCAGTTCCTTGGCTGGTTCGATGCCGGAGATCCAGCGTGGCGCCTGTTGTGTTGTATGTTCCATAGCTTCCTTGTACTAGAAATGTTTCAGTAATGATGTATCTCAGATATGAAATAACAGGATTCGATTCTAACGAGGGTATAGCGCTTGTCCGATCTTAGAGTACTTCCCGTACCGCAGGTAAAGAGTGCAATGATCTGGCGCGTATCGTTCATCGCTGGTCTCGGCGGAATACTCTACGGCTACGACATGGGCATCATTGCCGCCGCGCTCATCTTCGTGCGCAGCACCTTCCACCTTTCCACGCAGATGGAAGAGATCGTGGTCAGCATAGTGCTGATTGGGTCGATGCTGGGTGCAATCACCGGCGGCATGATCGCCGACCGCATCGGACGCCGGGCCACGCTGCTCTGGGGCGGCATCATTTTTGTCGTTGGCTCTATCCTCGCGTTTTTGGCTCCGAACGTCTTGGTAGTCATTGTCGCGCGCGCGCTGTTAGGCGTAGCCATCGGATTCACATCCGTAACCGCTCCCGTATATATCTCGGAGCTTTCCCCGCCGCAGTCACGCGGCATGCTCATCGGCCTTTACCAGTTCGCGCTCACCGTGGGCATCGCCCTCGCGGACCTTGTCGGCTACTGGCTTGCCGGCCAGGAAACATGGCGATGGATGTTCGGCATCGGAGCCATCCCTGCAGTTTTCTTTCTCCTGATGGTCCTCACCCTCCCTGAAAGTCCTCGCTGGCTTTTCGCGCAGAATCGACTGGCCGATGCACAGGCCGTCCTCAGAACCTACACCGACGAAACGGGTGCGCAACTGCTGCTCGACGACATCCGCGCTGGATTGCAGACCAAGGTCGAGCGCCGCTGGAGCGCGCTGTGGAGTCCCGCCGTGCGCGGCTCGCTCCTGATCGCTGTGGGATTTACCGTCCTGCAGCAGGTGACCGGCATCAACACCATCATTTACTACGGACCGCAGATTTTCGCGCTCGCCGGCATTACATCCAATAAAAATGCCATTTTCGCGACGCTGCTGGTGGCCATCGTCAATGTGCTGGCGACAGTAATCGCGCTGGTGCTGGTCGATCGCGCCGGAAGAAAGCCCCTGCTCTATGCGGGTGTCGGCGGCATGACCGTGTCGCTCTTCGTGCTCTCCTACGCCTTCCACAATCAGGCAGCGCTCGGATCATCGCTCGGCATCATAGCCACCGTCTGCCTGATGGTTTACATCACCTGCTTTGCGTTCAGCATGGGACCCATCGCCTGGATTCTGGTCTCTGAAGTCTTCCCGCTGCGTGTTCGCGGCCGCGGGGTAGCCGCTGCTACACTCGGCTCGGGTACATCGAACTTTCTGGTATCAATTACCTTTCTTTCACTCATCAAGGCCGCCGGGAACTCGCTGACCTTCGCCATTTATGGTGGATTCTGCATTCTCACACTGCTCTTCGTAGGCTTCATCATTCCTGAGACAAAGGGGCGGGAGCTGGAAAGCATCAGCGCCGGATCCGCTGTCACTGTGGAATAGGCAGGAAAATGGCAGGCAATCACAAAGGTATTCTTAAGTCAGAGGCAACTGAAAAGATGGTAGGGCAGCACTCGTTTTCTGAAGCAGTCGAGCAGGACCAACTGATTCAATCTGAAGATCACTACGTTGTAGGCGTCGACATTGGCGGCACGAATATCCGCCTCGCTCTCGCTGACTCGGCAGGAACCATCGTGGCCCGATGGAATGAATCCACCGCCGGCATTCGCCAGCCGCAGGTGGTTCTCGACCTCATCTGCACCGGTGTCGACGACCTGCTTGCGAAAGCCGCTGTTCCGCGCAGCGCGCTGAGCGCCATCGCTGCCGGTGCACCCGGAGTAACCGATGTGGATGCGGGCATCGTCATCGCCACATCCTATCTCATGGGCTGGCGCGATGTTCCCTTTCGCGACCTGCTGGAGTCCGCACTGGGTGTACCCGCGACCATCGACAACGATGTCAACATGGCCGCATTCGGTGAAATCTCAACCGGCGCAGCAAAAGGCGTGCGCGACTTCGTCTTCCTGGCCATAGGAACCGGCATTGGAGCGGGCATCGTTCTCAATGGGCAGATCTTTCGCGGTGTGGAATGGAGCGCCGGAGAGATCGGCTACATGCTCGTTCCCGGAACATCCGAGGAACCGGCCAAGAGCAACGAGCCGGGCGCTCTGGAGAGCATCGTCGGCGGTGAAGGCATCAGGATGCAATGGCAGAATCTTTGGAGCGCCGAAGCCACATCGTTGCCGCGCGACCTGACTGCCACACAGATCTTCGATTACGCACTGCAGGCCGATCCGCTTGCACAGAGGGTGCTCGAACGGTCCGCGCGCATTCTCTCGCACGCCATCTTCAACATCTCGATCATGCTCAATTGCCAGCTCTTCGTGCTCGGAGGCTCAGTCGGCATGCACCCGGCTCTCTGCGAAGCAGTCAGGAAAAACCTCGCGCTGAGAAGCGCTCAGGTGAATCCGCGAATCGAGCCAAGCACCATCGGATCGGACGCGCCATTGCTCGGCGCAATCCGCATGGCCCTCGATTCGGTTGCATCGAAGGCCGCAGCCTCCTGATGTAAGCCCTTACTTCGTCTGCCAGTACTTGCTGAAGCCGATATATTCCGCGGGCAGGTTGGCCAGAATCGTGCGCCTCAGCTCCAGCATATCCACGGTGCCCAGCTGCTTGTAGAGCACCTTGCCGTCGCCGGATAGCAGGATGGTGTAAGGCACAGCCGAGTCCCACTTGGGATCGAATGCGGTTTGCAGCGCCTGCGTGTCGTCGGAATCAAAAAGCAGGTTGCGGCTGGTTGCGTGCTTCTTCTCAAGGAAATGCAGCACGCCGGCCTTCTCATCAGGCATATTCGCCGAAACCGTAACCAGCGAGAAGTCTCTGTCCGAGTACATGCGCAGCGTGTCCTGCAGATCGGCAAACTCCGCAACGCATGAGCCGCACCACGTCGCCCAGAAATCGATCAGCATCATCTGGTGTGTGGGGTTGGCTCGCAGTTTTGCCAGGTCAGCCTTGGACGCAAGCTCCACGGTCACCGGCTGCGCTTCGATCTTCTGCAGAGTGGCAACACTGGCCGTCGACTTCTCTTTCCATTTCGTCGAGCAGCCGAATGTTCCGGTGTGTGTTACCGCCACTTCTTTGTTAGCGAGCAGCGCGTCGATCGCATTGCGCGCATCCTGCGTCTTCACCTGTTCGACCCGGTAGCTGTTATCTATCCGGCCCTCGTAGCGCAGATGGCGCTGCCTGTCGAAGACGAAGACATGCGGTGTGGCCTGCGGACCGTAGGCGCGCGTCACCTGCTGCGTTTCGCCGTCGTACAAATAGGGATAAGTCAGGTGCTTGTACTGGACCCGGATCTTCATCTCCGCCAGGCTATCGCTGGTATCCGACGAATCCAGCTCATCGATGCGGATCGCCGCCGGATCATTCGGCTCGATGGCCACAACAGCCACTCCCTTGCTCCGGTAGTCATCGGCCAATTTCTGGATGCGCTGTTCATACACCTGGGCAATGGGGCAATGATTGCAGGTGAAAACGACAACAAGGATTGGACTTGCCGCGTAGTCGCTGAGCTTGTGAATCTTGCCGTCGACGCCGGGAAGGGAAAAGTCCGGAGCCGGAGAGCCGATAGCCAGGATCGGATGCACCTGTTGGGCCGCCGCGGTCAGTGAAACGATGAAGGTAAGCAGCAGCTTCCACATGGTTCTCTCCTTTTAGCCAATCGAATTAGTGATATGCGGCTGGCGAACCATGCTGCGCTTGCCCGGTCCGCGATGCGGCAGGGAGCCATTTTCTGCTTCGTCGCATAGGCGCAAACGAGCAATGCAGATGCAGCCGCGGATTATAACCAACCTCTATCAGTTAGAGCTTGACTACTACAAACATCATGTTAAATTTGTCTCTCCAACATCTTACAAAATAATCATTACAAACAAAGCCTGCAAGCTCTTTTCTGCTCTCTTGAACGATGTTGGAGTCAAGGAAATGGTGTTGCTGTTCCGTGTGAGGTAAGCATTCGGGCTCGGGATTACCCGTGGCCGATCAACGCTTCACAACCAGTTTCTGGCGCTTGCCCCGCCAGAGCTCAACCAGCGCAGCACGGGCCCATGCACCGCACTTTGAGGAGGCACGACTTGAAACGACTATCTTTTCTCTGTTCTGTGACGTTGTTGCTGTTCGCCGTACCGCTCATTTCCACCGCTCAAACCGTCACCGGAGCCATTCGCGGTATCGTGACAGACGCTTCCGGAGCCATCGTTCCCAATGCTACCGTTACCGCTAAAAACTTGGCCACTGGAGTAGACACCGTGACCAGGACCAACCAGACCGGCGAGTATTCCATCCGCTTTCTGCAGATTGGCAGCTACAAAGTGTCCGTCTCCGCTCCCGGCTTTGAAGTTTCGAGCTACGGTCCCCTGCCGCTTGAAATCGACCAGGTGGCAAAGATCGACATTCAATTGAAGGTCGGTTCAACCAGCACTACGGTCAACGTCTCGGAAGAATTGCAGCCCATCCTGAATACCGAAAGCGCAACCCTCGGTGAGACATTTACCTCAAACACCATCAACAGCGTGCCGCTGAACGGACGCGACTTTACGCAGCTCACCGTATATACGCCCGGTGCCGTATCTCCCGGCTTCAGCTCCTATGGCGGAAGTGACTCGACCGAGCGCGCCGTGGATGCGAACAACGAAGTCTCGGTCAACGGCAACCGTCAGCAGTCGAACAACTATCTCCTCGACGGCCAGGAGATCAACGAGAACATCAACAATACGCTGGGATATAACCCCAGCCCCGACGCCCTGGAACAGATTCGCGTCATCGCCTCCAACGCCAACGCCGAATTTGGCAACGTGAACGGCGGCACCGTGATTGCCCTCATGAAGAGCGGCACAAACAGCTTCCACGGCAGCGCCTTCGCCTTCCTCAAGAACTACAACCTCGACGCCAACAGCTGGAGCAATGACAACAACGTCATCCCCACGCCCAAAAACCCCTATACCACTACTCAGTTCGGTGGAACCTTCGGCGGACCCATCCTCAAGGATAAGCTCTTCTTCTTCGTCGACTACGAAGCCTTGCGCTACCACGGCGCCGGCACCACTACGGCCAGCTTGGCTCCTGCAGCCTTCCGCACCGGCGATTTATCCTCGCTGCTCAATCTGCCCAACCCCATTCAGCTCTACAACTCACAGGTGCTTGGTGCAAACGGCCAGCCGGTTCCCTATGTGAACAACCAGATTCCCATCACCAACCCGGTTGCCCTTTATCTCTTCAGCCATCCCAACGCGTATCCGCTGCCGAACAATCCCACCTCCGACCCCACCGGCGTCTACAACAACTTCATCGGACCCACCGGCTCCTTCAGCCAGAACGACCAGGGCGACGCGAAGATAGACTGGCATCTTCACGATAGTGATGTCTTCTCCTTCCGCTATTCGCAAGGCTATGCGTTCGATGGACAGAGCGCCGATCCGCTGCCCGTCCAGTTCCCTATCGCGAACGACTATCCTGACCACTTCTTCGATTCCAATTGGGTTCACACCTTCTCGTCGGCGATCGTGAACTCCTTCACCGCCAACTACGGCCGCATCCAATTCAACAACGGAGTTTCCACCGATCCCAGCGGCATCTTCGGATTGAATGGCAATACACTCGTCGGCATCCCTGGCAACCCCCAGAAAACTGCCGGCTTCAGTTCGCAGAACTTTAACGGAACCGGCGGCAATACCAATCCCAGCGGCTTTGGAACCAATCCTTCACCGGAAATCTTCGTCGACAATATCTTCGGATATTCCGACAACTTCACCTGGCAGCGCGGAAAGCATCTGTTCAAGTTCGGCGCCGAATTCACCCGCTACCAGCAGAACAGCTTCTATCCCGGCAACGACGGTGAGCTCGGTGCATTCAACTACACCGGGGCTTTCAGCTCCAGCCCCTACGCAACCAACAGCAGCACCCTCTTTCCGTTCGCTGATTTCCTCACCGATCGCGTGCAGGATGTGAGATCGGCGCTGTGACAGGTCTCACCGGCCAGCGCCAGTGGCGTGACGGCATCTTCGCGCAGGACGACTGGAAGGTGACTCCAAACCTTACCCTGAACCTCGGCATTCGCTGGGAATTCGATCAGCCCATCTACGAAGTGAACAATAAGATGGCCAACATCGATATCCCCACCAAGCAGATCATTTACGCCGGCGTGGATGGCAATAGCCGCGCGCTTTATGACGCGGACTACACACAGTTCCAGCCGCGCATCGGATTCGCCTTTCAACCCAAGCCGCGGCTCGTGATTCGTGGCGGCTATGGCATCTCCAGCTATCTCGAAGGCACTGGCGCAAACCTGCGGCTCACCCAGAATCCACCCTTCCACACAGACTTCGAACAGATAGCTGTCAACCCCAGCACATCTACATCTGGAGCTTATTCGCCTGGCGTCTACTACCAGGCATCGAATGGCTTCCCGACCACCAACGTGCCGATCACTACTTTTTATGTCTGGCCAAAGGATTTGAAGCCGGCCATGACCGAGGAAGTCAGTCTGACCACCGAGTATGAGCTGACCGGTTCGTCCTCACTCCAGGTCGGATACGTCGGCATCCTCGGCCATCACCTCACTGATCCTTACTGGGGCAATCAGCTGACCTCACCTACAGCCACCGCTCCTTACGCGAACATTGTAGGCAACGGCGGCGTGATCAAGATTACTCAGACCGAATCGGCCAGCAACTACAGCGGTCTGCAGGCAGTCTTCCGGCAGCATCTGAAGGGTGGTCTCGAGCTCACAGCCAACTACACCTACTCGCACTCATTAACCGATGACATCGGCTTCTACGGTGTGAGCAACATCTATAGCGGTCAGTACTACCAGCAGAATGCCTACGACCTTCGCTCCGAATGGGGCCCGGCGGGCATGGACACCCGTCATAACATCTCCGTAACCGGTGTGTACGACCTGCCCTTCGGCCGCGGCAAGATGTTCGGATCTAACTGGAACTACGTAGTCAATGAAATCGTCGGAGGCTGGAAGCTAAGCGGCGCCGATGTTTACTACTCCGGCTTCCCGGTCACAGTAAGCTCGCCGGCGAATTATTCCAGCACCGTCAATGCCTTCACTGGCGCTGCCCGGCCTAACCAGAATCTGCCATTGCATGCCACTGGCCGATCCATCAACGCCTACTACGGAACCGCGGTGCAGGGTACGTCCTGCGGTCCTAACCAGAACAATGGCACTTGCGTTTACAGCCAGCAGCCCGACGATGCCTTTGGCGATGTTCGCCCCGGCTCTCTTCGCGCTCCCAGCTTCCAGAACATCGATATGGCGGTTGCCAAGAGCTTCCCCGTCTGGCACGAGCAGCGCTTCGACTTCCGCGCTGACTTCTTCAACGCCTTCAACATTGCCGACTACGCCCCGCCGGACAGTGGCATGACTGACTCCAACTTCGGCCAGATCACCGGCACCGTAAACGGAAACCGGTCGGTTCAGCTATCCCTCAAATACGCCTTTTAACTGGAACACCTGCACTCGCGCTGCAACCGGGAATATCGGTTGCAGCGCTTTTCTTTTGGACGCAACGTGCCGCAGCTGCCATCCCGCGATACAACAGAGAAGTAGATTTCTTCGATCGGGGTCAGATGTTGTGATGAACTTTTCTTCTTCTCAGAGAAACGGCAGTTCCATTCGGGACATTCAGAAACCGCCGACGCGATCCTCGATGCGATCACCGATGCGATCACCGATGCGCTATGCTCTCCGTCTCATGGCCGGCTTTTGCGCGACCGTATTGCTTCTTGTATCCGCTTCACCCGCACGGCCTGACGATACGGCTTCCCTCTCTCCGCAGCAGCGCGCCGCACTCGCCATCCACGCGTTGCAATCCTGGTACAACCAGCAGACTGGCCTTTACAACACCACCGGCTGGTGGAACTCGGCGAACGCGATCACAACGCTTGCCAGCTACTCCAGAATCTCCGGTTCGCGCGAATTCGATCCTATATTCGAAAACACCTTCACCCAGGCGCAGAAAACCGCCCCCGGATTTCTCAACAAATACTACGACGATGAAGGCTGGTGGGCGCTGGCCTGGATCGATGTGTACGATCTCACCGGCGACTCGAGGTATCTGAAGATGGCGCAATCCATCTTCACCGACATGTCCGGCGGCTGGAGCGACACCTGCTCCGGAGGCATCTGGTGGAGCAAGGACCGCAAATACAAAAATGCCATCGCGAACGAGCTGTTTCTCTCCGTCGCGGCGCATCTCGCGGCGCGAGCGAGTTCAGGCGCCGAGCGAAAAATGTATCTCAAATGGTCTCGCCGGGAATGGCAGTGGTTCTCACACACCGGCATGATCAACAGCGATCATCTTGTGAATGACGGCCTCGATGCACAATGCGCAAATAATCATCAGACGGCATGGAGCTACAACCAGGGTGTAGTTCTCGGTGGTCTCGCCGAGCTCCACCGCACTACTTATGATCACAAGCTCTTGACCGCAGCCGGCAGCATTGCCACCGCGGCCATATCCTCACATGCACTCGTCAACGCGGGTGGCATCCTGCACGAATCCTGCGAACCGAAATGCGGCGGCGACGGTTCGCAGTTTAAAGGCATCTTCGTGCGTAATCTCTCCGCGCTGGAACAGGCTTCACCAACTCCTGCATATGAGAAGTTCATCGCCGCGAATGCCGCCAGCGTCTGGAGCGGAGCACAACCTCCCGGCTATCGGCTGGGCCTGATGTGGTCTGCGCCGTTCGGAACTGACAGTGCTGACGCCAGCACGCAAAGCTCAGCTCTCGATGTGCTCGTCGCTCAGCTGGCATTATCCGCCGGAGAACGAACCGGAAAAAGTAGATATTTACACGAAGTGCTATCTCCGCCATCGCATGGCCGGCGATCTTAAAGGGTGCTAAGGTTTTTTCTGGGGAGCCTCACATGGGGAAACTGTTCCGGGACACCCGTCTGGCCTTGCGGCAGTTGCGCAAGTCGCCAGGATTCACATTGACCGCGGTGCTCACACTCGCCTTCGGCATTGGCGCAAGCACCGGCATCTTCTCTATTGTCGAGGGCGTCCTGCTTCGCCCTCTGCCATTCCCCGATCCCGCAAAGCTGGTGACGCTTGCTGATACGATCGAGGGCGTCGACTACGGCGGCGATGCGCCGGGGGTTACTGCGCCTGGGGTTCGCACTTACATGCGCGATACAAGCGCGTTCTCTAACCTCGGTGGATATCAGCCGTCAACGTACGAGCTTTCCGGAATAGGCGATCCCGCACAGATCAACGCTGCGCGGCTTACCGCCAGCGTCTTCCCGGTTCTCGGCGTGCAACCTCTACTGGGGCGAACCTTTACACCACAGGAAGATGACTCGCGGCTGCAGGTGACCGTCATCAGCTATGCGATGTGGCGCAGCCGCTTCCATGGCGATGCTCACGTCCTCGGCCAGAAGCTTCTGCTTGACCGCAAGCCCTACGAGATCATTGGCGTGATGCCGCGCGGATTCGAGTTTCCGCTGGTTCCCGGCCAGTTGAATCGCAGCGAGCTTTGGGTGCCCATGAGCTTCACGCAGGATGAGGTGGTTCAGGGAACAGGCGGCTGGAGCTTCTATATGGTGGGGCGATTGAAGCCCGGCATGACTCCTGCATTGGCACAGCAGGACGCCGGGAAAGCGGCGCAGGAGATCATGCGCAATTTTCCGCGAGGGCTCGCTCAGCGCCGCATTCACCCGCTTGTCGAGCCGCTCGATAAAGTCACAGTAGCGCAGGCTAAGCCACTGATACGCACCCTGTTTTTCGCGGTCATGGTGGTATTGTTCATCGCCTGCGCCAATCTCGCGGGATTGTTGCTGGTGCGTGTGATTCAGCGGCGGCGGGAGATCGCCGTGCGTCTGGCCCTGGGCGCCAGCGGAGCAGCGGTTTTGCGTCAGGCCTTCGTCGAAACGCTTCTGCTCAGCGTCACCGGCGGAGTGCTCGGGTTAATCCTGGCGTGGGTTGCGCTTCGCGCCGGAGTCAGCTTCTTGCCGGAGACCCTGCCCCGCGTGAGCTCAATCGGCCTCGATGGAGGAGTCGTTGCCTTCGCCCTCGGACTCGCCGTGCTCACCGGGCTCGTATGCGGACTCGTTCCCGCCTTCGCTGCCGGACGAACCGGCGTAAACGAAGCCTTGAAAGAGGGTGGACGCACCGGCACCACCGGCAGCGGACATGCGCGGCTTCGCTCAGCCCTGGTAATCGCGGAGCTCGCCGTTGCTCTTGTGCTGCTTACCGCATCCGGCCTTTTGCTGCGCAGCTTTGAGAAGATGCGCTCCGTCAATCTTGGATTTCGGGCCGATCATCTGCTCACCGCCAGTTACAACCTGCCGCGCGCGCAATACACTACCCAGGCCGCCATAGACTCCTCCAACTCCATCTTGCAATCCAGGCTGGAGCAACTGCCGGGAGTGGAGTCGGTGGGAGTCACCACCATGCTGCCTGCGGCCGGTCAGGATATTCGCACCACCATGACTCCCGAGGGCTACGTCCCACCGCAGGGTGCGGGCCTGAATCTGGCCTGGGCTCCTGAGGTGATGGGCGACTACTTCCGCGCCGCTGGTATCCCAATCCTTCGCGGACGCGCTTTTTCGCCCGCCGACCGCGCCGATGCTCCGCTGGTTGTCATCGTCAATCGCACCCTTGCAGAGCGCTACTGGCCGGGGCAGGATCCAATCGGAAAGCGGCTGCATCGCGGCCCGATAGAAGCAACGGCAGTTCCATGGCTGACCGTGGTGGGCGAGATCGGCGACGTGAAAGAGCTAGCCGCCGATACACCGACGATGAATCAAATTTATCTGCCTGTCGCCCAGGTCAAAGCCAGCGCCGGCCCCTTTGCGCCCGCCGGCATGCTGGTGGGCACTGGAGGCTCCATCGTGCTGCGCGGCCAGCAGGCGCCGGAGCAGATGATTGAGTCGTTGCGCTCAGTCGTTCATTCCATCGATCCACGGCTCCCGCTTACCCAGGTCGAGTCTATGGATCGCGTGATCGCGGAGGGCCAGGCGTCACGCCGTTTCAATACCGCACTCATCTCCAGCTTCGCCGCTGCGGCGGTATTGCTGTCCCTGCTCGGCATTTACAGCGTGATCGCCTTCTCCACTGCGCAACGCACGCAGGAGATGGCGATTCGTCTCGCCCTCGGTTCGCAGCGTGCAAGCGTCATAGGATTGGTTCTTAAGTCGGGCGCCAGGCTGGGACTGCTTGGAAGCGGCATCGGCGCGGTGGCAGCAATCTTTGCCACCCGTCTTTTGCGCTCGTTCTTGTTTCAGGTTGATCCTCTGGATCCACTCGTCATCGTACTGGCAGCGATATCGATCTTTGCCCTTGCTCTCGCAGCCTCGCTGCTTCCCGCGCGCCGCGCGGCATCGGTCGACCCCATACAGGCCTTGCGCGGAGAATAGCTGCCGCGGCGTGTTTCAGGAAAGAGTTGTCAAAGTAAGATAGGGTTTGTCTGTAAGCATCATGAGGAGACAGCGCGCCCGTTAGCGCCGCTATGAATTCACCGTTGATTATTTTCGTGGGCTCTTTCGTTGCACTGTGCGTGGCAGCGCAGCTAGGTCAATTTATGCGCCGGAGCAGAGGAGACCTTGACGATCGAGCGCGGCACGATTTCGATCTTGTGCTCGGCGCCACCTTGACCCTGCTGGGCCTGGTGATTGGTTTTACTCTCTCCATGGCTGACAACCGCTACGAACAGCGCAAAAATTATGAGGAGGAAGAGGCCAACGCCATCGGTACGGAGTATCTTCGTGCCGATTTACTTCCCGCCGCCGATGCCCAGAAGGTCAAACCGCTTCTGGTCAAATATCTCGACCACCGGATCGCCTACTACAACACAACGAACACAGGTCAGCTTCAGGAAATCAATGCAAGCACAGCACAGCTGGAATCCAGTCTGTGGCTGGCAGTCAAGTCCCCTGCCGCTGCGAATCAGACCTCCGTCATTTCGCTTGCCGTGGCCGGAATGAATGACGTCATCAACTCCGAAGGCTACACCCAGGCGGCATGGAGAAATCGAGTACCGGTAGCAGCCTGGTTTCTTCTCATCATCATCGGCATCTGCGCAAATCTGCTGATGGGCTACGGAGCGCGAAGCTCCGGTAAGAGCGCGCGATGGCTGCTCGCTTTACCGCTCATCGTTTCCATCTCGTTCCTGCTGATCGCAGATATAGATAGCCCGCGAGGCGGCGTCATCCGCATTCATCCGACTAATCTGACGAGCCTCTCGCAGTCGCTGCGCGAGGTCCACCAAGACTCGAGCTCACAACCATCCTTTTGAGCAGCGCTGTCGTCAGGAAGGTCTATGGCGCGAGTTGACCCCGGGCGTAGTCTAGAGTCCTTAACGTGAGCAGATAGTCGTATCTCGCATTCACCGCGGAGACTGCCGCCTGGGTGCTCTGTAGTTGCGCCTGGCTTAATTCCACAATCGAACTGAGCCCTAGCTTGTATCGAGTCTTCGCGAGCGCCAATGCTTGCGCAGTTTGATTTCGGAATTGATCAGCCACTCCGATTCTCTGAAAAGCCGTTTGCGCGTTCAAAACTGCCACACGAACGTCCCGGGCAATAGTGTCAGAAAGGTCCTGTGCCTGCTTTTCGGTAGCTCGTTGCCTCAAACGAGCCTCCTCGGCCTGCGCGTCGATCCGGAAGCCCGTAAAGATGGGCACCGAAAGATTGACACCACCTGCCGCATACCAGTGAGGCACAAAGACGCCATCCGGAGAGGCCGGTGTTATACCTCCTGTCGCGAGTGCAGAGATCGAAGGCAGATGCTGGAGCTCCTGAGCACGAGCGAGTTTTTGATAGGCCTGCGCATTCAGTCGAACAGCCTGAAGATCAGGACGCTGTGACTGAGCCTCGGCATTCAACACCGTCGAGCTATTGCGTTCGGGCGGTGGAGGGGGAGCGGCTGTCGTATCCTCGACGGCGGTGTAGACGGTATCGGCGGGAGCGGCCAGAACAGCAGTCAGCACCGCGCTTGCTGAAGCCACTGCGTTTTCTGCGTCGAGCTGGAGGAGTTGTGCCTGTGAAAGATCCGCAGACGCGATGTTCAGGTCGAGGTCGCTTTTTAACGCGCTTCTGGTCAGGGCTTGCGTAAGGTTCTGAACATCTCCTCTGGCGTTTACCGTTGCCTTCGCTATCTCCAGCAACGATTGCGCGTCAAGCAGCCGATAGAATGCTTCGTCCGTGGCCAGCAGCACATCTTGCTGAGTAGCAAGTGTGGTCTGGTCTTGAGCTTTTTGCTGCAGGCGATTCGTTGCCACAAGATCTCGGGTATGACCGAAGTCGGTAATCAGCTGGCTCAACGTACCTCCGCCTCCCGCATGGGTGTACAAGCGGGAGTCTGTGAGCGCGCCCGATCCGATTCGACTTCCATCTTCAGCTTTCGCGGCAGTGAGGCTGCCTCCGATCTGCGGTAGCTCGCCGGAACGCGTCTGCCGTGTAACCTCACCTGCAGCCAAAGCCAGCAGATGACTCGCAGTAATGCGAGGATTGTTCTTGAGGGCGATACGCTCCGCGTCCTCCCGGGTGATGGACGTGCTCGGAGTGCCCGTATCCGAGAGAGCGGTTGGATCTTGGCCCGGCTGTGATGCGGCTGAAGCGCCAAACGCGAAAGCCAGCGTCTGTCTGTTGTTCGGCTGTAGCAAAGAAAGCTCGAGGGCGGGTGATTTGGCGAGAGGCGCGGCTGGTAGTTCTGCCTCTTTAGTCTGAGCACCACAGGGAAGAGGTAGCAGCAGCAGCAGGAAATATAGGTGGCGTCTCATGCCGTTGCCTCCAGGCCCTGAGGCGGATTCTCTGGCTGATTTCGCTCCTTGCGTGCTTCTATGCGTCGATGGATGAGCAAATAGGCGCTCGGCACAAGGAAGACGGTGACGATGCCTGAAACGGTAAGACCACCAAGGATGGCGCGGGCGAGCGGTGCATACTGCTCACTGCCGGCTTCAAGCGCGAGAGCCATTGGGATGAGACCAAGGACCGTGGCCAGAGTGGTCATGAGGATTGGTCGTAATCGTACCTTGCAGGCGACAATGATCGCCTCTTCCAGTTTCAATCCCTGCCCGCGAAGCTGGCCCACAAACTCCACGATCAGGATGCTGTCCGAGACGACGATACCCGTCATCATCAATACACCCATCAGGCTCATGATGTTCAGCGTGGTATGCGTAAGCAGTAGAAAGAGGATGACCCCCGAGATCCCGGGCGGGATCGCAAGCAGAATGATGAATGGATCGACGAACGAAGCGAACTGCGCCATCAGGATAAGGAAAACGAGAATGATGGACAGGATGAGCCCGATAGCAAATGACTTGAAAGATTCATTCATGTAGTTCACCGAGCCGCGAACCGTCAGCACCGTTCCATGCGGGGGATGAGTTCCGTCAACGATCTTATTTACGCTTTTACCGATTGTTGAAAGGTCTTCTGCCTTGGGCATAACGTAAACATCGAAGATGCGCCGCAGCTGATAGTGGTCCACCTCGGTAGGCGTATTGATTGACTTGATAGTGGCCACCGATTCCAGCGGAGTTGTGGTCTTTCCATCCGCCGACCGCAATGGGATCTGTTTAAAGTCGTTCAGCGTCTGCACCTGCGTTGCCGGGTATTGAACGGTCAGCATGTAGTTGTTCCCGGTTTTTGGATCGATCCAGTAACTCGGAGCAACCTGGCCGTTCGAGGTCATGGCCGTGATGACGCTGTCGACAATCGTCTTCGGGGTCAAACCTTCAAGGCTCGCCTGTTGCCGGTCAATATTAAGGGCCAATCCGGGATAGTCAATATCCTGCGGGATGAGGACATCGTTGACCCCGCGGAGGGCACGCATCTTCTGTGCAAGCTGCTGGGCAACGGCATATCCCTCTTCCATATTGTTTGAACTGACCTGGATATCGAAGGGAGCAGGCAATCCCTGATTGACGATGGAATCGACCAACCCTCCCGATTGAAAATAGGTCTGAACTTCGGGAAGGTCAGCAGCAAGTTTCCTTCGCACCCGCTGCATGTAGGCAAAGCTGCTCAGGCTGTGATCTTCCTTCAGGCTCACTTGAACGAATGCCGTATGCATCCCTGAATTCGGTGTGTAGATAGCTGATAGATCGGGCGTGACGCCGATGTTGGAGACGATCATATTCAGATCCTTGGGTGCAACGACATCACGGACATCGTTCTCCACGCGGGAGATGTATTGGTCGGTGAGTTCAATGCGAGTTCCTGTTGGAGCTTTCACGCTGATGACGAATTGACCAGGATCAGTGCGTGGGAAGTAGGCACGGCCAAGAAACGGCGAGAGTGTGAAGCTGAGGACGACAAATACCGCGAAGACGGTTACGACCGTTGCCGGCCTATCGAGGCAGCTGCGAATCGCGTCGTCGTATGTCCGCTGCAGCCACCCAAAACCCTGGTTGAAGTAATGTACGACCCGGGCAAACAGGCTTTTCTGCCCGTGACCGCCGCGCATATGTTCGGGCACCGGATCTTCCGCAGTTGCTGCCTCGTGCTCATATTCGTGCCCCGCATGTTTGATGAAGCGTGAGCAGAAGAGCGGCACTACCGTCATCGCCACAATGTAGGAGCAGAAAAGAGCGATGACCACCGCGAGCGCGAGCGCCGTGAACAGATATTTGCTGACCCCGGTCAGCAGGACCACAGGGAAAAATACGATCGCAGTGCTGAATGTTGCCGCAAGCACCGCCAGCTGCACTTCTTTGCCGCCCTCCTGTGAGGCCTTCACGCTATCCTCGCCCATCTCGAAATGACGGAAGATGTTCTCAAGCACTACGACCGAGTTATCGATAAGCCGGGAGAGCACCAGTGCCATGCCACCGAGAACCATCGTATTGATGGAATCGCCGAAGGCATTCAGGATGAGAAAGGTGGCAATGCAGGAGATCGGAATCGACAGAAGTACAGCGACTGTCGCTCGGACATTCCCAAGAAACAAGAGGATCATGATCCCCGTCAGGCAAAGGCCGATCATGCCTTCGCTGATGACATTTTTGATTGCGGTTTTGACAAACACCGATTGATCGAAGACGACGTTCGTCTTCAACTGCTGCGGAATGTCCAACAGGTGGGCCGTGGCTTTGCGAATGCCGTTAACAATTGTGATCGTGTTCGAGTCGCCTCCCTGCTTCAAAACGGGAATGTAGACAGAGTGTTGCCCATCAACGCGCACAATATTTGTCTGCAGCTGTCCGCCATCGACAGCATGACCGACATCGCCAACCAGAATCGACGCGTTCCCAACGGTTTTGAGGGGAATGCTGTTGACATCGTTTGGCGTAGGCACCTGGCTATTGGCGTAGATGTTGTAGTCCTTTGGACCAATCCGCACGTCGCCTGCCGGCAGGATGAGATTGGAGTCGTTGATCGCATGAACCACGTCCATCACGCCCAGCTGCGAGGCTTGCAGCTTGAGCGGATCGACGTACACCATGATCTGCCGGTAGGTTCCACCATAGGGTTGAGGAACCGAGGCTCCGGGAACATTCGCTACCTGATTTCGCACACTGAATTGCGCAACGTCCTTGAGCGCTGTCTGGTCCATGCCCGCACCCTTCAAAGTGATCAGGCATACTGGCAGGTTTGAGGCGTCGAAGCTGAGAACAACGGGTGGGAGCGTTCCAGGCGGCAGCCGCCGCAGGTTCGCCATCGCAAGATTTGAGATCCCACTCACGGCTGCCGTCGGGTCGGTTCCCGGGTGAAAATAAATCTTGATGAGGCTGACGCCGGTCATCGAACGGGATTCGATGTGATCGATGTTGCTCCCCAGCGTGAAAAAGCGTTCATCGCTGTCCGTAATGTCCGATTCGATCTGCTGCGGCGGCATGCCTGCGTAAAACGTCGCAACCACGACCACGGGGATTTTCACCGGAGGAAAGAGGTCGACCGGCATGCCTGTGATCGCGGCAACACCGACAACCACAACGATCATGCAAGCCATAAGAATGAAGAAGGGATATCGAATCGCAAAGAAGGACATGCCTTACAGATCCCCCTTCCGGTTCTCTTTTTGATAGTTCGCCAGATTTTCCGGCGCCGGATGCGGCGTTACCTTCTGGCCCAGCTGCAGCGTGGACAAACCACCGATGATGACTCGATCACCGGGTTTGAGGCCCGACGTTATTTCTTGCGAGTTGGACCCGCTGATGCCGAGAACCACCTGTCTTTTCACCACCCGGTTGTTCGCATCGACGAGCATGACGGAAGGTTCGTCGCCCTGAATGACTGCGCTCGACGGGATGATGAGGCCATCGTTCTTCTGTTCAAGATTGAAGGTGACATCGGCGTACATGCCAGGAGTGAGAGTCAGGCCGGGATTGTTCACGTCGACTTCGGTCAACATCGTCCTCGTAGAATTCGATACGTCGCGTGTAAAACGAACGACCGTTCCCGGGAATTGCTGTCCGGTCGCCTGCACGTGAACGGAGACAACTGACCCCACATGAACCAGCGGCACATCCCGCTCCGGTACAGCCATGCGCAGTCGCAGAACATCGCTTTGTGCCAGCCTCACCACCGCTTGATTGAGCCCCTCAGCGGTCCCCGCTGGAATCAGGGCGCCGGTATCTGCGTAGCGCATCGTTACCACGCCGCTATACGGTGCGGTGATTGTGGCGTACTGCTCCATGCTGCTTACTCTCAGATTTTCTGCGCGCGAGACACCAAGCTGGCCTTTGGCCGCAGCTACGGCAGATTTCGCAGCATCGACTTGAGAAGCAGCACTACGATCCTTGGCCAGCGCATCGTCTAATTCCTGAGCCGCCACGAGTCCTGGTTGCTGATCCGATGCCTGCTTCAACCGGACATAGTTTGCATGGACTGCCTCATACCCGGCTTGTTCGCGAGCAACTTCACTTTGCAGCCGTTCGATGTTTTGCTGGGTCTGAGTAATCTGGGCCTGCGCGCCTGCGACCTCAGCCTGCAGCTCGGGAACCTCAAGCACCGCAAGCGTCTGCCCTTGGCGGACTCGGTCTCCGATGTCTACATAGATGTGCCGGATATAGCCGGATACCTTTCCGTGAACGTCGATCTCCTGGAAGGGCTGAAAGATTCCGGCAACGGTCAGCTGATTCGCGATGAAGCCGGTATGAGCCGTCGCGACCGATACCGTGGGAGGAGGGCTGGCTTCTGCTGCTGCATCATCAGTGTGACGGGCATGCAGAAAGTACAGCAATAGCAGGACCGCGGCCAGGCAGAGGATTGCGATAAGAATCAAGCGCCGTGAGCGCATAGTAGACCTTTCTTCCAAGCGGATGCATTCCCAATTTGGCCGCCGGAAGAACTCTCTCCAGCGGCGGCTAGACTATACGCGCGACTGGGCCTGGAGGTGGTCGAAGATGCAGGATCGGAGCGGCTTCAAGCGGCGAGAATGCACGCGACGCTCCCTCCCGCGCAAATCGACGGTACGGTAGAAAATACAATTCCTCGGTTGCTGGGAAGCGGTTTGACAATAGAACATAAAACGCATTCTGTGCGTCTGCTTTTCTGTCGAACTGATTCTTCGCAAGATTGCTCGCAAGGGTACATAGCTTCGCGGGTGCAACACTTCCGGGAGGGTTGGTTTTGTACAGTGAGAGCTTGTAAGACGTGCCCCATGCAAATACCGCAACCGCCAGCAGCAAAATGAGAAAACCGCCCGGAGACCAGCATCCCCGCCTATAGACGTTTGAGGAGAGCGATGGATGATGGCGAGGTATCAATTCTTCTCTTTCTGCGGACAAAGCGCTACGTTTTCACTTGCGCCGCTTGGATGCAACGATTCTGATCGTCGTTGCCCAAACCATAGGTCTGACGGCGGCGTTCCACTCGCGAAAGCTGGAACGGCATCTTTATTCAAGATGAGCCGCCCCATGCATTCTTGATCTCTGGAACAGGATCTTGGGCACATGGAAACGCTCCGAACACAGACCGGCCGATTTGCCGTATCTGGTTCGCCACTTCTGGGAGTGGGTCTACGATGCGGCAAAAACTGCCGCTCAGCGAGCGATTACGACATAGAGGGTGGAGGACGGCGCCGTAAATAAACACCGTGTAAGTCCAATCGTCCAGGATGCGATAAAACGATCTTGGCCTGTTGAACCACCTGCCAGGGAGCAGGATTTGGCAATGGGGACAGAGTATGCAGAACAAGCGTCAACCGATGGGCCAAGCCTAGAGAAGCGTCTCTTTGCGTCAGGGCCCGCTCAAGCTTTGCTGAATTTTGCTCGGTTAAGAGCTTGGCGAGCGCGACCTTTTGACTTGCCGGCGGCTTGTAAAGGTCCAGCTTCGACTGCAGTCCCCAACTGAACACGGCAGCGGCAAGTACCAAAAGCAATACCTTGCACGTGATAGAGAGAGAGGACCGCATCTTGAAAAGCATCTCTTCCTCCGCAGCTGCCTGAGTGGCTCCGGTTGAACCGCGCTCAAGTGAATCGTATCACGAAGAAAGCCGGTTCAATGCCTCTGCCCTATCGCTGCTGGCACATGCAGCCCGCTGCTTTGATCTTCACAAAAAAAGCAACGCTCCAATGTCAGATCCAAGGACAGATCCCGGGAGCTCCTTACCGCTCCATGAATTTGCCGATGAACACGGCGATTTCGTCCGCCTTGGTATCCAGCGCGAAATGTCCGGCATCGAGCACATGGACCTCCGCATTCGGAACGTCTTTCCGGTAGCGCTCCGGCTCTCCCGGATCGAAGGAAAGATCGTGCTTGCCCCACAGGACCAACAGCTTGGGCTGAGCCTTCTGCATCCATGCCTGCCACGCCGGATAAGCATCGACGTTGGTGCGGTAGTCGTAGAAAAGATCGCTTTGGATTTGAGCCTGCCCCGGCGAGTTCAGGAATGCGTACTCATCGGTCCAAAGATCGGGATCGTAGAGTTCGGTCTTGGGGTCGTCTCCGACGTGGCGCGTTTTCGTAACGGTCATCGACAGAAGGTTTTTACGCAACGCTTCTTCGTGGGTCGTCCGGTCTGCCCAGAATGCCCGGCGCGTCACCCAGTTTGCTCCCAGGCCTTCATTGTGCGCGACCGCATCCTGGACGATGAGAGCCTGCACCCGTTCTGGACGGGCCAAAACCATGCGAAAGCCGACCGGACCACCATAGTCCTGCATGTAGAGTGTGTAGTGCGAGAGGCCCAGAGCTTGCGTGAAATCGTCCACAACCGAAGCGATATGGTCGAAGGTATAAGCGAACTGTTTTGGGTCGGGCCAGTCGCTGTGTCCAAAGCCGGGATAGTCGGGTGCAATCAAATGGTAGTTGTCTGCGAGCCTCGCCAACAGTGGCTCGAACATCCGCGAGGAAGATGGGAGACCATGGAGCAACAGAATGGTAGGTGCGTCTTTCCGTCCCGCCTCTCTATAAAAAATAGATAGTCCATCGATCTCCACTGTGCGATAAACAGTTGGGTGTTTCACAGAACGCTCCTTTTGTTGCGCAAGGGACAAACTACTAAAACAGACCGCCGCCGCGACGATAACCAGGGCTGCTAAAGAGACTCTGCATGCGGTTTTCATGGCCGCACCTCCTTGCTAGCCGGCGATTTCGAGGATCACCTCGAGCTCGACGGGCATCCCCAGGGGAAGGCTGGCAACGCCAATCACCAGCCGGACCGCTAGTTTGTCCGAACCGAAGACATTCTTGAATAGATCCGAAGCAGCATCCGCAACCATTGGCTGATCGAAGAAATCGCCGAAGGTTGCCATAAACACGCCGAGGCGAACGACGCGCGTCACCCTGTCGAGAGAACCGAGATACTCTTTCGCTGCAGCAAGCGCACTCAATCCTGCCGTGTACAGGGCATCACGTCCTGCCTCTCGATCGAGTTCTTTCCCGAGCCGGCCGACATACTTCGGCTTGTGGTCCACAACCGGGAGCATTCCGCTCAAAAACAGCAAGTTCCCCGTCTGAACCGCCTCGACGTAGCTGCCGAACGGTGTTGGTGCGGCCGGGAGTTCGATGCCAAGCTCACGCAGTCGGCGCTCCGCATCGCCGGGCCGCGGAGTTCCCACGCTTACCACCGGCCCACGTGCGCACCGCCGTCCACGTGCAGCACCTCCCCTGTAATTTGGCGAGCTTCCGTGAGATAAACGACCGCATCCGCAATGTCCTTGGCCTCAGATATGGTGCCCATCGGCGAGAGCGTCTTCAGGAAATCCACCGGGTCGTCTTTGTGTAGCGGCGTGTCGACAATCCCGGGTGCAACCGCGTTGAAGCGAATATTTTGCTTTGCGTATTCGCTGGCCAGACTCAAAGTAACTGCGTTGAGCCCTCCTTTGGTGATCATGGGTATCGAAACTGAAACACCGGCGATAGGGTTATCCACTAAGGACGTTGTAATGCTTGTCACACTGCCGCCGGTGCCCTGCGAAAGGATCTGCTTGACGGCTAACTGGGTGATGAAAAGAAAGCCTTCGAGATTCGTGGAAACAAATCCGCGAAAATCGTCGGCAGTGTAATCCGTAAAGGGCTTCACCGAGAAGATGCCTGCATTATTGACGACGTGGTTGATCGACCCAAACTTCGCGACGGCCGTCTTTGCGATCTCCTCGGCAGTCGTCACATCTCCGATGTCTCCATCAACCAGAGCGAGATTCGCCGAGGGTGTGAGGCCGGATTTTGAAGTGTTGCGCGACGTTGCAACCACGTTGTAGCCGCGTTCCAGGAAGGCTTGAACAACTGCCGCTCCTATTCCCTGTGAGGCGCCGGTTACGATCACTGTTTCTTTGTTTGCCATACTTCGCTCCTTCGCAATGTGCGTTCTCCATCAACTGCGATGGAGCTATAAAACCAGAAGCACGAGAACGAAACTATTGGACGATGGTGTCGGTTGATACCTTGGTATCGGTAGATGAATGGCTTCGATGACTTTAAACAGCCCCGCAGTCGGGTTCTGCGCTATTCATCTGTTCGGCTCGACATCTGCACCCATCGTGCGCGAAATGCGAAGCCCGTAGACCACAACAGTTGATGCGAAAGAGCGGAAAGGTATCACGCAGAGATGGCGCTTGGCATCAGTGGTCTCCTGATGCGAAGCCTCAGCGCCATATTTACCAGGTGCGCGAAAGATTCCGCCTTCATCTTCTGCATCACCTGCCCGCGATGTGCCTTGACTGTGATTTCGCTGATGCCCAGTTCCCCGCCGGCCTGCTTGTTCGATAAGCCGGAGACCACCAGGGTCAGAACTTGTTGTTCCCGTGGAGTGAGCGATGCGTAGCAGCTGCGTAGATCGCGCATCTCTATCCCCTTATCCAGAGCGGCACGGCTGCGCACCAGGCTTTGACGAACTGCCGCCACCACCAGCTCATCGCTGCATGGCTTCACCAGAAAATCGACAGCGCCCGCCTTCATGGCCTGCACGGTTGTCGGAATATCTCCATAGTCCGCAATGACGATAATCGGAGTCTCTGCGCACTCTCTGGCGATCATCCTTTGAACTGCGAGATTGTTCGAATCCGTAGAAGAAAAAGCAAGGATCAGGGTGCTGGGCCCGGACGGGCGCGGTCCGGCAAGAAATTCTTGAGCCGAGCCGCAGGCCTCGGGCTGCCAGCCCTGGGCGCGAATCAGCAGCTCCAGCGATTGCCGGGCGTAGATGTCCTCGTCGACGATGAAAACTGTAGGTGAAGTAGTTCGCGGGTCCAGGTCCATGCTAAGTACATGTATTGGAATCGGCGTACTTCCCGCGGGAATTGCGAATATGGCGGCTGAGCTCATTTTTCCTCTCCTAAAACCAGGTGGCCTCTGCGAATCAGCTCCGGTGTGTCACCGAAGCTCATCACAAGAGTGAACGGGATCGGTTTTTTGCGCGACATTACTTTATGCAGCGCTCACACTACAAATTTCTGTGGGTTGCGAGCTAACGGGATTGTTACAGGAAGAGAAACAGCAGCTACAATTTAAGCTGTTCCCGACGCTCTCCGACTAGAGGCAATCGCTTTGAACGCTGCCGCTCCGATTCGCATACTCTGCGTAGAGGATCATCCCGTCTTTCGTGAAGGACTGAGAGCGATCATCGCATGCGAGCCGGATATGCTTCTGGTCGCGCACGCCGCCAACGCAGTTCAGGCTATCGCGGAATTTCGCACCCACCTGCCCGACGTCACGTTGATGGATCTCCGCCTTCCCGGGGCCAACGGTATCGACATTCTCATCGCCATCCGTGGTGAGTTTCCCCAGGCTCGTGTCATCATGCTCACAACCTCCGATGGCGATGCTGACATTCAGCGGGCTCTGCGAGCTGGAGCCTCGGCCTATATTCTCAAGAGCATGCCGATGGAGGAGCTGCTCGGCGTCATCCGGTCCGTTCACACTGGCCGGCGGCACATTCCACCGGAGGTGGCAGCCCGCCTCGCCGAGTATATGGGTGACGACGATCTTACCGCCCGTGAGTTGGAAGTTCTTCAGCTGATTCGTGAAGGTTATCGCAACAAACAGATTGCCGATCAACTCACCATTTCAGAAAACACGGTCAATTTTCATATCAAGAACCTGATGGAAAAACTCCGCGCCAACGACCGGACCCATGCCGTCACCATCGCGCTGCGGCGCGGCCTGCTGCAAATCTGACGCCGTTTTCCCCACCATGAACTGTAGGGCGGCAGCTCCAGTTTGTGGTGTGTCCCGAACCCAGCCAACGCGATAAGGTCATCTGTGGCTGCCCGAATATATAGATCCTTGCCCGGCTTTTTCCACATGCTCTGTATGCCGGTTGCATCGGCACTCTGGTGGCTGAGATTTGCGATGAAGCTTGATACCTTCAGACGAGCCGCCTTGATGTGCCTGCTTGCCATAGTCCCCTGCGGGATGGCGCACGCCCAGGCGCCCAGGCGTGCCATTGCGCAGTATCCGCACGCCGCCTGGGGAGCGAAAGAAGGCGCGGGTGACCTGGGGCGAGTGTGGTTTGGATATGGTGGGGGAGCTGTCCTCTTTATCGATAAAGGGATTGTCTCCAGAAGCCAGAAGTCTCCTGTCGGTGACGTAAGAGTCGCTGGTGTCGATAAGGGCTGGCAGGATGCTGGAGGTCGCCGTGACGCCTTCTATACGAATCTAGGACCGGGGAAACATCGGTTCCATGTGGCTGCTCGCGATGAAGCTGGCGCGTGGAACGTGTCCGGTACGGTGCTCGATTTCAGCGTTGCTCCCGCATGGTTCCAGACAATATGGTTTCGTGTTCTTTGCCTTGGTGTCGCCTTTGTTATCGTGTGGGTTGTCTATCGGATGCGCGTGCGGCAGGTTGCAGAGGCCATGTCCGCGCGCTTCGATGAACGATTGGCGGAACGCACTCGCATTGCACGAGACCTTCATGACACGCTTCTGCAGACCATCCAGGGCAGCAAGCTGGTCGCAGATTCTGCGCTGAAGCAGTCTGCCGACCCCGTCCGCATGCGTGCCGCCATGGAACAGGTATCGGTCTGGTTGGGACGGGCGACGAACGAAGGCCGGGCGGCGCTGAATTCTTTGCGCACCTCCGCCACGGAGAAGAACGATCTTGCCGCAGCCTTCCAGCGGGCAATCGAAGAGTGCCGCATGCAAAGCTCCATGGAAGCCTCATTCTCCGCAGTCGGCGAGGTCAGCGAGATGCACCCCATCGTGCGCGATGAGGTGTACCGCATCGGGTACGAGGCTATCCGCAATGCCTGCGCCCACTCACAGGCCGCTCAACTTCAAGTCGAGCTTACATACGCGGAGGATCTCATCCTGCGTGTACAGGACAATGGCGTGGGCATTGCGCCTGCCGTCGTGGATGAGGGCAAGGAAGGACACTTTGGTTTGCAGGGAATGCGGGAACGGGCTCGCCGCATCATGGCCAAACTCACAGTCGAGACTTCTGCAGTCTCCGGGACCGAGATCACACTGGTGGTCCCCGGCAGCATTATCTACAGCACCAAAACTTCCGGCCGCAAGACGCTGTCTGCAACCAAATCCCTGCTGAAACGGATGGGGCTGACGTCTAACTCCATCGACTCTTGAGGAACGGCTACGCCGAAGACCTCGTGAAGTCTGGCTTCGCTGGCGAGCATACAGAGTCGAACCAGCGGCTGATGTACACCTGGGCGTGTGCTTCCCCGCAGTAGTGCCGCGCTCCCTCCGCATTCGCAGTCTCCAGGTCCCATTTTAGAACGGTGAGCGCCTTGTCGCCGCAATGAATCACATACCAGTGAATAGGATTGCTGCTTACGATTCCGCAGACTTCACATCGAAATTCTTGAATGGATGCCATAGATTCCTTATCCCGTTTTTTATCCTGTTCCCAGGAAGAAAGAGAGAGAGAGAGGCGCCAAACGCGATCCCGCTCTCACACAACGGTAAGTCTAATCCATCATGAGCGCAATTCCGGTTGATTCGATGACGGCGAAAACGATCCGGCGCCGTTGCTGCTTCCCTGCTGGGGCAGCACGATGGCTGAACCGCGAGATCGAATCAGCCTCGTTTTGAGACTTGAGCAGGATGGAATCGCGTAAGTCGCTTTCGCGCTCGATACAGTCTGGACTTGGCCGCAGCCACAGTGAGATCCAGTTCGTGCGCGATTTCTCCAGTCGATTTCTCTTTCGCCATCCGGATGATCATGGTTGTCCGCAACGCAGGCTCAAGCCGGTGGATCGCACGTCGCAGCCCCTCGCATCGCTGTTTCTGATCGCAGTACTGCTCGGGATTCAACGCACTGTCTCGAACGTCGAATGAAGAACCATCCTCTTCCAGGCCGAGCGGCAGGTCCAGCGGAATCTCGGGCCGCGACCGCCGCTTGCGCATCGTCATCAATGCCGAGTTGATGGCAATCCTGGTTAGCCAGGAAGAGAGCTTGGACCTTCCTTCAAAGGAAGGCAGACCTCGATAGGCGCGAATAAGCGCATCCTGCAGTGCATCCTCCGCGTCTTCGTGATTCCGCGTTATGGACAGGATGCGTTTGTATAAACGGCTGGAGTACACCCTCTGTAGTTCCGCAAATGCTATGTGAGACCCGGCTTTCGCAGCTTCTACAAGCGCCTCTTCACGCGCCGCCGCATCCCAATTCGCCGTTGCATCCCAATTGTGGTTCGGCGCAATTGCAAAAGAATGTTCTATAGAATCCATGCTTGCCCTCCTTCTTTACCTGCTTACTGGCAGACATATGTCACACCATCACCGTTGACGTCGCGCGCTCACGCTCCGTTGTTTCATGTGGTGATTAAGCCAGAGGGGTGCTCTCCGATCTATTGGACAAAGGTATCGATCAATACTATGGTATGAGCGGCAGCCTAACTAGACGGGTCAATACCTCGAAGTAGATCAATCTATCGCGCACACAATGGAAAGCATGACGCGGATGCAATCGAAACTAGCTGACATCTCGATAAATACCCGCTTTGCAGGAGTTCCGTCGCTGACGTATTCAAGACTCTTCGTGGGTAGAACAAGTCCGCTCAGTCTCAGCCGATTTTTTCTTGCTGCTTTTCTATTTCGTTACGAACTATTATTGGGGAAATTGGGAAATTTAGAGACTTCCAATCGAATAACCCCACCGGCCTGAAGTAGTCGACTTTCACATGACAGAATGTTAAGGAGTACGAAATGAAGAAGGCCGTGCCTCCCATTTCTCTCGCCGGATCTCAGCTCAATCAAGTGCGCCACGTCTGCGCTTTCTTCACCAGCGAAGAGGAAGAGTATCGCGTACTGATGCCATTCATGAAGCATGGCTTTGAATGCGGCGACAAGGCGATCCACATCGTGAATCCAGGAAAGCAGCACGAACACTTGCAGCGTTTGTCGGAGGCCGGAGTAGACACCGCTGCGGTTCAGAAAAGCGGTCAATTGGAGCTCCAAAGCAATACCGATGCCTATCTCAGAGATGGGCATTTCGACAAAGAACGAATGCTGGCGGCATTTTCCAGGATGGCAAGTAGTGACAATACTGCCAGTCAGTTTCCTCTCAGCCGTATTGTCTGCCGGATGGATTGGGTATCTCATGATCGATCGCGCGTCGATGATGTTATCGAGTTTGAATCGCGTGTGAACGATATATGGAGCCAAAGTGACGATGCTGTCATTTGCACCTATCATCTATCGCAGTTCAGCGGTGACGCGATGATCGACATTATGCGCACGCATCCGATGGTCATCATCGGAGGCTCCCTCCAGCAAAATCCGTTCTTCACACCACCTGTCGAATTTCTGCGCGAATACGGCGAACGGCGCTCTGCACGGATGGCTCATTTGTAGCGAAGGACGAGATGCGTCAGGAAACCGTGGATCCCGAACAGGAAATCAAACGCCTGCAACGCTGCATGAGTGACTTAGTCAGCGTCCTCGCTCTTTCCCCCGCCTTGAACAACAGCGAGCCGAGGCGAATGGTGGAGACCTTCCTGGATGCTCTCTTCAAACTGGTTAACGTCGATTTTCTCTATGCTCGGGCCAGAGTCTCCTCTCACGAAGATCCGGTAGAGGTGCTGAGAGCCTTTGAGACCGGCGGAATCAGCCGGGATGAGATTCGCAGCGCCCTGCATCGCTGGTTTGGAGAAGATTCAGTTGACCACCTTCCCGCCATGCCACGACTCATCGGAGGACATGAGATTTCCCTACTTCCGCTGCAAATGGGGATCGAAGGTAGCCTCGGCTTCATCGCAGTCGGCTGTCAAAGGTTGGATTTTCCCCAGCAAACCGAGCATCTCGTCCTGAACGTGGCTGCGAATCAACTGGCCGTCATGTTGCAGCAGGCGCAGATCCTCAGTGAGCAGAGGCGCGCCGCGCGGGAGCTCGATGAGCGAAACCGGGGCGAGCTGAGACGGAGTGAAGAGAGATACCGGGTGGTAGTGGAAACGGCAAGCGACGCGGTCATCAGCATGGATGATCGCGGCGTGGTCATTCTTGCGAATGCTGCTGTGAAAACCGTCTTCGGCTACGAGGCCGCGGAGCTGATCGGCAAACCTCTTACCGTGCTCATGCCGGGCGCTCTTGCAACGCGACATGAGGCCGGCTACAAGAGCTACCTGAAAACGGGCGAAAGACGCGTCAACTGGCACGGGGCTGAATTTATCGCGGTGCGGGCTAACGGCGAGGAGTTTCCTGTAGAAGTCTCGTTTGGAGAGATGACCGCAGATGACCAGAAGATATTTACCGGATTCATTCGCGATGTCTCGGAAAAAAAGCGCGCCGAAAAAGCTCTTCTTGCAAGCGAGGAAAATCTCAGTCTCATCATCAATACCATGCCGGTCCTGGCATGGTCTGCTCAGCCGGACGGCATGGTCGACTTCTTCAATCGGCGCTGGCTGGACTACACCGGTCTGTCTCCCCTTCAGGCTCAGGACTGGGGATGGCTTCAGGTTATCCACCCGGATGACCTGATTCGCATGACTACTTACTGGCAATCGATCATCAGTGCCGGCGAATCTGGCGAAGTTGAAGCACGCCTTCGCCGTTTCGACAGCAGCTATCGATGGTTTTTATTTCGTGCAAGTCCGCTGCGCGACGAATCAGCTGCGATCGTCAAATGGTATGGAACCAGTACCGATATCGACGATCGGAAACATGCTGAAGAAGCGGTGCGGGAGCGTGAACTGAACCTGCGTCAGATAACTGAGACGATTCCCGAAATGCTTTGGAGCGCAACGCCAGACGGGACAATCGATTATTGCAATGGCCGTCTGCTCGATTACACCGGTTTTCATGCCGAGGAAGTGATGGGGGATGGCTGGATGAGACTCATCCATCCTGACGATGTCGATCCGACAGTTCAGGCTTGGGGGACGAGCGTCAAAACCGGCATTCCCTACCGTGTTGAGACCCGCATTTTTCATGCCGCGGATAAAACATATCGTTGGTGCGTTGCGAGTGCGCTGCCATTGCTCGACGAAGACGTAAGAGCCATTAAGTGGCACGGCACCGTTGTAGACATGCACGATTGGAAAAAGGCACAGGAAGAAATTCGCCACGCCCAGGCAGAGCTCGCAAACATGACGCGGGTAACAACTCTGGGACAGCTTACCGCCTCGATTGCACATGAAGTCAATCAGCCGCTGTCCGGCATCATCACCAACGCCAACACCTGCTTGCGCATGTTGAGCGCCGATCCTCCGAACGTCGACGGAGCGCGTGAAACCGCAAGACGAACGATACGGGATGGCAACCGCGCCGCGGATGTGATCGCGCGATTACGGACGCTCTTTAGTAAGCGGGAAATCGTAGCTGAACTTGTGGACCTGAATGAGGCGGCACAGGAGGTAATTGCGCTCTTGCTGAGCGAAGTGCAGAGAAACGGAGCAATCGTGCATTCTGAATTTGCGGATCATCCGCCGATTGTTAAGGGTGACCGCATTCAGCTTCAACAAGTCATTCTCAATCTCGTCCGTAACGCCTCAGATGCCATGAGTAGCACCGAGGACAGACCAAGGCGGTTGTTGATACGCACAGAGCTGGTCGACGAAAATGTGTGCGTAAGAGTCCAGGATTCCGGAACCGGCTTTGATCCTGCAATCGCCGACCGGCTCTTCGAATCGTTCTACACCACCAAACCCGATGGTATGGGGATCGGGCTCTCGGTTAGCCGCTCGATTATCGAAGCCCACGGTGGCCGGCTGTGGGCAACCGCAAACGATGGACCGGGAGCCACCTTCGCATTCTCGATTCCCTGCGAACACCTCGATCAATCCAGCGCCGGCCGCGGATGAGTGAAGACGCGCTCACGGTGACAGTACCAATACCAAAGTACAATAGACGTCCTGTCAGAGCATCCGTCATGATGACCTATCTAAGGCGTTGACAAGAAAACGTCCATGACTACGAATTCAGCTGCTTGGTCGTTGTGCAATCCTGATGAACATCCGCGAGACCTGCACGGAGTGTATCGACTTGCCTAAACAGCGTAACCGAATGGAAAGACCATCAGCGTTAGGTAGGTAGTAGTTCCAGGCGCACATACGAATTCCATGATGAAGACACAGTTGCTTGTATCAGTCGTCGATGATGATGAATCGATACGGGAATCCTTGCCGGATTTGCTAAGAGAATTTGGGTTTGCCGTACTGACATTTTCCTCTGCCGAAGAGTTCCTCGAGTCTGAAGAGGTTTTGCAAGCGGCGTGTCTGATTCTGGACATCGCTATGCCGGGAATGCGCGGCCCGGAACTCCAGCGCGAATTGAAGCGCCGCCGGGTAGAGATCCCGATCATCTTCATCACCGCCCACCGCGATGAAGTCGTACTGTCGCGCGTGCTCGAAGACAGTGCTGTTCAGTGTTTGTTTAAGCCCTTCAGTGATACAGCGCTGTTGCGGGCCCTCAATGTGGCATTGAAGGAAGAATAAGCTGCGCGTTTCTATAGGCGGATACTATGATTGTTGCCAGTCTGACCGAGTTTGAAGTGAGGTCACACCACATGCCGCAAACCTCACCGGTAGTCTTTGTTGTTGACGACGATATCTCCATCCGTGAATCGCTGGAGCTTCTCATTCGGCATGAAGGCTGGCAAGTGGAAACCTTCACGTCGGCACAGGATTTTCTCAGCCGTCCCCGCGAATTCGCGCCGAGCTGCCTATTGCTCGACATCTCACTTCCAGGCCTGAACGGTCTGGAATTGCAGAAGCGGGTAGCGGTAGAACGGCCCGATATGCCGATCATCTTCATCACCGGCTACGGCGATATTCCCATGACCGTGAAAGCCATGAAAGCGGGAGCAGTGGAATTCCTCACCAAGCCTCTCGGCGACGAGGTGCTATTGGCTGCTATCCGCAGTGCCATCGAGCGCAGCAAGGCTTTGACCAGTCGCGATGCCGAACTTCGAGATCTGAAAGCAAGGTATGCCCATCTCACCTCCCGCGAGCGCGAGGTTTTTGCGCTTGTCGTCGCCGGCCTCCCGAATAAACAGGTTGGAGGCAATCTCGGCATCAGCGAGATCACGGTGAAAGCACACCGGGGGAACGTGATGTGCAAAATGAAGGCCAACTCCCTGGCTGAGTTGGTGAATATGGCTGCGCGACTTCGCCTCACGCGGCCGCATGTCTCGAATCTACCGCTCAGCAAATAGCACCCCATCATATCGAGAGTCCCTCTGCTTCGATCGGGAGTGGGCCCATCGATACCAAAGTATTGTCGATACTTTCGTCCAATTGTTTACCTCCTGCCCTTCTGTTGTGATTGCTCCGTCGCGCCCCGATTCGATCGGGAGCTGCACAACCAAGACAAGAGAATGAACATGAAGATACTACCGAGGAGTCTTCATGACCGGGTCTTCTGATCTCAGGACAATGAGAATGCCACTTAACCACGGAGGCGGCCACATGCCCGCACTGGGCTTTGGCACGCTGATTCCTGACCCCGCCGTGACGATCACTGCGACCAGGGACGCGCTGGAAGCCGGATTTCGCCACTTCGATTGTGCGGAGCGATACCTGAACGAGCGCGAGGTAGGCGAGGCATTGCAGGCAGGACTTGCCGCCGGGGGACTCGCGCGCGAAGACATTTTTGTCACCACGAAGTTGTGGAATTGCAATCATCGGCCCGAGCGCGTCGAAGCGGCATTCGAGGCAAGTCTCGAAAGACTCAGGATCAATTATCTGGATCTCTACCTGATCCATACTCCGTTTGCGTTTCAACCGGGCGACGAGCATGATCCGCGCGATGAACACGGCAATGTCCTTTATGACGACGGAGTCGCTTTACCTGATACCTGGGAGGCAATGGAAGCTCTCGTGGATCAAGGCAGATGCCAGGCCATCGGACTGTCGGACATCGGCCTGGATCAACTCTTGCCCATCTATGAATCGGCGAGAATCAAGCCCGCCGTAGTCCAGGTCGAGGCACATCCGTATCTGCCGGAAACGGAGCTTCTCGAGTTTTGCCAGGCAAAGGGGATCGTGCTTTTGGCTTTCGCGCCACTAGGCCACGGAATCCGGCCCGGGCCGATTGACGATCCAGTCACTAAAGCAGTCGCCGCACGAATTGGAAAGACACCGGCGCAGGTACTCCTGGCGTGGGCCGTGCAGCGCGGCACCGCTTTGCTTACTACGCCCAAATCTGCAGCGCGCGCGAGAGAAAATTTCAACATCTCTTCCCTTCCGGAAGACGCATTCGACGAAATCAATCGCATCCCAACCAGACAGAGACTCAACCAGGTCGTAAAGACCGGTATCCCCGGGTTTATTCCGCGAGGCAAATGAACATGAAAACAGAACAGCACCCGGAGCAGTCCATGCAGGAGGAACAGATACGAGAAGCCCTGAACGCCCACTGGCGCGCGTCGGCAGCCGGCGATGCAGACGCCGAACACGACATCTACGATGACCATGCCATCTGCGACTATCCGCAGTCAGGCGAGCGCATCCTCGGGCGAAGCAATCTGCAGGCCTTGCGAAGTCATCATCCCGGCAAGCCATCGGGTTTTAACGTCAAGCGAATTATCGGAAAAGGTGATCTCTGGATCACGGAATACACCATCACCTATCAGGGGCGGCCGGCGTTCACAGTGAGCATTATGGAGTTCCGCAACGGTAAAGTCGTGCATGAGACTCAGTATTTCGCTGATCCTTTCGAAGCCCCGGCCTGGCGGAGCCAATGGGTTCAAGCTATCGCGTAACAAGCATGAGTAGCCAACCAGGAGGCTTCGATGAAGCTGAGCCTCGACGCACGATACCTAAGTATTGCCGATACGAACGTCCAATTGTTTTCGGGTCGCACCTCGGGCCTAATCGAAGATGCAAGGAGGCAGTGATGACCGATACTGGCAATGAGGGAACAATACGCTTGGCCCGGACTACCGATGCATATTGGAGGATGACCTTTGATATCCCGCCTTTGAATATCTTTGGACCCGCGAATATTCCACAGCTCGAAGAGATCGTGAATTTGCTCGAGTCCGACGAACGGGTCAAAGTGGTGGTCATTGACAGCGCGGTCGAAGGATTTTTTCTCTACCACTATAACTTCCTGGCAAAACCCGAAGAGACCGCGAAGTTTCCCTTGGGACGAACTGGCCTGCATGCGTTGCCCGACATGCTTGCCCGGCTAAGCCGCGCACCTGTCGTATCGATCGCGTCCATCCGCGGCCGGGCCACCGGCGTCGGCAGCGAACTCGCTCTTGCCAGCGATATGCGATTTGCCAGCCGTGAAAAGGCCTTCCTTTCACAATGGGAGGTAGGAGCAGCACTGGTCCCAGGCGGTGGCCCCATGGCTCGACTTCCACGGTTGATAGGCCGTGGAAGAGCGCTGGAAGTGCTATTGGGAGCAGACGCGATCAACGGCGATCTTGCCGAACTGTATGGCTATGTCAATCGTTCGTTGCCCGATAGCCAGCTCGACGATTTTGTCGACGCTCTCGCCAGAAGGATCTCTTCTTTCGACAAACAGGCAATCGCGGAAACAAAACGTCTGGTCGACCTGAACAGCCTGCCTCCTGACGCGGAGATCGAGCCGGAGTGGGATGCTTTCGAAGCCTCATTGGGACGACCGGCTGCCCAAGCCAGACTTCATACGCTCTTCGAACGTGGTTTTCACAAGCCGGGAGATGTTGAAGACCGGCTCGGATATCACACCGGTACGCTCGGCATTGCCGAAGGTGTAAAGGTCAATGTGGATCGGCGGTCATTGTCGAACGGTGGCCTGTAGTTGTGTCCCAGTAGTCGATCCAGCGCAGACGAATCCCTTCGACACGCTCAATAAGCTCCGGCGGAGGTGTATGGCCATGTTCGAGCACGACGACCATCCCCGTATTGAAGTGCTTTTGCGCATGGTCTACGTCCGGCGTGCGCGGGCCCTCGGCAGCGATGACGTCGTTGATCGTCACTTTCGTGCGATCGGCTTTGTAGATCATATGTCCATTCGCGTCTCGCGTCTGCGGGGTCAGATTGCGCAGTAGAAAAAAGTCAGGCACTTCAGTAGGCGCAATAAGACCCATCAGGTAAAGATCGAGATAAGACCACCCCGTCGCCGGCACATAGTAGTCGTCGTCGAGCTGCGTCCACGTGCCGTCGAAATTATCCTGCCAGACACCACCGCCCATGATCGAGGCTTCCACCGGACGCTGATAAGGAAATGCCGCCTGTGCCTGCAGACCGGTGGCCCAATGCGTCGGCCCCAGTGGAATCAACTCGCCGTTGATCTTCGCCGAGACAAACGCTGACCAGCGGTGCCCCATCTCGTGAGCGATCTGCGAGATTGCATAGTTATAGGGAGGTATCTTCCCGTTAAAGGTGCGCTCCGCAAGCTGATGCGTGTAGGCCATCACGTTATGGCGATTGCTGTCGCTTCCATCGTCGGGAGGATACTCAAACATCTGGTTGGCCCCCACATAAACCGGCTGTACAAACTGCCATTGGAAGCGCCCCTGTGTGCAATAGCTGCTCAGATTGCGCTGTGTGGCAGCAATACCAGTAACAGCTCCCCCGTCAGGACCGCCGCCCAGCGGACCGGTGCTCGGCGTACCCGCCTCCGGATTGTCGATGCGAAAGTCTGAATAATATGCCAGCAGATCGAATCGGTCGCCGAGAGTCTTGATCACCGAGCAGGTCAAATCGTTGGGACGCGGCGACTCCGGATAATAGAAGCTCTCATAGATAACGGGAAATGAGCCGTCTCGTTTCGTGATCGTAGCCAGGTGCATCTCCGGGCTGCCAATGCCCGTTAGGCGTACAGGCTGCGCAGACATCACCTCTGGCGAGGCCGCGCCGGGCGCTCCAAGACTGGCCGAGACATACAACTGCTGCCCGGCATGAATGGCCACAGGCAGAATTCCACTCAGAGTAATGCTGCTTCCCTGTACCGAAACATCGCGAGATACTCCGCGCCCCATGGCCATGTAGCGAGATTCGCGAGTCTCGTCATCATCATCGTCGTGAAATGGACGCGTGCGTCGCACCGTCCATACCGTGGCATCAGCCATGTCGTTCGTACAAGGACCGCTTGGCTTTACCGCACTCAGGCATATGCGATAGACCAGCCCCGCCGCCTTTGCATCATCTGAGGTGGGAATTGGCGTCGCCGCCACCAGAACAGCTTTCAAATGGACATCATCTACAGTGCTTAGCCTCAAGCTTTTAACATCGAGTGGCGATGCAGCTGGCGGCTTTGCTGGAAACGAGAGAGTGGCAATAGCCTTCTCAATTCCCTGCTGCACAGTCGGGAAGATACCGACGATTGCATCGCGTGCCGTAACCTCATCCCAGGTGAGATCGATAACACCATCCTTGTGCAGTACTAGCTGAAAGCGATTTACGGTCGGTTTCCACGTCCAGTCCTGAATGCCGCCATAAGGTTCCGAAAGAATCCAGGTGATCACGGCGCGATCATCCAATTCTTTCAGGTATCGAGTGCCCGTCATACGTGGTTTGAAGAAGACAGCAATCGCCGGAACCTTGTTGATGAGCGTGCTGCCAACGCTCTGCAACAGTGCATACCGCTCGACGGTAAGTCCCCCGCCGCGATTCGGAGGCATTCCTTCGCGCCGGGAATGTTCCGCATTTGCCACAGGCTCGCCAAAGGTGACGGACCCCGTAACTCCAACCGATAGCGAACTCCAGCTCTTCCCCGAGAACGGAAACGCAAACTTCGTTAACGTTGCATTGGGATCTTTTATCTCCGCGCCAAAATTATCGTCCCAGGATTCTGGCAGAGTTTCAGCTCGATACCGCGTCCCTTCGGGCGTGAAGCGGATGGTGCGGTGGGCAAGATCAAAGAGATGTGGTTTTCCCAGCGCATTCTCGTCGAGCGTCAGGATGATGAGATTGCCCTGCGTAGTTACAGTGCCAATCGTATGACCTGACGGCCGCCCATCTTGTGGAGACGCAGGAACGGCGGCCACGTGAGCTGCGCCGGTCGAAGTCTGAGCTTGAGCGGTGAAGAATGCAGAAATAGCCAGAATGAACATGCATGGAATGGTTTTGGGCACGTTGCGGAGCAATCTCATCATGATCCATTTCCTTGCTTTTTGTTTACAAGCTTCAGAGAACTTCGAGTGGCAGTATGCCTCAATCAAAACCGTATCTAGATAAGCTCAACCTCGACCTTTGAGCTTCCAGCTGGAACTTGAAGCCGCAGGGAGCTCTTTCCTGAAGGACGGAATTCGCTCGTCGTCTGGCCGCAAATCACCTTGTAACTTCGCTCCGGCAATCCCGAAACCAGAAGCCGCGCCTCTCCATTGCTGGCCGTCTCGGCCTCCAGCATGAAGCGAAATCTTTGCCGGTCGGTTGACCATTGAATGGCTTCTTCTTTGGCGAAACGCGCACCGGTTAATTCAAGATCGATCTGCTGCTCCGCTGTGCGCAGATGCAGACGCCGGCGCACACCATCGCGGGGCACGATGTGCAAGGTCGTCCCTTCAATCTTCATCTCACCGCCGAAGCAAAACCGTCCGAAGACAGGATCGTCCGCAACAATGGTCGCTGCGGTTCGCAGCGCGCCGCAGTAGCCCAGATCCGTCTCGGAAGAGTAGTACCAGGGGCCGCGATGATGAGGCTGCCCCAGCCATGTCATACCGTATGCCGCCGGCTCAAAGCCGCCGCCCGTTCCGCCATCGTTTGCCTCGCCGGGGAACCAGTACCCGTAGCCGGTTTCACGCGTGCCAGTGTTCATGAGGGACCAGGCGCTGAGAAAGGAAGCGTATCCGAGACGGATGGTGGCATCAGGCTCGTGGCGATCATATAGTGCATGATTCAACACGCCCCAGCCGCCCATCGCCGACATATAGGTAAGTGTGAATGCATCGCCGGCTCCGCCGCGGTAGTCGCTGCCGTAGTAGTAATAAGCCTTCTCGATAACGCCGCGGCAAAACAGGTTGGCCCGAATCTGTGTAACAGCAAACTTCGCTGCCGCTTCCGGAGTGGTGCCTGGCGTCTTCGGGCGATCGAGCGCGTAACGTGCTATGGCCTGTGTTGACTCGAAACCGGTGGAGTCGAAAGCGTACTCCGAACCAAAAAGGTTCGGCCCTCCGCTCACAAAGAACGCGACCTTCTTCTCCCAGTGTGTACGCAGCAGCGCAGCCTCATCGTGCTTGCCCACCAGGTCCAGTTCTTCAATGAGCTGAGGAATGACGACCTCGTTATAAAAACCTGTCTCGTACGCAGACCATTTGATGACTTGCATGGGAATCGTAAACATGCCGAGCGCCGTGCCATACGCTCGTTCCAGATATGTTCCCCGATCCAGCTTCATCTTCATGCCCGGATAGTCGCGGGCTATGCGATACATGCTGAAATACATCACGATGATGTGGGGATAGTCGTAACATCTCCAGATGTGCAGCTTGCCTTTGGGGCCGGGATCGCTGCTATCGCGATTCTGCTTCCAGTCCGGGATGCCGTAAATGCCGTAGCTGTCTGTCTCCTCGGTCGTCCGCTGCAAACCTCCCCAGACAAAGTGCTCGATATAGTAGTCCAGCGCCTCTACTTCGGCCTGGTCTGGAAATTCCGCATTCTTACTGGCCAGATACGCCGGCTTGCTCAACCCCGGATCGTCACAGGTTACTTCGTAAATGCGCCAGCCCTTGATGCGGTCGTAGTTATCCGGCCCCAGCTGCACCTGTGAATCCATATTCCATTCGGCCAGCAGGCCGTTGTACCACTTACTGGTATCGCGAACCTGATGCTTCGTAATAAACGCAGCACGTTTATGGATCAGCGTCTCCAGAGGCTCGCTGGCAAAGAACTCCAGTCGTGTCTCGCGGCCCTCGCCATGATTCACCGTCAGCATATTTTCGCCCAGCCGGCTGAACTTCACGCGGTAGAGTTTGCGTCCCTCGTGTTCGCCGAGGGATTCGATCGCCGTCTGCTCCGCATGCTCAGCAACAATGCTCATGACCGGCTCCTGCAACCGCAAAGCGATGCAGGCGAAAAGATCCGTAGGCACCGTCATGCCCGGCGCCACCTCAATATCCACCGCGCCGGCGTCCACCAGCCGCTGTCGCACGGCCGCATAATCCTGCGCCCAGGCAAATTGAAAAGCATAAGTCCGCTCGGCACCGGCTTCGCCCGCGGGTGCCAGTGTGGCGCTGGTGTGTGGCTGGCGCCAGCGGCCTCCCGCCGCCTGCACCGCTTCGGCCGCCGCCGCCGAGTGTATATAGGCTCGAAATGCAGAGCGCTCGCCTTTCGCTGGCGGCAAATGATCCCAGTATTCAAGCGATGTATCGCGCTCCGGTGTCATCACCAGATACGGGCCAACACTGTTCGAGCGCATCCAGAACAGGAATGAGCCATGTCCGGAGACAAAGCTATGCTTCAAAACAGAAGCGGTCGGAGGCTCTTTGTCGCTGAAGCTCGAATGCATCGGCAAAGGAAGAGCCACATCGCCAACCTCGATCGGATCGGAAGAAAGATTTGACAGAGCAATCGTCCAGCGAAGCAAGCTTCCCTGAGGCTGCATGTGAAGGGCCACGCCGAGTGCGTTTCCCCGATCGTCCCGCGCCGTGTACGCACCTGTAGAGTCTTTTAATTCTGCCGAACGAAACTTCTGCCATGCGCCATCACGGCGTCGCCACGCAATATCCACATGACCAAGCCGCTGTCCTGTTGCAATATAGTTCGTCGGAAAAGCGTCTGCGGCGAAGCGAAGACTGCTGAGCGCATTTCCGTCGAATTCAAGAGTGAAAGGAGAGGCCGCATTCGCCATATCGGACGAAGCATCCATCGCAGCATCCGTCCTTGACGATGCAAACGAAGGCAAGGAAGTGGTGGCCGCAAACGTCGCAGCGCCCACCAGGAACTCACGACGATTCGGGGCCATCGATTACCTCGTTAATCATGGAAAGAAATGCGCTGGCATCATGACCATGACGCCAGCGTGTATGCAGCCTTCTTACTCAGTGCTGACTTTGAAAAGCGCAACTCCGTGACTCGGTACAGTTGCCTTGAGAGAATCTCCGCTCGCCGGAACATCTTCATGTTTCCAGAGGTCTCTTACTTTGATACTTTTGCCGGCGAGACTCGTGGGCAAAGCACCGCGCGGGAACTCCATTGGAGCCGGGGCTGCAGTGCGATTGAATGACCCCACCACCACAGAGCCGTCATGCAAGGGACGCATGAGCACTTCCAGACCATCGTTGCTCGAAACCTGCGTCACCGGCTTATAATCTGGCTCCTGATCGATGGCAATCACTTCGCGATTCATCAGGATGCTCTTCGTCTCATCGGTCATCGTGCTCAGATCGTTGCCCGCAATCAGCGGAGCCGCAAGTAGTGACCATAGGCTCATGTGCGTCCTGTATTCGTCTGCAGTCATACCGCCATTGCCGATCTCCAGCATGTCCGGATCATTCCAGTGACCGGGCCTGGCGTACGACGCGAGTTTGATCTGGCTGAAGCCGATGCGATTCATCGAATCCCAGTTGTCGCTGATGTCTCCCGTAGTGCGCCACAGATTGCCGCCGCTCTTTATGCCCCATCCCGTCCACACTTCGGCGCGGCCATATTCGCAGAGGCTGTAAACGATGGGGCGATGCGTGGCCTGAAGCGCTTCACCCATCTCCTGATAGATTGCCTGCAGCGTCGGAGCATCGTCCTTGTAGATATCCAGATCGCTGCACAGGTCATACTTCAGATAGTCGATACCCCACGCAGCATAGGTCTTCGCATCCTGCGCCACATGTCCATAGCTGCCTGCATAGCCCGCACACGTCTTAGGACCGGGGCTTGAATAGATGCCGATCTTCAGGCCTTTCGAGTGCACATAATCGGCGAGCGCTTTCATGTCCGGGAATTTTTTGTTCGTTACGATGTTGCCGTTCGCATCGCGATCCAACTCCCAGGTGTCGTCAATATTGATGTAGAGATAGCCGGCATCGCGCATCCCGCTCGTAACCATTGCGTCCGCCATCGCGCGAACATCCGCGTCATTGATGCTTCCGGCAAACTTGTTCCAGCTGTTCCAGCCCATCGGCGGAGTGCGGGCAAGCCCATTATCAGGCACATCGTGCAGTGGCTCCAGCGGCAGCGCCGCCGGAGGCATTGTCGCTTCCTTGGTCACTTTTTCCGCTGTCGCTTTTACCGGACCATTGCGTCCCTGCATCGTAAGCAGCAGCTTCCCATCCTCAAGCGTGCCGTCATACACAAGTGGCCTGCGCTGTGGACGCGCGGCAGACGAAGCACTCGCGGGCGGAGGCACAGTTGCAAAATGAATGGTGCCGTCTTTGAATGTACCGGCGATAGGAATGCCCTGCGGGTGTCGAATGATTTCCCCGCTCAGGGTTTCCCCGTTTTGCTCGATGTGAATGTAAGTGTCGCGAAAGGTGCCATCGCCGCCGGGATTCGGAGTACGCACATCCCAATAACCGCTCACGTCAGATTGCGCGATCGCGCGCGGCATGCCGAACCCCATGAGCACAAGTGGCAGGAAACACCAGAGGAGCGACCGCTGGAAGATACCTTTCATGAAATCTCCATTTCCCTGACTGGCGATTCGGCGTGCCGGATCGATCTCAGCTCGATCCCGGCATTGCAAACCAGATTTGAATACATTTTTGTATATATCAGTCAACCTCGGAAAGCAAAAAGCCGCGGCCTTTAGTACAAACGGACCATAGCCGTGCGGCCTCTAAGAGTACATTTTCGTATACATTAGTGTCACTGCTGAACGACAGGGGCGGCCAGACCGTGAAAAGCTATTACCAGCTGTCCTGCAGCACGCCGAATGGAGTCATCGATGAAACGCCGGAACCTTGCTGGTCATACCAACTCGCAGATTGAAACCCCGTCCTCTGCTGAAAATGAAGCCGCATCGCTTGTCACGGAAAATAAGTTCTCCGTAAACCGGAGGAGTTTTCTCGCCGGCGCCGCAGGCGCGGCGTTGCTTGCAGCCGTGGACACTCGCAGCAGTTGGGCGGCAAACGCCGGCCAGCAAGTCACGGTCAATCTGGCCAAGGTTGCGACGGCATCGAGCCTCTACACTTCTGGGGACACGAAACTTACGGCGCTGAATGACGGCGTCGTTCCGAAAAACTCCAAAGACGACGGCAGTGGCTCGTACGGAACCTGGCCAAGAACCGACACGCAGTGGGTGCAGTACGAATGGACCAAGCCGGTTACAACCAGCAAGGTCGATGTCTACTGGTGGATCGATGGAGCCGGCGTCGGCGCCCCGGCCTCTTATCGCGTCCTCTACTGGAATGGCAGCGATTTCGTGCCGGTTTCGAATCCTCAAGGTCTGGGCGTTGCAGCTGACACCTTCAACAGCACCACCTTCGACGGGGTGACCACACAGAAAATCCGGCTGGAGATTACATCGGATGGAAAGCTCTCCCCGGGAATTCTCGAGTGGAAGGTCTATAGCAGTGGTGCGGTGCCCCTCTTTCCGCCCAGCGTAAATTCGGGCATCGATCGCGCAGTGGTGCTGAGCGGACAAACCTATCTCTCCGGCAAAGCCGACTGGCTTGTGCCCGGCAGCGGGGACGGCGTGCGCTGGACCAAGCTGTCGGGTCCTGGCCAGGTGACATTTACGGACGCAAGATCAGCGGAAACAACAGCTACCTTCTCAACCGCCGGCGAATATGTTCTGAAGCTGACCGCCAGTGGCAATGGTGGCGATGCTTCCTCCACATTGGTGGTCCACGCCGAGCCTGCTCCTCCAAAGGAGCGCCTCAACGTGGTCTACACAACGAAATATTCGATCGACAATCCGCTGTGGAACGAGCGCGCAAAGATTCTCATCGTGAATTGGATTCCCCACTGCGTTGCTCAGTGCGAGCGCACCGACCTGACAATAGGTCAGGGCGGTCTCGACAACTTTATCGAAGCCGCGAAGGCGCTGCGCGGAGAACCACACGCCCGTCATAAAGGTTATGTCTTCTCCAACGCCTGGGTGCATCAGACCGTGGAGTCTATGTGTATCGCGTTGATGGTTGATCCGCAATGCGACCCGGACATTCTTGCCGCACAGGCGCAGATGAAGGTCACGCTGGAAAAGTGGATACCCATCATCCTCGCAGCACAGGAGCCGGACGGCTATCTGCAGACCGCCTACACACTCGCCGATCGCACGAAGTGGCCGGAGCGCTGGTCGCCGGAGCATCGCGGCAACCATGAAGGCTACGTCTCCGGATACTTTATCGAGTCCGCCATCAACCACTACATGTTGACCGGCGGCCAGGATCTGCGCCTCTACAATGCTGCGAAGAAACTCGGCGATTGCTGGGTCGCAAATATCGGTCCCGGCAAAAAAGATTGGTTCGACGGCCATCAGGAGATGGAGCAGGCACTGGTACGCTTCGGCCGCTTCGTCAATGACATGGAAGGTAATGGACGCGGTGACAATTACATCGTGCTCGCGAAGTTTCTCCTCGATTCGCGCCGCGGCGGACAGGAATACGACCAGAGCCACCTGCCGCCCACGCGCCAGTATGAGGCAGTAGGACATGCGGTGCGCGCCACCTACTTCTACTCCGGCATGGCCGATATCGCCGCGGAGACCGGCGATCGCGATTATCAGAGCGCGGTCATTTCCCTCTGGGACAACATGGTGAACAAGAAGTACTACCTCACCGGCGGCATCGGTAGCGGAGAAACCTCGGAGGGATTCGGACCCAACTATTCCCTCCGCAACGAGGCTTACTGCGAATCCTGCTCGAGCTGCGGTCTCATCTTCTTCCAGTACAAGCTCAATCTCGCCTATCACGATGCGCGTTTCGCCGATCTCTACGAGCAGACAATGTACAACGCGCTCCTGGGCTCGGTCGATCTCGAGGGCAAGAACTTCTGCTACACCAATCCTCTGGTCGATACCCAGCGTACGCCCTGGCACGTGTGCCCGTGCTGCGTCGGCAACATTCCCCGCACTCTGCTCATGGTGCCGACCTGGACTTACACCAAAGGCCCGGATGCCTTGCATGTGAACCTGTTTATCGGAAGCCGCATCAACGTGGGCAAGATTGCGGGGACGAATGTGGAAGTGGTGCAGAAGACAGATTATCCCTGGAAAGGAACAATCGCGATCACGCTCCATCCGGAACACGCTGCAGCCTTCTCCGTCCATGTGCGCATTCCCGATCGCGCCACCAGCAAGCTCTACACTCAGACCCCGGCCGTCAGTGGCTTGAAGAGCCTGAAGGTCAATGGTCACGCAGTAACCCCGCACATCGAGAGAGGCTACGCCGTGATCACGCGCCATTGGGAGCCCGGCGACACCATCGAGCTCGAGTTGCCCATGGAGCCGCAGCGCGTGAAAGCCGATCCACGCATCATGGCCGATGTGAATCGCGTAGCGCTGCGTTACGGCCCGCTCATCTATAACGTAGAAACCGCCGATCAGGCCGACCTGAACCAGCCCCTGAGCGATGCTCCCCTCAAAGCAGAGTGGCGTCCCGATCTGCTGGGAGGCGTGGTCGCGATCACCGGCACATGGCAGGACGGTACGCCCATGCTGGCTGTGCCCAACTACGTCCGCATGAATCGCGCCGAGCAACCGACGGTCGAGACTGCCGGAGAATCGTCGGTGAACTACGCGCCCGGAACCTCCAATACAACGCTCCCCGGCACCACCATCCCCAAAGCAAGCGCCGACGGCCATCGTCCGCGGTCAACCAGAAAATTGCAGTCAGCGGTCTGGATGACCAACCAGGCCTAGCGAAGAGAAGGCTCCCGGCCAGGCACGGGAGCCTTTGGTTGTCGGAGTCCGACGGGCAGCTACCTGCGCCTGAGTGAGGCTTGGCCGGTTCAGTTGCCGCGTAACGCAGTCATCGGTTCGATTCTGGAGGCGCGGAGGGCCGGGAGGTATCCGCTGAGAAGAGCGATCGCGATGATCGAAGCAGCCACAGCGGAGTAAGCGATAGGGTCCCAGGGTGAAGTGGAAAAAAGCAGCGACGCGATGAGTCGCACAGCTCCCAGAGATGCGATGGCGCCAACGGCAAGGCCGGTGATGGCCAGGCGCAGAGTCTGCCAGAGAACATCCCTCCGAACCCGGCCCGTGCTCGCGCCGAGAGCCATACGCACGCCAATCTCCTGCGTCTTCTGAGTCACAGAATAAGAGATGACTCCATAGATGCCGAGGGCGGCAAGAAGCGCTCCTAGACTAGCGAAGATGGTCACCAGCAGCACGAAGAAACGGCGTGGCGAGACAGAGTGATCGACAAGCGACTGCAGCGGACGGAACTCGGTCGCAGGTTGCGAAGGGTTGATGCTGCGTAGAGTGGCGAGGACGCTGGCGGCGAGACTACTGGTATCCATATGGGATCGAACGATGAGAGTTGCACCCTCTACGTCCGGGTTCTGGGTCATGGGGACGTAGATCTGGGGACTGGAGTTCTGCTCGAGAGTGCTTTCGCGTACGTCCGCGATGACGCCGATCACGCGCGCAGCCTTGTCTCCAGCGCCGTAAGCCAGTTTCCCGACAGGGTCTTCACCCGGCCACTCGCGGCGTGCTCCGGCTTCATTGACGATGATGACCGGCTGCGTATCAGGGGTATCCTGCCAGGAAAAATCGCGCCCTGAGCGCAGCCGCATGCCCATGGCCTGAAGATAGCCGGGAGTGATGAGGTAAACGAGTGCGCCCGTATCGGCATCTTTGGCGTGATAGCGGCCGACAGATTGCAGCCCCCACTCCCGGTTCCGGTCGAGTGGAAGCATATCCGCGATACCCACAGATTGAACACCGGGAAGCGCGCTGACCCGATCGATTTCGGATTTGAGGATATTTGCGCGCTGGATGAGCTGATCTTTATTCTTCGCTGCGGGCAGGTCGGTTTGCATGGCGGCGGCGCGGTTGGGATTGAAGCCTAAATCGACATTGAGGACGCGAAGAAAGCTGCGCAGCAGCAGACCTGCTCCGACCAGCAGCAGACATGCGAGAGCGACCTCAGAGATGACCAGGATCGAACGGAAGTGCTCATGGCTGCGGCCCGCGGTCATGCCTGAAGCATTGTCTTTGATCGCCATCTGAATGTTCGTGCCTGAAATACGCAGCGCAGGCGCTAGGCCGAAAAGGATGCCGGCGGCAATCGCGGAAACCAGGGTCCAGGAAACCGAAGCCGTGTCCAGATGAATTGTTGTGAGCAGAGGCAGAGAGATGGAGCTCTGGTGCGAAAGGTAGTAGATGATCGCGAAAGCGAGAGCCAGTCCCACGACCGAGCCAAAGAACGAGAGGATGAGGCTCTCGGTGAGGATCTGACGGATGAGCCGGCCTCGGCTGGCGCCGAGTGCGCGGCGCATGGCGAACTCTTTGCTGCGCGTGGCGGCGCGGCTCAACTGAAGATTCGAGAGGTTGACGCAGACGATGAGCAGGATGAGGCCAACTGCGGACCACAGAACCACGAGCGAGCGTTGCAGCTTGCCTGCAACGTGTTCTTTGAGGGTGGTAAGCTCCGAGGCGTAATCGTAATACCAGTCTTTGTGTTGAAGCTTGAGTTGCGGGAAGAGGCGATCGGCTTCATCCTGTGCCTGAACAGGGGTGATGCCGGGCTTGAGGCGGCCGACAACCGCCAGTGTATTGCCCCAGCTGCTCCAGAAATCCATGACCGCGGGAACAAACAGATCGACTTTCTTGCCGGGAGCAAAGACAGCGCCGAAATCGAAGCTGGCGGGAAGAACGCCAACGATGGTGACAGGACCATTGACGGCTGCCGGACTGCTATTGATGTTGACGGTCCTGCCAACGACATTGGGGTCAGAGGCGAACTGAGTTTTCCAGAAGTAGTAGCTGAGCATTGCCGCGGGACGGCCGCCTTTTACCGTCTCCTCTTCCGTGAAATTACGCCCCAGCACTGGGGCGACCCCGAGTGTGGGAAAGAAGTTTCCGGCTACTTCAACTGCATCCAGCTGCCTGGGCTCGCCAACGCCAGTAAGTTTGTATTGCAGCGAGTTGTAGAAGGTCTGAAATGCGGTGACGGCTCGAAAGGATTGGTTGCTGCGTTGAAACTCGCGGTAGACATCGACGGTGTAGGTCTCGGCAGAAAGTCCTCCCGCGGCGCGGACTTTGGCATCGAAGCTTTTTCCAGCCGTGAACCAGACCAGCTGCTGCGATTGCGGAAAGGGTAAAGGACGCAGCAGCATTGTGTTCACGACACTGAAGACCGCTGCATTGAGGCCAACGCCGAGCGCAAGCACAAGAATCGCTACGGCAGCAAAAGCAGGATTGTTGCGTAGAGTGCGGAGTGTATAGCGGGTGTCCTGTAACCACTCGGCATAGTAATCCCTGATACGGCGGCGGCGTTCCATGTTTTCTCCTATGCGCTCGCCCGCCTGTTGCACGGCGGGTATGTTGCCGAACTGGCGCTCCGCCTCTTTGCGGGCTGCTTCAGGACGCCAACCATGGGCGATGAGATCTTCTGTCTTGCAGTCGATGTGAAAGCGCAGCTCTCTTTTGATGTCTGCCTTGGGGTCGGGACCGAGCATGCGATCGTATCTGCGCCAGATGGGAACCTTTTTCACGAGGTCTCCTCTGCGGGTGGCTGCGTTGCGCCCAGAATCTTCGCGACGGCTTCCGCGTAAGCTTCCCAGGTTTTGGTTTCGGCGCGAAGGTAATGGCGGCCTGCGCTGGTCAGGTTGTAGTATTTCGCCTTCCGGTTGTTATCGGAAAGCCCCCACTCGGCTTCGACCAGGCCTTTGCTTTCCAGACGCCACAGCGCAGGATAAAGAGTGCCTTCTTCGACCAGGAGTGCTTCATCGCTCTGGCGGCGAATCAGACTGGTGATCGCATACCCATGCAGTGAACCCCAGACAAGGGATTTCAGGATAAGGACATCGAGTGTTCCCCGGAAGAGCTCGAGACGAGTTTTCTCCATGCGTAGCGCGCTCCCCTTGGAACACATAGGAAGCATGCCACACTACCCCTTGCTATGCAAGGGGTAAGAGAAAGTGGCAATTCACCAACCTTTACTGAGTCTCAGACACCCCGGCACGGAGAATAGCGCCGCCAGCTCTATCGCCGGCACCATACAACTCAAGCCCCACCCCGTTCAGCGCAACGAAATGATCCGAAAGAGGCTTCGTGATGATTTCAGGCCAGGAGACACAGTAGTCAGGTGTTCGATTAAAAACCTTCTGGCTATGCGACCGGCCCGTCTGAATCATCGCTTTTCTGCACTCCCATCTGCCCGGCTAAGACACGGCGTATGGATGCTGCTGCTGACATTGGCAGGTTCAGGTACCGGGTACTCGTGGAAAACGGCTAAGGCGCCGGACAAAGCTGCCGACAGTCGCCCACCATCGGTAACAGCTGATGATGCCCCGTCCAGCAAGCCGATCGATGGCAAACCGGCCTTGGCGGGTACCAAATCTCCCGCAAGTAAGGCAAACGTCGGTTTGCCACCCGTCGCAGGAGCCACAATCGATCCGCCGCTGCCGAAGCCGGCCTATCGACTGCCCTTTGGGTCCAATCCTTATACTCCCAGCGAAGCGAAAGCGGCGTTCACAGGATTTCTCAAGCCGGGCGACATGCCATCTGCCCAGTGGTGCGGTCATTGCCACCAGGGAATCTACGCCGAGTGGAGACAATCGGCGCACGCCAACAGCTTTCGAACACCGTGGTACACGAAGAATGTAAACCTGCTCATCGATCAACGTGGCATCGAGCGGTCGCGACACTGCGAGGGCTGCCACAATCCGACCGCGCTGTTCAGCGGCATGCTGACAACGGGTGCACCTCGAGACGCCGTGGCGCGCCCCTTCGACCAGGACGGCGTGACCTGCATGACCTGCCACGCGATTCGCTCGCTGCAGGCGGAACGCGGACTGGGCAGTTACGTGATGGGCGTTCCCGCTGCGATGGTGGACGAAAAAGGTAGTCCGGTAACCGGTCTTCCTTCCGACGCGGATATCTACGCGCATCTTGACCGGCATCGGGCCGCGGTGATGCGCGATATCTACAAGCAACCTGAGTTCTGCGGTACGTGCCACAAAGCCAATCTGCCCAGGACCCTCAACGACTACAAGTGGCTGCGCGCCTTCACGACATATGATGAATGGCAGCAGTCAGCATGGGCGGGCAAGAGCCCGATTCCCTTCTTCCCCAAAGACAAAGTCTCCACCTGTCAAACCTGCCACATGCCGCTGGCAGCATCGGACGATCCTGCCGCGAAAATCGCTGGAAATGACGGTGAGGTCCACAGCCATCGCTGGCCGGGCGCAAACACAGCGATCCCCGTCGAATATGGTTACGATGAGCAAATGGAGACGGTCATTGCCTTCCTCAAAAAGTCATTGCGTGTGGAGGTCTTCGGAGTTCAGGTAGAGCACGCCGGCAAAACATCTCCTGTTGTGGCGCCCCTGGACGATCCCGCTAATCTCAAGAAGGCTGGCTACGCGCTGCATGGCGGTGATATCGCAACTGTCGACGTGGTGGTGCAGAACACCGCCATCGGCCACAGTCTGGTCCCGGAGCAGCGCGATATGTACGAGAGCTGGCTGGCAGTTGAGGTCCATGATGACCACGGGCGCCTGGTCTACGAAAGTGGAGGACTCGATGAGAAACAACATCTCCAGCCTGATACTCACACCTTCACCAATCGAATCCTCGGTCTGGACAACAGCCAGGATGGAGGACGGCTCAATCATCACGAAGTATGGAAAGTGGAAGCACGTAGTTACGACTCAACCGTAATGCCCGGCCGCGCGGTGGTGGAGCGGTATCGCTTCAAAATTCCTGAGGACGCCGGTGCAGTAACGGTGATCGCTTCGGTAAAGTATCGGCGCTTCCGCAGAGAGTTCATCGACTGGGTATTCGAAGACAATCCCAAACATGTCGATCTATTTCCGACCATAACCATGGCCAGCAACGCGGCCACACTGCCCACCAGTGGGCACGAAGTATTTTCTGCGGCACCCGACGAAGGCTGCGCGGCGACAGCAAAGCAGAGTGCGGTGCAGCCCGGGTTGCCCATCCGCTGGACAGCGTATGGAATCGGACTCATGGACCGGCAGCAGAATCGCGAAGCGGCAGCGGCCTTTGCCAAAGCCACCGCCCTCGAACCCAAACGCGCCTGGGGCTATATCAACGAGGCCGTAGCCTTCTACGCGGATGGCGATTGGCAGAATGCAATGACCAGGTTGCACAAGGCGCTTTCCATCGAGCCGGGCAACGCACGGGCCCGCTATTACGAGGGCATGTGCCTGCGCTGGCAATTCCACTGGAAAGAAGCGGCGGAGCGCCTTCAGCCTGTCGCGGCCGAATACCCGGGTTTTCGCCAGGTGCATGATGATCTCGGCTACATCTATATGGTGCAGCGGGAGTATGAAAATGCGCGAAGGGAATTTGAAGCGGCGCTCGCCATCGATCCGGACGACCTTGTCGCTCATCGTTGGCTGGGGAGCGCTTATTCCGCGCTGGGCATGAAAGAACAGGCCGCAGCCGAAGCCGCAGCAACCACCGAACTGAAAGACGATCCGCAGGCCATGTGGAGAGTGCAGTCCTACTGGCGAAATCATCTTGATGTTGCGCACGATGTAGTGCTTGACCATGTGCATGGTCTTCCGGACCCTTCGCAGTCGAAGCAGGTAGAAAGGATTCTCAATACTTCGAATCCGCCCAGCTACGTCTGGATCCAGCAATAGTCGCGCGTGAAGTGGATGCGGACGGCTGACTCGATTCAGGCTCCGCGTGCGGCAGCCACTTCACGTGAGCTATGTTGCGATCGCTATGTTCAGCGGCCGGTCACCTGCCTTGGATTTACATTGCTTCATTCAACCGAGGTTCAGGTTGCGGCCAGGGCCTGTGAACACGAACAGGCCCTAGTTTCCTGAAGAATGCGAATCGGCCAGGGCCTTCTGAATGTATGCGGAGTAGAGCGCGGGCGATTGCAAACCATCCACTCGAAATTGATTAATGTAGAGAGTGGGCACGCCGCGGATGCCGCGCCATTCCGCCTCGGCCGTGTCGGCGTGAATCTCCTGCGCGTCAAGGCCCGCATTCATCGCCGCATCAATCCGCGTGGTGTCAAGACCGGCGGATTGAGCTGCGGCGAGAATCGAGGCCCGGTCCTTCACTGCGTCGCCCGAGAACTGCTGCGAGGTAACGGCATCATAGAGCTGCCAGAATTTTCCTTGCGCCGCTGCGCTGACCAGCGCCAGATGCGCGAGAGGAGCGGCAGAGTGATCCGGCAAGCCATAAAACTTGAAGAGCACGCGGATTTGCGAATCACTCGATCCCGTCGCATTTGATTTTGAAACCGTATCGGTTACAGAATCGCCAGCGAGTTGCCGTATCAATTGTCCCATCTGCTTTGCAGTCGCGGTCTGAATATTGGAGAACCATACCAGCGTGACCGGAGCGTTCTTTTGCCCTGCTACGACGGTGGCTGTTTGCGAAACGCCCTCTGCCGTTGTTCGCGAGCCTGCTATCTCTCCATCGGTCGCCCTCGATTGTGCGAGCGCCACCGCCTGGTTCAGCTCGGGAAGGCTCATGGCTCCATCGATGCGGTGACCGTTGATGAAGAACGCCGGCGTGCCGTCTACATTCGCCGCTACACCTAACTCCCGATCAGCAGCAACCTGGGCCGTGTACTTTCCCGAGTCGAGATCCCTTGTAAAACGTGCCGTATCGAGATGAAGCTGCCCGGCAAGGTTGATCAGGTTGTTTCGGCTAAGATCCTTCTGGTTGGCAAAAAGCAGGTCATGCATCGGCCAGAACTTGCCCTGCGCCCCTGCTGCCAGCACAGCCTCTGCTGCCTGTTCGGCATGCTCGTGAAAATCGAGCGGAAAATTGCGAAAGACATAACGCACCGGCGTACCGCTTTGCGCAAGCAATTGAGCAAGCGGTTCTGACGCCCGGCGGCAGAAAGGACACTGGAAATCAGTGAACTCTACAATCGTCACTGGCGCGTTGACGGGTCCACGCGCCGCCGTGGGATTCCTGACCAGCTCGGCCATATCAACAGCTGGCGCGGCCGTAGGGATAGGGTCGGTTTCCACGGCAGCCGCGAGTCCCTTGCGAACGGCGACGTTAAGTGTCTGCGCGCTCTGCGTGCCGGTGTAAGTCTGCCCGTTGATGAGCAGTGTGGGTGTCACGTTGACCCCAAGCGCGAGCCCTTCAGCCCGATCGCTCCTGACCTTTTTCGCATACCGGTGCTGATCGAGATCGCGAATGAATTTAGTCCTGTCCAGTTGCAGCAGCTCAGCATAATGCACATACTGTTCGCGGCTCATTCGCTTCTGATTGGCCTGAATCAAATTGGCCATGGCGAAATACTGTCCCTGAGCTCCAGCCGCCTCCGCCGCTTCAGCGGCCAGTTCTGCGTTGGCGTGAATGCTCAGAGGAAATTCTTTCACGGCAAGATGAATGTGAGCCGGATCACTCTTTACCAGTTGCTGAACGACGGGAAATGTCGCCGCAGAGAAGGGGCATTCCAGATCGGTGAAGATCACGATGGAGACAGGTGCATCGAGATCGCCCAGGCTTTCGGGAGCAGACATCGCGGCATCCGTCGGATGCCCAGTGGTAGTCTTGACCGCCGCCATTGCCGGTACAGCGCAAAACGCCGCAAGACCGAGAAGCAGTGCGGACATCGGTCGCATCATTGCTGAGTTCCTGCCGTTGCTGGAGTCTGTGTTGCCTTGCTCGATGATGACGGCGTTGAAGTCGAGCTTCCGCCCTTCTGATTTGTGTGGGGCTTGAATTGCGTACGAACGAATTTGTTGGGCGGCAGCAGGTTGTATTTGAACCATGTGTCGATAGCAGCCGGAAATGTTGTATCTGTAGAGGCGATGCCTCCGCGCTGCCAGCGGATCGCGCCATTGTGCATGCCCAGTACATGCGGTGTGCCGGTTATTTTCATGCTCAACGCAAAGCTGCGTTTCGGATCGCGCAGCCAATGAGCCCCGGCTAAGTTGGGGTATTGCTGTTCGAGAAGCAGGAGATTCGCGCCGGTAATATCCGATACGACAAAGACCATGCGCGAGGCGTTTGCCGTTTGCTGGGAAAGCGTCTTCATCAGGTCGTCGCACTGCGCGCACTTGCGGCTGCGGTAGATCACCATCCAATAGCCTGGCTCTACCAGCGTCTGCCCGGTAACCGGCTGATCGTCGCTCGTAGAAAGCGTGAACGCGGGAAGCGGGCGCTCGACCACCATCTGCGCCTTACCAACGACGACTGAACCTGCCGGAAACGCCGGTTGAGCACCAGGCTTCAACGCTGCGGCTTGCGATTGCTGCGGGCTCGCGGCCATCGCCGCAGAAGTGCTCATCGCAGGTAATGCGGCGAGACCGATGATGAGCAGGGTGCGGGAAACGAATCGCATCTTTCGATCGGAGGCGGTCCCCCGCCCCATGCGAAGACGGGAAATGAAGTCGGAAATCAAGTCCAGGATGGTCATTGCCCACCTCGCGGAAGAAAGATTTGTCTGGCCGTGATAGCAGGTTGCGGAACGAAGGGGATGGTGGGCAGCTGCGGTCCGGTTAGCTTTCCACTGGCGCGCGTTCGATTCTCGACATCGCAAAGCAGCCTGGCTGGCGAGTGAGACAAAGTCGCTCCATTCGCGACGCGTATGCTGCACGCACTGCCGGCGAGTCCCGCAGAGATGGGTTGCGTGAACAGATGAAGCGGGTCGGGGGAATGACTCCCCGCCATCATCGCCGCCGGATTCGCAAGTATGCGAAGGAAAGAATTTCCGCTCCCGCTCCCACTGTAGTAGCAGGCGTTCGTCTGAATGGTGATCTGTACGTTCAGAGTATCGCCCGGGTTTGCCAGTGTGCCGGAAGCGGTGCCGTTGCAGTTATCCCCGTAGCTGATGTAGCTAGCGGTAACGGTAATGCTGCCGTTCGCCACATAAGAAATAGTGAAGGTGCCATCGGTGTTGATTGGCACCGACAGGGTGTAGGAACTCCCCGAAGAAACAGCCGATACGTTGACCCCATAAGTGATCGGATTGCCGAATTCATCGAGCACAGTGCCGGTCACGGTTCCTGAAGCCTGCAGACTGATGTTTTGCGTGTCGGTCACATCTCCGGAGTTCACATTCAGAGTCGCTCCGCTGGTGAGACCATTCGCCTCGGCGATGATGCTGACATCCTGAGCTGGAGCGGGCACTGGAACAGCATACGTTCCGTTCGCACTTGAGATGCCCTGGTAGATGACAGGCTGATAGCTGTTGGAGGTGTAGTCATAGGTCGGAATTGACGCATAGACATTTGGACTTGCGACCGGGGTCACTCCGTCGGCCTGGTACACCGTTCCGCTCACCACGGGAATCGCCAGAGTTACATTCTCGATTTGTGTTTGCCCGTCCGCGGTAAATTGTCCGGCGACTTTAGCACTGGCAACCTCTCCTCCCGATGCAAAGTACGGAGGGTTCACTTGCAGCGTATAGCCGTCGCGGCCCACGGTGACATTCGGGAAGCTATACGTTCCATCACTCGATTGCACGTAGCCTATCTGGTACTGGCTGTCATTGTCGGTGAGATAGATGATATAGCTGCCCGTGGGCGCGGGCGTAACTCCATCGGCGGCCACCGCCATGCCGTTGATGGTGCCGGTAAAGCCCGTCTGCACCGTAGTCTGCAAGGTCTTGCCGTCGTCAGTCGTTGCAATGCTCGTAGTGCCGGAACCGGCGAATGTAAAACTGCTTCCGCTGAATAGTTCCAAACTGTAGTTACCGTCACGTAATCCAGTGAAAGTGGTCGTGCCATCTCCCTGGGTCAGTTGTTCACTGGAATAAAAGCTTCCGCTCGTATCGTTGACGTCAACATAAACATTTGCCAGTGGCGTGCTGTTACCGTCGATGACCTTCACCACCAGAGTGGCGTTCACCGGGAGCGTAATATTCTCTGTCAGCGTTCCGCTCGCTGCCGTAGTAGGGCTCACCTGAGTCGTGAATTGGTTCGACGGACCGGAAGCCGTTAAAGCAATCTTCTGGCTGGCGAGTACAGGCGAGAATGTGTATACGCCGTTCGAGTTTGTCGTTGTGGATTGATATCCATTGGTCTGCACGGTTCCCTGATAGTAGAAGTACACCGATGCGTTCGCCACCGGTGCTCCGCTTTGGGAGCTTACCGTTCCGGTAAGTATCGACGTGGCGGGAAGCATGATGGAGAGCGACTGCGTCTGTCCGTTCGAAGCCACGCTGCCAGTACCTGACTGCTGGACTGATCCCGGGGCAACCTGAGTACCTGGATAGTAGGCGATCACCGTGAAATTGCCCACTGGGACATTGTTGATCTGCAGAGCTCCTGTCGAGTCTGTAACTCCGGCAGTGACAAAAGCTCCATTGTCGCTGCTGCGACTGATGGTCACTAGGGAGTTGGAGGCCACGCTGCCGTCGTTCAGTTTGACGGTAAGGTTAATCACACCTCCGTTCGCGATCTTCAGGTTTTGTGTCGTGATGGCTGCTGCATTGATTGTCGCAGTTGCCGTGGCGACGAGGCCGGTTGCGGGGTCCGTGCCCGTAAGCGTGTAGGTGCCGACAGGCAGTTCCGTGAACTGGAAGTTGCCGTTCATATCGGTTTCCGCATAGGTGTAGTAACTGGTTTGTCCGGCAACGGAGACATACACATAGTTATTCGTGATCGCGATACCGGAAGCGTTGGTAAAGGCGCCGATCAACTCACCGGTATCCGGCAGATTGAAGGTGAGATTTACTACATCTCCTGCATTGGGGTTGATGGGCTGCGAGACAGCGAGCGCTCCCCCGTTTCCACCCACGCCGCTGTTGCCTGGGGTGTAAGCCTGGTAGAGGATGCTGTAGCTTCCAGCCGGAACAGCAGTAGAGCCAGGAGGAACAACGGGTAATGTAAAGGTCGATTGAGCCCCGACATTCGTTTGCCATACGCCGGTTTGACCATTGTTCTCGTTAAGGTAAGCCACGGCACTCGTATAGAGAGTCTCGCTTGGGGCCACGACGGTTCCCTTCACCACTGCCGCGTTGGAGAAGATAACATCCTGCGTTGCAGTCGTTGCTCCGGAAGCAAACTGGCCGCGGGCATAGGGCGAAACAAAATGCAGCAAGGGCTCGATGGCCTTCACGGTGAAGTTGCCGACGGGTGCGGAGTTAAAGGTGAAGGCTCCGTTGCCGTCACCACCTGCCGCCAGTCCGGAGCCGAAGAACAGGTCGCTGCCCTGGAAGAAAACCTCGGAACCGGAGACTGCGGAGGCGTCATCTGCTCCGTAAACATGGCCGGAGACGGTGCCGGTTGCGGGTGGCGTCAGCGCGGCGAGCCCACTGCTGAGGCTGGATGGCACTGAGAAGTTCTGAATATCTCCGGCGTCGGCCGCGGTGAGACCGGGGAAAACCTCGGGCGGTATCTGAACCAGGCGTTGCGCAGCCGCTGTGGCCTGCCCCTGCAGAGATTGCTGCACGGCGAAGTGCATGAACTCAACCGTGGCTCCGGGAGCGATCGTGATGCTGTTCCAGCGATATGTCAGCTGTGGATAGTACGGTACGCTCTGCGCATTTGGCAGTGTGAGAGACGCAACGGAGAGAGCCTGCGCTGCATTCGGTCCGGCAAAAACTTCCGCCATCGACGGCTGAGAAACCGGCCAGGGATTGCTGCCGTTGTCATCGTCGGTGATCAACCATTCATCGCTCGTGCTGAGCGCCGTATCTCCCGAAGAAGTTGCAATCAGCAGAGAGCCGCCCGTGCCCGGATATTGAATGCCGCCGCTCACCTGAAGGTCGACCGTTATCGGCTCGTTGCTTGGATTCGTGAGTGACTCAATGTAGCGGGCGAAATAACCTGTCTTCGGCACGTAGACATGGCGCACAACGTTCAGGCCGTCGATATCGTCCTGTTCGATTGAAATCTGCTGGCCGGCGATTGAAGTCACTCCGGTCGATGTGCTGTTGCCGCTGAAGTCGCGCTCTTCCCCATTCTGGAAGAGCGCCAGATGGAAGGCGTTGTTATAGTTCTGATTGCCGCAGGTGCACCAGAAGCTTCCAAGTCCGTAGTAGTACTCGGTCCCGCTTCCAATCGTGCCGTCTTTCTGAATGTCGTACTTGAAGCCGTTGGCATCGGTGAGTGTCTGAGTGAGTTGAACCACGTTGGACACAAGTTGAATGTTGGCGATCTCAATATCGCCATCCGTCGTGATGGTCCCGGTAGCTGTTCCGCCGATCCCCTGCGACAGGTTTTCCGCGTTGACGGTAAAGCCGCCCACGGGAATTCCGGTTGCGACGTAATTGCCGCTTGCATCGGTTGCCACATTGAAAACGCCGCCGAGCGTACTCGAGCTGATCACCTGCACCCCGATATTCACCGAAGCCGTGCCATCAGGATTCGTAACCGTTCCTTGCACAGTTCCAATGCCGGTGAAGGTCTCATCCTGAGTCACAATCTGACCATTCGAGCTCAGAACGATGCTGGCCGTCTTGGCTCGCAGCACCGAGTTGCTATCCTGCACCACCATGCCCAGAACGCCCAAAGGCACGCCGGTGAATTGATAGCTGCCATCGGACTTCGTCGTGGCGACAGCCGAATAGAGATAGGCGAGTTGTCCCGTGCCATAAATGGTGACGATGGCTCCCGCTGCCGGTGTGCTGCCATCGGGCTCATAGACATGGCCGGAGATCGTGCCCGAGGCCTGCAGCATCACGGTAACGCTCTGCGTGCCTCCCGGCGTCAGTGTGGCGCTCGTCGAGCCGGCAAGGTTTGTAACCGGATCGGTGGCGGAAACTAGCTCCGTGCCGGCAAGAACATTGCTGATGGTTGCCGTTCCTTGCTGGCCACTGGTCGCCGTGTAACGGCTGTTGAACGGTCCGATGACCGTGATGGCCGCGCCGATATCAGGTTGCCCGTTGCTGTTCTGAACGGTGATATTCAGCGTCCCCAGGCCGGCAAGAACGATATGTACGGGAACCTGCTGGTTCGCGGCCGTGATGCTTCCAGTCGCCTCACCTTGGTCGCCGGTGGTGGTATTGATCGCTACGATCGTGAAGCCGCCGATCGGCACCTGCGAAGAAGAGAAGCTGCCGTTTGTATCGGTTGTCGTCGTGGCCACGAGTCCCTGCCGGATGGCCTGCGTCTGACCATATATCTGCACCTGAATGCCGGCTGCGGGAGTTGTCCCGTCCGATTCGACCACGGTGCCTGTCACTGTTCCGGCGGCGACTAATGTGATGGCTACGGATGCATTCTGCCCTGCGACGCCAAGGCTGCCGTTCGCGAAGCCGGCGTATCCAGTCGGTCCCTGCACGGTGACCGTGAAGGAGCCGAGCGCAACATTCGAAAAGCTGAATGTGCCGCCGCTGGCTGAAGTCGCTGTGTAGGTCTGCAGGCCGACGGCGGAGTTGATGGTAAGCGTAACCGCAAGGCCAGCCACGTTAATACCGCCCGGGGCGGTAATGGTTCCCGTCACTCCTGCGCCCGCAGCGAGCATGATATTTTGCGTGACCGTCGCGCCCGCTGTCACCGTCGCAGAGACAGTAGCGCCGGTATTCGATGTGGGATCGTAAGCCTGCAGCGAATAAGTGCCGGGAGGCAAATCGCTGAAGCTGAAGCTGCCATCGGTGCCCGTAACCGTTGAGAGCGATTGCCCCGAGGCCGTGCGCAGATAAACTGTGACGTTGGCCAGCGGCGTGTGTGCAGAGTCGGCGCCCAGCACCTTGCCCTGAATGGTGCCGTTGGCGCCTATCAGGATGTTACCCGTCGTGGTCTGTCCATTTGCAACAGTTACAGTGGTGTTTCCGCTGAGTACAGTTCCGGCAATGGTGGCCGTCACGCTGTAGGTCGCTGCCGAAAGTCCGCTCACCGTGTAGGTGCCATCCACATTAATGGGGACTGCGGGAATATCGAGAAGAGACGGGCTGCTCACGGTAACCGTTCCCGCTGACACTACGCTGGTGCCGGTGGTAGTCGTTACCGTCACCGTCCCCGAAATCTGTCCGGTGTTGCTGAAAACGATTGGCTGGGAGACATATGTGGTCGTGCTGGAGAGAGGCAGCGAATAAACGGGCGACGTAACCTGGGACTCGGGATTCACAGCCGATATATTTGCGGTCTCGAGCGGAATCGCCAGCCCATCATTCAATCCGTCAATGTTGCTCTGGAACAGGAAGGTTCCATCCGAGGCGCTCGCCACTTGATAGGTGCGGCTATAGAGCGGGTCAGTGCTTTGCAGTGAAACCACGGCTCCGCCGACCGGCGTAGTGTTATCCCCGGCAATGACCTCGCCCGTGACTTCGCCGCTCAGCGCCGGAAGCGCAGCCAGTGATCCGGTTAGATTGATAGGCACGCGGAAGTTGGCAATGTTAGCTGCGTCTGAGGCGCTCAATCCTGCAAGGGCTTCAGGTGGAAGCTGAATCAGTCGCTGGGCCGTGGCCTGCGCTGAGGCTCGCACCGTCTGCTGCGAAACAAAGTGCAGCAATTCAACAGTCTGTCCCGCCGGAACTGTGATGTTGCCCCAGGTGGCAAACAACTCGCCATGATTGCTGGTGGTCAAAAACGACCCTGAAGTAAGCGCTATCGGACTTTGCCCGTCATCGAAGACATAAGCGACAGCCGGAACATTGTTCGTGTCCAGGAATGGATCTACATCCAGATCGGTGCCCTCAAGAATCCAGTGGTCGCTGGTTGAAGGATCGGTGGTGACGTTGAAGCTGGCATCTCCGCTCGATGAGGCCGTCACTTCTGGAGTGCCATTGTAGGTGTAACCGTTGCGGCTCTCGTGCGTGTAACGATAGCCGCTATGCAGGTTTACGCTGACGGTAATGGCCGCGGAGGTCGGGTTCACCAGGGTCTCAATATAACGAGCCATGTAGCCCGTCGGCGGCACGAAAACGCGGCGAATCACGTTGAGGCCAAAGATGCCATCCTGTTCGATGGCGTATTCATAGCCATTCTGGCTGACCGTAGCCAGCGGCGCACCAGTAAAGGCCGTGGTGCTGCCATTGGCCAGAGTGAAGCTGAGTGTCTCGTCGTTATGGTCGCTGTATGGCAGACCCAGGCCGGCGAAGGTCGAGTTTGTTCCGGACTGCACCTGCCCGGTCTGGTCGATGTCATAGAGGAAGCCGTTGGCATCGTAAAAATTGTGTGCTGCGTTCGCCTGATTGGCGCTGAGCGTAAGGTTGACGGTAATCGTCGAGCCTGCGGTCGGCAGTTGCGAGGTAGCGCTGGCCGCGCCGGTAGCAGAGAGCGCACTCACGATCACGGTTCCCACCGGCACCTGAGGAATGGTGTACGCGCCGGTCACATCGGTTTGCACACTGAGAGTGCGGACAAAGCCCGGATCTTCGCTCTTTATCGCGACTGCGACCCCTGCAGCGGAGGACCCATCCGCATTTGTCACAATACCGGTTACAGTCCCCATGCCGACGAGTGTAAGGTTCGCGGTTACCGTCTGCCCCTGGGTAGTGATGCTGGCCGTTTGCGTCGGAGAATCCGGGTCGCCGTTGCCGTCGATGGCCTGAACGAGATGGTCACCCGAAGGCACCGAAGCAAACTGATAGTTGCCGCTCCCGTCACTGATCGTCGTCTCGGCATCATCGAGCTGGACATCGATACCTGGAGCCGGAGTCTGTCCATCGGACATAAAGACGGTGCCCTGAATTGTGCCGGCCGGCTGCAACGCAACGACAATACTTACCGAACCATTGAGTGGAACGGTGCCCTGCGCCGTGCCGGCAAGACTATAAGGACCGCTGGCATTTACCGTTACGGAACCGGCAAGCACCCCGGTGAATGCAAACTGGCCTGCATTGTTGGTAAGCCCGGTAAGCTGCTGCGTGAACTGCGTGTTGCTGACCAGAGTTACCTGCGCGCCCGGCACGGGATTGCCCGACGCGTCATTGACCGTGACCACCGCTGTGCCGAGTCCATTGAGTGTGATGTTGGTGGTGGCATCCGCGCCGGCGGTAATGGTTACGGCCGCCGCCCCCTGGTCTCCGGTGTTCTGGTCCAGCGCATTGAGCTGTTGGGGACCGGGCGGCACGAAGTCCACCTCGTAATTTCCATTTGTATCTGTCGTGGTGACAATTGCGCTGTTCTTGACTGAGACCTTCACACCCGCGTCGGGTGTGGTGCCGTCGCTCTTGTGCACCACGCCGGATGCGCTGCCCGCCGCATCGACAATGACGTTGACTGTCACGGTCTGGCCGTCCTGCTGAATGCTTCCCTGCGCTGTGCCGCCGGTCTGGTTGAATCCCTGGCGGCTTTGCGGCACTGACGCCGACACCGTGAATTTTCCCATCACCACGTTGGCGATGCTATAGTGCCCGTTCGCGTCGGCCTGCGCGGTCAGTGTCTGCTGGACATTGGAGTTCGACATCAGCGTCACGCTGGCGTTGGCCGCGGCATTGCCCTGCTTGTCCTGGACGCTGCCGGACACCGTGCCTGCGCCGACAAACTGAATATTCGCGGTTACAGTCTGAGAAGTGGTGGCTACCAGCCCGCTGGATGATCCCTGGTGTCCGCTCGTATCCGATGCCTGAACGGTGAAGGCGCCCACGGGCACATAGGGAAAGGTATATTGCCCCAGTGCGTTCGTGGTCGTATTAAGAGAGGTCGGCCCGGTAAGTTGAACCGTGATTCCTGCCGGCGCCTGGTTGCCGTTCGGTTCTGTAACCGATCCTGTTACAGTTCCGTATCCACTTAATGCGATATTCAACGTCAGGGGTGTGCCCGCTCCAAGCGTGCCGTTTGCGGTGCCGCGCAAACCGGTTTGCGGATCAACCGCCGAGACCACAACGCTGCCTGGGGGAATATTGATCACGCGATAGCTGCCGGTTGCGTCGGTGGTGGCTGTGAGCTGCACCTGGCTCCCCGCAACACTCACCTGAGCGCCGGTAACAACTTTTCCGCTGGGGCTGGTGACAACGCCTTGCACCACGCCGCTGCTCGCGCCGAGATTGATGATGCCAAGATCGGTGGTTCCGCCCGCCACGCCTGCAACCGGTTGCGAAGAGCCGTTGTAGACATTTCCGCCGGGCGCGACATAGAGCACCTGCGCGACCAGGTTCGTGAGGTCGGTGGGAACGATGGGAACAGTAAAGGTGCCGGTTGTATCGGTCGTGCCTGTGAAGTAGCCGAAGAGGGTTGCGGACGCCCCGGTCACAGGTTTGCCGTCCGGTCCTAATACATGCCCGATCGCGACAGTCGTAGGATCGGCAACCAGAGGATTGAGACCTAGCTTGACCTCGATGCCATCCGGAATTCCATCGCCGTCCGTATCCGCCACAAGAGGATTGGTGCCAAGTTGAACTTCCTGGCCATCGGAGAGACCATCTCCATCGGTGTCGGCAACCAGAGGATTCGTCCCCAGCTTGACCTCCTGGCCATCGGAGAGACCGTCTCCGTCGGTGTCAGCCACATGCGGATTGGTGCCCAGTTTGTACTCCTGCAAATTGGTGAGACCATCCCCGTCGGGGTCCTGCCCGGCATCGGTGGGATCAAATGGATTGAGCCCATTGGCAATCTCATATTCATCGGGCATACCGTCGCCATCGGAATCGAGTGTCGCCGAAACATTTACAGAAGCAGTAGCTACCAGGCCGTCGTAGCTGACCGTGATATTTGCAAGTCCCGCGCTCACCGCGGTCACCAGGCCTGACGCAGACACACTGGCGATATTCGAATTGCTTGATACATAAGTCACGCCGCCGCTGTCTGTTTCGTCTTCTGCACCACCCCCGCTGAACAGACCCGTTGCGCTCAACTGGACCGTGGCGCCAACCGTCGAAAGACTGCTGCTTGCAGGAAGCGCCTGCAAGGTGACCGGGGTGACGGAAGAATCAATGAAGTCGATCGTGCCGACATCCTGAGATCCGTTCGGAGTAAGTGAAATAAAACCTGAAGTGCCGAGGCTGGTTGTTCCATCCGGATTTGTGCATACCAGATGGGCGCGATACAGACCGGGATTCCACGGAATATTGGGAATGGAAAAAGTGCCGTCAGCGCTGACCTGCACGGAGTGATTCAAAACCGTGGCGGTGCAGTTCGGGCCGGGATATTGAGCGTACGACGAAGCACTGAACAGCGCGGTGAGGACGAACCAAAACATCGCCGCCCATCCCCGGACCATGTGTCTGTTTCGCTTTATCGTCCATTTATTTCGCATGGATGTGTCCTGTGCGCGCGGCAATTCTCACCAGATCGTGCGGGTAGCTGTGTCCAGACCAGCCGGTTGATTTCGTAAGTAAAGATCCTGGATCTGCTGGAACGGTGTGTGCTGACCGGAGAACGCCACAGACGGCACCAGGAAGGTCGAAATCGCGAAGGAATTACCTCCCTGCAGTGAGTATGGGAAAAAGAGAGAGTCGGAAAGTTCGCGGGTCAAAAGCCATTTGCCGTCCTGAAGCTTGAACACCGCCGGGAACAAACCCTCCGGCTTGCCCGGCTCGCGCTGGCCTTCGCGATATTCAAGGATGACGTTCGCAGGCGTCTCCAGCCGCTTCACCAATGTGCTCGCAGGCCCATTGGTTCGCTGCCAGACAGAGCGCCAATAAGCTGCATCCTGCCCCCGTTGCTTCCCTTCCGCAAGAATCATCTCTTGCGATTTCTTGTCCCACAAAGAAAGCCACCAGTCGTAGTCGAGTGCAGACGTCGCCGAGATGAGAGCGATGAAGGCGTGCTCCGGAGTATCCTGCCGCGCTGCCGCCTTCGGCACCGTTTTAACCACGACTTCCGGCGTGTAGTCGGACTCCGCGTAGCGATAGACATATTCAACGGTGAATTGCTCGTCCCGCCGCGGCGTGCTCGGATAGGAGGGCTCAGGCAACAAAGGTGAGTAAGGCCGCGTGGAGAGTCCCTGCCGCAAATCGATAATGTGATTTGCATTCTTCTGCCCTGCACTGTTGGCCGGTGGCGCAGCCGGAGACGCCTGCTGGGTATACCCCGCAGTTGCCGTGAGCAAAGCCAATGCTGCAGCGGCGCGCATGAAGTGATTCGTATGTGTAGTTTTCATGGTTAGCTGTCCCCAAGAACAATCGGACCGTCGGCTATGGTCCCCGCGGTGTTTGGTATCTGATAGGGGATGTTGACGCTGAAGCCCTTCGGATCGGTAAAGTACAGGCTGCCGGTAACTCCCTGGAATTTGAGCGCCCACTCCCATCCGTTGTCGCACTCCGAAGTGGTCTCGACGCCGAAGGATACCCCTGAAGTGAGCTTCGCCCCGACACTCACTTCCGAACCGAAATAAGGGACGTTTACGTTCCCGCTTAACTGGGCTCCCAATCCGAGCGTGACACTACCGGCTATCTCCACCGACCCGTAGCCGCACTTTTTGTTTTCGCAGTTGCTGAACTGTGCGCCGACAGAGCCGCTGCCCTCCACGCCGAATTGACCGTAGACACCGATGAAGCCCGCACCGACGAGGGTGATCGAGAGGTCGGGTATCGGAATCTTGGGCGAGGTAACCCCGACGCTTACCTGGTATGCCTCAACTGCGTGGGCCTGATAATCTTGGGTCTCTTCGCAGCACTGCATCTCACCTTTTGCTGTGTCACCGGCCTGCAACTCGAACTGAACGCCGGTGGTTTTCAGGAAGCTGTTAATAGCGCTCTGGGCAGCTTGATTGACATTTTCAAAGCTGGTCGTGACCGACGCGCCCTGCGGGAAAGGCAGTGGCAGAGGTTGATCCGGACGTTTCGTTCCTTTGCAGGAGCCGTCGGCCTGGCAAATATCCATCGTGGTGCAATACTTGCCGTCGTTGCAGGTCTTGCCCTTGGCAATCTGCGGACCGGAACACGCCCCGCCCTTGCACGTGCCGGGCTTCTGGCAGTTATTCGGCCCAGCGGAATTTGTGCCACAGCTGCTGCCGTCCTGAACATTGATGTGCACGCAGTAACAGTTCGGCGGCGGAGCCTTCAGATCGCTGGTGCAGTCGTTGTGATCGTCGCAGCTCAGGAAGCAGTTGAACGGTGGCGGCGCGGCGCCCGGAGAGCTCCAGCCTGCCTTGGTTACGCCGAAGCCGGGATCGCTGTTCAACACTGAACCATCGGGACTGACACGCAGCGTTCCTACCGAGACAAACTGCTCGAGATCATGATCGTACTGGTAGAACTCCTGAACCTGTCCGGGAGGCAGTCCCTTGGTGTTGGGAATCGTGATCTGCGCTGGCACGCTGAACTTGGTGCCCGCCGGTTGCAGCGTCCATGCGAAATCCGGCTGAATGCCGTTTGGCGGCGGCATGGGAATCAGGTCGCTCTTCACCTGCGAGAGACTCATCTGTCCGATGTGCGTGCCGTCTGGGAAGGTTACGGAATTTGCCGCGATGGTCAGCGCAACCCCCGGAAGATTGGTCATGGTGAGCGTGACCGGCTGATCTCCGCCCACGGTCTGCGCATTCGTGGAGTCGATCAGAGGCAGATAGACCGGCATATTCAGCGTGTTGTTCTGCCCCGGCAAAGACTGCATCACGAATGTGAGCGTAGGCAATGTTTCGGCAAGCGTCGTCGTCGAACCATCGACGAGTAATGTGACCGTGCCTACAGGTGCAGGAGAGATGCTGAAATGCCCGTTGGCGTCTGTGACCGTGCGCAGATTGGTGTTCTGCAGCGAGACCGTCGCATTGGGAACAGGATTGCCGCCGTTGTCGAGCACCAGGCCGCTGACCTGCGTAGCGTTTGGATCCCCCTGCGCATAACCCGAAGCATAAAAGGTAATGCCCGCATTGGGATCGCCGGAGAAGTCCGCACCGACCCTGTAATTGTTGATCCCCTCCTGCTGGCCAAGTGTAAGAGTGGCCATGGCGCGGCCATCGGCATTGGTATCGACGGTTGTGGTGGTCTCTCCGTCCAGGGTGCCGTCTCCATTTGTAACCGTGAACGTTACAGGAACGCCTGCCACGGGATTTCCACCCGAATCCTGCACGATCGCCTGAAAAGCTTCTGCCAGAGGTTGGCCAAGCAATCCGCGCTGGTTATTGCCCATGAACTCATGAATGAAAGTCGGAGTGCCGCCGGTGGTAGAAGCGGAGAAGACCGCCTGCCCCAGGAAACCGGGCGAAGTTACAGAAACCTGGTTGATGCCGAGTCCCACGCGAGAACCAAGCTGGAAGAGCACGCTGGCCTTGCCGCTGGCGTCCGTCACCAGCGTAAGTGTCTGGCCTTGCTGTGGCAGGCTCTTGATGATGCCGTCACTGGCCGTAACCGTGAAAGTGATGGCACGGTTTGGTATCGGAGCACCATTGGCATCGACAAGCTCTGCAACCAACGGCTGCGGCAGAACAGAAGCAATGGCAGCTGTCTGCTGATCGCCGCTGAGGATGACCGCATGTTGCTGCGCCGTCGTTGAAGCCAGCGTGACGTGGACCGTTCCAGTCGACTGATTGCCGGCTTTGTCGGTGGCTACAAGATTCAACGTATTGACTCCCGGCACCAGCAGAAGGCCGGGAAGCTCGAAGCTGCGATTCGCAACCGCTGCAGTCTGCCCGTTCACCGTGACGGTCACATCGTTCGAGTTCACAGTGCCGGTAACGATGTCGGTCACCATGCCGGTCACTGTGACCTGCTGCGTCGTCACCGTAGAGCCGTCCTTAGGCAGGAAGACGGAGACAGTGGGCGCCGTCATATCCACCGTGACGCTGGTGGAGGCTGTCCCTGAATTTCCTTGTGAATCGGAGGCAACGGCGGTAATAAGGTTGACGCCTTCGCGAATCGGTACATTTGCCGCAGTAAAGCTGCCGCCGCTCACCGTAGCCGCCACGCCGTTCACCTGCACCGTCGCATTTTGTCCGTCGACTGTGCCGCTTACGTTAACCGTACTGGTATTGAAAAGCGCGCCTTGAGTCGGGCTAGTCACCGCCACTGACAACGGCTGCGTGATGACTGCGCTAGCCGTTGTGGAAGCCGTACTGGAGGTGACTGTATCGGTTACTGTGAGTGAAACCGCGAAGGTGCCTGCCGCGGTGTAAGCGTGTGTCACAGTCGAGCCGCTCGTCGTTGCTCCGTCTCCGAAATTCCAGGCGTACGTCAGCGTGTCATTGCCGGGACCGGTAGAGCCAGCACCGCTGAAGCTGATTACCTGGCTCACATTGCCGGAATACGGACCATTCAGCACGGCAGACAAGACCGCCGATACCGTAGCGGTCGTGGTGGCGCTCGCCGTGGCGCCGTCGGTATTTGTAACCGTCAACGTTACGGTATAGGTTCCGGCCTGGGTATAGGTATGGCTGGGTGCTGCTGTGGTTCCCTGCGAGCCGTCTCCAAAATCCCATGCGTAGGTGAGCGTCTCGCCTTTGGGATCGTAGGAAGCCGAGCCGTTGAACGAAATGGCTGAGCCAACCGTGGCGGTGTAAGGACCGCCGGGAGAGGCGGTAAGCGTGGTGGGCGCCGTAATCGTCGCAGTGGTCGACGCGCTTGCGCTCAGCCCCGAGGAATCTGACACCGTAAGCTTGACGGTATAGCTTCCCGCAGCTCCATACGTATGCACCGGCATGGCCTGCGAGCCGGTAGAGCCGTCACCAAAATCCCATGCATAGGTGAGCGGCAGATTATTCTGATCGGTCGACCCGCTGCCATTGAAAGCAATAGCCTGACCGATGGTGCCGGTGTAGGGACCTCCGGGATTGGCCACCGGCGGCTGGGATGCATTCGTGATGGTTGCAATCGTGGTGGCCGTTGCCGTCTCGTTGTCGCCGTCGGTCAGAGTCAGCGTGACCGTATAGGTGCCGGCGTTGGCATAGGTGTGCATCGCCTTCACACCGCTGCCGGTCGCGCCATCGCCGAAGTTCCACGCATAGCTCAGCGGACTGTTATTCGGATCGGTCGAAGCGCTCGCATCAAAGGTGATGCTCTGCCCCGTCTTCCCCGCGTAAGGACCGCCCGTGCTGGCCACGGGTGCGCTCAGGGTGGCGACGGTCGCTGTTGTATTCGCGGACGCCGAAAGTCCGGACGTATCCGTGACCGTAAGCTTGACGGTATAGGAGCCGGCTTTGGAATAGGTATGGGTCGGAGTTCCGCCGCTGCCCTGGGAGCCGTCTCCGAAATCCCAGGCATAGGTCAACGCAAGCCCGTCGGGATCGGTCGATGCCGTTCCCGAAAACACGATTGCCTGTCCCGTAGTGCCCGTGTATGGGCCGCCGGGACGTGCAACCGGAGCCGTGGCGGCGCTCTCTACGGTGAGCCCATTGAGAGATGTCGCAGTCTCATCGCCGGTGGTAACAGTAACCGTCCGCACACCGGAAGCCGCCGCGGGGTCAACGGAAATAGACGCAGTGATGGAGTTGTTTCCATTCACAGTGACCGGACCGGATGCTCCGGATGCCGCCCCGCCTACGCTGATCCCCGCGCCGAAGTTTGCCGTTGTTGTGCCCTGAACAAAGTTGGCGTTGGCCGCCTCCACATCGACGCTCACCTGCTGGCCCGGTTGCACGACAGGAGGAGTAATGGACGTGATGCTTGGACCGGGGTAGATTGTCGCGGTAAATGACGAACCGGACTGGATGCTGCCGCCCTCTGTCGTCTCGCCCGCTACAGAAATGGAGAACTGCGTCGGAGACGTAATCCCCAGCTGGGGCACTGTGAAACTCAGAATTTCGCTGATCGGAGGACCCGCGGTCTCTGCAGTCACCGGAGCGCTGGCCACAACTGTTCCGCCGCTGGCGAAGGCGATCTTGGTTCCAGAAGTTGAAATCTGTCCGAAAACTTCACTGATTGTTATCTGAGCTTTCGTGCCCTGCTCCAGCGGATGACTCGAGGAAGTGGGAGCGACCGCGCCGATGGAGACGGTTTGCGGAGCCTTGCCTTTGCCGGGTACGCCGCAGCCCGTGATTGCGAAAGCCGTCAGCATTGCCAGACAAAAGGCAGTGACACGGGACCGGCGTAAGATCCCGGAACCGGTCCAGGAGGCCAGTACAGCGAAACAACGAGACCAGACAGATTGGGAAACCAGTATCAAAACGTCCGCACCCGGGCATCTACGCAGGACGTACCCTGGGGTCAGGCCGCCCTGAATGAACAAGATCTTCAGCTCGTACAACACCAAGTGGCGACACACGGGAAAACATCTCAAAAAAAATTTCTGGTCGGATTCACGCCGCCCCGTGCAGTTCTTCGCCGTTGTCTGGAACACCGGAAAGTAGCAACCGGCGAGACGATTCCCTCCTTGCCTTTCCTGGCAACAGCCAATTAGGCTTGCCGCTATGAGTCGAAGCGGCCTCCGCAATCAGGCGTTGAAGCACTTGCGGCTTTTGCTTTCGTGGAGCGCTCTTGCGACTGCGGCGGCATGTATGTTGTGCCTCATCGATGCATCTTTTCCTGCCCTCGCGCAGGATGATGCGGCCCAACACGCGGTGCAGCTCATGCAGGCGGGACAATTTCACGATGCCGAGAGGATTTGGCGGGAGCTTGCACAGCATGATCCGAAGAATGCTTCCATCCACGCCAATTTGGCTCTGACCCTTTCTCAGCAGGGCGAATTCGATGGCGCGGCCGTCGAGTATCGGAAGTCCCTGGCTTTGCGTCCGAATCAGCCTGAGGTTTCGCTCAATCTCGGCCTGGCCGAGTTCAAGCAGGGACATTTTGCTCCGGCCATTGCCGCATTCAAAGCTGCAGCCACGAGCGGGAGTTCCGATGGCCGCATTCCCGTGCTGATCGGCATGAGCTATTTCGGCCTTCACGAGTACCCCAGGGCAATTCCTTATTTACAGAACGCCGTGAAAGCCGATCCCGCCAATCAGGAACTTCACGGCATACTCGCGAAAAGCTGTCTGTGGAGTAAGAAATTCGATTGCGCTTTGGCCGAGTTCAAGAGCCTGCTCGCCGTGAACCCTGATTCCGTGCAGGTTCACATGATGATGGCCGAAGCCCTCGATGCGACCAACCAGAAGCCGCAGGCCATCGAGGAGCTCGAGACCGCAGAACGCAGCTCCCCGGCCGAGCCAATGCTGCATTTCGAGCTGGGATATCTCTACTACACGCAGCACGATTATGAGAAGGCAGCTCCCGAGCTCGAGCTGGAGATCAAAAATAATCCTGGATATGCGCTTGCCTACACCTATCTGGGCGACATAGCGTTTCACAAAAACGACGATGCGACAGCGCAATCGCTGCTGGAAAAGGCTATACATTTGCAGGCTGACCTTCGCCTGGCCTACTTCGATCTCGGCTGCGTATATGCCGATCAGAAGCGCAATCAGGATGCGCTCGCTGCCTTCCTGCGCGCGGAAAAGCTTGATCCCTCCCAGCCGGATGCGCACTATCGGCTGGCGCGTGTATATCTGGCTCTCGACCAGAAGCAGAAAGCCAATGAAGAATTTGCCAGGACCAGGAACCTCCATGCAAAAACGGAAGAGTCGCTGATCGAGAAGGTCTCCGGTAGCGCAGCATCCACTCCCAAGCAGACGGAGTAATCTCTGCAACCTGGCCAGTCACCAATCATGAAAGACCGCAATTCCCTCTCCACGCGCCGCGAATTCCTGTGGATGGCTGCTGCGTCCACGATGGCTTTGGCGCAGGGCGTGAGCAGAAGAAACGTCAAGCCGCTTCCCCGCGGAAAGCCGTCGGGTATTCCATTTCTCGCCCACTTCACAGATATTGCGATGCAGGCGGGGCTTACCAGCCCTGTGGTCTACGGCGGTCTCGAGCACAAGAACTATATCTACGAGACGGTGGGATGCGGCGTTGCCTTTTTCGACTATGACAACGATGGCTGGCTGGACATCTTTGTTCTGAGTGGAACGCGGTCCGAGGAGCATGTTTCGGGTGCAACCAATCGTCTATACAAAAACAACCGTGACGGGACATTTACCGATGTGACGGAGAAGGCCGGGCTGGTTCGCACTGGCTGGGCCAGCGCTGTAACCGTCGGCGACTACAACAATGACGGCTTCGAAGATATCTTCATCACCTACTATGGTCAGAATGTTCTCTATCGCAACAATGGAGACGGCACCTTCACCGATGTGACGAAACAAGCCGGGCTGCTGTATGAAGGCAACACTCGCTGGGGCTCGGGATGCACCTTCCTCGACTACAACCGCGATGGTCATCTCGATCTCTTCGTCGCAAACTATGTCGACCTGAGCGTGGGCAGGATTCCCAGGCCCGGCGAGAACCCTTACTGCAATTACAACGGAGTCCCCGTCAATTGCGGTCCCCGCGGACTGGCCATGCCGCACTGTTATCTCTACCAGAATCAGGGTGACGGAACATTCCGGGATGTGACAGCGCAGAGCTCGATCCTCAAAGCGGAGAAGACCTACGGTATGACCGCTGTTGCCGCCGACTTCAACAACGACGGTTGGACGGATATCTATGTCGCGTCGGATTCGACACCAAGCCTGCTGTTTATGAACCGGCACAACGGCACGTTCTCAGAAGAAGGCGAAGAGCGCGGCGTGGCGCTGAGTGAAGACGGAATGGAACAGGCCGGGATGGGTATTGCCGTAGGAGATTTTGACCTCGATGGCAATCTGGATATCTTCAAGACTCACTTCTCGAGCGATACCAATATCCTCCTCCGCAACGACGGAGCCGCCAACTTCACCGATGTCACGAATGCTTCGGGATTCGGTGTCGAGACACGCTATACCTGCTGGGGAACCGGATTCGCGGATTTAGACAACGATGGCTGGCCTGATCTAGCCGCAGTTACAGGATCCGTTTATCCCGAAGTAGAGGCAAAATTCCCGGAGTATCCGTTGAAAACGCCGCGCTTCATCTTTCGCAATCTCGGCAACGGCAAATTTGAAGAGCTGATCGAGGAAGCCGGTCCTGGCATCCTGGCGGCACATTGCAGCCGGGGCTGTGCATTCGGCGATTTCGATAACGATGGCGACGTAGACATGGTGATCGTCAACTTGAATGAGCCGCCCTCTCTGCTCCGCAACGATCTCAAGGGCGGCCGAAAGTGGCTCAAGGTGCTGCTGGTGGGAACAAAGTCCAACGTTAGCGCAATCGGATCGCGTGTGCTGGTGAAGTACGGCGGAAAGACGCAGGCCCAGGCCGTGATGGGGCAATCGAGCTTTTACTCCGTTAACGACCGTCGTCTGCACTTCGGGCTTGGAGAAAACACACTTGCCGATATTGAAGTTCACTGGACAAACGGGCTCGTCGAGCAATTTCACGGCATTGAAGCGAATCAGCTTGTGACCATCAAAGAGGGGCAAGGCATTTCGAAGTCTGCGCTGCCAGGGATGAACACTGGAAAGAGTTCGATAGAGAAAGATCAGAAATAAAAGGGCGCCAAGGCCGAGAGACCTTGGCGCCCAGGGTGTCTATCCCACACCGATCGGCTTAGAACTTGAACTTCCCACCGAACTGCATGGTGCGCGGATCGTAGGCCGAAGTTACCTGCCCGAAGTTAGAGTCTCCGGAGTTGGCGTCGATGCCGTTGAATTCCCTGTGATTGAAGGTGTTGAAGGACTCAAAGCGCAATTCCAGAGTCGGTCCTTCACCGCGTGAGAGCGGAAATGTTTTGAAGAGGCTGAGGTTGGTGTTGAACAGGGCCGGTAAGACAACTACGTCCTTTCCGGCGTTGCCGAAGCCCTGATTGGTTCCTCCTTGCCATGGTGCCAGCGGGTTCGCAAAGGAACTCGTGGTGAACCACGCCTTGAGCTGTTTGGGGTATGAGACGGGAGAGACCAGGTCTGGTCGATTGGTGGTTCCACCGCCGAGACCGAGTGTATCGGAGAGACCACCGGTGGTGCCGGCGATCGGTCCGGAATAGGTAATGTATTGGGGCGCTCCCGATTGCGCGATGGTTATGCCGGAAACCTCCCACCCACCGAGCGTTACACGCTTCAAAGCGCTGGAACTATGCGCAAAGAACGGAAGAGCGTAGATGTAATTCGCATTGAACACGTGACGCCGGTCCAGGCTTCCCGATCCGCGATCATATGCGGGGTTGAACGGATTGGAAAGTCCATTGAGGTCATTACTGACCTCGTCGATCTCGTGTGACCAGGTATAGGCCAATTGCAGAGTCACCCCATGCCGGTTCTCCATACGAACGCCGGCCTGGAGCGAGTCATAGCTGAAGTTGGTTTCGTTTTCCTCCTGCGTGATCGTGCTGTAACCGGGGTAAATGCGATAGATGTTCGCATTGAGAGAGCCATTCGAAACCCCCTCGCGGTCGTAATAAGGATTACCCGGAGCCGCGGGATCGTTGCTGGTCAGCGGTAGCGTATTAATCGACCGGTCATCGTCCTGATCCCAGCCTATGGAACCCGCGTACTGCAGCACCGCCACAACGGAAGGAGCGAGCTGATGCTGAATTCCGAAGCTGAACATCGCCGTTCCCGGCGGTGTGAACTTGTACTCCAGATTAGTAAGCGTGGAAGGAAAGGTCTGCGATGTTGTAGCTCCGGTGAGAGCGCTGGTGTTGGGGTTGGAAAAATAAACATTGGTGGCAGAGGGTTGATATGCAAAGGGCGGATTCAAAGCGGCGTTATAGACGTCGTTGCCCTGTACCCGTTCGAAGAACATTCCAAAGCCGCCCCGGATTACCGTCTTTCCATCCCCGGAGAGATCGTACGCGAATCCGACTCTCGGCTGCCATGTGTTGTATTTGTTTTGCACTACGCCACGGGGAAAACCGCCAACCCCAGCTTCCCGGATGCCATTGAGATAGAAGGATTGGTTGTTAAATACCGTCAACGATGTGGGATCGAGTGTGCCGGCAGTGGTCACGGGATTACCCAAGGAGGTGTCATAGAGAGCCGGAACGAAATTGGCGAACTGGTTGTATCGCTCAAAGGCGTGCGGCAGGCCGTCGAATCTGATCCCCAGGTTGAGTGTCAGACGCGAAGTGATGTGCCAGTTGTCATTGGCGTAGGAGCCATAATTGTTATTTACCCAGTGCTTGCCTGCCAGATATTGCAGCTGCTGAAAGCTGCTGGCGTCGCCCAGCAGGAAGTTAACGTACGAGTCGCCGGAAAACGCGCTGGAGTTAAACGACGCGGTGCCCTGGGTATTTGCCTGCAGCTGTTGATTTTTGTAATCGTGCAGCCAGCTGAATCCAAACTTGAACTGGTGACGGCCTCGGGTCCAGGAGAGATCGTCGCGATATTCGAAGCCCTCGTAGCCGTTCTTCCAGGGGAAATAGCTGGAGCTCCACTGCGTGTTCAACGGCGAACCGTTGAGGTCGATCTGGGGCAGGCGCAGGCCATCGTTGAGGGACGACGGGAAGAAGCTCGTCGCCGTCCAGCCGCTGGGTTGCACGAATGAACCGCCGGGACCATCCACTGGCGTCAGCGTGATCTTGTTGCCGCTGTAAAGGAACGCCGTCTCATTCAGCAAAGTGGGAGAAATGGTCTGCGTCAGTTTGATAACCGACGAGTAAGACGGATTGAGCATTGCCGTGCCCACCGTTGGATACGTCGCGCCCTGCCACAACGGCGGGAAAAAGGAGGTAGTCACCGCATCATGGAGATAATGCCCCATCAGCTGCAACTTGCTATTGATGGCATGATCCATACGGACTACATCTTCACGCACATTAGTTGGCTGAGGAATAGAGGAGATGTACTGATTCGTGCCGAGATTGGCATGCGGAAAGGTGCCGGCGTTCACCTCCAGAACCGCGTTGGGGTCCATCAGATTAGCAGGGATGATGTTATTCGGAAACGCGTTCCCGGGCGTCAGGCCGTCTTCTACATAAAGAGCTTGTTTGGCAGGATCGGTGGTTTTCGGAACGCACGGAAACTGCACGCCGGGATTGCAGAGGGTATTCGTCGCGCTGGCTGTGGATTCGCTCCAGGGCGTATAAGCGAGATCCTGCCCGGCCGTCGGGAAATTGCCGGTCTGGATGGTGTTCACGACTGAGGGCGAGCTTCCCTGAATAAGTCTGCGCCATTCTTCATTCACGAAGAAGAAAGTCCTCTTGCGGGAGTTGTTGTAGATGTGCGGAATCCACACCGGGCCGCCGATGTTGAAACCGGGCTCGTTGAGACGGAATTCCGGGCGCGGCTGGCCGGCGAGGTTGGTGAAGTAGTTGTTGGCGTCGTAGTCCTCATTGCGGTTGAACTCCCATACCGCGCCGTGAAAGTCGTGGGTGCCGGACTTGATGACCATGAGGATGGTTCCGCCCGAGCCGATACCGTAATCGGGTCCATAATTGCTGTCGAGAGTCTGGAACTCAGCCAGCGCGTCGATCGAAGGGAGGGAGCTGAAGCAGCCGCCGCAGCCGCGATCGTTCAGTTCGCCTCCATCCAGCATGTAAATATTGTGTGTGGTTCGCGTTCCATTGAAGCTGATCCCATTCGCGGAGGTGAGAGCATTCACGCCGCCGAATTCACCGGACAGGTTATTGGAAACACCCATACCCAAAGCCGCGAGAGCGGTCACATTGCGCCCGTTGGTGGCGAGTTGTGTCACCTGCGCGCCGGTGATAAGAGTGCTGAGCTCGCTGGTTTCCGACTGCACCTGCAGCGCGTCTGCCTGGACGGTGACCGTCTGCCCTTCGCTGCCCACAGAGAGTGCGAAGTCTTCCTTCAGTGTTTGGTCGGTATTCACGACAATGTTGGTCTTGGTGTACTTCCGGAATCCTGTTGCCGTGGCGTTGAGTGTGAATTGACCGACACCCACATTTGCGAAGAGATATATCCCGGACGTATTGGTGGCTTCCTGCCTGGTCTGGCCGGTCGCCTGGTTCGTGAGCAGGATGGTTACATTGGGAACCACAGCGCCAGTGGAATCGGTGACTGTGCCGGTCACGGTTGCGTTTTCCTGGGCTCGTGACAGCGGCGCGAGAACCATCATCGCGAAACTGAGAACGAAGAGTGAGAAGAGTCTGCGTTGCATAACACCTCCTGAAAATGTGCAGCATTTGCCTGCAATTTCTTTGGCGACTTGGTGATTTTGCTCGGGGGATTGCAGAGTTTCTCGACGGATGCGCGGCAAGCCGTGTCGAGCAATTTTCGGCGGTGCGTTGTTTGTATAGATGGAAAATCGAGCATGGCGAGATAACGTTTGCCTCCAAGCGGCAAAACCACGTTTCCAGCCAATCGGTATCGGTTTCCCTTGAGCATTGAGAGGCACCACTCTCACGTCGAAGTAAAGGCATTTTGTAAGGCCGCGAAAAGCGATCCCGGAGCAAGAGGGAGTGGCAAGACACAGCGATGTAAATGTTTACTCGGCGCGAAGAATAGTCCGGCCCAATTACGGCTGTCAAGGAAAAATCTGGAGTGATTTTGGGTAAATAATCCTTTTTAGCGATCCCGGCTGGCAAAGCACGGAATTCTTACCGTGACGTGGCGGCTCAGCCACGGATGGGCCGGCATTTTCTGTATCTGTATATAAGTCGGAGTGTTAGCCGCCGGGGTGGTCTCTGGCAGCGAATCTTTCCGTGATGGCCGGACACGCCGGTCCGCGCAGGTCGACCACGTCTTACCCGTCGAACCGTCCTTCGGACTCGCTGCGGCCACTCTTCGCACAGTTTTGAAGGCGCCTGTATTAGTTGACTGATTTATAGACGACGCAGGGCGATCGTCCCGATCACGATGCATGGAGAAATAGCATCTGCCTTGTATCTCCCGGTTTCCTATCTACCGCTCGCGCTCATAGGGCACGTATTCCGGCTCCCATATATTTGCCTCGAGCTCACGATTTAACGCGGCTTCGTCGGAGACTTGCGCCTGGCCGTCCTGGATCGCCTGCTTCCCTACCGCCTGCGCGATCATGCGGCCGATCTCACGAGCCTCGGAAATAGGAGGAAGCAGGCCTGCATCTTTATCCTTCTGTGTCGGCAGGTGACGAATCAGCTCCGTCGCTGCTGCCTTCACCATGCTATCGGTAACGAATCGCGCCTTGGAGGCAATGATGCCGAGCGCGAGGCCGGGGAAGATATACGAGTTGTTGGTCTGGGCAACGCGAATGGTTTTGCCGCCAAAGTTCACCGGCTCAAAGGGGCTGCCCGTGCCGATCAGCGCCCGGCCTTCGGTCCACTTCATCAGGTCCTGCGGGGTTGCTTCACTGCGCGAAGTTGGATTCGAAAGGGGAAAGATGACAGGGCGGCCGGTGTGCGCGGCCATCTCACGGACCGCCTCTTCGGTAAAAGCTCCGGCCTGGCCTGAAACACCGATAAGAACCGTCGGCCTCACGTTGCGAACTACATCCAGCAGCGTGATCGCTCCACTCGTTTGTCTCCAGCTCTGCACTTCCTGCTCTTTGCGAGCATAAGGCCGCTGCTCCGTCGTCACATTTTTGCGCTCTTCGGTGATGAGGCCGTAAAAGTCGATGCCGTAGAAGCAGGCCCGCGCCTGCTCTTTCGAGAGTCCCCGGTCTTCAATGAACTGCGCCAGAAGATTGGTGATGCCCAGGCCCGCGCTGCCAAAACCAACGACGACGATCTTCTGCTGCTCCAGTGGAATTCCTGTGACGTTGATCGCGGAGATGAGCGTAGCGGTAGTAATGGCCGCCGTGCCTTGGATATCGTCGTTGAATGTGCATAGCTGGTTCCGGTAGCGGGCCAGAAAGCGCGCCGCGTTCGACCCGGCGAAGTCTTCCCACTGCAGCAGGATATGCGGCCAGCGCGCCTTCACCGCCGAGACAAAAGCTTCCACGAAGTCGTCGTACTCCTGCCCGCGCACGCGCTTGTTGCGCCATCCTATATAGAGCGGATCGTTGAGCCGCTCCTCATTGTCCGTCCCCACATCGAGCAGAATCGGGAGACAGTGCTCCGGATGAATGCCGCCCAGCGCAGTATAGAGTGCCATTTTCCCGATCGGAATGCCCATGCCTCCCGCCCCCTGATCGCCGAGACCCAGGATTCGTTCACCGTCGCTGACCACGATGCACTTCACATGGTCATAACGCGAGTGATTGAGGATTTGTGCAATGCGATCCTTGTTCGGATAGCTGAGGAACAGCCCTCGCGGTTTACGCCATATTTCGCTGAAGCGCTGGCATCCCTCGCCAACCGTTGGCGTGTAAACCAGGGGCAGCATCTGTTCGACATTGCCAACCAGCAGGGCGTAGAAAAGTGTCTCGTTCGTATCCTCGAGGTCGCGAAGAAAACTATATTTCGCGAACGGAGTCGGCTGCGCCTGCAAGGCCTGCAACCGGCGCTTGAGCTGCTCTTCGAGGCTGCCCACGTGCGGAGGCAAGAGTCCATGCAGATCAAACGCGTCGCGCTCCGCATCCGGAAAAGCGGTTCCCTTGTTAAAGCGAGGTGAATTGATCAGGTCGAAGCCGGAGAGCGAAACCTGAAGCGCCTGTTGATCTCTCGTCTCTTGCAGTTGTGTGCTCATGGCATTTTCCTCTCGAGGCCTGCGGTATCAAGCTGCAGCGGTGTTTGCCGTTCCGTTTCCTGAACTCGCAGTGGGAACCTGATTCGCGCTGTTCAAAGGTATGGATTGGCCGACTTAATACTTGGATGATCGGACTGAGGATCCAGCTTTGAAAAAGATCAGTTCTGAAAAAGATAGCTCTGAGAAAGACCAGCCTGAAAAAAGCGGCCTGAATTGACCGATAGGGTCGTCGTCTCCTGCCTCAGTTGAAAATGGAGAACAGCGTTCGTCCGTTAAGATATGCGTGAAGAACGAGGCCGCTAGCTGCTGCAGCGAGCGGCCGGTAAAAACCTTGCGGATGACTTCTCTGGCCACAGAAGCATAGGATTTTGCCGTTTACTCCATAAAACCAGGAGCGTCTGATGACCGGCTCAACGGCCCAGCAGCAACCGCCCACCGTCGCTTCTGTCCTCGACATGCTCTATGGTGTTGTCGAGCAGGAAGTCGTTTCCGCTGCTGAAGCTATGCCCGAAGACAAGTATTCCTTCGCGCCTGCGAATGGCGAGTTTAAAGGCGTACGCACGTTCGCTGAACAGGTGAAACACATCGGCTTCGCCAATCGCCTTTATTTTGGCCCGCTCATGGGCGAGACGATAGACACTAACTCCTTCAAAGAAAATCCCAACGGCCCCGCGGCGTTGAAAACCAAGGCCGAAATTGTGCAGTATCTTAAAGATTCGTTCGCGCTCGGCCATCGGGCCATTTCCGGGATTACCGCCGAAAACCAGGTCACGCCGCTGCCCGACCCCGTAACCCCATTCCTCTCAACGCGTCTTGCAATCGCCATGATCGCCTCCTTCCATCCGAAAGATCACTACGGTCAGATGGTCGAATACCTGCGGATGAACGGTATCATCCCGCCTGCAAGCCGCCCGCAGCCATAAAAACAATAATCCTCGCAACCTAAACCTCAAAAATGAAGGCGGGTTGCAGCAGCTGCCACATGGTGAGAGGTTTCCCTTTTCGATTCCTGACTCTCACGACGGAAGTTGAGAACAGGAGGGCGTGGCCGAGCTGAACGGAGAACTTCGCTTCTCCATTTCACGCTGAGCCAAGACAGTCGCGTCTGCACCCTGGCGATTTTGATGTTACCCCCGGCATCATAAGCCGTCATTGAATTCCCCGGAAGTGACATTGCGCCCCGGGGGATCATGCCTCGAAAATCTATGCTATGAGTCCGATGGGCGTGGTACACCTCATCTGGGCGATGCTGGGACTGTCCACTGTGGTGGCAGTTGTCGTCTTCGTGATTTATCAGCGCCGTGCTGTATCTCTCGACGCTGCCCGACGAAAAGCATTGCTGATGGATGCACACAATCTCCTGAGTGCATACTCTTCCCGGGATGACCAGATGATCCGTGATGCTGAGGCCATCGCCATACTGTCGAATGTGATTAGGCAGAAGTTCGCCACCGAAAAAGGAAAGCAGATCGCCGCCAGCATCAAGGCCGAGATCGAGAGCGAATTCGGTAAGGATACCGATCCGATGCTTCGCTTCGCCTGGCGTATGTCCCTTCGCACCGCGGCAGCTGTAATCTAACCTCGCCCCGGTTGTCACCACATCCCGATTCACTCTGGCTTCTTCGCGATCACGATCGGTTGGTAAAACGAAGTCGACTCCGGCGCCAGCCACTGAACATCGATGAAGCCTGCCTTCTGAAAGGAAGGCGCAAGATCCTCTCGCAGCAGCGCTCGATATCGCGAGACATAGTGTTTCGCAGTCCATCCGGCGGATGATTCGAATGCGATATGCAGATGCACGTCATACTCCGCGCCATCCCAATCCCAAATCTGATGAACGATGCGGCGGCTGCCTCGGTCACCAAAAAAAGACGGCGGCTGCACCGTGGGACGCGTCTCCAGCAGCTGATCGTAGTCCCGGATGCTCGCTGCCATGATCCCTCCCGGCCTCAGCTTGCCCGCCATCTCCTGCAGGGCACGATCCCGGTCCGAGTCGAGAAGCAGATGAGGCAAGGCGTTATCTGCGGCCAGCACAACATCGAAGTTTTCGCCTGAAACCCCGCTCAAATCGCGCATATCCGCCACATGGAACCGCACATTGGCTTCCCTGCGGCGCGCCTCTCGTTGCGCGCGCGCCACCGACGCCCGGCTCATGTCCGACGCGACCAGGGCGTGGCCACGCTTTGCCAGTCCAAGAGTCTGTGTCCCGATTCCACAGGCGCAGTCGAGTATCCGCAGCGTTGAAAGACCGGTACAGTTCTCGAGCAGCGGCCCAAGAATGGCGCCTTGCCGCGCAATGCTCTCATCCCAATCCGCGAAGATCAGGTGGTAGTGCGCCGCGAGATCGTCGTAAAAGGTTTCCACCGTTTCCATCGATATCCTTTTCACGCGATAAGAAAATTATCATGCATGACAGAAGCCCAGGCAGTCACATTAAATAATGCAGAATGCATGCAAGCACCTCGCGTCCGGGTGCTTTTGCCTTGGCTTTTTTGATGCTTTTACTGCAAATGAGCACGCATGCGAGAGGACAAAACCGCTTGAACAAAAGACCTCTTCCGGACAGCGTGCTGGCGACGCTCTTAGCCTTCGCCGCCGCCGCATCTGCGCAAACCGATGTGTCTCGACTGGAGAAGACCTTCTATACGCCGCCCGATGATGCGCGGGTCATGATGCGCTGGTGGTGGTTCGGCTCTGCAGTTACGCGGCCCGAGCTCACGCGCGAGTTGGAGCAGATGAAAGCGGGCGGCTTCGGAGGCTTTGAAATTCAGCCGGTCTATCCTCTTGAGCTCGACGACCCGAAAAGCGGCTTCCGCAATCTGCCTTACCTGTCGGACGAATTTCTCGACAACGTTCGCTTCGTCAACAACGAGGCGCAGCGGCTTGGACTGCGTGCCAGCATCACCCTGTCCAGCGGATGGCCTTATGGCGGTCCTCATACGCCCGTTACTGAAGCTGCCGCCGCGTTGCACATGATCCGCATGCCAGTTGCTGTGGGCGCCGGCTCGATTCCATTGCCCGCTCTCGCCAACGGAGAAAGTCTTATCGGCGTCTTTCTAGCCGCTCGAGATTGGGAAAATAAAAACTCTGCGTCTTCTCCAGTCTCTCTGCCTCTTCCGGCTCCAGGCAGCCTTCGCATGTCTGTCAATGCGGAGGCTGCGGATGGCAAACAGGAGGTCCTGTGGTTCGTCTCCAGCCGCACCGGCCAGCAGGTGAAGCGGCCCGCAGTCGACGCTGATGGCTTCGTCCTCGATCATTTCTCGCGTGATGCCGTCGACCATCATCTTCGCGACGTCGCCGATAAGCTCATCGCCGCCTTCGACGATCGTCCGCCCTATTCTGTCTTCAGCGATTCGCTCGAAGTCTACGGTTCCGACTGGACGCCGGACTTTCTCGATCAATTCCGCAAGCGCCGTGGATATGATCTGCTCCCCTATCTGCCGGATCTGTTTTCCGCCCATCCGAGTGAAGAAGCGCTGGCTGTCCGCCATGATTGGGGCCAGACGCTAACGGAGCTGATCGACGAAAACTACCTGCAGCCCATCAATGCCTGGGCCGCAGCGCATCACACGCTTTTTCGCTCTCAGACCTACGGAGACCCTGCCGTCTCGCTTTCCAGCAACGCACTCGTCGACCTTCCCGAGGGTGAAGGGCCGCAGTGGCGCCAGTTCTCGTACACGCGCTGGGCAACTTCATCCAGTCACGTTTACGGCCGCCCCATCACTTCATCCGAGACATGGACGTGGCTGCACTCTCCCGCTTTTCGCGCCACGCCGCTCGACATGAAGGCCGAAGCGGATCGCTTTTTTCTTCAGGGCATCAATCAGCTCGTCGGGCACGGCTGGCCGTACTCCCCGCCCTCCGCTGGTGAGCCGGGCTGGCGTTTCTATGCGGCCGCGGTTTTCAACGCGCACAATCCCTGGTGGATCGTGATGCCCGACATCTCCCTCTACCTGCAGCGCGTCAGCTGGATACTACGCCAGGGACAGCCGGCGAACGACGTTGCCGTGTACCTGCCGGAAGACGATGCCTATGCCGCCTTCGTTCCCGGCAAGGTAAGCATCAGCGATCTGATGCCGCGCTGGATTACTCCGGAGCTCACCCAGGCCATCGAAGACGCCGGATACAACTTCGACTACATCGATAGCGCGGCCATCGCCGCACGCGGCATTCACTATGCTGTGCTCATTCTGCCGAATGTGGACCGCATCTCCCCGGATACGCTCTCACGCATCGAGGACTATCGTCGGCATGGCGGCAAAGTCATCGCCGTCGGACATCTGCCTGAGCACGCACCCGGGCATCTTTCCGGACTTGAGAACGCCACGCAATTCTCAACTCAAGTCAGGGCCGCTGCCCACGCTCTCTTCAACCCCGGGAACAATGACCAGAGCGCGCAGCTCGTCCCCGATGCGGCCACGCTCAGCCAGGCACTTACAAAAGCCATCGCTCCGGAAATGCGCCTGGCTGAACCAGCGCCGGAAGTAGGCTTTATCCATCGCAAGCTCGTCGATGCGGATATCTATTTCGTAGCCAATACCGGCAATCGGCCAGTCAAAACGCAGGCATCGTTCCGGACAAATCACGCCGCGGGAGAATGGCTTGATGCCGGTACGGGAGAAAGTCTCAACGCCAACATCGAATCCGGTTCGGTGAAACTGAACCTCGCTCCGTATCAATCGCGCATTCTGGTGCTTCACGACGGCGCCAATGCAGGCAGACCAGAACCGGAGATGACCGGCCCAGTCCCTGTAGCCGACCTCAGCACTGATTGGAAGATTCATTTCAACGGCGCTGACAAAAAAGCAGCTATGCCTGCGCCGGCATCCCCGCTCTCGTCCCCGTTCACATCCCCACCCGCATCATGGACGACCAATCCCGGCACCCTCTACTACTCAGGAGTTGCAACCTACCGCAGGACCATCCATGTAACCGCAGCCGACTTGCGCGGCAGGCGCCTGTTCCTGAATTTTGGCGAAGGAACGCCTCTGCCTGAACCTGCCGCCAGCGCACATCCCGGCATGCAGGCATGGTTCGATCCTCCCATTCGCGAGGCTGCTGTGATCTACGTCAACGGGACTCGAGCCGGATCATTGTGGTGCCCGCCATACACGCTCGAGGTTACCTCGCTGCTCAAGCCCGGTGACAACTCGCTTGAAGTGCAAGTGGCGAACACCGCGATCAATCTCCTCGCCGGACAGACGCTGCCCGATTACCGTCTGCTTTGGGAGCGCTACGGCCGCCGCTTTGCGCCGCAGGATATGGACAATCTGCAGCCGCTGCCTTCCGGTTTGCTCGGCAGAATTCAGCTGATGAGCAGGAGCACGCAGTGAGCCGCTTTGTGATCGCAGCTCTTCCGCTCGGCGCCCGAAAAGCGCCCACGAACAAAAGGCCCGCCATTCCTGCCGGCAGGCCTTTCGTTCGATAAGACGTGATTTGCTTTCTAGCGGTGTCCGTGAGGACCGGCGCCGCCGCGTGCAAATCCGGCAGCGTGTTCCGCACCCGGATCATGACCTGCATTTCCCACGTGTCCCTGCCCGTCTCTGGCTTCATTCGGGTGGAAGTGGTTGAATGCCCCCTCGCCATGTTCAGGAAGCGGTCCAGCATAACCATGATGTGGATCGTAACGGTTGTCTACGTGGCCATAGAAGCCATGCGGGCCGTGAAACCAGGGTCCCGCGCCGATAAAGACTCCACCGACGAACCAATCCGGTCCGTAATAACCGTAGGGAGCGCAATCATACGGAGCATAGTCGAAGTATCCATACGGACAGACGGGTGCCACGCCGATGTTGACGGATATCTGAGCGGGTGCGACGGAACTGCTGGCTAAAATAGCGCCGGCAGCAAGGGTGAGCAAGCCAAGGAACTTGAATCTCTGCATATTCCACCTCTGCACGAGGCTAGCAGAAACCGGCCAGACCTGAGCAGTCCAGATCTGAGCAGTCCAGGAACGGAGGTCCATGATCCGGACCTCCGTCCCCTTCTATCGGACCTTAGTGCTTAGCTAGATCGAAGCGATCCAGGTTCATCACCTTATTCCATGCCGCCACAAAGTCCTTCACAAACGTCTCTTTCGAGTCGTCCGACGCATAGACCTCCGCGAGGGCGCGGAGCTGGGAGTTTGAGCCGAAGATAAGATCGACGCGGGTGCCGGTCCACTTGATCTCGCCGGTCTCGCGATCCAGCCCTTCGAATGATCCTTCCGTAGTAGAAGAAGCCTTCCACTCTGTCTTCATGTCCAGCAGATTCACGAAGAAGTCGTTCGTCAGCGTCTCCGGCTTGCTCGTGAAGACGCCGTCCTTCGACTGCCGGTAGTTCGCACCCAGAACGCGCAGGCCTCCGACCAGGACCGTCATCTCCGGAGCAGTAAGCGTAAGCAGCTGCGCGCGATCCACCAGCAGAGCTTCGGCCCGTTCTGTATGTCCAAGACGGAGATAGTTGCGGAAGCCGTCCGCAGTCTGCTCCAGTGGCGCGAAGGATTGGACATCGGTCAGTTCCTGCGTGGTATCGCCGCGGCCGGGAGTGAACGGAACCTTGACGTCGTGCCCCGCCTTCTTCGCAGCCTCTTCGACAGCCGTGCAGCCGCCCAGGACGATCAGGTCAGCGAGCGAGACCTTCTTGCCGCTGCCGTTCTGGCTTGAATTGAAGTCTTTCTGGATGCCTTCGAGTGTACTGAGAACCTTCGCCAGCGCCTGAGGCTGGTTCACTTCCCAGTTCTTCTGCGGCTCCAGACGGATGCGTGCCCCGTTGGCTCCCCCGCGCTTGTCGGAGCCGCGGAAAGAAGACGCCGATGCCCACGCCGTCGAGACCAGCTGCGAGATCGACAGACCGGAGCCCAGGATCTTGGCCTTCAGTGCGGCAACCTCCGCGTCGCCAATCAGAGCGTGATCGACAGCGGGAACCGGATCTTGCCAGATCAACTGCTCCTTGGGAACCAGCGGACCGAGATAGCGGACGATGGGACCCATGTCGCGATGCGTGAGCTTGAACCAGGCGCGGGCGAATGCGTCAGCAAACGCAGCGGGATCCTTCTGAAAGCGCTTGCCGATCGCTTCATAGGCGGGATCGAACTTAAGTGCGAGATCCGAGGTAAACATCATGGGCAGGTGCTTCTTGTCCTTAATGTGTGCGTCAGGGATGTTCGGCTCCTCGTTGACGGCGTACCACTGCCATCCGCCGCCGGGTCCCTTCTTCAAAGCCCAGTCGTAGTTGTAGAGGTTGTCGAGGTACTCACTGTCCCATTTGGTGGGATTGCTGGTCCATGCGCCTTCTAGCCCCGAGGAGATGGTGTCTTCCGAGTGCCCTTTGCCTTTCGTGCTCTTCCAGCCCAGGCCCTGTTGCTCGATGGGCGCGCCTTCAGGTTCGGGCCCGACGTTCGGACCGGGGTCATGGGCGCCGTGGCCCTTGCCGAAGGTGTGTCCGCCGGCAATCAGGGCAAAGGTCTCTTCGTCGTTCATGGCCATGCGGCCGAAGGTTTCGCGGATATCGCGCGCCGAACCCACCGGGTCCGGCTTGCCATCGGGGCCTTCGGGGTTCACATAGATCAGGCCCATTTGCACTGCTGCCAGAGGATGATCGAGATCGCGATCGCCCTGATAGCGGTCGCTGCCCAGCCAGGTGTGCTCAGAGCCCCAGAAGATATCTTCCTGCGGCACCCAGACGTCCGCGCGGCCGCCGCCGAAGCCGAAGGTCTTGAAGCCCATCGAATCGAGTGCGACATTGCCGGTGAGGATCATGAGATCGGCCCATGAAATCTTCTTGCCGTATTTCTGCTTGATCGGCCAAAGCAGACGGCGCGCCTTGTCCAAGCTCACGTTGTCGGGCCAGCTGTTCAGGGGAGCGAAGCGCTGCGTGCCCATACCTGCGCCGCCGCGGCCGTCATGGGTGCGGTAGGTTCCTGCGGAGTGCCACGCCATGCGGATGAAGAATGGGCCATAGTGGCCATAGTCCGCCGGCCACCACTCCTGAGAATCTGTCATCAGCGCGTGCAGATCCTTGACCACAGCATCCAGGTCGAGGCTCTTGAACTCCTCCGCGTAGTTGAAGTCCGGGGCCATCGGGTCGGCGAGCTTGGTGTTCTGGTGCAGGATGGCAAGGTCCAGGCGATCCGGCCACCATTCAGCATTCCGCACGATCTTGCGTGAGTTGTGGGTGACAGCGCCGTGCTTGGGTGAAGATGTCTCAGTTGCTGTTACTCCGCCGTGGGGCACCGGGCATTTCATTTCTTCTGACAAGTTCCGCTCCTTCTTCAACGGGAACAGGCGTCCCCGCGGCTGTGCTGCGTTTGAGTCAAAGGATTCTTCTGCCTGCGAATCGTTCCCAAAAACTTATGCCGTTATCCGCGGCGCGGACGCGCGCCATTCATCCGGTATCCACCCTACTACTCCCCCGGGCCGGAGCGCACTTCGTGCATAATCCCCGGGCAATGAGTTCGCATTCGCGAAGAACCCGCTTGCCCAGAGAAGCCGTGGTAGGTTTGGGCACGTCGTACCAGTCCACGTCCTCGACATTGCCGCAGCGGTCGCAGATAAAGTGATGATGCCGCATTCCCTTCGCATCGAAACGCGCGGCGCGGCCCTCCACTGCAACCTCACGCACCAGGCCGGCTTCCACCAGGTCCCGCAGATTGTTGTAAGTGGTGGCCCGCGACGAACGTGGATCAAGGCGATTGACGCCCTCGAAGATTTCCGCAGCGGTGGGATGGCCGGTGTGTTCCATCAGGAATGCCATGACGCAGTAGCGCTGCGGCGTACACCGCAAACCGCTGCTCTCCAGACTCTGTCGAATCGATTCGGCGTCCATTGACTAGATTAGATTCTGTCTAATCTCGGATTTTGTCAAGAATCTGTCCGTTAATATTCGCAAAGATTAAATCGCGCTTCGACGAACAGCCCCCGGCTCGCGATGGACTCATCTGCAAGCAGGGACACTCCAGGAAATGTTCTGTCTTGAAACTCCAGATAGCCGCGTGGCGCGGCGCATTCCCTGAACACCGATATTGCACCCTCGTCCATCCCGGCCTGAATCACTGGATAATAGAAGCATGGCTTTGGTGACCACTCCTTCCGTGTGTTCGATTGAGGCGATCCAGCAGCGGGTCGAGCCGCTGCAGGCACGGCTTGCTGCGCATCCTCTGTACCGCAGCATCCATACCGTCGATCACCTGCGCATTTTTATGGAGTCGCATGTCTTCGCCGTGTGGGACTTCATGAGCCTTCTCAAGGCATTGCAGCGCGCGCTGACCTGTGTCGACATCCCTTGGGTACCGGCCCCATTCCCCGCGAGCCGGCGCTTCATCAACGAGATTGTGCTCGGCGAGGAGTCGGACATCTATGAAGGACAACCGGTGAGCCATTTCGAGATCTATCTCGAATCGATGGACCGCGCCGGAGCCTCCACGCGATCGATTCGGCAATTTATCGAAAGACTTCAAGCCAGGAAGAGAAACGAGCTGGACTTTACCGGCGTTCCCCTCGCGGCCAGGAGATTTGTAGAAGGTACCTTTGCAGTGATTCGCAAAGGCTCTTCGGCGGCGCAGGCCGCTGCCTTTACCTTTGGCCGGGAAGACGCCATCCCCGGCATGTTCCGCTCGCTCGTGCGCGAGTTGAATCAGGAGATGGACGGCGACCTCGCTCAATTTGTCTGGTATCTCGAGCGCCACATCGAGATTGATGGCGAGGAGCATGGGCCGCTGTCTCTGCGCATGGTCGCCGATCTTTGCGGCGCTGATCCTGCCTTGTGGGAAGAGTCCGCGCAATCAGCCGAAGAGGCCATTCAAGCCCGGCTGGCGCTATGGGACGGCATTCTCGATCAGATCAGACATGCGTAGAAGAATTCAGATCGCAGTCGAACATTGCTCTCACGCGCTGACTTTACTCGGAGCCTCGCCAGCCAGCGCAGCCGAGAACATCCACCGCTCCAGGTCGTGAGGCGGCATGGGCCGGGCGAAATAGTAGCCCTGCGCAACCGTGCAATCGAGCATCTGCAGAATCTGCACCTGGTCCGCAGTCTCAACACCCTCCGAGACCACAGTCATGCCCAGGCTCTGGCCGATGCGCACGATCGCGGTTGTGACTGCCTGGGCGCTGGGATCGATCTCGAAATTGTGCATGAAGCTGCGATCCAGCTTGAGCTCGTTGATTGGCATCTGCGTCAGGCTGGAGAGCGAAGAGAAGCCAATTCCGAAATCGTCCATCGATAGGCCGACTCCGATCTCATGCAATGCAGCCAGCGTCCTCAACGTTTCATGACCGCCGTCCATCATTACGCGTTCCGTGATCTCGACCGTGAGGCAATGCGCGGGCAGGTCCAGTTCGCTCAGCAGATTGGCAACGAATTCGGCCAAACCGCCGTAGCGGAAGTGCAGCGGCGAAAGGTTCACCGAAACCATAGGCACGGCAATGCCTGCCTTGCGCCACGCAACCATCTGCTCGCAGGCTTCGCGCAGAGACCACCTTCCGATAGCTTCAATCAGTCCGATTTCTTCCGCCAGCGGGATGAAGCGATCGGGTGGAATATTGCCGAATTCAGGATCGTTCCAGCGCGCCAGCGCCTCGACACCGTAAAGCTTTTTAGAGCTGAGATTGACCTGCGGCTGATAGTGGAGCTTCAGCAGATTCGAGGACAACGCGTTTCGCAGCGCCGAGCCCAGTACCAGCCGGTCCTCGGCCAGCCGGTTCATCTCCGTGCTGAAGAATCGATACGTAGCTCTGCCCGCCGACTTCGCCTGATACATTGCCGTTTCGGAGTATTTAAGCAATGTTTCCGGGTCTTTGCCGTTGTCAGGGAAAATGCTGATGCCAATGCTGACCGACAAACAGAGAGAGAATGACGGGATGTCGGTCGGCCGCGCAAGCGCTTGAATGATCTTGTTCGCCGTCGCAGAGGCGGGCGCCACATCGCAATCAGGCAGAACAACCACGAACGAATCTCCGCCCGTGCGGCCCATAACTGAAGAAACGTTGGCAAGGACCTCTTTCAGGCGCCCGGCAACAATGACCAGCACCTTATCGCCGATGGCATGGCCCAGGCTGTTATTCACGTCCTTGAAGCGATCGATATCGATAGCGAAGAACGCGATCTTCCGGTTCTTGTCCGTGGTATTCAGAAAGATCTCTTTTGCTTCGTCGAGAACCCGAATACGATTCGACAGGCCGGTCAGAGGATCGAAGTGAGAGAGCTGCGCGATTTGACGGCGTGCCTCATCGCGCTCGATGGCGAGTTTGCAAAGATGCAGGCACGCTTTCACAATTTTCTGATGAAACGGATTCGGCCCGCGTGGCTCGCGGTAGTAGAACGCGAAGGTGCCGGCGATGCGGCCGTCCTTCAGCCGGATCGGTGAAGACCAGCAGGCTCTGAGGCCATGCGGCAGAGCCAGATGTTTGTAGGGCGCCCACAGCGGATCTGTATCGATGTCGGTTACATAAACAGGCTCGCCGCGCCACACCGCCGTGCCGCAGGATCCTGCAATCTCGCCCGCCGGAAAGCCATCGACGGCATCGCAGTAAACAGCCGGGAGCTTGGGACCGGCCAGCGGCCGCAGCTTTCTTTCCCTATCGACCAGCAGAATCGACGAAATAATCTCTGGCGCGATCTCCTCCACCCGCCGGCATAGAAAGTCCGCCACTTCGGGCAGTGATAGATCGCTGGCCAGCGCTTCCAGGACATCATCCTGCAGCGACTGAATGTGCTTGAGCAGAGTAATGTCGGTCAGAGCTACCACGACATTGGCGACATCGCCTTGCGCATCCAGCACCATGTTGGCCTCAGCCGAAACCCACATGGCGTTATCGTGTCGATCGAAAACCAGGATGTCATCGACGAAGCTCTGCGCGCCCAGTAGCTTTTGCCGGAATGCGACAAGCGTGTCGGTCTCTGTATGTTCGCCGCGGCGCAGATCGGTAGGCAGCTTACCCATAACATCAGCAAAGCTGTAACCGAAGAGATCGGTGAACGCACGGTTGATATAGATGATGCGGCGGTCGCGATCGAGCACCAGCATGGCGCGGTCGGTTTCGTTGGCCGCCAGAGAAAGAAGCCGTGATTCCTCACGCCCGCGAACCTCTTCGGTCACGTCGCGGATAAGACCCATGTAGTGAGATTTTCCGCCGGATTCAACTTTAGATAGGGAGAGTGCGCCCCAGATTTCACGATCGTCTTTCCGCTTCAGGCGGATTTCGCGGCGGCCGCCGGCAATACCGTTCTCATCGCAGCTCTGCTCCCTGTCCACGGAACCGTTATGTTCAATGCCGATATCTCCGGCAAAGAGGAGAGCAACATCCTTCCCGATAACATCATTCTGGTCATAACCCCAGAGACGCTCGGCAGCACAGTTGAAAAATCTAACGCAATGGCTCTCGTCGATCAGAACCACGGCATCAATGGCCGTTTCGATCGCGGGAATGAGAATCTGCTGGTGACGCGAATCCATGCCGGTAAACTCGGGGCTTATAGCCCGGGACCCATACTCCGCTCTGAAATCCTAAAATTGCGGCTGAGCGATCGCAAATATCAAAAGTGCCATTGGCCGATGTTATCAGTTGTGGTAGCTAGGCAAACTATATCTTTATCTTTCTCGTTGCCTGAGAGTTTGAATGTCAAAAACATTTTCCTCGCTGCCCACAACTCCGAATAGCTGAGTTGATCAGATCAACGTGTTAGGTCAGTGACCTTTCGAGACTGTTACCTCCTTTCAGATAACTGAGACATTCATCAATTTGACGCGCAGCATCTCTGCGTCGAACGGTTTCATAAGATACTCGTCCGCCCCAGCTTCAAAAGCCTCACGGATATGTTCGACATCGCTCTCAGTTGTACAGAAGATAACCTTAGGCAGATTCCCTCCCTCCATGGCGCGCAAATGCCGAAGGAATTCGATCCCGTTCATCACCGGCATATTCCAATCGAGCAGAATTACCTCCGGCATGTTGGAGGCGCACTTGGTGCGCGCAATCTCTCCGTTCTCCGCCTCGTTAACCTCAAAGTCAAGGCTCTTGAGAATGCGCTGAGCGACCCCGCGAATCATCGGAGAATCGTCAACCACCAGGCACTTCTTAACCGCCATGGAACACACCATCCTTAACTAAAATGAACACAGTTGCGCCCCTCTTTTTTCGCCCGGTAGAGAGCCGTGTCGCTTCTTCCGATCCATTCCGTCAGGGGACCTCCCGGCTCGTAACAGGACGCTCCGATCGAAACCGTGATCGTCTTCATAGGGGGCGTTATTTCCAGTTCTAGAGGCTTTCTGGCCAGCGCATGGCGAATATTTTCGGCTACGCTGACCGCGGAGTGCGCATCCGTGCGAGGCAGCAGAATCGAAAACTCTTCGCCGCCATACCGTGCAATGTAATCCTGCCCGCGCACCGCCTCCGCCAATGTTTTCGCAACATGGCGCAACACAATATCACCAATCTGATGTCCCCACGTATCGTTCACCTCTTTAAAGTGATCGATGTCGACCATGAGCAGTGCCAGCTCTTCGCCGCTGTTCATCGCATCCCCAGCCAGTTTCCGGATCGTCTGTTCGAACGACTTGCGATTTGCGACGCCGGTCAGCGCGTCCATGGTGGCATCGCGCAGCGCTGTTTCGAGATTGCGCTCCAGCGTCTGAATCTTCGTCGATGTTTCCCGCATGCGCACGCCAAGATAGTCGGATCGTCCCGCCATCTTCTTGCTTTCAAGCAGTAGCATCTCGACCGATTCCTTTAGCGTATCCATCCGCCTTTCCAGGCTTTCGGAGGCGAAATCAGTCAATGTCGAGCTGAATTGGCGGGCATCTGTCCTGCCGCTATCTACAAACGTAATCACATCCTGCAGAGTCTTCAGTACTTGCGTCGACGCCTGGCGAACAGCCTCTTGTTCCTTCTTCGTCGACAGAAAACCGTTGTACAAATCTCGCAACGTGCTTTCATCGAAGCCGCGATGATTCGATATAAGAACGTCGATGGTCTGGCGCAGGCCGGGATTGCTCCCGCTGTGATATTCGTACCAAAGCTCGTAGTTTTCCGGTGTCGGCAGGATCTCATACAGATCCATGCTCGCGAGGGCCGAGGCAGAGCGTAGTTGAATTGTGGAATCATCTAAACGCATGTCTCACACACCCTTGTCGCATCCGAGAGACATGAGGGTTGCACCCTCCAGCAATCGAGCCGTCTCTTCCCTTCCCCTGCTTCACACCTGTCGGCAGTTTCGCTGCACCGTTAAGCGGCGGCCTGCCAGGTCTGGAAACAACTGTCGCCGGCGCTCATCCGATAACTTATGGTTCTATTGGACTTCGCCTTGGCTGTAGAGGATGCTATCGGCACGAAGGGTGGATCGATACAGTGCCGAAGACTTTGAAAGTAGCGATTTGGCGGGTCTAAGCGCTTGAGTTAGCAGCTGCTGGCGGTCGTGGCGTCCCCTTGAGATGGCCTATTTGGAGGAAAAAAATACCGGCGTAGCCTTTGGAGCCGCGCCGGTCGATGAAGTTTATTTAGCTGGTAGTAGGATGTCGTCGATGCATCCCGGGTTGGTTGTTGGTCTATTCTTTCGACGAACTTGGCCGAATGAGTCACACGTGTTGCACGTCGGGTTTCGGCTTGGAAGACGAGTTGCTGCTGTAACGGCTCTTTTTCCGTTCGTACATAAGAGCGTCGGCCTGGGTTAAAAGAGCTTCGACGGATGTGACGCCTGATGAGTAATCACAATCTAAAACACCCATGCTCAGAGAAATCTGGAAAAGCTTGTCGGGCTTGGCATTTTTTTGATCGATCATTTCCAGTATCCGCCGCTCGAAAATCTTTCTGGTCGATTCGCCTGCGTCCAAAGCTACGATCGCAAACTCATCTCCTCCCATCCGGCCGATGATATCTGCCTTCCTGACAGATTCGCGCAGAGCATCCGCGACTTCCTGTAGCGCCTCGTCTCCAACACTGTGGCCGAAGTTGTCATTGATCTCCTTGAATCGATCGATATCGATGAAGAACAGGGACAACGGTATCTTCCAGCGGACGGCAAGCTGAAACTGTTGTTCGGCTCGTGCTAGAAAGCCGCGGCGGTTATACAAACCGGTAAGTGAATCGGTGATTGCCTGAGTATGCAGAACAACCTGCCGCCGCATGATGACGAGTATCCCGCTCACCGCCAGTGCAACGGCAATAAGGGACACTAGAACGGCTTTGGCGTGGGCAGCCGTCCACCACGGGCCGGCCTCAAGAACAGTCAGATCGCTCGGAGAACGCAGCAGGATTTCAAATGTTCGCTCCTCGTGCGTCTTATCCTCAATCGTCGAACAGATCCCGATGATGCTCACCAGGCTGCCTGTAATCAAAGGACGCCGATGTTCGGTATGTGGCAGGTGAGCTGTGAATACCGTTGTTCCATCCTTGAAGATCAGCAAATCGTCTTGAGTGCCCGGCACCTCTTCAATCAATCGGCCGGTGGTTCGCACCAGCAGCGAATCGAAGGGTGCAAACGAATTCCCGTCCCTGTTGACGAATACGCGTGAAGCATCCAATTTAACTGGCTCCAGTGGCGCCTTCTCTTCTACCACCCGGAATATCGCGTCTTCCAATTGGGGAGAGTATGTCCCGCTTATCGGATAGCCCACTGCCTCAACCCGCGAGCCCACCGTGACCGGTGTTGATTGATCGCTTTGAACAAAGATCCCTTGTGCTTTGTCCTGCAGATAAAACCCTTCGCCGCGGACCACATAGGTGACGCTGCCGCTGACCTTGGCTCGGGGTACAGCACGATCGAGATCTCCCTCCACGCCATTGAACTGGAGCAGGCTATCGATCGGTTGCACCGGGATTTGAAATGGATCGGCAAGGGCCGGCTTTTCCACCTTAATGTCATTGAGGCTCGACACCATCAGCCGTATCCCGACATATTGCCGCCGGTCATTGAATATCGTGCCGCAGACGCCCTGAGCCACGACCGCCGCCCCGGAAAGATCATTCACCGCTGCAGGCGAAAAATCGTGCACCCTCACCGATATCAAAAGGCCGGCGCCGATATCCACATTGAGAAAAAGATAGGGCCGGCCCCAGGTTGGTTTGATCGTTGCGGAACGCACGATGCCGCGCACTGCAATGTATTGACTATCCGCTTTGCCGCCAAACAGCTCCGGCGCATTGAGGATGGGTGGACGCCGCAGCGTCCCATGCCGGATCAGCCGAACACTCTTCGCGATCACCACCGGCGCAAAACGTCCCGGACCAGTAACACCGGTGAGCCTGATCACATCGCCGGCAACCAGCGGGGTCGCATTGTCGGATCGATCTACAGAAATCGAAGCGGTTGCGTCCTGCAGAAAAAAGCAGTATTTCCAACCGGAAAAAACGGTGACCACGCCTTCTATCTGGACTGGATAGGCTTTCTCCGCCTGATTTGCACTGAGGGCGCGAATCTGCCGCGCACTCGTCAGTGGATGCAGTGGCTCAGTCTGTGCCTGGCAGCGCCCTGCAAGAAAACCAATTGCGACAGCGAAAAAAGTCAGCGCCTTGAAAATGCCTGATTTGATACATCGACTCAGGGGAAAACTCCAGCCTACGGCGACGATGGACTCGGCAAAAATGACGCCATCGATGCCTGAAAAAGTATGTGGCTATCCCATCGCTCACAATAAGAAACTGAAATACAAAGGCGTGCATGGAATCTCAGCTGGGAAGTCGAACAACTCTATTGCGTGATGCCTCTTACGCTAAAATTCTAACCAGCGCCCAGATCGCGTACACATACAACTTTCGAGCTACCAGACGAACGTGCCTCGCACGATACAGCATCAGACAAACAATCTGGAACCCTTTTCTTCCAGCTCGAGCAAATGTGCCTTGGTCGCCAATCCACCCGCAAAACCGGTAAGTTTACCTGACCACCCGATCACCCGGTGGCAGGGCACGATGATCGATATGGGATTCCTCCCATTTGCCGCGCCAACCGCCCTCATCGCTTGAGGATTGCCCAGCTGTTTCGCCAGCTGACCATAACTCCTCGTCTCCCCAAACGGGATGGCCAACAGCGCCTCCCACACGCTCTTCTGGAACGGAGTACCCCGCATGTCCAGGGCAATCGAAAATTCCGTCCGCTTCCCGGCAAAGTACTCGCCAAGCTGCCGCTCCGTCTTTTGAAGAATGGGATGTGCTTCCTCTTTCTCCAGCTCACCCAAGCGAACGCGGCTCGGCCTGTCGTTCTCCCAGAGCACGGCCACCAACCCCTTGTCGCTGGCCACCAGTTTCAGCTTCCCCACCGGCGACTCCATCATCTTGTATGCGAAGCTCATCGCTGCCCTCTCTGCGCTCAATCTGCAGCGTACGTATTTTTTGAGACCATGTTTCCGTCAGCAGCCCAAAGGTGCTGAGTGGCATACGCGCGCCACGGCCGCCAGGATTCGGCGCGGGTTAAAAGATTCGCAGGAGTTGCCTTCATCCCGCCGATGGAAGCCGCACCGCGCAACAGTCCGATATCGGTCGCGGGAAACGCGTCCATCTCACGAACGGCTCGCAGAGCAATATATTGCGCAGTCCATTCACCGATGCCGCGAATCGCTTTGAGACGAGCGACCGTCTCCTCGATGCCTCCAAACGGATGGAACAAATCGGAGTCCGCCGGAGTGCGCGCCGGACAGATAGGCCTGCAATACACTCCTGTCGAAGAGACTCCGACATACATCAGGCCGTCAAAACGGGCGTCCCGGCTCTGCAATGCGCGATAGCAGATATCACGATCAGGCAGTTCCATATCTCAAGTCTCCCATGCTCACGCCATCGAACTAGCGGTTTTCGGACGCGATCATTTCAAGGGTGATTCATTTCTTTTAAGCTCCTGACAGGAGTGCAATTGCAGACCCCGCTCTCCGCCCGAGGTCGAAGTTGAATAAGAGCAAAAACACCCGTCCATCGCCTCGTTCCACTTCATTGTGGAACCCGCGTCTCATCCCTGCCTCGAAGATGAAGCGCGCCATTATCCGCGACGGCCTGAAACCCAACGACGCGCGCGAAGAAGCATTCCGCCGCATCATCCTCTCCATCCCTGCTGGAAAGGTCAGCACCTATGGCAGGGTTGCGGCAGCCGCGGGATATCCTCTCTATCATCGAGCGGTCGCCAAGCTGCTGCGCACCGACCCGCCCGATATCCTTCCCTGGCACCGCGTCCTCGGAGCCGGCGGCGAGATCAAGCTGCGCGGCGACGCCGCGCGCGAACAGAGACTCCGATTGCAAACAGAAGGCGTGAAATTCAACAGCAAGCGTGTCGACATGGAACGCTTCGAGCACACCCTGCGCAGCTGGGAAACGCTCGACTGAATCGTCCCAGTCTCCGCTCAATTCGCAGACAAAATCACCGCGCCGCGCCCATATAATGGCCCGAGTGCGAAATCCCCACGGTTTCCTCCTCCTGATTCTTCTTTTTCCGGCCCTGATTTGCGGCCAGCAGTTGTCCACCCGGGCCTGGAAGGGCACGCTGCATCGCGACAATGGAGCGCCCGTCTCCGGCGCTCAGATTCAGCTCACCGGCGGGCACAGCGATCTCGCCGCCACCACTGCGGATGACGGCAGCTTCCGCTTCCCCGAGCTTCCCGTCGGCAGCTATCACCTCACCGTTGTCACCGGCGGCATCAGCCATCGCTTCGCCAACGCTCTCAATCTCACGCCTGAATCGCCCGCCGCAGCCGTAACCCTCGCCGCAAATGGCACGCTGTCGGTTACATTTGAGCAAGGCACGGGCACCGCCACCGGAGGAGAGCAGCTCACCGGCCAGACGGTCAGCGCCATCCCTCTCAACAAGCGTGACTTCAGCCAGCTGCTTCTGCTCGCCGCCGGCACCATGACCGACGCCAACGGCCAGACCAACTTCACCCAGCAGTTCGCCATCAACGGGCAGCGCGGCGTCGAAGCCGTATTCGCCATGGACGGCGCCGATACCAGCGACCCGGAGATGGGCGGCGCCACCTTCAGCAATTTCAATGTCGATGCCGTCGAGGAAATTCGCTCCACCTCCGGCTGGATGCCTGCCGAGATCGGCCGCGGCGCCGCCGGATTTACCGATATCATCACCCGCTCCGGCAGCAGCGGCTTCCACGGATCGATCTTCGAGTTCCTGCGCAACTCCTCGCTCGACGCGCGCAATTACTTCGACCACCCTACCGTCGCCGACCCCGGGCGCATCCCGCCCTTCCGCCGTAACGAGTTCGGATTCACCAACGGCGGCCCCGTCGTCCTACCTTATATATATGATGGCCGCGGCAAGACCTTTTACTTCGGCCAGTACCAGGGCTTCCGCCAGGTTCTCGGCACCACCCAGGTTCTCCCCGTACCCACGGCGGACGAGCGCGCCGGCCTCGACACCACCGCCTTTCCCGGCGACACCCTCTACGTCACGCCCAATCCCGACATTGCGCGCATCCTCGCTCGCTACCCGCTGCCCAACAATCCCACCGGCCCCTACGGAGCAAGCACTTACGCCGCCTCATCGAAAGTCGTCACCAACGCCAACCAGTTCTCCCTGCGCATCGACGAAAAGCTCTCCGACAAGGACCAGCTCCTCGCCCGCTTCAGCCTCGACAATCTCTTCGGCCCCACCAACAACCCTGACCAGACCGCCATCGACCCCAGCTTTGGTGTCGTATATATGGATCACCAGCGCAACGGGGTAATCGCTTACACTCGCGCCGCCTCGCCGCGCTTTGCATTCCAGACCATCCTCAGCGTCACCCGAACCACACCCCAGTTTCCCACTCCCAACCACACCGACCCCGCGGTCAAATTCCTAGACGGCCTCTTCGAAGGCTTCAACACCGCCGGAGGCTCGGTCATGTCCGCCTACGGCAATCTCTTCCAGGGCCAGCAGAACTTCACCTGGACCACTCCGCGCAACACCATCAAAGCCGGAGCCGAGATTCGCGCCAACCGCGACACCACCTACTTCGGAACCAGCCCCAATGGCGAATACGACTTCGGCGGCGGCACCGCCTACTCGCCGGTAAACATCACCTCGCAAAGCGGCAACCACAATATCGCAGCCGGAGCTCCGCTGCCCGATACTCTCAGCAGCTTCCTCACCGGCAGCGCCTTCTTCTACACCACCGCTGTTGCCTCACCCTTCGCATCCGGCGGAAATCACATCGGCCCCGCCGCCATCTCCCGCACCGGCTCCGGCATATATCTGCAGGACACCTTCAAAGCCTCCAGCCGCTTCGTCATCGACTATGGACTGCGCTACGAGATCTACACGCCCATCACCGAGCGTGCCCGGCGCACCGCCGGCTTCATCTTCAATGGATCGCAGGAAGAGTACGTCGACAATCCGCAGCCCGGCTATCGCTTCTCATGGACCGGTGTGATGCCCCGCGTCCAGGTCGACTGGCGCGTCACCGATAATCTGCACATCCACGCCGGCGGCGGCCTCACCATCATTCCGCCCAACATCTGGCAGGACAATTTCCTCACCGGCTCCGTGCCTTTTGTGATCATTCCCCACATCGCCGCAGCTCCGGGAGCGCCCATTCTTTATGGCTTTCAGATCACCTCATCCGAGCTGCCCAACTTCTACACGCCATCCGGTCAGGAGGTCTTCGCCAACGGCAAGACCAACACCGTCGCGCCCAACACCGTGCTCGATATCGAGCGCTACCAGAAAGATCTCGCTGCGCTCTCGCCTGGAGCCCAGCTCACTCCGCTGAATCTCGCCGCCATCGATCGCCGCTTCAGCAACGGCACCCTGCAGACCTGGACCCTCGGCGCCGAGCGGCAGTTCGGCAAGCTCACCGCCGATGCGGCCTATGTGGGCACCGAATCCATGCACCTGCCCCGCATCAGCTACATCAACGGATACACCGGCGCAGGCCCCGGCTTCGCTCCCTATACGCAATTCAACAGCGCAGGAAATCCCATCGGAGGCTTCGGCACCGAGCAGCTCATCACCGGAACCGCGCACTCCAGCTACCACGCGCTGCAAAGCTCACTCACCGGAACCGTTCCGCACGGCGGTCCCGGCGTCCAGCTCAGCTACACCTGGTCCAAGTCCCTCGACGACACGAGCGGCGTAGTGGGCGGCGGCGGAACCGGCGCTATCTCCAGCCCCTTCCCGCAAAACCCTCTCGACACGCATCCGGAAAAAGGACCCTCGAGCTTCGACGTGGGCCAGAGCTTCACCATGAGCCTGGCGCAGGATTTGCAACTCCAGAAGTTACAAATGCTGCAAGCCCTCAGCCGCAAAGCCACTGCGGGATGGGAGCTGCTCAGCATCTCCACCATCAGCAGCGGACTGCCCTTCACCATCTTTTCCGGAATCCAGCAGACCGCCGCCGGATCGAACGGAGTCGATCGCCCCGACCAGATCGGCAAGCCCAATCTCTCCACGGCAAGAAAGATCCGCGAAGACTACTTCGGCGAAGGCGCCAACAACGCCAGCTACTTCTCCATCCCCATCAACCTGCCCGGCGGCAGCGGCCCCAATGACGGCTACTTCGGCACGCTCGGCCGCAATACCTTCCGCGGACCGGCCTTCTACGACTTCGACTTCTCGCTCATCAAGGACACGCCGGTAGGCACGCGCAAATCCGGAGGCGAGCTCTTCGACGTCCAGTTCCGCTCCGAGTTCTTCAACCTCTTCAACATCGTCGACATGGGCCTGCCCGCCAACACCATCCTCGGCTCCGGCTTCGGCGAAATCAGCAAAACCGCCGGAACCTCCCGCCAGATCCAGTTCTCACTCAAGCTGCTCTTCTGAACTTCGCTGAAGCACCCCCAAGAACTGATCACGTCAACGGTTTGGCACCAGAACACAAATTTCTGAAACGCACGATCCTGTATCGCGGCTCCGCGTCGCCCGAGCCAAAGGTTTGTGTCAGAGCCCAACCTTAGCCGTGCCACAGATCAGGTTTGTATCAGGGCACGACTTTAGTCGTGCCGTAAAACCCGCGTAGAACAAGGGGCTTTAGCCCCTGAGCAACCGCTCTTCACCAAATAGACCTGTCCATCTGCCCCGGCACCTGCTAAATTGACTATCCTGATTTCCTTCCCGACACAGGAGCGCCCATGTCGCGCACGACAATAGAAGCCTCTCTGATCGCGCTTCAAGCCATTCAGGTTGTCTTTCTATTGCTGCACGACTGGGTTCCGCTCGGCCGCCTCAGCAACCTCGCCGCTGTGCGCGGCATCGACTCGACATCGAAGCTATTCTGGACCACCGTGCTCAGCGCCGTACCCTTTGCGCTCGGTCTGGGGTTCAGCATCGCCAAATTTCCTCAATGGCCGATGTGGGTCCGCATCTATCTCGAGTGGCTCTACGGTATTTCTCTGTTCGGAATTCTCAACGCCTGGTGGATTCCCTATCTCTCTCCATCCGACTCCGCACGCGCCGAGCGCTATCGCACGCGCTTCGCCGGCACCATCACCTTCCTGCCCAAACGCCATGGCTTCGCGCCCGATGCGCTGCACACCATGTATCACGGAGTCGTGGCAACTACATTCGCGCTCTTGTTTTTGTTCTAGCGTGCACGCAGGCTCTCCACAAAGAGAACCTGCGTGCAGCCTTAGATCTCTTCTCGCGCCCCAGCCGTCATCGTAAAGCTCACCGTCTGCGATCCCAGCCGCGGATGTGTAGCTTTCAGAATTACAGTTCCCGCCTCTTCCTTGGCGCGAATCCAAACCGCACCCGTGCCGCCAATAAGCGAAAACGGATTATCGCCGATCAGCTCCGCCGGACCTTCCAGCGTGAAGCTCACCGGATCGTTCGCATACGTGCGGATTGCGCCGAACTCATCGGTCACGCGCAGGACAACGCGCGTCGTATCCGCGCCGTCAGCCACCAGCGTTTCGTCATCGGGCAACAAGGCGAATTTCCTGTCGACGCCGCTGCCTGAAAGCGATTTCGAAATCACCTGCTTCCCGTTCAGATATCCGTCAATGCGCAGATCGCCCCACCCGTCGTGATGCCGGTCTCTGTCCAGAACAAACGGAGGATACTTCAGGTGCTCAAATTCCTCCTTGTCCGGATCGAGCTCCGCCAGCAGCTTCCATTCATTCGCCTCGTTGCTGCCCTCGCGGATGTAGAACTTCAGGTGATCGCAGTTTGAACAGACCACGGCCTTGCTGAACCCCACTGACTCATCGCTGTTGGCCCAATGAAACGCCGGCTCCAGAACAATCTCCTCTTCCGGATCGCACTGCGACTTGTAGAACCCCGCCGCCGGCTTCGGCTCGCGGAAAATATCCGTCACGCCGTGGTAGCAGATGCGATCGCCCGCTCCGAAATTTGCATGCGTGTTGTAGTCGAAGGCGCACCAGCCGATGCCGCCTGCATACTGCGGATCGGACGCCAGCTGGTTGTGAATGCGCGCATGGCGCAGCGTGTGCTCGCGCTGCCGCTCATCGTCATCTGTAGTCTTCGTCGGGAAGGTATGCCCGACAAACTCCGTGTTCAGATAGCGCGGATGATTCGGCTTCTTCAGCGGAAATCCGAAATCATTCATCGTGAACACATCTTCCAGAAACTCCGACTCCTGGAAGTAGCGAATGCCGCCCGTCTGCCGCGTCGTATCGAGCGCATGCGCCAGCGCATTCGTGCGCACGTAAAAGCTGTGATCGTCCTTCGACTCGTTGATGCGCACACCCCACAAAACAATCGACGGATGATTCCAGTCGCGCCGCACCATGCGCCCCACATTATCGATCGCCACCAGCTTCCACGCCTCGTCGCCGATATGCTGCCAGCCCGGAATCTCCTCGAGCACCAGCAGTCCAATCTCATCGCAGCAATCAAGGAAATGCCGCGACTGAGGATAGTGTGAGGTACGCACGATATTGCAGTGCAGCTTCTTCCGCAGGATGATCGCATCCTGCCGCTGCGACCGCGCCGGCATGGCCTGCCCCACGAACGGAAACGTCTGGTGGCGATCCAGCCCGCGCAGCTTGATGATCTTGCCGTTCAGCGAAAATCCATGATCGGTGAAAGTCGCTTCGCGGAAACCGATGCGCCGCGTATCCTCGTCGATCGCCTTGCCCGACTGCAGCAGCCGCACATGCACCGTATATAAGTGCGGCGTATTCAAATCCCACAGCTTGATATTGCTCAGCCCCGTAAGCGTAACCGTATGCTTCGCCGGATCATCGATAGTTTCGACGCTGGCATACACCGGAGCAGGCGTTACCGGATCGGCTGCTGCCGACGCAGCGCTGAGCGCCGCCGCCGCTTTGCGCGGAAATTCATGCGTGCCCTTGCCGATCACCTGCTCGCCATCGCGCAGCTCTACTTCGATCGACAAACCCTTGGCCGTAACATCACCTGCGAGAAAACAATCCACATCGAGCGAAGGACTGCCGCTCATCACATCCTTGGGCTTCGCAAAGATGTTGTCGATATACGCATGCGGAACAATGCGCAGCGAAACCTCGCGATAGATTCCTCCAAAGGTCATGTAATCGATCTCGTATCCGAACGGCGGAATGTCGCTCCGCTCCGTCGAGTCAAGCTGCACCACCAGCACGTTCTCTTCATTCGCATGCAGGTGCGGAGTCAGCTCGAACGAGAATGGCGTGAAGCCGCCCTTGTATTCACCCAGCGCAACTCCGTTGATCCAGACCGTGGACGCGGTCATCGCGCCTTCGAAATCCACGAACACGCGCTTGCCTGCCGCCGACTCTGGCACTCTGAACTTCCGCCGATAGGTCGAGATGAACTCGTAGTCCTTATCGTCGAAGCTGTGCCACGGCATCTTGATGTTGCTGTGCGGAATCACCACGCGCTCAAACGCGGAGTCATCGAAGCTGGCAGCCTCGGCTCCCTCCACCTTCGCCGGGTGATAACGCCAGCCGCGATTCATCGGCAGAACAGAGCGGCCCGCCGCCATCGGCTCCTCGCCGAATGCCGCAGCATGCGGCAGCGCCGCGGACGCTAACAAAGTACCCGTCGTCTTCAAAAATATGCGTCGATCCATAGGTCGTATCGAATGCTCCCTTTCAATTGGCAAATGCAAAGTAATCGGTTACAGCAATTTCATGAGAGGACGGCGTGTGTGTCTTCAGCATGATGAGCAAATGGCTTTCTATCACAGCACGGATGAGCGAACGGTTTTGTGTCAGGGCACGGCTTCAGCCGTGCCGTAAAACGCCGCAATTTCCAAGGGCTCTAGCCCCTGAGGGATGTTTCCGAAACCCCCAATTCAAATTTATGCAACCATCTCTAACTCGTAGCCAGCGCCAGCACTTGGCCGAGGTCGAGAGATGAGTTGGATTCGGTGCCGCGCGGCAGCGAAGGACTGATGGCCAGAGCCTGGCTATGCCCTTCGAACCACACCAGAAAAGACGATTGCTCCGCGCCCTGCAAACGCTGCTGATTGATCCAGTGATAGTAGCTGCCCATATCGGCATCGACCAGCGATCCGATTGGGTCAAGCTCCGGATTGCTGTCGCCATTCGCCAGCAGCTCGTTCATCGGCTTCTGCCGCTGGCGTGGAGCAAAGCGCACCATCAGCGTAAGCGCTTGCGATCGCCGCAGCACCTCGCGCGCCGTCCACTGCGCAAAGGTAGTGCTGAATATCTGCGTGCCCGAGCCTTCGGTGAACAGCTTCACCTGGAAGCGATCGAGCACCGCATCGCCCGTACCCTTCACACCCAGGCTCGCCGGAGTCATCTGCGCCATATACGTGCGCAATTCCTCGGGCCCCATGCCTGGCTTCGCAATCTCCGTCTGAATATCCTTGAGCAGCGCCGCGCGCATAGCGTCCAACCCGCGATAGGAGACGCATGTCAGCACCGAATCATGCTCCGCCTCATGCCCTCCATCCACATACCAGTGCCCATAAGGAATCGGATGCGCCTTCGCCCGCTCTGCGCTCGCAGCCAGCAGCAGATTCAATCCATTGTCCGGCTTTACCTGCGTGAAGTAAGTGCCGTGCTTGCGTAGGTTACGAAACAGCGGCGCATCATAAGACGCAACGCCCTGCCCGATCACCGCAATCCCCAGCCTCCGCGCCGGCAGCGGATCGGGCGCAGTGATCGCTGCCGTGCGATCTCCGTAATCCGTCGCAGCCTTGCGAAACGCATCCATCTGGTGCGTGCTCCACAGGTACGCCGACAACTGCTCGGTGAATACCGCAGGCTGATTCACCCAGTCCACTTTTTCAAGCTTGGGAGAAAGCGTCAGCACCGCGAATGGTTGGAACCACTCCCTCCGCTCCGCCGGTGAAAGCGAAGACAGATGCGCCAGCTCCTTGTCGATCGCGCTGCGCTCCGCAGGAAATCTGTAGTCGTAATCGATCGCCTCGCGCAGCAGGCTGGGCACGAAGCTCAGAGGCAGATCCTGCAACGCCGCAAGGTGCGCCACCACCAGCTTCCGCGCCTGGGGAGGATACGCGGCAAACTGTTCGGCTTTGAGCTCGCGGGGAAGCATCTAGAGCAGCTCCCTGATCGGCTTGCCGCTCGAGAGCGAGGCTGAGAAGCCCATCATCGCTCCCACGCTCGGCACCAGATCGATCGACTGCACTGGGTTGTCGTACACCACGCCCGGACGAACACCCGCGCCCATGGCCAGCATCCACGTCGTGCGCGATGCAGGATCGCCGGTGCGATGATGCTGGAATCCATTGCCACCCGCATCTTCATCGGCATCGCGCCCGAAGTCGGGAAGAATAAACATCGTCGTGTTGCCCGCATATTCAGGATCGGCCTGCACTGCCTTCCAGAGTTCGGCGCAAAGCCGGTCGGTGCGCCGGATCGCATCCACATAAAGCGAGTACGTTCCCGAATGCGCGATGTCGATATCGTGCATGGTGATCCACAACAGGCTCGGAGACTCCTGCTGCATCAGCCGCTTCGCGATAAACAGCGAAAGCTCATCCGGACTTGACGCCGTCAAAGCATGCGCCCGGAAATCATCCACCGAGAGCTTCAGGATCATCTCCAGCTGCTGCAATTCGAACTCCCCACCGCTAAGCTGCGGCGTATATAAAGGCGTCTCGTAATTGTCGTGCAGCAGATGATCGTAGTCCGTGCTCGTCCCTGAAGTCGCCGCGCGCAGCAGATGCTTGGGCAGCACTACACGCGCGCCCAGCCCCGGACCATACGACCGGCTGTTGCTGTCGCCGATGCGATTGAAGCCGTTGCTCGGCGCAACCACCCACGCATCCGATGCCGGACGATTCAGGTCCTTGCGGAAATACTCGAATACCGTGGGATGATCCGGTGGAACCGCGGAAAAATTGTTCAGCGTCTCATACACGCCCGTAGCCAGGCTCGCCGTCGCCACATAATGCCCAAGAATTCCCTGATTCTGAACCTGCGTGAAGAAGCTCGCCTGAGGAATCAGCTCCTGCAGCATGTGCGGAATATTCTCCTGTCCTTCAGGAGCAAATGTCTCTTGATCGCGTGCGCCTCCGCCAAAGGTGATGACGATCACCTTGCGCTTCTTCCTCGCCGTCTCACCACGCACAAACGGGCTGGCGCTCATCAACGCTGAACCCAGCGCCACGCCCGCGGCGCTGCGTAGAAAATCACGCCGGCTGCGTCCCAGATAACGCGCGATTTCACGCGGCTCATCGCGCAGCATGAGCTTAGTCCGCGCCGCATCGTCGTAAATGGAAGGAAACTTCAAATCAAAAATACCCTGCAAACACAAATATCAGAATCAAGGCTTCGCCGAAGCATCGCCCTTTGCCTCATACACAAACTGCTGCACTTCGGCCTTCTCCTTATCGATCACCGCCATGTGCTCGGCGCGCTGCTTCTGGTAAACCGTAAACTCCATCTGCGCCTTATCCTTCTGGCCTGTGCGCATATAATCCTGCCCCAGCCGGTAATGCGCATCGGGAAGATTCTGATTCAGCTCCAGCGCCCGCACATATTGAGGGATGGACTTGTCGTAGGCATGCTGGTCCGCATACAGATCGCCCAGCTGCACATGCGCCTGCGCAAGCGATGGATCGAGAGCAACCGACTTCTGCAACAAAGCTTCCACTTGATGTATATCGAGAGTCGAATCGCCAGTCCGCTTTCCCTTCCACAAGCTCATCGCGTAATAGTACTGCGCCAGTCCGTTGCGCGGCTCGATCTCCGCATAGCGCCGGAATCGCTGGATCACCTCATCGGCCTGCTGCAATGAGCTGTCGTAAGCCTTCGACAAAAAAAGATAACAGCGGGGATCCTTTGGCGTGAGGTCCGCGGCCGCCAGCAATGACTTCACTGCCTCGTCATATTTGCCGCGCGAATACAGCGTCACCCCCAACCCGATCCTCAGCCGCGCCGAGTCGGGATAACGCTCGATCGCCTTTTGAAATGCATCGATCGCTGGATCATAGGTGCGATGCAGAAGAAACTCGCATGCCAGATCGAAAAAATTTTCTTCGCTGGGATCCATCTGCGCAGCAATCTCAAACTCATTCGCTGCCGCTACGAACTTCCCATCCTTTTCTTCCACTTCGCCCAGCAGGTTGTGCAGCTCGCCGGAGTTCTGCTGCGCGGCCAGCGTCTTGATCAGTTGCCTCGCATCGTCCAGACGCCCGGTAAGAAAATACGCTAGCGAAAGATCGTAGCCGTTGTCATACAAAGACGCATCGGCCTTCTGCGCCTGCTCTAATAAGGGTATGGCGTCCGCGAGTTTCCCCGCATGGACGTAGAACTCACCTAGATTGTGGTTAGCTTGATAAGCCTGCGGTTCGAGGGCCAGCGCCCTCTTCAGTTGCTCGCCCGCGGCCTGTTGATTGCCCGCGTGGGAGAGCGCAGTCGCCAGGTTCGTTCTCGCCGCCGCCGAATCAGGTTTCAGATCCACCGCGGCCTGCAAATGCTCCACAGCCTTTTTGGTCTGCGACTCCGAGGCATACACCAGCCCTAGCAACTCCTGCACCTCAAAGCTTTTGGGAACCTTCGGCAGCAGGGCTTCCAATTGCGCCGCCGCCTGGGAATATTGATGGGCCTTGTACTGTGCGACCGCCGACTGGAACTCACTGTCCAGCTTCTGATTTTGGTCGTCTCCGGCGAATGCGCAATTGGCTGAGAACAACAGAAAGCAAAAAATCTTTAGCCCGGACTTAGGCCTTTTGCTCAAAACTCACCTCCACTGCAGCAGCGTGAGCAAAGCGCTACATACAGAAGAACGCCCGGAGAGACGCTGGTAGGCATCTCTCCGGTGTCCTCATCTTACTTTAGTAGTAGAGCTTCAGAGCAAACTGAATCTGTCGCGGATCATAAGGAGCATCACGCGTCGATCCAATCTCGCCGAAGGTGGAGCTGGTGAAGTTGCCCGAGTTTCCAACCGACGTTACGCCGTTGCCGCCGAAGTTCGGAGCATTGAAGTTCGGATGGTTGAGGATGTTGAAGAACTCCGCGCGGAACTGCATCGAGAAGCGCTCGTTGATCGGAATCGCCTTGAATGCAGACAGCGTGAACTGGTGAAGCGGAGGACCATAGGTGGTGGACGGACCGCCGCCAAGAATTGCCGAGCCGGTCAGCGGGAAGCATCCTGCAGTGGCCGTGCTGCCCAGTGGGCAAGGCTGCTGGAACGCGCCCGGATTGCCGAACCAGCTCAGCTTGCCGTTGGAGTCTGTATGCAGGCCCAGCTTCATGCTCTGGCCTGGCACGCGGATGTCATTGCAGTTTGTTCCCGAAGTGGTTGCAGTTGGGCAGCTGAGTGAGATCGGCTGTCCGCCCTGAATCGTTGCAATCGTGTTGAGGCTCCATCCACCAACAATTTCATCGGCGAGCCTGCCCGAGTTGGCCAGAAATGCCTTGCCCTTGCCGAACGGTAATTCATAACCACCGCTGAAGTGGAAGACATTCCGCAAATCGAAGTCCGCCAGACCCCAGTCGAATCTGGGCCCAAGGCCCGGAACCCACGGAGCACGGAAGCCGTTGGTGCTGCCGCCGTTGAGCAGGTCGCCTGCATCTGAAAGCGTCTTCGAGAAGGTGTAGGTGATGAGGTAGTTCAGACCACTCGACAGCTGCTGTTCGAGCTTGGTCTGCAGGCCGTTGTAGATGCTGCTCCCGATAGTCTGCTGATAACTCGCGCCCTGCGAGAAATCGGGGAACGGCACATAGGGTGTAGTGCTGATGTTCGCCGGCAGAAGTTGTGACACTTCGTTGTTGCCGATGCCCGCCTGCAGCGCGCTGCCATCGGTGAGCACATATCCAATCTGTGCACTCATCGAATGGGTCAGAGCGTATTGCACGGTGAGGTTGGCGCTGAAGGTGCGCGGCGTCACATATTTGAACTGAAGCCCCTGCAGGCTCAATCCAGCTGCGTTGACGGCCAGTGGTGTAAAGGCGGCGCAGGTTAGGCCGGCGTCGATAGTCGCCGTCCCGCCCGGACCCGCCGTCGCGCAGGTGCCGTAAGGATTCACACCAGCGCTGAACGGTGAGGTATCCGTTCCGTTGCTCTTGAAATCGAAGTTGTAGACGAAGGGATAGTTTTCGCCGATATTCGGACCGTATCCCTGATTTTCGAAGGCGTTGTAGAAGAGTCCGACGCCTCCGCGTACCACCGTCTTCGGATCGACCTCATAGGCAAAGCCGAAGCGCGGCGCAAAGTTGTGCTGCTGCGTCTGCACCAGGGCGTTGCCATATTTGTTGGTCTCTTCCAGCTTGATTCCGTCCTTGGCCAGAAGGTCGAGGAAGCCATTTCCATCCAGCGAGGGGTTATTCGCCGTCGAAGAAAGAGCCCGGTTGTCCTTGCCCGATGCAGGAATCAGGTAGGTTGGACCTCCGTTCGGCGGTCCCGTCTGGACAAAGTTTGCCTGGCCGCCGTTGGTCTCGGAGATGGGGCTGAAATAATCCCAGCGCAATCCCAGATTGAGGGTCAGCTTGGGAGTGACCTTGAAGTCATCCTGGAAATAAAACGCCAGGTAGCTTCTCTGGTCATACGTCTTGCTGATGTTGGAAGCGTGAACTTCGTTCGCGCCGCCCACATAGCTGATTCCGTTCGCAACCGAGGTTGCAGTTGGAACCAGCAGCAGCTGAGCGCGGCCGGTCTGGTCGCCGCTCTGCCCTGGAACGCCGGCATAGTTCCCGTTGAAGTCGAATTCGCCGCGGGAATACGCTGGCTGCAGGGTGTTGAAATTGACCGTCTGGTATTCGAGACCGGCCTTGAAGCTGTGCTTGCCGTAGATCTTCGTGAAGTCGTCAGCCACCTGCAGCGTCTGGCTGATTTCGTCCGAAGGCAGGTAATCGTTGCTGCCCAGCTCCTGCAGACCGGAGACAACGATGGCCGGAAGACCGCCGTTCTCAGTCGACTGCGGAATGCCCTGAATTCCAAACTGCGCCGGAATGCCCGTGACCGTGCCTTCCGGTCCGAAACGTGTGGTGTGCAGGTGGTTGAAACCGCCCCGCGCCACGTTGACCATGCTCGGCGTGAAGACGTGAGTCCAGGCCAGAACCGCCTGGTCGGACTTGGCAGTTTGTAGGCCTTGCTGGAAGCCACCGCCGTCAGCAATGCCGCCGAAGATTCCAGGAATGAACTGCGGATCGTCCACGTAGCTGAACCGGAAGAATATCTGTTCCTTCTCCGAGGGGTTGAAATCCACGCGGGTATCGAACGCGTTGCGATGCTCATACAGGCTTGGGCTGTTGGTGAAGTTCGTGGTGAACGAGCTGTTCGTAGGTGCGGGAAAGAGATTCAGCAGTTTGACGGCATTCGGATCCAGGCGATTAGCCGGAAGCTGATTCAGGCCGCAAGTAGCCAGAGTAAAGCTTGTTGTGCCAGGTCCGCAGGTGCCGAAAGGATCTCGGACAAAACCTGTCGTCGTCGCCTTTAATCCCGAAGTCGGATCCACCGTACCCGCCGTAACCGCGCGAGTAGTAGCCGGATCAAGAACTGTGCCATAAGGGATGGAGCGGCCCAAGTCGTCAGTTCTCGGCGAGCCGTTCTGCCCGGTAATCAGATCGGAGAGATCGGTGAAGCCGCTGTCGCGCTCCGTGAGTGTCGGCACCGTACCCGGCAGAACCGTACCCTGCACGCGCCGTAGACCCTCGTAGTCGCCGAAGAAAAAGGCCTTGTTCTTGATGATCGGACCGCCGATGGCGGCTCCAAACTGGTTCTGCCGCAGCTCGCCCTTCTTGATCCCCGAGTTGTCTTCAAACCAGTCGGCCGCGTCCAGCTTGTCGTTGCGGAAGAACTCCCACACCGCGCCGTGAATGCTGTTCGTGCCCGACTTGATGGTTGCGTTCAGAACCGCGCCGGCTGAACGGCCAAGTTCCGCACTGAAGTCTCCGGTCTGCACCTTGAATTCGCGGATCGCGTCCACCGGAGGCAGGATGACGAAGTTGGTGCCGTTCAGGAAGTCGACCGCGTTCGAGTTGTTGTCGATGCCGTCCAGCAGGTAGTTGTTCTGCGACGGGCGCAGACCGTTGGCGGTGAAGGCTCCCGACGCGGCATTGCCGCGCGTGTCAGCCTGAGGCGTGTTGACGCCCGCGCCCAGCTGCGCCAGGAAGGTGAAATTGCGGCCGTTCAGCGGCAGGTTGTTAACGCTCCGCTCGCCCACCGTCTGGCCGACCGAAGCATCCTCGGTCTGCAGCTCCGGCGGAGCCGTGGTGACTTCTACCGTCTGCGTCGCAGCGCCCGGCTTCAGCTGGATGTTTACCCGCACGTTCTGCGAGACGCTCACTTCGATGTTCTTCTGAGTCGTCGAAGAGAATCCGCCCGCCGACGCCGTGATCTGATAGTGGCCGATGCGGACCGGCGAAAAGATGTATTCGCCGCTGGCATTCGCCGTGGTTTCCAGTGATAAACCCTGGTCGGTGTTGAGGAGAGTGACATGCGCGTTGGGGATGACCGCGCCTGTCGAATCTTCCACGACACCGGCCACCGACCCTTCGTCTACCTGCCCGAGCGCGTACCGGCCCTGCGCCATCAACAACAAAGCGCAGCACACAGTCAGGAAACTCAGACTCCGTAGAAAACTCGTAAATTTCGTTTTTACTGCTGTATTTCGAAGACCCATCGAACTGCCTCCAATTTTGCTAAACCATGTTCAAAACTGTGTTTGCAATCTTTGCAACCGCTTACAATTGCGCGTGCCTCGAGCAGATTTCCAATAGCGGTTGAAAGTTACGCGTATGAAAACGTTTTTGTCAACCAAAATGATGGTTACCCCGTATAACCAAGGGTTTCGCGAAGTAATAGGCAGCCCTGGTCAGGCAGGTCTAGCCCGAACGGACTATCCCGGTGGGAGTCTCCCGGACACGGCCTTCAGACGGCCGGATTTGGACGGAATCGGCCCGCATTTGGGTTGCAGCGAGTTCGGATGCTAGCATTCGAACTCCGGGTAATCGCCCCAGGAAATTTCAACGGATGTCCCCTCGCAAGCACGCAATCCAGCCGTTTTCCCGGCGATCATTCCTCAAAAGCTTCGGGCTGACCCCGCTCCTCTTCCGGCCATCCCCCTTTTTCGGCTCATCGCTCCTCTTCGCACCCGGGAAAGCTTTTCTCGATCAACCAGGTCCGCTTCCCTTCGCCGACGCGCACCTCACGCCCCACTACCCCGCTCGCTCCCCGCTCGAACCCCTCTTCCTGCTCGTCACTCCCGGCGCCGACGAGTACGTCACCGAGAAATACGCATACGAGATTGACCAGGTGCTCAAACGTTTGAGCAAGTCTCTCTGCACTTCTCCTGATGCATTTTCAGAATTCGCCAGTCTTCTCGATCCCAACCTCGAAGCCACCTTCCTTGTTTCTGCCTCCCCGCGCAAAATCCGCTCCGGCAACGGCATAGAAACCTCGCGCTTGACCGGAAGCGGCCATCTCCAGGCGATCCACGGTCCGGTCCACTTTCTTGAGGCCTTTCGCGACTGGCTGGGCAAATCCCTGCGCATAAAAACCGCAGAGTTCGAAATCACCGCCATCGCAGAAATAGCCGCATCGCCGCTCGCAGTCCAGCTGGAAATCCGCTATGACCTGGTCGCGGAACGGGATGGAAACCGGAGCGAGGAACGAGTCGGCGTCTGGACCACGGAATGGTCGCGCCACGAATCCGGCCAGTGGATAGCCCGAAAATGGGAGTTCGGCGAGGAAACCATGGCCACCGTCCACGGCCCGGCCTTCATCGACATCACCCCTCACGCGTTGGGAACAGCCGAGTCCTACACCAGCCAGCTCCTCTGCGGAACCGACCACTGGCGCACCGTCCTCGACGGAGCCTGCGGCATTGATGTTTACGGCAACAATGGCGTCTCTGTTGGCGATTTCGATAATGACGGATTTGACGATATCTACGTCTGCCAGCCCGCCGGCATCCCCAACCGCCTCTACCGCAATCGCGGCAACGGCACCTTCGAAGACGTCACCGAAACAGCCGGAGTCGGTGTCCTCGACAACACCGCCTGCGCCCTCTTCGCCGACTTCGACAACAAAGGCGTGCAGGATCTCCTCGTAGTCTGCGGCAGCGGCCCACTCCTCTTCCAGAACCAGGGTAACGGCAAGTTTTCGCTCAAACGCGACGCCTTCAACTTCGCCCAGCAGCCGCAGGGAACCTTCACCCACGCGGCGATCGCCGACTACGATCGCGATGGCCGCCTCGACATCTATTTCTGCCTCTACAGCTACTACCTCGGCCTCGATCAGTACCACTATCCCGTTCCCTACTATGACGCGCGCAACGGGCCGCCGAACTTCCTCATGCGTAATACCGGCAACGGAACCTTCGAGGACGTCACCGCAGCCGCCGGACTCAATGCCGAGAATGACCGCTACAGCTTTGCCTGCGCCTGGGGTAACTACAAAGATAACGGCCTGCCTGATCTCTACGTGGCCAACGACTTCGGCCGCAGCAATCTCTACCGCAACAACGGAAACGGAACCTTCACCGCCGTCTCCGAAGAAGCTCACATCCAGGACGCCGGAGCCGGCATGAGCGCGGCCTGGTCCGACTTCGACAACGACGGTAAGCCAGACATCTACGTCGCCAACATGTGGTCCGCCGCCGGCCAGCGTGTTGCGCAGCAGAAAATCTTCCACGAAAAATCGCCGGAAGAGATCCGCGCCCTCTATCGTCGCCATGCCCGCGGCAATTCTCTCTATCGCAACCAGGGCGATGGCAAATTCGAGAACATCAGCCGCCAATCCGGAGCGGAAATGGGCCGTTGGTCGTGGTGCTCGGACTTCTGGGACTTCGACCACGACGGCTACCCCGATCTCTACGTCGCCAATGGATATATCTCCGGTCCCCGCACAGATCCCGGCAATCAAATCGATCTCGGCAGCTTTTTCTGGCGGCAGGTCGTCGCCAAGTCGCCCGACGACACCACGCCGTCGCTAGCCTATGAGCACGGATGGAACGCGCTCAACGAGCTGATCCGCTCCGACGGCACCTGGAGCGGCTACGAGCGCAACGTCATGCTCGCCAACAATCGCGACGGCACGTTCTCCGAAGTCTCAGGCGCCGTCGGACTCGACTTCCCCGAGGACAGCCGGTCGTTTGCGTTGGCCGATATCGATCACGACGGCCGCCTCGAAGTGATCCTGAAAAATCGCAACGCACCCCAGCTCCGCATTCTGCACAACGCCATGCCGGAGATCGGCCAATCGATTGTCTTCCGCCTCCGCGGCATAAAAAGCAATCGCGATGCCATCGGAGCCTCAGTCACCTTGGAAACCGGGAGCCTGCATCAGACCCGATACCTGCAGGCCGGCTCGGGATTTCTCTCGCAGCACGCCAAAGAGATTCACATCGGTCTCGGAGATTCTCCCGGCAACATTCGCGCCACCATCCATTGGCCCAGCGGCCTCACCCAGCAGTTCGACAATCTCCCCGCCAACCATCGCATCGAGATCGAAGAAGGCGCAGCCACATTCGCGGCGAAACCGTTCGCCACGACACCCGCAGCGTTCACCGAAACACCGCCGCCATCCACTCCGGTCCCAATCGAGCTGCCCTCTCAGGTAGAGACATGGCTGCTCGAGCCATTGAAGGCGCCGGAATTCTCGCTGCCCGATCTCAACGGCGCCACCCGCACCCTGCAATCGCTGCAGGGCAGCTTCGTTCTGCTCAGCTTCTGGTCGACCAAGGCATCAGCCCAGCTCAAGACCCTCCAGTTGCATCATGCCGCGCTCACCGCAGGCCATTGCGAAATCCTCGCCGTCAATGTCGACGACCCCGCCGATCTCACCGCCGCGAAATCCGCTGCTTCACAAGAACATCTCTCTTTCCCAGTCCTGTTCGCGACGGAAGAAGTCGCCGGCATCTACAACATCATCTTCCGCTACCTCTTCGACCGCCGCCGCGACCTGCCTATCCCCTCAGCGTTCCTGCTCGATCGCGAAGGCATGATCGTCAAGGTCTATCAGGGTGCCGTCGATCCCATCCGCATCCTCGACGATGTACGCACCGCGCCCAGCAGCCCGAGGGACCGCATCGCCAAGGCGCTGCCCTTTGCTGGGGTGCTCTACCAGAGTGTCTTCCAGCGCAACGATTTCACTTACGGCATCGCCATGTTCCAGCATGGATATCTCGAGCAGGCCACGGCATCCTTCCAGCAGGTGCTCGCAACAAAACCCGATGATCCCGAAGCCTGCTACAACCTGGGCACGCTCTACCTGCGCCGCAACGATCTCGATCAGGCGCGCAAATATCTCGACCAGACAGTAAAGCTGCGCCCCAACTACCCCGAAGCCTGGAACAACCTCGGCATGATCGCCGCGCAACAGGGCCGAGCCGATGAAGCCGTGCAGAACTTTCAGCAATCGCTGCAGCTCCGGCCTTCCTACGCCATCGCCCTGCTGAACCTGGGAAATCTGTATCGACGCGAGCATGTGTTTGACAAGGCACAGGATCTGCTTTCACGCGCGCTCGAGATACAACCCGACGATCCCGAGATCATCTACGGCCTCGGTATGCTCTACGCGCAGCAGGGCCAGATACAGCAGGCAACCAGCTATCTGCAGAAGGCCATCGCCCTTCGCCCCGACTATCCTGAGGCGCGAAACAATCTCGGCATTCTCTACGTGCGCGCACAGAATTACTCTGAAGCGGAGGAGCAATTTAAAACCTGCATCCGTCTTGTCCCCGGTTTCGATCAGTCCTATCTCAACCTCGCCCGCCTCTACGCCATGCGCGGCGACAGGGAAAACGCCCGCGCCATCGTGCAGCAGTTGCTAAGCCTGCAGCCGCAAAACCGCAGCGCGCAACAGGCCATGGAAGCCCTGCAATGAATACCCGCGTCATCGCAGCCGTGCCTCATCCATTCCCGGGGATTCCCACCCGATGAACATCCCTCGCCGGCGTTTTCTCGGCACCGGTCTCTTCGCACTCAGCGGCACGCTGACCGAAGCCCTCGCCACACCGCTCTGGAAGTGGCGCGATGCATCGCTCATTCAAGCCGCCACGTCGAAAACAGCATCGCCCGTTCAATACGTCGACGTAGCACAGCAGGCCGGGCTCACCATCCCCAACGTATGGGGCGGCATCGACCACAAGCGCTCCATCATTGAAGCCAAGGGTAGCGGCCTCGCCTTCTTTGACTACGATCACGACGGCTGGCTCGATATCTACCTCACCAACGGAAACCGCCTCGACGCAAACTGGGCTCCCGGGCAGGCGCCCACGTCGCATCTCTACAAAAACAATCGCGACGGCACCTTCACGGATGTCACCGAAAAATCCGGACTCGGCCGCACCGGCTGGCAGACCGGCGTCTGCGTCGGCGACTACAACAACGATGGATGGGACGATCTCTTCTGCTGCTTCTGGGGACACAACATACTCTTCCGCAACAACGGCAACGGCACGTTTACGGATGTGACCCAGCAAGCCGGCCTCGCGCAGAGCGCCTATCGCTGGGGCGCCGGCTGCACCTTTCTCGACTACGATCGCGACAGCCATCTCGACCTCTTCATCTGCAACTACATGAAGCTCGATCCCGAAACCATTCCGCCCGCCGATAAGACCGTCTATTGCCAATGGAAAGGTATGCCCACCCTGTGCGGCCCCCGCGGACTTCCCGCCGGCACCAATCTTCTCTACCACAACAACGGAGACGGAACCTTCACCGACGTCTCGGAGAAATCCGGCATCCTCAAGCCCGGCCCGCGCTACTCCATCACTGCCGTCTCGTATGACTTCGATAACGACGGCTGGCCTGACATCTACATCGCCGTCGACTCCGAGCCCAGCATTCTCTTCAAGAACAATCACGACGGCACATTCACCGATATCGCAGTGATGGCTGGCTGCGCGTACAGCGACAACGGCCACGAGCAGGCCGGCATGGGCATCGCCGTAGCCGACTACGACTGCGACGGCTGGTTCGATATCTTCAAGACCAACTTCGCTGACGACACCTGCAACCTCTACCACAACAACGGCGACGGCACCTTCACCGATGTCACCTTCGACTCCGGCATCGGCGTCAACAATCGCTATGTGGCCTGGGGCTGCGGCTTCGTCGACTACGACAATGACGGCTGGGCCGACATCATCCAGGTCAACGGCCACGTCTACCCCGAAGTTGACGCACACGATTTCGGCCAGACCTTCAAGAACCCGCGTCTGGTCTACAAAAACCTCGGCAATGGCCGCTTCAAAGATATCTCGGCAGAGATGGGTCCTGGCATCAGCGAGCGCTTCTCCAGCCGCGGCGCGGCCTTCGGCGACTACGACAACGACGGCGACATCGATGTCCTCGTGCTGAACCTCAACGACCCGCCCTCGCTGCTGCGCAACGAAGGAGGCAACCGGCAGAACTGGATCAAGATCAAGCTCCTCGGCACCAAGTGCAACCGCACCGCCATCGGCGCACGCGTCCGCGTCTTCACCGGCAAGCACATTCAGATGGACGAGGTGCACAGCGGCGCCAGCGTCATGTCGCAAAGCGACCTGCGCCTCCACTTCGGCCTCGGCAAAATCGACTCAATCGATGCCATCGAAGTAAAGTGGCCCACCACCCAGAAGATCGAGCGCTTCACCAAAGTAAAAGCCAACCAGATCCTGACCATCCGCGAAGGCGAAGGCATCGTGAAGTAGCTTGTGAGTAGGGCACGGCTTCAGCCATGCCATTAAGAGCGGGAGAGAGTGCGGCTTTAGCCGCTGAGGAAATGCTTTCTCTAAAACAAGACTCGAGCTAATTCGACGTCGCAGCCGCCGGCTTGTCCTTCAACACCACCATGAATTGCTTGATCTCTTTCCGTTGCTGCTCAATCGCCGCGGCCTGCTGCTTATCCAGCTCCCGATAACGCAGGAACTCCTCGCGCGACTTCTCCTGCTCGCCAATACGCGCATACGCCATCCCCAACCGGTAATGCGCCGCACTCGACTGCGGATCGACAGCCACCGCCCGCTGAAACAACTCCGTCGCCCGCTTGAAGTCGCCCTCTGAGAAACACAAAATCCCCAACTGCAGCAGAGCGTCTTCAAACTTCGCGTCGACTGTCACCGCCTTGGTCAGCAGCGTCTCCACGTGCTGCAGCTCTGTCTTGTTATCCGACGACTGCTCGGCCTTCCACACCGTCATCGCGTAGTAGAAATTCGCCAGCGCACTCTCCGGCTGACGATCAAGGAACCGCTTCAGCCGCGGCTCTACGCATTCCACAGGCGTAGGCGCGGCCATGTCGATCTTGCCCAGAAAAACATACGGAGCCGCATCCGCCGGATTCAGGTCCGACGCCGCGCACACCTTCGCCGCCGCCTCATCGTTGTGCCCACCCGCAAACAACGCTGCTCCCTGCGCCGCCAGCATACGCGCCGACCTCGGATAGGCCTTCGCCCCGTTTTGAAAAACCTCCACCGCCGGACCCACGGCGCGATGCGTCAGCAGCTCCGATCCCCACGCAAAATAATTCTCTTCACTTGGATCGAGACGCACCGCCTTCTCGAATTCATTCACTGCCGTCAGCGGATCACCCAGCTCTTCATCCAGCTCACCCAGCAGCCGGTGCGCATCCGCGCTCTCCGCATGCGCGATCAGGTGCTGTACATGCTCACGCGCCTGCGCAAACTCTCCCGCCCCCTGATACCCCAGCGCCAGCTCATACTCATTCTTCGCATTTGCCGGATCGATCTCATACGCCGCCTGCAGCCAGCGAACCGCCTCGTGATAATCCTTCTCACGCAGGCAGAACTCGCCCATGCGATGATTTGCTTCAAAGTTGTGCGGATCTCTCGCCACCGCCGCGCGCAGACCGCTCTCCGATTCACCCGCCGCACTCGCGTCCTTCGCCTCCGAAGGCTTGAGCACCACCGTCTCCCGCGTCAGGTCTTCGCTCGTCCGCAGCCGCGCATCCGATCCATGCCCGCCCGCGGCGGTCCAATCCGTCACTCCCGCAACGGTGAAATTTGGGTCATCGGCAAACTGCATGGCGTCGGCAGCCGCCGCATCAAGCACCAGCTCCACGCTCTTGTGCTCGCCATCGGATAAAATCAGAGCATCAACCACACGGCTGTGCAGACCTGCTTTCTCCGCAGCAATACGGTACGTCCCCGCAAGCAGCGCCGGAAAAACAAACGCGCCCTTCGCGTCCGTATGTACCTCCGTCGCATGGGAATGATCCTTCTGCTCCAGCGTCACCGAAGCATCGGCTACGCCCTTGTGCGCAGCATCGATTACCGTGCCCTGAATCACCGCGGACTGAGCAAGTCCCGCGGCGCAAACCGCACCTGGCAAAAAGAAGAAGAGAACGCCGCGCACCCATTGGCGCTTAGGAAGAGATGTACGAACCACGATGCTCCTGAACAGTCACGACGGTCTCAACCATTCGCTGAGACCGTCGCCTGCACCATGTTAGCGCAGCGTGCCTAGTTCGCTCGCGACAGCGTGAACGCCGCAGCCTGGAAGTCTCCGCGCAGCAGCACATCCACGCCGTGGTTCATCCAGTACGCTCCGCTCGCGCTCTGCGGCGTATCCGGAGCCAGCTTGCCCGCGAATGCCTTGATGTCGTAAGTGGCGCTCTCATTCAGCCCGCGCAGAAAGATACGTGGATAAGGATAGTTCTCGCGGCTCGAATGCAGGAAGGCAAACGTCACCGCCTGTTTTTGATCGCGTGACACCGTCTCCGTCACCGACTGTTCGCTGTCATGCTCCGGAGTGATCAGCCGGTACAGCTCGCCGCGCTGAATCGTCTCGCGAATGGTTTTATAGTCCGCAACCATCTCCTTGGCTTTGGCGAAATCCTCATCCGTCCACTTGTTCAGGTTGGCGCCGATGCCCAGCGAACCCTGCATCGACGAGAGGAATCGATACTCGAGCGACAGCGTGCGGTTGTTCACCCACGTCGGCGAATCTGTGACCCAGGCCATCATCACGCCCGGTGTGTACGCATACGTGAATCCGTTCTGGATGAGCAGACGGTCGAAGGCGTCTGTATTGTCTGAGGTCCACACCTCATCGGTGTATTGCATCACGCCCAGATCCACCCGCCCGCCGCCGCCCGAGCACGATTCAATCTCTACGTTGGGATGCTTCTGCCGCAGCTCGGCAAGAATCCCATAGTAGTTGCGCGTGAAGTCGACGTAGACGTTCTTCTCCTTGTCTGGCGAGACCGCGGGCCAGCCCGGTTCCGACCAGTTGCGGTTGTAGTCCCACTTGAAAAACGCAATGTCGTTCTCGTTGAGCAGCTTGTCGAGAAACCCGTAAACATATGCGCGCACGTCCGGCCGTGCCAGATTCAGCACCAGCTGGTTGCGCCCCTCGGTCCGCGGACGATCCGGAAAATTCAGCACCCAGTCCGGGTGCTTGCGATACAAATCGCTGTTCGGATTCACCATCTCCGGCTCGACCCACAACCCGAAGCTCATTCCCAGCGAATGCACCTTGTCGATCAGCGGCTTCAATCCATGCGGGAACTTCTGCGGATTCACATACCAGTCGCCCAGCCCCGCGTGATCGTCCTTGCGCTGGCCGAACCATCCATCGTCCATTACAAAGCGCTCCACGCCGAAGCTTGCTGCCTTTTCTGCCAGCGCCATCTGTCCCGCCTCGTCCACGCTGAATTCCGTCGCCTCCCACGAGTTGTAAAGCACCGGCCGCAACGCGGGTGAAGGATGATGCGGCAGTATCTGATCAATCTCGTAGCGATGCAGCAGTCGCGAAGCTCCTCCGATTCCCTGGTCGCTGTAGCCGCCGTAAAAGTAAGGCGTCTCGAATTTCTCTCCCTTGCCCAGCAGATATCCGAAGTCGAAGGCATTCGGACCACCCGTCACACGCACATCCAGCATCGGGTTCTGCTCGATGCTGATCTCCCACGACCCGCTCCAGCCCAGCGCGCCAAACCAGATGCTTCCCTGCTCCTGGCTGTTCGCTCCGTCATGATCGATCGCGAACCATGGGCTGTTCTGGTGTCCGGTCGTTCCCCGCCGGCTCTCCAGCACCGTCTTGCCCGGATGCACCGGCTGCTCCTGCACCGTATCCTCCGCGCCCCAGCGGCCCGTCAGGTAACGCAGCCGATAGTCGGTGCCGCGCGGCAGGTTCCATGAGGCCGCGGCCACCTGCTCGATGGTGAACGGCGCATCGGTGCGATTCTCGATCGTAGCCGAGCGTCGTACGATGCCCGTCTCCCCATCCGCCACGTACTCGAGCGTCACGTAGACCTCCAGCGAAATATCCTTCATCACGATCGACAACTTGTTCCCGTCGATGCTGTGCGAAACATACTTCAGCTCCAGATCGCGATTGCCATTCGGAAATGTGATCTTCAGGTCGGGCTCGACATAAAGCCCCGCGCCCCATCCCACAAACTCGTGCTGCGTGGTGTTCGTGGGAAGATCGAACGACGCCGCTTCCACACCAGCCTTGGCCGCGGGAAAATGATCCTGATCCCCAAGCCGCTTGCCCCAATAGAGCGACTGCACCTGGCCCTTCTCATTCACACCAAGAACGTATGTGGTATCCGCGGCATCGATGCGAAAAACATGCGTCGCCTCGTCGTAGTGAATCGCAGCGGAGCCCGGCTGCGCACAAACCATCGCAGGAATGAACAGTGAAAAAATCGCGGCCGCAATACTCCGGCGCATTCTGCCAAAGCCGCATAGTGCGGAAAGATTCAAAGCCACCGGTCGTACCCCCTCAAATTAAGAACAAGCCTGATGCGTGTTAAAGACTACGGTGCCCGGGGGGATAAAGGCTAGTCCGGACCCGAATTTCATCGCCAGTCCGCACCATTCATCCTGCCCGTCATCCGCAATTCCGCAAAGAATGGCATCCTGTTGAAGAGGAGTTTCCACCATGACCCAAAACCTCGTTCCGCCATTCACTCTCGAGACCGCCCGCGCGAAAGTGCGCAAAGCCGAGGACGGATGGAACTCGCGCAATCCCGAACAGGTCGCTCTCGCCTACACGCCGGACAGCCGCTGGCGCAATCGTTCCGAGTTCATCAACGGACGCGAGGAGATCGTGAAATTCCTCACCCGGAAATGGTCGCGCGAACTGGACTATCGCCTCATCAAGGAGCTCTGGGCCTTCGACGGCAATCGCATCGCCGTGCGCTTCGCCTACGAGTGCCACGATGACTCTGGCCAGTGGTATCGCTCCTACGGGAATGAAAATTGGGAGTTCGATGCCCAGGGCATCATGGAGCGCCGCTATGCCTGCATCAATGACCTGCCCATCAAGGAATCGGACCGCCTCTATCACTGGCCACAAGGCCGCAGACCGGACGATCACCCTGGACTGTCCGATTTGGGGCTCTGAAACCCGCGTCCATCTCACGCTCGCAGCAGACGGCCCCGCGCAGATATTCACAACCCGGCTTGAAAGTGTTCTCCTGTGAGAGTGGAGCGGCACCAGCCAACTCCACCCATATACCTTGATTGCAGACCATCGGAATTTCGTTGTGAAAAGGGACAGACGATATCGTAGGAGAACAGTGCTGGGCTTAAGCATGCTTCTCGCAGCCGCGTCTTTCGCACAGACCGCCAACCCTGCATCGTCTGCCGCGCCTCAAAGTGAAAGCGCCGCCGCCGGCCCTGACAACAGCCTCGCAGCCGCCGCCCATCTCGTCGACCAGAGGAAATACGACGAGGCAGAAGCCGGGATTCGCGCCTTCCTCCGTGATCACGACGATTCGGCGAAAGCACATTTCCTGCTCGGGCTTACGCTGTTCCTCGAGCACAAGCCCAAGGAATCGCTCGCCGAGTACACCGCGGGAGCGAAGTACGAAACGCCGTCGGCAGGCAATCTGAAAGTGGTCGGCCTCGATTATGTTCTCGTCAACGATTACGCCGATGCCGGCAAGTGGCTGCGCGAATCCGTCGCACTGAATCCGCTCGACGCCGAGGCCTGGTACAGTCTCGGACGCGTGGAATACACCCTCAACCGCTTTGAAGCTTCGCGTCAGGCATTTCTCAAAACCCTGACCCTCGACCCCCACATGGTGAAAGCGCAAGACAATCTCGGTCTCGCTCTCGATGGCCTGAACCGTCCCGACGACGCGATCGCCGCGTGGCACAAAGCCATTGACATGCAGGCCGGCGCCGAGCATCCCAGCGAGCAGCCCTACCTTAACCTGGGCACCGAGCTGGTCGAGAGAAATCAGGCGCAGGACGCCCTCCAGCTGCTGCAGAAAGCCGAGGCCATCGCCCCCTCCGATGCAAAGATTCAGGAGCAGCTGGGCAAAGCCTACATCCAGCTCGATCATCTCGATCTCGCCGCGCAGCATCTGGAGCGCGCCGTTGCGCTCAAACCCAATGATCCTCACCTGCACTTCCAGCTTGGCCAGGTTTATCGGAAACTGGGATTGGCCGACAAAGCAAAAACAGAATTTGCCCGCACCGAAGCATTGAACGGAACGAAGTCGAACAATCCTTAATGAATCAGCCGATCACACCAGCTCCGAAGGAGCACACGCACGGAATGAGAAGTACCCGGTCCTTTCCACACTGGCTGCGCACAGTGATCCTCTGCTGCACCGCCGCGTGTCTCGTCCTTGCATCATCGGCGCAGGTAAAGCAGGCCGCGGTTCCGGCAGCGCCGCAAGTCCCCGGAAAATTCACCGACATCACGGAAGCATCGGGCGTCCACTTCCTCCATCAGGCGCCGCACACCTCAAGGAAATATCTCATCGAAACCATGGGCTCGGGCGTAGCCCTCTTCGACTGCGACAACGATGGACGCCTCGACCTCTACCTCGTCAACGGAGCGCCCTTCTCCGATCCCACACCCAAGGGCACCATCCCGCAAAAGACCGGCCCGGAATACTGGAACCGCTTCTACCACCAGAAAAAAGACGGCACCTTCGAAGACCTCACCGAGCACGCAGGATTGCAAGGCGTCGGCTACGGCATGGGCGTCGCGGCTGCCGACTATGACAACGACGGCAATGAAGACCTCTTCGTCACCAGCTATGGCGGCAATCATCTCTATCACAACAACGGAGACTGCACCTTCACCGATGTCACCGCCACGGCCGGAGTCGGCGGCAGCGGCTGGTCCACCAGCGCCGCGTGGGTGGACCTCGACAACGATGGACTGCTCGATCTGGTAGTCCTCCGCTACGTGAAGTGGGACTGGGACGACCTCTTCTGCGGCACACAAGACAACCGCGGCTACTGTCATCCCGATGTCTTCCAGCCCATCTCCATGCTCGTCTATCACAACGATGGCAAGGGACACTTTACCGAAGAAGCTGCGAAGCTCGGCCTCGACAAGCCCGCCAAGGCTCTCGGCATCGCCATCGCAGACTACGACAAGGACGGTCACCCCGACCTCTACGTCGCCAACGACTCCATGGTCGAATACCTCTTCCACAACAAGGGCAATGGAACCTTCGATGAAGTCGGTCTCGAATCCGAAGTCGCGGTCGACGGCGACGGCCGCACCTACGCCGGCATGGGCGTCGACTTTGCGGATTACGACAACGACGGCTATCCCGATCTCATCATCACCGATCTCGCCAATCAGAAATATGCGCTCTACCATAACGAGCGCGACAGCGATTTCAACTACGCCAGCTACACCACCGGCATCGCCGCCATGACCCTTCTGCACTCCGGCTGGAGCGTGCGCTTCCTCGACTATGACAACGATGGATGGAAGGACATGCTCATCGCCCAGGGCCACGATCTCGACACCGTCGAGAAGAGCTTCCCCCAGCTTCACTATCGCGAGCCCATGCTGCTTGCACGCAACACCGGCGGAAAAGCCTTCGTCGATGTTTCAGGCATCTCCGGCGACGTGTTCAAACAGGCATGGGTGGGACGCGGCATGGCCATCGGCGATATCGACAACGACGGCCGCATCGACGCTGTAGTCAGCACCAACGGCGGCCCCGCGCACCTCCTGCACAACGAAACCGCAACCAGCAATCATTGGCTCACCCTCAAGCTCATCGGTCACAAGAGCAATCGCGATGGCATCGGCGCGGTCATCAAAGTCGACACTGCGCGCGGGACGCAATGGGTCACCGTCACCACATCCAGCGGCTATCTCTCTTCGAGCGATCCGCGCGCGCACTTCGGCTTAGGATCGGACGACACCGCGCAGAGCGTCGAAATTCACTGGCCCAGCGGCATCGTGCAGACGCTGAAGAACGTCCGCGGGGATCGCATCGTTCCCGTCGATGAACCAGTGAGCGAAGGAAAATAGCCGATGAGCAGATCGCGCATGGTCTGCTCTCCATCGTTGATCCTGTCATCGGCGCTGTTCTCGATATTGCCCGCAGCCGCGCAATCGGCCCCGGCACCCGCTCAAACCCCAGTTCAAACCCTAGTTCAAAGCCCAGCTCAAACACAGTCGCGCGACCAGACCGATCAGCAGATAGAAACGCAGGCCATCGCGCTCCGCAACTCTGGAGACGCACCCGGCGCCATCGCCGTGCTGCAGCAGGCATGTCAATCCATGCCCAACGATTCCCGCCTGCTCGCCGACCTGGGCGTTCTCTATCTGCAGTCAGGCATGATGCAGCAATCCGTCGCCACGCTCAAGCAGGTCCTGCAGCTTGAGCCGGAAAACGCCAAAGCCCTCTACGGTCTGGCGCGCGCGGATATCGAACTGCAGCAGATGCCCGAAGCCGAAACCAACATGCGCCACTATCTGCGCCTCAAGCCCGGCGACGCGACCGCGCACTACGGCATGGGACGCATCTTGTCCATGCTGCAACGGTCATCCGATGCCCGCACCGAGTTCGAGCGTTCCATTCAGCTCATGCCCGAACAGGTGGAGTCCTATTACGAGCTGGGCCAGCTCGACCTCGATGCCGGAGATCTGACCCGCGCCACCGAAGAATTTCGGAAAGCGCTCAGCCGCAATCCACAGCACGGTGGAGCGCTCGCCGGCCTGGGCATCGCCGCTTACCGCAGCAGGAATTATCCCGAAGCCATCCGCGAATTGGAGCTAGCCATCAAAGCCGCTCCCGACTATCAGCCCTCGCACTACTATCTAGGCCTAAGCCTGGCCCGCTCCGGACGCAAAGAAGATTCAGAACGCGAGCTGAAGATTGCTACTGAATTGGCAAAGAAACAACAAGGAGCCAAATCCCATCCATCTCCAACAGACAACAGCGCTCCCACTCCACCCGCTGTAACTCCTCAATAACGTTGAAGCGCACTCGCTATCTCCGACAGAATTTGAGTGAGCTAGAGATTGAGCAGACCGGCCGCCTCAGCTTCGAATCGCCCAATTCAGATTTCACTTTGACTCCCATGCCCTTCGGACTTCTCTGTTCGTTGCGCACATTCGTTAGCTACCTTTTTTAGCCATTCAGCATCAAGAAGTTTGGTTTGATTCACGCCGTTGTGGGTAAGCAACCGATAGAGCTCCGATGGTTCAGAGTTGGGTTCTTTGATTCTCCGGACCATTAAATTACGCGACTCGTATGCGATCATGTCAGCCATCTGCAATCCGGGGTAGGCACAGTCATTACTGAAACATATGCCGCTCACTCTATCTCTAATTCTCGCAAACTTAGGAGACGAGGAATTTTCCTTCAGAGCCTTTAGCATCGAGTAATAATTGAAGGCCGTATCGTAGTCATTGTCAACGATTAATGAAACCGGGGATGAACGATCAACTACTTCAACACGATCTAGCGCCCATGTAAGCAGTTCTTGAAGAAGAAACACATTGGAATCATCTATCGGGAATTTATATTTCCCGCTGCTTTGTATCTTCCTGTACTCTCGGGCGTCAATCACCGTGCCAATCGCCACGATATTGGAATGGAAGATTATCGAAGCAAACTCCTCTAGCATCTGATTTCTTCGTCCCGTCCAGTTGATACCCCAGTCAGAGGCGATCTTTGCCCATCCAATCTCATCGGGAACTGGTTCACGCAGAATTTTGCTCATGTGGATAGGCGGCACTCCCCATTTCAAACAGCACTGCTGCCATTGATATGAGACTTTCTGCCATTCCATTGCAGCGCCGACATACCCACACAAAGATGTATAGTCTGACCTTCCTGAAAGCTTTCCGCTCTCGTCCGCGTAGATATGAAAAAATGCCACTATATCTCCCAAGGACAGGGTACCTCACTCAAGCCATCCATAGGCTTGAGTGGGATAAGAAGCACAACTACTTTAGCTAGTTCTTACCAGGATGATAGTTCGGATAAGCCGGCCGATGCGGCTCCGGCACCGGATGCTCCTTCAGCTCCTGCAGCGCCAGCGCCACTGCCTTCTCCAGCTGTGGATCATGACCCTCGGCAACCGCCTTCGGATCCATTTCCACCTCGACATCCGGCTGCACGCCGTGGTTCTCTACATCCCACTGCCCTTCAGGATTGAAGAACGCGAAGCCCGGCGAAGTCACCGCGCCGCCATCCATAAGCACCGGAGTGCCGCCGATGCCCACCAACCCGCCCCACGTCCGCTTGCCTACCAGCGGACCCAGCTTGGCCTGCTTGAACATCCACGGCAGAGCATCGCCGCCCGAGCCCGAATACTCATTCGCAATCATCACCTTCGGTCCCAGGATCGCAGCGTTCGGCGACCGGCTGATCGCGCCATATCGTGGCGACCACCAGCTGATCAGCTGCCGCTTCATCACTTCTACGATGTAATCGGCCACCTGGCCGCCCGCATTGAATCGCTCATCGATCACCGCGCCTGGCTTATCGTCCTGCGCAAAGTAATAGCGATTGAAGTTGGTGAACCCGCCATTCCCCGTGTCCGGCAGATACACATACGCCAGCTTGCCTCCCGACATCGCATCCACCTTGTGCCGGTTGCCCTCGATCCAATCGATGTTGCGCAGATCGGCCTCGTTCGCTATCGGGATCACCGTGATGTCATGCGCATCCGCGCCCGCTGGTGTCGATGCCACATGCAGGACAATAGCCTGTCCCGCCGTGCCTTCCAGCAGCCGCTGAATATCATCCGTGCCCGCCAGGTTCTCACCGCCCACTGCAAGAATGCAGTCGCCCGTCTTCACCTTCAGCCCCGGCTGCGCCAGCGGAGCCTTCGCTCGCGGATTCCACTCGCCGCCCGTATAGATCTTCGCGATGCAATAGCGCCCATCGCGAATCTCGTAGTCCGCGCCCAGCAGTCCGCCCGGCACCTTGTGCGCCGAAGGAATATTTCCGCCGCCGCCGCGCAGATGGCCCACCGAAAATCCGCCCAGCATCTCGGCAAAGATGTAGTTGAGATCAGTGCGCGACGCGATCGACTGCACATAAGGCTCGAATCGCTTCTCCTCCGCCACCGTATCCACACCGTGATAATGCGGATCGTAGAAGTACGAACGCTCGATGCGCCACACCTCGTGGTACATCTGGTTCCACTCCGCCGGAGGATCGACCTTCACCCGCATCTCGGAAAGATTCAGCGCGCCGTCGCCGCCCTTCACCGGAGCATCAGCCGGGACAATAAAGAACTGGCTGCCGCCGTCATCCTCTCCCTCACCCTCGCCTCCGCCGCTCTTCGAGATCAGCATCTTCTCGCCATTAGCTGACAGAGTGAACGAGCTGATGTGATCAGCCAGTTTCTCCGTCTTGCGGTCTTCGAACTTGTAGCGGCTCAGCGTGAGCCCGCCCCCGCCATCGAAGCGTCCGCCGCCCCGCTCCAGGAAATAAAGCGTCTTCTTCTTTCCCGCCTCCAGCGCCACATAGCTGCGCGGCGGCAGAGGCAGCGCCACGATGCGGCTCTCTAATCCCTCCACATCCACGCGGATCGGCTTCACCGGCTTCTCAGCCTTGTCTTTGTCCTTATCTTTCTCGCCGGACTTCGCCGGCTTCTCATCAGTCTTAGCCGCATCGTCCCCCGGCTTAGGCTCGTCGTCGCCTTCTTTCTTTGCGTCCGCAGCCTTCTCGTCGTCGCTCTCCGGAGCAATCGGCGAAGCCTGATCGTTGGCCAGCACCAGCGCATACACGCTGCGGTTCGACTGCAGAATGTCGCTGGTCATATCCAGGCCATACGCCACGCCGCCCTCATTCGTGCTCGCCGTGAAGAACAGGTATTTGCCGTCCTTGTCGAAGGTTGGATTGCGCGAATCGGCCATGCTGTCAGTGAATGCCGTGCTCTGTCCCGTGGCGAGCGAATACAGATAAAGCACGTGCAGATGGTTCTCCAGATTCCGCCCGTACGCCAGCCACTTCGAGTCCGGAGACCACGCCACATCGCGCTGCTCTTCGCCGTACACATCGTTCTCGCCCACGTGCGTCACTTTGCTGCTCGCAACATCCACTAGCCAGATGTTGTCGCGCTTGTCGTTGAAGACGATCTGCTTCGAATCCGGAGACCACTGCGGATTGAAATAGAAATCCGCCTCCTTCTCCAGCGGAATCTTCTTCACCGTGCCCTCGCCGTTCTGCGCGACAATATGCAGCTCATAGAGACCGCTCTCATCGGAGAAGAACGCTACCGACTGCCCATCCGGAGACCACGCTGGCTCGCGCTCCATTACGCCCGGCGTCGAAGTCAGGTCGCGCGTCGGACCCTTCTTTGCCGGAACCGTAAGGATGTCGCCGTGCGCCTCGAACACCGCGCGCACACCGGTCGGCGAAATACCCGCATTCACAATCTCGTCATTCACCGTGGCAATATGCGCCCGCACCTCAGGCAGATCGGCATTGATCTCAATCGGAACCTGGTGCGCCTTGCCCGTAGCCGGATCGTAGATATAAATCTCGCCCAGCTGGTCGTAGATCAATCCGCCCGGCCCGGCCGACAACGAATGAATATCGGACGACGCAGCAACACACTCCTCAACCTTCTTCGTAGCCGGGTCATAAGAAAAAAGCGAAATCGTTCCCTTGCGCCCGGAAAGAAAATACACCTTGCCGCCCAGCCACACTGGATAGAAATCGCTCTCCAGCTCGTGCGGCACCTCAACACGGCTCAGGTCGCTCATGTCCGCGATCCACACCGTGCTCGCTCGGCCGCCGCGATAGTTACCCCATGAAACAAAGTTCGAATAATCGAAACCGAAAGCCAGCGGCAGCGGCGAATACGCGAAGTACTTTCCATCCGACGAAAACTGCCCCTGGTACGCATACGGCAGCGGCAACGCCTTGGCCAGCCCGCCGCTCGGCGGCACCTCAAAGATCTGCGTATACCGGCTGCTCGCCAGCCGTGTCGAGCGAAACAGTATCTGCTTTCCATCCGCAGACCAGCCCACCGCCGTATCGGCACCCGGATGATACGTCACCCGCTTCGGCACCCCGCCCGCGGCCGGAATCGTAAACACATCCACGTTGCCGTCATACTCTCCGGTAAACGCAACCGTCGATCCATCTGGAGAAAACGCCGGAGCCGTCTCCACGCCCACGCCGATCGTCAGCCGCGAAGCCGCGCCGCCATTGCGGTCCACGCTCCACAAATCGCCGGCATACACAAAGACGATGTGATCCTTGCTCAGCGCAGGATGCTGCAACAGATGCTTGTCGCCGATGGCATGAGCCGGCATCGCGGAAATCCAGACAACCGCAGCCAATAACGATGCACGCAGGGACGAACGAAGGAAACGCGAGAAGTTGAGCAAGTTGGTCTCCGGAAGTTTTGGAATATTCAGGTAAACAAGTGGTCAAATGGAATGACGTTGTTCAACAGCTTCAAAATATGAAAAAGGATAGCACTGACTCTAGGCAGTCTTCAGCCGCATGGGACCCTCTGCGCGCCGATAGCCTGGGAACCGCTTCGCATTTGTGCTGGCCGCACGATCCGGTTTCGGCTATTGTGCTCCTGCGTGTAATTAGCCGGGCCGCGCGTTTCCATTCCGTTTGAGTCAGGAACATTTTGATGAACAAAGATTCGCTGCCGCCCTCCGAAGCCCCCGCACCATCCAAATCCCCATCCCAGAGCCGGACGAGCCCGAAACGTAGTCTCGCCTATCTGCTCCTGGCAGCATGCCTGCTAAGCACCCTCGCCGCTGAGGAGTGGCTTTCCATCGGGCATCTTTCCACTACATGGGATGAATGCGCGCACCTGTACGCTGGCTATCAACATTGGACGGCGAGGGACTTTGGCGTGAATCCGGAGCATCCGCCGCTGGTAAAGCTGGTCGCGGCTGCGCCGCTGCTGGCCATGCACATCAAGCCGCCCAACCCTCCGCGCATGTTTTTCCTCGCCGAGGAATATGGAGGCGGCAGCGAGCTGCTCGCTGAGAACGGCGCCTATCGTGTGCTCACCCCGGCGCGAATGGCTGCAAGTCTGTTTACCTTTGCGCTCGGGCTCTTACTCTTTGCGGCCGGACAGGAGATGTTCGGCCCGCCCGTAGGTCTGATCGCGCTGGCGTTGTTTACATTCGAGCCCACGGTCCTGGCGCACGGCGCGCTCGTAACTACAGACATGGGCGTCGCCTGCTTTACCTTCGCCGCTGTTTACACCTTTTACCGCTATGCCAAGAATCCCGGCCTGCTCAGGCTCATTCTCTGCGGCCTTGCGGTGGGACTGGCCTTGTCGTCGAAAGTGAGCGGAGTGCTCGTGCTCCCTGTGCTGGGTTTGATCGCGCTATGGGAAATCCCAGCAGCACCTTCCGACCGCGCCCGGAAAGCCGGCACCATGCTGGGAGCTCTTCTTGTCATATGTGCGATTGGTTATTTTGTCCTGTGGGGCTTCTATACCTTCCGCTACGCAGCCCGTCCCAGCGGCCTCACGCTGGTGCCTCCGCTGGCTGCAATCGTACACATGGGCCCGGGACCGTTCGAGGCCAATCTCGTGACGCATCTGGCCGCATGGCACTTGCTTCCTGAGGGTTATCTCTATGCATGGACCAAGCTCGGCACACAGTTGACCGCCGCTCCCGGATTTCTTTTTGGCCACACCTATCCAAGAGGAACTTGGCTCTACTTCCCAGTCGCCTTGCTCATCAAGAGCTCGCTGACGTTGATTGTTCTTCTCGCCGCCGCGCCCTTCGTTCTGGAGCGATTTAAGCGCAAGGTAAGGGTCCCCGCCATCGCTCTGCTCACCATCCTTCTTGCCTCCATGCTTTCCCATCTCGATATCGGGGTGCGGCATGTGCTCGCCATCTATCCCTTCGCCATCCTGTTGGCCGCGGCCGCGGCCTGGGCCCTCGCCCGTCGATCGCGACCGTTGGCCGGAGTGGCGGCCCTTCTTTTTCTTTTTCAGTTCGCCACTTCGCTCCATGCCTATCCCGACTACCTGCCCTACGCCAACGAGGCTTTCGGCGGATCATCGAAAACCTATCGCCTGCTCACCGATTCGAACGTGGATTGGGCGCAGCAGCTCAAAGAAGTGAACGCGTGGACCGCATCGCATCATGTTACCGATTGCTGGTTCGCCTACGGCTATCTTTTCGGCGTTCCCGACTACGACAAGACGCCTTGCCGTCCGCTGCCGTCAGCCATTTTCCTGATCACGGGCCGATCGGTACCTGCAGTCCCGGCTCACATCCACGGCACCATTCTCATCGGCGCCGGGGACGCCGCCGGATCGCTCTGGGGACCCGGCAGCCTCAATCCCTACCAGCAGTTTCAGGACGGCCATCCCGCCGCGCTGATCGGCAACTCGACCCTCGTCTACAGTGGCGATTTCGATGTGCCGATGATAGCGGCAGAATCCCATCTGAGCCAGGTGGAAACGCTTCTGCGCTCGGGTCAGCCGGATGCTGCGTTGAAGGAAGCCGAGGCCGCAGTCGCTCTCGATCCGCAATCCGCGGCAATCGAGGCGGAACTGGGCAACACGCTTCTGCAGATGCACAGAATCCCCGAAGCACAGCACGCCTTCGCCATCGCCATGCGCGAGAGTGAAGGCCTTCCGAAAGAAGAATCACAGGCCATTGCTGCTCGGATCGCCGACATGCAACACCCGCAGCGGTAAGCCTGCGGCGTCCGTTCTGGCGGCAGAGACCATTCCTGGCCATCAATGCACCGCAACCGCTCCACCCGCACCCGGCTTGTTCTTCTTCAATAGAAACGCCATCGGGATCATAAGAATGGATGCCGCGCACAGTATGTAGAAGACATCCACATAAGCCAGCGTTGCCGACTGCTGCTGCAGCTGGTTGTAAATGGTTCCCTGCGCCAGTCCGCCCGCATTGCCCGGCCCCGCGCTGCCATCAAAGACGCCGGTCAACGACTGCACCCGCTGCTGAAAGTTCGCGCTCGAGGGAATCATGTACTTGTTCAGCTGGTTCTGGTGAAACAACCCACGCTCCGTAACCATCGCATTCGTCACCGAGATCAGAATGCTGCCGCCGATGTTGCGCACGAAGTTGATGAGCCCGGAAATCTGATTGCTCTTCTCCCGCGGCAGCCCGAAGTAAGCCGCCGTCGTCACCGAGATGAACACAAATGGAATCGGCGCAACCTGCACCACCCGCAGCCACGACGATACTGCGAAGCTTAGCCCCAGATTGATATACGTCGCGCTCATGAAGTAGGCGATCGCGAAGCAGATGAACCCGAACGCAATGATGTTGCGCGCCGGGAAACGTCCCACCGCCTGCCCCGCCATCGGCATCATGAAGATCAGCGCCAGGCCTCCACCGGAAAGCGACAATCCCGCCAGCGTCGCCGTATATCCCAGCTGCGCCTGCAGAAACTGCGGCTGCAGCACCGTGGTCGCATTCAGCAGTCCGCCGGTCAGCAGCATCAGGAAACAGCACACCGCAAAATTCGATTGCTTGAAGAGCCGCAGATCCATCAACGCATTTTTCGCACGCCATTCCCACGCGATCAGCGCGACGAACGACACCGCAAAGAGAATCGCAAAGGTCACGATAAAGTGCGACCCGAACCAGTCCTTCTCCTCGCCCTTGTCCAGTCCAATCTGCAGTGCGCCCATGGCCACCACCAGCAGGCTCAGGCCCACATAGTCCAGCTTGAAGAAATTCTTTTTATCCGGAGCGCTCCAGGGAGGATCCTCCACCAGCCGCTGCGTGAGAAAGAACGCAGCGATCCCCACCGGAATATTGATGTAGAAGATCCAGTGCCAGCTGTAATTGTCGGTAATCCATCCGCCCAGCGTAGGCCCGATCGAAGGCGCCAGCACCGCCACCAGCCCGTACAGCGAAAACGCCAGCCCGCGGTGTTCCGGCTCAAACGAGTCCGCCATGATCGCCTGCGCCATCGGCTGCAGTCCTCCGCCGCCTGCGCCCTGCATCACGCGAAACAGCAGCAGCAGCGGCAGCGACGTAGCGATGCCGCAGAGAAACGAAGCCACCGTGAAGATCACGATGCACGACATGAAGAAATTCTTGCGGCCGATCACGCTCGCCGCCCAGCCGCCCATCGGCAGCACCACGGCATTCGCCACCAGGTACGCAGTCAGCACCCAGGTGCTCTCATCCTGACTGGCGCCCAGATTGCCCGCGATGTGCGGCAGCGCCACGTTGGCGATAGAGGTGTCCAACACCTCCATGAACGCAGCCATGGCCACTGTGGCAGCAATGATCCAGGGATTGACCCTGGGCCGCCACTTGTCCTGAGCAATCAGCCTCGCATCAGCCGTAGTCGCTGTCGCCATCGATCTCCTGTCGTCGTTGTCCGTTCGTTCAGCAACAGAGCATTATGCCACTCTGAGTGGCAGGAACAAGAAATAGATGCTTGAGCAACGATGAATGACGCGTAAACAAAGAATGAAGACTGGCGTTCAGGAATGAGAAGCAGTCGAAAAACGAGACATTCGCTTCGTACTCAACTCATCTGTGATGCGTGGATGAAGCATAAGCTTCATCCACAAGCAAATCCCTGATGGCTGTCCCCTGCTCCTACGCCAGCTTCTCCTTCAAAAACTCCAGCGACCGCTCCCGCGCCAGCTTCGCCGCAGCCGCATCGTAGCTCGAACGCATATCGCAGTTGAAGCCGTGGCCCGCCGAGTCGTACACATAAATCGGCACCTCGGGATGCGCCGCCGCAATCTTCGCCCGGTCCTCTTCGGTAATATGCAAATCCGTCGCTCCGAAGTGCAGAATCACCGGACACTGCAGCTCCGCATCCGCAAAGCGCGAGATGAATCCTCCGTAATATCCCACCGCCGCGTCCGCCAGCCCGCGCGACGCCATCTGCCATGCGATCGATCCGCCCAGGCAATACCCGACGATGCCCGTCCTCTTTCCGGAATGCTCGCGGGCATAAGCCAGCGCTGCAGCCGTGTCCTTCGCCATCATCTCCGCATCCAGCTTGGGCATGAACGACATCGCCTTTTCCCGGTCCGCCCCTTCGTAACCAAGATCCACGCCGCGCTCCACGCGATCGAAGAGCGCCGGAGCCACAGCCAGGAATCCGTCCTTCGCCCACCCATCGGTCACCGCGCGAATGTGCTTGTTCACACCGAAGATCTCCTGCACCACCACCAGCCCGGCGATTGGCTCGCCCTCAGGTTTCGCCACATAAGCATCCAGCTCATGCCCATCGCTTGCCGTCAACTTCACAAACTCGCCCATAATTTACTCCAAAGAAAAATCAGGAATGAAATCCGCAGATGATGAGACGTAACGCAACAAAGTTAAGCCGCACATCCAATTTCAAGATGCGAACAACTTTGCTATTGCGCAGGCTTTAACGTGTCGTTCACTGCCCAGTAGCTTTCACGCGCTACCACATGCGCTCCGTAATCCTGTGTCAACTTTACCTCGATCGTATGCAGCCCCGGCGTCAGGTCTGTTGGATGAAAACTTAACAGATACCGGTTGCGCGCATGCTTCGCCTCTTCCGCAAAACGCCGCTCGAAGGCCTTGTCGCGATTGAACGGAGCATACTCGCCGCCGCTCATCTCGGCGAGTGCCTTCGGACTATTCCTCCGCATCGCGTTCAACGACATCAGCAGCGGAGCTATGAGGCCTCCCGCCCCATAGCCGTCATCCCCGGCGGGATTTCCCTTGGCCCACGCGATCATCTCCGCATTGCTCGGCGAAAACGCCAGGCTCAGCACCAGAGTGTTGCTCGTTCCGATGCGCTCGACAAGCTGCGGAATGGTGACATGACGGCTGCCGTGATCCCGCGTTTCGCTGATCAGCAGCAGCACCCTCCGGTGATTGTCCGGGCGCTGCTCCAGCAGGTTCACCGAGTATCCCACCGCATCCAGAATCGCCGCGCCGCCATCGCCCGGCGAAAGACTCTCGAGATGCTTCTCCAACTCGGTGGTGTCTTTCTGAAAACCCTGCACGTATACCGGATGCGAATCGAAGGTCACCAGCGCCGCCTCGCCGTCGCGGTTCCCATTCTGCTCATCGCCGAGGAATAACTGCAGCAGCGGACCCAGCCGCGCGAACATGGCGAACTCCAAAGGCGCGTCCCGTCCGCGCTCCACGCAGATCAGCAGGGATATAGGCTGAGAGTACTGGTCATCATCCACATGCACCGTCTGCGGAACTCCATTGTCAAGCAGCGTGAAATCCTTCGGCTGCAACCCATACACCACATCGCCTCCAGCCTTCTCCACCAGCGTAGGAACCAGCACCACGCTCGTGTTCACGCGGAAAGCAGGAATCTGATACTGATCATCCGGAATGGGAGGTGGCAGATTCGAATCTGTCTGCACTGGCTTCTGCTGCGGAGCCACGGGCTCACCCGGAAAAGGCTCTTGCGCCGCACAAACCGAGTTAAGCGCGCCGGCAAGAAAAAGAAAGCCGCAAAGCTTCGCTGTGTTGCTCAGCAAAAAAGAAATCACGCGGACCGCCTGGAGTCCAGTGAACCACGGTACGCAAAGAACGCGGGCGTCGGCTGGTAGTCCGCATCGAAGGGCAAATCCCGCTGCGGCTGGCCATCCGTGCGCGCATACTTCGGTCCATTCAGCCACGTATAGCGGTCGGTGATTCCCCAGGTCAGCACCGCCGTGACATTCGGCTCCGCCAGCATCATCGAGACATAATTTTTGTAGACCTTCGCAATCGCCGCGTCGCGCTCCGCAACCGAACCCTCCAGTTTGCGCTCATTCACATCAAGCTCGGTTACAAATACCTGCAGCCCCATGCCGCGCAGCTCGCGCACAAACTGCTGCAATCCCGCACCCGGAGCCTGATCGGTCACCGAAAGATGGCTCTGCACCCCTACCGCATCGATCGGCACACCCCGCGCCTTCATTCTGCGCACCAGCTGCAGCACCTGGGCGCGCTTCTCGCGGCCGTCTGCCGAGTCCGTCTCGATCCCGTAATCGTTGTAAGTCAGCAGCGCGGTCGGATCGGCCTGCTTCGCCGCGCGAAACGCAATCTCCAGATAATCCGGCCCGATCAGCTCCAGCCATGGAGACTTCCTCAGCCCATCCGGTCGCCCGCTCTTGATGTCGATCGCCTCATTCACCACATCCCACGAATGCAGCTTGCCCGCATAGCGTCCGGCAACGGTGTGGATGTGATCGGTCAGAATCTTCTGCGCATTGTCCTTGTTGACCGTTCCCGCAAACCAGCTCGGAATCGACTCATGCCAGCACAGGTTGTGCCCGCGCACCTTCTGCTGATGCTCGCCGGCAAAGGCCAGGAGCGCATCCGCCCCGCGAAAATCAAATTTGTCCGCAGCAGGACGCAGCGCCGCCCACTTCATTGCGTTTTCAGCAACCAGCAGATTCATCTGCTCCGCCACCAGGTTGCCGTAGGCTGGTTCGTTTTTCAGCCGCTCCGGAACCACCGCAGCTCCCACCATCAGTCCCCGCGCCCCGGCATGAGCCCGCAGCGATCGCGGCCCCGAAACATCACGCTCATCGCTGCCTGTAGCCGCAAACAATCTCGCAGCCAGAGAAAGCACTGCCGCGGATGAAGCCTCTTGAAGAAATCGCCGTCGAGTCCGCATGCTGCGTCCTGGTCCTTAGTCTCTGGATTTAGCTTTTTCGATTTCGCCGGTCCACTTGAGGAAGCGCAGCAGATTTCCCTTTTCCCGCCACACAAACCGCCGCACATCGGAGGCCGTCATCGTATCGGCCTTCATGCCGGAGTAGGTCTCAATCCGCCATTTGACGTATTCGCTGCGCCAGGGCGTCAGCCGGTGCCCACGCGTAGCGTTCCATACAAAACGGATTGCAGCCAGCACTCTAGACGCGCCCCCACTACAAGTATAGGAGGGTTGGAGAGTTTTCTTGGTGGAAACCGGCTACTTGCCGGCGTTGGTAACCGCGGCCAGAGCCTGCGGTGCATCGCTCACCGTCGAAGACGGCTTGCGCTGATCGTTTAAGGTCCAGATCACCTCGTCCGGACGGGCATAGTGCAGCGTCTCGCGCGCCTCATGCTCAATGGCATCGGGATCGCTCTTGAGCCGCTCCACATGGTTCTTCAACTGGTCGTTTTCCTGCTGCAGCGCTTTGATCTTCTGCTGCAGCGACCGGTCTTCGACGCGCTTCGCCTGGTAGACATTCAGGCCGTTGCTGCCGAACATCACATGGAACCCGAAAAACACCGCCAGAACCACCGCCAGTCCGGTCGCAACCAGCCGCCGCACCCGGTAAACCGAGCCAGCGACACGCGACACAAACGACGAAGTGGGTTGAACGGAATTCACAGGGAAACGCCTCCGCTATCAATCATCGGTTGTGATGCGGACTACATCTATCCCCAGGGAGTGGAACTTCCGTCACCAGGAATCAAGAGCGATATTCTTTCGCCTTACCTTCGCGTGCTAGCGAAATTACTGACCGGCTTTCCCACAGCCATGCGGGCAGCAAAAAGGCCCTCCTCGAAGGAAGGCCTTTTCTGAAACAGTGACAGCTACGATTTCGGACTTTATTTTCGATTCACGCTAACACCGGGTGCCCCACGTCTCGCATTTGAGACGTGGGATTCAACACAGCAAAGGCGAAGCGACCAAAGGAAGCGAAGCGGCAGCAGCCCGCGCGAAAGCGCGAAATGCCTGGACGGCCAGTCCTACTCGAGGACCCAGTCTTTGGCTGCCTTGCTCAGGGCGTCAACATCGCTGTGCTTGCGAGCCTCCGAATACACGCGCACCACCGGCTCGGTGCCGCTCAGCCGGTAGCAGACCCATGACCCGTCGTCGAGAACCAGCTTCAGGCCGTCCGTGCGCACGATGTTCGAAACCTTGCGCCCGCCAAGATTGGTAGGATCGCCCTTCACCTTCTCCACAAACTTCGCCTTGACCTCCGGCGTCAGCCGGAAGTTCTCGCGGTTGGGATAGAACTCTCCCACCCGCTTGAAGAGATCCTTGAGCTGCGTGCCCAGGTTCTTGCCGCGCACCGCAACCATCTCCGCCACCAGCAGCCCGGCAATCACGCCATCCTTCTCCGGAACATGCCCGCGAATAGTAAGACCCGCCGACTCCTCGCCGCCGATCACGATCTTGTCCTCGTTGATCAGCTCGCCAATGTACTTGAACCCCACCGGCGTCTCGAAGAGCGGAATCTTCAACTCATCGGCCAGAGCATTCACCAGGTTGGTCGTCGCCACAGACTTGGCCACGCCATTCTTCCATCCACGCGTATCCACCAGATAATCGAACAGCAGCGCGATGATGTAATTCGGCTGAATGAAAGTTCCATCCTCATCCACAATGCCGAAGCGGTCCGCATCGCCGTCCGTCGCAATGCCAATCTTCGCGCCGGTCTCCTTCATCTTCGCTTTGCAATCGCCCAGCAGATGATCGTCCGGCTCCGGAGCATGTCCGCCGAAAAGCACATCGCGATAGTCGTGAACCGTCGCCGTCTCCACGCCGTGCTCGCGCAGAATGTGGCAGCTGTAGCCGCGCGCCGCACCCCAGAAAGGATCGAAGACCACCTTGATCCCCGACTGCTTGATCGCCGGAAAATCCACCAGCTCGCCCAGCCGCTTCAGATAATCCGGTTTCACATCCACTTCTTCGAACTTGTCCTTCGCCTCGGGCGCCGGAGGAACCACCGTCTCGCCCAGTCCCGCAATCTGAGCCTCGATCTGCTTGGTCACCTCGGGCAGCGCCGGCGCGCCGTCCGGCGTGGAAAATTTAATCCCGTTGTACTCCGGAGGATTGTGCGACGCCGTAAAGTTGATCGCGCCGCTCGTCTTCAGCCGCCGCACCGTATACGAAATCGCCGGCGTCGGAGCAGCCTCGGGAATCACGATCGGCTTCACGCCGTGCGAGGCAAGAATCTTCGCCGCCTCCGCCACAAACGTCTCGCCCAGAAAGCGCGGATCGCGCCCCACCAGAATCGACTTGTCCCCCGGCTGCGACGCCACATACTTGGCAATGCCCGTCACCGCCCGGCGAATATTCGCCATGGTGAATTCTTCGGCAACAATCGCCCGCCACCCTGAAGTGCCAAACTTGATCTCGACCGCCATCGTTCTCTCCTTGCCTGAATCTTGTTTTATGAATCAAACGTTTGTCAGTAAGATGCGCACCAGCCGCCCTCAAATACCTGCCCTATCTTAAATGCCGGTCATTGCACCCCGATGAGCCGGGTGCCCGCATCTCGATATTTGAGATGTGGGAAAATCTGCAGCAGTATTATGTCCGAAACCGCCCGCATCGTCCTCACCACCACCGGCTCCGCTGAATCGGCCCAGCGCCTCGCGCAATCGCTCGTCGAGCGCCGGCTCGCCGCCTGCGTGAATATCATTCCCAACCTCACCTCCGTCTACCGCTGGCAGGGAGCCGTCGAAACCGCCTCCGAAATCCTGCTCCTCATCAAGACCTCGGTTGAACAACTGCCCGCCCTCGAAGCCGCCCTCCACGAGCTCCAGACCTACGATGTCCCCGAATTCCTCGTTCTCCCCATCGAAACCGGCAGCAGGCTGTATCTCGAATGGCTGCACAGCGCTTTGGACTCCTGAATTCCCTCCCCTGTTCCACAACCCCACCGCCTGATATTCTTAGGCGTAGAACTCCATGCGTGTTTTATATGTGGTATTCGTCTTGAGCATGGTAGCGCTGGTGTGGAGTGCCATCTCTATCCGTCGCCACATCCGCAATCACGACTCGCAACCCGCCGATCTCCTCAAGCTGAAGAGACCGAAGACCGAAGACCCGCTCAAGAACGCCGACTAAAGAACTTCAGGGAGAAGAAAACTCATGGCTGAGATGCAGACCGCAGCAACGGTAACCGCCGCGCCGGCTTTTCACGAGAGGACACTGGCCTCGCAGCTCACCCGCCAGACCGCGCTGGTCATTGCCGGCAGCGCCCTCGTCGCCATCTGCGCGCACATCTCCATCCCCCTGCTCTTCACCCCCGTTCCGCTCACCATGCAAAACTTCGCCGTGCTGCTGCTCGGACTGCTGATGGAGCCGGCTGCGGTCTTCGCTTCCATGACTTTGTATCTGATCGAAGGCGCATCCGGCCTGCCTGTCTTCACCCCGCACGGCCCCGGCGGTCTGCTGCAGCTGCTCGGCCCCAGCGGCGGATTCCTCCTCGCTTACCCCTTCATCGCCGCATCGGCCAGCCTGCTCGCGCGCCGCATTCGCCCTGTGAGCTTCACGTCGCTCGCCTTCGCCGCCGCTGCCGCCAGCCTGCTTCTCTACATCTGCGGAGCAGCGTGGTTCACCGTCATCTCGCATCTTTCGCTCGCATCCACGCTCAAGATGACAGTGCTGCCCTTCCTGCCCGGAGACGCGCTGAAGGTCATCGCCGCAGCTGCCATCGCCATCGGAGCAACGAAATTACGAAACCGCAACACTGCACCCGCGATCTAGAAAAGACAGACCACAGCAAGCAACAAAGCAGCAACGGAGTCGAAAGCTCGATCGAATAAATAACCCCGGGTGATGAAGGCTTCGTATCAGAGCACAACTAAAGTTCCGTATCAGAAGTTCCGTATCAGGGCACGACTTCAGTCGTGCCGCAAAGCAACCCGGGATTGAGGGGCTTTAGCCCCTGAGGGATCGAAGATCCATCCCAACACACTCTCTAGAACGTCCGTCAGCTTGAAAGGACCAGGAAAACAGCAGTGAGCGCAACCCCTACAACACCAGCCGAGCCGCAATCCTCCGCCGCGCACACGCGCGAGATCACCATCGCACACAGCCCCGACTCGGACGACGCCTTCATGTTCTACGGCCTCGCCACCAACAAGGTGCGCGTGCCCGGCTTCAAGTTCACCCACACCCTCACCGATATCGAGACGCTCAACCAGAAGGCCATCCACGAAGCCTTCTACGATGTCACCGCCATCTCCTTCCACGCCTATCCTTATCTGCAGGACAACTACGCGTTGATGGCCTGCGGCGGATCGGTCGGCGAAGGCTACGGCCCCATGATCGTCTCTAGCCGGCCCTTCACGCTGAGCGAGATCAAGCGCGAGCGCATCGCCATCCCCGGCACGCTCACCACCGCAAATCTCACCCTCAAGCTCTTCGCGCCCGAGATTGAAACCGTCATCGTTCCCTTCGACCGCATCATCCCCGAGGTCGTCGCCGGCAACTTCACCGCCGGGCTCATCATTCACGAGGGCCAGCTCACCTACTCGCACAGCGGATTGCACAAGGTCCTCGATCTCGGCGTCTGGTGGCGTGAGCAGACCGGCCTGCCCCTGCCTCTCGGCGGCAACGCCATCCGCCGGTCCTTGGGCGATAAAACAATGCTTACGGTGACCCAGGCCCTGCGCGATAGCATTCAGCACGGACTCGACCACCGCGAAGCCGCCCTCAGCTATGCCATGCAGTTCGCCCGCGACCTCGACGAAAACCTCGCCAACAAATTCGTAGGCATGTACGTAAACGAGCGCACCCTCAACTACGGAGAAGACGGCAAGGAAGCCATCCGCAAGCTCCTGCAGATGGGCCACGAACGCGGCGTTATCCCCCACCCGGTAAAGGTAGACTTCATCGGATAGCGCTGAACCAGCGATCAAAGAAAAAGGAGCTGCGCAACGCGGCTCCTTTTCTTTTCGGCTCTTATCTCCGCAATTTGGTATCGTGCTGTTGTTCGCTGGAACACGCTTATGGGTCGCATCGAGAAAACCGTCTTCGTCAGCTACCGCCGTACCAATGCCTTTGCAGCGCAGGCAGTTTTTCATAGTCTCAAAGCGCACGGCTTCGACGTATTCCTCGACTACGAAAGCATTTCCAGCGGTGATTTCGAATCGGTCATTCTCGAAAACATTCGCTCCCGGGCACACTTTGTTGTTCTGCTCACGCCTTCTGCACTCGAGCGCTGCAGCGATCCTGACGATATGTTCCGCCGCGAAATCGAAGAAGCGCTGGCGCAGAAACGCAACATCGTGTCGCTGCTGCTCGAAGGCTTCGACTTCGGAAGCCCGCAGATCGAAGATCTACTTACCGGTGGCCTCGCGCCCCTGAGACGCTACAACGCCATCACCATCATCCCCGAATATTTCGTAGCCGCGATGGACCGCCTCCGATCCCCGTTTCTAAACGTAAGTTTGGACGATGTGCTTCATCCTCCGCGCCCTTCTGCCACGGCGCAGATCGACAACGCATCGCTGGCCAAGGCGAAACCGACACCGGAAGCGATCCGCAAAAGCCTCGCCGCACAAATCGCCTTCGAGAAGGGCAACCTCGCCACCCATACCGGCGAAAAAATTCGCTACTTCGATGAGGCCATCGAGCTTCAACCTGATTTCGCCGATGCCTACTACAATCGAGGTCACGCGCGCGACGAGATACGGGACTTCGAAGGCGCCATCGTTGACTACGATGAAGCCATAAACCTCGACCCCGATTTTGCCGAGGCATATGCAAATCGCGGCGTCTCACGTTACAAGCAGGAAGATTCCGAAGGCGCAATACGCGATTACGACAAGGCCATCAGCCTCAATCCCTATTCTGCAAACGTCTTCAATAATCGTGGCACCGTTCACTTCGGAAATAATCGGATCGAGGCAGCGGTTCGCGACTTCGATGAAGCCATCCGGCTGAAACCCGATCACGCGGCCGCCTTCGTGAATCGCGGTGTCGCTCTCAAGTCGATAGACGACCTCGACATCGCGATCGCCCTTCAACCCGGCTTCCTCGAGGCATATTTCAATCGAGGGCTGCTCTGGCGGGAAAAGAAGAACCCAAGAAAAGCCATCGTCGATCTCAAACGCTACATCGATCTAAGCGGAGACCGGCTCGGAGAGGACGAAAAGAAGAAGGTAAACCGCATGATCCGCGACCTCCAGGCCAAGCTCTAACGTTCATTGCTCCAACCGTACCTCAGAGGCTTTTTCCTTTCAGTTCCCTGCCCACAATTTGATAAGGTGCTGTTGTTCCCAAAATCGCACCTTGGCTCGCATCGAAAAAACCGTCTTCCTAAGCTATCGTCGCACCAATGCCCCGTGGGCGCTGGCCATATCGCAGTACCTCACATCGCATGGCTATGACGTCTTCTTCGACTTCAAAGGGATCGGCTCCGGCGATTTTGAAAGCATCATCTTGGAAAACATCCGCGCACGCGCCCACTTCCTTATTCTGCTCACACCTTCTGCGTTGAAGCGGTGCGAAGAGCCGGGCGACCTTTTGCGCCGAGAGATTGAAACGGCCATCGACTCCCGGCGCAACGTCATACCCCTGCTCTTTAAGGGCTTCAAGTTCGGCTCCAAGGCGGTCGTGAAACAGCTCACCGGCGGCCTTGCCCCGCTGAAGAGCTATAACGGCCCTACTGTCTCCGTCGAATATTTCGACGCATCGATGCAGAAGCTGCGCGACCAGTTCCTGAGCGTGGCCCTGAGTGAAGTGATTCATCCTGCGTCGCCCGTAGCCCGTGAGGCAGCGAAACAGGAGCAGACCGCAGTCAATGCCGCGCCCCCGGTCACACAACAGGAGCTCACCGCTCAGGAATGGTTTGAACGAGGTTTCGGCGCTACTGATCCCGACCAGCGAATAAAGTTTTATAGCGAAGCCATCCGACTCGATCCCAGTTTCGCCGAGGCTTTCAATAATCGCGGCATCGCGCACACGAGTAAAGGTGATCTCGATGGCGCAATTCTAGACTTCAACGAAGCCATAAGACTTGAACCGGACGACGCAACTGCCTTCTACAATCGCGGCATCGCGCATCAGAACAAAGGCGACCTCGATGGCGCTATCTCAGACCTCAGCGAAGCCATCCGGCTAAATCCGGACGATGCAACTGGCTTCAACAATCGCGGCGCCGTGCGCAAGGAGAAAGGCGACCTCGACGGCGCGATTCAGGACTACCACGAAGCCATCCGGCTAAATCCGGACCACACAGACGCCTTCTACAATCGCGGCGCCGTGCGCAAGGAGAAAGGCGACCTCGACGGCGCAATTCAGGACTACAACGAGGCCATCAGGCTAAAACCGGACCACGCACGCGCCTTCTACAACCGCGGCATCGCGCTCTCTGACAAAGGCGACTTCGACGGGGCGATTCAGGACTACAGCGAAGCCATACGGCTCAATCCGGATCACGCGAATGCCCACTACAATCGCGCTCTAGCATGGCGGGAAAAGGTCGCGATAGACAAAGCCATAGCCGACTTTCAGCGCTATCTCGACCTAGGAGGCGGTGAACGCTACGGTGACACTGAAAAGGTCCAACAGATGATCCGCGACCTCCAATCCAAGCTCTAACCTTACTTCAAAACCTCCCCATAAAACCCATCCAGATCCCGCGTCAAATCCTTCAGCGCATCCACATTCAGATAGATCATGTGCCCCGAAGGGTAATACCCGAACTCCACGTTCTTCGCCAGCTCCGGAGTCACCATCATGTGCGCCAGATCGTACTCGGTCAGGAAGAACGGCGTCGCCAGGTCGAAGAGCCCGTTCGCCGAAAACACCTTCAGCTTGGGATTCTTGCGCATCGCGTCGGCGAGATCGATCGCCACATCCGGCATCCTCTGCCCACCGAAGCCTCCGCGTCCTCCGCCACCTGATGGCCGGTGCGTCTGGTCCCACGGCGTGTTCCCTTCCGTGTGCACATAGTAGGTATCCGTCGTCTCCCACTTCAGTTCGCGCGTTAGATAATCATGAAACGCCGCCGTGAACGCGCCCGCAATCCCCGAGTCCGAAGGGTCATATCCCGGAGTCTCGCCCGCGTTGTCCGTGTCCGTGCCCTCGAAGCGCGCATCGTAGCGGCCCAGAATCTCGCCCTCGTCTCGCAGCAGCTCCTTGCGAAAGCGTGTGGGATTGATGCGCAGCTTCGTCTCCTTCAGATACTGCACACTCAGCCCGGTATACGCTGACAGCTTCGTCGCCACGGCATCCGTCTTCTCCGCAGAGATCAGGTCGCCCTCGCTCAGCGCCTCCGCATACTCGCCGCGCGCAAACGCCCGCACGTCATTAAGAAAGGCCTTGATGTCCGCAGGCTTATTCGGAATTTTATTGTGATACCACGCGATCGCCGCATACGAAGGCAGGTTGCCCACATACTCCACGTCCAGTCCCGGAGCCTCGACGTTATAGTTCAAAATCGACGACACCAGAATCACGCCATTCAGCGACACGCCGCTCTCCTGCAGCATCCCCGCCAGTCCCGCCGACCGCGTCGTTCCATAGGATTCGCCCATCAGAAACTTGGGCGAGTTCCAGCGCTGGTTCACCGTAATATATCGCTGAATAAATCTGTCGAAGGCCTTCAAATCCTGGTCGACGCCGCGAAAATCCTTGTCCGTAGCCTTGCCCACCGCCTTCGAAAATCCGGTTAGCGGAGCATCGATAAAGACCAGATCCGTCTTGTCCAGCAGGCTGTATTGGTTCGTCACTACCTGATACGGAGCCGCGCCCGTAGCCGCCGGGCTCGACGTCACCACCCGTACCGGACCCACCGATCCCATATGCAGCCACAGCGTAGCCGATCCCGGGCCGCCGTTGTAGAGGAACGTCACCGGCCGCGACTTAGCATCTGCGCCATCTTCGGTGTAAGCGACATAAAACATGCTTCCGTAAGGCTTGTCGTCATCGCCGTGGATCAGCAGCGTGCCCGCCGTCGCCGTATAGTGGATCACCCTGCCGCCCAGCGTGATGTCGTGATGCGTGGTTGAAGTCTTCTCCGGTGGAATCGGCACCGTCTTTTCATCGTCATGCTTCGCCGCATCGTCGGGTTTCGGGCGCTCCTGCGCAAAGGCGGGAACCGCAATGGAAGCGCTCAGCAGCAGGGCAAAAAACTTCACAGGCACGCGTCTCAACACCAACCTCCGGAACAGGCTTGAAATGTGAATGAACCAGTCTCCCACGATAAAAGAAAAAGATGAATGGGTGCGGACTCTAAGTGCGCGCCTGAAATCTCAGACCCGCACCGGCCCGATCAGGTGCCAGTGAATCGCAATCCAGCTCAGAAACGCGCACGCCAGCGCCACCAGCGAATACTTCACCTTGGTAATCGCGCGCAGATCCTTCTTTCCCCAAACTCGCAGAGCCGAGAACAGCGGCGGCACGCTCAGCAGGATGGCCAGCGCCGTCACCACATTGATCAGCACAAAATATTTGTCCCACTGGTAGTTCGGAGGATTCAGATCGTCTCCGTTCAAGGCAAAAAATCCGGCGACGGAGAACAGCAGAACACACCACACCAGCGCGGATAACTTGGTGAACGCCGGCAGCCATCGCGTCCGCGGCTGCGGCGCAGGTTTCGGCCGCTTGCGCTGAAAGATGCGCCGGCCAACACGCAGGATCACGGCCAGCACCACCGCAGCCAGCACCGCCAGGCTCCCACCCAGCGCAATCTGATTCCAGGTCTTGATCTCGTACCAGGGCACGCGCTGCCCCTGCACTCCGGCAAAGTCCGAGGCCAGCCGCACCACCCTGCCGCTGTCGTCGCGGATCGCGAACAGCCGGTCCTGCCCATCCACCTCCTGCCACAGATCCTTGCCGATCGGCTTCCACTTGATGGTGTGATCACGGAGGTCCCTGAAGTTCGACACATGCAGCACGCCGTCCTTGTCCACACTCGCATGCCTCTGCGCAAACAGATTCGTAAGTTTCAGCTTCGTGCTCTCGCTGCGGCGCGTGCTCTCGTAGTTCCCTTCAATGTCCACCAGATCTTTGCGCGGCATGGTCAGAAAAGCCTGCTTCTTGTCGGAAGGAAAATAGCGATCCGTGAACATGTCCACCAGCTCCGGCCGGGGCTTATTGCCGGCGCCCGCCGAGTTATACGAGATGAAAAGCATCAGCTTCTGCGCGGGATAGAGAAAGAACAGGCTGTGGAAGGCAATCAGGTCGCCCTCGTGGCCAATCCAGTGCACATTGTTGCGCCACGTCTCATAGAAGCCCATGCAGATCGGCGGCAGACCGGGGTCAGCGCGAAACTGCGGAGTCCACATCGCGGTGATGGTCTCCGGCTTCAGGATGCGCTTGCCATCCAGCTCTCCGCCATTCAGCAGCGCCTGCCCGAATCGGCTCATATCCGTTGCCGTTGAAGAGACGCCTCCCGCCGGAGCCGGATTGAATATCTCGAAGCCCACTGTTGGGTCCGTCGTATCGTCGCGATAACCTTCCGAAGGCGTGGCTGGAAATCCCTTCGGCGGCGGCTGGTAGAACGTTGAGTGCGTCATGCCCAGCGGCGCGAAGATATGCTCGGCCACATACTGCTCGAACGGCTCGCCGCTCACCCGCTGCACAATGTAGCCCGCCAGTCCCACGCCGTAGTTCGAATAGGCCGGCACCGTTCCCGGAGCAAATATTCTCTTCGGCTGATTCTGGATCAGGAAATCGCGCAGGCTGATGGCCTGCTTCGGATCGGTAATGATGATATCGCGGACCTCCTCTTCGAAGCCGCCGGTATGAGTCATCAGATTGCGCAGCGTAACCGGCTTGTTGAATGCCGGCCGGATAGTGAAATCGAGATAGCTGTTCACGTCCGCGTCGATGTCCAGCTTGCCTTGCTCTTCCAGCTGCATCACTGAGACCCAGGTGAACAGCTTCGAGATCGAAGCCAGCCGGAAGATCGTCGTCGCCGGATCGACCGCCTTCTTCGCCTTCACATCCGCGTAGCCATAGCCCTTCTGCAGCAGGACCTTCCCATCCTGCATCACCGTCACCGAACCGCCTCCGATATCCGAACGCTCCAGCTGCAGCGGGATGATGCCATCGAAGAATGCGGAAAGATCGCCCTGCTCAAGAGTGTGCGCAGGAGACGGAGCCGGAGTCTTCACGTCGGGCACGACGGTTTTAGAGGTGTCGGGCAGAGCTACAGGAGTGGGCGCCGTCGCGGGAACTTGAGCAACAAGCAAAGAGAAAGTAAGTGCGGCAATTCGGAAGTCGTACACGGCAAGGCTCCGGGGAGCAGGATGAACGCGATTCTATCAGCGAAACCCTGTGCCCTAATCCCTGCCTCTAAGTGCCCGTGCCGCGGAAGACCACTTCCGCCGTACGCAGAATGATCTTCAGGTCCAGCCAGAAACTCCAGTTCTCCACGTACGCGGTGTCGAGCTCAATGTACTTCGCGAACGAAGAATCCTGCCGCGCCTGCACCTGCCACAGGCCGGTGAGTCCGGGCAGCACTTCTAGGCGGCGAAAGTGCTCCAGCTCATACTTCGCAACCTCGCTGGCAATCGGAGGCCGCGGCCCCACCATGCTCATCTCGCCGCGCAGCACGTTGATGAACTGCGGCAGCTCATCCAGGCTGTACTTGCGCAGAATCTTTCCCACCTTGGTGATGCGCGGGTCGTTGGTCACCTTGAAGAGAATGCCGTCGCGCTCGTTTAGCGCCGCGATGCCCTTCTTCATCTCCTCCGCATCTTTCACCATGGTGCGGAATTTGAAGCACGGAAAGACCCGGCCGCGCTTGCCGATGCGCTCGGATACATAAAAGATCGGGCCGCCGCCCTCGATGCGCACGGCGATAGCCACCGCGATCATCACCGGAGCCACCCAGGCCAACGCGAGAAGAGAAAGAACAATGTCCACACCGCGCTTCAGCACCAGCGCAATCGTGCGCGGATCGCGGCGATGCAGCGAGACCACCGGAAATACTCCCAGATATTCGATGGGAGTATGGATGGTCAGCTCGCCATAGAATCCGGAGATGGCGCGGATATCCACGTCCAGCTCCCGCGCCTCTTTCACCAGGCGAATCGCCTGCTCCGGCGGTACCGGCTCGGCAATCACGATCTCATCGATGAAGTGTTTGCGCGCCAGCTGCTGAATGCGCTCGATCCCGCCCAGCATCTGATCCTCGCGCACCTCGCTGCTCGACGTGGACTCCGGAGCAGCCACGTAGCCGCGCAGTTTGCAGCCCAGGCGATAGTCGTTCTCAATGTGATGACCCAGCGCACTGCTCAGATGATTGGTGCCGACAATAAGAACGTTCCTTGTTTCCAGACCCTGCTGGTACTGGAGAAACCGCGCCCGTCTCCATGCATAGCGCCGCGCCGAGAGCGCAACCACACTCAGCGAGATCAACAGCACCACCAGCATGCGCGAAATGAAAAGATGCCCGGCCATGTACAGGCCGCCGCACAACAACAGACCTGCCATGAAGCAGCCCTGCACGATCAGGCGAAACTCGCGCGCTCCACTGGCCTGCGGAACCGGAGCATACAGTCCAAACCGGTAAGCAACCAGAACGTACGCGGGAACAAACCAGGCCAGCGCCGAGAAACTTACCGGCGCGCTGATCAGATCGTGCAGCATACCGTGAAAGCGTTCCGCCTTATCCAGCAGCGTGACGCGCAGCACCAGCGCGCAGCCAAACGCCAGCAGGATGGCAAGAGTATCGTTGACAACCATCTGCGCCGAGGCCACGAACGCGTGGCTGAGAAAACGGCCGCGCTGCTGCGTGCGCGCAGGCCATCTGCGCACATGATGGTCGCCGCCCACCTTTCCGCCGTATGCTCTTTGTACGAACTCTGACGTTGCCATGCCGTTTTTGAGAACCCTATACGTTGTTAAGCGCTAGCCCTTGCCCATGAAAGTGGCTGCAAGAGCGAATGCGAACTCGGGGCGGATATTTTGCGGGGGGAAGGCAGAAGTTGATCGAGCGCCGGTTCTTTTTACTGGTACGCAGCAGACTGCGCTTCCGGATTTCGTCTCGTCTACAAAATTTAGACAACGTGTCAGCACCATCAATCATGGGCCGGCAAGCGTTTAAAAAACGATTCTGGCCCAATGCAATGACAAATATAGCAGTCTGTTCGAGCATTTCTGTACCGCTTCCGATCATCGTGAGTAACACGTTCGTGGCAGTGAAAAAAGTGTCCAAAACCCATATTTGTAACCGTATCGGGAACATATTATCGAGCCCGTCAAGCAGCCTTTCCTTACTCGGAATAGGATGAGTCTTATGACCGCAGACTTCCGCATCGCCATCCCGCACATCCTCCAAGCCCAGGCGCTTCCCGTGGACAAGTACGGCCATCTGCCGCGCCTCTACAATCTCACCCGCCAAATCGGTGAAGGCCTGGACTACGACGATGACGTCGTCTTCGCCGCCGTCTGGCTGCACGACCTGGGGGTCTTCGTCGGCAATCGCCCCGAAGACCCTGTCGCCCTGCAAAACTGGGACCACGTGAGCTTCGCCTGCGAACGCGTCCCTGAACTGCTCGCCTCAACCGATTTCCCGGCGGAAAAAATTCCCGCCGTGCTCGAGGCCATTCGCACCCATCAGCCGCAGGACGATCCCCAGACCATCGAAGCCACCATCCTGCGCGATGCCGACATCCTCGAACAACTCGGAGCCATCGGCCTTCTGCGCAACATCTCTAAGGTCGGCCGCGATACCCGCTACGCCCGCTTCAGCAACGTCATCCCGGTGCTCCGCAAATTTCTCACCGAACTGCCGCCGCGCATCCGTCTCAAACATGCCCGCGAACTGGCCAAACCCCGCATCGAGTTGCTGGCCGGCTTTCTCGATGCCGTCGAAGATGAAGCCGCTGGCTCGCTCCACTAAAGTCAATAACGTGCTGGCACTTCCAGTGGATGTCGTCCTTATCGGCAGTAAACGGAAAAGTTGAAGTTTGGCCGGTGCCTGCCGGCCCCAGACCGAGTGCCGGGCATGGTTCCCGGCTCACCCTCCATCGTCCCGTTCTGAGACAATAGTTGGAATCAATTGTCAGAGGAATCCCGTGGAAGAGTTCTCCAGAATCAAGCGGCTCCCGGCCTACGTCTTCAACATCACCGGCGAGCTCAAAGCCTCCGCCCGCCGCCGCGGCGAAGACATCATCGACTTCGGCATGGGCAATCCCGACGGCGCCACGCCGCAGCACATCGTCGACAAGATGATCGAAGCCGCGCGCAAGCCGGATACCCACCGCTACTCGCTCTCGAAAGGCATCCCGCGCCTGCGCCGGGCGATTGCCAACTGGTACGAGCGCCGCTACAACGTCTCCATCGATCCCGACACCGAAGCCATCGTCACCATCGGCTCCAAGGAAGGCATCGCCCACCTCTGCCTGGCCACGCTCGATCAGGGCGACGTCGTGCTCGTCCCCAACCCCAGCTATCCCATCCATATCTATGGGCCGGTCATCGCCGGAGCCAACATCCGCAGCATCGCCATTCACAACACGGATACGTTTCTCGCCGAGCTCGAGCAGAGCATCCCGCTCATGTACCCCAAGCCGAAGATGCTCATCCTCAACTTCCCGGCCAACCCCACCACGCAGTGCGTCGACATCGGATTTCTCGAGCGCGTCGTCGACCTCTGCCGCCAGCACAGCATCTATCTTGTCCACGATCTCGCCTACGCTGACATCGTCTTCGACGGCTACCGCGCTCCCTCCATCCTTGAAGTGCCCGGCGCAAAGGACATCGCCGTAGAGTTCTTCACGCTCTCGAAAAGCTACAACATGCCCGGATGGCGCGTCGGCTTCATGGTCGGTAACAAGACACTGGTCGCCGCGCTCGCCCGCCTCAAGAGCTACTTCGACTACGGAACCTTCACGCCCATCCAGGTCGCGTCGATCCTGGCTCTCGAAGGCCCGCAGGAATGTGTCAGCGAGATCACTGAAAACTACCGCTGTCGCCGCGACGTTCTCGTCAACGGGCTCAACAAACTCGGCTGGCAGATTGCCATGCCCAAAGCAACCATGTTCGTATGGGCGCCCATCCCCGAGCCCTACAAGCATCTCGGCTCGCTCGAATTCTCAACGCTGCTTCTGAAAGAAGCCAAAGTAGCCGTAAGCCCAGGAGTAGGCTTCGGAGAATTCGGAGACGGCCACGTCCGTTTCTCGCTCATCGAAAATGAAGAGCGAACCCGGCAGGCGCTCAGAGGCATCCGCCACATGTTCCAGAAAGATGGAGTAGGACTCGTAGCCGCAACGCACTGATCAGCACGAAAACGGTCAGCGGAAAAGCCGCCAGCGTAAAGCTCTTAACCGGGTGCCCCACATCTCGCCTTTGAGATGTGGGATCAGCGATGACTCCGGATACGCGCCGTTCGAAGGAAACATTGCGCTCCACCGTTCTGGTTTGTGTTAGGGCACGACTTCAGTCGTGCCAATCCGCAGCAGGTAGATGAAGGGCTTCAGCCCCTGAACCGACCAACACTGCACCCGCGCGCGGATGATTAGCCACAAGCAAAAAAGCAAAAGCGGACGAGGGGAGTTATCCCTCGTCCGCTTTTGTTGTGAGCCCGTGCGGCAAGCACCGCTCACCGCGTAGGTGCCGCCGGAGGCGGTTTTAAACGCCAATCACCGCGCAGAGCTCCTTCACCGCTTCTGCGCTCTTCTTCAAAGCCGCATCTTCTTCGTCGGTCAGCTTGATCTCAATGATCTGCTCGAGACCACGCGCACCCAGCTTGCAAGGCACACCAATGTAATATCCGCTGATCCCGTACTCGCCTTCGAGATACGCCGCGCAGGGCAGAATCTTCTTCTTGTCCTTCAGAATGGCCTCGACCATCTCGACCGCCGCAGCCGAAGGAGCATAGTACGCGGAGCCCGTCTTCAGATACTTCACGATCTCCGCACCGCCATCGCGCGTGCGCTGCACAATCGCATCGAGCCGCGACTTTTCGATCAGCTCCGTGATGGGAATGCCCGCCACCGTCGAATAACGCGGCAGCGGAACCATGGTGTCGCCATGTCCGCCCAGCACAAATGCCGTCACATTCTCGACCGAGACCTTCAGTTCCTCGGCGATGAACGTACGGAAACGTGCCGAATCCAGCACGCCGGCCATGCCAATCACGCGCTCACGATTGAACTTCGCCTGGCGATACGCGGCCTGCGCCATCGCATCCAGAGGATTCGAAACAATAACCAGGATCGTGTCAGGAGAATTCGCAACCACCTTGCCCACCACGTCCGACATGATCTTGTAGTTGGTCTGCAGCAGATCATCGCGGCTCATACCCGGCTTGCGCGGAATGCCTGCCGTAATCACCACAATGTCGGAGTTCGCCGTATCCGCGTAGTCGTTGGTCCCGATGATGTGCGAGTCGCGCTTCTCGATCGGCATGGCTTCCAGCAGATCAAGTCCCTTGCCCTGCGGAATGCCCTCGACCACATCGATCAGAACAACATCCGCCAGTTCCTTCGACGCAATCCAATGCGCAGCCGTAGCGCCCACATTTCCCGCGCCCACAATCGTTACTTTCTTCCTCATGCTTCTCCTTGTTCACGGCTCAGAGCACAGTGCTCAGAGCACAGCTTGTTACTGTTCCTTTTTTTCTGAGCTCTGTGTTCTGAGCTCTCACAGGGAGCCGGGTGCCCCACGTCTCGATCTTGAGACGTGGGATTCCACAGTCCTACATATTCGAGATCATGTGCGTGGCAAACTCGCTCGTCTTCACCTTCGTCGCGCCCTGCATCTGCCGCTCGAAGTCATACGTCACGAACTTCTGCTGAATCGTCTTTTCCATCGACGTCTCAATCAGCTTCGCCGCTTCCTTCCAGCCCAGAAACTCGAATAGCATCACGCCCGACAGCATCACCGATCCGGGATTGATCACATCCTTGTCCGCATACTTTGGAGCCGTGCCGTGCGTGGCCTCGAAGACCGCATAGCCGTCGCCAATGTTCGCGCCTGGAGCAATGCCCAGCCCGCCCACCTGCGCCGCGCAAGCGTCCGAAATGTAATCGCCGTTCAGGTTCGGGCACGCCAGGATCGAATACTCTTCCGGACGAATGATCACCTGCTGGAAGATCGAGTCCGCGATGCGATCGTTAATCAGCACCTTCTTCTTCCACTGCCCATTGCCGTGCGTCTTGCCGATCGAGTCCAGCACCGCCTTCACCTCGGCATATAGCTCATTGCGGAAATCGTCCGATCCAAACTCCAGCCCCGGCTCAATCAGCGCAGCATTCTGCTCCACGGTCAGGCCAGGATTCGCCTCCACGTTGCCCAGAATCCAGCTCTCGCGCTCGGTCACCACCTTGTCGCGAAACTCATCGACCGCAACCTCATAGCCCCACTCGCGAAACGCGCCTTCGGTGAACTTCTGAATGTTTCCCTTGTGCACCAGTGTCACTGACTTGCGCCCATACTCCAGCGCATACTTGATAGCGTTGCGCACCAGCCGCTTGGTTCCGGTAATCGAGATGGGCTTGATGCCCACACCCGAGTCTTCGCGAATCTTCTTCTTGCCGCCCTTCAGCATCTCGTCGTTGAGGAAGCTGATCAGCTTCTTCACCTCCGGCGTGCCCTGGCGGAACTCGATGCCCGCATACACGTCTTCGGTGTTCTCGCGGAAAATCACCACATCCAGCTTCTCCGGATGCTTCACCGGACTGGGCACGCCCGAGTAGTACTTCACCGGCCGAACGCACGTATAAAGGTCCATGATCTGTCGCAGCGCCACGTTCAGCGAGCGAATCCCTCCGCCAACAGGAGTCGTCAGCGGTCCCTTAATGGAAACGCGCAGGTCCTTCGCCGCGGCCACCGAATCATCCGGCAGCCAGTTCTTGAACTCGCGATAGGCCTTCTCGCCGGCATAAATCTCGAACCACTTTACCGAGCGCTTGCCGCCATAGGCCTTCTCCACAGCCGCATCGAAAACCCGCTGCGAAGCCCGCCAGATATCGCGTCCCGTGCCGTCGCCTTCGATGAATGGAATGATGGGATGATCAGGGACGGTAAATTTTCCGTCGGCATACTGGATCGCCTCGCCGCCTTCAGGCAAGGATAGTCCGTTATAGCTTGTCTGCATGGATGAAACGCGTCTCCCAGCTGGAATAAATCGAAGAAAACCGAATACACCGAGGCTAACACTCGCTCAAGACGAGTGGCAATTGACCGCGCCTTTCAGTCGTGCATTACTTTGAAATCGCAGTGATCACCAGCCAGGCGAAGAGTCCATACTCAAATACGAGCGTGAACCAATAACCGAATGGACTCTCAGTACGCTTGTACTTTGCTCTTTTAATCGCCGCAGTTCCGGTGACCGTCCCGTAAATGGCGAGAGAGAGCGGGATTAGCGAAAGAGGCCATGCCCAAAACGGTTGGTTTCGTATGCTGTCATGTATCACGACTGGCCATGCTATCGCATTACCTCTTGCGAGCACCCGTCACCCCCTCCTTTTCCATCACGATCGGGCCCGGCACGATCATTGACTGATCAGATCAAAGTCCCGTAGGGACGTCCGAAAATAGCCCAGCACGAAGTGCTGGGTCACCAGACAACAGAGGAGAAGTCCCGTAGGGACATCCGAAAATAGCCCAGCACGAAGTGCTGGGTCAGCAGACAACAGAGGAGAAGTCCCGAAGGGACGACTGAAAAACCTCAAACCCTCTCTCGCGCCTCGGTCGCGACCAGGGCGTGTGTCCTTGGACGCCCAATCCTATGTCCTCCGCCTTATCCAACCCCAATCTCCCTGCATTATCATTTCCCCATGTTCCCGAGCAGGAAATTCACCGCCGCCATTTTTCTCGCCGCAACGCTCTTTGCCGCCGCAGCCCACGCACAATCCGGCCAGCCTGTAAGGGTCGTCATCGTCGGCCTCGAGCACGGCCACGTCGACGGATTTCTCCACGCATTCCCCCGCCAGCATGATGCGGTGCTGGTCGGCGTCGTCGATCCCGATCCCGCCCTGCGCGACAAAGCGGAAAAGAATTTCCATCTCGACCACAGCCTCTTCTTCTCCAATCTCGACGCAGCCATTGCTGCAACCCATCCGCAGGCGCTGCTCGGCTACACCTCGGTCGGAGAACACCGCAAGGTCATCGAAGCCGCAGCCGCGCATGGCCTCGACATCATGGTCGAGAAGCCGCTCACCATCTCCGTCGAAGACGCGCTCGCCATCCGCAAAGCCGCGCGCGAGCACCATATCCAGGTGCTCGTCAATTACGAGACCACCTGGTACTCGAGCAACAAGGCGGTGATGGACATGGCCGCCGACGGCAAGCTCGGCGAAATTCGCAAGGTCGTCGTGCACGATGGCCACGAGGGCCCGAAGGAAATCGGCGTACAGCCCGAGTTCCTCAAGTGGCTCACCGATCCTGCACTCAACGGCGCCGGAGCCCTCTACGACTTCGGCTGCTACGGCGCCGATCTCATGACCGTGATGATGCACGGCGAAGCCCCGATTTCCGTCACCGCCGTAGCCCAGACCGACAAGCCCGACATCTATCCGCACGTCGATGACGACGCCACCATCATCCTCCGCTACCCGAAAACCCAGACCGTCCTCATGCCCTCATGGGACTGGACCTTCAGCCGCAAGGACATGGAAGTCTACGGCACCAAGGCCTACGCCATTGCCGTGGATCCAACGCAGATCAAGGTCCGCACCAGCGGACGCGGCGCGGAAGAAGAGAGCACCGCAACACCGCTCGCTCCGCCCGAAGACACATCGCTGCACTACCTCGCAGCAGTAGTCCGCAAGCAGCTCGACCCGGACGGAGATCTGACCGGCCTTAAAACCAACATGGTCGTCGTGCAGATCCTCGATGCCGCCCGCCACTCCGCAGCCGAAGGCAAAACCATCACCCTGAAGCCGCTGCCACAGTAGCGGTCGAGTATTCGACCGCTGAAATTAAATTGAATGATTGGAACTGAAGAACGCGGGCTTTTTTAATAAGCGAGGGTGAAAACGCCGTCTGCGCCGTTGTAATGGAATATGCACCGGCTTAGGATGTCACGTCCGATGAGCGCCTGAAAGCCAAAATTGCTGAAATCATTAGAAGTAACCTGAAGTGTGTCAGACACAAAGTGAGTGTCGTTTGGCCGCCCAGCAAATATTCCAATGACCACGTCGTACGTGGCTGCCGGAGCAGGCACTGCTCCAGTGCTGGGCGTAAGGATACCCATTTCACCTGTGGGATTGAGTTGAAGTGCTTCAAGTACCGTGCGTTCAATCGCAGTGATAGAAGCACCAGTATCGATGAGTCCGAGGATTCGCTGTAGAGGCGGAACTATTATGCCAGCTTGTTCCAGTGCCACTTGACGGGCTGCACTCACCATGACTGCGACTTCAATTAGGGGACCACGCGGAGACAGCTGAATTAAAAAGTGCGGCATTACGACGCCTTGTGCTTCTTTTCAGGAATCACATGTCTAGTCATAAAGAAAATTGGTTCGATCGCCGCAACCTGCTTAACCAAAAAGGGCTCAAGTTTGTAACGCTGATACCCAGACTTGATGGCGTCTTCGTAGGTGCTGAAAAAGTCAGCTATTTCTTCACCATGAATCAGGACAAACTTTCCCTCATGCTGCTTGAGCTCTGGCAGCTTTTCATTGTAGGTGCGAAGTTCTCTCTCGAGTGCCATTGGATTGTCCACAGTATAGTTCGAATTTGGGCATGTCAACCCAATAACTAGGATGCAATCGGATCACCATTCATTACGCTCGTTTGAACCCAAGTTCTCATGCTTTTTTAACAGCAGCTTAAGATATTTGAGCATTACTGTTGCCGGGTACCCCACGTCCCACCTTTGAGACGTGCGATTCCTCAAAGCGAAACGATGATTGCCTGCGCCGAAGACGTCCAAAACCGGAACGTATAATCCCCTGTATCCTAAGAGGCCGATGCGCCGTCTCGCCCTCATCGCCGTTCTGCTCGCCGCTTTCACCACATTGGGTTGCTTTGCGCAACAACCCGTCATCCCCCTCTGGCCCGGCACCCCGCCCGGCTCGCACGACACCACCGTCCCCGAAGCCGTCCGTATAACCCCTGCTGGAGACCACGTCATCTCCAGCGTCCATCATCCGTCCATCACCGTCTATCTGCCCGCCGCAGGAACCGCGACCGGAACCAGCGTGCTCGTCATCCCCGGCGGAGGCCATCGCGAAATATGGATCGACCACGAAGGCTACGCCGTCGCCGGCTGGCTCAGCAAACACGGCATCGCTGCCTTCGTGCTTAAGTACCGGCTGGCGCGCGAGCCGAACTCGACCTACACCGTCGAAGGCACCGAGCTCGCGGACACGCAGCGCGCCCTGCGCCTCATCCGCAGCCGGGCTAGAGAATGGCGAGTGAATCCCGATCGCATCGGCGTCATGGGATTCTCCGCCGGAGGCGAACTGGCCGCGCTCGCCGCCACGCGCTACGATGCCGGCCTGGACAAAGCCGCCGATCCCATCGATCGCGAAAGCAGCAAGCCGGCCTTTCAGGCGCTCATTTATCCCGCCATCCCCAAGGACATGCGCCTCGACAAGTCCACACCGCCCGCCTTCCTCGCCTGCGGCGCGCAGGATCGCCCCGACATCTCCGAAGGCATCCCCGATCTGTACCTGAAAATGAAGCACGCCGGCGTCAACGCAGAGATGCACATCTTCGCCGGCTTCGGTCACGGCTTTGGCATCCGCCCGGCCAACCCCAGCAACGTAGCCGCATGGCCCGACCTCTTCTATCGCTGGCTGGAAAGCACCGGCCTCCTGAAATAGTCATCGGCTGCCCCGCGTCGCGCACTTGAGACGTGGGATAGCCCATGCGAGTTCCCTGATCGCCAATCCCTATTCCCTGTATCCTGAATGCAGATGCGCCGCCTCTTCACCATCGCCATCCTGCTGGCCGCCACCACCGCACTTCCCTGCCTCGCGCAGGACGCAGGAGCCTACTCCGCCGACAAGCCCCTCGGCTCCTCCGCGCAGAAAGCTCCCGCCTATCTCAAGAACTCAGGCATCGATCAGCGCCTCAGCTCGCAGCTTCCTTTAGCAGATCACTTCCGCGACGAATCCGGGCAGGACGTCGCCCTCGGCCGCTACTTCGGCCAGCGCCCCGTCATGATGGCGCTCGTCTACTTCAAGTGTGGAATGCTCTGCCCGCAGGTGCTGCACGGCATGGCGCAGTCGCTCCAGCAGACCGGCTTTCACGCCGGCCACGAATATGAGGTCGTTGTCACCAGCATCGATCCTGCCGACACCCCCGCCGACGCCACCGAAGCCAAAGAGCATTTCGTTTCGATGCTGGATAGCCCCGACGCCGCTGCGCACGTCCACTTCCTCACCGGACAGCAGCCGCAGATCACCGGTCTCGCCGCCGCCACCGGCTTCCACTACGTGCGCGTCCCCGGCCCCGACGGCAAGATGGACCAGTTCGCGCACTCCAGCGTCATCATGATCGCCACGCCCGACGGCCGCATGTCGAAATATCTCTCCGGTATCGAGTACCAGCCCCGCGACGTACGCCTCGCCATCATTCAGGCCAGCAACCACCACATCGGCTCGCTCTCTGACATGGTTCTGCTCTACTGCTGCAGCTACTCACCCACGCAAGGCCGATACACCGTAGCCATCATGCGCGTGATGGGCATCGCCGCCATGGGCAGCGTCTTCGCCCTCATCGGAATCTTCTATCTGCTCAGCAAAAAGCCCAAGCCGTCGCTGGCATAACACTCGTAGAAATTAATTCGACGCGACGTCGCCCCGCACTCTCATAACTTCCCAGAAGCGGACTTGTCGGTAGCGATCTGACATCCGTTATCTGCAGTGCTACGAGACAACGAGAAAAAGCCTACCCCAGATATCTGAGGCAGGCTGGAATGCTTCAAAACGGATTCGCTCTATTTCGTCGCGAGCAAATCGGCCATGCTGATCTGCGGTTTGCTTACGAAGAGCTCCTCTGCTTTTGCGAAGAGTGCCCTGGCAACCTCGCCTGTCAGGTGAGCGTTGCGTCCGTCCTCATCGGCGAAGGTGTCGAAGATGCCGAAGCTTGTTGGGCCGGTCTGGAAGGCGAACCATCTCGATGTGCCGACTTCCTGCAGGACAAGCGGCCGAGCGGATTTCAAGAACTCTGCAACTTCCTTTTCCTTGCCCGCTTTTGCTTCCAGTATTGCCAAGATTCCAAAACGATCCATATGTGTCTCTCTTTCTATGATTGTCGTTGAAGATGCCAAGGGACATTTTGGCTGCCGTTTGGCAGTCAAGTGTCCCTCGGATGTACGAAAGGGATTAGAGGCTTGCCATGCCGCCGTCTACGAACAACTCGATTCCTGTTACGTAGGAGGAGTCGCTCGAAAGAAGGAACAGTGCAGCCTTCGCGATGTCATCCACGTGCCCGATACGCTTCAAGGGGTTTCTCTGAGTCATGTCGGTGGCAAACGCCTGGATCACTTCGGAAGGCAAACCGAGCTTGCCGAAGATGGGTGTTTCAATTGGGCCGGGGCTAATGGTGTTGACGCGGACCTTTGGAGCCAACTCAGATGCAAGGCTGCGGCCGAAGGACCGGAGCGCTGCTTTGGTGGCAGAGTAGACACTTGCATTGGATTCCGCGATGCTCGTGACCATCGACGCCGTGAATAGAATGGCGCCGCCGTCAGCGATGAGCGGTGCCGCGTGCTTCGCCGTAAAGTACGCTCCGCGAACGTTGACGTTGAACTGCTCATCGAACATCTCAGGGGATGATTGGTCCATAGGGGCAAACTTCGCGACACCGGCATTTATGAAGAGCGCATTGATTTTCTTGTAGCGATCCGCGATGGTCTTGAAGAGCTGTTCGACTGCCTTGAGGTCGCTGGTATCTGCTGCGAGGACATCTGCACCAGAACCAAGCAGCTTCTTAGCCTGCTCGAGTGTTTCCGGGTTACGGCCTGTCACGATGACCTTCGCGCCCTCTTTGGTATATAGCTGTGCTGTGGCGAGGCCGATGCCGGTGGTCCCACCTGTAATGACTGCAATCTTGTTCTCTAGCTTTCCCATGGTGTTTTATCCTTATCTGGAACGAACGTTCAAGTTTGGGGCAAATGAATTAACACACGGCGGCCAGCGTAACGGACACCACGTTGTCAATCATTGCTTGGGTGGGTCGAGTCTTCGCCATGAGGCGCAGACCGAAAAAAGCGTTGACCAGAAACTGCGCCAACGCAGAAACCGAAGAGGAATTTTTAAGTTTGTGAGTAGTGCTCTCTTGCTCCAGGCAGCGCTTGAATACGGTTTCCATCCCGTCGCGTCCAATCTGCACTCTCTCTGCCACAGACTCGTCCGAACTTCCCAACTCCGCGGCGCAGTTCACAACAAAGCATCCGCGAGCATCACAGACAGTCTGAGAAGCGCAACTTTCAAAGATCGCCCGGATGAGCGGCAAGCCGCCTTTGGGATGCTTCTGTGTGAGTTCACTTAGCTGGTGGCCTTCCAACGCCTGATAACGCATGAGGCTTTGCAGGAACATCTCATGCTTCGAGCCAAACGTGTCATAGAGGCTCTGACGCTGGACTCCCGTAGCCTCTACCAGATCCTGAATCGACGTTGCCTCGTAACCCCGCTCCCAGAACAATCGCATGGCGGCATCGAGAGCCTGATCCTGATCGAACTCCTTTGTACGCGCCATGGACTTGTTATACGCTTTCTGGAACGATTGGTCAATTATAAAGATTTGGATGATCCGAGATACGTAACGAGAAACTCCGTTCCCGTCAGATATGGTCACTAATGATAAGCCGGCTTCGCGATACCGAGCGGTCGATAAGTGACTCAGCGATCTGCCATTCGTCGCGGAGGTCGTGGCAAGCCAACTGGCAAAGATCGCCTGGCCCACCGGCCGTCGATCCATCGCGAACAGATCCAGAGACAACCCACATTCCTCCTGCCCTGACGCCGGCGCCACGACCTTGCCGGCTCGTCCTCCCACGCTGAGTGCCGATCAGAGCAGGTCTCAGGCCTGAGACATTCGGGACAGAAATCAGGAATCGCAAAATTAGCCGTTGACATTGACCCAAAATCCACTACCATTTGGTTGTGGATAAGCTGGGTACAACATTTGCGGCTCTGTCCGACCCAACCCGCCGGGCCATGGTCGAACGGCTCGCCCTTGGGCCTGCCTCTGTGCATCGGTTGACGGAACCGTTTGCACTCTCGCAGCAGATGATTTCAAAACATGTCGCCTGCCTGGTGCGGGCGCGCATTGTGATCAAGACCAAGCGCGGACGCGAAAGCGTGTGCACGCTTAGGCCAGAAGCGATTAAGACAGTCAGCGACTGGGCGTTTAACTATCGCCGCTTCTGGGAAGAGAGCTTCGACAAGCTGGATGCGGTTGTAAATCAAATGAAGAAAGAGGAGGTCAGAGATGACAAAAAACACGGTTAGCGAAATTGAGCGGATGGTCGTTACAAGAGTTTTTGATGCCCCACGCGAGTTGGTCTGGAAGGCGTGGACAGACCCCAAGTACATCATGCAGTGGTGGGGACCGAAGGGCTTTACTTCGCCCGTGTGCAAGATGGATTTTCGCGTTGGCGGAAAACTTCTCTGCTGCATGAAGGCGCCGGATGGCCAGGAATTCTGGAATGCGGTGGAATACCACGAGATTGTTCTGCACGAGAAGATCGTTTCCTTGATGTACTTTTCCGACGCGGAGGGAAACAAGATTGACCCTGCGCAATTGGGAATAGAACATGAGGCCATCGAGGGTGCTTACGACGTAGCGCTTTTTGAGGATATTGGAAACGGCCAGACGAAACTCACCTTCACTGGAAATGAACCCATGGAGAGCGCGAAAAATAGCGGTCAACTCGAGGGCTGGAACCAGATACTCGATAAGATTGCCGCGGTGGTTGCGGAGCTGGCGCAGGCGAAATAGGAAGCCGGCGTTTCGACGATCGTGCTGCGCTAGATACAGCTAAAGGTGGCGGCGGAGGCCTGGTGAAACCGGGCCTCCGCCGCTTCAACCACCCTCCGTAACCTCCGCGCGCTCTGTGGTGAAGAAACAGCGCCACCTACTCATCCCGCAAAGCCCGCGAAGGCTGCACGGAGGCTGCTCTCCGCGCCGGCAACAGAGCCGCCATCGTCGCAATCAGCGCGATCACCGACACCCCCGTCGCATACACCGCAAAGTCCGCCGTCGACACGTTATACAGTTGGCTCTTCACCGCACGTGTAGCCAGCATGGCCAGTGGAATGGTTACAGCCACAGCAGTCGCCGAAAGAATCAGCACCTCGCGCAGGATCAATCCGACAACCGAAGATCGCTGCGCGCCCAGCGCCATGCGAATGCCGATCTCCCGCGTACGCTGCGCCGTCGAATAAGCCAGGATGCCGTAGAGCCCGATCCCGGCCAGCAGCACTGCCAGCAGTCCGAACACCGTCGCCAGCATGGCGATCGCGCGCTCGTTGGAGATGCTGTCGTCGATCGCCTGCTCCAGCGTCGCAGGATTATTAAGGATCAGCTTCGCATCGATCCGCGCTACCGCCGCGCGCACTGCGGCCGTCGTCGTCTCCGGAGCCTGCCAGCTGCGCACGTAATATGTCATCCCCGAAGTCCTGATCGCCTGCGCAAACGGAATATAGAACTCCGCCGTCGCCGGATCGCGCACGCTCGTGTGTTTCACATCGCGCACCACGCCCACAATCACCGCATCCGTCTGCGGACGCCCCGGCCGGCTCGCATGATGGCCCAGCGCGCTCTGCACGTTGCTGCCGAAAAAATGCTTCGCGAAGCTCTCGTTCACTACCGCCACCTTTTGCGAGGTCGCGGTGTCCGCGGCATTCAAGTAGCGGCCAGCCAGCAGCGGAATCCCCATCGTCTGCAGGTATCCATCGCTCACAAACGGCAGCTCCGTATCGAAATCGTCATTCAGCTTGGGAACGTAGCCCGGCACCACCATGTCGCCGCTGTGCCCATCGTCGACAAGATCGGCATCGTTGGTCGCACCCACTGCGCGCACGCCCGGAACCGCCGCCAGCGCGTCGAGCACGCGCTGCTCAACAATGGGAACCTGCGCCGTCGAATACCCCGCCAGCTCCGGAGCCAGCGAAAAGGCAAGCAGGTGATCGGTAGCAAATCCCGGATTCACATTGCGCAGATTCTGAATCGTGCGCACAAAGAGCCCCGCGCCCACCAGCAGCAGCAGGCTGAAGCCGATCTGCAGCATCACGCAGCTCTTGCGGAATTTAAGCGAGCCGCCCGAGCCCGTGCCCACCTGCTGCTTCAAAGCCTCGGCCAGCCGTGGATTCCAGAACTGCACCGCCGGAGCCAGGCTGAACAGAATGCTCACCAGCAGCGTGATTGCGCCGGCGAATCCCAGCACCGTCCAGTCCAGCGTTGCCGTGAACGGAGACGACTGCGGATCGCGTCCCGACATCCAGTGGATCAGCAGCCGCAGCGCCTGTGGCGCAATCAGCAAGCCGGCCGCGGCGCCGGCAAACCCCAGCAGCAGGCCCTCCGCCAATAATTGCCGCACCACCTGCGCATTCGTCGCACCCAGCGCATAGCGCATGGAGAACTCGCGCACCCGCGTCGCCGCCCGCACCAGCAGCAGGCTGGCCACATTCACCCCGGCCATCGCTACCACCAGCAGCACCATGCTCATCACAATGGTCAGCGGTGTGCGCAGGTGTTGGCGCTGCCATGAGAAGCCCTGCGCGCCCGCTTCCACATGCATGCGCGCGCCCTCGACAAAGTCCTTATGCGCCTGTGCCGACTGGTCGCGCTCCAGCGTAAACTCCGATGTCCTCAGCGAACGAAACAGCGGATCGAGCGCTGCCTCGGCCTGCGCCGCCGTGACTCCATCCCTCAGCCGCCCCGTCACATTCAGCCAGTACGATCGGTGATCCGGCAGATAATCCCAGTCCGGATCGACCGTGCGCTGCATGGTGATGGGAATGTAGAGCGCCGGCAGATGGCCCCAGATCTCGCTGTGAAAGCCCGGCGCGGCCACGCCCACAATCGTGAACGGCGATCCGTTGATGAGCAACGTTTTGCCCTGCACCGGCTCTTCGCCGAAATGGTTCTTCCAATAATCGAAATTCAGCACCACCACGGGATTCGCTCCCGGTGCCGTCTCATCGCCCGCCACCAGCAGGCGTCCCAGCGCCGGCTTCACGCCCAGCGTCTCAAAATAGTTCCCCGTCACCAGCTCGGTCGAAGCGGACTGCGCCTGGTTGTTCCATGTCACGCCAGCAGTCATCGGCGCCGACGCAATCACCCCACTCAATACCGTGTTTTTATCGCGCAGATCGCGATACATCGGATAGGAGAAATAATGAAGGTGCCCCGGAGTATCGCCGCCCTCCGAGCTCACATGCCCCGAGTACTCGCCATCAAAGCTCAGTGTCACCACCCGCTTCGCATCCTCAACCGGAAGCGCGCGCAGCAGCGCCTGATCCAGCAGCGTAAAGATCGCAGTGTTGGCTCCGATGGCCAGCGCCAGCGTGGCAACCGCGGTGAAGGCGAAGCCCGGCGAGCGGCGAAGCTGGCGAAGTGCGTAGCGAATGTCGGTCAGGATAGCGGGCATAGTTGGTCTCTCAGCTGTAATGAAGCATGCCCAGGGCCAAAACCGGCCCGCATAAATTCCTGAAAAAACTCAGCCTTCGCGAACCGCCCTAAAAACCTCTGTACGTTTCCGGAGAAAGCGTCCGTAATCGGACGCGCCTTCACCCCTCATTCCGCCAAACCATGTGCGCCGGGAACCTGCAGCCGTTCTCGCGCGTACTGCCTCGCAGAGGACGGTCATGCAAACTCTGCGCCAGGATGTCTCCTATGCTCTGCGGCAAATGCGGTTGTCTCCCATCTTTACCCTTACTGCCATCATCACGCTCGCACTGGGTATCGGCGCCACGACCGCCATCTTTTCGCTCATTCATTCCGTCATGCTCAAGTCGCTGCCCGTCGCTGACCCTTCCACGCTCTATCGCGTAGGCGAAGGCAATGACTGCTGCGTCCAGGGCGGACCGCAAAATGACAGCTGGGGACTGTTCCCTTATCAGCTCTATCAGCGCTTCATCACCGCCGCGCCCGAATTCGAACAGCTCGCCGCCTTCCAGGCCGGCCGCTCCAGCTTCAGCGTCCGCCGCAGTGAAGCCGATCAGCTGGCCAAACCGCTGCGCAGCGAGTACGTCTCCGGCAACTACTTCGCCACCTTCGGCGTGCCCGCCTTCGCCGGCAGAACCCTCACGCCTGCTGACGATCAGCCCTCGGCCTCGCCTGCTGCCATGCTCAGCTATCGTGCCTGGCAGCAGGAATACGGCAGCGACCCGCGCATCATCGGCTCCAGCTTCATCCTCGATGGCCATCCCTTCACCATCGTCGGCATCACGCCTCCCGGCTTCTACGGCGAAACCCTGCGCAGCGATCCGCCCCAATTATTCGTGCCGCTGCAGCAGGAGCCGCTGCTCTCCGGCAAGAACTCCATTCTGAAGCAGGTGAACTCCTGGCTGCGCATCATCGGCCGCGTGCGCCCCGGCGCATCCATGAACGGCCTGGACGCGCGTTTCACCACCATCATGCGCCAATGGCTGGTCACCGATTTTGTCGGCACCGACTTCATCCAGTACCTGCCGCAGATCAAGGCCATGCTGCCCAAGCAGAACATCCACGTCATTCCGGCCGGCGCGGGTGTTGCGGAAATGAAGGAAGGCTATAAAGACAGCCTGCGCATTCTGCTCGCCGTCTGCGGATTGGTCCTGCTCATCGCCTGCGCCAATATCGCCAACCTGCTGCTGGCGCGTGGATCGGCGCGCCGCGCACAGACCGCGGTCCGCCTTGCGCTCGGAGCTTCAAGGAAACGGCTCATCCGCCAGTCGCTCACCGAGAGTGTCGTTCTATCGTTCTTCGGCGGACTCGCCGGCCTCGTCATCGCATATCTCGGAGTGAAGCTGATCGTTGCCCTCGCCTTCCACACCGCGCACTACGTTCCCATCGACGCCACTCCGTCGCTGCCCATCTTCGCCTTCGCCTTCGTGCTGTCGCTTCTCACCGGAATGCTCTTCGGCGTAGCGCCCGCCTTGCTGACTTCGCGCGCCAACCCCGCGGAAACCCTGCACGGGACCAATCGCAGCACCCGCGACAACTCCTCGCTTTCGCAGAAAGCTCTGGTCATTGTCCAGGCCACGCTTTCCGTCGTTCTGCTCGCCGGAGCCGGCCTGCTCACGCGCAGCCTCCAGAAAATGGAGCATCAGGACTTCGGATTCGAGACCGATCACCGCGTAAACCTCAGCGTGGACGCTCCATTCTCCAGCTACTCATCCGCGAAACTCGATGCCACCTATCGCGAGCTGCAGGATCGCCTCTCGCACATCCCGGGAGTACAGCGCGCCGCGCTCGCTCTCTACACTCCATTCACTGACAACTGGGGCGAGATGGTCATCCGCGAAGGCCAGGGCGTGCCCAACGTCAGTGACGGCAATAATGACCACGGCTCGTCATGGGATCACGTCAGCCCTGGCTATCTCGAGCTCATGGGCCAGCACATTCTGCGCGGACGCAGCATCACCGAAGAGGACACCGACTCCACGCAGCACGTCGCCGTCGTCGACGAAAACTTCGTGCGCAAATTTTTCAAGAAGGATGAGAATCCCATCGGCACCCACTTCGGCATCGACGAACCGAAGTACAGCGGCACCTTCGAAATCGTAGGTGTGGTGCGCACCGCAAACTACACCGACCCCAGCGGCAACTGGAGACCGCCGCTCTTCTTCGTGCCGCTCGCCCAGCACGTGCACTTCGATGCTCCGATGATGCAGATGGTCGACGACCGCACCCACATGATCGAGAGCGCGGTGCTGCAGGTTCGCGGCAGTACGGAAGGCCTGGAGGCGCAGATCCGCCGCGTCTTCGCCGAAGTCGATCCCAACCTCACCCTCATTGACATGCAGACCATGGATGAGCAGGTGGCCAATCGTCTCGACCAGCAACGCACAGTCGCGCAGATGACCGGCCTCTTCGGCATCCTCGCGCTCGTCCTCGCCGCTGTCGGCCTCTACGGCGTCACCGCCTACAGCGTGGAGCGCCGCACCAGCGAGATCGGCATCCGCATGGCTCTGGGCGCAAACAGAGTCTCGGTCATCCGCCTCGTGCTGCGCGGAGCCTTCCTGCAGATTCTGATTGGATTAGCCATCGGCATCCCCGCATCCATCGGCTGCGCGCGCCTGATCAAGTCCCAGTTATATGAAGTGAAGGGCTGGGACCCGGTCGTCCTCGGAGGATCGATCGCTGCCCTCGCCGTCTGCGCATTCTTCGCCAGCATCATCCCGGCAAGACGCGCTGCTTCCATCAATCCGGTAACCGCGCTGCGGGTGGAATAACCGTTGCATCCCGTCCCGAAGGGACGGCCTACAATAGCCCAGCACGCAGTGCTGGGTTGCCGGGAAGCGGGCGAGGAAGTCCCGAAGGGACGGCTGAACGTCAGGAGGTGCCCCATTCAAGCCTGAAGTTGGCCTGAGTGGGGTGCAGTGAACTCCCGACATACGCGACGTCACAGCGCCCAAGCGAAGCGGCCAAAGGGAGCGAAGCCAAACCACCCGCGCCAAAGGCGCGTTTCGCTGGACGCGTAGTCCCTAGTCCTGCCGCAAAGCCTTCAGCGGATCGATGGTTGCTGCCCGCCGCGCCGGAATATAGCAGGCCAGCATAGCCAGAGACGCCAGCAGGAGAGGCGCGCCCACCAGCAGCAGCGGATCGTTGGTGCCGATGGTAAACGCGTCGGCGAAGGCGCTGGTCACCGCGGAGAGCGCTCTTGCCAGCGCCACCGCGATCAGAAATCCCACGACTGTTCCAGCCGCGACCAGCCCCATCGCCTCGCGCATCACCAGCCGCAGTACCTGTCCCTTACGCGCGCCCAGCGCCACGCGGATGCCGATCTCCTTGCGCCGCTGCGTCACCGCGTACGCCGTCACTCCCGCCAGCCCCACCGCCGACAGCACCAGCCCGAACAGACCGATGCCTCCGTAGTTGCGCATGGCAGATCGCGTAGCATAGCGGCTGAGCTCCAGATACTCGCTGAGCGTCTGCACGTTGAACAGCGTCAGGTTTGGATCGATCGAAGCCATTACGCCGCGCACGCCATCCAGCGCATCCGCCGCCGTATCCGCGCGCGCCATGATGGTGATGCCTCCCGCCGGAGGCCGCGCGAAATCCCGCCGCGTGAGCGGAATGTAAGCAATAGGCGCCTTCACTCCCGTCCCATCTTTGAGATCGGGAACCAGCCCCACCACTTCGTAAATCTGCCGGTCGTTGCGAATGCGCTTGCCCAGCGCGTTGCCCTTCCCAAACAATCCCCGTGCCGCGCTCTCATTCAGCACCATGGGCAAAGCAGTGGCCGCATTGTCCGCTGCATTTCGCTCTTCCGCCTCACCGAACTCGCGGCCTCTCAGCATCGGCTGATTCAGCGCCGCAAAAAATCCCGCACCCACCTTGTTCTTTACCACCGTCTTCTGCACCGGCGAGGACTCGCGCCCGTCATCCACGGTGAGTTGCAGTGTTTCGTCCTCGTTCACCATGAACGGAGGCTGCCCCACCAGCGCGAAGGTGCGCACCGCGCCCGACGCTCGCAGCCGCTCCGGAAGCTGTTCGAACAAAGCCTCCGCCTTCTCCGGCGTGTAGCCGTCACGCACCGGATCGATAGACACAAACACCATGGTCTTCTGATCGAAATTGGTCGGGACGCTGTCCCCCTTCATGATGCCCAGCACCAGAAATCCCGTAACCAGCAGCAGCGTGAGCGACCCTGCCACCTGCAGACCCATGGCCAGGTTGCGCAGTCCGAATCGCCGGTAGCCGGAGAGCTGCAGCGCCGAGCTGTCCTTAAGCGCCGGAGCCACATCGGTCTTCGTCGCCTGCAGCGCCGGCGCCACGCTGAATCCGATGCCGCACACCACCGCCAGCACCAATGCGAAGATCGCCGCGTGCCAGTCCACCGCCAGGTTCGACGGCAGCGGCGCACCCGCCGGCTGCGGCATATGTGCGTCCAACCCCCACAGGACATAAGCCAGCGCCAATCCCGCTACCCCGCCCAGCAGCGACAATAGAATGCCCTCACTCATCAGCTGCCGCACCAGGCGGAAGCGGCTCGCGCCCACGCCCAGTCGAATGGCCAGCTCCCTGCGCCGGTTCGCGCCCCGCGCCATCAGCATGGTCGCCAGGTTCAGGCACGCGATCGACGACACGATGGTCATCAGCACCACAAAGAATCCAATCAGCGCCGGCCGTACATTCCGTGGAATCGGCACCCGCGTTCCCGCCTGCAGCAGCACCACCCGCTTCGCCTTGTCTTCCTGCCGCGGCGCGGAGTCATCCTCTTTGTCCATGCGCCTCGTAATCCCATCCAGCGCGGCCTCCGCCGCATCGATGCGCACACCCGGCGCCAGGCGCATCAGCACCGCAAACTCCTTCGCGTTGCGCTGGTGCAGCACGTCGTTCCCCAGCTCCGGAGCCAGCGACGCCGGCACAGTGGTCGGAACGAACAGCTCTGAGGGACTCGGCGACAGCGCGCCATCGAAGTTCCGCGGCGTAATCCCCACAATCGTGGCCATCTGCCCATTCACACGAATCGTCTGCCCCACCGCATCAGGATCGGCATGAAGCCGGCTCCTCCAGAAGCGGTCGCTGATCACAACAACCGGTGCGCGTCCCGGCGTGTCGGCCACCGGGCTCAGCAGCCTTCCCCGCTGCGCCTCCATGCCCAGCACCGAAAAATAATCCGGGGACACCAGCTGACCGAACACCCGCTCCGGCCGCACGCTCACTCCATTCGGCAATCCCACATTGAACTGCTGGCCGGGCTCAACCGCGGCCACTCCCGCAAATAAATCCTTCTGCTCCCGATAGCGCTCGATGTAGGGATACGACGCCGGAGTTTCCGCCGCCACCAGCCTACCCGCATTGGCCACACCCGGCAGATCCCGCGTGAGCCGCGCCCAGCCCGAGCTGTAGACATTGGTCGTCAGCCCGATGCCCAGCCCCATCGAGACAATCCCCACCAGCGCAAATCCCGGCGACTTTACCAGCGCACGTGCCGCGTAGCGCATGTCGCGGCGCATCTCGCTCAGGTATTCGATCGGCAGCCGCATCGCGATGTCCGCAATCAGCCGTACCAGCCCGGCAGTGCCGTGCCTTCGCGCAATCTGCTCCATCACATCCTCCCCGTCGCGCACCAGTTCGTCGCCGTAAGCCAGCTTGAACTCGTGCGGAAAGGCCTCTGCCAACCGCCGGTAGATACGCCATGCCAGATTCATTCCGTCACCATCGCCCGCTTCGTCTGAATCGCCCGAACCAGCTCCTGCAGCCGGTCGCACTCCGCATCCAGAACCTGTTTGCCCAGCTCCGTCAGCCGGTAATAGCGCCGCCGTGCGTCGTCCATCTCCGGAGCCGGCCGCGCATCGGACTCCTCGATCAACCCCTCTTCGATCAGCCGCTTGATCGACCCATAGAGCGTTGCCGGCCACAACCGCACCTTGCCCGTGGTGCGCTCCAGCACCTCCTGCATGATTCCGTACCCATGCTGCTCCCCGCCGGCCAGCGAAAGCATGATCTCGAACCATTGCGTTTTTAGCGGACTGAACTTCCGTAAGTCGACTTGGCTCATGGGCAATATATATATCAATCGATATATATATTGGTCAATAAAACATTCGACCCGGAAAGTACGCCACTCGCTGCTGTGCGATTGCCGGACCCGTCACCCGCTCATTTAAAATGGACTTATCTCAAGCAAGAAATAATGACCTGCGCCGCGTGAGCCGGCTTGGAGAGCTTTTTATGCCGGACATTCACGATTGGAAGCCCTCCCATAATCCCTGGGCCATCGCGCTTACCGTCACTATTGCCACATTTATGGAGGTGCTCGACACCTCTATCGCCAATGTGGCCCTCCCGCACATCGCCGGATCTCTCGGAGCCAGCCAGGAAGAAGCCACCTGGGTCCTGACCAGCTATCTGGTTTCGTCCGCCATCATCCTGCCCATCTCCGGATGGCTCATGGCCCGCTTCGGACGCAAGCGCTTCTACATGACCTGCGTGGTCCTCTTCACGCTCTGTTCCATGCTCTGCGGCATCGCGCCCACGCTGCCATTCCTCATCATTGCCCGCATCCTGCAGGGCATCGGAGGCGGCGGACTGGCGCCCAGCGAACAGGCCATCCTCGCCGATACCTTCCCGGTCGCCAAGCGCGGCCAGGCCTTCGCCGTCTACGGTATGGCTGTGGTCTGCGCGCCGGCCATCGGACCCACCCTGGGCGGATGGATCACCGATAACTTCAACTGGCACTGGATCTTCTTCATCAATGTGCCGGTCGGCCTCATCTCGCTCTGGCTCAGCAACCGCATGGTTGAAGATCCGCCGTACCTGCAGCAGAAGCAGGCAAATCCGGGCCGCATCGACACCGTCGGACTCGGCCTGGTCGCGGTCGGCGTCGGCTTCCTCGAGTTTGTCCTCGACAAGGGACAGGAGAAGGACTGGTTCGGCGACCCCAAGATCACCGCCTTCGCCATCCTCGCCGCTGTCACCCTGGCTGCATTCGTCTGGTGGGAGTGGCGGCACCCCGACCCCATCGTCGACCTCAAGCTGCTCAAGAACCGCAATTTCGGAACCGCGGTCTTCCTGCAGTTCATCCTGGGCATGGTGCTCTTCGGAAGCACCGTCATCATCCCGCAGTTTCTACAGGTGCTCATGGGCTACACGGCCGAGCGCGCCGGTATGGCCATCTCACCCGGAGCCGTGGTCCTCATGTTCATGATGCCTGTCGCCGGAAAGCTAGTCGGCAAGATGGACGCGCGCGTGCTCGTCGCCATCGGATACACCATCACGGCCGTAGGACTCTATAACCTCACCCGCCTCGACCTTGACGTCAGCTTCGGCACCATCGTCTTATGGCGCATGTTCCAGGTGATGGGACTCTCCTTCGTCTTCATCCCCATCAGCACGCTCAATTACGTTGGCGTCCCGCGCGACAAGAACAACCAGATCTCCAGCTTCTCGAACTTCGCCCGCAACCTCGGCGGATCGGTGGGCACAGCCATGCTCACCACCTTCATCGAGCGCACCCAGCAAAGCCATCAGAATGCGCTGTCGGCGAATGTGGTTCAGGGCAGCATGGCCTACACCCATTTCATCGACGCCACCAAGGCCGCGCTCATGCACCTGGGACAGGGCGCCGATCAAGCCTCACGCATGGCTACCGGACAGGCCTACCAGATGCTCCTCCGCCAGTCCTCGATGCTCAGCTACCAGAACGCCTTCTGGATGCTCTCCGTAACCATCGCCTGCCTCATCCCGTTGCCCTTCATCATGCGCAAACCGCCCGCGCACAAAAAGCCCGCACCCGATGAGGCCATGGGACACTAATCTTTCACGACGCATACCAGAGTTTGTCCCTCACACGCGCACGGGAAATTCGTCAGCGGATACTTCTGTCTTTCGTATAGGTAACAGGTTGGTTTCAACATCGAGGCCCGGATGGTCATAAGGCCTAGAGGCTCTTTCGTATGCATTGTCAGGTGATAGAATCTCCGGCATTTAGACACTTACTGACTGCGATCCAAAAACCTTCATGAATCGGCTGTCCTTGAGCATCTTTGCCGCCGTCTTTCTCGTTAGCGCGCATGCCTGCGCTCAGTCGAGAGATCGTGATAAGCAGATCCAACTAGCCCTCTCCGCTGCGCCCGCTTCCATCGCAGCGCGGGCTACGGTATCAATTCGTGAAGGTGGCAAGATGGTAGAACTTCGCCACGGCGATAACGGATGGACCTGCATGCCGCCCGGTCACGGCGATCCTTTGCCAAGACCGGCCTGTTTCGACTCCAATGGAATGGCCTTTGTGGACGCATTGGTCACCGGTCGCGCTCCTGACCCGGATAAGCCCGGATACTCCTACATGCTGCAAGGCGGCTCGGCATGGAGCAATCTCGATCCCGAGGCCAGCAAGCTTCCACGCGGACAGAGAGATTACATTCGCATACCGCCTCATTTCATGATTCTCGGTTCAAAGATCGCGAATGCGTCCGGCCTTCCACTGCGAGAAGCGAATCCAGATACGACGCGGCCCTTCGTTATGTTTGGCGGTACTCGGTACGCTATTCTCATCATCCCAGTTAAATGAGTTTCAGCATCTTCTCGACCGCAGCCGCGTGGCGCGAGCAACTCTTGACGGGGGCAGCCTCCAGCATTCACATGCGTATTTCAGATTCGTAATGGCAGGCCGAAGTAGCAAAAGCGAGCCGTGGTTCCCGGTGCCAGTTCTTCATATCCTGGATGATTCACCCCAAGAGAAAGCTCGACTTGCACTAACAGGCCGATGCGCTCATTTACAGCGCTCTCGAAGGAGAGATTTTCGGAAAGCACATCCCGTCGTCTGGACAGGAAGCCGGCTTATGGGGCTCCATCTGTCCCGGAAAGAATTCGCCGCGTCTCACGCAGCCGATAATTATTTATTCGCGCAACCGAACTTTCCTTGACCCCAGCCGCTCTCTCACCAGTATGGACGCCAGCACTCACATGAAGGAGCCCCCTGCACCCGGCCAGACCCTGCTGGTCCTTCTTGCCCAAAGCGGTGATCGTGCCGCTCTGGAACAGCTGCTCCATGACATCTACACGCCGCTGCGCCGTTACATCATCCATCTGGCTGGCGCTACTCTCGCGGACGATATCCTGCAGGAGACCTCGATCCAGATATTCCGCAAGCTCCCGTTCCTCCGCGAACCAGCCGTCTTTCGGCCATGGAGCTTCCGCATCGCCTCGCGCATTGCCTTTTCCCATCTCAAGCACGCCAGACGCTGGCAGCCTCTCGACGACCTGCCGCCGGAACAGCTCACCGCGCTCGACCCCACTCCCGGCGAGCTGCCTGATGAAGTCTTCCTGAATCTCCTCGACCGCGTTTCCCCCGCCAGCCGCGCGGTCCTGCTGCTCCATTACCAGCATGGGCTCTCCCTCGAAGAATCTGCCGTCATCCTGGATATTCCCATCGGCACCGCTAAATCGCGCCTTCATTACGGAGTCAACACGCTTCGCAAATACCTCACTTCTGAAAGGAAACCAGCATGAGTCCCGAACATCAGCAACCGAACTCTGAGAATACCGGCGCGGAAATCGCCTTCGTCCAGCAGGCACTGGCGGCTGCGGATAAGTCGGAACGCTCTTCCCGCATCATCGTCGCCGTGTTCGCCATCCTCGCCATCGTCATCTTTGTCTGGATGCATATGCACATGTTTCCGGTAGAGACATTTGGCGGACTTCTAAACTCCATCCTGCACGTCGATCTTTTCTTCCTGGTCCTGATGTTCGCGCTCACCATGTATCTTCGCCAGGTCATGAACAGGAACACCCGCACCATCCTGCGGGCACTCGCCAACACCCGTTCACGCTGACCTCGCAGCAGACTAAGGGGCAGGCCTCAACGGCCCACCCCTTTGATCATGCGCAAACCGTTCGCGTACGCGAGGCCTGCCCTGGAATTATCCTCGCAGCGGCTGCGAGCCTTCCGCGGTGACGCTCTTCACAACTACTCCGCTGGTCTCGAAGTGCGCGATCTTGTGGCCGTGACCGTGGCCCATGATGATGGCCTTGCGCAGCAGGTTGATCAGCGGACGCGAGTTCTCCTCGAAGAACCGGTCTACTGCCTGCTCCCACTCGACGGCTAGGTTGTATGTCACGTCGCACTTGGGACAGGCCAGCGGTGTTTCCAGCCAGCGATGAAAGGACTCTCCGGGCAGCGGACCAACAGGGTCGGCTCCGGAACGAATGGCGGCTATTTTCAACTTCATTTTGTTTTCAGCCTACCATCGCAGGCGGCTCTCAGCTGGCGAGCACGAACCGGCTCTTGCCCTGCCGCTTGGCCTCATAGAGAGCCCCGTCAGCGCTGGCCAGAAGCTCGGCCGCGGTCTTTCCATGGGAGGGAAAGATCGCGATCCCACAGCTGATGGAGGCAGTCAGGTTGATCCCGCAGCAATCCAGAGGCTGCTGCACGCCGCGCTGCAGGCGCAGAATGGCGGACTCCAGGCCTTCAAGATTTTCCGCATCGGTGGCCAGGAACAGGAACTCGTCGCCTCCCAGCCGAGTGACCGTGTCGGTGGCGCGAATCGAGCTTTTCATGCGATGGGCAATGGACTTAAGAACGCAGTCGCCCACCTCGTGACCGTAGTTGTCATTGACGCTCTTGAAACCGTCGATGTCGATGGCGATTACGCCTACCAGTCCACCGTTGCGCTCCGCGTGCATCATGGCTGCGGAGATGCGGTCCATGAGCAGCACGCGATTGGGCAGCCCCGTCAGGAAATCGTGGGTAGCCAGCAGCTCGGCCTGCGTCTTGGCCGCCTTCAGCTCCAGCTCCAGGTCCTTCATCCGGGTAACATCGGTGACCTGAACGGTGAAACCCTGAACTATGCCTTCAAGAATGTCAGGATAGTAAGACGTCAGGGTATGACGGAGGCTGCCGTCAGGGAGCGTGATGTCGCACTCGAAGACCTGAGTCTTCCCGTCCAGGACGCCGAGAATATGCGGCTGAACTAGTTCGAAATAGGGACCGAGCAGCTCCTTTTTGGAGATGCCCAGGATCTCTTCCCGCTTGCGGCCATACCACACGGGATAAGCAGCGTTCGCGAACTTGCACTGCAGATTCCGGTCCCAATACCCCAGCATGGACTCGACATGATCGATGACCTTCATGGCGATATCGATCTGGTTTGGCGGCACTCGTCGCTCCGTAGAGGCCAGATCCCCCGCAAGCACGGGGAAAATAGCCCTCTTGCCTAAGGTGTTGTCTCCCGTCGTCGCGTTCTTACCAGGAGTCGTGTCCATGCAAGTCTCTTCAAGATACAGGTGCGATACAGGTGCGTTGCATCTCCGCGTATTGGTGCGGAGACGGTTCCTCAGTCTCGCCATCAGTGGGTTTTGCGGAATCACCGATTGCTTTTTAGAAGGCCCAACTCAGCACAAGGCAGTGAAATCGATTGGATATGGCCGGGCCGTCCGCAGAACGGCGAACTCCTACACTATGACATCAAATTGTCGGGTAAAAGTTGTCTCGACAACAAGATGCACAGGAAATTCCCCCTGAGGAAATCCTCCGACTTTTATATTGCCGACAATCTTCCCCCAAATATGGTCATAGGATCAACAAAGATTTCAGCTCTCGTCCTACTTTTGCACGCGCATCACAAATCCGAAGTTTAGTGCCGCCTCGTACGGTTAGATCGAGTTTGCAGTCCCGCCGTTTCCGCTATCTTCTCCACGGGCAGCGCGGAGTTTCCAGTTTCGAGCCCTTATCCCCAAACTTTCCAGTACATTAGTTCGCATGGTTTGGAAGGTTTTTTTCGCCGCTGCACTACTTTGCTTCTCTGTCCCGTCCCCGGCTCAATCGCCCATTCAGCCCGCGCAGGAGGTGCTCCACCGGCTGATGCCGGAACTGGAGCCGCAGTTTCATCTAACGCTCGCCGCAGTCAGCGGGAATCAGGACTCATTCCGCATTTCCGGAAGCGCCGGCAACATCCAGGTCGAAGCCTCGACCATCCCCACGCTCCTCTTCGGAGTCAACTGGTATCTAAAGTATGTCGCCCATCTGCAGGTTTCAACGAACGGCCTGCAGCTTGGAGCTGAGAATCTACGCCTTCCCGCGCCGCCGCAGCCGATCGCAGGTCACACGCCCTATCCCTGGCGCTACGCGCTCAATGAAAATGTGGACGGCTACTCATCTCCATACTGGGACCAGGCGCGCTGGCAGCGCGAGATCGACATCCTGGCCATGAGCGGGATCAACGCCGTGCTCATCGAACGCGGCACGGACTACGTCCTCTACCAGACCTTCCGCGATGCCGGCTACTCCGACGAAGCCATTCGCCGCTGGATCACCCAACCTGCGCACCAGAACTGGCAGTTGATGGGCAACATGTGCTGCTTCAACGAGCCCATCTCGCTCGAGCTTCTGAAGAAGCGGGTCGAGTCGGCGAAGCAAATTGTTGCCGCGCTGCGCAGCCTGGGCATCGAGCCGGTATTTCCGGGCTACTACGGCATCGTGCCCAGCGATTTCGCGACAACGCATCCCGGAGCGCATGTCATTCCTCAGGGCGAGTGGAACGGCTTCACGCGGCCAGGATGGCTCGATCCTCGCGATCCCCAATTTGCGAAGCTGGCGGCCAGCTTCTACCGCCACCAGCAGGAGCTCTTCGGCGACGCTCCGCTCTACGACATGAACATCTTTCAGGAGGGCGGCCAGGCCGGCGACGTTCCGGTGGGCGACGGCGCGCGTGCTGTGCAGAAGGCTTTGGATGCAGCTCATCCCACGGCCCTTTGGTTCATGATGGCCTGGCAGAAAGAGCCGGAGCCGGCATTGCTTGCCGCCATCGACACCAGCCGCGTCCTGATCGCGGATATTGAGCAGGGACGCACGCCGCGCGAGCACCGTGACGAGGAGTTCAAAGGGGCAGCCTGGCTCTACGGCGGCCTGTGGGAGTTCGGCGGACGCACCACGATGGGCGCTCCGCTCTACGACTACGCCGTGCGCTTTCCCAACATGGCGAAGCAGCCCGGCAGCAGGATCAAAGGCATCGCGCTCTTCACCGAAGGGGTAGACACCAATCCCTTTGCCTACGATCTCTACACCGAGATGGCCTGGCGCACGGAGCCTGTCGATCTCCCGGCGTGGACCCGCAACTACGCATTGCGCCGCTACGGCGCGGATGACGAACACGCGCAGCGGGCATGGCAGATCCTGCTCAAGACCGCCTACGGTTATCGCGCCGACGGCGTGAACGGCCACGGCGAGCGCGACGCAGCTGCCGACTCCGTCTTCAATGCGCAGCCCTCGCTCGATGCCCTGCGCGCCAGCAGCGCATCATCGGATGGGTTGCGCTACAAACCCAGCGATCTTGCGCCCGCGCTCACGGAGTTGCTGCAGGTCGCGCCCGCGCTGCACTCGACCGAGACCTATCAATACGACCTGGTCGATGTGACCCGGCAGGTGCTGGCCAATACCGCCCGCGAGCTGCTCCCTCAGATCAAGGCCGCATACGAAAGCAAGAATCAGGCAGGCTTCGACCGCCTCTCTGCGCAATGGCTGCGCAACATGCAGCTCGAAGATGATCTGCTGCGCACCAACTCCTGGTTCCTGTTGGGACGCTGGCTTGGCTACGTTCCGCCATGGTCGTCATCGGAGCAGGAGTTGAGCCGGCTGAACTACGACGCCCGCTCCATCCTGACCACATGGGGGGACCGCAAGGCCAGCGAAGACGGCGGCCTGCATGAGTACGGCAACAAGGACTGGTCGGGACTGGTCAACGACTATTACCGCGTGCGCTGGCAGATGTACTTCGACTCGCTGCGCGCGGCGATGGCCTCCGGCCAGCCGCCAAAGCCCATCGACTGGTATGCCTTCGGCGACCGCTGGAACCATGAGACCAAGACGTATCCGGCAACCGCGCAGGGCGATACCTACGAAGCCGCCACAAGGATCGCCCGCGAGCTGAAGCTGTTGCCGTAAATTGGGAACGCTCCCCTTCTAGAACATAAGACCTATGGCAGACTCGCACATAGGTCATACACTGAGCAGAAAGCCGAGGACACCACACAGGAATGGCCACCCAGACCGCAGTTGCCGTAAAACCCGCCCGCATGATCTCTGTCGACGTGCTGCGCGGACTCACTATCGCCTTCATGATCCTGGTCAACAACAATGGAGACGAGTCGCATGCTTACTGGCCGCTGAAACACGCGGCATGGAACGGCTTCACGCCCACGGACCTGGTCTTTCCCACCTTCCTGTTTCTGGTCGGCGTCTCCACCGTCTTTTCGACCGCCGCACGACTGGCGCAGGGCGCAACCAAGATGTCGCTCTTTCTGCACACACTGCGCCGCGCCGTCATTCTCTTTCTGTTCGGCCAGGTGGTGAACAACTTCCCCTTCTTCCATCTCGGCACCTGGCGCGTCTACGGAGTGCTGCCGCGCATTGCCATCTGCTACCTGCTCGTCGCTACGTTCTACATCTTTTTCCCAGGCTGGCGCAGCAAGCTGGCTACTGCGATTGCCGCGCTGGTGGGCTATTGGATCATCATGCGCTTCATCCCCGTACCCGGTTACGGTGTGCCGACGCACGATATCCGCATCCTCGATCCTGACGGCAATATCGTCGCGTGGTTCGACCGGCAGATCTTCTCGGCTCCGCATCTCTACGAGCGCACGCGCGATCCCGAGGGCCTGATCAGCACCCTGCCCTCGCTGGCTACTGCGCTCTTCGGGCTGCTCACCGGCATCTGGCTGCGCACCAGCCGCACCATTGCCGAGAAGGCTCGCGGCATCGCCGTCGCCGGCGTGACGGGCGTCATCCTCGGCGGGGTCTGGAACACCTGGTTCCCCATCAACAAAAAACTCTGGACCAGCTCCTACACGTTGTGGGCCGCCGGCCTGAGCATGCTGCTGCTGGCATTCTTCATATGGCTCGTGGATGCGCGCCGCAAGCCCGGCGACAAACCCGGAGCGTGGACCACGCCGCTGCTGGTCTTCGGCACCAACTCCATCTTTGCCTATGTGCTCTCGGAGCTGTTGTCCGGCGCGATTTATAGCTTCCCGATACGGCCGGGTGTCTTCATCACCACGGCTGCCTACGCGGCTGTGCTGCGTGCGCTGAACAATCCGGCGTTCGTTTCGCTGCTTTACTCGCTCTGTTTCGTCGCCGTCTGCTGGCTGCCGACGTCTGTGCTTTATCGCAAGCGGATCTTCCTGAAGATCTGAGCAGTGGAATCCCACATCTCAGAATCGAGATGTGGGGCACCCGCTTTCCTGCTGAGCGCTTCTCCGCTAAGCGCCCGTGTGCCGTATGATTGAAGAGGCACGGCGCACGCGGCGATGAGCCGCGATTTTCATGCCCGCCGTACGGCGATGGAGGAACTAAAAATTGGGAAAAAGCATGGTGCCGAAGCGCCTCTTCTTCACCAAGGGTGTCGGGAAGCATAAGGAACGCCTCACCTCCTTCGAGCTGGCGCTTCGCGATGCGGGCATCGCCGCGCAGAACCTGGTTCGCGTGTCATCGATCTTTCCGCCGCAGGCCAAGATGATCACCCGCAAAGAGGGGCTAAAGTATCTGTCTCCCGGCGAAGTGGTCTTCGCGGTGATCGCGGAAAACTCCACGCGCGAGCCGCACCGGCTGATGGCGTCAAGCATCGGCGTGGCCATCCCGGCAGATCGTAACACTTACGGTTACTTAAGCGAACATCACAGCTTCGGCGAGACCGAGGAGCAGGCCGGAGAATACGCCGAAGAGCTCGCCGCCGAAATGCTGGCCACCACGCTGGATGTGGAGTTCGACCCGGACAAGAGCTGGGACGAGAAGAAAGAGATCTACCGCATCTCGAACAAGATCGTTCGCACCTCCAACGTGACGCAGTCGGCCATCGGCGATAAACGTGGGTTGTGGACAACGGCCATTGCGGCGGCGATTCTGATATTTGAATAGCTGCCAGCCGAGAAGCGGCCAGCGATGAGACGGCTAGCTAAAAAGCGGTCAGCAAAAACCGCATTGAACGCTGATTGCCGCTGCGCCACCACCTTGGCCAGAACAGTCATACCCGAATCGTTCAGGGCCTTTCATGAATCAAATTCATGATCCGTTTAACCGCAGAATTTAAGCTGGCAGGTTCATCGCTGACCGGACTTTCGCTGACCGCTTTTCAGCTGGCCGGTTCTTAGCTGAGTTGCCGTCCTTAGGAGTTACTATGCCCACTCAATTGAACTACCGCGTCGGACTTGTGCAGATGTCGTGCGGACCCGATCCAGACGCCAATCTCGACAAAGCTGCGGACCGCGTACGCGAAGCTGCCCGAGAGGGCGCGCAGATCGTCTGCCTGCCTGAGCTTTTCCGCGCGCAGTACTTCTGCCAGCGCGAAGACATTGCGCTCTTCGATGTGGCCGAGTCCATCCCCGGTCCCAGCACCGAGCGCCTGAGCGCGGTTGCACGCGAAGAGAAGGTTGTGATCGTCGCATCGCTCTTTGAGCGCCGCGCCGCCGGCCTCTATCACAACACCGCCGCCGTTCTGCATAAGGACGGCACGCTGGCCGGCCTCTATCGCAAGATGCACATTCCGGACGACCCGCTTTATTACGAGAAGTTCTACTTCACGCCCGGCGATCTCGGCTTCAAGGCCTTCGACACCGCGGTGGGCAAGGTCGGCACGCTGGTGTGCTGGGACCAGTGGTATCCCGAGGGCGCGCGCATTACCGCGCTGCAGGGCGCGAATCTGCTCTTCTACCCGACTGCCATCGGCTGGCATCCGGCGGAGAAGGCGGAGTTCGGCGAGGCGCAGTACGACGCGTGGCAGACCATCCAGCGCGGGCACGCCATCGCCAACGGCGTCTTTGTCGCCGCGGTGAATCGCGTGGGCATGGAACACGGCGACGTGAAGGGCAATCGCGTGGAAGGCGCCGGCCTCGAGTTCTGGGGCGGCTCGTTCCTGGCTGATCCCTTCGGGCGCATCATTGCCAAGGCTGCGCATGATAAGGAAGAGATCCTGATCGGCGAGATCGATCTCAAGCTGCTCGAAGACACGCGCCGCAACTGGCCGTTCCTGCGCGACCGCCGCATCGACGCCTATCAGCCCATCGTGCAGCGGTTTATCGACGCGCCCATCGGAGACGGCAAGTGACGCAGGCAGGGCAAGGCACACCGCGCGAGCAGGGCTTCCGCATGCCCGCCGAATGGGCTCCGCACGAGGCGACGTGGATCGCGTGGCCGCATAATCCCAACGACTGGCCGGGAAAATTCCAGGCCATTCCGTGGGTGTATGCGGACATCGTGCGCTACCTCTCCAGCGTGGAAGAGGTCAATATCCTCGTCGACCACGAAGCGGCGCGCAAGCGGGCAGCGGTCATCCTGAAGCGTGCGGGTGCAAACCTGGCACGGGTGCATTTTCATCTGTGGCCGACGGACCGGGTGTGGACGCGCGACTCGGGCCCGATTTTCGTGAAGAAGAACGATACCGTCGCGGTTACAAACTGGAAGTTCAACGGTTGGGCCAAGTACGAGAACCATCATCTGGATGACCAGTTCCCTCACCTCGCGGCGCAGCAGCTCAGCCTGCAGGAGTGGACTCCGTATTTTGGCGATCACCGCATCGTTCTCGAAGGCGGCTCGATCGACACCAATGGAGCGGGCGTGCTGATCACGACCGAGGAGTGCCTGCTGAGCACGGTGCAGCAGCGTAATCCGGGGCTTTCGCGCGAGGACCTGGAACGCATCTTCCATGATTATCTGGGCATCGATCAGGTCTTGTGGATGAACCGCGGCATCGCCGGGGACGACACACACGGCCATGTGGACGACATCACCCGTTTCGTAGCAGAAAACAAAATCGTAACCGTCACTGAGACGAATATCCACGACGAGAACCATCTGCCTCTGGCTGAGAATCTCGATCGCCTGAAGAGCGCGCGCAATGGCCGCGGTGAGGCATTTGAGATTGTCGAGCTGCCTATGCCGGCTCCGGTGGTCTTCGAAGGCCAGCGGCTGCCGGCCAGCTATGCGAATTTCTATATCGCGAACAGCCTGGTGCTGGTGCCGACCTTCAACGATCCCAACGACCGCAAGGCGCTTGGCATTCTCGCCGATGTCTTTCCCGGACGCGCCGTCGTAGGCATTCATTGCGGGGATTTCATCTGGGGTCTAGGTGCTCTGCACTGCATGACACAGCAGCAGCCGCTGTAGTCGTGTTCTCCTACATCTCAGAGGCGAGATGCGGGGCACCTGGCATCTCCCTCAGGGGCTAAAGCCCCTCGCTCAGATGGGCCATAACAGGGGCCTGAAGGCCCCTTCTCCCTCCAAGATATGAGCACTTTCAACTCCACGGTACGGTCCTTCTGCCTCCAAGATATGGGCGGCACAAATGAAAGCCGTGCCTTGATACAAAGCCGGTCATGGAGACAATGCCGCTCGGCGGACTGGCGCCGAAGGCGCGTATGCCTAGACGGCCAGTCCCTGCCGCAAAAGGGGTATGCCGGATTGATTTTCCGGAGTATAAAGTGGGAGCGGGTCCTGTTGATGCAACGCGACAACCTCGAGTGGCTTGATACCTGGTACCAGAATCAGTGCGACGGCGAGTGGGAGCACAGCCGCGGCATGCGGCTGGAGTCATTGCACGAACGGGGCTGGCAGCTGACCATCCATCTGGTCGGCACCTCTGCCGCCAACACCAGCCCGCAACGGCTCAACCTCGATACACCATGCGGCGAGTGGATCCAATGCTCGATCTCTGAAGACCGCTTTCAGGGCGCGGGCGATCCGCGCAAGCTGGAGCAGATCATCGGCGTCTTTCGCCAGTGGGTCGACGCAGCCTCTTGAGCACGGACGATCCATGGATGCAGGAGGCGCTGGCCGAAGCGGAGTCGGCGGCCGATGCGGGTGAGGTTCCGGTTGGAGCCATCGTTCTTCTCAACGGCGAGATCATCGGACGCGGACAGAACCGCGTGCTGCGCGACTCCGATCCCACGGCGCATGCCGAGATCGTGGCCATGCGTGCCGCGGCACGCTTCCTGAACAACTACCGGCTGACCGGGTGCGAGCTTTACGTCACGCTCGAGCCGTGCGCGATGTGCGCGGGCGCCATGATCCACGCGCGGCTGGGGCGGCTGGTCTACGCGGCTACCGATCCCAAAGCGGGAGCGGCGGGATCGGTGCTTGAAGTAGTCAATCATCCAAAACTCAACCATCAGATGCAGATGACGGCGGGAGTTCTGGCCGAGCCTTGCGGAGAGCGGCTGCGATCGTTCTTCCGGGAGCGTAGAAGCAGGGGTTAGAAAATGATTCTGAAATCGCAGCGCAATATGCGAAACCAATCCTAGGGTAATACGGTTAGATCGACCTCGTTTGAGTAGACATCGCTCCCGGATTTGATTTCACGCTGACGAACTCTGAATTTATAGAGACCCGGCACCAAATATCCTGGAACCGGCTTAAACCGCCATGTGAAATTGTCCTTGCTACCTGGTCTTAGTATCAGTCTGCTGGCGCTGAAATACCCACCTGGCGCTTCGATTTTCCCATTACGAATACCCATAGCATACAGACCGACGTCTTCACCTTTTCCATTCAGCAGCTCCACTCTCAAGCCTCCCGTACCTCCTTGAGCGGCAAAAAGGACCTGGTCGGTTGAATTTGAGGTGATCACTTCGAAGACCAGGTCGTCTCCCACGTGCATTGTCGGCGAAGGTAATGGGAGTGTCAGGGTAAATGTTTCAGGCTTATCGGCGGCTGCAGCCAAAGTCCAAGTCAGCAACATCACGGTCACAGCTCCTAGTACTCCACCGCCAGAAATACGGCGCCTCATATGGCCTCTCCTGTTCCTGAACCTGATCTGAATTGACGGTGCATCTCCAATTCGGAAAGTCGGGTGCTTGGATTTTTAGGCTCTTAGCAGTCCTGACAGCAACTCTTGATACTCTCCGGCTGAATTCCTCAAAATATCCCACTTCCCGGTCTCATAGTCGGCGTAGTCGAAGCCTGGGCTTACTGTGCAACCGATAAGAGCGACCGATCCGCCGGCGATGAGGCGCGAGCCCTGCCAGGTGTTCTTGGGGACGATGAGCTGTACGTGCTGGCCTGCGGCGAGATTGCTGCCGAGTACGAATCTCTTCGCTGCGCCGTCGGGTGCGATCTGCAGCATCTCTATCGGATCGCCGTAGTAGAAGTGGAAGATCTCATCCGAGGCGAGGCGGTGCATCTCCGAAAATGTGTCCGGTTCGAGCAGGTAGTAGATGCAGGTTCCCGCGTGGCGCGCTGCGGGATAACGCTCCGGCAGTGCGTTGTGCGGAATCACTTCTTCGGAGCGCCAGGTCTGGATGAACCAGCCTCCTTCACAGGGATGGGGTTCGAGATGGAGCAGTTTCTTGAGTTCGTCTGGGGTCATTGCTTCAATCTAGCGAAAGTCCGGCCAGCGATGAAGCGGCCAGCTAAGAACCGGTCAGCTAAAAAGCGGTTAGCTAGGTTTGTTGCGGGCTCCAACTTTCGCTTCGACGCGGACGATCCCTGGAGATTCCCTGCTTTGCCCGGAATGACGTTCTTCTTTTTGATTCGCTATCTGCGGGTCGATCCCTGAGCGCCGACTCTCGATTGGAACGACCGATCCTACATCTCAAATGCGAGATGTGGGGCACCCGGTTCGATTTGAGCTACCCGCTTTTTAGCCAGCCGGATCTTAGCTGCCTGCGGTGGTGTCTAAGGCTGCAGGTGTCTCGCTCTCTCTCAAATCACGTTTGGGAGAGGTCATGTTCGAAGATAGTCTGGTCGAGTCCACGGGACGTATCCGCACGCGCAGCCGGTGGCTGGCGGTTGCTTCCTTTCTTCTGCAGGCGGCGATTCTGGCCGTGCTTATTCTCCTTCCCTACATCTATCCTGCGGCGCTGCCCAAGCAGGCGCTGTCGAAGCTGCTGCTGGCGCCACCTCCGCCGATGACGCGGCCGAGTGCGCCGGAGCATGCTGCGGCGGCACGGCCGGCTCCGATGATGCTCACCTCGCTCACTCTGCCCAGCCACATTCCCACTCATCCGGAGATGATCCGCGATGATAACCCCCCATCACCTGGGAGTGCGGTGATTGGCGGGACGGACGGAACGCCGGGCGGTTCGAATACGCTAGCTAATCTGTTCGCGGATGGTAGCGGGTCAACTCCGCACGTTGTGCCCGCACCGAAGCCGAATACGGGACCGATTCGCCTGTCGCGAGGAGTGGCGGCGGGACAGCTGCTGGAGCCGATCCGGCCGACGTATCCGGCGATTGCGCTGGCGGCTCGGATTCAGGGGACGGTGGTGGTCGAGGCAGTCATCTCGAAGACGGGCGTGGTGGAGAATGCGCACGCGGTGAGCGGGCCTGCGATGCTGCAGCAGGCGGCGGTGAGCGCGGTGGCGCGGGCGCGGTATCAGCCATATAAGCTGAGCGGCGAGCCGGTTGAGGTGGAGACTACGGTGAATGTGGTGTTTGAGCTGCAGTGAGGCGGGTGGCTGAGAAGCGGTCAGCTAAAGTCCGCCAGCCTAATGCGGTCGCATGTGGGTTGATGACTCGTGGTCTGCCACCCTTTGCGCAACCTCAGCCCAAAGGGTGGGGCACCCGGGGATCAGATTCATCCCAGCACTTTGTGCTGGGCTATTTTCAGGCGTCCGCTTTGCGGACTTTTCCTTCGTCTGGTGGATCTTCACGTTTCAAGAGCGAAACGTCGAGCACCCAGCATTTATGATCCCTGTTCTATGCGCACGGCGGCGCATAGGACGGGCCACCGGGGTGTCTGTTGACCGGTTTTCAGCTGACTGCTGTTACAGCTGGTCCGGGCTGGGGCCGTACTTTTCTTCCAACGCTTTGACCTCGTCGGCCTTTTTGGAGCGCCAGGTTTCTTCTTTCCATTTCTTCACCTCGGGCGAGGCGTCGGTTTCAAGCTCCTGGTAGACGCAGCTCAGGACGCGGTCGAGGGGCTCTTCGACCCAGGTGTTGCCCTGGCCGTGCACGCGGGTCGCACCCTTCTCCCAGCCGCGGGGAGTGAGGTGCCATTCGGTCCATTCTTTTCTTAGAGGCATAAGGTCAGCGTACAGCGATCTCCTGCGAAATTTCCAGCAGGGGCTAAAGCCCCAGGTGATGCGCTTCGAAACGGCACGACTGAAGCCGTGCCCTGACACGAGCCCCCGGTTACCGATCTCCGGACAGGATCCTATCAGCTATCTTTAGCGTCATTTGTACGCTTGCGGCCGCTTCGCGGACAATCTCCTTATGATCTTTGAGAGTTTTCCGGTGGGACGTTTGCAGTGCAACTGCTCGATTGTGGGCGATGAGGCGACGCGCGAGGCGATGGTGATCGACCCGGGCGACAACATTCCCGATATTCTGGCGCGACTCAAAAAGCATGGCCTTACGCTCAAGCAGATCGTGGTGACGCACGGGCATATCGACCACGTGGGCGGGGCTTTGCAGTTGAAGCGGGCGACGGGCGCTCCGGTACTGATGAACGAGAAGGACATGGAGATGCTGGAGCTGATGGACGAGCAGGCTAATTTCCTGGGACTGCCTGCGGCGCCGGAGGTTGCTCCCCCGGATGTGAGCGCGGAGGACGGCATGGTGGTGGGCATCGCCAACCATGCGGCGCAGGTGATCTATACGCCGGGACACACTCCGGGCTCGATCTGCCTGCATTTCGTGCCGGAGAAACTGCTGATCGCGGGCGACACGCTCTTCGAAGGATCGATTGGGCGCACCGATCTCTGGGGCGGCAATTCGCGGCAGATCCTCGCCTCGATCCACGACCGGCTGCTGGTGCTGCCGGAGGAGACGGTGGTGATTCCGGGTCACGGATACGGGACTACGATCGGCGCGGAGAAAATCGGGAATCCGTTTTTAACTTGACCGCAAGGAATAGAAAAGCAAAGGCTTTGCTATCTCACGTGAAGACCGGTTTTCGCTGCCTGATTTACTACGATGCCGGTTCCTTGCTTATGACGCCAACGCTGAATGAAGTGCAATAGCGTGCCCGCGGCAGCCAAGATCAGGCCGCCAACAATGGAATATCCGGCGGTCGTAGCAATTCGCTCGGTCAACGGTTCCATAATATCGACTCCGCTCTTAGTTTACGCCAACTCCCACGAGTAACTCCTGTCATTTGCCGATCTTTATGACCCAAATGATTGAACCTGCGCCCAAAATTAGCTCGAAAATTCCGCCAAACCATCCTGCGGAGATGCGAAGCTTACGACGGGAGAATCTAATGCCGAGCAGGACTGTGGCGATGGCGGCATCACCAATACACGCTTCGTAGACGACCTGCGAAGACATCAAGCGCGTGTAAATCAGAGTGATCGCACCCGCCGCCAATAAAACAATATCGAGTGCCGTGTCATTTGCGTCCTTCCATTCCGGGAGGCGGTCATCCACAAAGAATTTTCCGGCGTTGATGATCAATACCGCCATGAATGGGAAGACGAATATCTCAAAAAACTGCTTAATCCCCATGCGGGCAAAATGCTAGCACAGCGAATCTTACCGTCATACGTTACGGAAAGCCTTCCATCTCTGTTACTGCTGATAGCTCGGGGATGATTCCGGGTTGGGGTTGGGGCGGCTTTCTCTGAGATTGGGGCGGCGCATCTCGATGTTCTGAAAGCGCCATTGCATTCGCAGCATTCAGCACATCTCTTGAAGTAATGGTTAAGGTTTCTTCCGTAGCTATGCCGGGCTCATCCGGTAGCGGTTCGTCGGCCTTCTCCGGATGTATGCTGCGATAGAGGAATTCAGAAAGCGACCAGGCGCGCTCCTTCTTTACTTCCGCAGTGTTCCACGGCATGGGCGGGGCAAGCTCTTCGCCTTCGGGCGTGGTGATGATCTCGGTGACGGGCTCGAGCGGCTCGGATATCTCTTTAGAAGCCTTGGAAGCTACGGGGCGAAGGAGGGTCTGGGATGCACCACGGAAGATCGCTATGAGCAGGCGGGCGGTGGCGTGGTCGAGGGTGCCGGCGAGCAAGGCACGGGAAACATCCGTGAAGCCTGCCTGGATGGCGGCGTGGTTGTCGAGGAGCGAGATTTCGATGACCGCCGGCGCATTTATCACGTCACCGCGGTGAAGGCGGTCGCGCTCGTGGGTATGGCAGCGATCGTTGCCACCGAGGGCGGCTTTCTCGCAGCGGCGTCCGCCGGGACGGACGGTACGGCAGCGCAGATGAACTTCGGGGATCATGAGCAGCTCCTTTCTTCCCTGGAACCTTGGCTGTTCCGACCGTACCGGGTAACCGGTTTTTTATCAGCTAAATAGACGAGCATTTTGAAAGTCCTAGCTGCAAGAAAAAAGGCGCAGCCGTGAGCTGCGCCTTTTCTGCGTTCTAATTCTATTTTAGCCGTTTATTGGTAATTCCATGCCAAATGTGGCGAGACATTTTGTCTTTAGAATGTTGAGGTTGGGCGATAATTCTGCAATTCCTACTTGACAAGGACCAAGCGCAGCCCCTTTCACGATGAGAAGAAAAGACGGCTCTCATCGGTTTGCGCAAGAGAGGAAAGCCGCATCTGGAAATCCAGATGCGGCTACCCAGATTTCCCGCTCTTTTCCTCTACTGAGGGTTTTGCTGCTGTTGCTGCTGCTGGTTGCGCATCTGCTGCAGCTCCTGGAGCATCTGCTGCGGGGTGCGATTTCCGCCGTTGGGAGTGTTAGGCGCACCGGGGCCGGGGGCCGGGTTGGGGTTCGGCGGCGGTGGCGTGCTGTCCTCATATTGCGTTTGCTGCGGCGGATCCTCTTCGTCCTCAACCCTTACGGGACGATTCGCGTAGGCCGCGCCCTGGGGGAGCGGCGCGCCGCGGGGGGAGAGGCTGACCTGGCTGGGGGTTCCCGCAGCGGTGCGGCCGAACATGACGACGTTGTATCCGCTGCCGTCGAGGAGCTGGGAGAGGATCTCGCGCGGCTCGCCGGGGCCGTAGGTTCCGAAGATGCGCTGGTCTTTGTCCAGGCCTTCAAAGGTCATACCCGCCGAGGTGCCGACCTGATTCATGATGGCGGTAAGGCTGGAGTTGTCGGCCTGCACGGTGAGCTTGCCATCCGCGATTTCGACCTTGGCCGGCTGTGCGGGCTGGTCGAAAAGTGAAGGAGCCTGGAGTGAAGCAGATGGTGACGGAACGGGCGCGGACTGGCCTGCGGGAGCGGCAGCAGATGCGGCCGACGTCACAGCTTGCGGCGGCACAGCTTGAGGCGGCACACCAGGCCGCTGCGGGCGGAAGCCGGGTGCGCCCCCGGGCGGCGCGCCGTGCTGCATGGGGAAGCTTCCCGGAGACTGCACCTGAGCTGGTGCCAGATTTGGAAGAAGGCCGACGCAGAGGAGAGCACAGGACACGGGGCTCAGCGCGCGGCGCAGAGGAACGAACCCTTTGAGGGCTGCCGATGCTGGAACTCCTGCTTTCACTCTCGATTTGGCTTGTCCGTCAGGCATCATTTTGATAACCGGCTGCCGTGAAAAGGCTTTCTGTCCCTCTCTGTACTAGACTAGCAGTGGTTTGGATTCGCTCGCGCGGTTTTGCGAGCCGGTCCTCTTACTCTCTTATGCATCCACATTACCAAGGCTCCTGCCTGTCTGGCACCCATTTCGACAGCCCCGTTCCTTTCTCTTTCGGCATTCCCAAATCTTTTTATCGCCAGATTGCGCACTTTGGTTTGGCGGCGGCGGCTGTGCTCTGTTTTGCGGCACAGGCGAAGGCGGTCTCGTGCCTGACGGAAAGCCAGATGACGAACGGGCAGCGAGCGGAGTTTGTGCGGGCGATGCGGGCGCTGGAAGCTCCGATCGAGGCGGGAAATACGGATGGGGTGAAAGCGCTGACCATTGCTCCGGTGGCAGCGAACTTCGAGGGGATCGCACAGAGCGTGCAGGCACTTTCGGGGCAGATCCAGGGCGCGTCGTTCACGGTGAACTCGATGTACCTGCTGAATGCGGCGGATGTGAAGGCGGGGACCGAGGAGACGCAGTTTTTTTGCTCGGTAGGATCGTCGCCGCTGGTGGTGACGATCACCATTCCGCAGCTGCCGGCAGGGATCTACCTGCTGGCGCTGACGCATGCGACGGGAGTGGAGCATCCGCAGCAGGTTTCGATGATTCTGCAGCAGGAGCAGACGGCCAACGACGACAAGGGCCCTTCGACGTGGAAGCTGGCGGGCTTCTTTGCGCGGCCGATGACCCTGGGCGGCAAGGATGGCCTGTGGTACTGGACGAAGGGGCGCGAATACATCAAGAGCAAGCAGGATTGGAATGCATACTTCTACCTGCAGACGGCCGCATTTCTGCTGACGCCGGTAGATTTCCTGTCCAGCCCTAATTTAGAAAAGCTGCAGAAAGAGATGCAGGCGGTGAGGCCGGCAGGGCTGCCGGGACAGACTCCGATGGTGCTGGAGGCCTATGGTAAAAGCTTCTATATAAGCGGGCTGCGGACGGATGCGTTCTCGGGTGAGCTGGACCTGGTGGTGAATTACAGGACCAAGAGCGTGACCGATCCGGTGGCGACGCGGACGGAGATTATCGAGGTGATGAAGGCCCTGCTGACGGCGCATCCGGAGATTCGGCAGGCATTTCACGGGCTCTGGGTTTATGCTGAGGCAGAGAACCAGCGGCCGTTTGCGATTGAGATGGCAATAGCGGATGTTGCTGGTCAGGCGTCCTCCCCGGCGCCGCAGAAGTAAAGGTAGAGATTCCCCCCTAAGTGACTAAAAGACAGAGTTGTCGATTGCGGCTTGGTGGAAGTGGGTTGCGGAGCCGGCGCGTGCCGGGTTCGCTGGTTGCATCCTAAATTTTAGGTTTGTAATCCTTACGACACGAAGAGCCAGACAGACTCAACAGCAGGCGAGCAGAAGGGAACGAGCTGCCAGATGGTGGACATGAAAGAAAAGTTGCTTTCTCAGGCAATCGCGGAACGGAGGGCGACTCCCAGCTTTGAAGACGCTCCTGTGCCGGATGCCGATTTGAAGCGGATACTGGAAGCCGGACTGCATGCGCCTTCAGGACACAATATGCAGCCCTGGCGCTTTGTGGTGGTACGCAGCCTGGAACAGCGGCGCAGGCTGCGGGCGGCGGCGTACAACCAACCCAAGGTGGAAGAGGCTCCGGTAGTGATTGTGGCCTGCGGGGATGCAGACGGCTGGCGCAAGGGCGATCTGGAGCACATGCTGCAGCTGGGACGCCAGGGAGGGATGCCGGAGAACTACGTAGAGCAGGCGCGGCAGACGATCCCGAATTATCTTTCAAATCTTCCAGATATAAAGGCCTGGCTGTGCAAGCATGTGATGATCGCCTTCACAACCATGATGTGGGCAGCGGAGACGATGGGCTACGATACTGCTCCGATGGAAGGCTTCGAAGAGGAGAAGGTGCGCGAGGTGCTGAAGCTGCCGCTGAGCTACAGCGTGGTGGCGCTGCTGGGTATTGGCCATCTGCGCGGGACAGACAAGTTTTTTGGCGGGCGGTTCAGCATCGGGCACACGGTCTTCGACGGGGAGTATGGGAAGCCGCTGAAGATCTAAGGGATAGGGTTAGCCATTTGGGGTTAGTCATTACGGACTAGTTTGATGGGGTAGGCGACGGATGGTGCCTGCCCTTTTCATTTGTGGAGGAAAGCTCATTGAGCCGGGAATATCCTTTGGCTCCGATGGTTGGTGTGGGCGCGGTGGTGGTCGAGGGCGGCCGCGTGCTGCTCATACGGCGGGGGCATGCGCCGATGAAGGGAGAGTGGTCGCTGCCCGGCGGCGCACTCGAGGTGGGCGAGACGCTGCTGGAAGGCGTACGGCGCGAGGTTCGCGAAGAGACCGGCCTCGACGTCGAGCCGGTGGCGATGATCGAAGTGCTGGACCGCATCGCCCGCGATGCCGAGGGGCGAGTGCAGTTTCACTATGTGCTGATCGACTATCTTTGCCGGGTGACCGGCGGAGAGCTTTGTTGCGCGACCGATGCTACGGAGGCGCGATGGGCTTTGCGGGAGGAACTGGATGGAGTGGCGGATTTTACGGTGGAGGTGATTGAGAAGGGGCTCAAATGTTGGGATCAGGGACTAAAGAACGGGGATTAGACCTCCGGCCGTGAAGGCTGGTGTTGTGGAATGATGGAAACGAAAATCCGGGAACGGGGTTTCTTCATCAGAGTTTCCTGGTGCGAGGTCAGCTGAATTGGGTTCAGTATCGCGCGACGCAGTTGGAGAGCAGGTAAACAAGCGGAGCCGACGTGGCGTGGTGATCCGCGCTTCGCTGGCTCTGCTTTGTTTTGTGATCGGCCTGGGCGCGTTTGTGTGGGCGCGTCCGCTGCAGGTTCTGTTTACCGGCGCGCAGGTGGCGCTGTGGCTGCATGGCGTGCACAGCGAATACACGCGGGTGGATGGATATCGCATTCACTACTATGTGGGCGGCGAGGGCAAGCCGATTGTGCTGGTGCATGGCCTGGGCGGGCGATCAGAAGACTGGACCATCCTGATTCCGGAGCTGCTGCGCGGCGGCCATCGTGTCTATGCGCTCGATCTGCTGGGGTATGGGCGATCCCAGCAGCCGGCGGATGCTTCCTATTCGATTGCGCAGGAGGCGGCCATTGTTGAGCACTTCATGGCGGCACAGGGTTTGACGCAGACCGATCTCGCGGGCTGGTCCATGGGCGGATGGGTAGCGATGCGCGTGGCCCTGGACGAGCCGCAGGCAATCCGGAGGCTGGTGCTGTATGACAGCGCGGGGCTGCGCTTTGTGGTGCCGTATGATCCGGGGCTGTTCTGGGCGGATACTCCGGAGAAGCTGGCGCAGCTGAACAATCTGCTGTCTCCGGGGAAGGCTCCGGCACTGGCGGGGTTCATTCAGCGGGCGGTGTTGCGGACGCTGGAGCGGAACGGGTGGGTGATCCAGCGCAGTGTGCACTCCATGCTCACAGGCGCGGACCTGATCGACGGCAGGACCAGCGAGCTAAAGATGCCGATGCTGATCGTGTGGGGCAAGCAGGATCAGATCACTCCGGTAGCGCTGGCGTATCAGCTGCATGCAGCGATTCCGCAATCGGTGCTGGAGGTCTACGACGGGTGCGGACACCTGACTCCGCGGGAGTGCGTGCCGCAGATTGGTCCGGCTACGGTGCGGTTCTTGAATGCCGGGAATGGGGATTAGGGATTCGTGAACGCTTACCCAGCACTTCGTGCTGGGCTAGTTTCAGTCGTCCCTTCGGGACTTATCTGATTTTTTCGATGCTTACCCAGCACTGCGTGCTGGGCTATTTTCAGGCGTCCCTTCGGGACTTGTCTGATTTTTTCAACGCTTACCCAGCGCTGCGTGCTGGGCTAGTTTCAGTCGTCCCTTCGGGACTTATCCGATTTTTTCGACGCTTACCCAGCACTGTGTGCTGGGCTATTTTCAGTCGTCCCTTCGGGACTTTGTTCTGCGTGATGTTTCTACCATTGAATATTGCTGCGCACTTCGACAATGGCAATGAGAGATAGCTCCCACGATGCAGCTCATTGATATTGCCCAACGGCGAGCAACACATTTCGATCATGGCAGTGAGAGACACCGCATTGTGCGGATGCACTTCGGTAATGGGCTAGAGCCCCGTTGGGGCGTTTTGAGAGTAGCCCAGGACGGTAGTCCTGGGTAAACTTGGCCCGATTTGATGCAGTCCCGAAGGGACGTCTGAGCCATGTCTCATAGTCACATCTGTTGCCTCGTTCACGTGATATTCGCAACATCAGAACGGCGGCCGGTGATCCGGGAAGATATAAAAGAAAGGCTTCACGCGTACCTCGGCGGCATCGCTCGTGAAAATGGCATTGCAGCATTAGCGGTCGGCGGAGTTGCGGATCATGTTCATATCCTGCTGTCTCTGTCACGAACGATTTGCGTGGCCAAAGCGGTTCAGTTGTTGAAGTCCGGATCTTCGAAATGGATTCATGAGAGCTTTCCGGAGTTAGGCGGGTTTGCGTGGCAAGAAGGGTACGGCGCGTTTTCCGTGGGCGTATCGCACCGAGCCGCGACGGTGCGATATATACAGACGCAGGCCGAACACCATAAAAAAATTAGCTTAAAGAATGAGATGCGCCAAATTTTGACGATGCACGGGATGGACGAAGAGACCCGAACCGCGTCTTAAGCCGGCCCGCACCTGGACTTCTCATGAAGACATGTTCAGCGGTCCCTTCGGGACTTTCGGCCTGTGCGTCAGGTTCCCAGCACTTCGTGCTGGGCTATTCTCAGTCGTCCCTTCGGGACTTGTCTGATTTTTTCGATGCTTACCCAGCACTTCGTGCTGGGCTATTTTCGGGCGTCCCTTCGGGACTTTGTCATTCCCTGGTCTTTCCTTGCAACTTATTCGTCTGTGGCTATCCGGAAGGCGGTTATTCACGCCTTGAATAAGTTGGCGTAGGATGTTCGCCACGAGGGGAACCGGCATGACGAGCGAGGAGAGAGACCTGGGGCGGCGGTGGTTCGACGAGGTGTGGAATAAGAAGCGACGCGAGGCTATTGCCGAGATGATTGCGCCTGATGCTGTGGTGCACGACGGCAATGAGACCTCAGGGCCGGAGGCCTTCTATCAGTTTTTCGACCGCATCTCTTCAGCGTTTCCTGACATCCATGTCGACGTTGACGATCCCATCGTTGAGGGGAACAAGCTTTGTGTGCGCTGGATATCTACGGGCACGCATACCGGCGATGGGCTGGGCTTCCCTGCCACGCACAGATCTTTCAGAGTTACGGGCATCTCGATTCTTCGCATCGAAGGCGGAAAGTTCGTGGAGTCGTGGCAGAACTGGGACATGCTGGGCATGATGGAGCAGCTTAGGGGCGCTCAGCCTTCGCCTACTTTTATTGCTGCGAGGTAGAGACAAGCCGGATTACCGGTGCGAAAGCTTATGCTTCACGAGCGCTTCGTTGATCCCACATCTCAAAAGAGATTGGGGCACCCGATTCTTGTTCCCTATCCCTGATCGCTAGTCTTTCTTCCCTGTTTTACTCACCTTTCCATACGTACGCGTCTTTCTGCGGCAGTCCTATGTGGGCGAGGACTCTATATACGAATTGTTTTGCCATTTCGGTTGAGTCCGACGGGTGGTTGTAGAAGGTTGGGATTACGGGGAAGATGGTGGCTCCGGCATCGGCAGCAAGGGTCATGTTGCGGAGATGTATTTTGTTGAACGGCGTCTCTCTCACACATAAGATGAGCGGGCGGCGCTCCTTGAGGCATACGTCGGCGGCGCGCTCGATGAGGTTCTGAGCGAGGCCGTTGGCGATGCCGGCGAGGGTGCCCATGCTGCAGGGCAACACGATCATGCCGGAGCTGGAATAGCTGCCGCTGGCGATGGCGGCTCCGATGTCGCTCTCGTTGTGCTGTTGAATTTTTTCGGACGGATGGCCGAGGAGTTTTTCTACGAGGCTGTTGCGTCCGCTGAGCTGCATTTCTTCGGCGAGGACGCGGAGGGCGTTGTCCGACGCGATGAAGTGGACGCGAGTGACGCGCGGGTCGGCTTCGAGCGCGAGAAGGAGCTGCTGGCCGAAGATAGAGCCGCTGGCTCCGGTGATGGCTAGAGTGAGATTCACAGCTTCTAGGGTATAGCGTTTGGGGTGCGGGGATGGAGTTCATAATCCCACATCTCAATAGCGAGATGTGGCGGACCCGTTCCGCTGGTTCAGCCGTCCCTTCGGGACTTATCTGATTTTTCGACGCTCACCCAGCACTTCGTGCTGGGCTATTTTCGGACGTCCCTTCGGGACTTCATTCGTATCCGAGGGTGGTCGTTATTCACAGCGCAGGGCGATCATGGGATCGATTCTGATGGCTCTTCTTGCCGACAGGCGGTTCGGGCGTCCCTTCGGGGCTTTATTCGTATCCGAGGGTGGTCGTTATTCGCAGCGCAGGGCGATCATGGGGTCGATTTTTGTGGCTCTTCTTGCGGGCAGGCAGGCGGAGGCTACGGTTACCGCGGCTATGGTTGCTATTGCGGCGAGGATGGTGGCTGGGTCGTATGGTTTCAGTCCGAAGAGCTGTGTCTGCACGGCCCGGGTGGCGGCGAAGGTTGCGGGCAGGCCGATGGCTACTCCGATGAGGAGCAGGACGAGCGACTCTTTGATGATCATCCAGAGGACTCCGCCGGTGGGTGCGCCGAGGGCGATGCGCAGGCCGATTTCGCTGGTGCGACGGACGACGTTGTAGGTCATGACTCCGTAGAGACCGATGCAGGCGAGAGAGAGCGCGAGCAGCGAGAAGAATGTCGAGAGCTGCGAGATAAGACGCTGCTGATCGATGAGGTGGTCGACCACCTCGCTGATGGTTCGCACATCGAGGATGGGCAGATTGGGATCGATGCCGGCGAGCGCGGCGCGGACTTCACCCGCGACCTGCGTGGGGTCGCCCTGCGTGCGCACCTGAATCCAGCTAGCGTAATTGTCGTCGCCGGTAAGCTGGGTGACGGCAAGATAGGCCATGGGATCGACGGGCTCTCCGGCCTTGCGATACGTGGAATCCTGAACGATGCCGACGATCTGCCAGGTGCCGACGACAGCGGGATCGGCGACGGTGAAGCTGTGACCGATGGCGTCGCCGTGCGGAAAGTAGCGATTGGCGAGGGTCTGGTTCACGACGACGGCTTTCAGAGATGAGGCGGTATCCTCAGGACCGATGGTGCGGCCGCGCAGGAGCGGGATGCCCAGGGTTTCGAAGTATCCCGCACTGACGCGACTGAGCAGCGTGCTTACATCTTCATTGGGAGCGGTGGGGCGGCCGGCGATAGTGATGGGCGATCCCCAATGTCCACGCGCGATGGGCAAGCCATTGGAGATGGCGGCGGAGCGGACACCGGGCAACGCGTCGAAGCGGGTAAGGATGCGGTCGTAGAGCGCGTTGAGTTCCGCGCCGGGTTTGTAGCCGGCAAATCTGGGATTGGTTCGGATGAGCAGAACGGTGCTGCGATCGAAGCCGAGATTCTGATTGTGCAGATTGCGGATGGTGCGGAGAAGGAGTCCGGCCACGACAAGCAGGACGAGCGAGAGCATGATTTGCGCCGTGACCAGTGCGTTGGGCAGCAGGCGGCTGGTGCGGGCGCTGTTCACACCGGTGGTGCGGGTGCCTGAGCTCAGTGCTCCAGATACGCCGAGGCGCGAGACACGCAACGCGGGCGCGATGCCGAAGAGCAATCCAGTGGCGAGGCAAATGGCAGTGGTGAAGCAGAGAACGTGGAGATCGGGGCGTGCGGAGAGCGAGGTGTGCTCTGCGCTTCCGATGATGAACTTGATGAGCACGCTGGTACCCCAGAAGGCGAGGAGCAATCCAAACGCGCCGCCGAGGAAGGAGAGCAGCATGGTCTCGGTGAGAATCTGACTGACGATGCGTGCACGGCTGGAGCCGAGTGCGAGGCGCGTGGTGACTTCACGCTCGCGCGAGGCGGCGCGGGCAAGCAGGAAATTTGCGAGGTTGGCACAGGCGATAAGCAGCACCAGGGCGACGATGCCCATGAGGATGGCGAGAGGCTGTTCGTAATCGCTGCGCAGATGAGAGACGCCGGCTGCTCCGGACTGCAGACTCACGAAGTTGGCCGCCAGCTGCTTGCGGTCGTCGGCGGACATGCTGGAGCCCTGGCTGTCGATCATGTATTGGCGCCACTGCGTGGTGACCTGTGCCTGAGTCTGAATGAGGTTCTGGCCGGGAGCCTTGCGCGCCATGAAGTGCAACCAGAAAAGACCATTGGGCTCGATGAGCGAGGTAGAGAGCATCACCTGCGGCTGCATGGTGAGGGGCAGCCACATGTCGGTGGCCTCTTCATCGAGGGCCACTCCGTAGAAGGCCGCGGGCATGACGCCGACGACGGTGAACAGCGTTCCGTTGATGTTGAGTGTGCGGCCGAGCACGGCGGGATCGGCGGAGAGCTCCTGCTGCCAGTATCTGTAACTGATAACCGCTACGGGGCTGCTGCCGGGTGCGCGAGTGTCATCCGGTGAAAGCGCACGGCCGAGGACGGGATCAGCGCCGAGCACGCTGAAGAAATTTCCGGAAACGAGCCGTGTGGCTGATTGCTTTGCCGGGCCTGCCTCGGCGGCTCCGCTTCTCACGCTGACCTGTACGGGAAAGCTGCCGTAGGCGGCGATATCCTGAAATCCATCGTTGTTCTTCACGATGCGCTGGTAGAAGTCGTAGGAAAAAATGTCGACGGGGCCGGGATTGAAGCCACCGAGAATACCGCCGCCGTCAGCCTTGCCGAAGGAGACGAGCTGCTGAGGGTCGCGCACCGGCAGGGATTTGAGCAGCAGCGTGTTGATGAGGGTGAAGATGGCGGTGTTGGCTCCGATGCCGAGAGCCAGCGACAGAATTGCGACGGTGGTGAAGCCGGGGCTCTTCAAGAGCTGACGCACGGCGTAGCGGAGATCCTGCACGAAGGAGTCGGCCTTCGACTCCCAGCCGGCGGACCAGACTTTCTGTTTCACTGTCTCCATACTTCCGATCTCCACTCTTGCGGCGCGGCGCGCCTGTTCGCGAGTCATGCCGCGAAGCATGTTGTACTCGGTTGCGGCATCGAGATAGCTGCGCAGCTCTTCGTCGAGCTCACTGCCGCGCTGCTCTTTGCCAAAGAGCGCGCGCAATCCGAGGATGAGGCTTCGCAGCAGTTTCATGGGGCTTCTCTCTATGCCTCTAGAATGCGGGCGATGGCCGCGGTCTGGCGTCCCCAGGCCTGGGTTTCATCCTTGAGTGCTTTTTTGCCGAGCGGGGTGAGGATGTAGTATTTGGCGCGGCGATTGTTTTCGGACGCTCGCCACTCGGACTTGATGCGGCCATCGCGTTCGAGGCGGCTGAAGGCGGGAAAGAGCGATCCGGGATTGACGCGGAAGACGCCGCTGCTGATCTGCTCGATGCGCAGGGCTACTCCGTAACCGTGCATGGGCTCGAGCGCGAGCGTCTTCAGGATCAGCATCTCGAGCGTTCCCTGCACAAGATCGGTGGATTTTTCGGGCAATGCAGCTCTCCTCTTGATGAACTAGAGGTAGAGTATGGGCACTCCTCTCGATTGTCAAGATGAGGACTGGGCGTCGAGGCATTCGCGGCTTTGGCGCAAAAGCGAAGCCCAGGGCGATTTCCGCTCTGGGCTCGATCCTGCACTCGCTGCCCTTAGAGGATTTTGAAGGGCGAGAGCTGCGGTGATGGACGGGGTTTGGATGACAAAGCTTGCTGGAATCCTCGCCAAGCTTTGCCGATGCGGTCGGAGGCGAGGAAGAGATGTCCTGCGGTGAGCGGGCCGGCTACGCGGTGATGGCCAACTGCGGCGAGCGCCATCGATGCGATGCAGCCGCATTGCTGGCAGTCGGGATCGCCTCCGAACTGGCATGGCGAGATGCTGGTTTTGAGATCGGCTGAGAGTGTCTCAGTGGTGCGCGCGAAGATGCAATCTTCAGGACTGCGGGGTGGCGCGGTCATTTCCTGCAGCAGTTTGTCGGGCATCTCGATGAAGGGATACTGTTCGCGCAGTCTGCGGAGATCGGTGATGACTGATTCCCTTTGCGCGGGTGAAAGGATTTCAGGATCGCTGGCTCCGCGCTGCGGCGTGAAGAGGCTGAACCATACGCGCTGAATTTCCGGGCGTGTGCTCCAGAACGCTAGAAACTCATCGAGGTAGCCGGGGCGTCCGGCGATCTGCGCGGTAATGGTGGAATGAATGGTTATGCGCGCACCGGCGATGCTCTTCAAAATCCGTTCATAGGTGGCGGGCTTGCGTCGCTGGTCGTGCTCGGGTTGCAGGCCGTCGATGGAGACGACGACATTGAGACGCTTCAGATCATTCCATGCGACAGGGATGGTTCTAAATGCGCTGGTGACGACCTGGCAGTGAATGCCGCGGCGATCGATTTCCGGCAGCAGAATATCGAGCTCGCGATAGCGGACCAGCGGATCACCGCCGACGAGCGAGACGTGCAGCGGCTTCTTCTCGTCGATGATGGCGAGGATGCGCGTGACCAACTCGTCTCCCTTGAAATCAGAGAGCTGGCGCAGCTGCACATCGCTGCCGAGGTGCGCGGCGTCAAAGGCGTAGCAGCCGGGGCAGCGCAGCGGGCACTCCTTGGTGATTTCGATGGACAGAGAGGGTGCGCGGCCGGCGAGGATTGACGTCCACGCCTGCAAAACTTCAGATGCTTTCATTTGTTCTCCCGCGATCAGCCCGTGCAATCAAAGGGGCCAACGCTCGATCTGCTGCGGTTTCAATCGAGGAGCGGCGCTCGCAAGGCCACTCCTGTTCTTTAGACGGCGGAAGGTGCAGATCAGATTCGGAGCGGAGGCGACAGAAGTCCCGAAGCGGGATCGATCGCGCGGGAAAGAAATGCAGGCGAGAAAAAACTGCAGCCAGTAGTGGCCGACGCGCCATGCAGATTGCGCGCGGCGAACGATAGAGAACGCTGCAACACCAGCCGCAGTATGGCCGACTGTGCGCATCGATGGGAGAGCAGGATGACCAGACATAAGAATGCGAAGAGCGCGAGCAGGCTCATCTCACAATCCTCTCCGCCCTGGCAAAACCTGTCCCAGGTGGTGAGATGCTCGGTCCAGAGCATGAGGGGCAACAGGACGGCGATCAACGCGATGAGCACGCGGCCAGCAAGCACGCACACGCGAGAGGCGTCACAGATTGACGCGGCTTGCGCGCGGAGGATGAAGTGAAAGCGATTCACTGCTACCTCTGTGATGATCTTACTCTGCCGGCGGTTGTTGCTCGTACAATTCCACGTCTTGGAGGCGAGACGTGGGGCAGCTGGTGTTTCTATTTGCGCACTCACACATCTCGTCATTCCGACGACTTCTTATCACTCATCAGCTTTTTTGGCTCATCGACAGGTGGCTACTCGTGATCATCCAGGACGCGGGCGAAGATGGCGTCTACGTTTTTGAGCTGGCGGTTCAGGTCGAAGGTCTTCTCCAATTTCTCTTTGCTCAGTTTGCCGGTGATGGCGGGATCGTTTGATACGAGATCCTTGAAGACGAGATCGTTCTGCCAGGCATTCATGGCGTGGCTCTGGACGAGTCGATACGCGTCTTCGCGCAGCATTCCAGATTCGGCGAGATCGAGCAGCAGCTGGCCGCTGAAGATTAATCCTCCGGTGGATTCGAGGTTCTTCTTCATGCGCTCGGGGTAGACGAGGAGTTTGTCGATGAGGTTGGTGGTCTTGGCGAGCAGGTAGTCGGTGAGGATGGTGGAGTCGGGAAAGATGACGCGCTCGGCTGAGGAGTGCGAGATGTCGCGCTCGTGCCAGAGTGCAACATTTTCATAGGCGGTCTGGGTGTTGGCGCGGACGACGCGGGCGAGTCCGCTGATCTGCTCGCAGGTGATGGGGTTGCGCTTGTGGGGCATGGCCGATGAGCCCTTCTGCTTGGGCGAGAAATATTCTTCAGCCTCGCGGACTTCCGTGCGCTGCAGATGGCGAATCTCGGTGGCGATCTTGTCCAGCGTGGCGGTGACGATGGCCAGCGTGGAGATGTAGTGCGCGTGGCGATCGCGTTGGACCACCTGTGTCGCTACGGGCGCGGGCGCCAGTCCAAGTTTGGCGCAGATGCGCTCTTCATGCTCGGGCTTGAGATGGCCGAAGGTTCCTACCGCGCCGGAGAGCTTACCGATACGAATCTGCTCGGCAGCGGCTTCAAAGCGTTCGATGTTGCGCCGGGTTTCGGCGTACCAGTTGAGCAGCTTGAGGCCGAAGGTAGTGGGCTCGGCGTGAACTCCGTGGGTGCGGCCGATGATGGGCGTGTGCTTGAACTCGATAGCGCGTCGCTTGAGGACTTCGGCGAGCTGCTGGAGGTCTTCGAGGATGATGCTCGAGGCATCTTTGAGCTGGAGAGCCTGCGCGGTGTCGACAACATCCGTGGACGTCAGGCCGTAGTGCAGCCAGCGCGACTCAGGGCCTACGTGCTCGGCGACAGCGGTGGTGAAGGCGATGACGTCGTGGCGGACCTCGGCTTCGATTTCGAGGGCACGAGCGGCGAGTTTTGCGGGAGGGATGGCGCTGCCCTTCTCACGGATGGCCTTCGCGGCCTCAACGGGCACGATGCCGTCTTCGGCGAGGACTTCGCTGGCTGCGGCTTCCACTTCGAGCCACTTGCTGTATTTGGTTTCATCAGTCCAGATGTGGCCCATGCGCGGCCGGGTATAGCGGGCGATCAATGTGTATCTCCTTATTTCGTGCAGAACTGTCTATTGTAACTTTTGTGCATCCTAGAAGCAGGGCTTACAACATAGAGCTGAGGGCTCGAACCGGAAGGGAATATATGGCAGACGTGATTACGATTGCGCATTTTACAGAACCACTGGAGGCGGAGATGGCGCGGCTGCGCCTGCAGTCGGCGGGGATTGAGACTTTTCTCTCCGGCGAGAATGCGCGGATTCTGGAACCGGGACTGGGGCCGCTGGAGCTGCAGGTGAGCTCGGAGGATGAGGCTGATGCGCGCGCGGTGCTGGCCGACCCGGGCGTGCCCGAAGCAGCGATCGGGGATTAGCTACTCGTCATTTGGGTTGGAAGGCGCTCAGAACGTCTTGCTGGCTTTGGGAAACCATGTGATCTGCGCGGCGGCCAGCGTGTCGCTTTGCTGGCCGGGCAGATAGATGGGCGCTTTCCACTCTTCGTGCTGTACCCAGCCGCGAATTTCAATGTCCTTCATCACCCGCTTGACCGCGGAGACTTGAAACACATTTTGCGTGGTGCCGCCGGCGATGAATTTCTGATCGGCCTTCGCGTTGCGGTAGCTGACCTGGATGTTTTCCGACGGGGAGAGGTGATAGGTGAGCCACGCTTGTCCGCCTTTGGAGTCGCGGCCGATCCAGTCGGTGAACATAAATCCCTTGTTCGTGGTTCCCTGTCTCTGGATATATTCGTAAAAAAGAAAATTGCCATTTTCTCCCTCGTTGCTCACGGGATCGGTGGATGCACCTTCGACGCGCAAGTCGAGGTGGGTGAGCACGGGAAAATGCGAGAGGTAGATTCCCGGGCGCACAGCCGAGCGGCGCGGCGCACTGATCGGATTTACGTCGTCGTGGACTTCGGAGTCAGAGTACAGAGAGAGCCAATTGCGGACGAAAGGCAGACGATAGCTGAAGTCGAAGCTGCCAAAGCGTGCGCCTGGATCGTCGCGTGAAAGCTTTTCCGCCGCGGTGACATTCTGCACGCTGAAGAAGCTCTTCAAAAACGTGTGAATGGTGATGGGCTCGTGGCCTTTGCCGCCCCAGATGACGGTGCGCTCGAAACCGAGCTCGAGATTCTTTGAAGGCTTGAAGCTGATCTTCTCCGCGTGCACCCAGGGATCGTTGGGATCGGTGTGCCCCTTGAGACTGCCTACGAAGAAGTCGTAACGCAAGGGACCAATGAGGCGCGAAATGCCGGGGATGCGCAGGGGCTCAACGCGATTGATTTCGAAGGTGTAAATATTTTCGGCGTTGGTGCTCCACGACAGAGCTCCACCTTGCGCGGGGCTGAGCCAGTGATCATTTTTTCCAAAAGAAATTTCGTGGCCGAGCAGGTGATAGGACAGCGTCGCCTCCATCACACGGAAGGGATTGGCTTCGGCAATGGGGCCAAGAGGAATGGTGTCCTGTACAGGATTGGTCGCGTAAGGTACATCTTCGATCGAAGCGAGTTCATTGGCGAGCGTTTGCGAATAGCCGGCTGCACTGGGCGCGTGCTGGTATTCGCCGCGGAAGTACAGCGAGAAGCGGCCGGCCTCGGCGCGCGCGCTGAAGCCGCTGTAGTTGTTAAAGCCCTCCTGGTAGGGGCGGCCGTAATCGTTGACGATGGTCTGGCCGAGGTGGAAGCTGTCGCGCAGCGGCGTGCCGCTTATGCCGCGCAGGTTGCTGTAGACGCTGTCGAACTCGGTGTGGATGACATGCTGCTCACCGGGCGCTTCCTGGTCGGTGGCGAATTCTTTTTGCAGCGCGAGGAAAATCTCCAGCGCCTCCTGGTCAGGATGATCGTTGAGTTTGCCGCTCGTCTCCTGGAGCATGCTCACGATGCTGAGGCGGGTCCAGGGACGCAGGTCAAGGAATGCGGTGTCAACATAACCGAGGGCGTGCAGGCGATCGAGTGCGGGATAGACCCAGCTATCCATGGGCACGTAGGTCGAGCCCTGCGTGCTGATGAAGGTGATGGGGGCAATGGGATGATAAGCCGGCGGGAAGGGCTGCTGCGCGGGATCGACCGCGGGCGCGGCCGCTGGTTCCGTCGATGTTTCCGGGCTGCTGGTGGCAAGGTGAGCAGAGACGTCTGTGCCGCCGGTTTGCGCGATTCCATTGGAAAAGCTGAGGCTCAACGCAAGCAGCGGGGCCAGGGATACGGCAATCTTCACTCACACCTCGAACGATTGGGGGCTCAAATTCGATCCGCTCGTGCACTGAATGAGTGCCCGAGGCTGCATTCAGGCTAGAGGATCGAGATAGAGAAAACAAGGTGCGAGGAGCGAGCTCATCGAGCCGATGAAATTTGATCCTGTCTGATTGACTCCTGCTTACTTTCGCTTGCCTCGAACGTCAGATTTCGACTCACCCTTCCATTCGTCTTTCCATGTGTCAGCGGGCAAGCCCTTGCCAGTGAGATAGCGATGCATCTTGTCGACGGGATCTTCAGGGTTGTAGGAGGCGAGCTCGATGACTGCCGGTCCGCCGCCTTCGCGGGTGCGCACGATGGACTCCTGCGCGACACGATAGACTGCAACGATGTCGTGCGCGTCGACGGAGATGTAGGGCAGCGTGGGATGCGTCTCCTTGAATGTGACCGAGCCGGTGAATCCGTGATGGCTCTCAAGCACGAAGAGGATGGGCAATTTGCTGGCGACGGCCACGGCGAAGACTTCGTCGTACGAAGAAAGACTGCTTCCCTCTTCGAGATTGAAAAGGATGAGCACAATGGCGTCATTCTTTTCGAGCCGGTTGTTGATGGCGGCGGCGATGGCGTGGGTGAGACGGCTGCCGAGGCTGGTACCGCCGGCGCCGTTGTGCTCCGCGGATGCCGATGCTTTGACGCGATGTGCGAAGTGCGATGGCGTGGGTAAAAGCAGTACGTCTTCGCTGCGAAGATCGAGCACCAGTCCGGCGGGACCGGCCTCACTGTTCGTGACAGCCGCACCGTTCTGCTGGTTGATCTGCTGGCTCTCGATGAGCGCGTGATAGAGCTGCCGGAATTTTTCCTTGCTGATGAGCGAGTAGCCGTTCTTGCCGGCCATGGCTGAGTCGTGCGCTGGTGAAGGCATCGAAGCGTTGTGGTCCTTAATGTGTGTGTAGGCGATTGTAATCGAAGAACAGTGGCAGGGTTTAGGGAACAGGGTATAGAAAATACCAGATCGACTGTTAGAAAGAGCTTCGGTTTATTTTATGTCCGGAGGGAATGACTCAGTCTCATTCGCTCATCCCTGTTCCCTGCCCTTACGATTTGCACAGATTTGTGAAAAAGCCTGTGCAATTCCCGGTGAATTAGCACTTTCGTGCAATGTTCATGCGGGTTTTAGCAGTCTGCACTTTTCGCGATGCAGGTTTTATGTCGAGTAATCGGCGTTGATGCGGACGTACTCAGCGGTGAGATCGGTGGTCCAGAATTTGCACCTGCCTTCTCCGATGCCGAGGTGGATGCGCACGATGAAGTCGCGATTTTCGAGATAGGCGTGGGCGCGGCGTTCGTCGAAGTCAGGGACGCGTCCGCCGTTGATGCAAATCTGCTGATCGCCGAGCCAGATGGCGATGCGCTCGGGTTCGACGGCTGCTCCGGAGTAACCGGTGGCGGCCATCAGGCGTCCCCAGTTAGGATCGGAGCCGGCCCAGGCGGTCTTTACCAGGGGCGAGTGCGCGATGGCCTTGGCTACCTTGAGCGCGTCGGCATCGCTGGCTGCGCCTTCAATCTGCAACTCGACGACGTGAGTGACGCCTTCGCCGTCGTTCACAATCTGCCTGGCGAGCGAGGTGCACACATCCTGCAGCGCGGTGCGGAAGGCGGCATGCTTTGCATCGACGGCTGCGCCGCTGGCTCCAGAGGCAATCAGCAGCACGGTGTCATTGGTCGACGTATCGCCATCGATGGAGATGCGATTGAAGCTGACTTCAGCCGACTCGCGCAGAAGATGATCTAGTTCGGCGGGATCGATCTGCGCGTCGGTGAAGATGTAGACCAGCATGGTGGCATGGGGCACGAGCTGGGGATGGATCATGCCCGCACCCTTGGCCACCCCCGCGATGCGGACGGTGCGATCGCCAACGCTGACCAGCGCGTGGGCTACCTTGGGCCGGGTGTCCGTGGTGAGGATGGCGCGGGCGAAGGCGGCAAAGCCCTCGGTAGTTGCAGCCAGCTGGCGCTCGACCTCGGGCAACGCGGCAATGAGTTTCTCAGCAGGCAGCGGGACACCGATGATTCCGGTAGATGAGGGGAAGATTTCGTGGCCTGCGGCGGCGAAGGTCTTTGCCGCAGCAGCGCAGACTTCCTCGCAGGCGCGCAGACCGATTTCTCCGGTCGCGCAGTTGGCGTTGCCAGCATTCACGGCGACGACGCGTACGCGGCCTCCGCTGCGCTCAAGATGACGCGAGCCGATATGCAGAGGCGCGGCCTTCACCTTGTTTCCGGTGAACATGGCGGCGGCGCTGGCCGTGTGGTCCGCAACAGCGACGGCGAAGTCGGGCTTGCCGCTGGGCTTGAGTCCGGCGGTTACGGCGGCAAAACGAAACCCGCCCGGAAGCGAGTTTTCTGGAAGGAGAGATCTTTGAATCATGGTCTGCCTTTACTTTATCAATAGGACTGGCCGTCCAGGCGAACGCGCTTTCGGCGGGACTCGCCGTCCAGGCAAACGCGCCTTCAGCGCCAAACCTGTTCGGCGTGCGGGATTGTTTTTTCCTGCTGCTTTTGCTGAGCTTTGTGCCCTGTTTTTGAGGAGATTATTGGTTGTCGAACGCTGAAATGTTTCTGGAGATGCAACATGTCAACGTGGCGCGCGGCGAGGCCGTGGTGCTGCACGATGTCAATTTGAAGATCGATTCCGGCGAGCATGTGGCCATCCTGGGACCGAATGGCTGCGGCAAATCGACACTGATCAAGACCATTACCTGCGAGTGCTATCCCATCGTCGAGCCGGGCACCAGCATTCGCCTGCTGGGCCGCGCGCGATGGGACGTGTCGCAGCTGCGGCAGCATCTGGGGGTGGTCGAGGCAAATCTTCCGGGTGAGCGCACCGGAGTCACGCGCGGCATCGACGCGGTAGTGGCTGGATTTTTCTCGGCGTCGACGCTATGGCCGAATCTGCATGTGACCGAGGAGATGCGGGAGCGAGCGCATGAGGCGCTGGCGAGAATGGGCGCGAATCACTTAGAAAATAAATTCGTCGGCCAGATGTCGGCCGGCGAGCAGCGGCGGATCATGATTGCCCGCGCGCTGGTGCACCGGCCGGAGATGCTGCTGCTCGACGAGCCCTCGAATGCTCTGGATATTGCGGCACAGCGCGAGCTGCGCGAAGCGCTGCGGCTGGTGGTGCAGCATGGCACGGGCGTGATCATGGTGACGCATCACCTGGCGGATATTCTGCCGGAGATCGATCGCGTGATCATGATGCGTGCGGGTCGCATCTTTGCCGATGGGGCAAAGGATGAGCTCATTACGGTGGAACGGCTGCGCGAGCTATTCGGCGTCGAGGTGACGCTCACGCAGCGGGATGGGTATTGGCATCACTGGTAGGACTGCGCGTCCAGTGATTCGCGCCTTCGGCGCCGCAAAACTTCGATCTGCGTGGGTATCCCCTGCTCTTATTCGCTGCAGACGAAGTTGGCGGCGTCAGAGGTGTCTCCGGTGCCTTTGTACTTTGCCTCTTTCGGGTAGGCGCATAGCGGGCGGGTCATGGTGATCTTTGGACCTGTCTTTTCATCGATCTCGATCTTCGCGGCGGTCACCTGCTCGGGAGCGATGCCGTGATCGACCCACTGCTCCAGCGCGAGATAGACGTCGTGATCGACATCGTCAGGGCCGGTGCCGGCGCGCCACCCGAATTGTCCGAAGCTGCTGGGGCCGGGACCTCCATAGCAATGCTGCATGCCGGGCGCCATGAAGAGGCGCACGAAGGATTGCGCATCCGGGTTGGTCTGCTGCACCTGCTGGTAGTAATCGACGGTGCCGATGGGTGAGATGGCGGGGTCGTTCCAGCCGTGATAGAGGATGAGCTTGCCGCCGTGGCTCGAGAAGGCCTTGAGGTTGGGGTCGGTTGCGTTGAGCGGAACAGCAGTTTTGCTCACTGCCGCGTTGAGGGCATCGTCGAGATTAAAGCTCTTCGGGTCCCAGTGGGGATCGTCGTAGACCATATTGGCGAAGTAGCCGAAGCTGAAGGCGGAGCCGAGGCTCTTGTTGGGCTCTTTGCCGAAGATCCATAGTGCCCATCCTTCGGGTCCGAGTTCGCCGCCGGGCATGGCGCCGGGATAAACCTGCTTCCCTTTCGAGTCGATGGTTGGAGCATAGATGGTCTTGAGCGTGGCGACCTGTGCGGAGGTGAGACAGCTATCGCTATCGGGGCCATTGCACTGCAAGGTCTCAGGCTTGAAGTGGCAGGTGCGCGGATCGTTGAGGATGCCGTCCTTCAGGCCGTCGGATGCGTCGCAGGCGGCGAGCACTGCTGAGGATATAGCAGGCAACTTGGCGGGTGGGATATAGCCGGCACTGTTGAGCGCGAGGGCGTGCACCTTGGCTGTGCCGCTGGTAACGAGATTGGTCCAGAAATATGCGGGCGCTCCGGCGAGGATGCCGTCGTAGTCTGTGGGGAAACGCTGTGCTTCCATCAGCGCCTCGCGGCCGCCATCGGAGCAGGCGGCGAAGTAGGAGCGTGTGGGAGCCTTGCCGTAGTAGGCGTCGATGACAGCCTTGGCGCTGGCGGTCATCTCATGAATGCCGCGATAGCCGAAGTCGATAATTTTCTCGGGATGGTTGAGCGCCCATGCAGCATCGATACCCTGGCCGGTGTGACCGGTGTCCGTGGCTGCGGTGGCGTAGCCTTTGATGATGGCCCAGGCCATCTGCGAGTGGTCGATCTGGCCGGCGAAGCCTCCATTGCCCACGCCGCGGAATTTGCCGTTCCACTTTTCGGCGGGCATCCAGATGTCGATCGTGATGTCGGAGTCGGAAGTTGGAGCCGATTTCACTTGCACGCTGCAGAATGCGGGAAGTTTTTGATAGACGCGAACGTCGGGATCATCCGGCCTGGCGTCCGGCTCTGTGAACGTACCGGCGGCGATGAGCTGCGCATGCACCACGGTGGCGTGCGGCATCGCCAGACTGGCCAGCGCGGCGCAGGGCTCGGCCTTCTGGCTGTGTGCAACGGAGACCAGCAACAACGGCGCAACCGCAAGCAGCGGCCATCGATTCATTTCTTCCTCCGGAAAATTCCATCCCGATGGTACAGGATGGGAGGAAATTTTCTACGGGGAGATGGTTTCGGCAATGTCTCAGCTTGGATTTCCGTTCACGACCCAAAGCGGACCTGATGCGCCGGGCAGTCCGCCGGGCGAGTCGCGCGATCAGGCAGGAACGTACGTCAACCTGATCACGTCCTCGGTGATTCGATCGCTGGCCACGAGGCGGAGCCGGGGCCGGGTGCCGGCGAAGAATGGCGTGCCACTACCTGACACGACGGGATGGAGGTAGATTCGATACTCATCGATAAGACCGGCCTCGGTCAGGCTTCGCGCCAGGTCTGATCCGGCAACGTCGATCTCGCCGGCCAGCTCAGCCTTCAACTTACGTATCAACGCCTCGACGTTATCCGCGACAAGCGTGGCGTTGGGGCCAACGGATTTGAGCGAGCGGGACACAACCCACTTCGGCTGGCTACGCCACGCTGCTGCGTACTCGTGCTCCTTCGCAGCCCACTCGGGACGGTCTTCATCCCAATAGCGCATCACCTCGTACATCCGCCGACCGTATATCAAGCCGGTCAGGCCGCGCACCTGCTCAATGAAGTGACGGAAGAGCTCGAGACTGGGCGTAAATTGCGTGTGGTCGATGTAGCCATCCAGGGACTGGTTCAATCCGTAGACAAGTTTCGCCATGCGGCAAATCTCCCTCACCGGTTCTTCAGAACAGCATAAGCCGAAGTCGCGCGGAGGTGAGGTTGAACGCGATCTGCGCCGCATTTTCGGTGCGAGCAATACCAGACGGAACGCTTAGATCGCCGGAGTAACGGTGCGCAGCCCGCGAAATCCATTTTTCGACCTGGAGCCAACTTGCAGGCTGGAATTATCGGAGGGGAGGCCGCTTAATGCAGCCAGATCCTGGACGATGTCCTTCAGCCCCTTGGCCTGCATGGAGAGCTCTTCGACGGCTGCTGCCGTCTGCTCGGCGCTGGCCGCGTTGCTTTGCGTGACGCCTTCCATTTTCTGAATGGTGGTGGCGATCTCGTCGATACCGCGCGACTGCTCACGGCTGGAGGAGTTGATCTCCGAGACCAGGGTCATCATCTCCGAGGACTCGCTGATCATGCCGCGGACCGACTGCGCTACTTCGTTCACTTTTTGAATGCCCAGCCTGGCATTCTCGATGGAGGCACTGATGAGCATTTCCGATTCTTTCGCTGCCTGGGCGCTGCGCTGGGCCAGTGTGCGCACTTCGTCGGCGACGACGGCGAATCCCAGGCCGGCTTCCCCGGCGCGAGCGGCTTCAACCGCTGTATTCAGCGCAAGGATGTTCGTCTGAAAGGCGATCTGGTCGATGGTCTTTACGACCTTGGATATCTGCTGGCTGTCGGAACCGATTCTGTCCATGGCTTCGACCATGCCGGTAAGGCTGACGTCGGTCGCTTTGGAACGGGATGAGGATGCTTCAACCAGTGTCACCGCGGATTGCGCCGCATCGGCGTTGCGCATGGAGACGGCCTTGATCATGGAAGCGGAGGCGGATGTTTCTTCGATCGATGCGGCCTGTTCGGTTGCGCCATGCGCCAGAGACTGACTCGATGCGGCGATCTGCGACGTTGCGCTGTCGATCTGGTCGACGGCGCTGCCCAGATGATCCATGACCAGACCTTCCGCCTTGATGGAGCGGCCAAACTGCGTGGCGATCCAGCATACGGGAACGATCTCGAGGACAACAAAGAAGGCATGCACCAGCACGATGCCGAATCCGGCCTTGTAGTTGAAGACGCTGGAGGGCAGCCAGAGCCAGAAGATGACGTGGTGCAGAGCAATGGTGCTGCCAGCCGCGAGCAATGGGGCTATGCGTCCAAAGACGGCGAGCATGGCGATCAATACGAAGATCTCGAAGTGCGCTTCGATCTGTCCACCACAGACATAAATGGTGAGCGCGCTCACACCCATGGAGGCGACGCCCATGGCTACGGCGGCGAGCTTCGAGGAGCGATCTCCCCACAGAATGAGGGCGGGAGCGGCGAGAATTACCAGCATCATGCCGGCGGTGAGAACCAGGCCGGTTCCATTGGAAGCCGCGAGCACGCAGAGCACCGGTAAATGCGCCAGCAGAAACAGGAATCCGATGGTATTAACTTTTTTCGTGTAGGACTGCTCGAAAGATGAACCCTCGTTGGTCATGATGAAGCACTCTCTTCGGCACTGAAATGGCTGCTCTGCATAGGAAGTTTAGTTCTCGCGCGTGTACTTCAAATGGAACGGATCGACACTGCGCCGGAGGCTTCGTCCTACTGCACAACCGACGATGGGTAGAGGTGAAGCTGAAGCTCCCGACCGGACTTTCTGCATGATGCTTACGTCCTGATCGCTGTGGTCTCCATAGCCTCCGATGTAGGCGATGCGATCTTCGGGCGAGGCGATGACCAGCAGCGGAACACCGCGCAGTCCGACGCCGGGGGGAATGTCGCGAACGGCGACGCGTTTTGGCAAGAATCCGCGGACTTCCAATTGACTGATCAGCTCGCTGCTTCCGGCCAGGAGTGGTTCCTGATCATCGACGAGAACTACCTGTTCGGTGACTCCGTCGAATTTCGGGCGCGACACTAAATGACGCATCACGCGCTGCGAGCATCCGCAGCTTCCGGAAAGAACATGAATGGCGCGCCATCCTGGAGCTGAGGGGGTCGATGCCAGCGTGAGAATTCCTTCACTGGGTGTGCGCAGAGCCTGATGGTATGAGGTCAGGATTCCGCCCAGCACGATGACCGCGACGGTCCATGTTCCGAAGACCAAAGTCACGAAGAGCGCTCGTGGTTTTTTCTGGCGGCTGGCCATACCTTCACCTCATGCGAAGGAAACATTACAAAAAATCCATCGAAGCCTTATCGGTATGTTTGTTATCGAACTCTAGAGTTAAATACTGTTTTTGTTTGCAGTTAGGCGACTTAATACGCAAAAACCGGGGCGAAATTTTGGTGAGACTGCAAGATGACATTGCGGCCTAGGGGTGGGGCTCCGGCAAAATTTCTTTCCCATAGACGTTCGAGTGGTGTACAGTTCTCCCCATAGACGTTCGAGTGGAGATAGGCATCGCGCCCGATCACACTCGTTTCTGGCAGGGAGAGCGGGCATGAGCATCAAGCGATTCTTCAGTCGAGGCCGCCGCGACGCTGAGCTGGCGCGCGAGATCGAGGCTCATCTCGAATTCGAATCCGACGAGCACAAGGCGCGGGGGCTCTCGGCGCAGGCAGCGCGGAGACAGGCGTATGTGAAGTTCGGCAGCCCGCGTCGGATTCGCGAGGACGAATGGGAGAGCAACACGATGATGTTTATCGAAGGTATCTGGCGCGACCTGAAGTATGCGATGCGTACGCTGGCGCGGACTCCGGCTTTTACGATTGCCGCGGTGCTGGTTCTGGCGCTGGGCATCGGAGCGAATGCCGCGCTGTTCACCATGGTGCGCTCGGTGCTGCTGAAGCCGCTTCCCTTTCGCGAGCCGGATCGCCTGATCCAGCTTTACGAGCAGAGCCCGAACGGCGCACGCCCCTACAACTATGTGGCCGGCGGCATCTATGCGGCATGGAAGAAACAGGCTCCGAGCGTGGAGCAGATGGCGGTCTACGGCACGGACAGCATCAGCCTCTCGGCAGATGGCGGTCCTTTGCCGGAGAGCATCCGCTATGCGGAGTGCGAGTGGAATCTCTTCTCCATGCTGGGCGTGACGCCGGAGCTGGGGCGCTTTTTCAACCCGAGCGACGATCGCCCGGACGCAGCCGGGACCGTGGTGTTGACGCACAGCCTTTGGGTGCGGCGTTACGGCGCAGACAAAGGGATTGTAGGCCGGACCATCCGTCTGGATGCGCAGCCCTACACGGTGATCGGCGTTCTGCCGGCGTGGTTCCACTATCCCGGTCTCGACACGCAGCTGTGGGCGCCAATTTATCACGAGAAAAGCCCGGCCACGATGGCGCAAGTGGACAACCACAACTACATGGTGGTGGCGCGGCTCAAGCCGGGCGCAACCATGGCGCAGGCCCTGAGCGAAGTGGACACCGCCGAAAAGCGCGTTCACAACTCCACCCACAATCCGTTTGTCGGTTCGGCGGCAAGCGCACGCACCTTGCTCGATGGGATGGTCCACGACGCGAAGACGCAGCTCTATGTGCTGCTCGGAGCCACGTGCTGCGTGCTGCTGATTGCGTGCCTCAATGTGGCGAACCTGCTGGTGGCGCGTTCGGCCTCGCGGCGCAGAGAGACTTCGATTCGCGCCGCGCTCGGCGGCAGCCGTCTGCGCCTGATCCGCGAGCAGATTACAGAGAGTGTGACGGTGGCCATGGCCGGGGGCATGGTGGGGCTGCCGCTGGCCTGGGCCGGGCTGCGCTGGCTGGTGAAATCACAGCCAGATATGGCGCGCGTGGATACGATTCATCTGGATGGATATTCGCTGCTCTTCGGCCTGGGCATGGTCACGGTGAGCGGCGTGCTGGCGGGGCTGGTTCCCGCCACCGCACTGCTGCGTACTCCGCTGCTTGAGCCGTTGAAGGAATCGACGCGCAGTGCGAGCGTGAGCCAGGGCCGCGCGCGCATGCGCAGAATTCTTCTGGGAGCCGAGGTAGGCCTGACGGTCGTGCTGCTGGTCGGCGCGGGACTTCTGCTGAAGAGCTATCGCCATCTGCGCTCAAGCGACCTGGGGTGCGCGACGGCAAATGTGCTGACCATGCACTTTTCCCTGCCCAGCGCCCGTTACGACACGGCGGCGAAGGTGTTGGCGTTTGACGAGCAGCTGCTGGCGCGGCTGCGCGCGATGCCCGGGGTGAAGGCAGCGGGTATCTCCATGGCCTTGCCGGGCCAGGGCTATGGGGGAGACTCGCGCTTCAACGTCGTCGAGCATCCGGCTCCGGCACCTGGCTCCATGCGGGATGCGCTGGTACGCGGCGCGGACCCCGACTACTTCAACGCGCTGCAGATTCCCATCAAACGCGGGCGCACCTTCAACGACAACGAGCGGCTGGACAATGCGCGATCGGTCATCGTCAGCGAATCTTTCGTGCGCCAATATCTTCCCGGCGAAGATCCGCTGGGCAAGCACATCAAGGCTCTCGATTTCCAAGGGCCGGCGGGAGGCTATGAGATCGTCGGCGTAGCCGGCAACACGTTGTGGAGCGTAACCGAGGAAGAAATGCCGACGATGTACTTCCCGCTTTATTCGGGCGTGTGGCCCGGACAGTCGATCGCGGTTCGGGCGGATGTGGATGCAGCCACGTTGGCGACGCCGATCGAAAAGCTTCTGGCGCAGCTCGATCCTGACCTGCCGGTGGCGAATGTGCTGACCATGGAGCAGTCGATCGGCAAGTCTACTCTGGACGCGCAATTTACGGCGAGCCTGGTGCTTGGGTTCTCGGTGATCGCCCTGCTGCTGGCCGCTGTGGGGCTCTATGGGGTGCTTGCGTATCTGGCGACACAGCGGACTGGCGAGATCGGCATTCGCATCGCACTCGGCGCAAAACGCGGAGCGGTGCTGCGGCTGATATTGCTGGATGGGTTGCGGCCGGCGGCGATCGGGCTGGCTGCGGGACTGGTGGCAAGCGGTTTCACCGTTGGACTGATTCGCAGCATGCTCTTCGGGGTGAGCCCGATGGACTGGAGCGTCTTTGCCGAAGTCGCGGCTCTGCTTATGGCTGTAGCGGTGCTGGCCTGTGCGGCCCCGGCGTGGCGCGCGTCGCGGCTCGATCCGATGCAAGCTCTGCGCACGGAGTAGACGCATGAAGCTGAATCGGGTGCGGAGGTTTGAGATACCTTCGGAACTGCTGGAAAGTTCGGTGGAGAAGCTGCATTGACGGCCTTATCAGGGTTTTCGCGAGACCTACCTGCACGCAGGGGCTGAAGCCCCGCCTTTACGGAGCCCGCAACGGCACGACTGAAGTCGTGCCCTGACACAGAACGTTTTCCAGTTGAGTTCAGGCTGCAGTGCTGACGTCGTGCCCTGACACGAAGCAGTCACGCGCTGATACAAACGGTCGTGCACTGATACAGAGCGTTTATGAGACATCCTCTATGCACTCACTGAGGTCTCGAGGGCGAGCGGCAGCTTGCGACTGGCGCGGCGTTGCTGGAGGCGGTGCAGATACAGATAGATCACGGGCGTGACGTAGAGGGTGAGCGATTGCGATAGGAGCAGTCCACCGACTACAGCGATGCCGAGGGGACGGCGCGCTTCTCCGCCGATGCCGCCTCCGAGTGCTACCGGCAATGCGCCGAGGAGCGCGGCCATGGTGGTCATCATGATGGGGCGGAAGCGCTGGATGCATCCCTGGTAGATAGCTTGCTCCGGGCTGAGCTCGCCGTTTCGCTCGGCGTCGAGAGCGAAGTCGACGATCATGATGGCGTTCTTCTTCACGATGCCGATGAGCAGAATGATTCCGAGAAACGAATAGAGATTCAAATCCTGGCCGAAGGCGAGCAGGGTGAGCAGCGCTCCGATTGCGGCGGAGGGCAATCCGGAAAGAATGGTGATGGGGTGAATGAAGCTTTCGTAGAGCACGCCGAGGACGAGGTAGATGACCATCACGGCGATGACGAGCAGGAGCGCGAGACCCTTGAGGGAGCTTTGGAATTGGGCTGCGGTGCCCCGGAAAGTGAAGGATATGGTGCCGGGCATGCCGATCTCTCCAGCAGCCTGGCGCACGGCGGCGGTGGCGGCGTCGAGCGAGACGCCGGGCCTGAGATCGAACTCGAAGGTCACGGAGGGAAACTGGCCTACGTGGTTCACGCGCAGCGGTGCGACGGTTTCTGTCGACGTGGTGACAGCGGAGAGCGGCACGAGCTGGCCGGTGTTTGAGCGCAGATAGAGGCTGCCCAGCGCCTGGGGATCTTTCTGATATTGATCGGCAACTTCGAGAATCACATCGTATTGTTCCGATCCGACGGTGATGGTGTTGGCGCGCCGGTTTCCGTAGGCGTCGTAGAGGGTGTTGGCGATCATCTGCGGGTCGACGTTGAGCGACATGGCGAGATCGCGGCGGATATCGACGTTGATGCGCGGAGCGGTCATCTCAAGATCGGTGGAGACATTGCTGAGTTGAGGCAGCGTCTGCAGTTTTGTCTTCAGCCTTGAGGACCAGCGATAGAGCTCGTCGGCATCGGGGCCCTGGAGGGACGCGGAGTACTGCGAGCGGGTCTCGTTACCGCCGAGGCTCACGAATTCTCCGTGATGGAGATAGACCTTGAGGCCCGGAATCTTGTCGAGCTCCTTTTGCAGACCGGCCATGATGAGACTGACGTTGGGACGATGCCGGTCGCGGGAGAGATTGACCCAGAACCATCCGGAGTTTTGCGACTCGACGCCGGAGATGTTGCTGCTCATCCACGGCATTCTGGCGAGGGCTTTGTTTACTGCGTTTCCGTACGCGACCATGTGGTCGAAGGAGTTGTCCTGTGCGGCCTGGAGGCTGCCGGAAAAGTACGGAACGTCGACCACGGGGATGAAGCTTTTGGGCACCGCTGCGAACAGGTAAAAGGTGAGCGCGGTCATGGCGATGCTTGCGACGATGGTGGCGCGGCGGTGGCGGAGAACAATGTCGAGCGAGCGCCGGTAGCCGTTCTCCATGGCCGCATACACGCTTTCAGAATGACGCTGAAACCAGTTGCCCTTGTGCGAGCGCGAGCCGAGGAAGCGGCTGCAGAGCATGGGCGTAAGCGTGAGCGCGGTGACGCCGGAGAGCAGGATCGATACCGAGATGGTGACGGCGAACTCACGCAGCAGGCGGCCCAGCACTCCGTTGAGAAAGACGATGGGCAGGAAGACCGCGACCAGCGAGACGGTCATGGAGACGATGGTGAAGCCGACCTCGCGCGCGCCGTCGATGGCAGCCTGCATACGCGACTTGCCCATCTCGCGATGGCGCACGATGTTCTCGATCATCACAATGGCGTCGTCGACAATGAAGCCGACGGAGAGCGTGATGGCCATCATGGAGAACATGTCGACCAAATAGTTGAGCAGCCGCATCACGATGAAGGTACCGAGTATGGACACGGGGATGGTGGCGCTGGCCACGATGGTGGACGATGCGGTGCCGAGAAAGGCGAAGATGACGAGTATGACGAGAACGATGGTGATGATGAGGGTGCGATTGACGTCCTTCACGGAATCACGCACCAGGTCCGCGTCATCGGAGACGCTGCCGAAGGAGATGCCGGGCGGCATGGAGCCGCGCAGCGATTCGATGACGGCCTTTACGCGATTTCCTACTTCGATGGTGTTGGTGCCGGGCTGCTTGCGCACGGCAAGAATCATGCTGCGCCGGCCGTTGATCCAGAACATGCTCTTTTCATTGCTGGAGCCGGTCACGACGTCAGCCACCTGATCGAGACGCAGGGGAACTCCGTTGCGATAGGCAACGATCAGCTGCGAAAACTGCGCTGCCGTGGTGAGCTGGCTGTTGGCCTGCAGCGAATAATCCCGGACATCGCCGTAGAGCGTGCCGGTGGGAAGGTTAGCGGTGTTCGCGGTGAGCGCGGTGCGCAGCTGCTCGAGATCCACGCCGTGTGCGGCGAGCCTGGCGGGATCAGCCTGCACGCGTATAGCCGGCCGCTCAGGTCCGTACACCGAAACCTGCGACACGCCGCTGACCATGGAGATGCGCTTGGCCAGCACCTGATTGGCGAAGCGCGCGAAGTCAGAGTAGGCCATGATCTTCGACGACAACTCGAGCCAGAGGATGGGAGACGCGGAGGGATTCTCTTTGGAATAGGAGGGCGGAGCCGGCATGTTGGCGGGCAGCGATCCCTGAGCGCGGGAGATGGCGGCCTGCACGTCCTGCGCGGCGGCGTCGATGCTGCGATTGAGATCGAACTGCAGATTGATATCGGTCGATCCGGTGGCGCTGGACGAGGTCATGTTCTCGATGCCGGGGATGAGCGAGAACTGCGATTCGAGCGGCGTGGCCACGGTGGTGGCCATCGCGTCAGGATTCGCGCCGGGCAGCGATGCAGATACGTGAATGGCCGGATACTCGATCTCGGGCAGGTTGCTGGCGGGCAGAGACGAGTAGCTGAGAGCACCGAAGCCGGCGATGGCGGCGATGAGCAGCGTGGTGGTGGTTGCGCGGCGAATGAAGAAGCCGGTCAGGTTCATCGGAGTCCTCTGTGATCAACGCGCCGCGCTGGGCTGGTTGGCGGTATCGGGAGACGGCGAATTCAGCAGCGCGACGCGCGCTCCAGGGATGAGGCGCAGCTGGCCTTCGGTGACGACTGTTTCGCCGGATTCAACGCCGGTATCGAATCCGGCTTCTTCAAGGACGGCTTCTTCGGGTCCGTCTTCGGTCTTGTAGGTGCGGAGTTCTTTTACGGGCCGGGTGACTGCGGCGCCCGATTGAACGAGCCAGACATACTTTCCGTCGAGGCCTTCCTGCACGGCGGATTGCGGGACTACGATTCTTCCCTGCTCGGTGCGCAGCCGCAGGCGAACGTGGACGAATTCGCCGGGCCAGAGGGCGCTGTCTCCATTCGAAAAGCTTGCCTTGAGGCGAATGGTTCCGGTGGTTGCGTCGACTGCATTGTCGATCACGGCGAGACGGCCCACGATGGGAGCTCCGCTGCCGCTGGTCGCTTCCACCGCGAGCGGACCAAGCGCATTGAGCCGGCGCACTTCGGCGAGGCTCTGTTCGGGAATGCCGAAGGTGACGTAGATGGGAGCAAGCTGAAGGATGCTGACCAGCGTGGTGTCGTTGTCGCGCACCATGTTTCCGGCTTTGGCCATGGCCACGCCGGCACGACCGCTGATGGGCGCGACGATGTTGGAGAAGTCGAGCTGCAATTGTGTCTGCGCGAGGCGCGCGCGGTCAGCCTTGGTTGCGCCGGCTGCGGCTGCGACGGCGGCCAGATCGGAATGCAGGCCGGCGTTGGCGGTGTCGCTGGTGGTCACCAACTCATTCACGCGCTGGCCGGAGAGCACGCCCAGGTCGCCGAGCTTGCGCGCAACCACTGCCTCCGACTCGCTCTGCTTCTGCGCGGCTTCATCGCGGGTGACTACGGCGCGAGCCTGCTGCTCCATGGCTGCATCGCGTTCGATCTCGGCCTGCTGCTCAGCTGCCTGACGCTCCAGCCCATCGCGATCGATGGTGAAGAGCAGCTGACCTTTGGTTACGTTCTGGCCTTCCTGGAAGGCAACGCTGCGAATCTGGCCGGGGATGTGGGATTTGACCTCGACGCTTTCAATGGCCTCTACGCTGCCTACGGCAGAAACTTCGAGAGGCACGTCCCGCTTTTGGGCGAGCACGACGTGTACGGGAACGGCGTCAGTGGCTTCTGTGGCGGATTTTGCGGAGACGCGTGTGCACGACGTGAGCGGGAGGCAGATAAGAGATGCAAGGATTGCGAGCTTCTGATTGCGGTTCAAGTTCGTGTCCTCTGCGCACAGCATCACCTGTAATCTGGGGCGAATCCACGGTTATGCAGCGGGCCGTGCGGCAAATGCAGAGAAGCTGCGGGATTGTGCAGCCAAAATCGGCGCACGGCAAGGCGCAGCGGGACACGCTCCCGGCGTATCAATACAGGACACTTCGCTGCCTGCCGTCGAGCTGCAGGATGGAAATTTCACTCCCTGCAGAAAAGGCCCGGTTCGCTGCAAAAGGATGGAATAAAGAGGCCGGCCTGCAGGATTCTGAGAGGAATGACAGGTCAGGTCAGGATGCGGTATTTGTCATAGATACGTATGCGGGATACGTTTGCGGCATAAACGATTCCGGCAAAGCTGCGCAGACCATTTCCTGCCACTCTCATTGCAGGATGAGAGAAAAGAGAAGACACCGATGAACTCAGTGACGACGGCTTCACCCTATGCGGGAATGATTGATAAAAGAATGATTGCTGCCCAGCAAAGCGCGGAGGCTGCGAACTCCAACGTGCGAATTCATCTCAACAAATATGTGAAATATGTGGCCATCTTCTCGCTGGCTTCGCTGCTGGCGCTGGCCACGGCGGCGGAGTGCCATTCGGTCACCAATCCCGGATCGCTGCGCTACGGCGCGGTGCTGTGGCTGTGGTGGGGGGTGATGGCGTCTGCGATGTGGCAGCTGGGCAAGCGCGCACCATCGGCGCTGCGCTTCTCGCCGAAGGTGATTTCGATTCATCTCCTTGCGGGGTCGGCGCTGGCAGGAATTCATCTGCTGATGCTGGGCGGGCTGGGCTTCACCGATCCCGTATGGCGCGCGCAGCATACGACGTTTGGTATCTGGACGTCCATGTTCGGCATCAACCGCTTCGGCATCGAGGTGCTGCTGTACGGCTTCGTCTACGGGATCACCGGCGTGGTGCTGTTTCAGATTCGCGCCCAGGAAGACGCGCTGCGCTCGATGGCGCTGCAGCGGCAGCTTTCGACTGCGCATCTGCGGGCGTTGCAGATGCAGCTGGAGCCGCATTTTCTGTTCAACACACTCAATGCGATTACGACACTGGTGGAGTTGGACCGGCAGAAGCAGGCTGGAGAGATGCTGTCACGCCTGACGGCCATTCTGCGCAGCACGCTGCAGCGGTCGACTCCGGAGAAGGTGCCGCTGGCGCAGGAGCTGGAGATCATGGAGAACTATCTGGCGATCGAGCAGGTGAGGTTCGCCGACCGGCTGCGCGTGGAGATCAAGGTGGACCCCAGCGCGCTGGACGGCCTAGTTCCCTGCTTTCTGCTGCAGCCGATTGTCGAGAACGCGATTCGCCACGGCATTGCCGGATGCGAAGACGAGGGGCTGGTGGAGGCGACGGCGAAGCGCGATGGGCAGTCACTGTTGTTGAAGATTCGCGATACGGGTGCGGGAGTGGCAAAGCCGAAGCAGGACGGTCACGGCATTGGATTGAAGAATACCCGCGAACGGCTGGCGCACTTCTATCCTGATGGTTACGCGATGCAGGCCGCACCGCTGGAAGCCGGCGGCTATGAGGTAGCCATCACCATTCCTTACGAACGTAACGGACGATGAAGCTGAAGGCTCTTATCGCAGACGATGAACCTCTGGCGCGAGAGCGGCTGCGGTTTCTGCTGGCCGACGATGACGATGTTGAGGTCGCAGGGGAATGCCGCAACGGGCGCGAGGTAATTGCGGCGCTCACGGAGATACGAGTCGACGTGCTTTTTCTGGATATCCAGATGCCGGGCACGGCGGGGTTCGAGGTGATCGAGCAGATCGGTCCGGCGAAGATGCCGATCACGGTCTTCGTGACTGCGCACAATGAATTTGCGGTGCAGGCCTTCGAGGTGCATGCGCTCGATTATCTGGTGAAGCCGGTTGTCCCGGAGCGGCTGCAGTCTACGTTGAAGCGGGTGAAGGAGCAGATCGCTTCGCGCTCGGCGCAGTTGACTCCGGAGCAGCTGAAATCGCTGCTGGCCGGCCTGGAGGGCGCGGTGCGCAAGGATTATCCGGGACGGCTGCTCATCCCCAACGGTGCGAGGGATTCGTTCGTCAACGTGGACGACATCGAGTGGATTGAGGCAGCGGACTATTACTCGTGCCTGCATGTGGGCGCGCGCTGCCTGATGTTCCGCGAGAGCATCAAGCAGCTGGCGAACACGCTCGATCCGAAGAAATTCGTGCGCATCCATCGCTCGATCATCGTGAACGTGGAGAAGGTGTCGGAGATTTTCCGCGAAGGGCGGAGCGAGGGATCGGTAGTTCTGGACAACGGGCAAAGGCTCAAGATGAGCAAGGCGGGATGGCAGAACCTGCTGGCGGTGAGCCGGAATTAGACCGGCTATGGGCTGAAATCCAGCTGCAATGAACTGTTTCGCGGCGTATCGCTTCTTCGCTATTATGGTCGCCATGCAATTGTTGCTCTATTCGGCCAGCTGGTGCCGGGACTGCCGCGAGGCGAAGCGCTTTCTCGAGAAACACAACATCGCGTACACCGAAATCGATATCGAAGAGACGCCGGGAGCGGCTGCCGACGTCATCAAGCATGTGGGCAAGCGCGCCATTCCGCAGTTTGTGATCGATGGCGAATGGGTGCAGCCTTACCGGCCGGGCCAGGGATTTCTCTATGCCGAGATGACGGTACGGCTGGGGCTAAGCAACGGGGCCTGAGTGCTCCGCGACGGCATCGCCGATGGGCTCGCGCGAGCCGAGAAAGGGCCAGCGCCGGACGCGCTCCTGTTTTGTTTCGCGCTCCCATGACCGGCTTCGCGCGTGCAGCATATCTTCCAGCGCGATTCTTCCCTTCACCGTCCAGGCGCCGCGCGAAACCACCGGCAGCTCGAAGACGCGCGACTGCGCCATGCGCTCGACTACGGCGCGCAGCGTTTCATCCTGCGATGCGAAATTGCAGTTGAGCATGGCGGACTCATCGAGCACCTCTTCACCTTCGCCGGCTCCAGTGCGCATCACCTGCGCCACGGTCATGGCCTCGAGCGGGTCGACGGAATATTCGCGGCTGAGGTGATAGCCGCGCCGGCCTAGCCGTTCAGTAAGGATTGACCGGCGCTGCACGAGCACCGAAAAGGCGTGCGCGGAGACCGAGGCTGCGAGCAGCGGCAGCATCAGTCCGTAGTTGTGAGTGAGCTCCATGGCGAGGACGGCCGCAGTGAGCGGGCAGCCGATGGCTCCGGCGAGAATGGCGGCCATGCCGATGAGCGGCCAGGCTCCGGTTTCGAGGCCGGGCATGGCTGGCGCGACCAGCGCGCCGAGTGCTCCCCCGATCATGAGCAGGGGCGCGAGGATGCCGCCGGAGGTTCCCGAACCGAGCGAGAAGGACCAGATGATGCTCTTGACGATGAGCACGCCGGCTATCAGCTGCCAGGTGCGGTCGCCGCCGATGAGCGAGGCGATGACGTCATATCCGGTGCCGAGCGCGCGTGGGAAAATGAGGCCGCCGAGTCCGATGACGATGCCGCCGATGGCCGGCCACCACATCCAGTGGATGGGCAGGCGATGTTCGAAGAGGTCTTCACTGGCATATACGGCCTTGCTCAGCACGAGCGCGACAGCGGCTGCGACGATACCGAGGACGAGCGCGGCAAAGACAGCGCCGGGGCTGATCGCCAGTGAGACGGGCGGCATGGGAAAGAGCGGACCGGGTCCTAGAAAAAAGCGGCGCAGCATACCTGCCGTGGTTGCGGCGATGGCGACGGGCACGAGCGAGCGCGGACGCCACTCGAAGAGCATCAATTCCACCGCGAGCAAAACCGCAGCGAGTGGAGTGGAGAAGACGCCGGCCATGCCCGCGGCAGCTCCGGCAACGAGCAGCGTGGTGCGCTCGGCATCACTGAGCCGAAACATCTGCGCGAAGAGCGAGCCGACCGAGCCGGCAGTCATGATGATGGGACCTTCCGCGCCAAAGGGTCCGCCCGAGCCGATGGCGACGGCTGCGGAGAGCGGCTTGAAGAATGCCACGCGAGCATCGACTTTTGCGCCGCGCATGAGGATAGCTTCGAGGGCTTCGGGGATGCCGTGGCCGCGAATCTTGTCCGAGCCGTAACGGGCCATCACGCCGATGATGAGGCCTCCGATTACCGGAATCAGCGCGGCGAACCAGTGCAGATGATTGGTTGCGGGCGAGACGAACTGCCAGCTGAGACGGCCGAAATAGAAGAGATTGGTCGCGGCGTAGATCAGGTGCAGCAGGAAGTAGGCCAATACGGCTCCGGCGACGCCCACAAACAGCGCCAATGCACTGAGGAGGAGCATGCGCGAGTCGGTGGTGAAGTCGCGCAGCGTGGATTGAACTTCTTCCTGATTTGCGGCGGCCACTTTCATTCTCCTTTCCTGCGCGACGACGCGGACGGTAGAGCGAGCACGTGGCGCAGGGAGCGGATCAGCTCCGGTCCCGCCTGCTCCAGCTCGGCGAGATGAAACGCGGCCAGCGAGGCGAGGGCGCGCTCGCCTTGCGGTGTGAGCCGCAGACGGATGCAACGACGGTCGGCAGGGTCTTCGCCGCGACGCAGCCATCCCTGCTCGATGGTGCGGTCGACCAGCTCAACAGCGCTGTTGTGCTTGAGGAGCAGGCGCGCGGCGACGCTGGCAATGGTGGGCTGAAGTTCGTCAGGCATGCCGGAGACGCACAGCAGCAGCTGATATTGCTGCGAGCGCAGACCGGCATCTTCCGCGGCGGCGCTGCTGAAGTGGAGGAACTTGCGCAGCTGGAAGCGGAACTCGGCCAGACGCTGAAATTCGGCGCGGGTGAGGGGACGGTCATCGACTGCGGTTTTCGAAATGGAGGCAGCTGGCATATAAATATCGTATCACGATATATCGTATTACGATATTTTGACTGACGTGCAGGCCATCGGTGAATGCCGTCTGTGGAATCCCACGTCTGAGAATCCTGACGTGGGGCACCAAGTACTCATTCGTCCCTTCGGGACTTCCCGTTAGCCATTTCGAAGACCCAGCACTTGGTGCTGGGCTATTTTTCGTACGTCCCTGCGGGACTTCTCCGCATTGATCTCGTCCACTGCCGTTTAACGCACCCTTCGTCGCTGCTGGTTGCTTACGCAAAAGCGCCACGATTCATAGGAACCGTGGCGTTAGAGATCCTTCGTTTCATCACCCTCTAGCACAAAGGGCGCGCAACAGGGGTCTGTTTCGCTCAGGATGGCGAAGTAATGCGCGATCAGCCCAGCCGCTCGCGGAGGTCTCCTCCGGACATGTGGTGCGGCTGATCGAGGCCGAGCATGGCTAAGACCGTCGGCGAGATGTCGCGCAGCGAGCCCTGGGGGCGCAGCTTGTACTGCGGCGCGTCTTCGCTTACGTAGATGAACGGGACGGGATTGGTGGTGTGGGCGGTGTGGGGTCCGCCGGTCTTGGGGTCTACCATCATCTCGGCGTTGCCGTGGTCAGCGGTGATGAGCAGCGAGCCTCCGTACTGGCGGATGGCTGAGTAGATCATGCCGAGGCAGGCATCGACGGTTTCGACGCCCTTGATGGTGGGCGCGAGCTGGCCGGAGTGGCCGACCATGTCAGCGTTGGCGAAGTTGACGACCAGCAGATCGAAGGTGGGATCCTGCACGGCTTTGACGACTCCGTCGGCGATGCCGGCTGCGGACATCTCGGGCATCAGGTCGTAAGTCGCGACCTTCTGCGACGGGATCAACAATCTGTCTTCGCCGGGGAACGGGGTCTCGATGCCGCCATTGAAGAAGTAGGTGACGTGCGCATACTTCTCGGTCTCGGCGATGCGCAGATTGCGGAGCTGGGCCTCAGCGAGCATGTTGGCGAGCAGGTTTTCCATTGACTCTGGCAGGATGATCATGGGCAGCGTGTAGTTCTTGTCGTACTGCGTCATGCATACGTAGTGCAGGTTTTTGGGAACCTCGCTGCGCGGGATGATGATGTCGAGATCGTCTGCGCCAACCAGGTCGAGGCCGGCCATCTTGGTGATATTGCTGTTGCGGCCGAGAACGCGCGTGATCTGGCGGGCGCGGTCGGCGCGGTAGTTGAACATGATGCAGACATCGTCGTCGCGGATGACGCCGTGGGGATGGCCATGCTCATCTGTAACAACAAACGGCACAATAAATTCGTCGGTGATGCCGTTGTTGTAGCACTCCTTCACCCGTGCGATGGGGTCGGCGTAGGCTCCGCCCTCGGCGTGGCCTTTCACCATGGCGTCGAAGGCCAGCTTCTCGCGCTCCCAGCGGCGGTCGCGGTCCATGGCGTAATAACGGCCGGAGACAGAGGCGATCTTGCCGACCTGATACTCGCGCATCTTCTGTTCGAGGCTGGCGAGATAGGCGGCGCCGGAGGTGGGCAGCGTGTCGCGGCCATCCATGAAGGCGTGGACGAAGACTTTTTCGAGGCCCTGCTGCCTAGCGGCCTGGAGCAGCGCGTAGAGATGATTCTGATGGGAGTGCACGCCGCCATCGGAGACCAGTCCGAAGAGATGCAGCTGACGTCCGCCCTTGGCCGCACGCTGGAGGGCGTCGACGATGACCGGATGGGTGAAGAACTCGCCGCTGGCGATCAGCGCATCGATGCGGGTGATGTCCATGCGGACGACGCGGCCGGCTCCGATGTTGAGATGGCCGACTTCGCTGTTGCCCATCTGGCCGTCAGGCAGTCCGACGAAGTGATCGGAGGCGTGCAACAGGGTGTTGGGGAACTCGGCCAGCAGCTTGTCGTAGGTGGGCTTGCGCGCGAGTGCGATGGCGTTGTTCTCAACCTGCGGGCGGTAACCCCATCCGTCGAGGATGGTGAGAATGATGGGCTTGGTCTGGCTCGGCACTCTTGCTCCTGGTCAATATGACCCAGCACTTCTTGCTGGGCTATTTTCAGCTTACCCAGCACTTTGTGCTGGGCTATTTTCAGGTGTCCCTTCGGGACTTGGTTTCTGAAATCCAGGTCTGAAAATCCAGACGTGGGGTCGGGTTCCTCTTATCCCGTGGAATCCCACGTCTCAAGTTCGAGACGTGGGGCACCCGGTTCCTTGCACCCGCGTTTAGTTCTGTGGCGGCGGGGTGGTTGATGATGGCGCGCTCGCGGGAGCGGCCGGCTTAGCTGCCGGAGCTGCTGCGCCCGGAGCCGGAGTGTTCAGCGATGGCGCGGGCCGGGGCATGTGCTCTTCGCGGTAGGCCTTGGCCGCTGCGTCGAGCTCGGGGCGATGGCGGTCGACGACTTCCTGCGCGGTCTTGCGGCCCAGGGTCACGGCTGCCTCCTGCTGGCCTTGCAGGACATCGGGCAGAGCGTCGATCGCATCTTTGCCGGCGGGGGTCTTGTAGAACGCGATGATGGCGTCGGCATCTTCAACAGAGATGTGGCGCTTGTATATGGCGATGATGGCGGCGTCGGTGTCCATCTTGTCGAGAGACTGCTGGAAATCGTCGGTGACGTCCTTGGGGGCGAAGGGCATGCGGGCTTTGATGAGGTTGTTCATCCCGCCCTTCACGTCATCCTTCATCTTGTTTCCGCCGAAGATGACGAGGAGCTTCTGCGCCTGGGCATCGGTGAGGGGGTGTTCAGGCAGCTTTTCTGCAGGCTTGGCGGCGGCCTGCGGTGCTCCGGCAGCGGCCGGCGATGCAGATTTTGCGGGTGACGTGGCGGGCGCGGTCTGCTGCGCAAAAAGGGATCCTGCAGCAAGAAAACAGCTGAGGGACAGGATGGCTGTCCGCATGTGAACTCCAATCGATTGGTGCTGAGATGGCGGGGCCGAAGCCCCGCGGTTGCATTTCCAGCTCACCGGGCCACAGCCCGGCGTTTCTGACGTCTATCGCTTTCAGAATTTCCTTACTCGCCGAAGTTCACGGCTTCGAGGCCGAGGAATTCGGCGGTCTGGCCGAGCTCCTCTTCGATGCGCAGGAGCTGGTTGTACTTGGCGATGCGGTCGGTGCGCGAGGCGGAGCCGGTCTTGATCTGGCCTACGCCGGTGGCCACAGCGAGGTCGGCGATGAAGGTGTCTTCGGTCTCGCCGCTGCGGTGGGAGATGATCGAGGTGTAGCCGTAGCGGCGGCCGAGCTCGATGGCTTCGAGGGTCTCGGTGATGGTGCCGATCTGGTTGACCTTGATGAGGATGGAGTTGGCTACGCCTTCGTCGATGCCGCGCTGCAGGCGCTCGGTGTTGGTGACGAAGAGATCGTCGCCGACCAGCTGCACGCGCTGCCCGGCCAGCTCGGTCAGGTAACGCCAGCCCTGCCAATCGTCTTCGGCCATGCCGTCTTCAATGGAGACGATGGGATACTGGCGGGTCCATTCGTGCCAGTACTGGGCCATCTCTTCGCTGGTTTTCTCCGACTTGTCGGACTTCTTGAAGATATACTTGCCGCTTTCCTTGTCGTAAAACTCGCTGGCCGCGGGATCGAGGGCGATGGCGATGTCCTCGCCGGCCTTGTATCCGGCCAGGTCGATGGCTTCGAGGATGACTTCGATGGCCTCGACATTGGACTTGAGCGAGGGAGCGAATCCACCTTCGTCACCGACGGCGGTGTTGTATCCACGCTTCTTGAGCACCCCCTTGAGGGTGTGGAAGACTTCGGCACCCCAGCGCAGCGCGTCGGAAAAGCGCTCCGCGCCGATAGGCATGACCATGAATTCCTGGAAGTCGACGTTGTTGTCAGCGTGCGCGCCGCCATTGAGGATGTTCATCATGGGCGTGGGCAGGATGGCGGCGTTAATGCCGCCGAGATAGCGATAGAGCGGAATGTTGAGCGCGTTGGCGGAGGCGCGGGCGACGGCCATGGAGACGGCGAGGATGGCATTGGCTCCGAGCTTGCTCTTGTTGGGGGTGCCATCGAGGGCGAGCATGGTGGCATCGATAAGCCGCTGGTTCGATGCGTCGATGCCGGTGAGCTCAGGGGCGAGGATGCTTTCCACGTTTTCTACGGCCTGGAGCACGCCCTTGCCCAGGTAGTGAGACTTATCGCCATCGCGCAGCTCCACTGCCTCGTGTTCGCCAGTGGAAGCGCCACTGGGCACCGCGGCGCGACCCATCGCGCCTCCTTCGAGCACCACATCGGCTTCCACGGTGGGGTTACCGCGCGAATCGAGAATCTCGCGCGCATGGATGGCAGCAATCTCCGTCATGTCACTCCTTAATATCTGGTGTTGTAAGCGGTCTTTGAGTTTCGGGCGGCGATCGACGAGGATGGATTCACCGGCAGTTCCGCTGATTGTGCTGATGAAGCTCGCCATTCTGTTTACAACAGCCTTCCGCGTTCGTTGTTCGTGGGTTCCCTCGCGATTCTAACAAAGAGTGCAGCAACTTTTCTGCGCCGCCTGCATTGACCAAACTGCAACATACGGGTAACCGCCGTGGTTCGCGAAATGCCGATACGGCGCATGTTTCCTGCTGTTGAGAGCAAGCCTCGGCTAGGCTGTAACCATCAGAGAAGAGAACAGCGAAACTGTTCCGTTGAGATTTCAGGGCTGCGCAGCAACGAATCAGGAATTTACGGGTCTATCTGAACACGGGAAAGTGTGACTGTGCTTCCCGGCGATTGCGCCTTGAGCCAAAAAGAACGGAAATAGTTTTGGATTGAACGAGGTATCGATGAATCAGCTTCGCAATCTTTGGACACCGAGAGTGATCGTCGCGGCAGCGCTTGCGGTAACCGGCACAGCCTATGGGCAACAGGTTCCCGCGCCACCTGCAGATCCTTACCAGGGTGTGTCGCAACCGCCTCCGGACGACACGATTGTCGCCAGCCCCGATGCGCCTCCCGCAGTTGCAGCCAAGCCGTCGCCCGCGCTAGTGACGCGGCCGGCACAGCCTGCTCCGGCACCAGCTTATGCGGTTTCTACCCCTCCCCCATCTCCCCGCACGGCAGACGCTTATAACCCGGACGATGACATCGTAGGTTCGGTGCCATCGCAGGGATCGAACCAGTACGCACCGAGTCCCGCAACGCTGGCAACACGCGATCCCGATGCCGGCATTGTGAACGTGATTCCCTCCCCTGGAAACGAATTGCCCGAGGGCACCAATGTCCGGGTGCGCCTCACCGAACGGCTTTCGACCACCGATACGACGGCGGGCTCACCCTTTCGCGGGGAAGTGACCACCGCAGTATTCAAGGATGGGCGGATCATCATTCCTCCCGGCTCAATCCTGAAGGGCCGCGTGGTCAGCGTCCGGCAGGGTCACCACTTTGCCGGAGCAGCAACCATTCACCTGCGTCCGGACATGATCATCCTGCCCGACGGCACGGCTTATCACCTGTATGCGCAGGTGATCCAGTCGCAGGCGGCGGGGACGCGGACCGACAGCGAGGGCGGCATCCAGCCCAGCTCGCACTGGAAAAAAGATACGGCCGAGTATGGAGTCGCGGCGGGAACGGGTGCCCTGGTGGGCGCGCGGATCGCCGGACCTCACGGAGCGCTGATTGGCATGGGCGTAGGCGCGACTCTGGTGACGGCACATTTGCTGATGCAGCATCCCGCGGCGGCGACTTTGCCGTCCGGTTCGGTTGTCACCTTCAGCCTGAGTGAACCCATGGAACTGACTCCCACCCGCAACTAGGTTTTACCGTATCGATAAACGGGGATGCTTCGGCATCCCCATTTTTTTGTCCGCGCTTTGCGTTCTACAATCGGCGCAACGCATGGTTCAGGCTACCTACATCCCGCCTACGCCGCTGGACGGCTTCGTCAGCTGCTTCTGGTACTGGGAGGGCGTGGCCCTGGCGCACGACAAAGAGCGGCTGATGCCTACGGGCGAGCCGACCATTATCATTCAGCTTCACGACGAGCGGGTGCGCATCTACGACTGGCGTGACCCAAACCGCTTCGACACCTTCGGATATTCCATCCTGTGCGGGCCGAAGTCGCAGCCATTCGTCATCGATACAGCGCAGCAGGATCGCGTCTTCGGGATTCAGTTCCGGCCCGGCGGGGTCTTTCCGTTTTTCCGTGAGCCGGGCCGTGAGTTTGAAAACATCGATGTGAATCTGGATGTGCTCTGGCATGGCGCGGCGAACGAGCTGCGCGAGCGGTTGCTGGAAGCGGCGAGCGTAAAAGCAATGTTCCAGGTTGCGGAGTCTGCCCTGCTGGCGCAGCTGGTGAGGCCGCTGGAGCTGCATGGAGTTGTGGCTCGCGCGGCGCGACAGCTGTCGGCATGTCCGCATCGCGCCCGCGTGGCGGCTGTGGTCGAGGAGACAGGAATGAGCCACCGGCGATTTCTGCAGCTGTTCAGCGATCAGATCGGCATGACACCGAAGGCCTTCAGCAGGGTGCGCAGGTTTCAGCGCGTGCTGGGGCGTGTGAATGCGGCGCCGGAGCTGGAGATCGACTGGGTGCAGCTGGCTCTGGATTGCGGCTACTACGACCAGGCGCACTTCATTCACGACTTCCAAAGCTTTTCCGGATTTACGCCGACTATATACAGCGCGATCCGCGGCGAGCATGCGAATCACGTTCCTCTCACCTGATTTGCGGTCCGTCAATTTTTTACAATCGCGCGCGACCTCCGACCGGCGACAATTCCAGCTATTGCAAGCAGGCTTCAACCTCAGGAGATGTCTATGTCTAACCAAGGGTCTAGCAAAGGAACAGTTCCCGATGGATACCACTCGATTCAGCCTTATCTGATCTTCAAGAGCGCTTCGGATGCGATCGAGTTTTATGTGAAGGCGTTCGGCGCGACGGAGCGGTTGCGCATGGCGAATCCGGACGGGCGGATCGGGCACGCCGAGATTGTCATTGGCGACTCGGTGATCATGATGGCGGATGAACATCCGCAGATCGGCGCAATGAGCGCGGAGCACTATGGCGGATCGCCGGTGAGCCTGATGCTCTATGTGGACGACTGCGATGCCGCGTACAAACAGGCGCTGACGGCAGGAGCGACCTCAAAGCGTGAGCCAGCCGACCAGCCTTACGGCGACCGCATGGCGGGTGTGAAGGATCCGTTCGGGTTCGAGTGGTATCTGGGGACGCACATCAAGGACATGAGCAAGGAAGAGCTCGAGAACTTGATGAAAGCCAAGTGAGCCAGCCGGGAGATGGCCAAGTCTGAGACGTATGCCGGTTCCTAAGCCCATTCAGGCGCATTTAAGGCGTTTTTCGTCAATGACTTGAAGTATTTCGAAAAGACTGCGAGAGGGTGGGCTACCTTTCTTTTAACCTCAGGCATCCAAGCTCCCCATGAAATCAATTGTTGGCTATTTGTTGGAACAGCTTAAGGGCCTGATCGGAGCCCGCCAGGAAAGTGCGGCTCCCAGAGCAGTAAGCACGATCCGGTATTCCTCCGGAGCGCATTGCCTGATGCGTGGAAGGATCGAAACAGCGGTGAGTGGAAGCGGAAATCCCCTGGTGGTGCCCGTTTCGCAGCTCGATCTGCTTGGCGATCTGCAAACCGCTGGCCGAGAGGCGGAGGTGGTCGCCGTGGGCGGCCCGGATTACACCGACTCCCCGGACATGGTGCGCGCTTTGGCCTATGCTACTGGAGCTCCGGTGAAACTGGGACGCTTCTCCAAGGCTCCCTACCGGACTTTAGGCGGGGTGGGGGGCGGGTCGCGATCGGGACACGCGGCTTAGAAAGCCGCCCTCTGCTGGCTAGTCTCCCGGTTCCTAGTCCCTGGGTACCTGGTCTAACAGGCGCTTCCAGTTCTTCTGGTTGCGGCGGTAGGTTTTCTTCAGGTCTTCGAGGATGCGGGTAAAGTCTCCGTGCCCGTGGAGACGGTTCCAGGCCGGGTTCTTGGCGAACCACGGATAATTCTCGTTTCCTAAATAGATGGCCCGGCGCAGCCAGTGGAGGGCTTCGCTCTCGTCCCCATCGACGGCGAAATAGGTCGCGAGGCGGTAAGCCATTTCGCTGTCAGCTTCGGCGGCGGCCATCGAATCTTCTTCAATCAGTGAGGCTGCGCGGTCGCGCTCTCCTACCTGGACATAGCACATGGCCAGCGTAGGGTAGGCGATGCGCATGCTGTCGTCGTCGCGGATGACCTCTTCGAGCATCTCGATGGCCTGGCGCAGATTTCCCTCGCGCATCTGCTGATAAGCGAGCGATGTGCGCAGCAGCGGATGCCGGGGCTCGAGGGTGATGCCTTTTTCCAGCTCTTCTTCGGCGAGCTCCAGCTGGTTCTGGTACTGGTAGACGCGGGCGCGGTGGTTGTAGATGGTGGGCGCGTTCGATGGGTTGAGGCTGAGCGAGCGATTGAACTGGTCGAGCGCCTGCTCGTACATGCCGTCGAGACGCAGCGTGATGCCGGCGACCATGTGCACGTTCCAGTCGTTGCCAGCGGTGTGCAGCAGATTCTCGATGCCGTGACGGGCGCTCTCTTTTTCTCCGCGTGAGAGCAGCATGTAAACGCGATAGAGATTGGCTTCGATGGAGCCGGGGTCGATCTCGAGTGCGCTGTCAAAGGCGCGGCGCGCGGCCATGACGTGCAGGCGTCCGCCGAAGCCGTGGCGCACATATTGCAGATGGGTGATGCCGAGGCCGGTGAAGGCCGGTGCGAAGCTAGTGTCGCGCTGCGTGACGTTTTCGAAGAGCTCGCGGGCACGATCGAGGTCGACGCGGCTGCCGGTGCGCTGCATGAAGGAAGAAAGCATGGCGCGCGCCTGGAGATATTCCTCGGAGAGCTCTTCGGCGAGCGGCTGCGTGGAGGGATTGACGCGGTCGGTCTGCTGGCTGAGGGTGCCGATGCCCTGCAGCGAGGCGAAGACTTCGTTGCAGATTTCGGTCTGGACGGCAATGAGATCGAACGACGGCACGCTGATGGCGCCGCCGCCGCGCACGTTTTGTCCGGGCACGTTGAGCAGCTGCCAGTTGAGATCGAAACCGTGCTCGGAGCGCAGGAAGTTTCCGGTGAGCACCCATTCGACGAGCAGCTTATGGCCGATGGCGAGCGGGTCCATCTGCGCGATAGGCAGGTGCATGAGCGCGCTGGAGGGACGCACGACGAGCGAAGACATGCGGGTCAGGCGGGCGGCGATGGCGTCGGCGAGGGCGAAGCCGTAGAGCGCGGTGACCTGCTCGGGGCCGAAGTTCTGGAAGGGCAGCACGAGGATGGTGTTGCGCTTTCCCTCGGTGTCAGCGGATTCTCGGAAGCGCTCAGCGAGCATGGAGAGCAGGCCGGTAGCCCGTTTCTCGGCTTCAGCGGTGGAAGGGGGAAGATTGGCCGCGGCGTCACCGGGAATGATGCCGGTCTCGATCTGCAGCGCCTTCATGATGGTCTTGAGGCCTTCGCGCACGTCAGCGGCGCTGGCATAGCGCTCGGCAGGAATTTTCTGCAGGCAGCGGAGGATGAGCGAGCTGAGCTCGGCGGGCGCATCGAGCGGTGCGGGATCGTGGTACTGGATGGCGCGGATGCTCTGGAACTCGTCCATATCCGGGCGGGCGAAGGGATGGCGGCCGCTGGTGAGCTCGTAGAGGATGACGCCGAGCGCCCAGAGATCGCTCTGCACGCTGCTGTGGCCGGTGACAAACTGCTCGGGAGCCATGTAGGCGATGGTGCCACCGCGCGCGGTGTAGGTGGCAATGGGCGCTCCGGTCTTGCGGCGGGCGGAGGTTGCGGGATCGAACTCGGCCTCTTCGGGATTGAGGCGGCGGGCAAGGCCGAAGTCGAGAATCTTGGCGAGTCCGCCGTCGGTCAACATGACGTTGGCGGGCTTCAGGTCGCGATGAAAGATGCCGAGCGAGTGCGCAGCAGAGAGACCGTCGGAGATCTGAATGCCGACCGAGAGCACGAGCTGCAGGCTGGCCGGGCCGCGGGCGATGAGCTTGTCCAGCGACTGGCCGGGCACGTACTGCATGACGATGAAGGAGTCTTCGCCCTCTTCGCCGACTTCATAGATGGCGCAGACATTGGGGTGCTCGATGGCGGAGGCCATGCGCGCCTCGCGGAGAACGGTACTGCGCATCTGTTCGAGCGTGAGCGCGCCGCGTTTGAGCACCTTGAGGACTACGGGGCGCATGAGCTGGGTGTCATTGGCCAGATAAACGACGCCGCTGCCGCCGGCTCCGATGCGACGGACCAGCTCGTAGTGCTCGATCGTGCGATGTTTCATGCTGGGTTTAGTTTAGCGGAGTGAAGCGGCGGTCAGCGGAGAAGCGGCTCGCGACTCCCGAATCGTTTCTCCCGGATTCCTCTTTCTTTCTCCTACTCTGATTTATCTTTTTGTCATGCGCGGGCTCCTGCTCCTTCTGTTGGCGACGTTTCTCTTTGATCACAGCTGCGATTGCCGGGGTCAGGAAACACAGCCTGCGTCGACGATACAGACACCGTCGGCGCTGGATCGCGTCATCGCACTGCATGATTGGATGGGGCTGGAGCGGGCTCTGGCTGGCCAGGGCGATGCTGGTCCGGCGTTCTATCGCGGCGTTCTGCTCAATCATCGCGGGCAATATGCGGACAGTCTGAAACTTCTGGAGCCGCTGGTTGCGGATGCGGCTTCCGGGTCAGACCGCATGCGCGAAAAATACGCTCGCATGGCGCTCGCGGACGACTACTTCAGAACATTTCGTTACAAGCAGGCGGCAGAGGAGTATGCGGCTCTGGAGAAGTGCTGCGCGACGCAGCTCGACACGCGCGACCACGAGAACACAGACCTGGCCGCGAGCATTCTGCCGCTGCTGGCCGGGGCTCCGGCGCAGACGCTGGAGCTGAGCGATGGCTTCACCGTGCCGCTCGACGATAACGGGACGGGCGGCCGTATCGTCGAGGTGTATGTGGACGGACATCCGACGCATTGGCTCTTCGATCCAGCGGCTAATTTCACCTGGCTGTCACAGGCGCGCGCGAAGCAGGCCGGACTGAAAGTGCTGGGCAACGGTGAGCTCAAAGTGCGCGGCCTGGGCGGCGGAGCGATCAAGGTACAGGCGGCGGTGATTCCGCAATTGAAACTTGGCAATGCAATTTTTCACAATGTGCCAGCTGTAATTTATGCGGACGATGGGAAGTATGTTTATCCCTTCGACGGGGTGCTGGCGCAGCCGCTGCTGGCCGCACTGGGCATTGTGTCGGCGTCGGATGACGATCACCTGACGGTGCTGCGAGAGGCAACCTTGAGCGGCGGCGCGCCGCTGTTCGCGGACGGCGATTCCCTGCTGGCCGGCGCGGGCGCGAAGGGTGAGGAGCAGCTTTACGTGATCGATCCGGCGCGGGCGAGTTCCCGGCTTGATGGCCGCCATCTTCCGACACATGCAGCCGAGCTTGCCGGACTGGGGGCCGGACTGGGGGCCGATTCACCCGGCTCTGCGAAGGCGTGGTCGATAGAGACTCTTACCCTGGACTTTGGCGACACGCCCGCGGTTTTCCGGGAATTGCCGGTAGCGGCACAAGGCGACGGTTTCTCTTATGGAGTGCTGAGCGAAGACGCGCTGGACCAGCTGGAGACTTACACTTTCGATTTCCGGTCGATGCGGTTTCTGGTGCGGGTGCATGAGGGGCGGTAGGCGGCCAGCTGAGAACCGGTCAGGTCGCTGATCGATTCAGCTCTGCGGCCGCTTACTGCTTCAGGGTAGAGACTACATTCAGGAACAGGGGCACGTTGTTCTGTGTTCCGGCGTAGTTGGCGAGCCATCCTTGGGTGATGGAGATGCAGGCGAGGGCTGCTCCCGACGGCAGGTCGCCGCTGGCGGCGCGGGGAGTGGCTTCGATGCAATCCGCTCCGGCAGGAGGATTGGCGGGCGGGGCGAGGTTGAAGTCGCTGGTTGGGTGAGAGCCACGGAAGAGGTTCTGCCACTCGGCGGCCTGCTGTTGCGGAGTGCTGTGGGTGTCGGGCAGGAGCAGGTTGATGTAGATGAGCTCGGGGCCGCGGGATTCAATGTTGAGCGTCTTGGGCGGCTTCTGCAGGGTGATGCCCTGCGGGTTGGCGGCGAAATCTTCCTTCATCAGGCTGAGGTCGGCGGTCCATCCCCAGGGAACTTCGACACGCAGGCCGCGATAGTCGATGGCCTGGCCGTGGATGATGTGCCATCCCAAGGAAGTCAGCGTGGGCGAATAGTAGACCGCAAAGCAGATGAGCGGGATGCAGAGAGCCGCAAAGATCTTTCCGCGCAGGGTGAAACTTCTCGCGTATTTTTCGGGCGCGAGAGGCTCAGCATTGCCGAGCGAACCTAACTCTTCCATTTTGATTGCGTCAACCTTAGCCACGAATGAGATTTTTGCACGATTGCAACGATCCTCCAATGGGAAATCGATGCATCCATATGACTCTTTCCGGTGAGGGACGGGATCGTGCATCTCACTTCCCAAAGGGGAATACATGGCGACAGAGGCAAAGAAGTGCGGTCACCAGTCCTGCCACTGCCTGGTGGAGGCGGGCAAGATTTACTGCGGCCCGTGGTGCGAGGGAGCGAAGAACAGCCTCGACGAGATAGCGTGCGAGTGCGGGCATCCGGCGTGCGCGGAGACGGTGCTGGAAGAGGAGTGATCAGAGCTCGACGACGTTGAGACCGGGGATGAGGCGGAAATGGCGGAGGTTTGCCGTGGCCACACCAAATCCGTGCTCCAGGGCCGTTGCACCGATCAAGAGATCGGACAAAGCAATATGTATTCCCTTAGCAGTATTCAGCCCATCGAGTTGACCTGCTCTCGACGCGACTGCCACATCGATCGGATACGCAGGAATGCTGGAGAGAATTTCCTGGATGAATTTGCGCCGGTTTTTAGCGCGCTCTGGAGAGTCAGCCCTCGCAACGCCGTGTTCGATCTCCATAACCGTTACCACGGAGAGTGCAACTTCTTCGCCGCCGAGAAGGTTGGATATCAGATTTAGAGCATCGTTCGCGTTGCGCCCAGTACGCTCTGCGGAGATAAGAACGCTAGAATCCAGGATCAATCCCATGTGGATGGGTTGGATGGCTCCCGGTGGAATTCAACTGCCGCAGCCACATCCTTGGCGAAGTCCTCGTCAATCGTTGCGTCAGAGTCTTTCGACAAGAGTGCAATGGCCTCGGAGATTTTTCGGCCAGCGGGGCGCATGGGAGTAAGCATAGCCACCGGGTGCGACTCGCTTTCGATCACGACTTCAGCGCCGGCGCGGACGCGGTCCATCAGAGCGACGAAATCGCGCGCGGCTTCCGCTTCGGAGACATGAATGATCGCCATGCTTCGATGATACGCCCGCCGTCAACGCCTCTCAGTGGCCGCCGTGGCCCATGGGGCGGGTCGTTCCCTCTATCGGCTGGGTGCGGGGCTTGCTGTCGGCGCGGCGGCCGAGGAAGAACATGGTCAGGCCGAAGATGAGCATGACGACTCCCCAGACGAGATTGATGTCCATGCCGGCGGAGCGCTCGTAGATGACACTGCCGCGGGTGAAGAATCCATAGAGGCTCATGATGGCTCCGACGATGGTGAAGAGCAGGCCCATGGGAATACGCAGGTCGAGGTTCATCGGTGTGTCCTTCTTCTATGAGCTATTTCCTTACCAAATCTTGCCGGTTTATTTGAAGATCAGGTTGAGAGCGATCAGCATCGCGATCAAGCCTATAGCTATGTTCTTGGGGCGCGCGTACCAGGCCATGTGATGCTCGACGGGCTTGGGGGTGAGCGAATATACGAGGCCGACCAGCTCGGGCTCAGGGCGCGGCTTTGTCATCAGGCTGATGATGATGGTCAGTACGAAATTGGTGGAGAAGGCCCAGATGGCGGTCCAGAAGTTCTGCGCCATTTCGCTGGGATACCAGTGCATGACGGTGATCCATCCGCCGTGGATGCCGGGGTGGGCATCGGTGGGCAGCGTGAGACCGTGATGGATGATGGCGGCGACGGTGCCGCTGACCAATCCGGTGAAGGCGGCGTGGCCGGTGGTGCGTTTCCAGAACATGCCGAGCAGGAAGGTGGCAAAGAGCGGCGCGTTCACGAAAGAGAAGACCAGCTGCAGCGTGTCCATGATGTTGTTGAAGCCCACGGCGACGTAGGCTGTGGCCATGGAAAGTAAGATCCCACCTACTGTCGCCCATCGGCCCATCTTGAGGTAGTGCGCGTCGCTGGCGTTCTTGTGGATGTAGGACTGGTAGAGATCGTAGGTCCAGACGGTGTTGAAGGCGGTGACGTTGCCGGCCATGCCGGACATGAAGCTGGCCAGCAGCGCGGTGAGGCCGAGGCCGAGAATGCCGGTGGGGAAATAATGCAGCAGCATGTTGGGGATGGCGAGATCGTAGTCGAGCAACGGATTGCCGTGCTCATCGGTCATGACCTTGCCGCTGACAGGATCGACCTTGGCAGGGATGAGTCCCTTGCCGAACCGGGTGGGATCGCTGAGGTCGTTGGCGGCTACCGGCCGTGCGGGCGCGTTCAGCGTGGGCGCCTGCGCCATGGCATGCTGGGTGATGGCCGGCGTGGCGATGGCGATGAGGCCGGGCAGGATGACCAGGAACGGAAAGAGCATCTTTGGAATGGCGGCGATGAGCGGCACGCGGCGGGCGGATTCTTCGGAGTCGGAGGCCATGGCGGTCTGGATGACAAGGAAGTCCGTACACCAATAGCCGAAGGACAGCACGAAGCCCAGCCCCATGGATAACCCAAACCATTCCACGCCTAAAGGGTTGGTATGGGCGTTGGTCATGCCCTGCCAGGAATGGCTGAAGGCAGGGGGCAGCGCGGCTTTGAGGCCGTTCCATCCGCCGACGTTTTTGAGGCCGACCCAGACCAGCGGGAGAAATCCGGCGACGATGAGGAAAAACTGCAGGACCTCGTTGTAGATGGCGCTGGTGAGTCCGCCGAGGAAGATGTATCCGAGAACGATGATGGCGGAAAGGATGATGGCGAAGTGGAAGATCCATCCCACGGGCAGGTTGAGTTTGAGGAATAAGGAATCGAAGACATGCAGCGTCTGGATGAGGCGCGCCATGGCGTACATGGAGATGCCGGACGAGAAGACGGTCATGACCGCGAAGGAGCAGGCGTTGTAGGCGCGGGTCTTTTCGTCGAAGCGGAGACGGAGAAATTCGGGGACGGAGCGTGCCTTTGAGCCGTAATAAAACGGCATCATGAAGACGCCGACGAAGATCATCGCAGGGATGGCGCCGATCCAGTAGAAGTGGCTGGTGGCGATGCCGTACTTGGCGCCCGACGCACCCATGCCGATGACTTCCTGCGCGCCAAGATTGGCGGAGATGAAGGCGAGGCCGCAGATCCAGGCGGGCAGGGCGCGTCCGGCCTGGAAGAAGTCTTTGCTGGTCTTCATGTAGCGCTTCAGTGCAAAGCCAATGCCGAGCACGAAGACGAAGTACAGCAGCATGATGAGCCAGTCGATGGTGGTTAAGTCCACAGTATTCGCCTCACAGTTTGGAGCCGCCGCGCAGTTTCGCGCCTGGCTCGTCGATCGTCACAAAGAAATTCAGTATTTGCCGTTCGCCACTTTACGTGGATGCGGGAGCGGTCCTCAAGAGAATTCGCAGCAGCACCTTCGCGTCAATGTACACGGTTTCATTGCTGGTCGGCAATATGGCGTGGTTTAGAGTAATGGCTCACTTTGAAATGGTGTTCACTCCCCTGACTCACCCGGACGATCTGTCACTCACCAGGAAAGCGGAACAAGCCAAGCAATAGAAGCGCTCCGATTCCGAACAAAAGTCCTACGGCGATCAGTTGCAAGCGATCAGCACCGTGGGCGGCTGCGAGGCGAGGATTGTCCAGGCTGCTCAGGAGTCGCAGAACTCCGAACAGTATGAGAAGTGCACCCGTAAGCCTACCTGCTTTACGTTTGCTCATGGCAGCCATGCTACTCCACCTTACTTCTGGCTAGGCTCATAAGGTTCCCCTTCCTGCGGGGGTCACGCTCCGCAGCTTTTCAAAAATACGAGGCGCCTCTTCGCTTCTCTTGATCCAAAGAGAAGTAGCGCCTCGCAGTGGAGACTTACAGCTGTGGTGCGAAGACGCCTGAGCATGCGGGGCGGACGTTTTCAAAGATGACTGCCCGGAGGAGGATCGCGATCTTCATGAATGTGCCGGTTCCTTTTGTTTCTTTTTAGGCCGCTACGATGCGGACCGTCTCCAAGGGCGTTTTGAGGAAGGTTTCGCGGTCTACGGCGCCAGCTATCAGTTGCGACGCTCCACCTGCAGTGACGGATTTCACGTCGCTGATTCCGAGGAATCCGAGAACGGTTTTAAGGTAGGGATCGACGAAGTTGTACGCAGCCATCGGAGTGCCCGGTGCGTATATGCCGCCGCTGGCGGAGAGAATGGCCGCCTTCTTTCCCAGCAGCAAACCCCGTGGACCCTCGGCGTTGTAGGAGAATGTGCGATCCTTGCGAACGATCTGGTCGATCCAAAGCTTCAAGACGGAGGGGATGGAGAAGTTGTGCATGGCGACACCGATGACGATCTCGTCGGCGCGCTCTATTTCGGCGATCAGCTCTTCGGAAACAGCGAGCGCTGCCGCCTGTTCGGCGTTGCGCGACTCCTGCGGTGTGAAGGCCGAATGGATCCAGGCGGTGTCGACGAGGGCTGGAGGATTGGCGGCCAGGTCACGATAAATTACCGTACTGGCGGGGTGGGCGGTTTGCCAGGTTTTCACGTATTCGCGTGTCAATTCCCTGCTGATAGAACTTTCGAGCGGGCTGGAATCCAGGTGCAAGAGTGTCGGCATGGTCAGTCTCCTTAGGCGACTCAAGCTGTTTAAACAACTTGTGTCGTTTATTTAGACGACAAGTGTCGTTCCCGGATTCTTTTTTCGATCTGTTATCTCTAATCAGGAGAACTATGCCCATTTCCGACTGCGAGGTACGTGATCCACGGATGCGGCGCACCCGGCAGCTGCTGCAGGGAGCGCTGCGTAAGCTCATGCTCACCCGGAGCTTCGATGAGATCGCGGTGCAGGACATCGCCGAGGTAGCCACGGTAAACCGGGCTACTTTCTACGACCACTACGCCGACAAATATGCGCTCCTGGAAGCGATGGTGGCGGGGGGATTTCATACCCTGTTGCACGAGCGCAACGTGCAATATGACGGAGGCTGCCCTGCCGCTGCGCAGGCGATCATTCTGGCAGCCTGCGATTACCTGACCCAGGCTCACGAAGGAATGGAATGCGAGCGCCAGAATGCCTTCGAGCCGCTCATGGACGCGGCGATGACCAATGCCATTCGCAAGGTGATCATAAAAGGGATCGTCAAGTTCGGTTCCGCGGCCGGTTTATCAGCGGAGATGACGGCAACCGCAGCCAGCTGGGCCATCTCCGGCGCGGTCAAGGAGTGGTATCGCACTCCGAATCATCCGCCGGCGGAAGAGGTCGTGCCGGTGATCATGCAGCTGGTGGTCCCTATTCTGATGGCGGCCAACGCGGATGGTAAAGGCGCAAACGCAGCGCTGCGCTAGGAATCGCGTTTGTGGCGCTCGCGGTGGACTTAGATTTTTATTTTTTTCTGGCACCGGTGGTGACTGCTACGGTGACGACTCGGCCTGCCGCGGCAGTTGATGGCCTCAGGGGCTGAAGCCCGTCATCTCTTTTGCCAGAAACGCCGGGCTAAAGCCCGGCTCTACCTTTGATATCCCCACATCTCAAAATTGGGTATATATACGGCCACGGTAGCGCGAAACTTAGAAATGGTGGCACCGGCATGGTCTACAAGACTGCAGTTTCTCTTCTAAAAGACAATCACTGCCTCCTGGAGTATTCAGCGCAATAATCAGTTGGGTCATGAAAAGCAACTTTTCTCCACTCATAGTGCTCTCCGGAGGGAGTGGTGACTATACGGGTCTTAGACACTTGGAGTCGCTTAGGATAGTCGGCCAAATAGTACTGAAACCACACTTCTACGTCTGCGCATACAACTGGAGTAGCAAAGGCTAGTCCCCGCAGGCAGGAAGTACTATCAGCATCCCCCTTAGATTCGATTACAAATGTTTTTTCGATATCTGATTCAGGCGGAGGTTCATCAGACCCTCCCCACATCATCCAGCTCTTCTGGCGATCAGACCGAAAAGCCCACACTCCTTCAACCACTGCATGCTGCCTATAAACAACGTCGCGAAATCTACACAGCCAGCGATGCCGATCTGCTAATTGCTCGTTGGTACCGTTACTCACGCTGAAAGAGGATAAGGCAGGATCGCCGTTTGTACTCACCGTATATTGGATCGCTAAGGCTTGATTTACCGAACTTGATTCCCGGTCCCACTGAATCGCGGATATCCATCCCAACATTACCAGCACGCAAACCGCAATAACTGAAACTGGGATCCATTCGATGAGGCGATAATTTCGCCAACCTATAGCTAGGCGTTCTCTATCTCGCCGCACCGCGCGATTACCGAGTCTAAGGCGGCGAGCAACCAAATAATCAGAACATAACCAAAATCCGGCGGCGGCGATCCCGACCCCGATGGCTGCGCATTTCGCGGTAGTATAAAACCCTACAAATGGCATCGCAGTTGTAAGAGACAATGCGATGCCAATGAGCCACCCGCTATATTGCCAGTGAAGTATGGGACGAAACGTCGGACGATGTTGAGAAAGATACTTGTAGCATGTTCTCGCAAAGTTACTAAAACTTTTCCGCGCGCGCGAGATAGTCACACCGAGCACCGCCTTGCGTCAAAATTACAAACCACTACTCATCCCAAAATCAAGACGTGGGTATCGGATTTCTCACCGACCTCAGTGCTTACTTCCCGGGGGCGAGGATGTCGGCGATGCGGTCGGGTGTGCCTTCTACCCTTTCTAAATGCGGATAGCGGAGACCTCCGTGGTAGTCGAGGCTGATGGTCTCGAGCTGATCGTCCTTCTTGAGCAGCAGCTTGATGGGAGCCTGGCTCTTTTCCGATGCGAGGATGGCGTCGTGGAGTATGGCTACGGTGAAGGTGTGGTCGTTTACGCCCATGATCTGCATGTCGGGGGTGATGCCGGCTTTGAAGGCCGGACTATCCCACCACACTGAACCGAGATTGCCGTCAGCGGTCACTGAAAATCCGAGCGAAGTGGCGAAGCTGGTACCGCGCGGACTGTCGCCGTGGCGCTGCCAGTCGGGCTGGTGATCGTTGTAGACGAGCTTGTAACCGCCCTGCGTGAATCCATTCTCGGGGACTTCGGGATGCAGCTCGAAGACGCGCGACTTGAGGAAGGTGTTCCAGTCGTACGGCTGGACGGTGTTGAGCGCGGCTACGACGTCGTCGAAGGTGTAGGTCTCGGTGATGTAGCTGCCGTTGTCGACGCCGTAGAAGATTTTGGCGAAGTCATCGAGGGACTTCTTGCCCCCGCTCAGCTCGCGGATCTTGGTATCGGCGTCTAGCCAGATGAGCAGGCCTTCCGTGTAGTAGTCCTCGGGGCGCTGCCAGCTTACCCAGCTCACCGGGGTGCGCTGCGAGATGGTTGGCTGGTTGGTGGTGTCGACCATGGGGCGCCATTTGCGGCCGGGGCTTATCTCAAAGCCGGCGGCGATCTGCGCAATGAGATCGCGGGTCTGATCGGGACTGCGCAGGCCGGAGCGCGCGGTGAGGACGTAGCCGTAGTACTGAGTCATGCCTTCGTAGACCCAGAGCAGCTGGTCCTGCATGGGGACGTCGAAGTTCGGAGTCCAGAGTCCGGCAGGGCGGCGGAATTTGCCGTCCCAGGAGTGGGTGTATTCGTGCGCCAGCAGGTCGCGGTTGGCGACGCCGGCAGCCCAGTCGGTGAAGTAGTTGCCGCTGGTGCCGTCCTGGCTGGACTGGTGGTGCTCGAGGCCTTCGCCTCCGATGGTGTCACTGAGCGAGAAGAGGAAATCGTAGTGGTCGTAGTGGTGCGAGGCGAAGAGCTTCTTGGCTTCGAGGACGAGGTTCTTGTGCAGCTGCAGCTGCTCGGGGGTGATCTCGAGTTCGGCGGGTGTATCGGCGAAGACGTCGAGGTAGACGCGATTGCTGCCGTCGGTGGAGAGATCGACGCGCTTGAAGTTGGCTCCGGCGTAGAGCGGCGAATCGACGAGGTTGTTGAAGGTGACGTCCTTGAAGTGGACGAGGGTGCCTTCGTCAGATTTGGTTTCGAGAGCGGTGGCGTACTTCCATCCCTCGGGCAGCTTGATGGACGGCGAATAGGTGATGCGGCGCGAGTAGTAGCCGGCAGGATAGAGTGCAACGGAGTTCCAGGAGAGATCGGCGAACTTGGACGAGATGGAGATGCGGCCTTCGGTGCGCTTGATGGGCGCGAGGAACTGGAAGTTCACATCGATGGAGGACACGCCCTGGGGCACGTCGACGTGGAAGGCGAAGACTTCCACGATGTCGCGAACCCAGTCGAGGCGCTTGCCGTCCGCGGTGATGACCAGGCCAGCCATCTTGGAGATGGGGCCGACGGGCGAGTGCGCGCCGGGGATCCACTTGGGATAGACCAGGACGAGCGGACCGGGCTGCACGGGGATGGTCTCATGCACATTGACGACGCGATGCGTGGTGTCAGTGATGTCGACCAGGAGCGAGATGGTTCCGGGATAGGCGATGTCCTGCGGCGCGGGGATGGGCGGCGGCAGCGGGATGGGCCTGGGGCCAAGGGAGTTCTGAGCGTGGGCCGCAGTGAGCGAAAGAAGGACGATGAGCGGAGCGATGCGGCGGACGAGAGATGCGTTCAAGAAGCTCTCCTAATTAGTGTCACTTGAATTTATACATTTTGCGGGCGGGGATGGTTGTCAGGCAATCCCAGGCGTCCCAGCAATTGGCTTAAAAGCGGGTGGCTATGGTCCGGGTCGCTATGATCCGGGTCGCTTAAGTCCGGGTCGCTTAAGCTTCACATCTCGGTTGTCCCAACACGTTGTGCTCGGCTATTGTCATTCGTCCCTTCGGGACTTGTGGTTATTGGCCTAAGCGGGCGGCTTCGGTTTTGGCTAAAAGCAGAGGCGACAGGTCAGGGTCGGCTTCCTTCCAGTCCTCGAAGAAGTCCCGATATTGGGCCCGGGCTTTGGCTTTGCCGCCCTGCAGGGCTTCGGCGCGGGCCAGGCCGAGCATGCTGAGCGGATAGGCCACGTTCATGCCCGGCTGCTGGGAGAGCACGAAGATACTGTGGTGGGTGAGCGGGACGTTGAAGTCGTTGGCGGCCGAGGCTCCGTCTTTGAGGGCGAGATGGGCGAGGCCGCGCAGGTACGATCCGATGCCCAGCGTGTCGTAATCTTCGGCGGCGGTGAGAGCGTCGAGGGCGAACTGCGGGCGATCGCGCTCAAGTTCGATGGCCGCGGTGATGGCGGGACGATAGACGTGGTTGATGAGCGTGTCCTGAGGATAGGCTTTGCCCAGCGACTGCTCAATGGACTGCGCAAGGGCAGGCTCTTTGCATAGTGCGTAAGCGATGGCAGCAGTTCCCTGCATGGCGCGGTCCTGGTCGAGCTGCATGGCCTGATCGAGAGCGGGCTTTGCGCCGTCGCAGCGGCCGGCGAGAGCGGCATCGAGGGTGCGCTGGGCAATCAAGATCGCGGTGGCGCTGGACATCTTCTGCAGGTTGAGCTGATCGATGGCGCGCTGCCATTCGGAAGCGGCCTTGGTGAAGCGGCCTTCGTGCTCGTCGATGAGGGCCATCTGCGAATCGAGCAGGAAGCCGTCGGTGCGGTCGCGGGCCCAGTCCATCTGCTTGCGAACACCGGCCGTATCGCCGGTGAGATACGCAGTGAAGATCCAGGTGCCACGGATGGAGGCGTCATCGGCAAGGCCCTGAGCGGTGGCTTTGTCGAAGATGGTCTTGGCTTCGTCGAAGCGGTTGAGCGCGGTGAGCGCGAGCAGAGCGTTCACGTAGCCTGAAGCGCCGTCGGGCTTGAGGGCCAGGGTTTTCTTTACCTGCTCGTAAGCTTCTTCATACTGGCCGAGGGTGAGGTAGGCGACGGAGAGATCGGTGGTCGCGACCGTCTCAGCGGGATAGCTCTGCACGTAGAGCTTGAGGGCGTCGATGGCCTGGGGCAGATCGCCGGTGACGTCGAGGTTGTATTGGATGCGGATGTAAAGACGCTCGTGGTCGGAGACCTTGGCGGAGAGATCGTAGGCTTTGGCGATGGCGGCGTTGCCTTCGGTCTGGTTGCCGATGGCGACGTAGGCCACGCCCATGCGGGCGTAAGCCGCAGCGAAGTCCGGATCGAGCGCGATGGCCCGCTTGTAAGCACTGATACTCTGCGCAAAGTTGGCCTGCCGCACTTCGCGCTCGGCGGTGAGAAAGGCATGGAAGGCAGCGAACGACCCGGTCGTAGGGGGCAAGGTGAAAGGCAGGTCGGGCTTGGGGATGGCGGCCAGAGCGGGGCCAAGTTTTTCGCTCAGGGCGGAAGAAATCCCGCGAAACGCCGAGAACGCTCTGCTCTTGCTGTCAGCCTGCACCGACTCACGCGCGAAGACGTCGCCGGTGACCGCGTTCTGCGCTTCGAGGGTGATGAGATATTGTCCGCCGATGCCGGAGACGGTGGTATTGACGACAGCCTTGTAGCCCTCGCGCTCTGCAACTTCGCGGGCGATGGCGGGAGTGATCTTTTCGTCAGCCGGCTTTTCAAGATAGGCCATGCTGTCGCGGAGATGGGTGTCGCTGACCACATTGAGCAGCGGCGATCGCAGCAACTGCTCGCTGAGAACTTGAGGCAGCGTATCGAACTCGGGATCTCCGGTGCGGTTGACAAGTTCGGAGACGATGATGGAATCGGCCTGCGCGGATTTCGGCTGCGGGCGGCTCTTCCATCGCGCGAAACCGAAATAGCCGGCCGCGGCGATGGCCAGAACGGCGACGGCGATGGCGATGGGTATCCACACGGTGCGTTTGCGGCCAGGAGGAAGGTGTGAGCCGGTGAAGCGAAAGGTGCCGGTGGGCACGCGCACGCCAGTGTTGCCGAGGAGTCCGGCGCGCACCTGTTCGAGATCGGCCTGCAGCTCGGCGGCGGAGGCGTAGCGCTTGTCCTTATCCTTGGCGAGCGCCTTGAAGATGACACGCTCGAGCTCGCGCGGAAACTGGGTCTCGCGGGCGCGGATGGAGTCGGGCTCGCGGGTGAGCAGCGAGGCGAAGATCTCGGCAATCGATGCTCCGAAGAAGGGCGCGGAGCCGGTGGCCATCTCGTAAAGGACGACGCCGGCGGAAAAGACATCGGCGCGGGCGTCGAGCGGCTCGCCGCGCGCCTGTTCGGGCGCCATGTAGGCGACGGTGCCGAGCGCGGAGCCCTGATTGCTGAAGGTGCTTCCGCTGATCTGCGAGAAGGTGCCGAGCGAATCGGTGGTGGAGGCTCCGGTGACGGAATGCTTGGCGATGCCGAAGTCGAGGACCTTGAGAATGCCGTAGCCCTGATCGCGGCGGGTGATGAAGAGATTGGCGGGCTTGATGTCGCGATGCAGGATGCCGTGGCCGTGGGCCTCGGCAAGCGCGGAGCAGAGCTGGATCCCGTAGTCGAGAACCTGATCGAGAGGCAGGGAGTGGCCGTGGATGATGCGCTTGAGGGTGTCGCCCTGCAGCAGCTCCATGACCAGATAGGGCTGGCCGTCCTGCTCGCCGACGTCATAGATAGTGCAGATGTTGGGGTGATTCAGCGCGGAGGAGGCGCGGGCTTCGCGAAGAAAGCGCTCGTGCGATGTGGGACCGGGCGTGCCAGGCTCGATGGCGTTTTCGGCGACGAGCTTCAAGGCGACGTCGCGATGGAGACGGCCATCGCGGGCGCGATAGACCAGTCCCATCCCGCCGTGGCCAATCTGCTCGATGATCTCGTACGGGCCGAATCTGACGTTGGTGTGCATACTTCGAGCGGGGGTGAGGCCAGTGTAACTGCTGCGGAATAGATCGCAAAAGGATGGGCCCCGGGCACGAGCGTCATCGGCTTATGGTTGCGTTGCCCTCGGGTTTGGTCAGGCCAGCCATCCCTACGGGACTCGATCTTTTAACCCGGGAGTGGACCCAGCACTTCGTGCTGGGCTAATTTCGGACGTCCCTGCGGACTGTTTCCGGATTCGGTGTTTTGTTTGGATTGGCGTCCCTGGTTTGAGCGGGCACGTTCCGTTTCGATCGATCCGTTCCTGAGGTTTCGATCGATCGTTCCTGAGGTTCGATAAACTCTTGCTGTGATCGATATGGAAACAATGAACGTGACTCCGGTCATCCTGGAGGGCAGGCGCGTGCGGCTGGAGCCCATGCGCATGGAGCATCTGGACGAGCTGGCGGAGGTTGGCCTGGAGCCTTCTGTGTGGCGGTGGATGCCGGTGCACGTGACGACGAAGGAACATCTGCGCGTGTGGATCGAGCAGGCTCTGGACCAGGCGGCACAGGGACGGGCGCTTCCCTTTGTGACCCGCTGCGTGGCGGACGGGAAAATTGTAGGGTCGACGCGGTACATGGATATCGAAGCGCGCAACCGCGGGCTGGAGATTGGCGGGACCTGGCTGGCTCCGGCGTGGCAGCGGACGGGGATCAATGTAGAGGCCAAGTACCTGCAGATGCGGCACGCCTTCGAGGAGCTGGGGGCGATCCGCGTGGCGCTGAAGACGCACCACGAGAATATGCAGTCGCAGACGGCGATTGCGGCGCTGGGCGCGAAACAGGAGGGTGTGTTTCGCAACCACATGATCATGCCCGATGGAAGCTACCGGCATTCGGTGTGGTTCAGCGTGACGGTGGAGGACTGGCCGGCGGTGAAGGCTGGGCTGGAAGGGCGGATGGAGACTTCGCGTCCAGCGAACGACGCCTTCGGCGTAAAAACGCATTCGAATGGGAATTAGTAAACTCCCACATCTCAGAATCGAGATGTGGGGCACCCGAGATTTATGGAATCGGCGTGATGGTGGTGTGGGGCAGGGTGATTTTATGTTTGATGATTCTCTGCCGGGGCTCCTTGCCGCGTAGAAAGCGAATTTTTGCCCTCACAGTTATAGCTGAATCTGTTTCCACATAGTCGCCGAAAGCACCGCGAGGGTCTCCTTCTTCGACTCCAGGAGAGAACGATTCCGGAAATTCGTACTGGACGTCGGCGATAGAGTTCAGCCGCTCCTCCGAGCCGTTAATCCAGACCCAGGTATCCCACCACTGCCGGTTCCAGTGATCTTTCCTTCCCGGCTTTGCCAGATGACAGATAGCAAGCCCTTCCTCCGGCTGGCCTTTGAACAACAGGCGTCTGATAGCGGAACGGAGTTGAACGAATGCAGCAAAGGCTTCACGCTCGGAGTCCAGTGGGATGATCTGTATGCCCCCGAGAATGCCCGCTTCTTTAAATACGCCTTCTTCACGGATGAGAATAACTGGAATGCCTCTGCCACGCGCGAAGCCTATCTCCTGCAGCACCCATTGGCTCGGCGCCCACTCGCCGTTAGCCAGCTTCTGGTCCTTTGTAAAAAAGGCAATGAGAAGATCCGAGCGCGATATTTCCCGTGCAATTGCGCCTGCGATGTCCTCGCCAGGCCAGTTCTCACCAGTGGCGACTTCGCAACCGCAAAGACGCAGGAATTGAGGCACGCTGTGCCTGATCCATTCCGTGCGGGTCCGATATGGATACGAGAGGAAAACCACCGGTGTTGAGGACTTCACCGGCAAATCATCTTGATCGCTGGTCATTCAATATCCCCGGTACAGACCACTGCAGGTGAGCGCCGACACAACTCCGCTACCTTTCACCTCGATGAAAGGCCTCATTATCCGCCCGGAATTCAGGTAAATCAAGCCAGATATCTACTGTCGATAGTTCAAAGAAGCTGGCAAGCGCGGTTCTTTGAAGTCTGCTACAAGCGAGATCGGAGACTTGTTTTGTCATGATTTGCGGAAGCTATGTCATGGCTGATCGAGGAGTGCGCAGGCTGCCCGGTATTGGGGTTAGGTCAACGTCCGCATATGCCGCGAGGTTTTTCTAACTTTGTTGCGCCGCAATTAGCAACTCCTGACATCACTAATGAGAGATCTCAGCCACTTTCAGGAATTTCTGAAAAGGTAGACTTTCGGCATGCGAAAGGTTGTCATCGCCGGACCTCCTCCGGTTCAGATCCTCGACGTTACCGGGCCGTTGGAGGTCTTTTCGAATGCCCCCGGATACGACATCCAGCTTGCCAATCCGGGCACCGGAAGATCCCTCCAGACAAATCGCGGAATTGAACTCGGCAACGCAGTTCCCCTTGAAGAACTTGACGGCCCGATCGATACCCTGGTCATCGTGGGAGGTCCGGGGGCGGAAAGCGGGAGTTATGACGCACAGTTCGTGCGGTGGATCATCGATGCCGCCGGCCGCTCGCGCCGGGTCGCTTCTATTTGCACCGGAGCGTTTCTTCTCGCCGAGGCAGGGCTGCTCGATGGAAAGAGGGCGGTCACACACTGGAAGTTTTGCGACCGGCTGGCCCGAGAGTATCCAAAGGTGATGGTCCGGCCCGATCCTATTTTCCTGCGTGACGGCTCCATTTACACCACCGCGGGAATCACTGCCGGGATCGATCTTTCGCTGGCGCTTGTCGAAGAGGATCATGGGCACGCCGTCTCTCTGCGGATCGCGCGTTTCCTGGTCATGTTTCTGGTCCGCCCGGGAGGACAAGCGCAGTACAGCCACACGCTCTCGCATCAGATCACGGCTTCGCAGCCGATGCGGGAGTTACAGGTGTGGATGCTCGAACATCTTCGCGAACCTCTGACGGTGGAATTGCTTTCCGAGCGCCTGGGCGTGAGTGCCCGTCACTTCACCCGGGTCTGTCTGCGCGAAACAGGATTGAATCCGGGGCAGCTGGTGGATCGTATGCGGGTGGAGGCGGCACGCCAGATGATCGACAGCTCAGCCAAGGGTTTGAAGGAAGTCGCCGATGAATGCGGCTTTGGCTCGGCGGACGCCATGCGCCGGACATTCCTAAAGGTTCTGGGCGTCACGGCCGCGGAATACGCCAGCCGCTTCAGAAGTCCCGCAACCCACGCGCCAGGACAGCCGATGTCCTAAATCGCAGCAGAGATGTCGTGGCGTTGGCCGGCAGGCCGCTCTAGCCTGAATGAGTAAGCCAATCTCGCTGGAGGCAACATCATGACGGCATCGATTCAGGCAGAAATCCCCACCAACTTTTCGAGCTTCGGACCTCCCGACAGCGGGCTCGTGCGTGACATCACCGCGTTCGTCCGCGACACCGAGCCGGAGCTTCTCTTCAACCATTCCAGCCGTGTCTACTGCTTCGGCGCGCTGGCCGGCCAGCGCCGCGGATTGAAGTTCGACCCTGAGCTTCTTTACGCCGGCGCCATGTTTCATGACATGGGGCTGGTTCCCGCATTCAGCAGCAAATCAGATCGCTTCGAGGTAGACGGAGCCAACGCGGCGCGCGACTTCCTGCGTGAGCGCAAGATTGCCGACAGCGATATCGACCAGGTGTGGACGGCCATCGCGCTGCACACCACGCCGGATATTCCCAAGTACATGCACCCGGTGGTGGCTCTGGTCACGGCGGGCGTGGAGATGGATGTGCTGGGCATCGACTACAGCAGCTTCAGCACGGCGGATCGCGAGGCAATCGTCAGCTGGTATCCGCGCACGCCGCACTTTAAAGAGGACATCCTGCAGGCGTTCTATGACGGCATCAAGCACAAGCCGGAGACCACCTTCGGAAATGTGAAGGCCGATGTGCTCGCGGACAAGGACCCTGCCTTTCAGCGCGGAAACTTCTGCTCGGTCATCCGCCAGTCGGCCTGGCGTGGCTGATTTCCCGGCTGCTTTGACGAAACCGCCCGCGGCTGTGACATGCGGGCGGGGTGTTTGGTCCTCTAAAAACGTCCGGCGCAAAGCACGCTTTTCTCGAGTCTGCTACAAACGAATTCGGAGATTCATTTGTCACGATTTGCGGAACCGATGGCGCGGCTGATCGAGGAGCTGCGCAAGCTGCCCGGCATCGGGACGAAGTCTGCGCAGCGGTTGGCGTTTCATATCCTGCGCTCGAGCGGCGAGGATGCCGAGCTGCTGGCGAATGCGGTGCGCGAGGTGAAGGCGCAGCTGCGGCTTTGTTCTGTGTGCAACAACATTACGGATGTCGATCCCTGCATTTACTGCGCGAGCCCTACCCGCAACCAGCGCCTGGTGTGCGTACTGGAGGAGCCGACGAATATCGCCACCATCGAGAAGACGCGCGGTTACAACGGCGTTTATCACATCCTGCATGGGACGCTGTCGCCGCTGCACGGGGTGGGGCCGGAGCATCTGCGCATTTCCAGCCTGGAGGCGCGAGTGGCGCGGGGCGATGCCGACGAGGTGATCCTGGCGACCTCTCCTACGGTGGAGGGTGAGGCTACGGCGCACTATATTGCCGATCTGCTGCGTCCGGCCAAAGTGCGAGTGACGCGCATTGCTACCGGGGTTCCGGCAGGCAGCGATATCGAGTATGCGGATGAGGTCACAATGACGCGGGCTCTGGAGGGCCGGCGAGAGGTTTGATAAGGGCAGGGATTAGGGATTGCCTTGATTGGTTTTGAGCGGCACGACTGAAGTCGTGCCCTGATACAAGGCGATAGGATCAGTTTTAGCCGAAGGACACATTGCCGGTATTCCCCTAGCCACGTTTCTGAGTGCTGCGCTCTGAGAGCTCGTGGCTAGTCCCTACACCCGATCCCCTACACCCAGCTTTTCAGCTTCTCAGCCTGGCCAGCAGGTCCTGCGGGTGGACTGGCTTGGCCAGGATTTCGAATTCATGGCCCTGGTTTCTGGCCCGGTCGAGGAGGTCGGCGGTTGCGGCCTGGCCGGAGAATAGAAGGATCTTGCAGGCGGGCAGGATGGCGCGAATCTTGATGGCTGCGTCGATGCCGTTCAGGTCGGTCATGATGACGTCGCTGATGAGCATCTCGGGCTGCCAATCGCGGGCTGCCTCCACGGCCTTTTCGCCGCTATAAACGGCTTTGGCCTCGAATCCGCTCTGGTTGAGAATAATGGCCAGCGTATCGGCAATTACGCGTTCGTCATCTGCGACCAGCACCTTTGGTTTTACCTGGGTCTCGGGCATTTCGCTCGTTCACATCGCTTTCTGGTTTAGTTACGGGGATTACAGATCCGATAAATTCATTGCAAATTGCCACGGGAGAGCCGTCAAGTTACGGAAAACCCGGACCAACAGGCAAGGAATTTCTTGCTGCTAGGATGATACGCTGTCCCTATGAGGATGCTTCATCCTCCTGCAATTCAAGCGACTTACAATAAGACGCGCGGCGGACATGTGAAGACGCCGGTCTTGCGATATCGCAGCTGACGGAGTCCTGAATCCGCATGCGAATCGTCAAATCTTTTTTGACCAAACGGATTTTGGGATCCACAAATTCTTTCAGCGGAACGTGAGCGATGGCCGAACCAATCATTCGTGCACAGCAGGTGGAGAAGTTCTACGCCCAACCGAGCGAGAACCGCATCCAAGTCATTTCGCCGACCGATCTGTCGATCGTGCCGGGCGAGATCGTTGCGCTGCTTGGACCTTCGGGCTCGGGTAAATCGACGCTGCTGCGCATGCTGGCCGGGCTCTCGACGCCTTCGGCGGGCGAGGTCTTCTGGCATGGCAAGCCGATTTCCACGGTGCGCATCAATGTATCGATCGTCTTCCAGAGCTTCGCGCTCTTTCCCTGGCTGACGGTGCTTGAGAATGTAGAAGCGCCGCTGAAGGCGAAGGGCATGGCTCCGGCGGAGCGGCGCGAGCGCAGCCTGAAGATTCTGGATACGGTGGGTCTGGACGGCTTTCAAGCGGCGTATCCGAAAGAATTGTCGGGCGGCATGCGGCAACGGGTGGGCTTTGCGCGGGCGCTGGTGGTCGAGCCGGAAGTTCTGTTCATGGACGAGCCGTTTTCCGCCCTCGACGTGCTCACGGCGGAGAACCTGCGCAGCGAACTGCTAGAGCTGTGGCAGAAGAAGACCATCCCCACGCAGGCGATTTTTATCGTCACCCACAACATCGAAGAAGCGGTGCTGCTGGCTGACCGCATTATCGTTCTGGGGCGCAATCCGGGGCATGTGCGGACGGACTTCCGGGTAACGAATATCAAGCATCCCCGCGACCGCAAGAGCGTGCCGTTTACGCAGCTGGTGGACTACATCTATAAGGTGCTGACCAAGCCGGATGTGATGCCGGATGCGCCCAAACTGGAGACGGGCCGCAGGGTGCGCGACCAGCGCGAGATGCATTACGAGATGCTGCCGCACGCGCGTCCGGGCGGTATTGCCGGACTGCTGGAGCTGATTATCGATCTGGGCGGACGCACGGATATTTACAAGCTGGCCGACGAGCTGGCCTTCGAGATCGACGACCTGCTGCCGATCGTAGAAGCGGCGTCTTTGCTGGGCTTCCTGAAGGTGGGCGAAGGCGATGCGGCGATTACTCCGGAAGGCCATGCATATGCCGAGTCGGAGATTCTGACGCAGAAGGAGCTGTTCCGTACGGCGGCGCTCGAACACGTGCTGCTGCTGCGACAGATTACGCGCGCGCTCAACAATAAGACGGATCACACCGTTCCCGAGGACTTTTTCCTGGACATGCTGGACGAGCAGTTCAGCGAAGAAGAGACCCAGCGGCAGCTGGAGACGGCGATCAGCTGGGGCCGCTATGCGGAGCTGTTCGACTTCGACGCGAGTCGGCGGCGATTCATTCTGCCGGAGATCGAACAACCGGTTGCGGCTGAAGAAGGCGTGGAGGCGGAATAATGCCTTCAGCCCTGCCCAAGATCAAGGCCCGCTATACCTTTTCGCGCGAGCTGGTGGTGGAGCGAACCTGGCCGTTCTTCCTCGACCTGACGGTCGCGGCAGGATTGCTGGCCGGGTTCTACGCGATCCTGTGGATAGCGAAGTTCTGGTTCAGCGGAGCGATTCCCGAGGTTGAGATTTATCGCTCGCCTTCGCACCTGCCGCTGTATGCGTTCTATTCCACGGTGCGCATCTTCGTTGCGTATCTGCTGAGCCTGATCTTCGCCATCGGCTACGGCTATATCGCCGCCTACAATCCGCGCGTGGAAGCGCTGATGATTGCGACGCTAGACATCCTGCAGTCGATTCCGGTGCTGAGTTTTCTGCCCGGCGTGATGCTGGCGATGATGTCGCTCTTCCCTTCCAAGCAGGTGGGGATTGAGCTGGGCGCGATCCTGCTGATCTTTACCGGCGAAGTGTGGAACATGGCGTTCAGCTTTTACTCGTCGCTGAAGTCGATTCCGCGCGAGCTGCGCGAGGCCTGCAACATCAATCGCTTTTCGGCATGGCAGCGGCTGTTTCAACTGGAGCTGCCTTACGCGACCATCGGCCTGATCTGGAACTCGATGGTGTCGGTGGCCAGCGGGTGGTTTTTCCTGATGGTGTGCGAGATGTTTCCTGTGGGCAGCAGGAACTTCCGCCTGCCCGGGCTGGGCTCGTATCTGCAGACCGCGGCATCGAACGGCGACTCGACCGCGATGATCTACGGGATCATCACCATGATCCTGATTATTGTCCTCACCGATCAGCTGCTGTGGCGGCCGCTGATTGCGTGGAGCGACAAGTTCAAGTTCGAGAACGTGGAGAGCGACCATCGCATCACGTCGCCGGTGCTGCACCTGCTGCGCAATTCAAACCTGCTGAGCGTGGCGCACCGGACCATGTTCGCACCGCTGAGCGAACGGCTTTACCGGAGCATTGCGCAACGCAGCGATCAGCGCTTTGCGCAGAGCGATGTCCTTGAGGAAAAGCCGAACCGCAGGCCCACGGCGCTGATGGTCACAGTGTCTGTGATTGCCATTGCAGCCATTGCCTACGCGGCATTTCGCGCGATTCTGCTGCTGCGGCAGGTACAGGGCAGCGAGCTGCTGACGATCTTCGAGGGCGCAGGCGCCACGTTTCTGCGCGTGAATGTTTCTTTGCTGCTGGCTTCGCTGTGGACGATTCCGGTTGGTGTAGCGATTGGATTCCATCCACGGCTGGCAAATATCACGCAGCCGCTGGCGCAGATTGCCGCGTCGTTTCCGGCGACTGCGCTCTTCCCGGTTCTGCTGCTGGCACTGATGCGCCTGGGACTGGGGCTGGGCGTCGGCTCGGTGGCGCTGATGATGCTGGGCACGCAGTGGTACATCCTGTTCAACGTGATCGCGGGCGCTATGGCCATTCCTTCGGAAATGAAAGAGGTCGCCGATCTCTTCCACTTCACCAGTGTGCAGCGCTGGACGACGGTGATCCTGCCGGGAATTTTTCCGTTTCTGATCACCGGACTGGTGACGGCTTCGGGCGGTGCGTGGAATGCGTCGATTGTCGCCGAGTATTTCCAGCTCCGGGACAAGACGCTGATCACGACCGGGCTGGGCGCGCAGATCAGCGATGCCAGCGCGCACGGAAACTTTCCTATCCTGCTGCTGGCAACGATCATCATGGCGCTGATGGTGGTGACCATCAACCGGCTGGTGTGGCGTCCGCTGTATCGTCTGGCGGAGACGAAGTACCGGCTGGAGTAAAGGCAGGACGCAGGGCCGAGGGTTCAGGAGGGATGAAGATGCCGGAGCGGTCAGACATTCCCGCCGGCGATCCGGACCGAAATCCGTTCCAGGGCCGGCGTCCGACCAGTCACGAGCGCATGACGGGACTGCCCTGGGATGCGTCGTACAGCGATGGCCCGGCGCCCTGGGATATCGGCCGGCCGCAGCCGGCAATAGCGCGTGCGGCATCGGAAGGCGGATTTTCCGGCGCGGTGCTCGATGCGGGATGCGGAAGCGGCGAGAATGCTCTGCTAGCCGCCGCGCTGGGATTGCCTGTGCTGGGCGTTGACGTGGCCGAGACGGCACTGGCGATGGCGCGAAAAAAAGCGCACGAGCGTGGCATTGCAGCCGAGTTTGCGGCGGCGGATGCCTTCCATCTGGAGCGTTTAGGGCGCAGGTTTGAGACGGTGCTGGATTGCGGATTGTTCCACACCTTCGACGGCGACGAGCGGCCGGGATACGTGGCGAGCCTGGCGTCAGTGACCGAGCGCGATGGAACTCTGTATGTGCTGTGCTTCAGTGACGACGGTCCCGATCTTGGTCCGCACCCCGTCAGCCAGGAAGTGCTGCGAGCGGCGTTCAGCCCTCGCAGTGGATGGGATGTGGTCTCGATCAAACCGGACCGCATTCACACGCGCTTCCACAGCGACGGCGTGCCGGCGTGGTTTGCGGTGATCAAACGGATTTAGGCTGCGCTGATGCCATATCTCAAAAGATAGATGTGAGGGCAGGACTGGCGTGACGAGGTCAGAGGTTTGGTTGATGCTCATGAGTACTGCGGAATAGGCAACTTGTGGATAGAATCGCCGTTTATCAATTGCTCATTTTTTCAGTTAGCCTATGCTGGCCCAATTGGAGCCTTCTTCAAACTCTTCAGGTCTGGCTGCTTCCTCTTTACCAGCTGCTCTCAGTTGAAGTGATTCTTCCTCTCTCTTCTTCGCCTCTTCTTTTTCTCGTTTCGCTCTATCAGTTCCGATGCGATTGAGTACTGGCATTAGGTTATGGTCGAACTCAGAATGAAAGGCCGCGTCCGACAGAGTGACTGCCTGCAGCCTGGCAAATGATGAAAGTTGGCTCGATAATTCGGCCTCGGATGGCATGCGGGCATTGTCAACAAGTATTGGAATAACAGGAATCTCTCTTTGCAGCGCCAGGGATATCTCCATGCAGACAAAATCATCCGCAAGATGGATTCGAAGAAGTCCCTCGGAGTTTTTAGCGGTCAGCCATGATTTGCCAATTACGACGAGCATGACATCACACCAATTGATCCTGTCCTTCAATGCCATGACAAAGTCGGTCCCTGCACTAATATGAGCGACGTCGAGGAACAGGTGATCCTTCCCAAATTCAGAAAACAGCTTGTCGTATATTCGTCCGGTATGACCACCACTATCTTCCCGCCGATAACTGATGAAAATACGCGGGCATACATTCTGTTCTCTGCCGGCCATCGGACCCCCAGCTTTTGAAGAGATTGAACTAGGCGTATCAACTATAGAATCGAGCCGTCTATATTGCTCCATCCTAGGCAAAGAAAATTTGGCAATACTGCGATCGACAGCCAGGTTTTCGGCGTTGAATTGCTCTTGACTCGACCAACTCTACATATGTAGAGTTGGCGGCGATGAAGATCCGTCTTTCGCCTCAGACGCTGCTGGTTCTGGATGCTTTTCTGCGCTCTCCTGCGGATTGGAAGTATGGCTATGACATCAGCCGCAATACCGGGCTGAAGTCGGGGACGCTGTATCCCATTCTTATTCGCATGGCTGAGCGGGAGATGCTGGAGACCTCCTGGGAAAACTCTGAGGAGGGACGGCCTCCGCGGCATCTTTACCGGCTTACGGCGGAGGGTGTGCGCTTTGCGCGTGAGCACCGGCTGACTGCAGCGAAGGGCATGCTGCGTTCGGCATCGCTCGAAGGGGCGGAGGGCTGATGCATCCGATACGGCAGCTGGCTCAGGGATTGCTGCGGGCGGTGCTGCGCCACTCGTGCACAGAAAACGAAGAGTGGGCGCGGGCCATGCTCGCCGAGATGGACTTTATCGAGAGCGACTGGGCGGCGCTGTGGTGGGCGCTGGGATGCACGACCGCGATCTGGAGACAGTCGGGGCGCGGATTGAGACGGCGGTTCGGGAAGCATGCAATCCATAAGGAGGCGGGTATGAACGAAGGCGGAAAAAAGGCGGTTGGATTTCTTTCCGGAGTCGGCGTGGCGTTGGGGGTGGCGGCGGCTGCACTCGGCGTGCTGTTTGTCATGTTCTCGTATTTTCCTTTCATGCAGGATCATCACGTGGGGCAATGGTTTCACTTTGGAGTCGGGATCTTTATTCCAGAAACGATTTTTATCGTGGCTACGATCGCACTGTGGCGCAAGCGGAGGCCGATGGCTATCGGGATACTGTTGGTGGCTGCGGTGTCATGGGTACACCTGGCGATTCACTTTGCGCATCGGTAGCAGGTGGAACTCCCACGTCTCAAACGCGAGATGTGGAGCACCAGAATCAGGGGCTGAAGCCCCGATTTTTATGCGCCGTAACGGCACGACTGAAGTCGTGCCCTGATACGAAGCTGCTGTTGTGGTTTGAGCTGCGTGCCCTGATACGAGACTGTATTTGTGGTTTGAGCTGCGTGCACAGATACGAGGCTGCACTTGTGGTTTGCGCGGCGTTGCGCGAGGCGGATGGCGTTTGTATGTTTGACTGCGTTGAGGAGATATCGCGTCTTGTTGGTATCTCGCGCATCTCCATAGAGGAGAAGTTTCGATGGGCTCTGACGAGATTATTCCTACTACTCTTTCCCCCTGGCTCAACGTCCGGGAGAGGGCGAAGGCGCTGGAGTTTTATAAAGCGGCCTTTGGCGCGAAGGAGATTTTTCTTCTCGATAGCGGGGAGAAGGGCGTTCTTGCGAGATTCTCCATTGGCGCGTCGGAATTCTGGATGAGCGACGAGTCGCCGGACCACGGGAACTTCAGTCCGGAGACGATTGGAGGCTGCTCGGTGCGGCTGATCCTGATCGTGCATGATCCGGATGCGGTGTTTGCGCAGGCGATCAAGGCTGGCGCCAAGCAGGTGTGTCCTATGACCGACGATCACGGTTGGCGGGTGGGGCGCGTATCCGATCCGTTTGGGCATCTCTGGGAGATTGCGCGGAAGGTGGGTTGAAGTTTACCCAGCACTTTGTGTTGGGCTACTTTCAGCCGTCCCTTCGGGACTCGTTGCGCGTCCTTTCTTTATCCAGCACTTTGTGCTGGGCTATTTTCGGACGTCCCTGCGGGACTGACCGGCAGTTTGCGACGGTGGATGGTTGTCGCGCATCATGAATATATGTCCTCCTCCACAGTTTCGCTGAGCCCTGCTGCTGACGGTGTGGATGGCTCCGGCAATTTGCAGGAGGCGGGGCTTCGGCCTTTCAGCCGCGTGCTGGCGGTGTTCTTCTGCGGCATGGTGGCGTTTCTTGATCTTTATTGCACGCAGCCGCTGCTGCCTCTGCTTTCGCAGATCTTTCATGCCTCAGAAGGACAGGTGAGCCTGACCATCAGCGCTTCGACGCTGGGTGTGGCTTTTTCAGCTCTGATGCTGGCCATCTTCGGCGAGCGCATGGATCGCAAGCGGACGATTGTGACGTCGATGATCCTGCTGGCCACGTGCTCGCTGCTTACCGCAACTGCGACCAGCCTGAGCACGCTGGCGATGTGGCGTCTGCTGCAGGGACTGGTGACTCCGGGGATCTTCACGATCACCATTGCTTATGTCACCGAAGAGTGGCCGGCGCTGCTGGTGCCGCGAGTGATGAGCCTTTATGTGGCGGGGACGGTCTTCGGCGGCTTTGTGGGACGCGTCTGCGGCGGACTGATAGGCGAGCACTTCGGATGGCGAACGGTGTTTGTGGTGCTGGGCGTGTTGGGTGCTCTGGGAGCGGCGATCACGCAGAAGCTGCTGCGGCCGGCGCGGCCGCGCATGGTGGCGCCACGCGCAGCGTCGCGGCTGGCCCCGGTATTCAGCAACCTGCGCAACGCGCGGCTGCTGGCGACCTTCGCGATCGGTTTCTGCATGCTGTTCACGCTGGTTTCGATCTTCAGCTACATCACGTTCTATCTGGCAGCTGCGCCATTTCGGCTTTCCACCACCGATCTGAGCTGGTTGTTTGCGGTTTATCTCTTCGGACTGCTGGCTACGCTGGCAGCGGGGCGAGTGCTGGCGCGGATTGGTTTACAGCATGGGATGTTGTCCGCAGTGGGATTGTGTCTTGCCGGCTCGGCGCTCACGCTGATTCCTTCGCTGACGGTCATCGGACTGGGGCTAGCGGTGGCGAGCTCGGGCGTGTTCATTGCGCAGACCTGCGCCAACAGCTTTCTGCGCGATGCGGCTCCGGCGGGCGGGCGTGTATCGGCGGCGGGGACGTATATCTGCAGCTATTACATTGGCGGCACCATGGGCGGCATCCTGCCGGAGCTGGCGTGGAAGCGTGCGCGCTGGCCGGGATGCGTGGCGCTCACCTGCTCGTTTCTGGTGATTGCCGGCGCGATGGCGTGGTTCGGATGGAAGCCGCGGCATGCCGAAGTCGATCCGATTCCGCTGTAACTTCCTCACCCAAAATATCTTTATCCCTCCTTCGCCAACGGACTTATCATGGTTACGTCACGCGCCGTAGATGGTTATGTGAGGGTCATCATGGTGAAGTTATCAGGCCATTTATAACTTCCCTGGCCATTGAGTGACGGCGGGGCAAAGGCAGTCGATGGGAGGCAACATCGTGCTTTCGAAGAAGCTTTTCCTAGCAGCCCTGTTTTCGTGTTTCGCGATCCCTGCATGTGTCCTGGCGCAGGACGATACTCATCAGAAGACAGTGCCCATGCAGAGGGTCTACATCGAGAAGCCGGCGAGCGCCGACTCCCAGGCGGTGACGGCAGCGATTGAGAAACGGTGCCCGTCGCTATTGGCTGTAGTCAATAATCTCGCGGTTGCGGATTACTCTCTGCGTATCTCTGCCGACAGATCCATTGTGTACAGAAGAAGCGGAGAGATTGCTCACATCACCACCGCGAAGTTCGACGCAGTTGGCCTCGCCAAGGATATTTGCGCATTCGCGAAAGAGAAGGCGCCGGTGCAGATGGACGTTCCGCTTGAGCTCCAGTAGATCAATTCATCTATCCAAGATTTCTGCTCTACCGGTAGAGATGCCGCGGCCATTGGCTGGCTGGAAGCTTGCGGCGAATGGAGAAGCGCGTCCATTCGGCGGAGGCGACCATCCACAGGCTGGTGAGGCCGAGCCAGGAGTTTTTCCAGCCCAGCATGATCATCACCAGAGTGAAGATCACGGTGAGAGCTGTCCACTTGATGGCGTGATAGATTCGGGAGCGCGGCTGGGTGTAGATAGGAAAGAATGGTCCGTGGAGAAGCACGGAGAGGCAGAAGCCTACGGGCAGCAGAAATGCGGCAAGGCTGTTGGCTTTCAGGAACCATGCGATGAGGCCAGCGAGAAGAGCGATGGCGGGCATGGCGAGGAAGGCATTCCGGAGCAGCGGGCTTGTGCAGATAAAGCGTGCTTCTGAGCGGCCGCGGGCGAGCATCCGGGCTTCGGATGCTGTGACGAGTGCGCGGCGGTAGAGGCGATTGGCGCGGGCGGGATCGCCCAGAGCGCGGAGGGCGATGGTCTCGGCCTCGTGCGGCGATGCTCCGTGGCTGATGGCCTCATCGCGGCCGGCTTCGTAGTGGTCCTGAATCTCGGCGCGTACCGTGGTGCGGGATTCCTGTGAAAGACATTTGGTTGCGCGGGTGAGCCACTGGTCCAATTCATTCTTCGTTGCGCGAGTGAGCCATGGCTCTAATGTGATCATGATTTATGCCTCTCCTAAGATCATGGTGACGGCCTGCGAGAGCTCGCGCCATTTTGCGCGATCCTGGGCAAGCGCGGTGCGGCCCGCTTTGGTAATGCGATAGCAGCGGCGCGGGCGGCCATTCTCGACGGTTTCGTAGGACTCGACGCGCCCCTCGTTCTCGAGCTTGTGCAGGGCCGGGTAGAGTGTTCCCTCTTTGAAGTCGAGTACGCCGCGGGAGCGCTCCTTGATGCCCTGCGCGATAAGGTAGCCGTGAGCAGGACCGTTGGTGAGGGCTTCGAGTATCAGCGTTGGAAGGGTGCCTTTGAAGTTCATCGATGCCTCTGATTCCTATGCATAGGATACGCTGAAACGGCTGGGTGTCAATAGACGTTTTTTGGAATATTTCTGGAGGATGGATTTGTTATTCCCCCGTCTGAGAATCCAGACCTGGGGCACCCGGAATGTTTCCGCCGAAAGCGAAAAGCCGGTCTGCTTCTTCTGCAAACCGGCCTTCAGATGACTTCGATCGCTTTCGCAACTGTTATTGCGGTTGCTGAGGCTGCGGTGCGGCGGGTTTCTGGTCGGCTCCGCCCTGCTGCGTGTCGTCGTGCTTCTCGTAGATGGAGTACTGGCGCGCGGGGCGCTTCATCTTCACTTCGATCTCTTTGCTGTCGGTCTTGATCTCGTAGTCGTCGCCGAAGGTCTGGAAGCCGTTGGCGATCACCTGCAGGCGCACGATGTCTCCGATGGGAATGACGTCGATGACTGCTTTGCCCTCTTCGTTGGTTTTCAGCTCGAGATTCCCTTCGTCTTTGTTGCCCTTCATGGGGTGAAAGACTACGGCTGCATTTTCAATCGGCTTGCCGTTGGTTTCCTTGGTGACGGTGACGGTGATCTTTGCTGTCGGCGGAGGCGGCACATACTTTCGGCCTCGCGACTCCTGCGCGTGCATGGCGGGGACGGCGACGGCGGACAGAAGAAGCAGCGGCAGAACGCGACGGATGGCCCGGCTGAAAGGTGTGGGTGAAGAGGGTACGGCGTGAGTCATGGTGAAATTGTATGCATTTCCGCTGCCGGCTGGAAGTGCCGGCGGGAGCGGGCTCAAAACTCGAGGGCAATTTTCTGCGTCTAAGGGGTTTATCCCAGCTATTTGCGGGGATTGAATTTTTCAGGGTTGGGTGGTTGGATCGGAGTAGATGAGAGATAACGGCGGCAGAGATCCGTGGAACGTTTCTTCAAACTACATTTTGAGCGGGCTGGCGGTGCGTGGCCTGATCCTGCTGGGCATGTTCTGGGCTCCTGCGGTTCTGGCGCAGTCGATGACGCCCGAGGCAGTAGCCGCCGATCCTTTGCAACTGGTCAAGCGTGCGGTTGCGAATGAGCTGAAGCCGGGGAATGGACTGCATCCGTACAAGTACCGGCTGGAGAAGCTGGACGACGGCAAGCGCACGACCAAGGAGATTGTCGAGACCAAGGACGGCGAGATCTCGCGGGTGATCGAGCAGGGCGGACAGCCGCTGAGCGGGGATGCGAACCAGACGGAGATCGACCGGCTGAATAATCTGCTGGCGCATCCCGAGGTGCAGGAGCGCAAGCACAGGAAGGAACAGGCGGACAACAACCGGGACAACGAGATGGTCCGGATGCTGCCGGATGCGTTTCTCTACCACTACGAGGGCACGGCCGAGGGTCCGAGCGGTGAGGTATACCGGCTGTCGTTGAAGCCGAATCCAAGCTTCAATCCTCCCGACCGCCAGGGCGAGGTGTATGCGGGGATGGCAGGCGAGCTGTGGATCGACCAGAAGCAGGAGCGGATGGTGAAGCTGGATGTGCACCTGATCGCCGATGTGAACTTCGGCTGGGGGATTCTGGGCAAGCTGTATAAGGGCGGATCGATCCTGGTGGAGCAGAAGGATGTGGGCAACGACCACTGGGAGCAGTACCACTTCAAGCTGAATCTGCAGGGCAAGGCGCTGCTGTTCAAGAGCCTGGTCTTCGATATCACCGAGGACGAGAGCGACTTTGAAACGGTGCCAGCGGAGTGGGGATATCAGGATGCGGTGAGGCTGCTGCTGGGGTTGAAGCTGCCCGGAGCTCAGGTGAGCCAGCGGTGAGTCTCAGGGGCTAAAGCCCCGCATTGGGCTTCTGTAACGGCACGGCTAAAGCCGTGCCCTGATACAAACCCTCCCCGCTCGAGACGCGCCCTGATATACGCCTTTCTTAGCATGGTTATCGGCCGGAAATTGATGCAGACGCTCTGGCAGGATGAAAGCAATACCCCGATGTAGAACCTCCTGCACAATGAGAGCCGGGTGCTTATGCGAAATGTCCCAGCACGAGTGAATTCATGCTGGGACATCGAACACTTACTTCTTCCCTATCTCAGATCAACAGAGGAGGCTACGGCGGCCTCACTTCTCACGAGAAGTCTCCGCCACCGTCGTTCATGTTCTGGTCATCGAAGCTGGCGTCGTTGGAGGGATCATAGCTGGCCTCTTCGTAGTCTCCCTGGGGCTGCATGTCGGGATCGGATGAAGCATCGTATCCGCCCTGCGGCTGCATATCGGGATCGGCGTTGCCGCCGTCGTCGTAGGGGCCTTGGGGCTGCATGTCGGCTCCGGCGACTCCGGGATCGTATCCTCCGCCTTGGGATTGGCCTTCATTGCCGTAGTAATTGTTGACGACAGTCTCTCCACCGCCGCCGGGGTATCCGCCGCCGAAGCCGGGCCCGTAGCCTCCACCCATGAAGCCGCCGTGCTCGCCACCGTGAATCAGCGATTCAATGCCTTCAAAGGCCAGCGCTCCGGCTGCGACTCCAGCTGCGGTGGTTGCGGCGGAGCGCAGGAAGCTGCCCGCGGCGCTGGGCGGCTGGCCGTAGACCACCTGCTGTTGCGGCGCATATTGGGGTGCGCCATATTGCGGGACGGCCTGATACTGCGGCGGCGCGTACTGCGGCGATTGATACGGGGGCTGCTGATACTGGGGCGGCGGAGGCGCCTGGTCGCGATGAAACAGTCCGCCGAGAAAGCTGGTGGCGCGGGCCGGTTGCTGCTGGGGAACGGGCTGCTGACGTAGCTGATCAATCTGGGCGCGCGCCTGATTGAGGGCGAGGTTCTGCACCAGGACGGTCTGGGCCAGCTTGTAAAGAGCATCGGGATCGCGGGCGAGGCCGTCTTCCAAAAGAGCTTCGGCGTCGGGATCTTTCTCGGTAAGCTGCGTGCTTTCAACCTTGTTTACCAAGTCCTGCAACATCTGCGCTTCTTGCGGGGTCATACTTTCTCCTTCGGCGATTGCACCCTCATCTTAGACGCGAAATTCGCGATTGTGGGCGCTTTCGCCATCTGAGAATACGTTTCTGAGGTGAGCGGAGTTCCGCAGGGCGGCAGCTGCCGGAGGGCGAGGAAATCCTAATAAAAATTGAGGCTTGATTTTCAATACGTACGTACGTATTATCACTTCCATGAGCAAATCCTCCTATCGCGAAGAGATTCTGAACGCCGGCCTTAAGGTGATGTTTCGATCGGGGTATCAGGGGGCGACGGTGCGCGATATCTGCGCAGCCGCCGGCGCGCCGCATGGCTCCTTCACCAACCACTTCCGCTCCAAAGAGGCGTTCGCGCAGGAGGTTCTGGATCGCTATTTTGCCAACCTTCAGGGGACGGTCAGACAGGCGCTGGAGGATAAATCCCTCACCCCGCGGCAGCGGCTGAAGTGCTACCTGGACACCATCAGCGGCTTGCTGGCGGAGGACAAATGGGATCGCGGCTGCCTGATCGGCGATTTCAGTATCGAGACCACGTCGGAGAGCAAACGCCTGCGGCAGAGGCTAGAAGCCATCTTCAAAGAGTGGCTGGCTCCGTTTGCCGCGTGTATTGCCGAGGCCCAATCCCTCGGCGAGATCGATGCCACGTTCGATGCGATGGATCTCGCCGAATTTCTTTTGTCTTCGTGGGAGGGCGCCATTCTCCGCATGAAGGTCGACCGCGGCCCGGGTGCGCTCGATCGCTTTAAGAGAATCGTCTTCCAAACCGTATTCGCACAACCTGTACTCGCACAACGGGTACCCAAGGAGCAGAAATGACTGTCCTCTCTTCCGATGTTGCATTGCCGCAAATCAACGTTCTCGACTCCACGATCGCCTATCGCGAAGCAGGAGATCGCGAAGCACCGGCCGTACTTTTTCTGCACGGAAACCCGACGTCGTCGTACATATGGCGGAATATCCTGCCGCTGGTTGCGCCAGTGGCACACTGCATCGCACCGGACCTGATCGGGTTCGGGCAATCGGGAAAGCCTGACATCGAATACCGGTTTGCCGATCATGTCCGGTACCTCGATGCGTTTCTCGATCAGGCCGGAATTACTTCCGCATTCGTTGTCGCGCAGGACTGGGGAACGGGGCTGGCATTTCATCTGGCAGCGCGCAGGCCGGAGTTTATTCGCGGGCTGGCGTTTATGGAGTTCATCCGGCCCATGCCCAGCTGGAACGATTTTCATCCGGAAGCAGTGGAGACCTTCCAGAAGTTCAGGACGCCGGGAGTGGGCGAAGAGATGATTCTTGACGGCAACGCGTTTATCGAAGGCGTACTGCCTGGAGCAACCGTTCGCAAGCTGACGGATGAGGAGATGTCTGCTTACCGAGCGCCGTTTCTTACGCGCGAATCGCGGCGTCCGACGTGGCGATTCCCGAATGAGCTGCCGATTGCAGGTGAGCCGGCGGATGTGTATTCGACCATGGAGAAAGCGCACGCTGCGTTAGCCCAGTCGTCATATCCGAAGCTGCTCTTTGTGGGAAATCCTGGTGCTCTGACATCGCCGGCCTTTGCGGAGAGCTTTGCGAAGGGGCTCAAGAACTGCAGAGTGGTGCAGCTCAGCTCCGGGATTCACTACCTGCAGGAGGATCACCCGGATGTGATCGGTGCCAATGTCAAAGAATGGCTTGTCGAATCGGGTATTGCTTCCAGCCCGAGACAGACGCTGACGTTGTAGGATTTTGCGTCGATCTTCAAAGCAAAGAGCCCGCCTTGCGGCGGGCTCTTTGCTTTGGTGGAGCGGGTTTAGAACTGGAGGTGGAAGCCCATGGTGATGGCGCGTGATCCGCCGATGGTCCCGGTAACGGAACCGAAGTTGGCTCCGTTGTTGGGGCAGCCACCGGTGATCGTGGCGCTCGTGCAGGACAACGTTCCAGTGGGCAATGTGGTGGGGATGCTGGTCGACTTGCCGCTACCGTTGTGATATGGCAGCTGGTCGAGTTTGGTAAGAGAAGAGGCTTGATCGGCAGCATTCGAGCTGGTGACGATCTGGCCGTAATTCACGTAGTACTCGGAGGGCGAGCAATTGTTTCCCTCAGCGATGGCCGAGGCGGAGCAGGCCGAGCTCTGACGAATTTCGGTCTGGTTCTGCGGGATGTCGAGGCTGGTGGTGTTGGTCACATTGAAGGCGTTGAACTCGTACTGGAAGTTCACCCGCTCGTTGATCCGGAACTCCTTGCGCAGCGAGATATCGAGCCGCTTCTGGGCAGCCTGGCGGAAGAGATTGCGCTGGCCGGGAGCGAAGTCGGTCTCGTAGATATCCTGCGGATCGGAGCCGGTGGATACAGGAATGCCCTTTTCACCCGGTGAGAGGTAGTGGATATCGATCTCAGTGGGATCGATGGTGGGGATGTAACTGCCGCCTACGCCGCGTGCGTCGCCCTTGTTGCCGGTGAGGGCACGCTTGGGATTGCTGGCGTCGTGGATGGGCAGCACAGGATTGAGCAGCGTGGGGTAGTCGCCGAAGTAGATGCTGCCGACCGCTCCATAGAACTCATAGAGCGAGTACGGCTGGCCGCTCTGCACGATGCCGATGCCGGTCAGGTGCCAGTCGTTGGTCGCATACGAGAGCAGCGAATGCTCCTTGGCGATGTTGGGCGGCGAGACCAGGAAGTTCGCGGAGAAGATATGCGTGCGGTCGAAGTCCGAAGACGCATAGGAGCTGCGCAGGTCGTTGGGGTTGTCGCCGGTGAAGAAGAGGCCGATGTCGCTCTGCTCGTCGAGGGTGTGGGAATAGGTATAGCTGGCGCCGACCTGGAAATTGTGGGAGAGACGCTTCTCAAGGTGAGTCTGAAGCGCGTCGTAGGCAGAATTGCCGACCGTCTCGAAGAAGGCGGCGTTGGGGCTGTATCCCACATAGGGAACGCGGAAGTCGGTGTTGCCGCCGTCTTCGGTGTTCCAGGGCTCGTTGGCGATGGCGTTGTAGTCATAGCCGGTGAAGGAGTTCTGGTTGAGCACCTGGAAGCCATAGCTATATGGCTCGCCGTGGATGGGGTTGCTAGGCGTCGCGATGCCCGGCTCGTTGAAGGGGATGGGAATGACGGCGTGGCGTCCGCGGTTGCCGATGTAGCCGATGGTGACGGCCAAATCGTTCGTCGGCTGCCACTGCATGTTCAGATTGAAGTTGATGGTGTAAGGCAGCTTGTTCTTCTTATCGTAGGCGCCGAAGTTCAGGGTATCGGGGCAATCGGTGTAGCCTTCCTGGTTATCAATCGCGCCGCAATTGGGACCGAAATGGGCGCTGTTGCCGGTGAGGCCGTTAAGCACGCTCTGGAGCTGAGTGGTGATGGCGGCGGGATTCGCGCTGGGCGAGCCGGAACCGGCGGCTACCGTGGAGAACGGATTGGCGAGTGACTTGCCGCTGCCAACCACATAACTGGCCAGCGGTGCGGATTCGGTTGCGCCGAAGGGTCCGCCGTTGCCGCTACCGGCAGGCTGCGAGAGGTAGCTGAAGAGCTCGCCGCGGTCATAGTACATGCCGATGCCGCCGTTCCACACTACCTTGCCGTGATTCATCTCCGGCGCCCAGGCAAAGCCGACACGCGGGGAGATACCCCACTGGCGGCCGGTGAGAGTCGAGTCGCTTACGCCGTGGGTTGGATAGTACTTGTTGTTACCGGCAACCACGAAGCCAGCGTTGGTGACGTTGAAGCCGGAGGTGGTATCGCCGGTGACAGCGTAGGCGGAGGGGTCGAAGTTGAACATGTTGCCGTACTTCTCGGTAAGTCCGCCATGATAGTCATAGCGAACGCCAGCGATGATGCTGAGGTTGGGCGTAGCCTTCCACTGGTCCTGGGCGTAACTCGCGATCTCATTGGAGCGATAGTAACGATCGGCGTTGTTGCGGTGAGAGACAGGATCGATGGTCTCGAGGACGCTTGAGCTTTGCGCCTCATCCTCGAGGAAGGTCTCAAAGTTTTTGGTCTTGATCTGAGCCAGGCCGGTGCGATTGTTGGTGATGTTGAGCTGGGTATAGTTGTATCCGCCGCCGAACGCGAAGGTGTGCTTGCCCAGAGCCAGAATGAGGTTGGTCGAGGGATTGATGCGGTTCTGGTAGTAGCCGATGTCGGCGAAGGAGCTGTAGGGTCCGACCTTCAGTCCGGGCGATACGGTGGTGTTGGCCGCGAACTCTCCGAGCAGCAGTCCAGGCAGCACGTTGGGAGCGAAGTAAGACGAGCCAGTGCCGATGCCGAAGGTGGGATCGTTGCTGGGGCTGGTCACATTCTGCGTGAAGTAGCTGTAGGAGCCCTGACGGGCGAAGCCGAGGCGCTGCTCCCAGTTGATGTGCGAGCCAAACTGAGTGGTGTTGCCAATGGCAGCAACCTGCGAGCCGTTCTCCTGGGTAACGGGAAAGCCGCCGGTCTCCGAAAGGCCGTAAGGCTTGGTGACCGGATCGCTCTGGTAGTAGTACTTCACGGAGAGGTGATCGGTGGCCGAAACGTTGTAGTCGATGGCGGCGTTGGCGTGGTCACCGGTGAGGCGCGAAGTGCCAATCAGGGTGACGTTGGGAACACCATATTGGTACGGGCCGGAAACCTGCGCGGACGGAATCAGGAAACTACCGTCAGCCAGCTTGGCATTCAACAGGTCGCTGGCAATCGGGCCGATGTTGCTGGTCGAGAAGGCCTTGCCGGTTCCTGACCAGCTCTCTTCCGCAGCGGCGAGGCCAGCGGCAGAGCGGTCGTTGGTGAGGCCGCTGGGTACGTTCATCTGGGTGAGGCCGGTGCTCTGATCGGCGCTGTAGAGCCTCTCGTATCCGAGGAAGAAGAAGAGCTTGTTTTTAAGGATGGGGCCGCCGAGGGTAGCGCCGGTGGTCCAGCGATGGAGCGCGGGATTCTGCAGCGCGCGGGGGAAGGCTCCGACACCCTGGGTGCCGAGCAGATACTGCTGGTTGAAGAAGTAGGGTGACGCATTGAGTCCGTTGCCGGCGAGGTTGCCAAAGACCTGTCCATGAAGGGCATTGCTGCCGGTCGCGGTGTTGGCGTCGATCTGCGCGCCGCTGGTAGCTCCCTGCTGCGCGTCATACATGGAGGTGTTGACGCGGAGCTCCTGCAGGAACTCGGGCGGAGGCGAGGGCAGGCTGTTGCCGTTGGAGCCGTAGACCGAAGTGCCGACGGGATTGGCTCCGCCGATGGTCGCCGAACCGGCAGACGAAGAGCTGGAGGTGCTGCCGCCGCCAATATTGAAGTTGATGCGCTGCGAGTTGGCGCCCGAGCTGCTCTTGCCGTTGAAGAGGTTGGTGACGTCGACGCCGTTCACCTGGAAGGTGTTGCTGGTGTCGCGCTGGCCGTTGGCCCAGATGGGCTGATTGCCGAGGCCGGCGTTGGAATCGAGTCCGCTGAGCAGTTCGGCGCTGACGCCGGGCGCGAGCACGGCCAGTTGCGTAAAGCTGCCGGTGGCCAGCGGCGTGATGGCGATCTGCTGCGAATCGAGAGTGTAGCCGTTGGTGGTATCCGTCGCATTGAGCATCGGATTGGAATTGACGGTTACAGACTCGGAGACCTGTCCGACCTTGAGGGTGGGATTGATGGTCGCGGCGCGTGCTTCCTGTACGGCAATGGCGGGCAGACGCGTGGTGTCAAAGCCCTCATGCGTAACGGTGACGGTGTAAAGGCCGATGGGGAGATTGAGAATCTCGAAGTAGCCGGTCTTCTGGGTCTTGGCGGTACGCGTAAGTCCGGTGGCGTCGCCAGTGACGGTAACGACAGCACCGCTTACGGCAGCTCCGGAGGTGTCGGTAATCGTACCGTTGATGGAGCCCAAGGTTTGCTGTGCCCAGCTTTGAGTGGCGGCGGCGAAGGAGATGGTCAGGACGAGAAGACAAAGCAGGATGGGACGAGTACGCAGGGAGAATTTCATCTATCAGCCTCAACAATAAATTGATGAAAATTGCCTTATTTAGTTTTTGGACTAGTATGTCGGTCGATGGATTGGTAAGAGAATCAACAAGTCACAGGAAAGAGACTACGAAAACAGCTTGACTGGCTATGTTAAGGCAGGATGAATTATCCGGATCGGAAAATCAATAATTTTTATGGGACGCATTTCCGGATCGCATGATGCGATGGCGGCAAAATGCGGTGATTCGCACAGCGAGTTGTGCAACTCCAACTGTATTTGTAACTGTTACTGACTCTTACGCGGATGGCCCAGCGTAAAGCGCAGTCCGAAGCGGTAATTCATGGGCAGCGAGGGATAGCCGATGGGGCCGATGTGCTGCTGGCTGAGCAGATTGTCCAGTTGCGCATAGATACCGAGCCATGATGTAAGGCTGAATGTGCCGCCGAGATCGAGCTTGGCATAGCTGGAGTCGAGATTGCGATTGGGCAGCAGCAGCGTGTTTTCGCCGAAGGGATCTTCTCCGCCGAGGTAGGTTGAGTCATCGCTGCGGCTGGCGAAGGACCCGGTGCCCATCAGCGTGAGCTTGGTGACGGCGTAGCTTACGCCGACGAAGCCGGTGTGCGGCGGACGGCGGAAGGGACGCGCACCGACCAGCGGTGAGTCATTGCCGATGAGCACTCCGGGAATGCGAGGATTGGTGCTGGGGCCGACGGCGTCGGATGAAAACGAGCGCTGGACCTGGCCTTCGAGGTATGTGTAACCGCCACGGATATAAATATCCTTGCCAATGCCGTATTCGACTTCACTTTCGAGCCCCTGGGCGCGGAAGGCCATGGAGTTCACGGTGAGCGCGTAGGCGCCTTCGCTCTCGAGAAAGCTCTGGAGCGTCTGCTGCTCAGTAGGAGTGAGCTGCGGGAGTAGTTCGGGGACGAGGTTGGCGCCGACGTATTCGATCTGGCGTCCGAATTCGTTATGGAAGTAGGTGGCGCGCAACTGCAGATGCTCGCCGAAGAAACTTTGTTCGACGCCGCCGTCGTAGCTACGCGATTCTTCCGCTCCTATGGGCGAAATATGGAATTGCTGGATGGTCGATGCGCCGCCGTTGGCGAGCAGAAAGGCATAGAGCGAGCCAAACTGATCGTCGATGGTGGGCTCTTTCACGCCTTTGGCGAAGTTGAAATTGAGCTTGGTGCCGTGAGCGATGCCCTTGCCCGGACGAATCGCGTACCAGGAGACGCCGGCGCGCGGGGTTCCTTCGGTGCCGTAGAGCTGGTTTTTCTGAATGCCGCCGCCGAGCGAGTAGAAGACGCGCTGCTTGAAGTCGCCGTTGATGGCGAGCATGTAATCGTAGTTGGTGCGCTCGAGGCTCTCGTTCAAGTCATAGACGGCCTCGTTCTCTGCGCCACGCTCATCTTCATAGCGGAAGCCGGCGATGGCATTGATGTGCGGCGTGACGGCGTAGCTGGTCTGGGCGTAGAGATTGTCGCGGTTGGAGACAAGATTGAGCGTGGAGGGATACACGCTGCCGAAGTCCGGGCCGTAGTTCATCAGAGCGTGGCCCTGGACGGAATATCCATTTGCACCAGTGATAGTTACATTATTGCCATAGTAGTTGCCTTCGATGAGATTGCCGGCCGGATACCACTGCTGGGACTCTTCCCTCTTGCGCGCCATGCCGTAACGCACCAGCCCGTGCCAGGCATCGCTGAAGGTGTGATCGATGGTGCCGGACATGAAGATGTCCTGGTCAGACTGCTTGCCGTCATTGGACATGCCGAAGAATGAGTAGGTGCCGGGAAGGCCGGTGGCGATGTCGGCATTGCGCCCGGTGACGCGGATGGAAGTTGCGCCGGAGAGCTGATAGCCGAGGTTCGCGACCTCAGCGATGTTGTGGTACTCGTCCATGGGAATGGAGTTCTTGGTCTGCAGATCGACGAAGCCGCCGTAGTAATCCAGGCGGCGCAGGGTGCCTCCGAGCTGAGCTTCATTGCGATAGGTATGGAAGCTGCCTGCGTCTCCCTCATAAAGAAACGATGGGAATGAGGTGGTTCCGCGCGGGGTGTCGAAGGCCATGACGCCCGCGGCGGCGTCCGATCCCCAGAGCACGCTGTTGGGTCCGCGATAGGCTTCGACGGAAGCGATGCCGGTAGTGGCCAGCGTGGAAAGATCGAAGCGGCCACCGATATCTTCAATGGGCACGCCATCGAGCAGGACCTTGTTGGAGTCGGAGTTGCCGCCGCGGATGAATACCGAAGTGACACCGCCGCGCTGGCCGGTCTGGACTACATCGAAGCCGCTCACCTGCCTCAATGCATCGACCATGGCAGCGCGGTTGGCGAACTCCGGCTTGTTGATGGTGGTAATGGATGCGCTTACCTGCGCTTCGGGCTGGGGGGCTCCGGTAGCGGTGACGACGATGGATTGGTGCACCCACTCCGGCTCGAGGACAATATCCTGCCCGATCGACTCGAGCGATGCGCCATAGAAGACCTTGGTCTTGAGTTGCCGAAAGGAGACGCCGCCGGCGAGGACGTTGAATTGCCCTGAAGCTGAGCTGTTGAGCTGGTAGCTGCCATCGTAGAGCGAGACCGCAGTGGTGATGACCTTGCCGCCCTGCATGAGAGCTACGGTTGCGCCGACGATGGGGCGGCCGAGCGTGTCAGTGACGGTTCCATGCACGGTGACTGCGTGCGCCATGGAAGCAGTGAGCACTGTGCACACCAAGGCAAGAGCGCGGCGAGTGAAGCGGCTGGGGGCTGACATTCCCTTCCGATTTTAGTGAGTGCGGGTACAACGCGAGCAGAAAAATGCTGGAGTGTTCCTACATCAGAACATCAGGGGAGTCGGCGCGGGGCTTCACCCGTCCCTCCGGGACTTATTTTCATCCTTCAAACCCACCCGGCACTTCGTGCCGGGCTATCTTCATCCGTCCCTTCGGGACTTGATTCCGCGGCTTCCTCAACCCTCATTGTTTTCCGAAGCCACCTAACCTTGGTTATTGTTCCAAGTCACTCAACCTTCGTTATTTTTGAAGTCACTGGTTGTCGAATCCCACGTCTCAAGTGCGAGACGCGGGGCACCCAATTGACTATCTATCCCTGCGGCTGGCGGAGGGCCTGGCCGATTTTTGCGTTCAACTTTACGCTGTCGAAGATGGGTGTGGAGCAGGAGCGCTGGCGACAGAGGAAGGCGGCGGGCTTGGACATTTCAGGATAAGTTACGTCGTCGCGCACCGGCTTGCCTTGTTTGGGATCCCACAGCTCGATGCGCTTGTAGCTGGAGGGCGAGGCCAGCGCGTCGCTGAAGAGCTGCTTCGATGTGGGATCGGTTGCGGAGCCGACGATGGTGATGTGGATAGGATCGCTCGAGAATTCCGTCCCGGCGAGCAATATGGTGCCGGCCATGGGGCGCAAGGCGATGGGACGCGTGGCGAGGTAGCGCATGGCGCGATCGGCGTTGGCCTTCGCGGTTGGGTCTCCGGTGTACTGATAGAGGAGATTGGCGAAGCGCGCGAGCTGCGCGTTCTCGTCGCGCTCGGGATGGGGATGGTAGGCAGCGTCGGTTGCGGTCTTTGAAGTGGCGAAGCCGGGCGTGGACTTCTCTTCAAATTGAGCGGCGATGAAGGTGTTCGCGGCCTGCGCCCGGGTGAGCCATTGGCGATCGCCGGTGACGGTGTAGAGGGCGAGGAAGGCGCGGCCCATGGAGAGCGTGTCGCCCAGATAGGGTCCGGCTGCGTCGTGGTCGCCGTGATGGAAGCCGCCATTTCCGATACTGCGATGGGCGATGACCCACTTGGCGGAGGCCGCGGCGGAGTCAAGCGCGGAGCGGTCTCCGGTGGCAGCGTAGAGCGCGCAGAGGGCCTGGATCATCCAGCCGTTTTCGCGCGCATAGAGATGCTGGTCGACGCGGGGCACTCCCAGCTTGCGGCGGCCTTTGTCGTCGAGCGCGTAGTACCTGTCGCTGTGCTCGCCGGGCGTGAGGTCGGCGTCCTGGCTGACGTAGAACGCGCCATCCGGGCTGGTGAGGAAATTGCGGACGTAGCTCTGGATGCTGTGCGCGGCCTTGAGATAAGCGGGGTCGCGCCATTGCGCGTAGGCCGCGGCATAGGTGCGCAGCACATCGGACTGGATGCCGATCAGCTTCTCATAGTGCGGCTCGTTCCAGTTGCCATCGACGGAGTACTGATAGGCTCCGCCCCAGACGGGATCGATAAGCTTCTGCTCGTTGGCGAGGGTGGTGCGGACCCGCTGCTCGGATTGCTTGTCGCCGCGCAGAGCGAGAAGCATGGCGTATTCGACGGAGTCGGCATCGAGATATTTGTGGCCGAAGCCCCATCCGGAAGCATCTGCGTCGTATTGAGCATTGAAGTTCTTATGCAGCGCAGTCAACAAGGCTGCAGGAATCGTGGAGTTGGTTGCGAACTGAACGGGAGTTTCGGCAACCACGGAGGGTCCGGGCGAGGGATCGACGACGATGGCCCGGAGCATGCCAAGCATCTCTTTGGGCGGCATGTAACCCTGGCGCTTCACGATCTCTCCACCATCGGCGTTGAAGACGACCGTGGCAGGCCAGCCGTAATCCTCATAGCGATTGGAGAGATCGGGGCGCGAATCCTGATCGACCTTTACCAGCAAATAATGCTCATTGAGCTCCTTGCGCACGGCGGGATCGGCGTAGGTGACCTCGTCCATCACATGGCACCAGTGGCACCAAACGGCTTCGAGATCGAGCAGGACGAATTTGTGCTCGCGTTTGGCCTGCGCGAAGACATCGTTCGACCAGGACTGCCAGTGGATATCCGGAGCCTGCGCGGGCGCGATAGAAGCGGTGAGAAGAGCGAGGCAGATGACGTATTTGCGAAGTGAAGCGGGCATCGGAGTTCTCCCCGATGAGTGTACGACCGGCGGAGGGCGATGGATGTTTCTTTGGAAGGGATTTGGTGGATGGAATCTCCTTCTCGCTCATCCGGCCGGCGTCTCGTACCGGCTTTTTGGTGGAAAGGCTAGAGTGTCTTGGTGAGTCTTTCAGGATGTGAGGTAGGTTGAGTAAGACGCGGAGCAGCCTAAAAGGGGGATGGGGAGTGATTACCGAGTTGCAGGCACGGGAGTTTGCCGATCATTGGGTGCGGTCGTGGGGTTCGCACGATCTTGATTCGATCATGAGCCACTATGCGCCGGATGTTGTTTTGGTTTCTCCGGCGGCGGCGAAGATCCTGAACGATCCCTCGGGTGCGGTGGTTGGAATCGACGCCCTGCGTGAATATTTCAAGCGCGGACTTGAGGCGTATCCCAATCTCAAATTCGATCTGATCGATGTGATGTGGGGGCTGAACAGTGTCGTGCTCTACTACGTGAATCAGAAGGGCACAAAGACCGGCGAGTTCATGGAATTCGACGCGAACGGAAGGGTTGTTCGCGTGGTTGCAAACTACAACGGCTAGATAACCGAGCCGATTGACTGATTGCCATCTTCAACCCTCGATGACGCGCGGCGTGTGAAATCAGACGGCGATGCTGCGTACGCGTTCCTGGCGGACTCCCAGGCCTATGAACTTTGCGGCGAGATGCTGGGCCTGCTTCGATCCTGAGATGAGGCGCAGGGCCAAGGGGAGCCTGGGGTCGCGGTTCTTCTCGCTGAGCACGGGTGCGAGGACACGGTGCTGCACCATGCCTTGAAATGTCTGCACCACTTTTGCCGGCCACAGGCGGCGCTTCTGCACCTGCTCGACGTCTTCGTCAGTGAGGGTGCCGGCGCGCAGTTTATCGGAGAGAAGATTCGCGGTTGCTACGGCATCCTGCACGGCGAGGTTGATGCCGACTCCGCCGACCGGCGACATGGTGTGCGCGGCGTCGCCGATGCAGAGCATGCCGGGTGCGCTCCATTTGAGCAGGCGCTCGACAGATACCGTCAGCAGCTTTACATCGTCCCAGCTCTTTACGCCAGCGATGGCCGCAGCGGCCTGAGGCACGGCATCCACCACATTAGCGCGGAAGGCATCAAGGCCGCGTTCGCGCACGGTATCGGCGCTGCCTTTGGCAAGAACGTAGGCGCACTGGAAGTATTCTCCGCGATCGATGGTGAGGACGAGATGGCCGCGCACGGCGTGCATGGCAACGCCTTCTTCTCCGCCGGCAAAGCGATCGATGCGAAACCAGAAGACATCGATGGAGGCATGTTCGTCTTCGACGGCGAGACCTGCGGCATGGCGCACCGTGGAGCCTCGGCCGTCGGCACCGACGACGAGGGTTGCGCTGACCTGCAGTGTGGCGCGGGGAGTCTGGGCTTCGACTCCGGTGATGCGGCCCCCGCTGCGCATGAGGCTTTTCACCTCGGCTTCCATCATCACGCGCAGACGAGGCAGAGATTTTCCTCTATCGGCGATGAAGTTGAGGAAATCCCACTGCGGCATGAAGGCGATGTAGGGGCAGGGCGTTTTGAGCGTGGAGAAGTCGGCGATGATGATGTCGTCGTGGCCGAAGACGCCATGCATCTGCGTGACCTTTTCATGCGGCAGCTTTAGGAAGTCCTCGAGCAGGCCGAGGTCCTGCATGATCTGCATGGTCGAAGGGTGGACGGTGTCGCCGCGGAAGTCGCGCAGGAAGTCCTTGTGCTTTTCAAGGACGATGGTATCGACGCCGGCGCGGGCCAGCAGATAGCCGAGCATCATGCCGGCCGGTCCTCCGCCGACTACGCAGCATTGGGTTTGAAGAGTATTCATCGCCGCCAGTATATGAGGATGCGGCTATGGCTCGCGGAAGATGGCGGCGATGGCGTGAATCCCAGATAAAAACTCTTCAGGCGGCGTGAGCAGGCTGAGGACGAGCCAGCCGCTTTCCGCGAATCCGAAAGAGGAGCCGGGGTGGACGGAGACTCCGTGATTGCGGACCAGGCGGATGGCGAGATCTTCACCGGGCGCGAGCGCGGGGACGCGGAGCGTGGCGTACCATCCGGCTTCGACTTCGAGCCGGCTGATGAGGGTTTGGGTTGCGAGGATCTTATCGAGAGCGGCGAGGTTTGCGGCGACGCGTGACCGGATCTGATCCTGCATGTGTGCGCGTGACGCGAGCCATGCGGGCAGCGCGCGCTGGATGGGCGCGTTCATGGAGAGAAAGGTGTCGGCGATGATCTCGAGACGATTTAATGACGATTGCAAGAGCGCATCGGGTCCGAAGGCGACAAGCCATGCGGCCTTCATCTGGGGCAAGGCGGAGACTTTGCTGAGTCCGCTGAGGACGAAGGTGAGGGCAGGGTGGTCTCCGGCGGCGAAGCTTGGTGCGGCGTTGCCGGGGAAGGCGTAATCGAGGAAGACCTCATCGACGATGAGGGCGAGGCCGTGTTCGGCGCAGATTTGTTCAAGCTGGCGGCGCTCGGCGGGTTTGGTGAAGTGTCCAGTGGGATTGTTGGGGTGGACGAGCGCGATGGCTTTGGTCCTTGGGGTGATGCGCCGGCGCAGGGCTTCGATATCGAGATGCCAGCCGTGATCGTAGAAGAGCGGATAGGGGACGAGGCGGACATCTTCGAGCTGAGCGAGAAAATCGAAGAGCGGATAGCTGGGCTGCGCGATGAGGATTTCGTCTCCGGCGTCGGCGAGCAGGCGAAAGAGATAGCTGTAGGCTTCGCTGGTGCTGGTGGTGAGGAAGATGTGCTCGGGATCGATGCTGGCGTTGTGGTCCGCATAGTATTGCGCAACAGCTTCACGCGCGGAGCGCATGCCGCGCGGGTTGGGATCGTAGAGCAATGCGCGGGGATCGTTGAGCGCGGAGAGGATCGCCGGTTCATCGTAGTTGAATCCGCAGTGGGTGGGATTGGAAGCGGTGAGGTCGATGAATGGGAGTCCGCTGCTGCGGCGCTCGCGGGTGGCTTGCGCGAGCGATGTTTCCGTGGTGTCCCACGCGGTGCGTGTTGAGAATTTTGGAACTGACGGCATCGCAACTATCTTTTCATGAAGCTGAGCGGGGCTGGGTTGGGCATAATGAATGAAGAGGGCGGTGCTTCTCTTTCCGAGCACGTTGTGCTGGGCTATTTTCAGCTGTCCCCCCCGGGACTTTGTTTTTTTTCTCAAGATTACCCAGCACTTTGTGCTGGGCTACTTTCAGGCGTCCCTTCGGGACTTTTTGATTTCTTGCTGTGCTGCTTGAATCATTCGCAGCCAACTATTCTTCAGGAGAGATGCATTCATGGCAATTACGGCGGTGATCTTCGACTATGGGCGGGTGCTGAGCAACAGCGAGGATCCGATTGCGAAACAGAAGCTGATCGCGATCACCGGCCTGGATGAGAACACCCTGTTCTCGTCGTACTGGAAGTTTCGCCATGCCTACGACCTGGGCGAGCTGAATGGCCGCACCTACTGGCCAAGGGTGGCCGCCGATGCGGGCACGACGTTTACTCCGGAGCAGATTGACGAGCTGATCGAGACCGACATCCTGATGTGGGCGTCGCTCAACGAAGGAATGCTGGGCTGGGTGGTGGCGCTGCAGGATGCGGGCTTCCCTACTGCGATCCTCTCGAACATGGGCGAGGAGATGGTGGGCTATATGCGGCAGGAGTTCGGATGGCTGACCCATTTTCAGCACCACACCTGGTCATGCGAGCTGAGGATTGCCAAGCCCGATCCGGCGATCTATACGCATACCTGCGAGCGGCTGGGTGTGAAGCCGCAAAATACGCTGTTTCTCGACGACAAGCCGGAGAATATTGCGGCGGCGGCGAGCGTGGGATTGCAGGCGGTGCTGTTTCACTCGGTGGAGCAGTTGCGCGCCGATCTGGAGGCGCGGAATCTGCTGGAGGGATTGCCGATTCCCGGCGAGGCTACGACTCTGCGGGCGTAGTCCAGGCGGCTGCACTTCGTGCGAGTGGTGGCAGCTTCGCTTCCTTTGAGCGCTTCGCCTTGGATAAGTGGTCTCCCACGTCTCAAAGGCGAGACGTGGGGCACCCGGGACTGGCCGTCCAGGCGGCTGCACTTCGCGCGAGTGGTGGCAGCTTCGCTTCCTTTGGGCGCTTCGCCTTGGAGAAGTGCTCTTCCACGTCTCAAAGGCGAGACGTGGGGCACCCGGAGTTACGGTTTCTGATCGGCTGCCCGGAACGATAAATCTTTGCTGAATCTCTAATCTGTTGAGACAGACAGGCAATCTAGCAATCTATTCGATATGACGACACCGCCCGTTCCCGAAAAAGACCCCCGCGTGTACTTTGCAGCCGAGCGCACATTCCTGGCCTGGATTCGCACCGGGCTGGGTCTGATGGGGGTGGGCTTTGCGGTGGCGCGGTTCGGGCTCTTTCTGCGCGAGCTGCGAGGCACGGAAGCGCATCTCACTCCGCAGGGCACCGGTTTATCGCTGTGGTCGGGCGTGTCCATTGTTTCCCTTGGGGTGGTGGTACTGGTGGCGGCGGTCATACAGCATTTCACGCTGATCAAGGAGCTCAGCACGGGATCGTGGCAGCCGGGGCGCATCTCGCGCAACGCGGTTGTGCTGGCCGTGTTTCTGGCGCTGGTGGGCGTGGGGATGGCGATTTATCTGCTGATCCTGCGCTAGAAACTGTTCCGTATGTACATTTGTGGCTTTGAGTTGCGGCATGAGGCCCGCTTCGATGGCGGGTTCCTCCGCTGCCTCCCGGGCAGCGGAGGTCTTGGGAAACAGTTTCTGGCTTCTGTCCTTATTTGCAGATAACAATACTCTGGCGGCAACCACACCGGCGGTTTGTGATTCCTACTGTGTGCCCGCCTTAGCGGAAAGCAGTTTAGATTCACCAATGGAAAGACGAGGAAAGAAAGAATGAGAAAACTATTTGCAGCAGCTCTTGTTGCGGCCAGCCTTGGCAGCGTTGCTATGGCTCAAGATACAGCGAAGATCGATGCCCGCATCGATGCCGCACATGCCGTTCTCCACGAACTGATGAATACGCCGGACAAGGGAGTTCCGCTTGACATTGCAGCAAGTGCGACCTGCGTGGTCGTGGTGCCTTCATTCAAGAAGGGCGCATTTGTTGTAGGCGGCGAGTACGGACAGGGAGTCGCCACCTGCCGCACACACCACGGCGGCTGGAGCGCTCCGGTCTTCATTCAGCTTGAGGGCGCGAGTTTCGGCTTCCAGATCGGCGGACAGTCGACCGACCTGGTGCTCATCGGCCGCAACTATCACGCTGTCGACGACCTGCTGAAGGACAAGGTAAAGCTGGGCGGTGATGTGGCCGTGGCTGCCGGTCCGGTGGGCCGCAACTCGCAGGCTTCGACGACCGAGCTGGCGAATGCGGAGTTCCTGACTTACTCGCGCAGCAAGGGCCTGTTTGCCGGCATCGATCTGAACGGCGATGTGGTGCACCAGAACACGAAGGATACGGTTGCCTTCTACGGAAGCGACATTGCGTTCCAGAAGATTCTTTCTGGCAGCGTACCGACTCCTCCGCCCGCACGGCACTTCGTTGCGACGGTTAATGAGATGTTCCGCCGCGGCGAAGCCCACAAGGCTGCAGGAAACTAACGCAACAGTGTGACGAGATCGGGGCCGGCGCGGAGGCTGCCCCGTTTTTCTTTTTAAGGTGCAAGAAATCATCGGGAACTTTTCCCCGGCGGCTGAAGCCGTGCCATAGCAAAATCCATTTCCGTAGCGGCCCTGTAAAAACCTGATCCCCTACCGTACCTATTTACGTGCCTCTCCGTGCCTGTACGTGCCTTTCCGTCCTTCTCCAGGACCGATTCTTTCCTTTCCCGAACACCCTTTGAGACGCTTTTTCATGAATACTTTTTCTGCCCGGCGCAATTGCCGCGTGTAGAATTCGTGTTCAATATGACAACTCCTGCTTCGACCATCGATGAAGAAGCCCGTATCTCCGCGCTGCAGCGGTATTCGATCCTGGATACGCTGCCGGAGCAGATCTACGACGATGTGACGGCGCTGGCTTCACTCATCTGCGGGACGCCGATGGCACTGGTTTCGCTGGTGGATACCGACCGGCAATGGTTCAAGGCAGCGGTGGGAATCGAAGCCAAGGAGACTCCGCGTTCGGTAAGCTTCTGCGCGCATACGCTGGGCACGCGTACGACGCTGATTGTGCGGGACGCACAGGAAGATCCGCGGTTCAAGGACAATCCCATGGTGACGGGCGATCCTAATGTTCGCTTCTATGCTGGTGCTCCGATTATTGAGCCGAACGGCCATGTTCTGGGTACGGTCTGCGTGATCGATTCGAAGCCGCATGCGATCACTCCCATCCAGATTGCCGCGCTCGAAGCATTGGCCCGGCATACCATGGCGCTGATCGAGATGCGGCACACGATCGATCTCCAGGCAGCCGATCTGCAGACACGAACCGCGCAGGCATAAATTCCGTCACGTTCCAATTCCCTGCACGCTTTCGGCCTATCAAAACCGGGAACAGCCGGATCACAACGGCAAATTAATTGTTGTCGTGACAATTCACGCCATGCTAACGTGGCTCTCCATGAACGACAGACCGTGACGTGGTTGCAGTACCTTCCCGTTCCCCGCACCGCTGCAGCACCTGTTCGGCACGCCTGAAAGTCATCTCATCCCTGTTCGAGGCCAACATTTCCAAGGCTGAGCTTTGCTTCTCCGGCGAGTTCTATCGGCTAGGCATTTTTGTGACGGTACGACTATCTCTCCCAGGAACACAAAAAGGAGCTTCACCATGAATCGAGCAATTCATAGGAGTGCGATTTCCCTTGCCCGCTGTAAATCGGGCGGGATTTTTGTGACAGCTGTTGCGGCGCTGCTGGCCATTGCCCCCGGCGCCGAGGCACAGTATGTATCGACGCATCACGTTCGCGATGCGGTGCGCAGCGGTCTGGCGCAGCCGGTCGGACATCTTTCCAGCAGCCAGGTGCTGAGCCTCAATCTGGTTCTGCCGGTGCGCGATCAGGCTGACCTGGATGCGTTCGTGGAAGACGTCTATAACCCGGCGAGCTCTTCCTACCGGCACTTCCTTACACCGGCCGAGTTCACGGAAAAGTTCGGGCCCACCCAGGCGGACTATGACGCGGTGGTGAAGTTTGCGCAGACGCACGGGCTGACGGTGACGGGTGGATCGCGCGACGGCATGGATGTGCAGGTGAAGGGCACCGTCTCAGCGGTCGAGTCGGCCTTCCACGTGAACATGCTGACCTACAAGCATCCGACGGAGAGCCGCAACTTCTATGGACCGGATCGCGAGCCCACGACGACATTGAACTTCTCGCTGTGGCATATCTCGGGGCTGGACAATTATTCGATTCCGCATCCGCTGATGGTGAAGAAGAGCGACTATGCATTGGCTCACGGCATCGATGCCAAGACTCTGGTGACCCATGCGACAACCGGCTCGGGACCGTCGGCTTCGTTCCTGGGCAGCGACATGCGCGCGGCCTACTATGGCGGGACGGCGCTGACCGGCGCGGGACAGAACCTGGGCCTGTTCGAGTATGAGGGAACCGACCTGGCCGACCTGACCACTTACTACAAAAATGTGGGACAGACGAACTCTGTGCCGATCACGCTGCTGTCAGTGGATGGGACCAGCACCTCATGCGTGGACAGCCGCGCCGGCGGACGCTGCGACGATACCGAGCAGACTCTGGACATGACGCAGGCGCTGGGCATGGCTCCCAAGCTGAACAGCCTGGTGATGTACATCGGATCGACAGATACGGCGATCATCAGCGCGATGACCACGCACAGTCCGCTGCCGACGACAATTGGCTGCTCGTGGGGATGGACGCCGGCCGATCCCACCACGCTGAATCCTTATTTCGAGAAGATGGCGTCTCAGGGGCAGACCTTCTTTGCCGCGTCGGGCGATGACTCCACGTGGTCGAAGCGGAACGAGACGTGGCCGGCAGACAACGCCTACGTGGTTTCCGTGGGCGGAACGGATCTGACGACGGCCAGCGCCGGCGGAGCATGGAAATCGGAGACGGCGTGGACGGACAGCGGCGGCGGCATCTCGCCGGACAGCATCGCGATTCCGTCATGGCAGAAGGCGGCGATCAATTCCAGCAACAAGGGATCGACGACGCTGCGCAACGGGCCGGATGTTTCGGCGAATGCGAACTTTACCTTCTACACCTGCGCGGACCAGACAACCTGCCTGGCCAACGAGTACGGCGGGACGAGCTTCGCTGCTCCCATGTGGGCGGGGTTCATTGCGCTGGTGAATCAACAGCTCGCGGCCAATGGCGACTCGTACGTCGGATTTCTCGATCCGACGATCTATGCGCAGAATGCAACGGCGAACACTTACAGCACGGACTTTCACGACATCACCAGCGGCAAGTCGGGCAGCTATTCGGCGGTCACCGGCTATGACCTGGTGACGGGCTGGGGCAGTCCGAAGGCGGGGCTGATCACGACGCTGGCTCCGTAGGTATTTTTCTGAAGCACGAGAAGCCCGGCTTTCGAGCCGGGCTTCTTTGTTTGCCGGCCCGAGTGAGGGAACGACCAAAAAGATTTATTTTCGTTCTTTGTGGAACAAGCCCGTCGTGCGGCTCGTAAGCCAGTGCTATGAGCAACGACCTGCGCTTCGCTCTTCGCATGATCCTGTCACACCGCTGGTTTTCGGCCGCCGTGGTGGTGACGCTGGCTCTGGGGATCGGCCTGAATACCATGGTCTTTACGCTGGTGTACACGGCGCTGATGAAACCGGTGCCGGTTCCGGGCGGCGAACGGCTGGTCTATGTCTCAGGCCGCAATACGACGCAACCCGATGGCTCGAACGTCACGCGCCTCTCGTATCCGGAGCTTCGCGATTTCAAGACGCAGGCCAAGACATTCGAGACACTGGAAGGCGCGAGCGACGAAGAGGGCGTGCTGGGCGAGCGCGGCAATCCTCCGCAGCCTTACCACCTGGAGCGCACGACGACGGGCGTTTTCACCATGATGCATATCCAACCGGTGCTGGGCCGCGGTTTTGCGCCAGGCGATGACAAACCGGGACAGACGCCGGGCCTGTTGATCGGGTATGGCATCTGGAAGGAGCGCTACAACAGCTCGCCGGAGGTGATCGGGCGGGCGGTGCGCGTGAACGAGAAGCCGGCGACGATCATCGGGGTGATGCCGAAGGACTTCAAATTCCCTGCCAACACCGATATGTGGATGCCGCTGGTATCGACGCCGGAGCTGGAGAAGCGCGACAGCCGGCCGCTGCAGGTCTTCGGCATGCTGCGGCAGGACGCAACCATGGCCAAAGCGCAGACAGAGCTGAACGGTATCGGCGCACGGCTGGCCATGCAGTATCCGGATACAGACAAAAACCTGCGCATCGCAGTGGAGACCTTTCAACAGCGTTTCAACGGCGGGAATATCCGCATCATCTTTCTGCTGATGCTGGCGGCGGTGGGGTTTGTGCTGCTGATCGCATGCGCGAACGTGGCCAACATGATGCTGAGCCGCGCGCTGGGGCGGCAGCGCGAGATGTCGATCCGCACGGCGCTGGGCGCGACGCGATGGAGGGTGATGCGGCAGCTGCTGTTGGAGAGCGTAATGCTGAGCACTCTGGGCGGCCTGGTGGGACTGGCGCTGGCCGCGCTGGGTGTGCACTGGTTCGATCTGGCGACGCAGAACGTGGGCAAGCCCTACTGGGTGCAGTTCGGGATGGACTACACGGTCTTCGGGTATTTCGCGGGGCTGTGCATGGTGAGCGGACTGCTGTTCGGCATCGCTCCCGCCCTGCGCTCTTCGCGCGTAAATCTGAACGAGGTGCTCAAAGAAGGCGCACGCAGCGTGGGCAAGCAGCGCGGCGGGCGATTCTCCGCCGGGCTGGTGGTGCTGCAGTTTGCGCTGACGCTGGTGCTGCTGAGCAGCGCGGGGATCTTCGTTCACAGCCTGATCGAGAATTTATTTGCAAACAAGCTGGTGCCAGCAAGTGAGCTGATGACAGCGCGTATCGATTTCCCCGATGAGAGATACAAGGATACCGATGCGCGGCAGAAGTTCTACGATCAGCTGCTGCCCAGATTAAGCGCGCTGCCGGGCGTGACACATGTGGCGCTGGCTTCGAACCTGCCGGGACTGGGCTCCGCGGAGCGAGATGTTGAGATCGAGCACACGGTGGCCGATCCCAAAGCGCCACGGCCGGCTGTCTCGTTTGTCGTAGATTCGCCGGGATACCTGGCGGCAATTCATCTGCCGCTGCTGCTTGGGCGCGACTTCGACGAGCGCGACGGCACAGCGAACCATAAGGCTGCGATTCTCACGCGCGAATGCGCGGAGCATTTCTGGCCGAGGCAAAACGCAGTCGGCAAGCGCTTCCGCTTTTACGACGACAAGAACAAACCGGGCGACTGGATCACGGTGGTGGGAGTTTCGGCCAACCTGATCCAAAACCTCAATGAGAGCCATCCGAAGCCGCTGCTTTTCGTGCCTTTCCGCCAGGAGGGATGGAACGGAATGGCACTGGCTGTTGAATCCTCCATTGATCCAACTTCGGCGGTGCGGGCGGCGGTACAGAATCTCGACCAGGATCTGCCGCTGCGTGGTACGGCGTTTCTCGAGCAGGAGGTCGCACACAACGAGTGGTTTCTGCATGTGTTTGCGATGCTCTTCTCCGGCTTCGCCGCGATTGCGCTGGTGATGGCCTCGGTTGGCCTGTATGCGGTGATGGCGCAGGCTACGGGCAGCCGCACGCAGGAGATCGGAGTGCGCATGGCACTGGGAGCCAACACAGGCAACATTCTGATGCTGGTGATGCGGCGCGGGCTATGGCAGATTGCCGGGGGACTGACGCTGGGCATCGCGGCAGCTTACCCCATGGCGCGGGTGATGGCGACGCTGCCCATCGGGGTTTCGCCGAACGATCCAGTGGTGTTCTTCGCGGTCGCCGCGATTCTCGCGGGGGTGGGTCTGTTCGCATGCTGGCTGCCGGCGCGGCGGGCTGCGTCGCTCGATCCGGTGAAGGCGATCCGCTACGAGTGAGCAAGGCTTGAGTATGTATATTTCGTCTTGATGAGTGCGGACATGGAGAGTAGCGTGGTGGCTTCGTAAGCAGAGCGTCACTGCCCACTATCCATAAGGAAAGCCCACCATGCATGCTCGACCGAGGCGGTTCTTTTCTCTGCTGGTTCTTGCGGCCGCTCTTGCTGCCGTAACCGGATGCACGCAGGTTAAGCAGTTACAGCAGGTTTTTGCGCACCGTCCCAGTGAAGATATGCCGGCCTATAAACCGGTCGATGTCGTAGTGCGTGACCAGCACTGGCCGGCGGATCAGCGGGCGTGGTTTTATCACACGCCGCAGGGCACGGAGCTGCTGCCGTACAAGTGGTATCTGGCGCTGGAGCAGCCCGAGATCAAGCTATTCGGGACGGTGCCGAAGTTTTCCGATCCTGAATATCTGGCGCGGTTTGGATTTCTCACCGATGCGGCGAGTGCGACGAATCCGGGCGGACTGCCGGTTGGATTCGCGGTGGATACGGTGGCCGATCCGTTCAGCGGCGAGACCGTGCAGGTGGTGGGGCTGACGTGCGCGGCCTGCCATACCGGGCAGCTCAACTACAACGGCAAGGGCGTGCGCATCGACGGCGGAACAGCGGGAGCGGACCTGGCTTCGTTCCAGACGGAGCTGGGATATGCGGTCGCGTTCACCGACAAGATTCCTTTCCGCTTCGACCGCTTTGCGCGGGCGGTGCTGGGCGAGCACGCGACGGCTGACGAGAAGAGAAAGCTGAAGGCGGATTTCGAGAAGGTGCTGAATGCCGGGCTGGCCGAGAGCAATGCGGCCACGGCGGGAAATCTGTATCCCACGGCGGGAAGTTTCGGACGCACGGATGCGCTGGGGCGGATCGGCAATTATGTCTTCGGCACGGAGCTGGATAACGCGAACCTGCGCGTAGCCGATGCTCCGGTGAAGTTTCCTCCGCTCTGGTATACGAGCTGGTTTGGATGGGTGCAGTACAACGCTTCGATTCAGCAGCCTATGGTGCGCAATATCGGCGAGGCGCTGGGGGTGCGGGCGCGGGTCAACCTTGTCGATCCTGCAAAGCTGTATCAGTCGACGGTGAACGTAATGAACATCTGGAAGATGGAAGAGCTGCTGGCGGGACAGACGGCGTTCGACGGATTGAAGCCGCCGACGTGGCCTGCGGAAGTCTTCGGTGCGGTCGATGCTGAAAAAGCGAAGCAGGGTGCGACGCTTTACAAGCTGCGCTGCAAGCGCTGCCATATGCCGGAGGTGAAATCGGCAGAGATTCAAGACGGCCAATATTGGGACGCTGGACTCGATGGCAAGCGTTTCTTGAAGCTGAATGTGATTCCGCTGGATGTGATCGGGACCGATCCGCGCGAGGCTACGGATTGGGCGCAGCGCAAGGCAGTGACGGGCGAGCTGGGGCTGGGCACGGTGCCAGCAACCGATGGGCTGCGGGTGGTGACGACGAAGATCCGCGACATGAATTACGACGCGTTGAAGCTGACTCCCGAGCAGCGCATGGAGTGGAGCGGCTATCGCGCGGACGGCGTGGCTGCGCCACTGGGTTATCGCGCGCGGCCGCTGGAGGGGCTGTGGGCGACGCCTCCGTTTCTGCATAACGGATCGGTGCCGAGCCTTTATCAGCTGCTGCTTCCGGCCGAGCAGCGGGATAAGACGTTCTATATCGGCAGCCGGGAGTTCGATCCCAGGCATGTGGGGTTCGCGACGGCGAAGTTCGATGGCGGCTTTCTCTTCGACACCAGCCAGCCGGGTAATTCGAATGCCGGACATGAGTTCAGGAATGGATCGGGCAAGGGCGTGATCGGTCCGGAGCTGAGCGATGATGAGCGGTGGGCGATTATCGAGTATTTGAAGACGATGTAAGCGGCATTTCTTTTATCCTCAAAAATTCCCTCAGCGGCTGAAGCCGCGAGCTCCTTCTCTCTGTGAGTGGCATGGCTAAAGCCATGCCCTACCTAAAGACCGCGAGACCTCTGGTCTGAATTGAGCTTTCGATCCTGGGGGAGCGACTGAAGCCATGAAATGGCTTATCGGGCTTTTCCCTTGACAGCTTAGGAAAGCGCGCTCTACACTCCTTATCAACTTAGGAGAGTGCATGACCGACCAGGCGCAACTGCTTCCCGGAACCCTTGATCTTCTTATCCTGCGGGCGGTATCGCTCGGCCCGTTGCACGGGTATGGCGTGCTTCTGCGCATCGGACAAATCTCCGGCAACGCGCTGCTGATCGAGCAGGGTGCGCTATATCCCGGACTGTTTCGACTGGTGCGGCAGGGGCTGCTCAAGGCCAGCTGGGGAACATCGGAAAACAATCGCCGCGCCAAGTTTTATGAGCTTACTGTCGCCGGACGCAAGCGTCTGCGCGAAGAGACAGCGAGCTGGAACCGGCTGGCTTCGGCGATCGGCGCGGCACTCTCACCGCAACCGGAGGAAGTATGAAACCGCTGGCCTACTTCCGTTCTCTCGCCGCGAAGTTCTTTCATCGCTCGGCAACGGATGCCGACATGGATGAGGAGCTGCGCTCCCACATGCAGCATCGTGCTGACGACCTGGAGCGCTCGGGCATGGCGCGTGCCGAGGCCGAGCGCGCAGCGAGGATTGAGTTCGGCGGCTACGAAAAGTTCAAGGAAGAAAGCCATGAGGCTATGGGCGGAAACTTTGTCGAGACGTTTCTGCTCGATGTGCGCTTCAGCCTGCGTGTGCTGCGCAAGGCTCCAGGGTTTGCCATTGCCGCGGTGTTGACGCTGGCGCTGGGCATCGGCGCGAATGCCGTGGTGTTCGGGGTGATGGATGCGCTGGTGCTGCATCCGTTGAAGGTGCCGCAGTCGGAAACACTCTGGGGCCCGGTGTTCGGCGATAACTCGGGGTTCCAGTCGTATCCCAACTATCGCGATCTGCGCGACCGCAATCATAGCTTCGAAGATATGGCGGGGTTCGCCTTCGCGTTCACCTCAGTGGATACGGGCAACGATCCGGTATCAGCGGTGGGCTTCGAAACAACCGGCAATTACTTCGATGTGCTCAAGCTTCAACCCTATCTAGGCCGCTTCTTTCACTCCTCGGATGAGCACGGGCCCAACAGCGCTCCCTATCTGGTGCTGACCTATGGCTATTGGCATTCGCGCTTTCATGACGATCGCAAGGTGGTAGGACGTGTGGTCGAGATCAACCAGCACCCGTTCACGATCCTGGGTGTGGCGCAGCCGGACTTCTACGGGACGCTGTTGTTCATCAAAACCGACTTCTTCATGCCGGTGATCAACGATGGCCAGATATCGGGAGAGGACACGGTGAATGTGCGCAGCAATACGCACACGCTCTTCGAAGTCTTCGGGCATCTGAAGCCGGGCGTCACGGTGGCCCAGGCAACCGACGATGTGAACGCGATCGGCACGGCGCTGCAGAAGGCCTATCCCAAAGATGTGCACCATGAGAAGACGGTGCTCGCTCACCCTGGGCTTACCTCGTTTGGCGGTCCGGTGCATGCGTTTGTTGCCGGACTGATGCTGCTGGCCGGCATGATTCTTCTTGCCGCGTGCGCCAACCTGGGCAGCTTGTTTGCCGCTCATGCCGCTGACCGTGGACGCGAAGTAGCGCTGCGTCTGGCGCTGGGCTCCAGCCGCAACCGCATCCTGCGCCAGCTGCTCACGGAAGCGATGCTGATCTCGCTGACCGGAGGCGCACTGGGGCTGGCAGGCAGCATCGCACTTCTGCGCAAGGTAGCCGTGTGGCAGCCGTTTTCGGGTGCTCCCATTCATGTGCCGGTGAATACCGGCGGCGGCATCTACGTGGTGGCATTGCTGCTGGCGCTGATCAGCGGATTCCTCTTCGGGATCGTGCCGGTGCGGCAGGTGCTGCGCACCAATCCTTATGAGATCGTGAAGGCTGGATCGTCGGCACGGCTGGGACGGCGCATGACGGTGCGCGACGTGTTGCTGGTGGTGCAAATTGCCATCTGCGCGGTGCTGGTGACCTCGTCACTGGTGGCGGTGCGCGGACTGATGCGTTCGTTGCATGCGAACTACGGCTTCGATCCACACAACTCCATGCTGATCGGCACCAATCTGGCGTCGGCGGGTTACAAGATCGACCAGGCGCTGCCGGTGCAGAAGCGCCTGATCGAAGCGATGCAGACCATCCCCGGCGTGGAGCACGTGGGCGTGATCGAAGACTATCCGCCGCTGGTCTACGCTTCCGCCGCCACGGTGAATGCCTTCAAGGACGAGACGAGAGATTTTACGGCGAAGAATATCGCATCTGCGCCGTATCAATATGCCGTGTCTCCCGGGTATTTCGAGGCGGTGGGCACCAGCCTTCTGCAGGGCAGAGATTTTCTGTGGAGCGACGACAAGAGCGCGCCCGAAGTGGCTGTGGCGAACCAGCAGTTCGCGCTGAAGATGTTCGGCTCGGTGGCGAATGCGATCGGCAAATATTTCAGGACGCAGGATGGGAAGCGGCTGAAGATTGTGGGAGTGGTCGAAGACGGAAAATATCTGAGCCTCACCGAAGAACAGCAGCCGGCGGTGTTTTATTCTTCCCTGCAATCGCCTTCGACCGGTGCGTATGTGATTGTGCGCTCGCACCGCAATCAGCGGGAGCTGGGCGAGGCGATGCGCAACAAGGTGCACCAGGTAAATCAGGAGCTGCCCAGCGACGCGGAAACGTGGGAGTCGCTGCTGGCCGTGGTTCTGTTTCCGGCACACATGGCCACCATGTCGCTGGGAGTGCTGGGAGTGATGGGCGCGATCCTGTCGATTACCGGCATCTTTGGGATGGCTGCGTACTCGGTGAGCAAGCGGCTGAAGGAGCTGGGTATCCGCATCGCTCTCGGCGCGCAGAAGACCGAAGTCCTGCACGCGGCGCTGGGACGGGCGATGAAGCTGCTGGCCGCCGGCTCGGCGGTGGGGTTGATCCTGGGATTGATGGCGACGAAGGTGCTGGCCTACATCGTGTACCAGGCGACGCCGCGCGATCCTCTGGTGCTGGGCGGCGCGATTCTGGCCATGGCGCTGCTGGGGATACTGGCTACATGGATTCCCGCGCAGCGCGCGCTGTCGGCCGATCCTTTAAAACTACTGCGCGAGGAGTAGCCCGCTACGTGATCGAGTCGAAGAAGCGGCGCAGCAGGCGGCCGATCATCTGCGGCTGCTCCCAGGGTGCGTAGTGGCCGGCGTCGCGGACCTCGGTGAACTCCGCGCCATAGCCTCCGCTGCGGATGAGGTCGGCTAACAGCTTCATGTCGGCGGTGGTGGAGGATTGATCTTCGCCTCCGGCCAGCACGAAGGTTGGAATGCGGATGGTCTTCGCGGTCTCAGTGGAGTCGGGCCGCGCGCCGAGGCCCTGCTGCAAGGCGATGGCAGCAGCGGGTGTGAGCATCTGCATCATCTCGCGCGCCTCACCGATCTTTTCCGGAGCACGGCGGCGGGCGGTTGGTGCGATGAGCTGCTCGAGCATGGCGTTGATCCAGTCGCCCGTCCCACGCAGGCGCATGTTTTCTATCCACTCTTCGCGCCTGGCGCGGTTGGCATCGCTGTCGGCCTGCGGACGCGAGCAACAGAACGCGAAGGCGGTGACGCGATCGGCATGTCTGCGCCATAGTTCGTAGAGGGTATACCCGCCGATGGAGCAGCCCGCGAACATGGCGCGCGGGATCTGGAGCAGGTCAAGGAGCGCGACGATGTCGCGGCCGAGCTTTTCCATGGTGACGGGACCGTCTCCCACTTCGGACTGGCCGTGGCCGCGGAGGTCGGGCAGGATGAGGCGGTACTTCGGTGACAGAACGGGGGCGAGCTCCAGCCAGAAGCGGTGGTTGGTGGGCATGGGATGGAGCAGGACCAGAGGCTGTCCGCTGCCTTTGGTGGTGTAGAAGAGCTTCGCGTCGTCTGATTGGTAGAACACGTGGTTAGTTTAGCGGGTTGGCGGCGGCGGACGGGATTGGGGACGGGGTGTTAGTTTCCAATTCGGGATGCGGCGGACGGGTAGTCCGATTCAGTCGTCCCTTCGGGACTTTATCTATTTCTTTCCTGCGACCCAGCACTTTGTGCTGGGCTATGTTCATGCGTCCCTGCGGGACTTCGCGTCGCGCCAACTCACGGCGCGCTGTCTCCGGTCGCGCGGCATGGATAGCATCTGTTGTCCCTTCGGGACTTTTCTGCCTCTTTCCTGAGGCCCAGCACAACTTTGGAATAAGGCTCCTAATTGCCGGGTGGAGCGTAGGCTCCGGGCGGGAGGGCCAGGGGTTCTTCGGGCATCACGAGCCAGAAGACGACATAGGCCACGATGCCGGCTCCGCCTCCGAAGACAGCGAGCAGGACGGTGATGACGCGGACCCAGGTGACGTCCCACATGTAGTTGTTGGCCAAGCCCTGGCAGACGCCAGCGACCATGCGTCCGATGCGGGGACGGATGAGACGCGTCTGGACGGTATAGAGCGGCGGAGCGGCGACGTTCATCTGCGTGCCACAGGAGGAACAGAAGCGCGCGCCATCGCTCATCGAGGTGCCACAGTTTCTGCAGAAAACAGCCATTGCGATTCCCTCTTGGAATGAAAGCTTACACCCGTCCGGCGGTGGTGCGGCCGTGTTTTGCGGGTTTTCAAGAGTGGATACGCGAATGGGGATATGGCGGTTCCGTGGCATGTGGTGGGCGGCTGATGGTCCCACTCAAGCCAATGGCAGGCTTGAATGGGGCACCCGCGGGAGATGGTGGCGCGGTTCCGTTGGGCGAAGACGCGCGAGGGTTGGTGGCAAACCTCAGGGGCTAAAGCCCCTTCTCGCTGGAACCTTTGTTGGACGGGCTAAAGCCCGTCCCTACCTCTCGATTGCATTAGCGGCCGGTGTAGGCGCTGTGCTGGTATTTGCGGGCCTGGTCGGCCTGGGTGCTGTCGCTTCCGGCGTCGATGACGGCCTGGTATTGCTGGCGGGCTCTCTCGTGATCGTTCATCAGGTCGTAGTCTTCGCCGGCGGCGAGCAGGCATCTCCGCTTCAGCTCGGTGCTGGTGGTGGGCAGGTAGGCTGCTTCGCGGTAGGTTTCGGCGGATTCGGAATACCGCTTCTGGCCGCGAAGGGTATCGGCGAGGCCGAAGTAGGCCAGCTCGAGATGCGACTCGGGGAAGTATCCGGGACGTTTGGCGCTATCGACTACGCTCCGATACTGCACGATGGCTTTGGGGCCGTCGCCTGCATCCTTGGATAGATTGGCTTCTTCGAGGCTGAAGAGAAAGTCGTGCGGATACTGCTGGGCAAGGCTGCGGGCGATCTCTCCGGCCTGCGGATATTTAGCCTCGCGGCGGAGGAAGAGCATCATGGCGGTGCGCGATTCCACGCTGGTGATGACGCCGTGGGCGGAGGAGTCCTGCAGGAGCGCCATGCCGGTGCCCTTCGAGCCGTGGATGCCGGCGAATCCGATGAGCAGCTTGAAGCCGAAGGGCAGCGCGCCGACGACGTACTGGTAAATTCCTACGACCATTTTTGCGTCGACGTAGTTGGGATCGAGCTGGAGAACCTTTTCGTGGTCGTTCTTGGCTCCGAGGGCCAGCTTGAGGGCGGCACCGAAGCTGCGCTCGACCATGGCCAGATAGGTGGCTTCGAGGCTGCGCGCCCAGCCGCGGGCGAAGAGGGCGTTCACGTCGTTGGGATTGCTTTTGAGCTCGGCGTTGGCTTGATCGAAGGCCTTGTCGGCAAGAGCCTTGATCTGGTCACGGACCTTGGGATCTTCGGCAACGGTGTGCTTGCCGGTGAGGAATCCGTCGTTGGCATAGAAGGTTGTGTCGAGGAGATCGAGGCGAAATAGCTCCTTGAAGAGGGCGACATCGAGGACGTAGTCGGTGGCGATGGGGTCCTGAGGATGGGCGGCTTGAATGGACTCAAAGCGGGAGAGCGCGCCTTCGTAATCCATCACGTAGAAGCGGTCGAAGGCAGCGCGGACTTCGGGGGTACGGTTCAGGGGATTAGTGTCGACGGATTGAGCGAATGCATGCGCGCTCAGGCAGAGAGACAGAATCGCCGCCGAGGTTTGAAGCGGGGACCACTTTGCTGCTGGCTTTCTCAAATAAACTCCGGTCGTTCCCTTGCATAGACGAGGACAAGAGACATTTTAGATGCGGAGGTGTTGAAGACTTTGGCGCGGAATTCGCATGGTCACTGTGCAGTTAACGGGCAGGCGCATGAATTTTTGGTTGCAGGCGTGATTCCGCGGATGTCAAGTCTGCACAAAAACGATTTTTGATGCTATGTTATTTTTCCACGAGGCCGGTAGAGACACCCCCACTTCGACCGGACGACAGGTGCTGCGTTGACCAAGAAAGAACTCCTCCGCCTGCTGCTGGTACAGGCACGCACCCACGGCTTCGACCTGGAAACGTGGTTTCAAAGCAAGATTGCACGCGCGTGGCCGGGTGAAGATTCCGCGATTGAGACACTGGCGACAGGGCATCGCTACTATGCGCTGCTCTTCTCGCACGAGTTCGCCAAGCATTTCTGGAAGCAGGGCGAGCAGATTCAGTTCGTGGTGCCGACGCAGAAGTTCTCCCGGCTGAATGCGCGGGGCGAGCTGATCACCATCAACCGCAAGGCGTATGTGCGCCGCACGCTGAAGCCGCATGCATGGCAGTATCATCTGCGCGAGATGTGCACCTTCGAGGAGCCGCTGCGGTATATCCGGCGCTATCTGATGACATACGACGAGCCAGAGACGCAGCGTCGCAGCAGCGATGGAAGCGACAAGTTGAAGCGCGGAGCATAGAGGCGCAGCTGCAGTTGCCTGCTGTTATCTCTGCCGGGCCAGTGCTTCTATCTTTGACGGGCAAGGACGAGGGTAATGTCGTCGGGCTGCTCCTGTCCGCCGATCCAGGTGCGCAGCGACTGCATCACCTGCTCAGAGATGGCGTCGAGGGGCAGATGGCGGTGGCGGCGGACAACTTCCAGCAGGCGGTCCTCGCCGAATTCTCCAAATTCATTTTCGGGCTCGGTGACGCCGTCGCTGTATGCGATGAGGATGTCGCCGGGGTACATCTGCTCGGTGGCCTGCTCGTAGGTCATGTTGTTCAGCAGGCCCACGACGGTGCCTCCGCAATCGAGGCGGGTGACGGAATCGTCAGCGCGCAGCAGGAAGGGTGGAAGCTGGCCTCCGTTGGAGTAGATGAGGCGGCTGGATGCGCCGTCATAGTGGCCGAGCCACAGCGTGGCGTACTTTTCGGGCTGGGTGCTGCGATAGAGATGGCGGTTGAGAAGAGCGAGGATCTTTGACGGCTCCTCGAAGAGCTCGCCACACTCGATTTCATCTTCGCCAAGGTCGCGGGTTGTGGCCAGTGCCAGAGCGGCGGTGCCGGAGGTGACCAGCTCTTCTCCGGCAAAGCGATAGGCGCGCACGGCGGAGTGCAGCGTAGCCATGAGCAGAGCAGCCGAAATGCCCTTGCCGCTAATGTCTCCGATGGCCAATCCGATGTTTGTGCCGCCGAAGACCAGAAAGTCGTAGTAGTCGCCGCTGACGGTGCGGGCCGGATAGCAGGCTCCGTGGAGCTCCAGGGTGGGCACATTCACATTGGCGCGCGGAAAGAGATTGGCCTGGACCTCCTGGGCGATGGCCAGCTCGTTCTCGAGCCGCTGCTTCTGGCGCTGCTCTTCGAGGAGGCGCTCGAGCGATTCGGTCATCTGATTAAAGGAACGGCTGAGCGCAGCCAGCTGGTCGTTGCGCTTGACCTCGATGCGATGGGAAAGGTTGCCCCGATCGATGGCCTCCGTGGCCTGATAGAGATCCCTGACCGAACGGGTGATGGTGCGGTTGAGACGCACAGCCATCAGAAAAGCCAGCAGCTCAATGAAGCCGAAGAAGATGGCGATGCCGATGAGCATGTCCTGCACGATGTCGGCGATCTTCAGCGAGGTGATGAAGAGGCGCTTGTAGAGCAGCGACGGACGCGAGCTGACCTTGGCGTAGGTCTGGATGGGCATGCCGGTGCTCCAGTCTACGGTATCGAGCGGAGCGGCAAAGGTAACTGTGATGTCGTAGAAACGGTCGCTCTGGGGGAGCGTGCCGCCGGTGATGCTCTTGCTGTGGGCGGCCATGGTGTCGATGTCCTGGCCGTTCACCTGCACCTGAGTTTTGGGCGCGTTCGCTCCTAAGGATTTGGCATCCAGCGGACGGATTACGATTTTCGTGCGCCCCTTCCGGGAATCGGAAGGATTCTCGTCATCTACCTGCACATTGGGGATGATGGTGATGGTGCCGAGACCCTGCGCGATCTGGTCCACATTTTCACGGTGCAGGGGCAGGCTGGTGATGGTGGTGATGTTGCGTCCAAAGAGGGTTTCACTGTCGATTGCGCGGAGGTAGAGCCGGTCATTGTCCATGACGATGCAGCGGAAGCGATCCGGGCTGCCATGGGCGAAGCAACGCGCGAGATCCCGATCCCGGCTTTCCGATGAGCTGTTGGTAAACCAGGCGGGGATTTTCTGGATGGTCGTGTCGTTGAGGCTGGCAGGAACAAGGGTGAGCACACGGCCGTTTTCAAAGGCAGCAACGGTCATTCCGAACTGCTCGTGGGTGGGTGCGGCATCTTGCGCCTCGGCGAGGTTCACCGTGGTGCTTTTGGGATCGTGGTCGACAGCATGGGCGATGTGCAGGGCGAAGGCGCGATTCTGGGTCGCGATGTGGCCGAGCTCGGAGGTGATCTCAGAGTTGGCAGCAAAGATGGCGAACTGCCCGGAGAAGACATAGAGCAGGATCGACGCCAACGTGACGAAAAGTACGACCGGCGCGAGACCCATGAGCAGATAGGTCACGACGAGGCGATTGCGTACCTTCCATAAAAGACGGCCGAATATCCATCGCCAAAGCAGCGGAATACAAAAGATGAGGAGGATCAGGAGCACGAAGGCGCTGAGCCCGCTGAAGAACAGGGCCGCGGTGCCGGGCAGGAGGCGTCCCAGGCTCAAACCAAGGTAAATCACGAAGAGCCAGAAGGCGATGCGGTGCACCTTGCCCTGCGGCGGATCGCGGCGCACACGGCGGAAGACTCCGACTTCGAAATTTCGCAGGTGTCCCATCTGCTTGTTGAGTCTAGCTGATGGGACGTTGGGGATGAAGCGTTCCGCTAAGAAGCGGTCGGCGAAAGTCCGGCCAGCTTTCTAGCTAACCGGTTTCTCGCTGCCCTCGCCTGCTTTCTTCCTCTGCTCCTCGATATCGGCCTGGCGGGCGAGGCGGAGGGTGTGGCGGGTGGCGGACATGTGAGCTCCGGCGAGCAGGATGAGGCCGGTGAGGAAGGCCCAGATCATCAGGCTTACGGAGACGGAGAAGGGTCCGTAGGCGGTTTGCAGGTCCATCCAGGGCAAGACAAAAACGTAGATGGCCTTGGCCAGCTCCCAGAGCAGTCCGGTGACGATGGCGGTGGGCAGCACGGCGCGGACGGGGAGTTTCCGGTTGGGCAGCACATAGTAAATAAGGAAAAAGATGCCGACGCTGAAGATGGCAGCAGAAACGCGCAGGACGAATCCGCCAAGGAGATGAAAGACGAGTCCCTGGGTGCGGTTGAGGAAAAGTATGGAGAGCACCCGGTTCTGTGCGGCGGTAAAGGCGATGGAGAAGAGCGCTAGTAGTCCAACGGATATGGCGAGTCCCAGAGCGATGAGCTGGTTGAGGAGATAGGAGCGGTTCTTGGTGACTCCCCAGACGCGGTTGAGCGCCACTTCGAGGGGCAGGAAGACGCCGGTGGAGGAGATGAGCAGGGTGACGATGGAGATGATCTGGACCTTGCCGCGGGCGTGGGCCAGCAGACCCATATTCTTGACGACGAAATCCTGGTGTGCGGGCAGGAAATACCAGAGCATATCGCCGAGGATGCTTTCCATCGCTGGCGAATGGAAGATGCGCCGCTCGATGGTCCAGGTCATCACGATGAAGGGAAAGAGCGAGAGGATGCTATTGGCGGCAACGCTGAAGGCGTAAGTATGCACCTCGCTCTGGGCGAGATAACCGGCCAGGGTCTTCAGCTGACTCGCAAAGGTGGCATTGGCCAATGGGCCAGCCGGAGGCAAAACAGCCTGATCGGCCTGCTGTGCCGGCTTGATGGTGATCATTCCATTTCGAGTATGCAGCATTTCGCGGCAGGAGGCGCATCTCACTCGATCAGCCAGGCAAAAATGCAAAATATGATGGGAGTGGCGGGAAAGTACTGCGCAAGTCGATTACTTATGGGGAATGTTTACAACTCCAGGACGACAGCGGAGCGCAGATGTTACCGAGTCATTACCATTTTGACCCTCCCAAACGAACGGATTCGTCATTGCGAAAGGCGCAGGATCATGCATAATCTTGTTATTGCTGAGAAGGGCCCCGGTTGTTAGCAGCCGCTTTAATGGGGATCACGATCTCCCTCACGCAGCATATTCCCCCTGTGTTGTAAGAAAGATTTCTTCTGAAGCGGTTCCAGATGTTCGCGATCTGGGCAAACTTAACCGGCAAGGCCGTTATAATCCGGCAATGGCGATCCTCTTCACGGGACGCGCGGGGAATCCGGATTGCAAAGGAAAACTCGTTCAGCAACTTCGAAGTGAAGCGACTTCTATAAGCCGGATCACTTCGCGGCCCGAGACCTTTGGACACACGGCACTGCAGATAACCAACTGAGAGAGTGACTATGAAGAAGTTGTTCAGGTACTCAACACTGGCGGCAGGAATGGCTTTCGCGTGCGCAGCGGCGTACGCATATCCCAAGCCTTGGCCCCACGATCCGACCCCGGCGCCGTCGAACCCGGCCCCTGAAGTCGATCCTAGCCTTGCATTCAGCGGGATTACGCTGGTCGCAGGCACAATTACTGTCATGCGCGCACGCAAGCGCAAGTAGGCAACTGCTCCTTGTCTATGGATTCAAGTTCGACCCTGGCGCGGAATCCGTTCCGGTCAGGGTCGCCTTTACGAATTCCCCCCCATCTGCTCGGCCGCCTTTATTTCCTTGCCGGATCTCTGGTCGTTGATTGCCTGCTACTGGCCAGCGTCTCGCGCCGTGCCGCGATCCTGGGCATCGTGGCTCCATTTGGCATTGTGGCGTTCGCGATCTTTCTGGGTCTGGGGCGCGCGAAGCTCAAAGCGCAACTTGACGAGATTCCCTTCGATCGCCGCAAGTACGTCATTCACTTCTTCTGCGTCGTCACGATCTGGCTGATCTATAAGATTGCGCCGCGCGGACCGAAGTATCGGCCTTACGCGCCACCCGCGCACATCTTTGCCTTTGCCGTTCTGTTCACAGCGCTGGTGCTGCTGGCCATTTCGTGTCTTCCTTTGCGGGAGTGGGCCAAGGCCTTCCGCGTGACCAATCCCTTATGGATGGTTGCTGCCGGGGCAGGATTGGCGGCGGCGTTCCTGCGCTCTCCGCTGCAGTCGCTGTGGGGATCGCCGCTGGTAGGCGGCGGCGGATTTCTGCAGATTGCGGCGTTTCGCTCGGTGCATGCGCTGCTGAAGTTTTTCCTGCCGAATGTGGTCGTCGATCCGCAGACGTTTGTGATTGGGACGGAGCGTTTCGCGGTCACGGTAAAGGAGCAGTGCTCCGGGCTTGAGGGCCTGGGACTGGTGCTGGTCTTCACCATCGTGTGGCTGTGGTATTTCCGCAAAGAGAACCGCTTTCCGCAGGCGCTGCTGCTGATTCCGGCGGCGCTGGCTTTTGTATGGGCTCTGAACATCGTGCGCATCTGCGTGATCATCCTGATCGGCAACGCGGGCGCTCACGACATTGCGATGGTGGGCTTCCACTCGCAGGCGGGATGGATCGCGTTTACGGCTGTGGCACTGACGTTCTCGATGGCCACGCAGAAGCTCTCGTGGGTGCGGGCAACGCCCGCTTATGCTTCGACGCCGACAGCAGCGATAGCCGGCGGCGGCATGATGCCGGCCGATGTGGATGCACCGGCAACGACGCATGCAGTGCGCGAAGAGTCGCCGGCTACAGCCGCGTTCCTGGTTCCGTTCCTCGCGATTCTGGCGACTTCGTTTGTCACTAAGGCAGCTTCAGGATATTTCGAGTGGCTTTATCCGCTGCGCTTTCTGGCCGCGGCGATTGCTATCTGGCATTTCCGCGCGGAGTACAGGAAGCTCGACTGGCGCTTCGACTGGCTGGCGCCATTGACGGGCGCGGCGATCTTTGTGTTGTGGATCGTACCGGCGTGGCTGAACAAGGATCACGCGGCGAGTCCGCTGGGAACTGCGCTGGCTGCGCTTTCTCCGGTAGAGCGCGTTACGTGGATTGCCTTCCGCGTAACGGCAGCCGTGATCACGGTGCCGATCGCGGAGGAGCTGGCGTTTCGCGGCTATCTCTCGCGGCGATTGATGAGCCGCAACTTCGATGCGATTCCCTTGACCGGTATGACGCTGCTTGCGATCGGACTTTCGTCGATCGTGTTCGGAGTGATGCATGGCCAGCACTGGCTTGCGGGAATTGCGGCGGGGCTGGCTTACGCGCTGGTGCTCAAGAGGCGCGGACGCATCGGCGATGCGGTGGTCGCACACGCAGTCAGCAACCTGCTGCTGGCAGCGTGGGTATTGATGCGCGGCGACTGGGCACAATGGTAGCAATCTTCGTATTGTCCGCTTGAGTTGAAGAGTGCTTCGAGACGAGTACTAAGGGACAATGTCCTTCAGTAACATCAAGTTGCAAGCGCTTTCACCCTGAAGTTTTCTCTTGCGTCGCCGCCGGTTTCCTGACATAACAGGAAGACCATTTGCCCTTCCCGGGCGTTTGGGCGCACTCAAAAATTGTTGTTTTCTTGAACTCATTGGTTCCGGAGCTCGTGGAAGTTTACCGACTGGACAGAGCTGCCGGATCTCTTGGCGCTCTACGTGTATCAGTCGCAGGGCTGTCTGGACGTAATAGGTCTTTCGCAAAGGAGTCGATGTGAGCAAAGGAGTCGATGTGAAGGAAAGCGGCGTAGTGAAGTGGTTCAACGGCGCAAAGGGCTATGGATTTATACAGCGTTCCACGGGCGAGGATGTATTCGTACACTTCTCCGCCATTCAAGACACTGGTTACAAGACATTGAACGAAGGCGAGCCGGTGGAGTTCGAGTGCCAGCAGGGACCGAAGGGGCTGAACGCCGCTAACGTCGTCCGCGGCAGCTAAGCCAGCACAGTTCTGCATTCCAGGCGCTGACTTCGGAGAGATTTCATCCGGAGAGCTCAACATACTTTTCTGCGGCCTCTTCACTTCTGAGAGGCCGTTCGTGTCTCGACGCGATCCCCGGCAGATTGGGAACCATTGAGCCTGCGCAATGCCCACTCAGCTGCATCGGCGAGGCCTTCATCCGTTGCCTGCGACCATTCGCGCAGCTGCGCGATGAATCGGGTGAGTCCGCTGTTGCCCATGGCGACGGCGAGGTTGCGGCGAAAACCGTCATAGCGGGCGCGCTTGATGGGCGAGCCGAAAAACCATGATCCAAAATCATTTTCGGTAAACGACGCCAGCCATTCGAGCGCGGGATTCACAAGAGCCTCACGCGGGGTCAGCTCCGGATCAATGGCGATGAGGGCATTGCGCTTCGCAGCCTTCTTATTCCAGGGACAGACGTCCTGGCAAATGTCACAGCCGAAGACGTTGCGCCCGATACCTTCGCGCAGATCTTTTTCGCCTTCGCCATGGGGGATGATGCCGCGCTTTTCGATGGTGAGGTAGGCGATGCATAGCGACGCGTCCATGCGATACGGCGTGAGGGCCTGCGTCGGACAGGCGTCAATGCAACGGGTGCAGCTGCCGCAGCGGTCGGCCGCGGGGATGGCTGATTCCTCAGCCGCAACTTCGAGCGAGGTGAGGATCACGCCGAGAAATAGCCACGAACCGAGCTGCTGGTTGATGAGGCAGGTATTCTTGCCAGTCCACCCCAGACCGGCGTAGCGGGCGTAGACGCGCTCGACGAGCGGTCCGGTATCGACGTAGCTGCGCGATTCGAATTCTCCGCAGTGTTCGTGCAGCGCCGATTCGATGGCCTTGAGGCGCTTGAGCAACACCTTGTGATAATCGGTGGGGCGATCTTCCTGTCCTGACCATGCGTAGCGGGCGATCCATGCCGAGTCTTCCGGCGCGGGATCAATGGAGCGTGGATGCGGGGAGCTGTAGTCGGCGACGCAGACGATGACGGACTTCGCCCACGGAAATGCGGTGCGGATGGAGGAGCGCAGAAACTCTCCCCGCTCATTGGTGCGCTTGAGGTAGTTCATTTCGCCAGCGCGTCCGGCTTCGATCCACGCAGAAAAACGCTCTCGCTCTTCCCTGCTCTCGGCGGAGGCGAGCTCAGGGACGGCGGCCACTCCACCCAGCGTGAAGCCGGCCAGCTGCGCGAGCTCGCGGACCCGTGACTGGGATAGGGATGGGGTGAGTTGCATAGAGATAGGGTGACATAAACGAGATGGTCCGGCGCTGCAGGGGTCTGTTGCGGCTGCAACAGAACGTGTTAGTCTGCCGAGCGATGGCCAAGCGTAAGGTCAATGCGCCCGAGCGTAAACTGATGGACTCGCTTGCGTCTTATGATCCGCATGTTGTGGATCTCACGCTGGCGCTGCGCGCCATCGTGCTCGAGGAAGCGCCTGCGGCAATGGAGTGGATCAACAAAGGTTACGCAGTCACGATTGCATTTTCCTTTACCGGCAAACCGCTGAAGGATGGATTCTGCCATATCGTGACGTATGCGCAGCATGTGAACCTGGGATTCAATCGCGGCGCGCTGCTTCCCGATCCGCAGAAGGTTCTATGCGGCACGGGCAAGGCGATCCGGCATGTCACGATTCGCGATCACAAGGACCTGGAACGGCCGTTCCTGCGGCCGTATCTTCAGGCGGCCATTGAGCAGGTGGGTGGAACAGCTCGCTAGACAAAAGACTGCCGCACCAGCCTGCCGACCTCGGCGAGCATGGCTCCGCGCTTGCTCTCAGGGCCGACGCATTGCGTGATGTACGCGGTGACGATGATGGGCGGCCTGCTGGCGGGCCAGAGGACAGCGATGTCATTCGTAGTGTGCTCGCCGTTGGAGCCGGTTTTGTCGGCGGCGCGCCAGCCTGGCGGCAGGTTTGCTCTGAGACGATCGAGACCGGTGAGATTCGCTTCCATCCATTTTGTGAGCCGATCGCGCGAGGACGCTGAGAGCAAGTTGCCGAGCAGAATCGATTTCAAATCGCCGGCCATGGCTGACGGTGAGGTGGTGTCACGCGGATCGCCGGCGAGGGATTCATTCAGCGATGTCTCGTTGCGATCGAGACGCGTGATGGGGTCTCCGATGGAACGCGAAAAGCTGGTGATGGCCGGCGGGCCGCCGATGGTGTCGAGGAGAAGATTGGCGGCGGTGTTATCGCTGCGCGTCAACGCGGCGTGGCAAAGATCCGCAATGGTCATCTTGCCTCCGGCATGCGGCTCGGTGAGCGGCGAATTGGAGATCAGCGGTTTGGGTGGAACAGCGATGGCGCGGTCGAGCGTCTCCTGATGACGATCGACACGCTGCAGAACCGCGGCCGAAAGCAGGAATTTGAAGGTGCTGCACATGGGGAAGCGCTCGTCGACGCGATGGCCTGAGCGCTCGCCGGTTGCGGTGTCGAGCACAGCCACTCCGAGGCGGCCTCCGTTGTTCTGCTCCAGTTGCGCGAGCGCCATGGGCAATGTGTTGAAACTCGCCGGCAGAGCGTGGAGCAGACGGGGCATGGCAAGCGCGGTGACAGCGATGAAACTGCGGCGGGAGAGCGTGACGGACATAGATGGATTAGAGCATCGCGCGCACGGAGCTCCAGTGCGCATCTTGATTCTCCAGCGCTGTGGAATTTGTGGACTCGCGCGATCGCGCGAGTCCAATGCGATGTTTCTCTCCAAAGATAGAGCTTGTTCTTCGCAGAGTTTGCCGGTTACCATCATGGCCCGCTCCCGGTATCCCTCGAAGGCGCTCCCACCGAGAAGCAACCCTGCACATCTTGTAGTGCCTGGACGAGTGACTCGAGCCCGCTTCGATGGCGCGTGTCCCAAGCAACTCCGCCCAGAGACGCGAATGCATAAAAAATCTTCGCGGAAGACTGCGACGCCTTTCAACCTATGTCGACGAAGGGAGATTGATTTCGGATGGCTAAGATCGCGCGTATTCCTCTTTCGAATGTTTATATAGGCGGCGACTATACGGGCCGCATCCTGGTGGGGCCTGAGCAGCAGCCTTTGAATGTGATTCTGGACACGGGCAGCAGCGCGCTGGCGCTGGACGGCACCAAGTACCATCCGAAGCTCAATGCCGGCGATCGATCGACGCACCTGGCGCAGACGGAGAGCTATGGCGATAACAGCAGCTGGACCGGGGCGGTGATCAAGACGAAGATATCGATCGGAAGCGGCGCTCATAGGGTTGTGCTGCGCGGGGGCAATGCGGCGATTGCATATACGGCAACGGCCAATATGTTTGGAGATTCCGATGGGATATTGGGGCTGGCCTATGCGCCGCTGGACGATGCATTCAGAATGCCCGCAGATACCTGGAAGAACCAATACACCGCAGTGCAGGTTCTAGGAGGGAAACAGCGCGATATCAAGCCGTACCTTACCCAGCTTTCGGATCAAGGAGTGGTGTCCGACCAGATTGCGTTTATCACGAAGCGCTCCTATCCCCACGTGGGGAGCGGCAATCCGCTCAACGATCCGTTGAACCAGGGACTGATGATCGTGGGTGGAGGCAAAGAGGAGAGGGATCTCTACACGGGCAACTTTCAGACGGTGAAGGTGCTTTCCGACGAATGGTACTGCACGAACCTGAAGGCCATCATTGTGGGTAACCGCGACCCAATCGTGGCGCGCATGAAAGGACCAAAGGGCATGCCTTCGAATTCGATCGTGGACAGCGGGACCAACAGCCTTAGCTTCGCTCCGTCGATGCTGAAAGCTATTCTGTCGAGGTTTCCCGCGGCGCAGCGCCATATGCTGGCGGCGGCGATTCGCCAGAGTACGCCGGTTTCGGTATCCGATCTGAAGCTGGCGGAATGGCCGACACTGAAGGTGGTGATGCAGGGGCTCAACGGAGAGGTTTCTCTAGAGGTTCCTCCCTCGAATTACTGGCAGGTGAACACAAACAGGAAAGGCTTTGCAGCGGCTGCGATTACAGTAGGAGGTCCGGGACTGACGATTCTGGGGTTGCCGCTGATGAATGGCTATTACACCATTTTCGATGGCGAGGCGGACAACGGACGCGGAGTCATTCAATTTGCTACGCCTCGAAACTAGATTCAATCGCGAAGTGATTTCTTAACCTACGCAATGGTTCGCCGAAAGGCGCAGCGTGAACTGCGCTGCTCGATCTTCACGCGCGGAGCCATTCCCGCACTCTGCGCCCATGTTCGCGAAATGGTTGCGTTCTCTGCGGGGCTTGCATAAAATCAGGGCAAGAGCATCTGCACAGCGGTTCTTTGCGTTTTTTAGACCGTATTTCATATGCGCAAGAGTGGCCTCAACGGAGTTCATGAGCCCCGCTTCGATGGCGGGCCTCATCCGTGGTGTTTCGAGGTTCTGGTTGTTCATGAAATACGTTCCACGCTCGGGGCTGTTTCAAAGTACGCGTCTCAGCGCCACTCACTTAACTTAAAAAAACAGGACAAGCGAGTCTATTGCCACAAATGCGCATACTCATCACCGGCGTCGCCGGATTTCTGGGCTCACATTTGGCGGATGCGTTGCTCGCGGACGGTAACAGCATCGTCGGCGTCGATAATCTGGCTACGGGATCACTCAACAACATCAAGCACCTGAACAACGAACCGCGATTCGAGTTTCGACAGCTCGATATCTGCGAGCCGTTCGATCCAGGAGCGGTGGAGTACGTCTTCAACTTCGCTTCTCCGGCAAGCCCGGTGGATTATTCCAGGCTGGGTATCGAGACGCTGGCGGTTGGCTCTTCCGGCACGCGCAATGCTCTTGAAGTCGCGAAGAAATACCACGCGAAGTTTCTGCATGCTTCTACTTCCGAATGCTACGGCGATCCCGCGGTGCATCCGCAGACGGAAGACTATTGGGGCAATGTGAATCCCATCGGACCGCGCTCAGTGTATGACGAAGCCAAGCGCTTCTCCGAGGCGCTGACCGTGGCTTACAACCGCTATTACAACGTGGACACGCGGCTGGTGCGCATCTTCAACACCTACGGTCCGCGGCTGCAGAAGAACGACGGCCGCGTGATCTCGAACTTCGTGGTGCAGGCGCTCAAGGGCGAGGATCTTACCGTTTACGGCGAGGGCGATCAGACGCGCAGCTTCTGCTATGTGGCCGATGAGGTCGCGGGCATTCTCGGGCTATCGCGCTCGGATGAGCATCTGCCGGTGAATGTGGGCAATCCCCATGAGTGGACCATTCTCGATTGCGCGAAGACGGTGCTGAAGGTGACCGGATCGAAGAGCAAGATCGTGTATCGCCCCTTGCCGCAGGACGATCCGATGCAGCGCAAGCCGGATATTTCCAAGGCCAAGAGACTCTTCGGCTGGGAGCCGAAGATCGATCTCGAGACGGGATTGCGGCTGAGCCTCGATTACTTCCAGTCGACCATCGATGAGGAAGCCAGGGTAAAGTAGCGATCCGACAACAGCTGCAACCGCTTAACCAGCTCGCAACGATATTGCTTTCAATCCGTAAAAGAGTTCTTTATGCTTGCATTAATTTCGCAAGCGAGAGAAATGCGACCGTGTAATCTGGCCAGGTTTTTTTGAGCCGGATCACACGGTCGTCGCTCAAAAGGCGCTCTCGGCAGGATTGGACTCGAACCGGGCATGGATTTTGAGCAGCTAAGAACCTTTCTGGAAGTGTGCCGCCTGCGCAGCTTCTCGCGCGCCGCAGAAAAGCTGATGGTGACGCAGCCTGCCATCTCGGCGCAGATCCGCACTCTGGAAACTGAAGTAGGTGCCCGGCTTTTCGATCGCGACGGCGGCAAGGTCACGTTCACGGCTGCGGGCAAGGTTTTCGAGCCCTTCGCCGAACATTGCCTGCAGTGCCACAGCCACATCATGGTGGCGATCGGCGAGCTGCATCGCTCGCCGCGCGGGGAAATCTCTGTCAGCGCGAACGAGGCAACGAGCCTTTATGTGCTGCCCACGGTCTTTGCGCAATTCAAGCGGCAGTATTCACGCGTGGGGCTGAGCATTGTGCGCGCCGACCGCTCGCGTACGCTGGAGTCGGTGCTCAATCGCGAGGTGGATTTCGGCATCGTTTCGCTGCCGCTCAAAGATCCGCGATTGACTATGGATCTCATCCATCGCGACGAGGTGGTGCTGGTGGCGCCAAAGAACCACTCGCTGGCGGCGCGCGAAGCGGTGAAGTTTCCGGAGATCCTGCAACACTCGCTGCTTCTGCCCAAGCAGGGACGGCAGCGGGAGCTGATCGAAGACCTCTTCCGCAGCTACGATGTACATCCGCGCGTGGCCATGGAAGTGGAATCGAGCGAGCTGCTGAAGCGGCTGATCGTGGCCGGGCTGGGGATGGGCTTTCTGCCGCGCACCAACGTTCTGCTCGACGAAAAAGCCGGGCTGGTGCAGATCATCAAGCTGGAGGGCATCCGGCTGAACCGCGAGCTGGCGCTGGTCTTCCGCAAGGACAAGACGCTGACGCGCGCGGCTCATGCGTTTCTGGAGATCGCCACGGGACGGGTGCGTCCGCATACGCCTCCGCCTTCGCCGGTGAAGGGACGGTCGACGAAGTAGGCCGGGGAGGCAGGCAGCTTGCCATGCTTCCGCAAAAAGAGTTCACTGCATTCATCGAATTTGTACAAAAGTTGATGCAAGCTATTGGATGTGATGTGGATGCCTAGTTTCGGCAAACGAGGGAACGCGCGCCGGCGTGCCCTGTCGCTGCTCTCCTTTCTTCCTGCGCTGGTTGCGCTGTTCTTTACGCATCATTCGGCGCGGGCACAGGCCGGCGATGCGCACCCGATCCGCAGCGTGTATGTCGCGCCCTTGAATGGCGCGATGTCAGCGGATGCGGTTCGCGAACGGCTGATCGAACACTTGAAGAAAAGCGGCGTGGTCCGGGTGGTGGAGCAGGCAGGCTCGGCGGATGCAATTCTGCATTGCAATGTGGTGATCTGGCCTACGGGGAAGGTGTCTCCGAATCCGCGCTCGTCGAGCATCGTGCTGACGAATTACCAGGGCTATCTTTCGGCTGAGCTTTCCGATGCTGCGAAGCAGACGCTGTGGTCGTATCTGGTAACGCCCGGCCACTTCCGGATGTCGAATATCGTCGACGATCTCTCCGACCGGCTAAGCATGAGATTGATTGGAGCGCTGAAGACGGGGATTGCGGCGTCTCCGGTGGCTGCAGCCGCCAGCGGCAGCGCGGCGGTTTCGCTCCGTGCGGCGGGCGCCACCTTCCCTGCTCCTCTTTATCAGCGATGGTTCGAGTCCTTTGCGGAGGACGCGGGCGGATTTCCGATCAGCTACGATGCGGTGGGATCGGTTGCGGGCCTCACGCAGCTGGCCGCGGGCAAGATCGACATGGCGGCTTCGGATATTCCCGCTGCGGGCGATTCGGTTTCTGCGCAGGGCGGTGTGTTGCACTTCCCGACCATTGTGGGTGGAGTGGTTCCGATCTACAACCTGCCCAATGCCGGACGCACGCTGAACATGACGCCGCAGATACTGGCGGATATTTATGCGGGCAAGATTCGCAAGTGGGACGACGCGCGCATCCGGCAAGCGAATGGCCGGGTGGGCGATGCGGAGATTCAGGTTGTGCATCGCTCGGATGGCAGCGGAACTACGTATGCGTGGACGAGCTTTCTGGCCAAGGCCGGTGCAGGCTGGGGAGCGAAGACGGGCGCGAGTGTCGATTGGCCGGTGGGTGTGGGCGCGGCGGGCAACGAAGGCGTTGCCGAAGAGGTCGCGAAGACTCCGAACTCGATTGGATACGTCGAGCTGATCTACGCGATCCAGCACCGCCTGAGTTACGCGGCGGTCGAGAATCCGGCGGGGCGGTTCATCAAGGCCGATCTGGACACGATTACCGCGGCGGCGGCGGATGCGCACTCTCTCGATTCGTCGATTCTGAATGCGGCGGCGAGAAACGCCTATCCGATCGCGACGTTCACGTGGCTGATCGTGCCGGAGGCGGGGAGCAGTGCTTCGCAGAGGGCGGCGATGGGGCGGTTTCTGCGCTGGATGCTGACCAGCGGGCAGAAGGAGTGCTCCTCGCTGGGCTATGCGCCGCTGCCGCATGAGATCGTGGCGCAGGAGCTTAAGGCGGTGGATGGGTTGAAGTAGTTCCGCCTGAAAGTTTGCCCAGGGGCTAAAGCCCCGGTTTATCTGGCTCAGTACGGCACGGCTAAAGCCGTGCCCTGACACGAAACGTTTGTCAGCCGAGTTCAAGCTGCGGTATGAAAATCGTGTTCCGGTGCACAACTTTCAGCAGTTGAGTTCGAGTTGCTCCGCGGAAATTGTGCTCTGGTGCATCACTTTCGACAGTTGAGTTCAGGCTTCAATACCCAATTTTCGGGTGGGAGAGCGCCGGAACTTAGCTGCTCCGGCGGCTCCTGGCTGGTGTTCTCTGCTCTTTTGAGGCGGCATTGGTGGACGACAGGCTACTACCGCGGGGATAGCCGGTAGACTGGCGGACGATGAGCGCTGTGGTTACCTTCCAATCGCGCTGCTGCGCGGCCTGGGGCTGATCGCCGGAGATGGCGCGCAGGGCTCCGAAGGCGGCGCGGGCCAGGTCGTTGCGGGACATGCGGACGGTGGTGAGCGGCGGGTTGACGAACTCGGCGAGGTGAATGTCGTCGAAGCCAATGAGGGACATGTCCTCGGGCACGCGCAGGCCGGCGCGGGTGAGCACGCGGAGGCCACCGATGGCGGTCATGTCGTTCGAGCACATGACGGCGGTGGGCAGCGTGGGCGACTTGAGCAGCTGCTCCATGCAGCGCATGCCGCCTTCGAGGGTGTGATCGCCCTCGAGTATCCATGAGGGGTCAGGGCGTACGCCGATCTGCTCGAGCGATTCGAGGAAGGCGTCTTTTCTGAGCTGCGAGGAGCGCTGCTGGAGCGGGCCGCTGATGTATCCGAACTGGCGATGGCCGAGCACGGCGAGGTGCTGGATGCCTTCCTGGATGCCCTTGCGGTAGTCGACGATCAGCGGGCGCACCAGGCCGCCGGGAGGCGAGGCGTCGACGAAGACCATGGGGACGCTGCGGGAGACGAGGTCTTCGAGCATGGGCTGCTCGACACCGAAGGTCATGACGGCGACGCCCTCGACATTGCGCTCGATCATGCGCCGCACGCACTGCGACATGCGCTCGGGGTGGTAGTTGGTCGAGCCGATGAGAATCTCGTATCCGTTTTCCACCGCGACGTCTTCAAAGCCTTGAATCAGCTCGGGAAAGAAGGGATTGGTGATTTCGGAGATGAGCAGTCCGAGCAGGCGCGAGCGTCCGGAGACCAGGGCGCGAGCCTGGGTGTTGGGGAAATAGTTGAGCTCGCGGATAGACTCCCACACGCGCTCCGCCAACTGCTTGTCGACGGTGGGAGCGCGGTTGATGGTGCGCGAGACGGTGGCGATGGAGACGCGGGCGTGCTTGGCTACATCGCGGATATCGAGACGCTTTTCTTTCTTGGCCTGGCGTGGACGCTTTTGTGCGGGCAATTGTTCCTCTTACTTGACTGCATCAGTTTAAAACGCTTAATTTCAAAGTTCCAGTAAACGTTTGCCGAAGAATTTATGGTAAAACGCTTTACTAAGTGACTATTATTCTTCGGGAAGGATTTGTCCAAGATGCTGGACCAACTGCGAACTGAGGTACTGGAAGCCAACCTTGAAATCGTACGCCGTGGACTCATTCTTTACACCTTTGGCAACGCCAGCGGCATTGACCGGGCGTCGGGACTGGTGGCGATCAAGCCCAGCGGGGTGCCGTACGAGACCATGAAGCCGAGCGATATGGTGATCACTGATCTGGAGGGAAAGATCGTGGAAGGGACGCTGCGGCCCTCGTCGGACCTGGCCACGCACCTGCTGCTCTACCGGGAATTCCCTTCCATCGGCGGAGTGGTGCATACGCATTCGGAGTACGCGACGGCGTGGGCACAGGCGGGACGCGATATTCCTGCCTTCGGTACCACACACGCGGACTATTTCTATGGGCCGGTGCCGGTGACCGAGGAGCTGACCGATGAGGAGATCGGCGGCGACTATGTGCTGAATACGGGCGTGGCGATCGTGCGGCGTTTCAAGGGGATGGACCCAGCGGGCGTTCCGGGAGTTCTGGTGCGAGGACATGCGCCGTTTGCCTGGGGGAAGACTCCCATCGATGCGGCGCACAACGCGGTGGTGCTCGAATCAGTGGCGAGGATGGCGTATTTCACTACGACACTGAATGCGAGCTGCAAGGGCGTTTCCCAGGCGCTGCTGGACCGGCATTACTATCGCAAGCACGGAGCGGCGGCGACTTATGGACAGGCCAAGTAGAGCGGTAAAGGCGAACGCGAAAGACTTTCATAGGGGCTTTATGGCATTGCAATTTGCACCAAGTAAGGACATTCAATAGATGCACCTTCAACCCGGTTTGCTTGCAGCCTTCTTTCAAGGCCCTGTGACGAAACAGCTTGCGCATCTCGACGCGATCGACATCGCAGTGATCGCCATCTACTTTGGCATCGTCATCTTCATTGGCTTCTATCTCAAGGGGTCGGCCAACACCAGCGAAGAGTTCTTCATGGCCGGGCGGGAGATGACGGCGTGGATTGCCGGACTGAGCTTCGTCTCCGCCAACCTGGGCTCGCTGGAGCTGATGGGCTGGGCGGGATCGGCTTACCAGTACGGCATTCTGGCTACGCACTGGTATTGGATCGGCGCGATTCCGGCGATGCTCTTCCTGGGCATCATCATGATGCCGTTCTATTACATCTCCAAGGTCAATTCGGTTCCCGGCTACTTACACCTGCGCTATGGCGACGGCGCGCGGGCGTTGTCGGCGGTGAGCTTCGCGTTCATGACGGTGCTGATGAGCGGCATCAACATGTACTCGATGGCGCTGGTGATGAAGGTGGTGCTGGGCTGGAACCTTAACTTCAGCATCTGGGTGTCGTCGATCACCGTGGCTTTGTATGTCGCGCTAGGCGGACTGCGCTCGGCGATCTACAACGAGGTGCTGCAGTTCATCCTGATCTGGCTGGGCGCGCTGCTGGTGCCGATTCTGGGGTTGATCGAAGCCGGCGGATGGACCAAGCTGCAGGCGCAGATCCTGCACAACGTGGGCAACATGCAATATGTGCACATGTGGAGCGGGCTGGGACACTTCAACGACAATCCCATGGGCGTGCACTGGACGGGCATCGTCTTCGGACTGGGGTTGGTGATCAGCTTCGGCTACTGGACGACGGATTTTCTGGTGGTGCAGCGCGTGCTTTCGGCCAATAACCTGCGCTCGGCGCGCATGGCTCCGATTATCGGCGCGGCCTTCAAGATGGCGGTGCCGTTCATCGTGATCCTGCCGGGCCTGCTGGCGCTGTCGGTTCTTCCCTTCCACCTGGTGGGCGAATCGCAGGCAGTGGCAACGGGACAGCACAGCTACAACGAAGTGCTGCCGCTGATGCTGGTGCGCTACTGCGGTCCGGGTCTACTGGGGCTGGGCGTGACGGCGCTGATTGCGGGATTCATGTCGGGCATGGCGGGTAACGTCAGCGCTTTCTCCACGGTGTGGACGTACGACATCTACGGAGCCTTCATCAACAAGAAGGCCAGCGATCGCCATTATGTCTCAATGGGCCGCTGGTGCACGTTCATCGGCGTGCTGATCTCGATCGGCACGGCGTATCTGGTGCAGCATGCGGCGAGCATCATGGATTATGTGCAGAGCCTGTTCAGCTTCTTCATCGCGCCGCTATTCGGCACGGTGATCCTGGGCATGCTGTGGAAGCGCGCCACCAAGGCGGGCGGCTTCTGGGGACTGCTGTCGGGCACATGCACGGCGGTGGGATTGTGGGCGTGGGTGCACAACGATCCTTCAGCGGTGCGCTACGTGGCGCTTTCTCCGGACGCAAGAGCGCTGGCGCTGGATATGTATCGCGCGCTGTGGTCGTGGCTGGTGTGCGTGATCGTAACGGTGGTGGTGAGCTATATGACGCCGGCGCGTCCGGTGGCTGAGCTCGAAGGGCTGGTGTACGGCGCATCGCCCATTCCGCAGGAGCATGACGATTACTGGTATCAGAAGCCGATTGTGTGGGCAGGCGTGATCGCCGTACTCTTCGTCGTCCTTAATGTTATTTTCTGGTAAAGGGGAACAGGCACATGCGCGAAACAATGTCGATCTGGTTTTTTGCAGGTATTCTGTTCTTCATTTATGGAATTATTATCACCGCCGAAGGAATATGGGAGCTGAGTCATCCTCCGGCCCATCCTCCGGTTTTGTATTCGCTGCACGCGCCAATCTGGTGGGGTGGATTGATGCTGGTGGCGGGATTCGCATATACAGTTCGCTTCTGGCCAAAGCGGCTGCAGTAAATGCCGGCTTCGACGGCATGAGGTTTTTGGACAGATATCAAGACTCGCCGAAAGGCGAGCTGCAACACCCGAGTGTTGTAACTGCGAAGACCGCGACAAAGCGTCTGCGTTCAATTTAATTTGAATCACGAAATTAAGGACTTATGAAAAAACAACTCACGTTTGGGATTATTGTTGGGAGCCGCGGATTTTTCCCTCATCACCTGGCTAAAGAAGGCCGCGAGGAGATGGTGAAGGTCCTGGAGTCGGCTGGATACAAGGCCGTCGTACTCTCACCCGAGCAGACGCAGCATGGAGCGGTGCAGACGCCGGACGATGCGCGGCACTGCGCAGAGCTTTTCAAGAAGCATCGCGAAGAGATTGACGGCATCATCGTTACGCTTCCCAACTTCGGCGAAGAGCGGGCGATCGTCGATGCCATCCGCCTTTCCGGACTAACGGTGCCGGTGCTGGTGCAGGCCACTCCCGACCGGGCAGACACGATGAAGATCAGCCATCGCCGCGACAGCTTCTGCGGCAAGATGTCAGCGTGCAACAACCTGATGCAGTACGGCATTCCTTATTCGATTACGGCTCTGCACACGGTCTCGCCCAGTTCGCCGGCGTTTGCGAAAGACCTGGCATGGTTTTCAGCGGTGTGCCGCGTGGTGAACGGATTCAAGAACCTGCGCATCGGGGCCATCGGCGCGCGTCCCGCGGCCTTCAATACGGTTCGCTATAGCGAGAAGCAATTGGAACGCGCGGGCATTTCAGTGGAGACGCTGGATCTCTCCGAGGTACTGGGCCGCATCGCGCGCCTGAAGGATTCGGATGAGGCCACGCAGGCCAAGCTCGCGGCCATCAAGTCCTATGTGCCGACCAGCGGCATTCCCGAGGAAGCGCTACTCAAGATGTCCAAGCTGGGCGCGGTGATCGACGGCTGGATGAAGGAAACCTACTGCACGATCTCGGCCATCCAGTGCTGGACTTCACTTGAAGAATATTTCGGCGTGGTTCCCTGCACCATCATGAGCATGATGAGCGAGAATCTTTTCTCGAGCGCATGCGAAGTCGATGTGGTGGGAGTGCTGAGCATGTATGGGCTGGCTCTGGCATCGGAGACGCCGTCTGCGCTGCTGGACTGGAACAATAACTACGGTGAAGATCCGAACAAGGCGGTGTGCTTCCATTGCTCGAATTTGCCCAAACATTTCTTTGCCGACGTGGTGATGGACTTCCAGGCGATCATCGCGGGAACAGTGGGCAAGGAGAATACCTTCGGCACCTGCGTGGGACGGGTGAAGGCCGGAGCGATGAGCTATCTGCGCTTCTCGACCGACGACTACACCGGCAAGATTCGCGGCTATGTGGGCGAGGGCGAGTTTACCAGCGATCCGCTGGAGACCTTTGGCGGGGCGGGTGTGGTGAAAATTCCCAAGATGCAGAAGCTGCTGCGCATGATCTGCGAGAAGGGTTTCGAGCACCACGTGGCGGCGAACTTTTCGACCGTCGCGAGCCCGGTGTATGAGGCAGCCACGCGCTATCTTGGCTGGGACATGCACTACCACGAGCAGCCGGAAGAGTAGACGCAAGCACCCTGTACGGAAGACGGGGTACGGGAGAGGCTATCGCGGCGGGAGCGCGTAGCCTTTTTCATGCCGGCGTGGTAAAACGTTTTCTTACGATTCCCTGCGAATCGCGAAGGAGTGGATACGGTGGCCATTGTTGCGGGAGTGGATTTCGGAACGTTGAGCGCTCGCGTGACGCTGTTGGACAGCGAGCGCGGACGGCTGAGCACGGCGTCTGCGGAGTATCCGCTGAAGCGCAAGCGCGAAGATCCGGACTATGCGACGCAGTCCCATGCCGACCAGATGAATGCGCTGGTCGCGGCCACGCGGAAGGCCATCGAGCTGGCTGGTATCGATGGCTCGGCGGTAGAGGCCATTGCGCTGGATACGACGGGGTCGAGCGTGATCCCGGTGAATGAGCGGCTGGAGCCGCTGGACGACTACTATCTGTGGTGCGATCACCGCGCAAAAGAAGAGGCGCAGCAGATTACGGAGCTGGCGCATGCGGAGAAACTCGAAGCCATTGAGTGGTGCGGCGGCGTGTATTCGCACGAGTGGGGGTTCGCGAAGCTGCTGCACTGGCTGCGCCACAATCCGGAGAAGCGCGGACAATTCTTCACGGCATTCGAGCATTGCGACATGGTGGCGGGAACGCTGGCGGGCATCACAGACGCGAAGCAGGTGAAGCGCAGCGTGTGCGCGATGGGGCACAAGTGGCTGTGGAATCCGAAGTGGGGCGGGCTGCCGCCGCAGGAGTTTCTGTCGAAGCTCGATCCGCTGTTCGACGGTATTCGCGGGCGGTTTGACGGCGACTATGAAACGTCTGACAAGATTGCGGGGCATCTTGCGCCGAAGTGGGCTGAGGCGATGGGGCTGAAAGCCGGCATACCGATTCCCGTGGGCGCATTCGACGCACACTGGGATGCGATCGGCGCGGGCTGCCGCGAGGGCGATGTGGTGAATGTGGTGGGCACATCGACTTGCATCATCGCCATGGAGAAGAAAACCACGCTGGTGCCGGGAGTGTGCGGGGTGGTGCCGGGCAGCGTGCATCCGCAATACACGGGCGTCGAAGCGGGGCTTTCGGCTACGGGGGATATCTTCGAGGCCATTGCAAAACGCGCGGGCACGAAGGTATCTGAATTATCAAAAGGACTCGAAAATTATCGCGCGGGGCAGACGGGTCTGCTGCGGCTGAGCTGGGATAACGGGGACCGCACGGTGCTGGTGAATTCCGAGCTCGGCGGGGTGACGCTGGGATGGAACCTGATCCACACGGCGCAGGATGAGCTCTTCGCGGCGATCGAGGGCACGGCGTTTCATACACGCATCATCCTGGAACGCATGGCGGAGAATCACGTGCCGGTGGACCGCGTGATCAATGCGGGCGGCATTCCGCAGCATAACAAGGTGCTGAACCAGGTGTACGCGAATGTGCTGAACAAGCCGGTGCTGGTGCCGGCGGGGATTCCAACGAGTCTGGGATCAGGGATTTTTGCGCTGCTGGCTGCGGGCGCGTTCAAGACTGTGGAAGACGCACAGAAGGCGATGTGCCTTGACTACACGACCTATGAGCCGCAGCCTGATGCCGCTGCGATTTATGAGCGGCTGTTCAAGCACTATCGCGATGTTTATTTTGCGCTTGGCACGCGCGGCGCCAAGGCCGTGCCGCTGGGCGATGTGCTTCCCGAGCTGAGGAAGATCGCGACCGAGGTGTGCAGCGGCGAGTGACGGCGCATAATGCTGGTAAGGAGCTTCTCCGATGAGCAGCGTCGCACTTCTTCAATCTCTTAAAGAAAATATCCTCGGCCAGGCCGGGGTGAAGACGATTTACGGTGAGCCGATCTCCGCGCAGGGACGCACGGTAATTCCCGTGGCCAAGGTCGCATATGGATATGGAGCGGGTGCTGGAACCGGCGGCGTGGGCAATGCGAGCGCGCAGGGCGAGGGCGGCGGTGGTGGATGCGGCGTGCGCGCGGTGCCTGTAGGCGTGATCGATGTGAGCGATCAGGGGACGGTGTTTGTTCCGATCACCAGCCGGAAGAAGATCGGGATTGCGGTGATTGCCGGGATTGGTTTGGGAATTGTCCTGGGGTTTAGAAGACGGCGGAAGTAGGTTCGCGGCGGTTCCCGTGGTCTCTGCAAAGATTTTTGTGGCCAGGTGATCCAGCCCAGTACCCCATCCCGGCGATTTCTCCCGCACCCTCAGGATTTCTCGTAGACACGCACTAGAATCTCTCATACATGGGGTTGGCGGCTTCGGCATCTGAGCCCCGCTTCGATGGCGGGTTCTCATCCGTAGCTCTACCTACGGCCGGGGATTTATGAGACAGATCCTAGTGTCTTACCGGTCTTATGCGAACCGCGGCGCAGCGAAGATATTGGTTGCGCCCGGGTTGGGATGGTGACGCCAAGCGGCGCCTCTTTGAACCTAGCTGCGCTTCGCTCAGAATGAAGATTGACCAAGAGGGTTCTTCATGAGCATCCTTATCGGCGTTACGCTGGGCATAGCAGCCAGTTAGGTCGAAGTCGAAAGCTTCGCTCACAAAGTTTAATTCTTTTCTTGTGGCTCAGAGTTATAGCGTACCTGTATATTGCCAGCGCAAGGCTGAAGGAAGAATCGGGGAAGGCATATGACTATGCGTATGCTGTGCCCTGTATCCCTTCGGAGAAGGGTACTAACCTTTCGATCGCGACATAGGAGAGTAATCCGCGAGTGGCAAATCTCTGGTTGACTTTCTTCCATCCCATATCAGCGCGTTTCAGGAAGAAACGATTCGCACAAATCCTGGAACAAGACAAAGACATTCTTTCCAAACGAATCCTCGATGTGGGTGGGAGTGTCCACTTTTGGCAAAAAGCCGGGGTTGATATCGCCGATCATGAGATCACACTGCTTAACATTGCGGAAAATGGCCAGTCGACAGATATTCACGGTAATTCGGGGGCGGCACATATTGTCCTCTATGACGGATATACCATCCCCTGGCCGGATCAGTCCTTCGATTGGGTTATCTCGAACTCGGTCATAGAACATGTTGCTCCGGAACGCAGAGATCGATTCTGCTCTGAGATTCGGAGGATGGGCGCCGGCTATATTGTCCAGACCCCGGCTTACCTCTTCCCAATTGAGCCTCACTTTGTGATGCCATTCCTGCATTGGCTGCCCAGATCTCTGGGGCGGCGCGTTGCCGGGTATGGGCTATGGGGGCTGCTGCGTAAGAGAACGCGGTCTCAAATCGATGCGTACTTCGATGAGGTAAATCTCCTGACCCTCAAAGAATTCCGTTCGCTCTTCCCCGATGCGGAGTTGACGGTTGAGAAGTTTGCCGGCCTGCCAAAGTCCTACACTCTGACTGGACACCGGAAACCATAGCAACCTCGCGGCGCGTGTGCGCTGATTTAAGACGCATCTTTTCTGTGCTGCGTTTTTCAAGCTTAAGCCATATACTTCCTCTTCCAGTCCTGTCATTCCGTACATAAAGGAAGAACACCATTTCCATGATGAGAAAGTATCTTCTCCCCTTCTGCGCTCTTCTGTGCGCGGGGTCTCTGGCCTATGCGCAGACGCCTCCGCGCGATGTGGTCATTACCAATGCCACGGTGATGACGGTGACGCATGGCACCATCGAACACGGCAGCGTGTGGGTGCATGACGGCAAGATCGCCGGATTTGGCGCGACGGTGAATGCTCCAGCAGATGCGGTGAAGATCGATGCGTCAGGGAAATATCTGACGCCGGGAATTGTCGATCCACACTCGCACTCCGCTCTGGACAGCGATGTGAATGAGGCGACGAGTCCGGTGACGCCGAGCATGATGATGATCGATGCCTTCGACAATCGCGACAAGGCACTGTATCAGGCGCTGGCCGGGGGCGTGACGACCGAGCTTCTGCTGCATGGCTCGGCAAACATGATCGGCGGGCAGGCGGTGGTGATCAAGAACAAATTCGGCCTGTCGCGCGACGAGATGCTTTTCCCCAATGCGCCGCGTTCGATCAAGTTTGCCAGCGGTGAGAATCCGAAGCGCGTGTATGGAAGCCGCGGGCAGCTGCCCTCGACGCGCATGGGCAACTTCGAGGTGATGCGGCAGGCCTTTGAAGACGCGAAGGTGTATATGGCGAAGTGGGACGACTACAACGCCAAGGCGGCGAAGGGCGACAAGGATGCGGTGAAGCCGGGTGTGGACCTGAAGCTGGAGGCGCTGAGCGATGTGCTGCGCGGCAAGCTGTATGTGCAGATCCATTGCTATCGCGCGGATGAGTTCCTGACCGAAGAGGCGATTGCGAAGGAATACGGATACAAGATTCGCGCCTTCCACCATGCGTTGGAGATGTACAAGGTAGGCGACAAGATTGCGCCGACAGGCACGGGGATTGCGACCTTTGCCGATTGGTGGGGATTTAAGGACGAGGCGTGGGACGCGATTCCGTGGAATGCGGTGATGTCGATGCGCGAGGGCGTGAGAGTGGCGCTGAAGAGCGACTCGAACGACTTTATCCGGCGGTTGAATCAGGAGGCGGGCAAGATGGTGCGCTATGGCGGCGCGACCGAAGATGAAGCGCTGCGCATGATTACGCTGAATGCGGCGTGGATTATCGGCGTGGACGATCGCGTGGGCTCGATCGATACGGGCAAGGATGCGGACCTGGTGATCTGGAACATGGACCCGCTCTCTACCTATGCGCGCGTCGAGAAGGTGTATGTCGACGGCGATCTTTTCTTTGACAGCAGCCTGCCGGGCTTCGGAACGACGCACTTCAATGGCGCGATGCACGATGCAGGCGGCTTCGGCGGTGAAGACGGCGAGGGAGGCAACTAATGAAGACTTCTTCGCGGATTTTTGTAACTGCTGCGGTTGCTTTTGCGGGGGCTTTGGGTATTGCTGCGGCGCAGAGCGCTCCAGTGGTCGACATGAGCGCGGCAGCTCCGACGATCGCCATCACCGGCGGCAAGCTGCTTACTATTACGCATGGCGTCATCGAGAACGGAACGATCGTTCTTTCGGGCGGCAAGATTGCCGCGGTGGGTGCGGCTGACGCAGTCAAGATTCCTGACGGTGCTCAGGTGGTCGATGCCAAGGGGATGACTGTCTATCCGGGGCTGATCGATGCGGAGACGAACCTTGGCCTGAGCGAGATCGAGGCCGATGAGGCGAGCAACGATCTGGTTGAGACGAGCGACGAGATCTTTCCCAACATGCACGTGTACGACGCCTTCCACGCGGAGACGGAGCACATTCCGGTGACGCGGCTGAACGGGATCACGAATGCGATCGTGGCTCCGGCGTCGGATGATTCGCTGCCTGGGCAGGATATTTTCATCCAGCTTGCAGGACGCGACCGCGACCAGATGATCCTGGGCAAGGATGTGGCGATGCCTATGAACTTCTCTGGCGATCAGCGGCGGCGCGGCGGCAGCAAGTTTCCGAGCACGCGCATGGGGCTGGCATCGCAGCTGCGGCAGACGTTTATCGATGCGCAGGCTTATGCCGACTCGAAGACGGAGTATCAGACGAAGCTGGCGAAGTGGCAGAAGGGCGACAAGAAAGATTCTGCGCCGACGGAGCCGAAGATCGATCTGAAGTCGGAGGCTTTACTTCCCTATCTCCGCGGCGAGAAGCCGGTGGTGCTGGGCGCGTATGAGGGCTATGAAGTTGAGGTTGCGATGAAGATCGCGCAGGAGTTTCACCTGAAGGTGATCCTCAACCACATCACGCACACGCAGGAGATTCTGGACAAGGTCGCTGCGTATAAGGTGCCGGTCATCGTTGGTCCGATTTACGACTTCCCTGCTGCGAACGAGCGCTACGACTCGGTGTATACGCTACCGGCAGAGTTACAGAAGCGCGGCGTGAAGATCGCATTTGGATCAGCGGGCGGCAGCGGCGGCTCTCCGGGCGGCTTCGATCGCAACCTGCCTTATGCGGCGGGATACGCGGTTGCCTATGGGCTGCCTTATGACGAGGCGCTGAAGGCGATCACGCTGAATCCCGCGGAGATGTTCGGTGTGGCGGATAAGCTGGGGTCGCTGGACACGGGCAAGGATGCGAATGTGGTGATCGCGAACGGCGATCCGCTGGATGTGCGTACCGATGTGAAGCAGGTTTACATCCAGGGGCACGCGATTCCGATGGTTTCGCGGCAGACGCGGCTTCGGGATGAGTACAGCAAACACTAGGCACTGCGCGTGCGGCGAGACGCGCCTTCGGCGCAAGTGCGCGGGTCATGCCCACATCTCAACATCGAGATGTGGGGCACCCGGTAGACACTAGGCGGGAATTTCTAGGGCTGGAAGGCCCCTGCTGCTTCCGATCGCAGTAAGACCGGTCAATCAGATACTCCTCAAATGAGAAATGTTTGCAGTAGCGCAACACTCCGAGGCATCTATGCTTGTGGAGGTTGGGGATGAAAGACAATCCGAAGTTTTCAGTGTTTGGCGAAACGATCGAGATCGTTGTAACCAGCAAATCAGCGAATTACCAGATGTGCGCCGGGATACAAATCTCGCCTCCTGGAGGCGGGCCACCGCCACATCGTCATCTTGGTGAGGAAGAGATATTTACTGTGATCAGTGGTGAATTCGACCTGTTCGATGGTGAGAGGTGGCATCCGCTCAAGCCAGGCGATGTGCGGCTTTCTCCGCGCGGACAGGTCCACGCCTTTCGCAACAGCGGAAAGAACGACGGCAAGATGATGTTCATCACCAACGGCGGCGGACTGGATGAATATTTCGCGGAGATTTCATCGTTGCGTGTGCCTGAGGACGAGGAGCGGCTGAATGAAATCAACCGCCACTATCAGATCGAGATCATGCCGCTGAAGTAGTTGTGATCCATATCTCGGAGTTGAGATCTGAGGCACACAGAACTTCGCGTTCTTTTCGAGTTAGGGCTGGTGGATTCCCACGTCTCAAAAGCGAGACGTGGGGCACCCGATAACTACCAATCAGCTGGTTCACCGCTAAGATGCAGAGTACGCAAAGGCACTGAAAAGGCGGAGCCAACGCAGCCCGCCTTTCGTTTACTTCGCGGTCTTCTCGTGCAGGCCGCCGCTTAATGCCATTTCGATGAGCGTCTTCTGCTCCATCTCGTGGGCCTTGGCGGAGCCGGTGGCGGGGCTGGCAGCTTCAGAGCGCTGCACGCTCAGCACCTGACGATCGCGGGCGAGGCGGCGCAGGCGCGGCATCACGTACCACTGCGGTCCCATGTTGCGCGGTTCTTCCTGCACCCATACGACTTCGCGCGCGTTGGGATGCGCTTCGATGGCCGCGGTGAGCTCGGCCTCGGGCCAGGGGTAGAGCTGATCGATGAAGATGATGCCGGTGGTGGTGTCCTTGCGTTTCTGGCGCTCAACGCGCAGCTCGTGGCCGATCTTTCCGGTGCACAAGAGCAGACGCCCCGCATCCTTGATCCCGGTCTCGGGCAGCACATTGAGGAAGCGCGATGTGGTGAGCGCTTCAATGGGCGAGACGGCATCGGGATGGCGCAGCATGCTCTTCGGCGTAAAGACGATGAGCGGCTTGCGCCACTTGCGCAGCGCCTGGCGGCGGAGCAGATGGAAATACTGCGCGGCTGTCGAAGGCTGGCAGACCTGAATGTTGTGGTGCGCGGTGAGCTGCAGGTAGCGTTCGATGCGCGCGCTCGAATGCTCGGGGCCCTGGCCTTCATAGCCGTGCGGCAACAGCAGAGTAAGTCCGCTCAGCAATCCCCACTTGTCTTCCCCGGCGGAGATGAACTGATCGATGACGATCTGGCCGCCGTTGGCGAAGTCGCCGAACTGCGCTTCCCACAGGACCAGCGCCTCGGGATAATCGCGGCTGTATCCGTACTCGAAGCCGAGCACTCCAGCTTCGGAGAGGATGGAGTTGTAGACATCGAAGGGAGCCTGATCTTTGGAGATGTGATTCAGCGGAATCCAGGGCTGCTCGTTCTCGATATCGATGAGCACAGAGTGGCGCTGGTTGAAGGTGCCGCGCTGTGAATCCTGTCCGCTGAGGCGGACGGGAACGCCGGCGGACACCAGCGAGGCAAAGGCCACGGCTTCGGCCATGGCGTAATCGAAGGGACGCTTGCCCTGACCCATCTCAGCGCGCTGCTCGAGCAGCTTGGCGATCTTGGGATGGATGTGGAAGCTCTCGGGATAGGAGCTGAGGCCTTTGGAGAAGGCGGCAACTTCATCGCGGGTGAGTCCCGTTTCGACTTCGTATTCTTCTTTGTGCGGACCACCCTTGTAGGGCGACCAATACTCGGGAAGCTGCGCCAGCACCGGCATCTTCTGCATGGTAGTGGCCTGTTTCTGGGCGTCGGTGAATTCGGATTGCAGCTCTTTCACGCGGCTCAAGACGTCTGCGCCGATCTTCTTCGCATAGATCTCGTAAAGGGGCGGATGATTCTTGATGCGGCCGTAGCGCAGAGGCTGCGTGATGGTGGGATCGTCGACTTCGGAGTGGCCGTGACGGCGATAACCGATGAGGTCGACGACCACGTCGCTGTGGAAGGTGTGGCGATACTCCGCGGCCAGCGCAGCGATGCGGACTACTGCATCGGCATCTTCGGCGTTGACGTGGAAGATGGGCACGGGCAGTCGCTTGGCGAGATCGGAGGAGAAGCGCGAGGAGTTCGACTCGTCGGGCTCGGCGGTGAAACCGATGAGATTGTTGACGATGATCTGGATGGAACCGCCGACGGAGAAACCTTCAATGCCAGCGAGGTTCATGGTCTCAGCCCAGATGCCCTGACCGGCGAAGGCCGCGTCGCCGTGGATGCAGACAGGCAGCACGCGCGCGATGCCGTCTGCACCGAAGCGAGTCTGCTTGGCGCGGGCGCGGCCCATGGCCACGGGGTCGACAGCTTCGAGGTGGCTGGGATTGGAGGCGAGATGCAGCGAGACGGATTCGCCATTGCGGGCGAGAAAGGTTCCGGTGGCGCCGATGTGGTATTTCACGTCACCGCCGCCGAGGATGCTGCGCGGGTCGACGTCTTCGAACTTGGAGAAGATGTCAGCGGCGGATTTGCCGAAGGTGTTGACCATCACGCTGAGGCGTCCGCGATGGCTCATGGCCATGACGGATTTCTGCGCGCCGTATTCGGCGGCGCGATGCAGCAGCTCGTCGAGAAAAGGAATGAGCGCGGTGACGCCTTCGAGCGAGAATCTTTTGGTGCCGAGGTAGCGAGACTGAATCACCTGCTCGAAGATGTCGGCGCGGGTGAGCAGCTCGAGGATGCGATGCTGCGCGGCTTCATCGGCGGCGAGCGGGTTGGTTTCGAGGCGCTCGGCGATCCACTGGCGGCGCTCGGCCGACGGGATGTGCATGAACTCCGCGCCGATGGTCGAGCAATAGAAGCCGCGCGCAGCTTCGGCATCGGGTCCGGAAAAATTCAGATCGGGGATATCTTCGGCGGGCAGGTATTGCTGGAGCGGATCGAGCTGGGCCTGGAGATAGCCCCAGCGCCGGAATGCATCGAATATCTGTTCACGTTGTGACGAGGAAGTGGAGTCAGTAGGTCGAGGTGCCAGCTTGGTCGCGGTCATATGGAATCGGTCTGCGGGCGGATGGGCGGCGTTTGCGCCGCGCAGATGCTGCATAAGAACGCGCCTGCATTCGAAACTTTATTCTACTCTCTTCAGCGGGGGAGCTGGGAGTCTGCAGACGTGACAGTGTGGGTACGGCGTTGTGTCGATGGAGGATAAGTCATTACAGAGAGAGAATCCCGGCAATGGGTGCGTGGAAACATTGCCGGGATTCTGCTGCAGGTTTGCTCTAGCGGCGGGCTTTGAGCAGGACGGCTCCGTGGGGCGGAACGGTCACGGTGTACTTTCCGCCGCTGGTCTGGACGTCGGCGTGCTTCCAGAGATCGCGCAGCTTCATCGTTTCGTTGAGGCCGAGCTCGCGGAGATTCACGGTAACTGTGGCCGGCGATTTGGTGCGGTTGAAGACGCCGATGGCGGCGGCTCCCCCGCTGAGGGGCTTGGTCCAGATCTCGGATGCGTTCGAGGCCCAGGCGCGGTCACCCTGCTTGCCGAGCGGGTCCTGATCGACGGCAATCACTTCTTTGTTGGTGAGGATGGCCAGGGTCTGGGGTGTCATTTTGCTGAGGTCATTCCCGGCCAGGAGCGGCGCAGCGAGGATGACCCAGAGCGACATGTGCTGGCGATATTCGTCGTCGGTCATGCCGCCATTGCCGACTTCAAGCATGTCGGGATCGTTCCAGTGACCAGGGCCGGCATATTTCGAGAGGCCGACCTGAGAGAAACCGATCTCCTGCATACGGCTGTATTCATCGCTGATGTCTCCAGTGGTGCGCCAGAGATTTCCGCCGACCTGAGTTCCCCACTCCCAGACGTCATTCCATCCATACTGGCAAAGGCTGAAGACGATGGGCCGGCCGGTGGCGACGAGTGCGTCATGCATCTTCTTGTAAGCGGCCTTCTGCATGGCGAAGGCTTTGGGACCGCGATCGTTGCCGGTCTCCTTGCGCATGATGTCGCTGTAGCTGCAGAGGTCATATTTGAGGTAGTCGATGCCCCAGGCGGCGTAGGTCTTCGCGTCCTGTGCTTCGTGACCCAGGCTGCCGGCGTATCCGGCGCAGGTTTTGGGACCGGGTCCGGAATAGATGCCGAGCTTGAGGCCCTTGGAATGAACGTAATCGGCGAGGGCCTTCATGTTAGGAAATTTGCTGTTGGCCTGGAGGACACCATTGGCGTCGCGTTGCCCTTGCCAGGTGTCGTCGATGTTCACGTAGATGTAGCCGGCGTCGCGCATGCCGCTGGAGACGATGGCATCGGCCGCGGCGCGCACGTCGGCGTCAGTGACACGATCGTTGAAGTGGTTCCAGCTGTTCCAGCCCATGGGTGGGGTGGCGGCGAGGGTCTGGGCGTGTCCCTGGGCGGGAAGGTAAACGGTTACAAGTGCGAGCGAAAGATACCGCAAGATCTTCTTGAACATGGCGATGCGCACGGCTCCTTAAAATTTGGTTCGATGTGCGTCCGATGGCCTGAACGCGGACGATGCGAAGTTTACACCATGAGGGTTGCGGATGGCCGGGGGCCCAGATCTTGAACGCGAGATCCGGGCATCCTGCTCATTGCCGGTGGGAGGATTCTATCGCTGCGGGACGGCTACCAGCGAAGCGGCAGTGGCTATATCCGCATTCTGCTGCACGGCAACTGCTTTCGCCAGGAACATGCGGCGCACAGCGGCGTGGATACGTTCGACGGCCGGCCGGCGGTAGTTCCAGTGCTCTCTTTCTTCGGGCTGTTGAACGATCATGGTGGCGTTGGCTTCAAAGAGAAGAACCTCGCCCTTGGGACCGAGTCCGAAGTCGACTCCGGCGTAATCCAGGCCCAGCTCCACGCGGATGCTTTCGAGCGCAGCCATGGCCCGGGGGCCAAGAACGCCGGACATATCGGCCAGGAATACGGCCTCTTCCTCGCGGAGCTCCGGATGGTCCCCCATCTCCGCACTGAAGTAGTGAATCTTCCAGTGATGCGACATGCACACGTGCAAGGGATAGAGCTGGCCATCGATCATCATGACGCGATATTTGCGCGTCCAGCCGTCGGGCCCGCAGGCATCGAGATATTCGATGGCCAGGAGCTCGCCGACGGGCAGCCCGGCAACCGCGTCGGCGAGATCTGCCGGAGAATCCACGCGGACAAAGTGTTTGCCCATGTGAAAACCGGGCGCGCGCAGGAGCAGCGGAAACGTAAAGCCATGCTCGGCCAGCACCGCCAGGCCGTGCGGTCCAGCCAGCAACTGGTGCGGGAACGATGCGATGGCCGGGGTGATGACGCCGGGCAATCTCCCCAGGCGGACGGCATTTTCGGTGCGGCGTGTCGCCTGCACGGCTGCGGGCGCGTTGAGGACCGGCGCAGAGGTGAACGGGAGGAGAGCCTGGGCCGCGACCAGGGCCTTTTCGGCGACGTCCACTTCGCCGATGCCATTGATGACGAGCTGGTGTTTCGGAAGAGGCACCCGGGTATCGTAAAAATCCGCGACCACGACATAAGTCTCGAATATGCGATTGTCGAGGAGCTTCTCGATGGGAATGTTGCCCCCGTTCGAGGAAACAAGCAGCAGCACGGAGACAGGCTTCCCCTCTCCCCGATACGGATTCAGGAAGAGGTTCTGAGTCGCGAAGGATTTGCGCTGGTGAATCTCGGCGGCCTGCTGCTCGCCGAGGCGGCTCAGCGCATAGTAGAGCCCGGCATGCGCGCGCGGAGATTCGGGGTCGATTTCCAACGCCGCCTGGTATTGAACCCGGGCTCCCTCGTTATCTTCGGTCTCAAGCAATACGCTGCCGAGACTGACGCGGCAGGAGAGATCGTCAGGATGGCGCTTTACGGCTTCGGCATAGACCATCTGTGCCGCTTTAAGGTTGTTGGTGGCGACGAAGAGCCGCCCCAGCCCGATGAGATTTAAACGGTGCGAGGGATCGAGCTCGGCTACTTTTAGAAAATCGCTTCGCGCTTCGAGGTTTCGTCCCAGCTGAGCGAGCAGAGTTGCACGCTCGAATCGCATGGCGACCTCGATTTCCCGAGGCAGGCTGCCTTCGGCATCAAGCTGTGCAGCGATCTGCTGCACTCTCGTATCCCGTGTAAGACCCGATTGTTTTTTGCTCTCAACAGATTGGACGGGTTGCAAGGAACGTCCCGCAGCCAGCACCGCTTCGACCAGGGTGTCGATTTCAGCGCGGGTGGTTCTGTGGTTCACGATGGCTGCGCGGATGACCACGCTGTTTCCGATGCGGGTAGTCGAAGGAGCCACTGCGCCGGCCTCGTGCAGCGCGATGACGATCTGGCGATGGAGATGGTTCAACAGATCTTCTGCTACATCCGCTGCGGCTTTGAAGCGATAGCGGAAGCAGACGATGTTCAGCTCGACCGGGGCCATCAGCTCGAGCTCAGGGGTTGCGGAGATCCGGCCCTCCAGATAGCGGGCGAGCTCACAGGTGCGGCTGATGACCGCGCCGATTGCGTCTGTTCCGTAGACCTTGAGCGTGGCCCAGGTCTTCAGGGCGCGAAAGCTGCGTGAGAGGTCGAGGCCGAGATCGCAGGGCCATGGCGATCCCGCGGCCATGCCTTTTTCCTCGCGCGAGAGATACGCGGAATGCGAGGCGAATGCCGTGCGGTGAAGCTCGCCGTCACGCACGAGGAGAAAGCCGGCGTCATAAGGAACCTGCGCCCACTTGTGGAAGTCGAAGGCGAGTGAATCGGCTTTCTCGATTCCGTTGAGCCGCGGAGCCAGCTCTGGAGCGAGCATCGCCAGCGCGCCGTATGCTCCGTCGACGTGAAACCACAACTGCTGTTGAGCGCAGAGCCCGGCGATCGCGGAGAGATCGTCGATGGCTCCGGTGTCCACGGTTCCGGCGGTGCCGACGACCAGGAATGGGGTGAAACCTGCGGCTCGATCCGCAGCAATGATGTTTTCCAGAGCCGCGAGATCGATGCGATGCCGACCGTCCATGGGAACCAGCCGCAGAGCATCGCTTCCCAGACCGGCGAGATCGAGCGCGCGCGCGATGCATCCGTGCGCGGACATTGAAGCGTATGCGGTGAGCTTCTGCGTCTTCTGCGTCACGCCGAGGCGGCGGACATCGCCGCCCAGCTTTGCGTCCCGGGCAATAACCACGGCAAGGAAGTTCGCCATCGAGGTACCGGTAACGAAGAGACCGGTGGCCTCCGCGGGAAAGCCGAAGAGAGTGCGCATCCACTGCGTGATCTGGCGCTCGACATCGAGAGGAATCTGATCGCGGCCGCCGACGTTGGCGTTGAGGCCAGCAGCCAGCATCTCGGCCAGCATGCCGACCGGAGTGCCACCGCCCTGCACCCAGCCCATAAAGCCGGGATGCCCATTGCGGGCGGTATAGGGCAGGATGGAACTCATAAACTCTTCGTGGACATCGGTCAACGCGGTGGGAGCGGCGGGGAGGTCCTGACGAAAGCGATCGCGGACCTGGTCCGGGATGACCTGCCAGACAGGCTGCTGACGAATGGCTTCGGTGTAGCCGAGCATGTCATCAAGCATGCGGTGGGCCTGCTCACGGAATTTTCCCCAATCCTGAGGATCGAGAGAAGTATTCACAACTGGTGCTTCCGCAGGAATGTACTGGTCAGCTGGATTGCGGCCGCTCTTTTTCTGCATTTCTCTCCGTTCGGTCACTGCATCTGGATCGCTGGGCTTGCCCGATCTTGTGAGGAGCAATTCGGCTGCCAGTTTCGTTGCGTTCCAGAACTGCCGGAGCGGAGGCTGACGATGCGCTTCCACGCATAAGTCATTGATAAGAGATGACCGGGAGAATCGGGTCCGGTTGCGAGCACGGAGATATGCTCAGCAGCCTGCGGCGGAAAAAGGATTCCCTCTCATTCAAATCTCATGGACGGGAGTTCATCGCCGGATATCTTTTGTTCCGAGAACTACCTTGCGTCTTTATCTTCCGAGAATCTGCCTTGCGGCGCGGAGGCCTGAGCCGAGAGCGGCGTGGACGGTGCCCCAGTTGGCGGTGAGATCGGTGTGCTCGCCGGCGAAGTAGAGGGTGTCTTCGACGGGTTGAGCCAGCTCTTCCGACGCGTAGGCTGCGCCTTTCGGTGCGTAGCTGTAGGCTCCCCGGCTCAAGGGATCGGATTGCCAGTCGTGGGTGTGGGCGGAGACGAGGAGCGAGGGCAGATCGTCGCGATGGAAGATGCGGGCCAGCGAGGCCAGGACTTCTTTCTCCAGCTCGTGACCGGCAGGCGCGGCGAGAGCGCGAGGTCCTCCTGCCCAGCCGGTGAGCGCAGGCGAGCCGGCGGGATGGCTGGTCCACCATGCGGGCAGAGGCTTTTCATCGGTGAGCAGAAAGCTCATTTCGGGCGCGGCCTGCTGCCAGAAGCGCTCGCGAAAGAGGAGGGTGATGCGCGCGGCCGTACCCATGGCCATCTTTCGGATTGCGGATGAAGCGGCGGTTTCGGGGCGGATGGCTGGCGATCCGGATTGAAGGACGCCTAGCGGCAGAGCGATGATGGCGCGGCTGGCGCACAACTCGGAAATTTCGGGATTACTGGTTTGCACGCGGACTTCGCCGGGTTTCCAGTCGATGGCTGTGACTACGGTGTTCAGATAAAGACTGCCGTTGGCATCGAGAAAGCGCTGGAGGACAAATTGGGGCAGGAAGTCATAGCCTTCCACGATACGGAAGGTGCGGTCGCTTTCGATGGCGGCTTCGGCCTCCTGCTGGCGGCGGAGCGCAGCGGTGCCGATGCGGGCGGCGTCGGCGGCGTTGAAGCCTTCGACATAGCGCCGGATGGGAGCGGCAGTCTCTTCGGGGAGATGGGCCTGCGCGAGAAACTCGTCGAAGGTCATATCGGGATCGGTGGGGAGATCGTCGAGCACGGAAAAGCCTGCGCCCAAATTGCCTTCCCGGATCTGGCCATTTTCACAGCTGAGAAATCTGCCTTCGCGCTCGAAGAGGGTGAGACCGGCTTCCTCGATCAGCCCGATCAGCTCGGGAGCACGGCCGTGGACGAACTCCGCGCCGAGTTCGATGGGCAAATCCTCCTCTTGGGCGCGATGGGTGAAGATGCGGCCGCCGACGCGGTCGCGGGCTTCGAGAAGGGTGACGCTGCGGCCAGCTTCGGCGAGCTTGCGCGCGGCTGCGAGGCCGGCCATGCCGGCTCCGATGACGATGACATCTGTTTGCTGGGACTTATCCATGGATGTCATGATTCGGCTCCGGCATATCAGGCTTCAAAAGGCCACGCGCCTTCGGGCTCGAGCCAGTTGTAGGTTGTGCTGTTGCCACGGCTATCTTTCCAATGCGCGGGAGTGCGGGAGATGAGCCAGTCTTCGGGCAGGGCGTTGACGCCTCCAGCGGCAGAGATAGCGAAGGCTTCGCGCACGGCGGATTTCTTTTCCGCATCGAGCGAGCCAGCGACGGGCGAGAGAATGAGCGCGGCTCCGGTGGCGGCCACGGCGTCCATCCACATTTTTGTGAGCGACCAGGGAATGGCAGCAGTGACAGGGATGCAGTCGGGGTCCATGGCGAAGAAGGTGTTGTGCTGGGGCAGGCGGAAGGCGAGGGTGTTGACGCCCATGCGGCGGGTACGCTCCCAGATTTTTCCGCTGACGTCGTCACCCGTGCGCTGGGCCTCGAAGATGCCGGCGCTGAGATGGCCGACGACGTTGCATCCGGTGATGACAGCACTGGGACCGGCGGTGCGGCGGATGTCTGCGTAGAGCTCGCGGATGATTTCGGCGTTAGTACGGGAGCGGTCGTGAAAACTCCAGCCGGAGAGCGATGGCGATGCACCCATCTGGAAGCCCCACTGGCCGAGCAGATCGAAGGTGGTGAAGTCGTGCTTGATCATCTCGTAATTCCAGCTCACGGGATCGCTGATGGTCTTGAGGGCTTTGGCGCGGGCCTCAGGGATGGTGGGATCCCAGGAGTGACTCCGCGAGCTGTCCGATCCGAAGCGCGCAGCGGGTAGAAGCAGCGAAGTATTGGTTTCGCCGATGGCACGTAGTGGACGGACCCAGATGCCGGGACGCACACCGTGGCTCTTGATCTGCGCGGCGAGACCGGGCATAGAGGGAAACTTGGGACTATGCTCCCAGCCTTCGTCGATGACGGTGAAAGGTCGCGGGCCAGATGCGGGAGCGAGCTCAGCCATGAGCTCGGCGTCGCGGAGAATGTCATCGGCTGAACTCTGGCCGTAGGCGTAGTACCAGTCGTTGCTGCCGTAGATGGGCGTCGCAGGCAGGCGCGGCGAGGAGCAGAGCATTTTGCAGAAGTTCTGCGCGGCCGCGAAGGGTTTCACATCGGGACTTCCCTGCTGCGTGACGATGGTTGCGAGTTGCAGCGTGCGCTGGCCGAGGAGGACACCTTTGCCGCCATTGCGCACATCGAGCCAGAGCGATACTCCGTCGCGATCGCATTGCCAGAAGGCGAAGGCCGCGGCTCCAGCGAGGACGCCGTAGGCATGCGTCGCGCGGCCATCATGGGCGAGGAAATACCAGGGCATGGGGCGCTCGGGGATGATGGGCATCCAGCCCATGTCTCCATAGCTGCGCTCCCATGCATCACCGAGCAGTTGCAGCGTGGATGCGACGGGGAGGGTCCAGCGCAGATGGATGCGCGTGACGGCCGTGGATGACGCGGCGAGGGTGGGAACGAGTGTATCGGCGGTCATTCCGAACGAGAGGTCAATACCATTGCCACTCCAGGTCAAGCTGGTGCCCGATCGTTGCAGCACGATGGGCTGGGAAGATTCGGTGAATGCGCGAACGATATCGGGAAGACGCTGGATCTCGAAGAAGGTATCGGAGTGGGGTCCTGCGATGTTGACTGATTGCGCGGGTGAGACAGCAGCAATGGCAGCGGCTCCGATGCCGGTGAGCACGGAGCGGCGGGTGGGCTGGAGTTTGGGGTGATTCAAGAATCGGCTCCTGTGGATGAGCCGATGGTAATGGATTATGTTGCGGCGGTCAGCACTCCCAGACAGGTTTGCGATGCGCGAACTTACCGGACTTAATCCGAGACTCCACACCATCCCGAGCTGCCGTTGATCACCAGCACCACCGCGGGTTTCCAGACATCCTGTTCAATGGCTGCGCGGAGATGGTTCGCCAATACCCTCACATCGGGGTGGTCTTCGTGAGAAGTGGTCTGATAGCTGCCTGAGGGCAGCGTAACGGTTAGTCCGTCGTGGCCGGTGATGGTCGGGAACCAGGCGAGGCCGTACATGTAATTGCGGAGTTTTTCGAAAATCCTCGGGTGCGGGTCGTGGCGAAGCTCGATATGGACAAAGAGTTGGGGCATGCCCTCTTCTTCCTTTCCTCTGGGGGAAAGCAAAGATTATCACGCGTTTCTTTGTCGTTGTACTGCGAGGTTTGGCGTCGCAGCGGGGAGACGGAAATACCTCGGAACATTATTCGGGCGAGGCCTGACCGAACCGGGCGCTTTCGATGGTGGCGGCGTTGTTCGAGAGGGAGAAATGGGGTCAGGTTGAAGATGTTGAGGCTATCCGATCAGCTTTTCGAGTGCGGTCCGCACTGTTCCGTGTCTTGTCCGGGCATTACTTTCGATGGGCTCTCAGGGAAAGCACCTGGGATAGACGGGCTATAAGTTTTCAAAAATGTGCCGAGCGATCCTGCGCCATAAAACATTTCCCGATGATTTCGTTTTTTGCGCCATCCTCTTTGCTTTGCAGCGTTTCTCTCGATATCGCGGAGGGTTTCATTGCTTTCCGTGACGGTTACAAATCGAGGGCTAACATTAAGGCTTTGCAAAGGGCCACCTTTGTGTTAGCCGGGCTGACCGCTATGAGCCCAGTTTTTTGAGGGGCTGACTAGAATCCCCAAAAAGAGAAGCCGATAGAGTGCCCGTAACAAAAAACCACCTGCTCCAAGTAACGATTCCGGACCTCTGACGGTACGGGTTCGGTGCAGGCGGAATCCGATATAAGGAGCAACGCGAAACCATGAGCATCAGCATTCTTAACAATATCTCCTCGCTGGTCGCGGAGAACGCCGTTTCCACCACACAATCTAACCTGCAGAACACCCTGACCCAGCTTTCGACCGGTTTGAAGATCAACTCCGGTGCGGACGATCCGGCCGGCCTTTCGGTCGCCGATGGCCTGGGTGCAAACATTTCAGCCCTCACCCAGTCCAGCCAGAACGCATCCGACGGCGTAGGTCTGCTTCAGACCGCTGACGGTGCACTCTCGCAGGTCACCAACATCCTCAACCAGGCTGTAACCATCGCGACGGAAGCCTCCAACGGCGGCCTGACGACTTCGCAGGCAAGCGCCCTGGACAACGAATATCAGTCGATCCTGAACGAAATCACACAGATCGGTTCGACCACCAACTTCAACGGAACCTCTGTATTCAGCACCGTCGCCTCCTCCGTCTACACTTCGGACGGTACAACGAGCGGTTCGACCAACACCACCACCGCCGTGGGTGCTCTCTCGGCGACCGGGTTGGCCCTGACCGGCAACCTGCTGACCACCACGGCTGCGCAGGCCTCCCTGACGGCCATCACTGCCGCGATCAGCACGGTTGCAGCGAGCCGCGGTACGGTTGGCGCCTCGATCAACCAGCTGAACGCCGACACGAACGTTGAGAACACCGAAGTCCAGAACCTGACCGCTGCGCAGAACAACGTTCAGGATGCGGACATCGCCCAGACGACCTCGAAGCTGACGCAGTACAACATCCTCGAGCAGACTGGCTTCGATGCTCTTTCACAGTCCAACCAGGCTGAGCAGAACGTTCTGAAGCTCATCCAGTAAATTCTCATCATCCTCTCATCCGGTGGCGCTTTCGGGCGCCACCGCTTTTTTTGGGCGATTGAACTGTCGGGAGAGATGTGCCGATAGAGAAGTGCGGTTGAAATCGTGCATCCCGGATCCCCCACAGCAATGTCCGGCTCCGGAAAAAGGAAAGCGCAAAGGCCATGAGCTCATCTTCGCTACTAAGTTCCCTTCTCGGGTCATCCAACGCCACCAACATCAGCAGCATTCTCGAAGCGCTGACTGGAGCATCGACTCCCGGCATCGATGTAACCTCCGCAGTGGATGCGGCAGTTACCGCTGCCGAAGCGCCGATCACGCAGTGGGAAGATCAGCAGACGACCCTGGGCAGCCAATCCAGCGCTCTGACCGCAATCCAGACCGACGTCACGAATCTCGACAACGACATGCTGTCATTGAACAGCCTGACCGGGCCATTCTCGTCGGCCACAGTGACCTCTTCGAATACGAGCGTGGTGACAGCCACGGCGACCTCCTCCGCCTCAGCCGGCAACAACATCGTTGTCGTCAATAATCTGGCTACGACTGACTCATGGTCTTCGACCGCTGTGGCCAGCGCAACGACAGCATTGCCATCAGAAACCTTTACGATTACGCCGGCCAGCGGTACGGCAACCACCATCACCACAGACGGCACGCAGACGCTCAGCGATCTGGCCAGCGAGATCAACGCCGACAATCTCGGCGTGACTGCCAATGTGGTGACGGACGCGAACGGAGCGCGGCTCTCGATCGTATCCAACACCTCGGGCAGCGCTTCGAACTTCACGGTTTCTTCGTCGGACTCTGCAGATTTCGGATTCACACAGGATGGAAGCGGCGGCACCAATGCTTCCCTCACCGTGAACGGCATCGACATCTCAAGCGCATCGAATACGGTCACCGGAGTACTTCCCGGTGTCACGCTCAACCTGCTGAGCGCGAGCACGGGCGAGGTGACGCTCAATGTCGCGCCGAACACCTCCGATGCTTCCACCGTTATCAGCCAATTTGTTACGGACTACAACACAGCCATTAATGCTGTGAATGCGCAATATGCGGATACGGACGGCAGCGGTGAAGGTGTTCTAGCGAGCGATCCCACCCTGCGCAATCTGCAGAACGAACTACTGGGTGCGCTCGATTACCAGGCCACGACGACCAACTCAGCCGGCTCCACGACCTATACGAACCTGAGCACCCTGGGCATTACGGTCAACAAGGACGGTACGCTGAGCCTGGACACCACGACGCTGGACAGCGCGCTCGAGAACAACTTCAGCGAAGTGCAGAATTTCTTCCAGGGCTCGGCACTGAACGGGTTTGCCAACTCTCTGGATCAAGGACTGACCGAGTTCCTCAGTCCTTCGAACGGCGCCTTCACGGTGGATCTGACGAGCCTGAGCTCGCAGTACACCAATCTTGAAGACGACATCACCAACTTCGAGAGCAATGTGATTTCGCCTTTGAAAACTCAGCTCACCAGCGAATACAGTCAGGCGGAAATCGCGTTGCAGGAACTGCCCGGCGAAATCAAGAACATCGACGCCGAACTGGGCGAAAACAACAGCTCATCCAGCTAATTGGAGACAACGATGCCCCCTACAGAACTTACATACCGGAAGACAGCCGCTCAGAGCTCCACCGGCTTCGGCCTGCTCGTCGCCCTATACGAGACGCTGGCCGGCAATATCCGGAGAGCGGCGGAGGCAGAGCGGGCCAACGACCTCGGCAAGCGGAGCCGCGAGATCAAGCACGCCCTGCTGTTGATCGGGGTGCTCGAAGACCGCTGCGAAAAAGGCAGCGGTGGAGAGTTGACGGCCAAGCTGGTGGCGTTCTACAAGACGCTGCGGCGCAAGCTGATCCAGGCTCAGGTCAAGCGGTCCCCGGCCATGCTGGAAGAGCAGATGAACCTGGTGCTGAGCATCCGCGAGACGTGGCAGGGACTGGAACAGAGCGTTCCGGATTCTGCAGAGGAAACGGCTGAGTTGCCGACGCTGGAGTTCGATACGGAAGAGTACAGTCCAGTCAGCTGGTCGGCCTAAGCAGTCTCTACGGCATAAATCTTTCAACCTTCAACAACACAAGGCGCGCGGACTCCGCCGCCTTGTACTTGTCTTGCAGCAACCCTTCGCAGCGCCTGTATTCATTCCCGTTCTCATTTCATCTTCGGCGCGATCGAGCAGCCCATTTGCGGCGGTGTACTTCCCCGCTCAAAAGCAGAAGGGGTGCAACCCTGGTATGAGTTGCACCCCGTATTTGCCGCGATGGTTTCGCGCCGTTGTCTAGCTCGGCGGCGAGAGGTAGTTGAGGATGGTGTTGGGCAGAACCTTGGCGGCGGCGGCCAGAGCAGCACTGTTGGCGGATTCCGCTTCGCTCAGGTTCTCAGCGGCCGTAGCTTCGTCGACGCCGACCAGATTGTTGGCTTGGCTGGCGAGATTGACGGTATCGGTCTGCAGGGAGGTTTCCTGGTTGTCCAGCTGGCTCTCGACGTTGCCGTAAAAGACGCGCTGCTGGCCTACATAGTTGAGAGCTGTGGTAACGGCGCTAGTCGCCGTTTCAATGGACGAAGAATCTCCGCTCTGCAGAGCCGTGACCAGGCCGCTCAGCGCACCGATGACGTTGGTTGTGGAATTCGAGAAGATCTGGCTGCCCGGCAGGTTGGTCTGGATGCTGAGGCTTGCTCCGATCACCACCGAGTTCGTATTGGAGTTGCCGTTGTAGGTATAACCGGTGGACGATGAAGAATCGGCGGTATACGGAGTGGTGGTAGTGTCGGTGCCACCGAAGACGTACGCGCCCTGATAGGTCAGGTTGGCCTGCGATACTACGCTGGTCAGGAGGCCCTGCACCTGCTCCGCCAACGCCTGCTGGTCGGAGCTGTTGTTGGTACCATTTGCGCCTTCCGTGCCCAGCGATATGGCCTGGGTGAGCGAAGACACCACAGAGGCCAGCGCGGAGTCGGCGGTCTGCACCGTAGACAGCACGTCGGTGACGTTCTGGGTGTACTGATCGATTTCGCCGGTTTCTATGGTGTTTTGCACCATGTCAGCGGCGGCGGCGGGGTCATCGGATGGCTGGTTGACGCTCTTGCCCGTAGCCACTTCCTGCTCTGCCTTGTCGAGTTCCACTTCGCTCGCCGAGATGGACGAGAGCATGTCCGGGATAAGGTTTGGATTCACGCGCATGTTAGTTAGTAGCCTCCGCTTGTGCCCATATCCAGGGTCACTGTGCTCAATTGCTGGATGGTGCTTACGATACGAGCGGCTGCTTCATAAGCCGTCTGGTAGCGAATCAGATTGGTGGTTTCGTCATCCACGCTCACGCCGGAGACCGAGCTCTGCTGATCGGTGAGCGAGAGCAGATGCTGCCCGATGGCGGTGGACTCCGAAGTGGCTGTCGATGCCGCGTTGCCCACCTGGAAGACGAGCGCGGCGTAAGCGTTGGGCGCTGTCTCTCCAGAGGGCAGAGCGGAGGTCAGCGTGGCCGAGAGGTTGGCGACGTTTCCATTGCTGCCGGATGTACCGTCAGAGCTGGCTGCGATGTCAGAGGGATCGGTAATCGCCACCGAGATTCCGGCTGCTGCCGTTGCCGTGTTTGCCGGCACAGTGAAGAAGTCTGTACCGGCGGTACCGTTGGAGTTGTAACCTTCGGCCTGCGCAGCGTTGAACGCGGTGCCGAACTGACTGGCCAGCGTGTTGAGGCTGGAGAGGAAGCCGGCCAAGGTGGTGTCGCGGACGGTAATGGCTCCGCCGAGGGTGCCGCCGGTAATGTCCGAGGTGATGTTGTTTCCGCTCGAGTCCTCTACCTGCTGGAAGCCATTGCTGCCGGTTACGGTCTGCAGAGCATAGCTGGTGCTGCCAACTACCAGCGCCGTTCCATTGCCGGTGGTGATGGTTTCACCATCGGTGCTGGTCGATATCGATACATCCGTCAACGCCGAGAGCTGCTGCACGAGCTCATCACGCTGATCTTCGATGGTGCCGCCGTCCTGGCCGGAGCCAGTCAGCTGGTTCACTTCCCCGTTGAGCTGCGCGATCTGCGTGGTGAGGCTGTTGATCTGCTGCACGGTCTGCGAGACGGTGCTATCAGCCTCAGACTGCGCAGTGGTGAGGGCATCGGCGGTGGAATTAAACGACTGTGCCAGGCTCTGACCGGTGGAGATCACATTCTGTTGCGCCGATGTACTGGAGGGGCTCGCCGAGAGTCCCGTCAGGGCGGACGAGAAGGCGGTGAACTCCGTGGCCAGATCGTCGCCACTCGAGGTGGAGAAATAGCTCTGGATCTGGGACAAGACCGAGGACTGCTCGTCGATGCTGCTCTGGCTCGAGGTCTGCTGCTGGATCTGCAGGTTGAGCAGCTCATCGCGGATGCTCTGCAGGCCATTCAGCGTGACGCCGCCGCCGGTGACCTGACCATCGACCTCGGTCTCGGCGTTTTCGGTGATGTCGGGAACTTCTTCGGTGTATCCCGCAGTGTTGGAGTTGGCGATGTTGTTGCTGGTCGCATCCAGCGCAGCCTGGTTTACGTCCAGGGCCTGCATGCCGATTAAGAGCGAAGTATTCAAGCCACCCATGCGATTACATCTGGCAGGACCAGGTCCGATGCTGCAACCCGGGGCCAGAAGCCTCCTGAAATTGATCTCGAAATGAAATGAACAGCGAAGCCATCAATGCGACGGAACGGCTGGAATGCTTGAGCAGCGCGGCGTAGCGCCGGTTGAGCTGCTGCAGCGTGTCAGAGGCTGAATTGATCTGGAACTTCATGTCCTCATCGATGCCCGCCTGCGCCTGCGCAGGATCGGCCTCGAGAGGAGCACACAGGCCTTCCGCCAATTCGGTAAGCCTGATGCTTAATACCTGCTGCTTGGCGACGCTATCTTCGAATTCGGAGATAGCATTTCGGGAGATCGCCTGCATCGCTCGTTCGAGCTCAGCAGCGAGGGAACGCAATGACTGTAGATGCTCCGCGGCCATGGTGATCCGATCCTTGACTCGATCCTGGTCCGCGGCTGTCATGGTTCCCACCTTGTCTGAAATTCTTCAGCTGGGAACGTCTTGAAGCGGTCCCTGGATCAAGCCTGCTCGTCGAGCATGGAGCCTGCGATCTTCGACGGATCGAGCTCATACTGCCCGTTGTTGATGGCCTGACGAAGGCTGTCCACCTTGTCCTGCCGCACCTCGGGATAGCTTAAGGCCTGGCTCACGAGCGAGCTGACCGACGTCGAATCCGAGGAAAGAGTGGCGCGATCTTCGGAGTTCACCGAAGCCGTGCTGGGGGTATTTGCGCTGACCAGCTGCGAGCCGGACTGGCTCGAAAGCGGGCTAGACGCTGAGTTATAAGGATCTATTCTCATTTTGAAACTCCTTTTGCTGAACCGTCCTCACTATCGGCACATTCTCATCAGGAGTTTAGAAATGAGGTCAGCGTTTTTCCACAACCTCCGTTGTACTTGTTAACCCTTTCGATGCTTGGGTTTGCGCCTCGGCCTTATCGGCCTGGGCATGCATGGCCTTGGAGATCATCGCGGCGATGCCGATGCCTCCGGAAGCAACCAACGCCGTCGACAGCTGCTGTACACCCAGACTCATCATCTGGTCCTTCCCGACCGCGTCCTCGTCGTCATCCGCGCCGGGGACGGTAGCGAAGGATTTCTCCGCCTGCTGGAGCCAGGTGCCCAGAAGCATGGACTCAAATTCCTTGGAGCCCTTGTCGATCTTCGCGTCCTGATCGGTACCAGCTGCGGACTGCACCTGGCGGATGGTGCGATCCTGGGTGGTTTGCAGAGCGGTAGTCTGCGCGTTCAGGGCGCCGAAACCTATGGTTCCCATTTATTGAATCTCCAGATCTGCCTGCAGGCCGCCTTCGGCCTTGATGGCTTCGAGAATTGCAACTACGTCGTGGGCGGTGGTGCCGATGGCGTGCAGGCCGTTGACCAGCTGCTCAACATTGGCTCCGTCATCGAGCTTCATGGACTGCGCGGGTCCATCGTTCACATTGAGGTTGGTCTGGGGGATGATCACGGTCTGCGGCCGGCCCTTCTCGCCAGGAACGATGGCCGCGTCGTAGGTGGTTACTACCTGAATGGAGAGACTGCCGTGAATGACAGAGACAGGCGATAGCTTGACGTCGCCGCCCAGGACGATGGTTCCGGTGCGTTCATTGATGACGATCTTGGCCGGGGTGCGGACGGTGAGCATCAGGTTCTGAACGCGAGCGATGAGAAGCGGCACTGATCCGGTCGCGGCCATGGCGACATTGATGTCAATGCGGCTGGAGTCGAGCGGGACGGCGACCGGCTTCTGGAACTCGGAGTTCACGGCGTCGGCGATAATCCTGGCCGTGGTGAAATCCGGATTGCGCAGGAGCAGCGAGACGGTTTTGAAATCATGCAGATCGACCGAGGTATCCCGTTCCACGATGCCGCCGTTGGGAATGGTACCGGTGGTGGTCGAGTTCACCTCTTTGCCGTTGGTGCCGTTGCCCACGGAGTATCCGCCGAGAACCAGAGGACCCTGGGCTTCAGCGTAGACCTGGCCATCAGGACCATGGAGAGCGCTCATCAGCAGTACGCCACCATCGAGGCTCTTGGCATCGCCGACCGATGAGACGGTGACATCGATCTTGGAGCCGGGCCGCGCGAAGGCGGGAAGCGACGCGGTGATGAAGACCGCGGCGACATTCTTCACGACGACGATGCTGGGCGAGATGAGGACGCCCATGCGCTGCATGGCGTTGGCCAGGGTCTGCACAGTAAGGAAGGTCTGCTGGCTATCGCCGGTTCGGTTGAGACCGACGACCAGACCATAGCCCACCAGCATGTTCTCTCGTACGCCTTCGACGGTGGTGATGTCGCGCACCAGCACCTGGTGGTTGACGTCCGCGGCCTGGGCAGCCGCCGGCGTGAGCGTGGAGAGAACCGCGTTCAGGGCGAGGGCGATCGCGCCGAATCTGGAGCTCGAATTGGAGAGTCTACGTTTCATCTCGATCAGAATCCGAAAAGCCACATGATGGCTTTGGTAATGGGGTTCAGAGGACGCACGCTGTCAGAGATGATGCCCTTGCCCTTCATCTCAATCTCCAGATTGCTCAGCGACTGCGAGGCAATGGTGTTGCTGGGGCCAATGTCCCCGGGGCGGACGACGCCGCGAATGCTGATGTCTTCATGCTGGTTGTTCATGAAGATCCTGCGTTGCGCTTCTACCACCAGGTTGCCGCTGGGCAGCACCGCGATTACCTGTCCGGTCATGGTGGTCTGGAAGGTGGTGCTGGAATCGGTGGCTCCCTGGCCTTTCAGCGCGGAGGAGGAATTGGCGTTGAAGAGCGAGCCAAGGGTCTTGGTGCTGATGTCGCCGGCAAGTCCGGTGAGGCCGGAACTAGTGGCAACTGTACGCTGGCTGGTGACGTCTCCGCTCTGGTTCGCCGTGGTCTGAACGGAAACGACGATGGTGATGGCGTCATTCAGCTTGGTCGCCTTGTAATCGGTGGACATGTCACCGAGCGCATTGCTGGAAGACCAGAGGCTGCCAACTGTGCGGGCCGGAGCGGCCTGGATATCAGTTTGCTGAAGCCGGGTGATGTAGTCCCTGCGCAGCTCCTCGGGATCCTGCTTCTTCTTGAGGATGCTGGCTTGCGCGGCCGGCGCGATGGCGACGGCAAGCAGCGTGGCAGCAAGAAGATGCCGGCGGAGGGACGAATTCATTGTGCTGTTTTTCACAGATTCGCCCTCAGCACGGAGCCGTCGATAACCTCGGCGCTATAGACCTGCTTGTGATCTTTGCTGGATACGCGGATGACCTGACCGACCGAGCCGTTTTCGAGGGTGACGACGGCCAGCCTGATGTGGATGTGGTCGCCCTCGATCAACAAGGTTGCGGGTGCACCGGAGCGAATGGTGGGAGCGTTCGCTGCAGCGCGGGGGTGAGAGATCGACGGGAACTCATCCGAATTCGTGGACACGGTGCGCAGATCCGCAGATGCAGAGCGCGCGTCGCTATCCAGTCCGAAGTGAACGGCCACAAAGAAAGGCACGCACTGCTCGGGCTGTGCGCAATCGAGGCGCACCATCATGCGATGGTCGCCCATGGGTTCCATGGAGCGAATCTTCAATGCGGGCGCGGGGGTGTTGGCCACGACATCGGAGAGAAGCTCAACCTGTTTCGGCGATATCTGCATCCCGACATTGGCCATCGCCGCCGCAACCTGCTGCGTGGTGATGGCTTCGTGTCCGGGCGCTGCCGCGACCGCGTGGGCCGCGGCGGCAGAGAGCAGAAGAGCCGAGATCAATTTATGTATCGTCATTGCAGTACTACCCCCGGGTGCGACGGCTTCTTACTGCGCAAGCTGGTTCAACTGCTGGAGCATCTCGTCGGCGGCCTTTACCACACGCGAGTTCGATTCATAGGAGCGCTGGGCCAGAATCATGTTCACGAATTCGTCGACGACATTGACGTTGGCCTGCTCGAGCATTCCCTGCTGGATGGTGCCGAGACCGTCGGAGCCGCCGGGTGTGCCGGTGATGGGGTTGCCCGACGCGGTGGTCTGCAGGTAGATGTTGTTGCCGATGCTGTCGAGACCGCCGGGATTGGCAAAGGTGGCCAGCTGAATGACGCCGACCTGCTGCGCCTGGTTCTGTCCGGGGAGGGTGACGCTCACGGTGCCGTCGCTGCCCACGGTTACGTTGGTCGCGGCGCTGGGAATGTTGATGGCAGGCTGCAGCGCGTTGCCGTTGGCGGTGACCAGGTTACCCTGCGCGTCGGGCTGGAAGGAGCCGGCGCGGGTGTAACCGATGGTGCCATTGGGGAGAAGAATCTGAAAGAAGCCGTTGCCCTGAATGGCGAAGTCCAGCGGATTGCCGGTGCTGCTCAGGTCGCCCTGGGTCTGGACAATCTCAGTGTTCCCGGAGCGGGTACCGAGACCGATCTGCAGACCGGCAGCGACGGTGGTCTGCTGCGTGGCCGCGGCGCCGGGCATCACGTCGTTCTGATAGAGAAGATCGGCGAACTGGACGCGGCGCGCCTGGAAGCCATTGGTGCTGGAGTTGGCCAGGTTGTTGGCGATGTTATCCAGGTTGATCTGCTGCGCGGTCATACCGCTGGCCGCTGTATAGAGTGCGTGAAACATGATGAGCTCCTTTAAATCTTGGGAAGATCCTGGGTTGCGGTTTTGTCGATTTCGGAGTTGAACATGGCGAGAGCGCGCTGCATCATTTCCGCCGAGCGCTGCGCATTCACCAACTCAACCATGCTGGTGATGGGATTTACGTTGGAGCTTTCGAGAGCTCCCTGCTGCACCGACGAATCGCTTGCGGCTTTGACACTCGTTGCGGGGGCTGAGTAGTAGTGCTCTCCGGCGCTGGTCAGGTTCGTGCCGGGGGCGAAGTCGACGACCTTCAGCTTGGCGATGACCGCGCCGTTCTGCGAGATGGTTCCGTCAGCGCTGATGGAAACAGGTCCGGGGAGCAGAGAGATGGTGCCCTTGTCGCCCATCACCGCGTCCCCTGTAGATGTGGTCAGCTGACCTTTGGGCGAAAGCTTGAACGCGCCGTTGCGCGTATACATCGGTCCGTTCGCGGTCTGGACGACGAAGAAGCCGGAGCCTTCGATCGCCATATCCAGATCGTTGCCGGTCTTCTGCAGTGCGCCCTGGGTGTGGTCGAGCTGCGTACCGCTCAGGATTCCATAATTGTTGATTGCCTTGTTCAAAGCGGTCGTCGGCTCTTTGCCGGCGCTGGCCAGCACGGAGCTGAATAGATTATTTTCCGCGCGATATCCAACGGTGCTGGCGTTGGCCAGGTTGTTGGCGATCGTATCTAATGCCTGGGTGCGAGCAACGAGTGCGGTGCACGCGGCATAGTATCCACTGTCCATTGGGCCCTCTCGGCATTCGGATAGTGCAAGGCGCGTGCCATCCAACTAGGCAAGGTTTGCCTAAAAAAGGGGTCGATATCGGCGGGAAGGGGCTTTATCGATGAGGGAACGATGAGAAGCCCTAGAATTCGACTGCAAAAGAGCTCTGGAGACGAATGGTTCTCTCATACGAAGGCAATTTGCAGCACAAAAAAAATCGGCAGGCGTGGTTGCACCTGCCGATTCGTCCACTACCGGGGGTAATGCTTTATCCGCAGCGATGGAGATGCGGGCGAATGCTGTTTTGAAAGGAACAATCGACGGCGGCGCGGACGGCGCGCTCGTGCGCGGAGCGCACGATGCCCGACCAGCGAGGCGCGTGGCTGGGAAGGGCCACTTCGCAAAAGAATTCCGTTACGCAGCGAGGCAGAGCCCAGCTCCTGGCCATCTTGTAGCCCAGAATCGCAGCGTCAGTCGCGCCCGATTCCCGACGTCCCCAACCGAGAACGGCGGGCAGTGCACCGATGTTGTGCAGCAGACCGACGAGATAGGCTTCCTCGGGATTGACGTCAGACATCTCCTCGGCGACCTGCTTTGCATACTTCGCAATCTCGCGAGAGTGCGCCCAGGTTTCGGCGATGGCGCGAGGATGATTGTCATAGGTAAGAGGCTGCGCGGCGACAGCGGCAAGGCAGGCCTGCAGGCCGAGGTCGGAGATGCAATCCTCGATGCGGACGGGGCGCCCTTCCGCGTTCCCGTATTCGCGTCCGGCGAGACGCAGAATCTGTATGGTCGCGCCGAGATCGTCGAGCACCAGTTGCGACATCTCGCTGAGATCTACGCAGGACTCCTGCAGCTGAAGCTCGAGGAGCAATAAAGTTTCCGGTAATACCGGGAGACCGGGAAGGTCAGAACGATCGGATAAGCCAGGGCCGAGGGGAACGAACTCTACCAACAACGGTTGGGACTGGGCCGGAGGATTGGAGCCTGTGGAAGTTAGAGATTCCGTTTCGGTTAACACTGTGCCATCACCTGGCACACTTATCGGCAGGTTTTCACGACACTTCTAGAAGCGTTACAGATGTGGAATAGCACCTTTGTGCAGCAGCGTAACCCTTTCCGCGTCATAGAGTCACGGCCGATATCACGGACGACATCGTTTCCCGAAACGGGTCTAGCCGACCACGCTGTCTTCAAGCAGGATGGAATTCCGTTTTGCTTCCGCGGCTCTTGAAGTTTTAACGCGAAAGAGAACGTCGATGGTGTGGCGCTTGCTCGAAAGCCTGCTCCAGACATAGTTGCGGCACTGCGCGAAGGTTGCGTCATCGGCAGCAATATCGAGGGCGAAACCGGCTACGGTCTTGGCCATCTGCGCCGGAGTCTTCTGATCTTCGATCACTACTTCTTTATAAGCGGGAGCAGCGGAGACACGCTCCATCTGATCGGCAAAGTCGGTGGGAGTGATGAAGCAGGGCTCGGCGCGGAAGCCGGAGATCTGCTCCAGCGACTGCAGGAGGCTGTATTCCACGCGATGGACAAAGCCAAGAAGGAATCTCTTCGCCGACGGAGAGTGATGCAGCGGCACTGCGGAGCAGGCGTTCAACAATACCTGCGGGATGTCCGCCTCAACAGCCTGACCGATGCGATCCTGGCTGAGAACCGGATAGCCCCATTGCGCGGCGCGGGCGGCGGTGAGCTGACGCTCGCCGGCGAGGCCGAGGCGGACGAGGGCGGACTCGAGATCTTCTCCATGAAGCTGGCTCTGATTCATGGCGTAGCGAAGCTCCTCATCGGTGAGGTAACCCTTGGAGAGCATGACCAAACCGATGGAGAGGCGAGGATTGTGCGGCATCTCGGTCACGCGTCCATCGGTGAGCGAAGTGAGACGGGCACGGGCTGCAGCGAGGAAGCAATCCACACTGCAATACCAAAGCTCCCCGATATTGATGCCGGTCCGTCTCTGCGGGACGCTGCGGATGAGCAGCGTGTTGCGGCAGGATTGAAGAGAACAAACGGCGCGCATGTTTTTCCATGCGCGTCCAGCGGCAGGCCGCAAAAATTCAAACAAGGATTTCATTCAGCTCTCTCCCCTTTAACGAATGAAGTGGCTGGCCATGGGCTGCGGAATTTCCGTAACGCGCAGGCCGTAGTTGCCGTCGACAATGACAGCTTCGCCGCGAGCGATCAGCTTGCCGTCGAGGAGCAGCTCGACGGGTTCGTCGACCTGACGATCGAGCTCGATGACCGAACCGCTGGCCAGCTCCAGCACTTCGCGCAGGGGCAGCTTGCGCTGACCGAAGCGGAGCGTGACGTTGAGCTCGACATCCATGACCAGCTTGAGATTGACCGGATCGATAGACGAGATGTCGGTGATCGAGGGCTTCGCTGCCGGAGCCATGGACTCCAGGAGCTTGCCGTCGAAATAAAGCACGACGGGCAGATCCTTCTGCTCGCCCAGCGAGGCGGCGAGAGGAACGACCAGCATGCCTCCGAAGGCCAGCTCGGCGACGCGGGCCACGGAGAAGGTGAGCTCTCCATATTGAGAGGCGAGGGTTGCGGTGAGCTCGGGCAGCGCCGAGGCGACAACCTTCTCAACTGCGTCCGCGTGCTCGTTGGTGTAGACGCCCGCAGGCTGGGCCAACAGCCTCGCCCCGATGTCGAGAACCTGACGCTCATAAAATTCGATGAAGCATTCGCCCTGCAGTGAACCATCCACAGTGAGGCGAAGATGAATCGGTTTTTCCTGACGAGTGACGAGGTCAGGGCTGTCGGCGAGAGTGAGTGAGCATGGAGACCCTACAGCTGCGGTCAACGCTTCCGAAAGAGTGGCGGCCAAGGCGGCCGCAAATATCTGCGCGGCTTTTCTGCTGCTTTGATTTTCCACGGTGGCTATTCCCTTCCCCAGGTTGGTGGCGGCGTGCGGCGGCCGAGCTGCGCCGCCTTCTGTGTACCGGTTCGCACCGGCGCTGCTTCAAAGACTTCCATTCCTTCTATGGTGACCATGCCGGAGCTGCGAACCGGTGCACGCAGCTTGAGGACGCATCCGGGCTGGAGCGAAACCAGATCGCGCACCGCGACCTTGAGCGTGGGCAGCTCCGCGGCGATCTCAAAATCACACTCGAGGATGCGCTGGCGGATGCTGGGAGTGGGAAAGTAGCGAAGCCCACCCTTCTTCTGCGGCAAATCCTCCTTGATGCGCTTGATGAGGAGATTGAGAAATGTGGTCGGAAAGACCATGCGAAACGAGCCGGTGACGCCTGCGATCTCTACCTCGAATCTGGCCAGAGTGACGCGCTCATTGGCCGGTCCGTATTGGTGCATGACCGAAGACTTGATGCGGCGATTGGCGGTCAGCGACATGCTGGCCATGCGCCATGAAGCCTCAGCCTGGCGGGCAATCAGCGTGGTCACTTCCTGCATGATTTCTTCTTCGATCTCGGAGAGCTCGCGGGTTTCGTGCGTAGAGCGGCCGGTACCACCCATGAGCAGATCGATGATGGGGAAGACGATGTCGATGTCGCATTCCACGATCATGGTGCTCGCCGTGCCGAAGGTAAACGGCGCGATATAAGTCAGCGGCGAGGTGTTCGCGATGTGCTCCTTGATAGGCAGCTGATCGAGACCCGAGACCTTCACTTCAAGGCCGGTGCCGAGATAGGCATCGAGCGCGCTGGCCAGATGGCGGGCGAAGGTCTCGTGAATGCCGTTCAGGGCGCGGGCGTTTTCATTGGAGAGACGTCCCGCCGAGCGGAAGTTGCAGCTGTAGACGGCGCGCGAACTTCCATCCGAGATGACCGGAGACGAGTGCTCTGCGGTCTCGATCGTTTCCTGGCTAGGCTCGTTCACGATAGCCTCCCGCAGCGGCGGCACGCTTGGGCACCGGCCGTTCCTGGACGTGCGACAGATACTCCCTCAGCTTCTTCATGGTGGCCTGGCGAATCTGCGAAACGCGGGAGAGCGCGACGCCGACCACTTCGGCGATTTCCTTCATGGTGAGCTCTTCGCGATAGTAGAGAGAGATGATGAGCTGCTCGCGCTCGGTGAGCTTGGAGATAGCCTCGGCGAGGTGAGCCTTCATCTCGCCCTGGAGGCAGAGATCGAACGGATCGGGATCATCGAGGTTGGGCGCGGACTCGATGACGTCCAGCGGCTCGGCGGCGTTGTTGGAGGCCGCGACCTGCTGGCCGGCGAGATGCAAGCCGTCGAGCTGGGCCTGGATCTTGCGCAGGTGTTCGATATCGATCTGCATCTCGGCAGCGATCTCGGAGTCCACGGGCTGGCGGCCGTAGCGCGACTGCAGCTTCGCGGTGGTCTCGGCGATTTCGCGGCCTCTGCGGCGCAGAGAACGCGATCCCCAGTCGGCTTCGCGCAGGCTGTCGAGAATGGCGCCGCGGATGCGGAACTTGGCGAAGGTTTTGAACTGGGCATTCTTCGTGCTGTCGAATGTCCGGTTGGCTTCGAGTAGTCCGATCACGCCCGCGTTGACGAGATCCTCAAGCTCGACGTGCTGAGGAAGACGTTCGCGAATCCGCGAAGCTATGTAGTAGACCTGTGACAGCTCCTGCATCACAAGATCGTTGCGGTCATCCACGTCCGAGCCGCTTGATTTATAAGCCAGTTCTGCCGGCGTCATTTTTCTCACCTCATTAGTCATACAATTTTCAGGAGTTTTCATCGCACTGAACCCAGCGACTGCACCTGTGTCATCGGAGGAATTTCCGATGGCGAGATCACTACGATTTTTGGAATGAATGGTTCAAGCAGCCGCCGGAGATAAAAGCGGCCAGGAGAGGAGCAAAGCAGTACAGGAGGAGCCATGGTGACCTGATCGCCGAGCATGGCGCGCAGGCCATCGAGAACACGGCGAGCGACAGAAATCTGCATCGCTCCTCCGGCTATCAATTGGGGGTTTTGCGAGGATGTACGAGCACACTCCTCTTCAATGGAGCTGTCGAGCGTGACCACCTTGAGCTGGCCGCGCTCGTTGAGCAGAGGACGGATAAGCGCGCGGCCCAGCGAATGGCGGGCAGCTTCGACCAAGATGACGGGATTCTTGTTGACGGCCGCAGCTTCCACCATGGCCTCAAGGATGGTGCCGAGGTCGCGGATGGAGACCTGCTCGCGGAGCAGCTGCTGCAGGATCTTCTGCACTTCGCCGAGGCTCATGAGCTTGGGCGTGAGCTCTTCGATGAGCTTGGGGTGTGAATCCGAAATCTTGTCGATGAGGCGTTTGGTCTCGGCGCGGGTGAGCAGGTCCTGGGCATTGTGCTTGACCAGCTCGGCCAGATGAGCGGCGAGCACGGAGGTGTGATCGACCACGGCATAGCCGGCGGCGATGGCCCTGGCCTGGGTGTCGGGCGTGATCCACTTGGCGGGCGAGTCGAAAGCCGGCTCGCGCGTTTCCTGGCCGGGGATATCTCCGGGCTTGGGGTTGGAGTTCACCGCGAGCAGGCGGTCGCGCTGCATCTCCCAGCGCGCGATTTCCACGCCGCGCAGGTAGACGACATACTCACGCTCCTTGAGCGAGAGATTGTCGGTGATATGGATAGAGGGCACGAGGAAGCCGAGCTGCTGAGCGAGGTTCTTGCGCAGCGACTTCACGCGGGCGAGAAGCTGACCTCCCTGCTTGGCATCGACCAGGGGCACGAGGCCGACGCCGACTTCAAGCATGAGCTCGTCGAGCTTGAGGACTGCGTCCAGCGGATCGATGGCAGGTGCACCAGGCTTGCCTCCAACGCCAGCCTTTGCAGTTGCGGCCTGGGCCGGAGCGGGCTTCATCTTGCGGGCGGCGAATACGGTGACTCCGCCGAGAGCGATGAAGGCGATCTTGGGCATGCCGGGAATCAAGGCCAGCGCGAAGAGCACGCCGCTGACGATCCAGAGCGGACGCGAAGTCTTGAAGATCTGCGTGCCAATATCGGAGCCAAGTGACTGATCGGAGCCGGCGCGGGTGACGACGATGCCGCCTGCGACCGAGACCAGAAGCGACGGGATGATGGCAACGAGACCATCGCCTACGGTGAGGATGGTGTAGGTCTTAAGCGCCTGCTGGAACGGCACACCCTGCTGGAAGACACCGATGAGGAATCCGGCAATGATGTTAATGGCCATGATGAGGATGGTGGCCAATGAATCTCTTTGGCTGAAGCGGGCCGCGCCGTCCATGGAGCCGCAGAATTCGGCTTCGCGGGCGACGGCTTCACGGCGGGCACGCGCCTGATCGGCGTTGATGAGACCGGTGTTGAGGTCGGAGTCGATGGCCATCTGCTTACCGGGCATGGCATCGAGGGTGAAGCGCGCCGTGACTTCAGCGGTGCGGACGGCACCGTGACTGACGACGAGGTATTGAATCGCGATCAAGGCGATGAAGATGACGAAGCCTACGATGTAATTGCCGCCGACAACGAACTGTCCGAAGGCCTCGATGACCTTTCCGGCCGCGGACGAGCCCTCGTTGCCATGCAGCAGAATGCGGCGGGTGCTGGCGAGATCGAGCGACAGCCGCATCAGCGTCAGCAGCAGGATGAGGCTCGGGAATACGGAGAACTGCACGGGACGCAGAATCTGAATCGCGGTAAGCAGCACCAGCACCGAAGCGATGATGTTCAGCGTCAGCAGCAGGTCGAGGACGAAGCTCGGCAGAGGCACGAGCATCACAAACACGAGGGCCACGGCCGCCGTCGGGATGATCCAATCCGACGATGAGCGCAATGCAGCCAGCAGTCCGGGTTTCTTCTTTACAGTCACGGGCGCACTCACAGCGGTCTCATTTCTCCTTGCGTGTTATTGGTCGCATTCGAGGCAGCAGGATTTGTAACATTCGCAGATGCGTATTGCGGGTATGCTTCAGCCCTGCGCCGCGCTTCGCGCTGCTGGACCTCGGCCTGCGCCTTGTAGACGAGGACGAGAATTTCAGCGACGGCGTGATAGAGATCGGCGGGGATGGAGTCTCCGACTTCGGTGCCTTTGTAGAGCGCCTGCGCCAAAGGCTTGTTCTCCATCACCGGAATGTCGTTCGACCAGGCGATCTCCTTGATCTGCTTGGCGAGCAGGTCAAGACCCTTGGCCACGACGATGGGAGCGGGGAGATTCGGCTCGTAGCGCAGAGCGACGGCGTAGTGAGTCGGATTTGTAACAACTACGGTTGCAGTTGCGGCGGCCTTGATCATGTTCTTGCGGCGCATCTGGCGCTGCAGCTTGCGGATGCGAGCTTTATTGGCGGGATTGCCGTCGGTGCTCTTGACCTCTTCCTTGATTTCCTGACGGCTCATCTTGAGGTCGCCTTCACTCTTGAGCCAGAGCAGCAGATAGTCCGCGCCCGCCCAGACAAGCATGATGAGGCCGGACTTCCACAGGATCTCAAAGAGCATGGTGCTGATGAGGTGGGTGAAGCCGCGCTCATCGGAGAAGGAGCTGGCAAGGATCTGGCCCCAGTGGCTGCGAATAGAGAAGTAGCCGACGAAGCCGATTGCCGTGAACGGCAGCAGCGACTTGAGGATGTTGCTGAGGCCGGCAGGCGAGAACATCTGCTTGAGGCGGTTGGCCGGGCTCAAGCGGTCGAACTTGAATGACAGCGCTTCAGGCGCGAATACGAAGCCACCCTGGGCCAGAGCCACGGAGACCGAGACGGCAAGAGCGGCGAGAAGAATCGGCGCCACCCAGCGAATGGCTTCGACGGCGGTCCAGAAAAGAAGGGGACCATTGGCTTCGATCTGGTCGGTGCCGGCCGAATCGAGCGTGTTGCGGAAGAAGTCAGTCCAGTGCGGGCCGATGTTCTGCGCCATGAGATAGATGACGCCAGCGACGGCGGCCATGGACAGGGCGCTGGTGAGCTCACGCGACCGCGTGACCTGGCCCTGCGCGCGTGCGCGCTGCCGGTGTCGCGGTGTAGCTCGTTCTGTTTTGCTCTCGTCAGCCATGGTTTCTCAGTGCGCCAGGTGCATTAAATGTTCGGCGCTCGTCACGCTCGCCATAAACAGGCGATGGAAGAGCACAGGCCAGTACTTCAACGTCGCGATAAGAACCAGAAGCCCCAAAAGGCTTTTGATTGCGGGGCCGAGGAGCATCACCGGCATTTGCGGCGACGATTTGCCGAGAAGGCCGAGGATGATGTCCGCAGCCAGCGTGGCAGCAAGCACCGGCGCCGCGATCTGAACGCCGAGGGCGAAGATTTCGCCGCACATCTTGAGCAGAGTGGTGGTGAACAGCGCACTCAGGTGCGTGGCTCCGGCGGGCATGTAGAGATAGCTGTTGCCGATGGCGCGAATCAACCAGTAGTGCACATCCATGCGCAGGAAGAGCAGCATGACGATGCTCTGGTAGAAGATGGAAATGACCGTGGTATCGACCTGCGTCTGCGGATCGAGGATATTCACGAGCGAGTAGCCCATCTGAATGCCAAGCACCTGACCGGTCATCTGCGCCGCTTCAAAGACGAAATTGGTGGCGATGCCCATGCCCACGCCGATCAGAAACTCAGTGAAGACCAGGAACGGCCATTCGCCAAGAGACTGGGGTGGGAGATCATGTGAGACGACCGGGAAGAGCACCAGGGTCATGGCGAGAACGAGAATGGCTTTTACCCGCGCAGGGATCACCGTGCTGCCGAAGAACGGCGCGAAGAGCATGAGCCCGGACAGGCGCACGCTGATGGTCAGCAGACCGCTGATGATCGTCATGAGCGGGAGATTGATCATTGCAGATATACCCGTGAAAGTCAGAGAGCACATGCAGTGTGTAGTGGGCCAGATGGCGCCACATCCACGGCATCATGAAGAACAACGCGGCTCCGGTAGCAAGCAGGCGGGCGACCGTGGAGACGGTGTTGTCCTGCAGCGACGTGAGCACCTGGATGACATTGACGGCGAGGCTGACGAAGATCGCGACGGCCAGAATCGGGCCGACGAGGATCATTACCTCCTGCAGCATCATGCGTCCGAGCAATACGACCTGATCGACATCCATGGCTAGTGGAAACTCCTCATCAAGGAACTAATCAACAGGTGCCAGCCATCCACCATCAGAAAGAGAAGCAGCTTGAGCGGAGTGGAGATAACGACCGGCGGCAGTTGCAGCATGCCGACCGACGTGGTGATCGAAGCAACGACCATGTCGACGATCAGGAAAGGCAGAAACAATACGGTGCCGATCTGAAAGCCGGCCTTCAACTCGGAAAGAATGTAGGCAGGCAGGAGGACGCGCATGGAGACGTCGTTGATCGACGCGGGGCGCGGCTCCTTGGCAAGATCGACGAACAGCGCGACATCCTTCTCGCGCACATAGTGCGCCATGAAGCCGCGCATCGGCTCTTCGGCGCGGGAGAGCGCATCCATGGCGCTGATCTTGCCCGCCTGCATGGGCAGCACCGCGTTCTGATAGATATTCACAGCCACCGGCTGCATAAGAAAGAAGGTCAGGATCAGCGACAGACCAATGAGCGTCTGGTTGGACGGCGTGGTCTGAAGCCCGAGAGCCTGACGAAGAAAGTGGAAGACGATGAGCAGCCGCGCAAACGGCGTCATGCAGAGCAGGATCGACGGGATGAGCGTCAGAACGGTGAGCGTGACGACGATGGACCACGGCAGTGCTCCGCCGGGAGTTCCGGGAATCTGTACTCCGAGGCCGGAGTTGGTCGCATTCACGGCAGCCTGATTTGTGGGAGGCTGCGGAGTGCTGGAAAGACGCGGCTCGGGAAGCATCTGCGTATCGGGAAACATGCGCGGAGCTGAGGTGGCCTGAAGCTGCCGGGCAATGGACTGCGCAATCGCTCCGTCAGGGATGGAGAGATTCGCTTGCGCCGGCGCAGGAGCAGCAGCGGCCGCGAATAGAAACGCGGCCGCTGCAAGCTTGGGGACGAAACTCATTCGGCGCCTACTGCCACATCGAGCTGAGGAATGCCGATGGACTGCATTCCGGGATTGAGGTTGGCGAGCAGAGAAACATTGGTTGAACCGCCGCCGATGAGCAACTCACGGCCGTCGACGGTGACCAACGCTACAAAGCGCTTCTCGCCGAGCGAAACATTCTCGGCAACACGCAGGCGCTTGGTGTTGCCCATGGTGTATTTGGTCTGCAGCCAGTTGAAGGCGCGGGACATGGCGTTAGGGGCGGGCTGTGCGGGCGGCTCCGGCTTCGAGACCCTCTTGAGCGCGGACGACGACTTGCCCCGCATCTCCAGAGGCCGCCTGGTCGGAGTCTTTCTTCCCTGCACCGGCGCTGCTGAGGGACGCTTGAACAGCGTGATGGCCGAGACTTCGGAACCCTTCTTCGCGAGCGCAGAGTACTGCGTGTGAAGCCAATTCCAAGTGCGGGCCACGGGTCCGGAGGCCACGGGTCCGGGATTGACGGCGTCCAGTCCGACAGCGGGGCTGTCGTCTTCAACAGCAGGCGATACCTGCCTGGGTTTGGCCGCGATGCGGGTGGAGGATAATCCTTGCTTTCTGGTCGGCCCCTTGGTGGCACGCTTTGTCTGGCACTCGGTGAGCGTGGCCATGAATGACGATGTGGAGTTGGTGAATTCCGATACTGCTTCCTGAAATGCATCAACAGAAGCGACTGCGGTTACAGCTGCGGCCTGGCGCTTGCGCGGGACCGAGGTGAGGCTACGACGAGTTAGATTCTTTGTGCTCATGCTTATGCTTGATCCGTGATGCGTACGGCGAGGCGATCGCCGATGACCTCAAACTCGGTCCATCCGATGAGGAGCTGATTGACGCGTAAGGGCACGTCGCTGGTGTGGTGGCAGGCGGTCTCGACGATGGAACCTTTGGCCAGAGTGAGAAGATCGCCGATGGTGAATTTAACGATGGGCACATCAAGGCTGAGAGTGCACGGCAGCCAGGGCATGGTGTCGAGCAGATCTTTCTCAACTTCCGGCTCAGCGGGTGTCACTTCTGGGTTCTGGATCGCGGTGCTCATTTTCCCCTCGTGCGCTCCGGAGACATTCCTTCATCCTGGCTGGCACATCTTCAGAACCGGCCGTGAGTGAATGAGAATGACTGGAGTGGTTGCGCTCGGGTAAGTGCAATCAAAGGGCCGGAGTCAAAGGCCGCGCCGCGAGTCCATCTGGAGAGGTGTGGAAAACAGGTAGGTTATTGCAATGAAGGGGTTTGCCGGAGGATGTGCGGGACCGCGATTTTCGAGTACGCGGTGAGACAGCGATGAGAAGAGGCGGAGGATGAGAATCTCCCGCTCGGCGCTGGTTTTCGCCGGCGGGAGTCTCTCATCAGAAACTAACAACTCGCGGGGGGAGGGCGAATGCTAGCTGATCAACTGGATGGTGGCCTGTGACACCTGATCGAGCGTGGTCAGAACCTTGGCGTTGGCCTCGTAGCCCTGCTGCGCAACGATCATATCGGCAAATTGGGTGGAGAGATCTACGTTCGATTCTTCCACCGATCCACCGGTGATGGTGCCGTTGCCGCCGACGCCGGCCTGTCCTACGACCGCAGCGCCAGAGGCGGCAGTGGCCTCATAGTTGTTGTCGCCAACCTGCTGCAGACCCTGGTTGTTGGAGAAGCTGGCCACGGCCACCTGTCCCAGGGAAAGAGTCTGGTTGTTGCTGAACTGACCCTGCACGGTTCCGTCGGAGAGGACGGTGTAGCCGGTGAGGGTTCCGACACCGTAGCCGTTCTGGTTGGTCGCGGAGGTGGCGCTGGCAGAAGCCAGCTGGGTCACGGTGGGGGTGGTGCCAGAGCCGTTGAGATCCCAGGTGAGGCTCATGTTCGAGGCACCATCGGCGAGGCCGGTGATGTTGATCCCGGTTACCGTGCCAGAAGGCGAGGTGAGCTGGCCGGAGGAGTTGAAGGTCAGAGTGCCGGAGGCCAGGGTGGTCGCCGCGCCGGTGCCGCCGGTGTCAGCCGCAGGCAGGGTGACGCTGTAGCTCCAGGTGTTGGCCGCGGTGTTGGTGAAGTTGACGGTGACGGTGTGGGAGGTTCCGAGGGAGTCGTAAACCGTGATGGGCGAGCTGTAGGTGTCACCCACGGCGGCGCTGGCATCGAGGTTGGTGGTGGTGCTGAAGGTGGAGCTGGCCACACCGGGGATGGTGCCGGTCGAGCTGACCGAGATGGGCGCGAGCGCGCCGCTGGTGTTCACCACACCGTTGACGGCGGGATATCCCAGAACCGTCTGACCGCTGGCGGTAACGATGTCTCCGGCCTTGTTGGTGGTGAAATTGCCGTCGCGTGTGTACTCGGTCTGGCCGTTGCCCTGAACGACGAAGAAGCCGTTGCCCTGGAGGGCCATGTTCGACGATTCACCGGTGGAGCTGACGCCGCCGTTGGTGAAGTTCGAGGTCGTGGAGCCAGTCTGCACGCCGGAGCCGATCTGAATCGGATCGCCGTTCCCGGAGGTGCCCTGCGCCTGGTTGAAGACGTCTGCGAAGCTCAGAGTTTCGCTCTTGTAGCCGTCCGTGTTGAGGTTGGCGAGATTGTTAGCAATGACATTCAGCGATGAAGAGCTGGCTGCCAGACCAGACAGTGGAATTGAGAAAGCCGACATTTACTTACCTCCTGAGAGTGTGGAGCTTGAAGTTGTGGGGGCGAAGCTGCCGTACAGGTTCATGAATCCGTTGTTGGTGCCTGCAGAGTTGGCTGAACCTGTCTGCAAGGCGTTGAGAGCAGCGGCGGCAGCCGCGCTCGGACTATGCGATGTGCTGCCAGTGCCCGAAGCCGATGATCCGGTAGAGCCGAGGCTCATCAGCGCCTGCGCCGCGTCGGAAGATGATCCTGACGTGCCGGTAGAGCTGGTGCCTGTGCCGGTCAGGCTGCTCAATGTGGAGTTGATGGAGATGAGCTGATCGAGCTGGTTGAGGGAGACCATCTGGCTGACCATCTCGGTGGGATTGACAGGCTGTGTGGGATCCTGATTCTGCAGCTCGGTCACCAGCAGGTTGATAAATGTCTGCTCAAGGCTGGTCGACGAGGTGCCCGTGCCGCTGGTGGAAGAAGAGTTGCTGGAGCTGCCCGTGGAGGACGTCGCGTTGGCCGTCTTGCCATTGACCGGCGCCATGATGCTCGGGGTGAATCCTTGGATGTTCATCTATCCTTCCTTTTCCTGGTGCGAAATTCTTCTAAGCTTGAATATCCAACCGGTAGCTGCTGCTGACAGTTGCGACCGGCAATGCGCTTACGGCGCTGTCAGCTTCAGAAGCCGAAGCTGCAGAGTTATCGATACGGAAAGCATTCGCGTACGGCTTCTGCTCTCTTTGCGAAGACGACTGTCCTGAATCGCCGGTGAACGACGACCCCTGCTGGCTGACCTCGATCTGCGCGTGGAGACCGTACTCGTTGCCAAGCTTGGCCTGCACGGTGGAGACATGCGCGGCGATGGCCTGGCCCAGGTCGGTGTGGTCGACCGAGATCTGCGCCAACATCTGCTGCTGCGAGACCGAGGTGCGGATGGAGATGTCTCCGAATTCGGCGGAGCGCATGCCCACGTGCATCTCGGTCTCGTTCATCGACTGGATGACCCGGGAGGTGTTGATGCCGGTGCCGGTAGTGGCATCCGTTGCTTCGGCCTGTGCGGCTGCGTCGCTGCGCTGAGTGGCGGCTGCCGCGGATGTGTCGGCAACCGTGCCGGAGGCGCGATGCGCGGTTGTGGCATCGGCCGCAACGGTGTGAGCGGCTACGGCCTGCGCCTGTACCGCAGTGGTGTCAGCAGCTTTCGATGTGACGGCTGCGGTCTGCGAGGGATCGATCTGGATCTGGGCCTGGGCATGCTGTCCGGATGAGGCGATGTTCTGCACGGCCTGCGATGAGGCATCGCTGGAAGCCGATGACGATGACGACTTGGTGGTCGTGTTGTCACTGTCGCTGGCGATATCGGGATTCTTGACCGGTGCGGATGCGTCCTTGGCCGTGGTCTTATTGATCATTTGGCTGACATCGGCGCTGCTGGGCTGAGCGGCTGCGGTGGGCAGGCTCATGGGCAGAGTGAAGGTCTGCGCGGCGGTGGTCGCGGCCACCTGAGTCGCGTTCTGCGCGGTCACGGTCGAAGAAGCGGGCTGAATGTCTCCATTAACAGGAGTGGACTGGGCGGGTGTCGCGGCCTTCGCCGCAGCGGCATGCGCGGCGCTGTCAACACCCGCCTGCTGAACGGACTGAGAAGCTTCATGGGAGACCGCACCGGTCTGGGCTGCGAGCACGGCGGTAGCTGCGGTCGTTTCTGCGGTTGGGGCATCGCCCGCCTGACGGCTGCCCTGCTTCGCGACATTCGCAGCAACCGGCGTAACCTGCTCAACGACAGGGACGGTGATCATCGCCTGGGCAGTGGCTGCGCTGGAGACTGCGGCAGACTGCGCCTTGTCCTGCTTGCTGGTTGTGCCGCTCGAAGACTTGGTGCTGGAAACCGTCGAGCCACCGGCGGAGCTTCCCTGCACTGTTGTTCCCGAGGCCGTCGCATTCTGGATGGCACTCTTGAGGGCGAGGAGCGATGCGTTGACCTGCAGGAACAGCGGCGATGTGACGGTGGTCTGCGATGCCGTCTGGGCTGCGGTTTGCGCGGTCGTCTGATCGGATGCGGTGGTCTGGGCCGTGCCCTGAGCCTGGGTGGTGGCGGTCGCATCGCCTTGTGCAGGTGCCTGCGAATTCTGCTGCGTGGTGGCCGGGTTGGCAGCGGCCGCAGGCGTGGATGTCTTGGCGCTTGCGGAGTTGCCGGCCGGAGCCGCAGTTTGCGTTGCGCTGTTCAGCAGCTGCTGGAACGGGCTGCTGCCGGAGCTGGGCTGCTGCGCCGCAGACGATGCCGCAGGAGCTGAGCTGGATGCTGTCGCCGATGAGGTTGCAATTCGCACGCCTCCCTTATTGCACGTAACGCGCCAGCATTTTTTGAGAGGCTATGCCAAATGCTGAGCGCGAAAAATGCTGATTCCAGGAGGCTTACTAGAGTGTGATTTTGATGAGAAGAGATGCGTGAGGGGTAATCGGCAACGGTTGCCGTGTGAACTGGGCAACGGTTGCCTAGCTGAGGTGCGCATGGCGCGCGGATGGAGATGCCGTGACGCGTGTAGAGAGAGACAAAGGAGAGGGCAATTCTCCCTCAGCGGCTGAAGCCGCGTGCTCGTTGTATTCGTGATGGCACGGCTGAAGCCGTGCCCTACCTTACGGGATTCAACCACGTCACCCTATGGTGTACATCCACATCTGCATTTGCCGATGCGTTCGTGAATGGCTTTCCAATTTGCCACTGTGATGGTGGCAAATTGCGCTGCTGATGAATTTTGGGATGGATTCGCTGCGGATGCTGCGGCGGAGATGATTGCTTAGCTGCGGTGGTGGCGGGCCATGAAGATGTCGTCGAGTGTTTTTTGCTCCCGGCGAGCCTGATCCTGTTCGTACAGACCGCGCTGCTCGTCGAACATATTGGTGAGAGTCTCGCGATCGCGATGCGCGGCCTGATAGATCGCCAGCTGCTGTTGCTGCTGTTGCTCCAGCACCTGCAGCTGCTGGTAGAGCGCCTTCTTGGCGTCTTCGGCTGACTGCGTCTGAGTCAACAGGACGTGCAGATGTGCGGCCGGAGTAAGCTCCAGCAGGGTGGATTGACATTGGCGCCGCACATTCGCGATCTGTGTATTCAGCGCTTCGATCTGATTGTGGACGCGCGCAATATCGGCCTGGACTTTCTGGAGTGCGCGCTCTTCGCGGTCTTCGATGCTCTGCCTGAGCTTAAGAACGGTCGCGAGTGAAAATCGAAATGCCATATCAGACGGGCAGACCCATGAGCTGGTTCACGGCGTCAGCGTGCTTGCAAAGGACATCCGGTTTCTGCTGCAGATAGGTGTTGATCGCGGGCAGGCTTTGCACGGCACGATCGAGGAGCGGGTCAGAACCACGTTGATATGCACCGATACGGATGAGATCTTCGGATCGCGCATAGGATGCCAGCGACTGACGCACCGCGTTGGCCTTGGCCTGATGCTGCGGTGAAACCACGCTGGACATCAGACGGCTCAGGCTGTTCAGAATGTTGATGGGCGGATAGTGGCTGCGCGTGGCGAGATTTCTATCGAGCACTACGTGGCCGTCGAGCAGCGAACGCACGGTATCGACGACGGGGTCCTGCTGATCGTCGCCTTCCATCAACACAGTGTAGAAGGCGGTGATGCTGCCCTGGGTGAAGTTGCCGGCACGCTCGACGAGGCGCGCGAGCATGTTCAGGACGGAAGGTGTATAGCCCTTGGCTGTGGGCGGCTCGCCTGCGGCCAGACCGATTTCGCGCTGGGCCATGGCGAAGCGTGTGAGCGAATCGACAATGAGCAGCACATTTTTGCCGAGGCTGGCGAAGTATTCGGCAACCGCGGTTGCCGCGAGGGCGGCGCGAATACGCAGCAGCGGCGACTGATCGGAAGTGGAGACGAGAACGACGGCGCGGCGAAGACCTTCTTCGCCCAGCACCTCAAGAAATTCTCCGACTTCACGGCCGCGCTCGCCGACGAGCGCAAGGACGGTCATGTCGGCAGCGGTGCCGCGCGCCATCATACCGATGAGCGTGCTTTTGCCGACGCCGCTGCCTCCGAAGATGCCGACACGCTGACCGCGGCCGCAGGTAACGAAGCCGTCGATGGCGCGGATGCCGCAGCCGAGAGGCTCGCGGATAGGAACGCGCTCGAGAGGCAATGGCGCGGAACCATCAATAGAGACAGAATGGGTGGCGCGGTAGTCGCCTTTGCCATCGAGCGGAGTGCCAGTGGTATCGACGACGCGGCCCAGCATTCCAGGGCCGACGCGAATCGAAGGACGCGCTCCCCAGGTCATGATCTTGTCGCCGAAGCGAATGCCCTGCGGGCTATCGGCGGACATGGAGAGAATGGTGGAACCACGAAAGCCTATGATCTCGCCGGCATAGCCGCGTGCACCGCCGCCGACAATTTCGCAGCATTCGCCGACGGAGCAGAAGGGGCCGTCGGATTCGATCAGATTGCCGACAACCTGATTGACGCGGCCGCTCCAGCGCAGTGCGGAACCGTTTTCGAGATAGTGGGTGTAAGGGGCGAGCAGCGCGCGATTCATCGAGTGGGCCGCAATGCGAGCAGATCGAAGAATCCCTGCTCGACCTCTTTGAGCTGTGTATCCAGGCCGAAGTTAGCGACGCCGAGCTCGGTCTCGATCATGCAATCGTAGTCGGTGAGGTTTTTGTCCTCGACGATCTCGACCTTGACGGGGCCGGACTGCGCGGAGAAGTGCTGCTTCCATTTCGCAGCCTGGCGCGAGCCCACGCGAACCACCACGCTGGAGCCCTCGCGCATCTTGTCGACAGCCATTCTTACCAGCGTGGCGACGAGCATGGGATCGATCTGCGATTCGCGATGCAGTATCTTCTTGGCGATGGAAAGAGCCAGCTGGACAACCTCGGCTTCGACACGCCCGAAGTATTCATTGCGCTGCGCTTCGAAGCCGGTGAGGATGGCGGTGATGGGGGCGCGGGCGGCCTGCAACTTGGCCTCATACTCCTGGCGCAGTTTCTGCTCCAGCTGCTGAATGGCCTCGGCGCGTTCGCGCTTGATGCACTCAGTGAATTCCTCTTGCGATAGCTCGACCTCGGCGCGGCGCTTGCTGGCCGGCGCGGCGGTGCCGTCGGAGAGCATGTCGCGATATTCGAGGGCCGATACCGGGATGGAAAAAACGCCTTCAATGTCAGCGCTAGAGGACATATTCATCTTCCTGCTCATTCTTCAGTACGATTCGGCCTTCAGCTTCGAGCTTGCGCGCGATGGCCACAATCTCGCTCTGCGCCTTGGCTACATCCTTGGCGCGCATCGGTCCCATGGCTTCCGAGTCCTCCTGCATCATTTCGAGGACGCGCGGAGACATGGTGCGATGGAAGTGGCTGCGCAGCTCCTCACTTGCGCCTTTGAGAGCAATGACCATGCGTCTTCTTGTCGACCGAGTTCATCAGCTCGCGCAGCTCCTGCTCCGGCACTTCAAGAAAATCGTCGAAGGTGAACATGAGGTCGCGGATGCTAATGGCCATCTTGGGCTCATCCTTCTCGATGTTCTCCAAAATGTCGCGAGCGGCAACCGAGTCGAGACGGTTCATGAGCTCGGCGACGTTTCTGAATCCGGAGTCGGAGCGCTTGCCCTGATCGCCGACCGAACGCAGACGGCGAGCAAAAGCGCTGGAGACCTTGGCCGCAATCTGCGGAGAAAACTGGCCGAGATTGGCGAGACGGCGCACGCATTCCGCGCGGGTTTCGGGATCGAACTTCATCAGCACGGCAGAAGCCTGCTTGGGATCGAGATGACCGAGAATGAGGGCCTTGGTCTGCGGAGTTTCGCCGGCCAGGAATCTGGCGATCTGCTGCGGATCAGCACTCTTGAGCGAATCGTTGCGATGCGGCGCGGGATTGTCGGTGCGGGCGAGACGCTGCACCATGTTCCTGGCTTCGATTTCACCGAAGGCCTTGACGAGGAAACGCGTCGCCACGTCCAGACCTCCAACGGCGAGGAAATCCTGCGCGGTCATCAACTGGTTCCACTCTTCGAGGACCTGCAGCGATACATCGAAGGGCACATGGCCGAGGCTGGCCACCTCGTTGGTGACCCGGTGCAGGTCATCGTCGGGAAGATGGCGGAGGAGAGTGGCAGCCGAATCTTCTCCGAGCAGTGAGAGAAGAATGGCGGCCTTGCGTGTACCGGACAAAGATTGATGGGTTACGTAGCTCACGTAGTGGTCTCCTCACGCAGCCACGCCTGCATTGCACGGGCTGTGTTCACTGGCCTGGTCTTGATGAGGTCGATGGTCTGCTCTTTCAGCTGAGCAGCGCGGCGATTGTTGGCGGCAGCAGCCTCGGCGCTGGCGCTGAGCTGAGCGTTATTTGCAGCAGCGAGCGCAGCCTGCGCCCCATCGTCAATCACCGGAACAGCCAAAACCTGGCGCTGAATGGGACGAAGGACGAAGAGGTACGCGAGCAGGAAGAGCGCTAGCAAGGAAATGGGGCGCAGCACTCCGGAGTAATCCTGCACTGCTTTTTGCACCTGGGCGGTCCACTTCGGAGACTGCACATCGCCGTCCCCGGCGAGCGAATCGAAGGACATGTCCTGGACGCTGATGGTATCGCCGCGCTTGGCGTCGAAACCGATCACCGCCTTGGCCAGCTCCTCGATCTTGTCCAGCTGCTGCTGCGATCTTGGGTGATGGCTGTAGGTGGTCTTACCCTTCACGACGGTTTTCACAATCTCGTCGTCGACGAGAATGGCGGCAGTGATGCGCGATACGCGTCCGGCCGGGGTCATGGTGCGGGTGATGACCTTGTTGACTCCGTAGACCGCGCTCTCAGAGTTTGAAGTCTGCAGCGGATCGGGAGGGAGACTGTTGTTCACGGCAGGCTTCTTGTTGTTGGCCTGCGGAACGTTGCTGGTGGCTCCGGGGACACCTCCGGAAACAACGCCGCCGGACTGATCGTTGGTCTTCTGGACGCTCAGCAGGGCGCTTACCGTGGGGTCGTATTTCTCCTGGCTCTCTTCGCTCGATCCGCGGTCGTAGTCGACGTTGACGTCGGCGCGAATCTTGTCCATGCCCACCACCGGCTCAAGCGTGGCGATGAGACGCTGGGTGAGAGTGGAGTCGATGGCGTCGTCTCCGAGCCCGTCTTTATGCGTCCCCAACGAACGATCGGAGTCGGCATCGACGATAGATACGTCTTCGGGCTTCAGCTCGTCCACGGCTCCGGCGACCAGGCGCTGGATGGCGAGGACAGATTCCTTGGAGAGATCCTTGTGGCGAAGCTTGAGGATCACCGAGGCCTTGGCATCACGCTGGCGATCGATAAAGACAGAGTCGCTGGGCATGACGAGATGCACCCGGGCGCTCTCAACATCAGAGAGCGTCTGGATGGTCTTCTCCAACTCGCCTTCGAGGGCACGCTGATAGGTGACCTTCTCGTCGAATTCGGTCTGACCCCATGACATCTTGTCGAAGAGCTCGAAGCCCATGCGTCCGCTGTGCGGAGCACCCGCCGAAGCGGTTTGCAGACGGGCGGCGTCGAGCTTGTCGGCAGGCACGCTGATGGTTTTGCCATCAGCGCTGGCCTGGTGAGGAATACCCTGGGCGTCGAGCTGCGCGGTGAGCGTCTGCGCATCCGCCGCTTCCAGGCCGGTGTACAGAGGCTTATAGTCCGGCGTGCCGATGAGGCGGACAAAAATTCCGAGGAGCAGCGCGGTGGCGCCGGCGCTGGCGAGAAGGAGACCCTTCTGCCTTCCGGTGCGGCTGGTCCAGAATTGTTTTGCCTGCCCGAGTGCGTCGTTGAAGCCTGGCATAGTCTCTCAGTCCCTAGAACTGCATCTTTTCGATGTCTTGATACGCGCTCACGATTTTGTTGCGAACCTGCATCATGAGCTGGAAGGAGACGTCCGCCTTTTCTACGGCGATCATCACGTTGTTCACGTCGGCATTGCCACCCTGGAGCAGGTTGTTGACCTGCGCAGCGGCGTCGTCGTTTACCTGATTTACATTGTTGACGGCGTTCTTCAATACATCGCCGAAGTTAACTCCGCCTGAGTCGCTGCCGGAATCCAGCGCTGACATATCCGGCATGTAAGTGTTCTGTACTGCGCCAATCGTTCCGATGTTGCTCATCATCCGCTCCAGATCTACGAGGATTTCAATATGTCGAGTGATTCCTGAATCATTTGCTTGGCCGCGCTGACCGCCGATGCGTTCAGCTGATACGAGCGAACCGCGCCCATAAGGTCCACCATCTCGCTGACCGGGTTGATGGCCGGATAAGCGACATAGCCATTCTTGTCCGCGTCCGGATTGCCCGGCTCATAACGCTGCACCGCGGGTGTCTGGTCGTCAACGACTTCGGTGAGACGAACGGAACCGGCAACGGGCTGGTTGCGTCCGAGACGGTTGATAACGGTGCGAAAGGGCGAGGCGTTGTTGGCGCTGAAGACGACTTCCTTGCGCACATACGGACCGCCCTGGTCGGTGTGTGTGGTTTCGGCGTTGGCCATGTTGGCCGAGGTGATTTCGGCGCGCTGCCTCTCCGCAGAAAGAGCGGAGGCGCTGATGTTCATCATGTCAAACAGGCTCATGGCTACTCTTCCTTAATGGCGGTGTACAGAGTGTGAAGCTGAGACTTCACCAGCTGTACGCCCATCTGATACTGAAGTTGAGTCTGCGAGAGCATCATGCTTTCGCGGTCGATGTTGACGTTGTTGCCGTCAGGGCGCGCCGGCAGTCCGGAGACTTCCTGAACAGCAGGCGAAAGATGGGCCCCGGTTCCATCGCTCATGGCGTTGCGCAGAGCACTCTGGAAGTTGATGTCCTTGGTTTGATAGCCGGGCGTATCGACATTGGCCATGTTCGACGTGACCAACTGCTCACGATCGGAGACGACCTTGAGAAAGCCCTGCAACGAATCGATGGAAGAGAATGTAGACATAATTTATGCATACCTCCGAGGTGGGAGACCGTATTCGCGAATCTTGTTGCGCAGCGTGCGCAGGCTGATGCCAAGCATCTCGGCTGCGTGGGTGCGGTTGCCGTCGGTGAGGGCCAACGTGTTTTCGAGGTGAAGCTTCTCGATGTCGCGGATGGGAACACCTGCGAGCGATGAAGCCTGAGACGGCATCGATGAACCCTGCACCGGCGTCTGCACCGGCATCCTGGAGATGAGCTGCGGACGAGACTGCCCCTGAAACTCCCCGTCGAAACAGCTGGCATCTATTTCATCGGTGCCGCTCAGGGTGAGCACGCGGCGCATGAAGTTGGCCAGCTCGCGAACATTGCCGGGCCAGGTGTGAGACTGCAGGCGATCGAGAAATTCAGGATGAAGGCGGGGCGCGCTGGCTCGCGAATGGGCCGCGTACTTCTCCGCAAAATGCTTGGCGAGCACGGGAATATCTTCCGGCCGCTCACGCAAAGGTGGCAGTGAAAGCGGAATTACATTGAGCCGATAGTACAAATCACCACGGAACTGGCCGCGCTCAACCATCGACGCCAGCGACACATTGGTGGTGGCGATGACGCGAATGTCGACTTTAACCGAGCGACCTTCGCCGAGCCGTTCAAACTCGCGCTCCTGCAAGGCGCGCAACAATTTCGGCTGCAGATGAAGCGGCATTTCGCCAATCTCATCGAGCAGGATGGTACCGCCATCGGCGAGCTCGAACTTGCCGGGCTTGGAAGCAATGGCGCCGGTAAATGCGCCTTTGCCGTGACCGAAGAGCTCGCTCTCGAGCAGCGACTCGGGGACGGCTGCGCAGTTCACGGCGATAAAGGGCTTGTGGCTGCGGTCGCTGATGTCATGAATGAAGCGGGCGAGCAGCTCCTTGCCGGTTCCGCTCTCGGCTTCGACGAGCACATCCGCACCGGTGCTGGCCGCGGCGCGGGCACGCTGGAGGGCACGCAACAATTGCGGCGAGCGGCCTACGATGTCGCCATTCGAAACAATCTCTTCCGCAGGCAGCTGCTTGGCGCGCTGCATGACCTGCGCGGCGATGGACTGGAGCTGATCGAAGGAGATGGGCTTGGTCATGTAGTCGAGTGCGCCGTCGCGCATGGCGACGACGGCATCCGGCACCGAGCCATAGGCGGTTAACAAGATGACAGCGGTATTCGGTGAGGACTGGCGGACGGAGCGCATCACTTCCATACCCGAGCCATCGGGCATACGGATATCGGTAACGACCAGATCGAACTCCTTGTTTTCGACGTTACGAATGGCCTCGCGGACGGAAGAAGCCGTCTCCACGCGCCAGCCGTGACGAAGAAAATTCGCGCGCAACGCGGTGCGAATGCCGGGTTCGTCGTCTACCACCATTACCGATGAGACCGTATCACTTGTCATAGGGTTGGAAACTCCAGTTGAAAGGTACTTCCGCTGTTCACGCGGCTGGAGACGCGAATGTCCCCGCCGTGCTGGACCATGAGACGCTTGCAGACTGCGAGGCCGAGTCCGGGAGTATCGCCATTGGCGCTGAAGCCAGCATCGAAAAGATGCTCGATCAGCGTGGCGGGAATGCCGCAGCCGGTGTCGGTAATCTCGACCAGCGCGCGGGCGGTTCCCTGCCGCGTGACAATCCGGGCGGTCACGTATATGTTTCCGCCGGTAGGGGTATGGCGGATGGCGTTGCAAATGAGATTGAGGATGATCTGACGAAGCCCGTCCTCGTTGCCGATAATGCCCACCGACTCTTCGCTGCCGAGAAATGAAAGCGCAACCCCGGCCTGCTCGGCGATGGGCTGCACGAATTCGACGCCGCTCTGCACGCAATCGGTAAGGTCGATGGGGGCGAGATGAGGATTGGTTCCGCAGTGAAAGCTGAGCACGTTGTTGACGGTGCCGGACAACATGCGGATGCCGGCGCGAAGATGCGAAACCCACTGTGAGGTCTCGCCACCATCTTCGGCGATGAGGCCAGCGAACAGCTCCATGCTGGCTAACGGATTTCTAATTTCGTGGGCGAGGATGGTGGAAATCTCAGCGAGGGCCATGGCGCTGCGGGCGGCTTCGCGCTCCTGCTCGGCCTGCTTGCTGGCGGTAATGTCGCGAAGGATCCAGATGCTCTGCAGCCGGGTTCTGTCGTTTGCCGTGTCCTGACCGGCGGGCGCGCAGGAGAGCTTGCGGTTGCCGACGGCCAGCCAGCGCTTGCCGGCAGCTGAGGTAATGCAAAGCTCATTGTCGAGATGGCCGTTCGATCCCCGGACCAGCGATTCGAAATTCACCTGGCTGATGCTGGAAAGGTCGCGAAGGCTTTTCACTGCAACGCTGCCCAGCTCCAGCAGGCGGCGGCCTTCGGGATTGATCATGACGATAGTCTCGGCGGTGTCGAGCACCAGAACGCCGCAGGGCATGGAATCGATCATCTGCTGCAGCGCGGCGCGCATGCGATCGTTCTCGGCGAGGCTGCGGGTCAGCGCGGCGTTGCGCTCGGCCAGCTCCACGCCGAGATGTGCAACCTCCTGCTGCAGGTCGCGATAGCTGGCTTCGAGCAGCGATGACGCGGAGATGAACTCCGAGAATGCGTCGGCCAGCAACCGCGGGCTGTGCAGCGCCTCGGGTGCGAGGTTGTTTATTGGAGCGGCATGAGAACCGGGCAGCATTTGCCTATTGCAAGTGCAAGCCGAATGCCAAACTGGAACAGGCGGACAAAAACGGGAAGGAAGAACAATAAAGAACTATAAAACTATGTGTTCGGGCTTGATTTCGTAGCCGGAGCCGACCAGAATCGTCGCGCGCTCGATGGCATTGCGCAGTTCGCGCACATTTCCGGGCCAGCTGTGCTGGGCGAGGATCTGCAGCGCCTCACGGCTGAGCGATACGCCGGGGTGAAACTTAGCGACAAATGAGATGGCGAGCGGTTCCAGATCACCCATGCGCTCGCGCAGCGGCGGCAGGTGGATAGGAAATACGGCCAGGCGGTAATAGAGATCTTCGCGGAACTGCTGCAGCCCGACCTGTTTCTTAAGATTCACATTTGTCGCGGCAACCACGCGGACATCGACCTTGAGATTGTCGTTACCGCCGAGGCGCTGCACTTCTCCCTGCTCGAGGAAGCGGAGAATCTTGCCCTGCAGGGACAAGGGCATGTCGCCGATTTCATCGAGGAAGAGCGTGCCGCCGTGCGCGGCGTGGATGCGTCCGATGCGCGACTGCACTGCGCCGGTGAACGAGCCTTTGGCGTAACCGAAGAGCTCGGCTTCGAGCAGCGCTTCCGGAATGGCCGAGCAGTTCACCACGATGAAGGGTTGCTTGCGGCGCGGGCTGATGAGATGAATCTCCTGCGCGATGAGGTCCTTGCCGGTTCCGCTCTCGCCCGTCACCAACACCGTGGTATCGCGGGCCGCGACCATACGCGTGATGTTGTAGGTGCGCTGCATGGGTTCGGAGTCACCGATCATGCCGCGCAGATGAATCCTGCCGTCCGTGGCATGCGTCCGCGAAGTTTCTTCTTCCGGAGCAATCACGGGCGCAGTACGCACGGCTCCGTTGCGATTGACCACGTCAACGAGCCGCGTGGATACAGGAGTCGGCGATGCACTGCCGGCGAGCAACTGGCCGGTGTGCGAATTCAACATGAGAATCTGCGTGTTGGGAAAGCGCTCCCGGACGATGGCGTTGAACTCGTTAGGCTCGAGGTCGGGCAGCAGCGGATCGAGCAGCAGCACTCCATCCTCAGCGCCGTGCTTATGCAGCATCTCCAGCGCGCCTGCGCCGCTGCTGGCCTGGACGACATTCCAGCGCGGAAGGCCGAGCTTCTCCTGCAGTTCCTGGCGAAGACGGGGGTTGGGGCTCACGACGAATACATGGATCGGAATTCGATCTTCAAAACGCTCGAACTGAGTTGCGGGTGTGCCCATGAGATTTTAACGTCCAGCCTTCAAATGAAAGTCTCGTTAGAGAAAGAGTTTAGTGAAACGACTGCGCACGCAACGAGTGAGACGCATCCTGGCTCTTCGCAGTTTCAAGTGTCAGTACGGGGAGAGCCAGGGAAACGTGAAAGGGATCTTCGGCAAATTCGTATTTGCCATGCTGGCTGCGGAGGTTGGTTTCGGCCAGCGCCAGGCTGAGGCGTTCGGCGGCGTTGAGACGCCTTCCGTGGGCAACCGCATTGCGGACACTCAACACGACGAAGCCTCTCCAGTGGTTGACGCGCAGCTCAGTCACGCCGCCGGGCTGGGAAATCGCAACCGCGATCTTCAACACGGCAAAGAGCGCCTGCAGCGTGCGGTCCATATCTCCAGCCGCGGCCGGGAGCTCATACGGGATCAGCACATTGATGCCGAGACCAGCGGCCGCAAAGGTCTCCTTCTGGCCTTCGACCACGGGGGCGAGCATGGCCGCGACATCGATCCGCGCGCGTTCCGGCTGGTTCTGGCACAGGGCCAGCATCTGCTGCAGCGATTGAAAAAAACTGCAGGCGCGCTCGACCTGTTCGGCGGAGATATCGGAATAGCGCTTGCGATCCTCGTCCGACAGTCCAGACAGCGATGAGGCTACCACCGCCGAGCGCAGTACGGTAAGCGGCTGGGCCAGGGCGTGCAGGCCGGTGGCCAGGTTGGCGTGGAAGCGCTCCTGCGTTTCCTCTTCTTCCGTGATCGTCTTCAGGTTTTCGTTATGCACTACGGAGCTCGTATCCGATGCCGCGGATGGTATGGGTCAGCTTGGTCTCTCCGGGGCGGTCCACTTTGTCGCGAACATACTTCATGTAGACATCGACGATGTTGGTGGAGGGGTCGGAAGGCATGTTCCAGACTTCCTCAAAGAGCGTGGCGCGAGAAACGGGGCGGCCGGCGTTACGCATCATGAATTCGAGGATGGCAAATTCCCGAGGCGTGAGATCGATACGGCGGCCGTTACGCTCGACGCGGCGCTCTTCGCGATGGAGGGTAAGGTCGCCTACCTGAGAAGTGTTGGGAATGAGACCGGAGTTGCGACGCATCAGGGCCTTGACGCGGGCGACCAGCTCAGCGAAGGAAAAGGGCTTGGTGAGGCAATCGTCGGCACCGCTCTGGAATGCGGCGACCTTGTCTTCCACGCGGCTCCGTGCGGTGAGGACCAGCATGGGCAAACGGGGATGGGCCGGCCGCGCACGATGGAGAAGACCGAGGCCATCGAGCTTGGGAAGATTGAGATCGAGAATGAGCAGGTCGTAGCGCCGCTCATCCTGCAATTTATTGAGAGCCTCTTCGCCATCGTGGACGATGTCCACGTGGAAGCACTCGGTTTGAAGTTCGCGAGCCAGAAAACCGGCCAGCGATACGTCGTCTTCGACTATGAGAATTCTGCGGGTGGCCAAGTGAGTGTACTCGATGTTGTTGCGTCCAGCTTTTACGGATGACTTACCAGTGTTGGGGGACGAACTCGAGGCAGAAAGTAAAGGCGTACATTCTTCCATGTGATTTGACCTATCCATCTGTAGTTCAGCGCTGTGTAAATCCCGCCCTTGTAAACGCTTGCGGGTAACTCTGGTGACAGTACTTTAGTACTTGCTCCCATAATGGGAATCAATACACATTAAGTGTCATACGGTGTTTTTCTATCGCGATGTATCTCATTTCGCACGGTCTCTGCCGTCAAGCCGCAATCTGGCCGATGTAACTATGCAGTTAACAACAACCTTTTCGCTCCGGATTTTAAGGGACCATTACCGGAGGGTTATTTTACGGTTTAAGTTTTTGTATTATTTCGTTCTTAATGCTTGAGTTTTGGGGACAGGGCCCGACCGGCACCAACCTTCCCAAATCCTGCTCTCTCTCTTCCCAGATGCAGGCGGTAAGTTAAAACGTTGGTTACCAGAAATATTTATAGTCCGGTTACCATTACCTCGGTTTCCGAATACTTTAAACATTTTAAGGAATATGCCGATAAATGTCTCTCCCACTTCCGGACCAGCTCGTGGGATCATATTTTCGACAGAAGAATTGGGGATTATGCAGAAATTCGAATATCGGTCTCCGCGGTTTTCCGTCGATTTGCCCATCCGTATCTCGCTAGAAAACGCAACGGTGAGCGGACGCTGCACGGAAATCAGCAAGGAAGGCATGAGGGTGGAGCTGGAACAGCCGCTGCCCTCCGGTGTCTGCGGAAAGGTATTCCTGAGCTATCAGGACGCCAACTTCGAGTTGAACGTGCGCGTGGCCTATGCGGGCGCGACCCACAGCGGATTGCAATTTATCTGTGAGCTGGAACAAGAGCGCGAGGAAGTCGCAGAGTTAGTCGAGTCGCTCGCCAGCACGCAACATCACGTAGCCCGGCACCTGTAATCCACTCAGGTGCCTGCGGGCTTCCCTGCTCTATTCCTTCAAGTAAAACTTTGTGATTGGTCTGCTATTTCGCTGCAGCAGGCTTGGATGCCACAGGTTTGGCATCGGCAGGCGCTGGTGCGACTGGTGCCGGAGCGGCAGCGGCTGGCGGGGCGGACTTCGTTCCGGCAGCTTTTGCATCTCCAGCGGGAGCCGGTGCGGCCGGATTCCCGCCCACTCCGAGACGCGTGATCGCATCGGGGATGGATGCTTCGTCCCCATCCATCTTCAGATACTGGACGATGAGCGAGATGCGGCGGTTGGAAGGGTTGGCGGGATCTTTCGGATAGCGCAGACGCTGGTCGGCGAAGCCACGGACTTGCGATACCTGGCCGGATTGCATCCCTGATTCCTGCATCAGGCGCCGTGCGGCGTTGGCGCGATCGGCAGAGAGATCCCAGTTGTCGTAGGCCGCGTTTCCCGCGTAGGGCTTGGAATCGGTGTGGCCTTCGATGGAGAGCTTGTTGGGCAGCTTGCCCAGATCCGCAGCCAGAGTCTTGAGAACTTCGGTGAGCGCAGGAGTCGGCTTGGCGCTGCCCAGCTCAAAGAACGTGCCCTTGGCCGATTCAATCAGCTCAATGCGCAGGCCTTCCTGGGTGATGGTGATCTCGATCTGATTTTTCAGCTTATCGAGCGGGTCGATGTGATGGAGGGATTTGAGCAGCTCGTCTTTGAGCTTGCTCATGTCTTCCTTCTTCATCGCAACCGTATCCAGGGTGCCGTTCAGGCTGGTGCCGGCGAGCTTGGCGGAGCCGAGCGGATCGCGGAAGTATCCGCCAACCGCCTCGCGAACAGGCTTGCTGCTGCTCATCAGCCAGAGAACGATGAACAACGCCATCATCGCGGTAACGAAGTCGGCGTAGGCCACCTTCCAGGCGCCGCCGTGATGGCCGCCGTGACCGCCCTTCTTCTTGATGATGATGATTTCCGGTGTCTCTGACACAGTGCGAATCCTCTGCGAGCGTGGTTATGCTGCTGCCGCTGCCGGCGCATCGTCCTTCTGACGACAGGCCTTCTCTACTTCCTGGAAGGTGGGACGGACATGGCCGGGGACGGCGCGACGCGCCATTTCAACAGCGAGTGTCGGCGACATTCCCTTGATGAAGGAGAGCATGACGACGCGCAGAACATGGTAGTAAGCGTGTTCATCGTCGACCAGCTTGGAGAGGTTTGAGGCGATGGGGCCGACCATTCCATAGCAGAGCAGAATGCCGAGGAAGGTTCCCACCAGCGCGGCTGCGACCTTCTTACCGATCTCTTCGGGAGGTCCACCGAGCGCGCCCATGGTAATGACCACGCCGAGGACGGCGGCCACAATTCCGAGGCCAGGCAAAGAGTCGGCGACCGAGGTGAGCGCACTGGCGGGCTGCGATGCTCCGTGGTGATGGACATCCATATCGAGCTCCATCATCTGGTCGAGATCGAAGGCACTCGCGCCTCCGGTGATGGCCATGCGCATGGTGTCGCAGACGAAATCGCGGATGTGGTGGTCCTTCAGGAAGTCTTTATATTTGGTGAAAATCGGACTCTTCGACGGCTCTTCCACATCGGTTTCGATGGCAACCAGTCCTTCTTTACGCGCCTTGTTGAAGACGTGGAACATCATGCGGAGCGTCTCGACGTAGCGCTTCTTGCTGAATTTCGATCCGCCGATCACCTTGGTGATGCCGCCGATGATGCCCTTGAGGACGTTCATGGGGTTGGCAACCAGCATGGTGCCGATGGCTGCGCCTCCGATGATGATCAGCTCGGAAGGCTGCATGAGAACGGGGAGGGGACCCTTCTCCATAAGAAAGCCGGCCAGCACTGCGCCAAAGACAACGACAATTCCAATAATCGAAAACATTTGCCTTGTTCCCCTTAGAGCTTCATGCCTGCCGGGCGGAGACGTCTTCTACGGAGACGTGTAAATCCAGAAATTGAAGAGTCGGGTTGCCTGGTTACTATCGGCACGGAGGAAAGAATTTCTATATTCAGTTTGGCCAACAATTCGTTGAAATATTTGAACCATTGGACTTAATTCCGCCGGAGGTTGTGCCGATAGGGCGCACACGGCGCTGTGAGCAAGTCCTCGTCGTCGCAAGTGATGGATCGTGGCCGCCGCAAAAACACTTTTATTTGGACTGACATATGGGAACAGCTAGCCCGATCACGGAACCGACCGAACCGGCTGACGCGTGTATTCTCACCGATCGCGCCCAGATCGAACAGGTCATTGTGGATCTAAAGAAAGCGCAAAGCTTTGTCACGATCAGCCTGCCGGGTGGCAGGAAGGTCAGCACCATGATCCTGGACGTAGATGGCGACGCCAAGCAGTTTGTCTACGACGCGGGCGGGAACTCTGACGAGGCAAGCGCGCTCTCTTCCAGCGCACGAATGCACTTCACCGCTACGCTGCGCGGGGTTTCGATCCGGTTCACCGTCACCTCCGCATCACAAGCAACCCTTGAAGGCAAAGCCACAATGCGTTCGCCGTTTCCGGCGGACATGGAATATCTGCAGCGCCGCGAATACTTCCGCACGAAACTGAATAAGTCCTATATCAGCACGGTGAAGCTGCCGAACGCCAAGCCGGTTGGGCTTTATATTCAGGACGTATCGCTCGGCGGCATCGCCATGCAGTCGCTTACCGTGACCCCGCAGATGCTGCCGGTCGGCAACATGTTCGATGCGACTCTGGATTTTGGCGACCTGGGCCAGTTGGAAGTGACGCTGAAGATCGCTTCGCATCGCAAGATGGACAACCAGGGAAAGACGCTTCACTTCTACGGCTGCAGCTTCTACAACCTATCGAGGCTGAAAGAGACGACCGTGCAGAGGATTGTCTTCAAGCTGGACCAGATCTACCGCGCGAACAGCGTGGCCGCGGAGTAGTTGAAAACAGACGTTTCCCTATGCGAGCTTCCTGCGCAGGGAAACGTCTGTTTGGTTCGACAATCTCTCCGCTTCACTCCGTATGGCAATCCTTACTCTTACCTTTGCTGCTTATGGCCCAGTTCAATGCCATGCCGCAGTAACTGCCCCGCCCGGCACAGGTTGAGGTTGGCGTGATCGCGAAACCTTTGCGCTAGCTCAGAAGCGATGCGGAGGCGGGCAGCATGGAAACGCCTTTCAGCTGTTCGACGATCTTGTCGACATCCACCGGCTTGCTGAAGTAGTAGCCCTGAATCTCGAAGCAGTGCTGGCCGCGGAGGAACGAGATCTGCGCCTCAGTCTCCACGCCTTCCGCAAGAACTTCGAGGTTGAGCGCTTTGGCCATATTGATAATGGCCGTGGTGATGGCCGCGTCGTCGGGATTGATGGCCACATCCTTGACGAAGGAACGGTCGATCTTGAGACGGTTGACCTGGAACTGGCGCAGGTAGCCGAGGCTGGAATAGCCGGTTCCAAAATCGTCGATGGCCAGCTTCACACCCATCTCGCGCAGTTCCTGAAGGATGGTGAACATCACGTCGGCATTATCGAGAAGCAGGCTTTCGGTGAGCTCCAGCTCGAGATATTTCGGCTCGAGGCCAGTGCTGGTGAGGACACCGCGCACGAGGTCGGGAAATCCCTGCTGGCGAAACTGTACCGCCGAGACATTTACGGCAACGGGCACCGCGGGAAGTCCCGCATCCTGCCATTTTTTGGCCTGAGCACAGGCGGTCCGCAAGACCCACTCGCCGATTCGCACGATCATACCGCTGTTCTCGGCGACGCCGATGAATCTTGCCGGCGGAACCAGGCCCATCTGCGGATGCTGCCAGCGGAGAAGCGCTTCGAGACCGGTAATGGTCCCGGTGCGCATATCCACCTGCGGTTGATAGACGAGGAACAGCTCGTTGCGATCAAGGGCGAGACCGAGGCTGTTCTCCAGGGTCAGGCGCTCGAGGATCTGCACGTTCATCTCTTCGGTAAAGAACCGGAACTTGTTCGGCCCATCTTCCCGTGCGGAATAGAGGGCGACATCGGCGTTCTCGCGGATGGCCTGGGCGTCGGCTCCATTCGTGGGGAACATGCTGATACCGATGTTGCAGGTGATATTGAGCGAATGGCCGAGGAATGAAAACTTTCCATTGAGTTCGGCAATGACGCTCCGCGCGATCAAAGCTGCATCGGAATCATCGGCCACATTGGAAAGCAGGATGGCAAACTCATCGCCGCCAACCCGCGCCACGACGCCCTGGTCGCCAACGCCAACCTTGATGCGCTCTGCGATCTCCTGGAGGAGACGGTCGCCGAAGGAGTGTCCGAGAGAGTCGTTAATGATCTTGAAGCGATCTAGCTCGAGAAGCAGGAGCGCTGCTTTACGCTGGTTCCAGCGAGCTGCCGCCAATGCATCGATAAGTTGAACGTCGAAGAGGGTGCGGTTGGGCAAGCGGGTAAGAGCGTCGTAGTACGCCAGGAATTGCATGCGCTGCTCAGCGCCTTTGCGGATGGTGACATCCTCCGCTGTGCCCTCATATTGTGTAATCCTGCCGCGAATGTCGCGCACCGCGCGGACATTGAGCGAAATCCATTTTTTCGTTCCACCGCAGCAGTGGATCTCCGCCTCGATGCCGCAAGCTGCTCCAGTCTGTTCGAGGGTGCCTTTCCAGGCCAGGACCTGGTTAGGATCAACCAGCGCCTGGTGCCCGATGCTGGTAATGGTAGAGAGGAAATGTTCCGGCGAATCGTAGCCGAAGATCCGCGCCATGGTGCGATTGACGCTGAGCGGACGACCGGCGGGGCTGACCTGAAACATTCCGATCAGGGCGTCTTCAAAAATGGTCCGATACTTCTCCGCCGACTCACGAAGCTCTTCGTTGGCTTTCTCGTAGTGCACAAGAATCTGATTTACAGAATTCAGTGCTTCATGCCGGGTTTCCTCCGCGGGACGTGAACGCCGGCGCTCACGAAAGGGCCGGGGACGGGCAGTCTCTATTGGGGAATGGGGGGCTTCCTTCTCAGAAATCGGGGTATCGAGAACAGACTTCGAGTCTCGACCCGGAGCAGGGATATCAGCGAGGCCGTTCGAACGCATGATCCCCCATCGGCAAAATTTGCCCAGAATTTCAATCGAATCTACGATCTACCGCATTTCGCATAACCTTTTCGGGGGATAGCAAAGTAGGCAGCTTTGGTATCGGCAGACGCCCAAGTGGGCAAAAGCTGCCTAGTTTTGAGGATGGTTCCCGTGGCAATTTCTTGCCTAAATGATTCATTCGACTGAGTTCCCTTTCCGCGATTTTTACCGCCATGGGTTTGGCCGCCGGTTTGCTACTTATGGCAGCAACCGAGCAGGTCACCTGCTTTGTGAAGTTTTCGTTTACGAATCGAACTTTATGATTGCCGGTCCCGAAGCAGGGCAGTTTTTCGGGGCCACCGGCAGCCTTAGGCGATTCCGGGAATTTATTCAGGAGACGTAGCATGTCCGTTGCGGGAATTCTTGCCAGCAGTCTTTTTTCGAATGCCGGTTCTTACATTGCGCAGAAGGCGGGCTTTGGGTCGGGCTCCAAATCCGGCAACATCTCGAGCACGCAGCCCTCGTTCGCGGCGATCCAGCAGAAGCTGGAAGCACTGAGCGGCAGCAACACCACCAACACTTCCCTGGCCGGGCAGATCACACAGCTGGGATCGGACCTGAAGACCGGGAACATCAGCGCCGCTCAGAATGATTTCACCAGCATGACGACGACGCTGTCGCACAGCTCGGTGGCGAAGCTGCATCAGCAATACGGCCAGGCCACAGCGGCGGACGGAAGCACGGAACCCAGCGCGACCCAGCTGGCGGCGGCTCTGCAGGCTTACAGCTCGCTGCAGCAGAATCCGCTCAATGTGGCGACAAACGGGGCTCTGATGGCGAATCCCGGCACGCTATCCGTCACGGCTTAGTTGTCAGCAAAAATTTTTAAAGATTCCGTTGCAGGCGGCCTAGAAAGTTGAAGCCTGTCTGCCGATAGGGGACCGTTGTCCCTAATTGTCTGCCTACAGGAGATCCCGACCTGCAGGCCAACGTTCTACTAACCAGCAGGCGAGCTGCGATTTCAGCGTTTCAGGTTTACCTGCCTACCGCAATTGCTTCGTGATGAGGGGTTCTGTTGAAGATGAGATTGGATCGGAGCACCGTAGGCGGCATTGTGGTGGCGGTGGGCGGAATTGCCCTCGGCCTGTTGCTGGATGGCGGCAAGTTAATGCAGGTGATTCAACCGACCGCGGCCCTGATTGTTCTGGGCGGCACGATCGGCGCAGTGATGGTGCAGTTCCCACTGCGGACCATCCTGCAGGCGTTGCGTCAGCTTAAGGATGTCATTCTGCATCGTGAGCCGGACCATGACGCGCTGGTGCAGAACCTGCTGCGCTATGCCTACAAGGCACGCCGCGAAGGCGTTCTTTCTCTGGAGCCGGAGCTGGCGAGAATCCAAGACCCCTTTCTTAAAGAGAGCCTGATGCTGGCGATCGACGGCGTGAAATCCGCCGAGCTGCGCAAGATGATGGAGCTGCAGCTGGATTATCAGAGCGAAAAGGACGAGCGCATTCCGAAAGTGTTCGACGCGGCCGGCGGATTCGCACCGACCATCGGCATCATCGGCGCGGTGCTGGGACTGATCCAGGTGATGCAGCGTCTGCAGGACATCAATGCGGTAGGCAAGGGCATCGCGGTGGCGTTCGTGGCGACTATCTATGGTGTGGCCTCGGCCAATCTTCTCTTCCTGCCCTGCGCAGGCAAGCTGAGAATCCATATGCGCGAGCGTCAGGTGGTTCAGGAGATGACGCTGGAAGCGATCATCTGCATCATTGACGGCGTCAACCCACGCGCGATGGAACGGCAGCTGGGCAATTTCCTGGCTTCCCCGGTGCGGCGCGGTCTGGAACGTGTAGCAGCCAAGCCGGTAGTTGAATCGAAGGCGGCGGCGCAGTGAGGCCAAACAGAAAAAGGATCATGGAAGAGCCCGCTCCCAGCCACGATCGCTGGCTGGTATCTTATGCGGACTTCATGACCCTGCTGCTGGGCTTCTTTATCGTTCTGTTTGCATCTTCGTATCGCGACAGTCAGACAATCCGCCGGGTCGCACAGGCCATTCATATCGGATTCCAGGACCTCGGCGCATTTGCCGGCGGCGAATCCACGCAAGGATCGGCATACCAAAACCTAACGCCGACAGCTGCTGTATACACGCCGGGATTGTCCGCAGCGAAGCTGGACAACAGCAACGCGAATTCCTCAGCCGCCGGATCGCCCGTCGATATTGCCGAGCTGCGCAAGCAGCTCGAAGGCGCGGTAGGGCAGGAGCTCAAAAATCACGAAGTGGTGATGAGAGAAACTCCGGAAGGCTTCGTGATCAGCCTGAAGGATCTCGGCTTCTTCAACAGCGGGCAGGCAGAGCTGCTGCCGGGCGCAGCGGAGAAGATCGAGCGCATTGCCAATGTACTGGCGCAACATGGTCTCGACCTGCGTGTTGAGGGGCACTCGGACGATCAGCCGATTCACACTCCGCAGTTCCGCTCGAACTGGGAGCTGTCGACAGCGCGCGCGATGACGGTGGTGATGCTGCTGGTGAATGAATCGGGCTTCGATCCGAAGAGAATTTCCGTCGCAGGGTACGGCCAGTATCACCCCATCGCGGACAACGCAACCGCTGACGGGCGTAAGGAAAATCGGCGCGTGGACCTGGTGGTAGTGGCGTCGACACCCAAGCCGCACGCGCAGTAGCGCGACACTTCCCTCCTCTCTCTTTCCACTTGCGTTCGTATCCCGAGGATAAAAATCCCCGGGATTTTTTCTGCGTTCGTAACCCGATGTTTGAAGCTTCGCGTCTGATCTTTTGCGCTCGGCGATTCGAGATGTACCTGCCATGCTGAACCGGCATGACAGACGAATCGCCGAGGGCGGCGGATTCGTTTCAACATCATCAGTTCTCCAGATCCGTCAGAGCCGGTGCGGGATGTTGCCAGCTGCAGCGGTTTTACTCACGAAAGCGAAAAGGGTGGCGCGGAGCATGGGGCTTCCGCGCCACCCTTCTTTTGTTGCGGGACTAGATAGACAGGCTCGAGGAAGAGTCTGACACGCTGAGCGCAGGTGGAGGGGCCTGCGACTCGAAGGTGGCGAGAGCCGATTGCGCAGCGCTCAGGCTTCCATCAGTGATCGCAGCCTGCACACTCTTGAGGAATGTGCTGAGGGGATTGCTGTCCGAGCTGCTCGACGAAGACGAACTGCTGGAGCTCGAACTGCTGGAGCTCGACGAATCGGACGAGCTGCTGCTGGTGGATGATCCAGAGCTCGCCGCCGGGCTATTCTGCTCAAGCTCGGAGAGATAGCTCTCTGCCGAGGTGAGATTTCCCGACTGAATCGCCGAGATCAGACCTTTGAGCTCGGTTGCAAAGGTATTGTTCGACGAAGATGATCCGCTTGGTGGCTGCGCAGATTCGAATGTGGTCAGGGCGGTCTGCGCCGAGGAGATATCCCCGGAGGAGAGCGCTGACTGGACACTCGTCAGGAAGGTGCTGAGGGGATTATTGCTGTTAGTGCTGCTGGTGCCGCTTGGGCTGGACTCCTCAAGCTCAGACAGATATTCCTTGGCCGAGGTGAGGTCGCCAGACTGAATGGCCGATTCAAGATCAGACAAGCTGCTCTTGAATGTGTCAGCGGTTGTGGAGGACGAGCTGGAGGAGGTGGAGGTTGAACCCGACGAATAGAGTGAGTCAGACAGGGCGTCGGACAGGTAGGCGAGACTCGAGTAGTTGATTCCAGAGATGCTCATGCTTTGCTCCTTGAGTTGAGGTCGTACTGCAAAGCGGCTCCCACGCGTTTGAACGAGAAGGAACGAGCGGCGGGAGTTCGTTAGATCTGGAACTCCGCTATTTTCAGAGCAATTTGCATGCCAGCTGAATGAAGGTGAGACTGCGCAAAGCGCCTATAATCAGCGGCGAAACTGAGAATGCGATGAGAAATACAGAGGCGCTGAATGGGCGCCTGCGAAGGAAAAAATTCCAGCGCAATTTGCAACTTGATGTGAGAAATACACGTCACTCGCGGATCATTTATTTTTAAAACGGCTTGACCCTCCCCTTGCTGGAGACCCTACAAAGATAGTCATGCTGAAGATCGGCGATTTCTCGACGCTGGCGCAGGTATCGATCAAGACCCTCAGGTTCTATGACCAGATGGGGCTGCTGCTGCCTGCGCATATCGATTCCACTACCGGCTACCGCTATTACTCCGCGCATCAGCTCTCGCGGCTGCATCGCATTCTCGCGCTCAAGGACTTCGGCTTCACGCTGGAGCAGATTGGGCAAGCTTTGGATGCGGGCGTGTCGGGCGAGCAGATGCGCGGCATGCTTCTGCTGCGGCAGGCGGAGCAGCAAAAGCGCGTTGCGGAAGAGCTCGATCGTCTCGGCAGACTCAACAGCCGTATCAGGCTGATCGAACAGGAGGGTGGCATGGCAAATGAAGTGGTGCTCAAGACGGTTCCGAAGCAATGGGTGGCTTCGGTGAGGGAGACGATTCCGGCATACAACACAGTGGGTGCGCTGTATCCGAAGGTGTCGGCGGGGCTGGGTCCGGCCATGGCTTCGTGCCAGTTCGGCGTGGCGATGTGGCACGATCCAGATTTCAAAGAGAGTGATGTGGATGCGGAGGCCGGCTTTTACCTGAAAGAGAAAGTGCCGGCCGCGAATGGCGTGAACGTGTACGAGCTGCCGGAGACGGTGATGGCATCGGCGATGCACAACGGCTCTTATCAGAGATTGCCTGAAGCGTATGACGGGCTGTTGCGCTGGGTTGCGGAGAATGGATATTCGGTAGCGGGACCGATCCGCGAGCTGTATCTGAAGATGTCGATGCCGGTGCGGCAGGACGATGAGTCGTATGTGACGGAGATTCAGGTTCCGGTGCGGAAGAGTGCCTGAAGTTTGGGATAGTTAGCAGATCTAGATGCGGGACAACATCCTATTAAGCTGACTTCCTATTACTAGTCGCGTGGGCTAGCTCATTGTTTGAATGCTAAGTCGAGGAGGAGCGCGAGGTGTTACAAGAAGCTGAACTCAGCGGCGCTGATTCAGAGAACGACCTCGGAGGCTCCTCAGAGACGATATGTATTACATCGGACTGGATGTTCACAAGAAGACGATCAGCTATTGCGTGAAGGATGCGGCTGGTCATGTGCACCGGGAAGGCAAGATCGGATCGACCCGGCGCGAACTGGATGCCTGGATCCAGACGTTACCTCAACCCCGGATGATGGCCATGGAAGCGACGATCTTCACCGGCTGGATCTACGATTGCCTGCTTCCGCATGCCGAGAAGGTCAAGGTGGCCCATCCGCTGATGCTGCGGGCCATCGCCGCATCCAAGAAGAAGAACGACCGGATCGATGCCGGCAAGATCGCCGACTGCCTGCGATGCGACTTTCTGCCCGAGTGCCACATGGCTTCAACCGAGATCCGGGACCGGCGCCGTACGTTGCGCTACCGGCACCTGGTGGTACGGCAGGTGGTACAGATGAAGAACCGCATATCGGGGCTGCTCATGGAAAGCGGGGTCAGCTATGACAAGCAGCGGCTGCACAAGATGGGTTACTTCACCGAGCTGTTGTCGACCAACGAGGAGATCGGCGACAGTATCCGGCCCCTGCTTCGGCTAGGCCGGGAACACATCCTGCGGGGACAGCGACTGGATCGCGCGCTGATCAGTTCACTGGAACGGGATCCGCTGCTATCGGAGCGGCTGAGACGACTGAGGACGATCCCCGGAGTGGGCGCCATCACCGCGCTGACCTGGGCTTTGGAGATCGGAGACTACACCCGCTTCCCGTCGGTAAAGCAAGCCATCAGCTACTGCGGACTCTGCGGCGCGGAGAAGAGTTCTGCCGACAAGGTGATGCGCATGCCGATTTCCAAGCAGAGGAACAAGCACATCCAGCACGTGCTGGTGGAAGCCGCCAAATTGGCGCCCCGCTACTCCCACGAACTGGCACTCCTTCGGGACAAGGAAATCCAGCGCGGAAACAAGAATCGGGCCACCCTGGCGGTAGCCAGGAAGCTGGTGGCCTATATGCTCGCGGTGGACCGCAGGAAACAGGACTTCGTGCCGGCCGAAGAATTGGCGACAAAAGCAGTGGCTTGAAAAACCTTCCTAAGAAGGAAGAGCAAAAACAAGATCATTCGATGCGCAGGCTGCCAGGTCCTGCACTAAATCGCCCGGGCGACGGAGGAAACTCCCGAGGCTCTCTTCGCATTGTTTCGGGACTGGCAGAGAACACAAACTCAATCTTCTGCGACGGCTCTTCGGAGCTTGAGGCAGCAAATGGATGTCCGGTCCTGCGGGAGCAGGGACCACCAGCCGAGAGGCACACACGCGCAGGCGGATGGCCGGATCAGAAGGAAGGCGCGCTCTCCTGAGCGCGCACAGGACTCTCGTGCTCTTTTCTTGACAGATGACTTACATGGATGGCGATTTAGCGCCAATGGAGAATCACCAATTTTCGTCCTCAGAGCTGACGTACTTTTAAATCTGCTGAGTGGGCAAGGCTGATCGCTGCGCTCTACAAAATGAAGTAGACGGTCTACCTCCAGCGGGAGTAGAGTGTCTACATCTATGAACGAGAAAGACCAGTATAAGAACCGAATCGAGCTGCTGCAGGGAACACTCGACATGCTTATTCTTCAGACCCTGCAATGGGGACCGCAGCACGGATACGGAATTGTCCAGGCTTTACGTTTGCGATCCGGAGATGTGCTTCAGGTGGAGACCGGATCACTGTATCCGGCTCTCCATCGATTGGAGCGCCAGGGCTGGGTGCAGTCTGAGTGGAAGCAGTCAGAGAGCAAGCAAAAAGCCCGATATTACCGAATCACTGCCAAGGGGAAAAAGCAGCTGGCGTCGGATCTGGGCCGATGGGAGCGGATTGTCGAAGCGATTGGGTCGGTGATGTACGTCAAGCCGGAGGAGAGTGAGTCATGAAGGGTTTCCCGGGCTTCGGTTTTCAGCGGCGCAAGCGCGAATTGCAGGAAGAGATTGATGCGCACCTGCAGATGGCGATTGCCGATCGAGTGGCGCGAGGCGAGACGGCAGAGTCGGCGCGACAAGCGGCGGCGCGGGAGTTCGGAAACACTCCTTTGGTGCAAGATGTGACGCGCGAGATGTGGGGCAAAGGCTGGGTTGAACAGCTAGGCCGGGATGTCCGTTACGCGCTGCGGCAACTGCGCAAGAGCCCCGGCTTTACGATCACCGCGACGGCGATGCTGGCCGTAGCTATCTGCGCCAACAGCACCGTATTCAGCTGGATCGACGGCACAATGTTGCGTCCGATTCCTGGCGCGCGGGACACGGGCGATCTTGTTAGCCTGCAGCGGGGGGAACGGAACTTCTCTCCGACTCCGCCTTTCTCATATCTGGACTATCGCGATCTGCGCGAGCAGAACCGCACCTTCACCGGAATACTTGCCTATCATAACGATTGGATCGCGCTGACTGGCGGTGCGCAGCCGGAGCGTGTCTATATTGCGAACGTGTCGGCGAACTATTTCGATGTGCTCGGCATCAAGCCGGTGCTGGGGCGTTTCTTTCTGCCGGAAGAGGAGTCCCGTGCAATTCCCAACGTGGTCCTGAGCTACTCGCTCTGGAAGACGCGTTATGCCGAAGACCCGGCCATTGTGGGCAAGTCGATCGAGGTCGCCCGGCATCCTGTGACGGTGATTGGTGTGGCGCCGGAAGGGTTTGTCGGAGCAGCGCCTGGACTGCGTGACGATCTGTGGGTAACGCTCGATCCCCTCGGGAACGGACGTGTGGCGGATGACCCATCGCGATTCGGACTGGCTGATCGTAATAGGAAGATTGCGGCGCGGCGTGAGCCGTGGCCAGGCAGCCCAGGATCTCGATACCGTGATGCAGCATATTGTGGTGGCGTATCCGGACCAGCATCTCGGCGATAACCGGATCACGCTCGATCCCATGTGGCGCTCGCCATTCGGCGCCAACGGATACATGGCGGCGACGCTGCCCCTTCTGCTGGCCTTCGCCGGTGTGGTGCTGTTGCTGACCAGCGCGAACGTGGCGACGCTCACGCTGGTGCGGTTTGTATCCCGGCGGCGTGAGCTTGCGATCCGGCAGTCGCTCGGGGCGAATCGTATTCAACTGGTGCGGCAGATGGTGCTGGAGGGCGTGGTGCTTTCCATCGTCGCAGGAGCCGTGGCACTTGTGTTGACATCGTGGACATCGAAAACATTCGCATGGTTCTTTCCGGCGAACTCAATTCCCCTGGCACTGAACGGGAGCATGGACCATAAGGTGGTGATTGGGATTGCGGTGTTTTCTCTATTGGCCGGCATGCTATGCGGCGCGCTCCCCGCCTGGCGTTCGTCCCACGCGCCGGCCATTGAGGTACTCAAGGCAGAGTCTGCAAGTATCTCCGGCGGCTCACGCAACCGGAAATTGCTCAGCGGGCTGGTGGTGGCGCAAATCGCGCTTTCCCTTCCTCTGCTGATTGTGCTCCGGGCTATTCCTGCGAACGCTGCGGAATCTCGCCGCGGCGAACCCCGGCTTTGAGCAGGACCACGTTCTCACTGCGTCCGTTGGGCTGAATATTGCCGGCTACAGCAACGACGAGGCACAGTTGATCCGTCGCAAGATACTTGACCGCGTGTCGGCACTGCCCGGCGTGGAGGTTGCGTCTCTTACCGACTGGATTCCGATGACCCTGATCCAAAAGAGGAACGATGCGTATCCGGAAGGGTATGTGCCGCACCCTCATGAATCTTTGCTGGTGGAGAATGCCGAGGTGGGCCCGCGGTATTTCGAATCCCTTCATATACCCATTCTGGAAGGACGCGAGTTTACTCTGAATGACGATGAAAAGGCCCCGAGGGTCATCATCGTGGATCAGACCGCGGCGAGGCGCTACTGGCCAGGACAGGATCCGCTGGGAAAGAGACTCACGGTGTGGGGCAGACTTTTCACGGTTGTCGGCGTTGCGAGGAATTCAACCCATACCTTCGTGAATGAGTCACCGGAGCCTATGGTCTATATGAATTTTTTCCAGCACCCGGGGTACGAGACGATGGTGCAGGTAAAAACCAAGGGGAATCCGGTCGACATGGAGCCAATGGTGGAAAGCGCCATCCATCAAATCGATACACGGCTGCCGGTTTTCGATGTGCGTTCCATGCGGGAGAGTACACAGATGGCGAGCACTTTCGCCGTCATACGAGAGCACCCTGGCGGGAATGTTCGCGCTGATTGGGCTGGTTCTTGCAGTAACCGGGATCTACGGAGTCGTGGCCTATCGAACCCAGTTGCGAACCCACGAGATCGGCGTACGAATGGCTCTGGGCGCTTCCCGCGTCGATGTGCTGAGACTCGTGCTGTCGCAGGGATTGTGGCTCACAGGCATCGGGCTGGCGCTGGGGCTGGCGTTTGCGTTGGGACTGACACGCATTATCGTCCGGCTGTTGTACGGAATCGGAGCCAACGATCCCATCACCGTAGTTTCCGTCGTCATGCTCCTGGGAGCAATGTCTTTGGCAGCATGCTACCTTCCGGCGCATCGAGCGATGCACCGAAACCCTGTGACTGCGATTCGCGAACTGTAAGCCGCAGCCCGGACTCGACGCGAATTGGAGGGATTCGGCGCATGCGTGACGCTCCACCTGGTTGGCAAGAAGGGTAACCGGATTCCACCGGTCACAAACCAATCTCAGCAAGGTGGATCTTCGCTGTGCGTGGACGTGAAGAGGCCTATTCACTCATTGACCAGGGCTGGCATGGTCTCGGCTCATTCGTCCTGTTAAATACCGTTGTCGTCAGTTGGTGATCAGTCGGCAAATTGTCCACTTGCCGTTTGACAGCTGCGGGTGTCCCGATAGCCGGCTATACGACACGCTGAAGGAATTCGAGGTCAACACAAGGCGACTTGTCGATAGCAAGATTCGGACGGCGTTAGTCCGGAACAGGAAGATTACTCAACGCAGACGCGATGCACGAACGGATGGCGGCTGCATCGACGTTTAGATTGCGGATAAGCAGGCGGTAGAGGATGGGCCCAAAGAGCTGGTCGAGAGTTAGCTCCATTTGCCTGGGCGACATGTGAGCGTAGGCCGACGCCAGTCGCAGCCTGACCGGTTCTCTTCGGCGCGTCAGAAAATTGCTGAAAGAAGCCGCCAGTGCTTCGTCTGTCTGGGCCTTCGCCAGCAGAATACGAAGTGCTCTTCCCACCAGCCGGCTACGACCAAGACTTCCGACCAGGCTGGTGAAGTAATTCTGAAGGTCATTTGCCAGTTTCGGGCTATGCCTCATGGAAAGCTGCTCCTGACCCGCCACGAGCAGTGCGGCCAGCGTGAGTTCTCCTACGCTCTTGTAGCGACGGTATAGGGTCGCGCGGCTTACCGCTGCTTCGGCTGCTATCCGTTCCATGGTGATGGAATCGTAGGCGGTTGTTTCAAGCAGCCGCCAAAACGCTGCATGAAGCAGGTCAGTCGTCAGCGACGACCTGGGACGGCCGGAAGGGTTATTGGAGGTCGTCATCTTCTTGCGTGCGCTATCGTTTTTGATGCGATACACTATGCCTCGTATCTAAAAAGAGGTGCTATGGCGCAGAACAAGCATAAGGTTATCGTGATCGGCGGTACTTCGGGGATCGGTCTTGCAACAGCGCAGATGCTTCTTACCATGGGCGCAACGGTCACCGTGAGCGGTCGGAAGGTGGATGGCTTCGACGTTAAGGGTTTGAAAGCCGTAGCGGTTGATGCCGCGGATCAGGCGGATCTCAAGAGCTTCTATGCGGAAGAGGGTTCCTTTACCGATCTCGTGATTTGCGTAAGTGGAGCGAAGGGCGCCGGCCCGGCCAGGGAGCTTTCCGTTGAAGATTTGGAGCAGGGCTTTCAAGCCAAGTTCTTCAATCAATTCAGAGCTTTTCAGCAGGCGTTGCCGACCCTGGCGAAGAACGGCTCTGTGACGTTTGTCTCTGCGATCAGTGCGCGTATGGCAAATCCTGGAACGGTGGGCCTGGCGGCAATCAACGGAGCGATCGAGGCAATGGTCAAGCCTTTGGCAAAGGAGCTTCAGCCGCTGCGGGTGAATGCAGTTTCACCTGGCGTGGTGGAGACTACCTGGTGGAATTCTGTGCCGGGGGAAACAAGAGAGGCTCTTCTCAAACAGGCCGCTTCGCAGGCCACGGTCGGTCGCAACGGCCGTCCCGACGAACTGGCGCAGGCGATTGTGTTCCTAGTCACAAATGGCTTCGTTTCGGGAACCGTCCTCGAAGTGGATGGAGGCTTGCACCTCCAGTAGTTATCAGCAGGCCTTTCGGATAGGGCTTCCCATAAACGCGCTTTTCGGACCTTGAACGGCGTTCGATAAAGCGGTGCCCAGAGGAAAAGGGCGGCTGAATCCGTACACTCGTTCGCGGATCAGGCCGCTTCCGTTACACTTCCTTTCATGATTAAGATTCGTCCTGCCTTGCTCGTCTTTGGTGGAGTGCTGTCTTTGTGTCTCTGTGCTGGTGCGCAGAGCTTCTCGGTTTCGTTTCCTGCGGCGCGGAGTGCGCAGCCTTTGGATGGGCGCGTGCTCCTGGTGCTGTCTACCGATAACTCCGACGAGCCTCGCAACCAGATCAATGACACGCCGAAGACGCAGATGGTGTTTGGCGTCACGGTGGATGGTTGGAAGGCGGGCGAGCCGGTCGTTGTCGATGACAAGGCGTTTGGCTATCCGGTGCGGAAGCTGAGTGACGTGCCTCCGGGCGAATACACGGTGCAGGCGGTGCTGAACAAGTACGAGACCTTTCACCGGGCGGATGGGAAGGTCATCAAGCTGCACATGGACCAGGGCGAAGGGCAGCACTGGAATATCTCACCCGGCAATCTGATGAGCAAGCCGGCAAAGGTTACGGTGAAGGCCGGTGGGGCTCCGATTGCAGTTTCGCTCGATGAGGAGATTCCTCCGATTCCCGAGGCGAAGGATACGAAATACATCCGGCACATCAAGATTCAGAGCGCGGTGCTGACCAAGTTCTGGGGACGGCCGATGTATCTCTCGGCTATTGTGCTGGTGCCGTGGGGATTCGATGAGCATCCCGATGCGCACTTCCCTCTCATCATCTTTCACGATCACTTCGTCGACAGCTTCGACAACTTCCGCACCGAACCGCCCGATCCAAACCTGAAGCCGGACTACAGCGACCGCTTTCATCTGGCGGGATACAACAAGATCCAGCAGGAAGAGGCTTACAAGTTTTACCAGGAGTGGATCAGCCCGAAATTTCCGCGCGTACTGATTATCAAGATTCAGCATGCGAATCCTTACTATGACGATTCGTACGCGGTAGACTCGGCGAATGTCGGGCCGTATGGAACAGCGATCGAGACGGAACTGATTCCGGCGATCGAGAAGCAGTTTCGCGGGCTGGGCACAGGGTGGTCGCGCTTTGTGTATGGCGGATCGACGGGCGGATGGGAGTCGCTGGCGGTGCAGGTGTTTTATCCCGACCACTACAACGGCAGCTTCGCGGCGTGTCCCGATCCGATCGACTTTCACGCGTACACGAACATCGATCTCTACGACGACAAGAATGCGTTCTATCTTTACGGCGCGCACAAGCAGGTGGAGCAGCCGGCGATGCGCGATTATCTCGGACGCACCCTTATCACTACGAAACAGATCAATGAATACGAGCTATCGCTGGGCGATCATGGCCGGTCGGGCGAGCAGTTCGATATCTGGCAGGCGGTGTACGGGCCGGTGGGCGAGGATGGGTATCCGCAGCCGATCTTCAACAAGGAGACAGGCGAGATCGATCACAAGACTGCCGAGTACTGGCGCGAGCACTATGATCTGGAGCACATTCTCGAAACCAACTGGGCGACGCTGGGGCCGAAGCTCGAGGGCAAGATTCACATCTACGTAGGCAGCGACGATACGTACATGCTGAACGACGCGGTGTATCGCATGGAAGATTTTCTGAAGACGACGACCAATCCTCCGTACGGCGGCGAGGTGACGTATGGGCCACGCGCGGAGCATTGCTGGAACGGCGACCCCAACCTGCCGAATGCGTATTCGCGGCTGCATTACAACACCATGTATCTGCCGAAGATTCTGGATCGTATTCAAAAGACGGCACCGGCGGGCGCTGACCTCACGAGCTGGCGGTATTAGCCAAGTGAGGGCCGTATTCCGTCTAATGAGTTGATGGTCAAAAGATCGATTTTTCTTCGTACAGTTTTTCTGTTGCTTTGTTTTGCGTTGGGAGCGGGGCGCGGCCTGTTTGCGCAGGCAGCTTCGCTCACCAACGACGAAGCTCAGGAGATGGTGAAGCGTGTTCTGCACACCGAACTGGTGCAGACGCAGGATGCGAGCCATCCCATGCAGTACCGGCTGCGCAAGGTGAGTCCGCGGCTGACGACGACGAAGCTGATTGTGGAGACGAAGGACGGCGACGTTGCGCGGCTGATCTCAGTGAACGACCAGCCGCTGAGCGATATCGGCAAGCATGATGAAGATGCACGGCTGCAGACACTGCTCGACAATCCGGGCATGCAGAAGCATCGCGAGGAGCGGGAGCAGAACGATACAGAGCGGGCGCGGAAGATTGTGCGCGCGCTGCCCGATGCCTTCACCTACAGCTATGCCGGGATCGTAAGCACACCGCAGGGGCCGAATTACCGCATGCAGTTTCAGCCCAATCCCAATTTCGATCCGCAGGATATGGAGGCGCAGGCGCTGAAGGGGATGGCGGGCGAGCTGTGGATCGATGTGGCGCAGCAACGCGTGACGAAGCTCGATGGCAAGCGCATTCGCGATGTGGATTATGGGTTGGGTGTGCTGGGCAAGCTGGACGCGGGCGGAACGCTGCGCATGGAGCAGGCGGATATCGGCAATCATCAGTGGCGCACGACGAAGATGGTGCTGGTGATGAATGCGCGGGTGCTGTTCAAGACAGTGAAGCTGGATACGACGCTGGAGATGTCAGAGTTCTCGCCGGTGGCATCGGGAATGAGCTATCAGCAGGCGATCCAGATGCTGCGTGGGAATTCCGCGACGGCGGCTGTTTCGCATTGACGCAAGCTCTGATCGAGTGATGGAACCTCGCCTCAGGGGCTGAAGCCCTTTCGAAATTGCCGCAAATTTCAGGGGCCTGAAGGCCCCTGCTCCCTCCAGCTGAATCGAGATGAAATTGCTTCCGATGGAATCGAGACCGGAGTTCGATCGATGCCGCTGAGGAGCTATTTTCCGCGGTGACGCATCTTGGCCAGCATGCCGGTGAGGGTTTCGGCGTCTGCTGACGTGAGGTTGAGGCGGCGGATGAGACGGCGGGCTTTCTCCTGCGTTGCGGCTTCGGTTCCGGGCTTGGTGTAGCCGCTGGCGGCGAGCGCTTCAAGGAGCGAATGCTCCATGCGGTCGAGCTCTTCGCCAGAGGCCTGCGCGGTGGGAGCGTGCGGCTCAGCGCCCGGCAATGCCTGGGCACGAATCAGCTCATACAGACAGACAGCAACAGCCTGGCCAAGATTCATCGAGTCATGCTCAGAGCGGGTGGGAATGCGCATGAGCCAATGGCAGTAGCTGAGATCGTCATTGGAGAGGCCGCGCTTTTCGGAGCCGAAAAGCAGCGCGGCGCGCGAGGATTCCAGATGCGTGCGGATCATTGGTGCGCCGTCTTCGAGGCTATGCACGGAATGCTCAAGCTGGCGTGTGCCGACGGCGGTAGTTCCGACGACGAGCGAGCAGTCGGCAATGGCTTCGGCGACGGTCGAAAACACTTCGGCATTCTGAAGCAGAGCTGGTGCGCCGACGGCGGAGCGTGCCTCGCGGAAGCTGAGATCAAAGGGTTGAACGACGCGCAGGCGCAGAAATCCAAAATTGCTCATGGCCCGTGCCGCTGCGCCGATGTTCAGAGGGTTGCGCGTGGCTACCAGCACCACGCGCAGTCGGTCGAGTTGATTTTGCGGCATCAATTCGCGGAATCAGATTTCAGACAGCAGGCACCGGTTCGGCACAGTGTGCGCAGCGCGTCGCTGCGATCGGAATATCGCTCAGGCACTGCGGGCAGGGGCGGGTCTTGGGCGGCTCGGCTTTGGCGGGGTGGAATTTTTTGAGCAGAGCGTTCAACGGCAGCACTACAAAGAAGTAGACCGAAGCGGCTACAAGGAGGAATGAGATCGCGGCGTTCAGAAACTTTCCGTATTTTATTTCGGCACAGGCATTCGTAGCCTTGGGATCACTCGTCACCACGCAGCCGTAGCTGTGAACGGTCAGCGACAAGTAGGAGAAGTCCGGCTTGTGAATGATGGCAGAGATGACCGGAGTAAGCAGATCGGCGACCAGAGAGTTTACGATGGCGCCGAAGGCGGCGCCGATGACAACTGCAACGGCCAGATCGACAACATTGCCACGGAGAATAAAATCACGAAAACCTTTCAACATTGTTTGCTCCTCGATGTTGATTTATTGAAATGCCTGAATTCGTCATCTTGCTGACGGTGTCATCCTACCTTACTCGCGGTATGCCCTGAAGTCTTTCGGACTGAAAAGGATACGGATGTTGATCGAATGGGATGACGAAACGGGGCGAAGTGGCGTTTGCCCGATATCTTCGCGTATTCTGCCCGGTGCATGCGCAGTGGTTTTTCGTGCGATCGAAGGGGGCTTGGCTTGAACAAGGTTTATCGCAGCGCGGAAGAGGCGGTCGCCGACATTCCGGAGGGCATAACGCTCATGGTGGGCGGCTTTGGGCTCAGCGGCATCCCGGAAAACCTGATCCATGCGCTGGTGAAGCGGGGCGTGAGAGGCTTACGAACGATCAGCAACAACATGGGAGTGGATGGGGGCGGCATGGGCCGCATGCTGGAAGCGGGCATGATCGCCGGCCACACGGGCAGCTATGTGGGCGAGAACAAGCTGCTCGAGGAGCGCGTGCTGAAGGGCCTGCTCGACCTGACGCTGATTCCGCAGGGCACGCTGGCCGAGCGGATTCGCGCGGGCGGCGCGGGCATTCCAGCGTTTTATACGCCGGCGGGGGTGGGCACGCTGGTCGCCGAGGGCAAGGAGACGCGCGAGTTCGACGGCAAGCCCTATCTGCTGGAGCACTGGCTGCGCGCAGATTACGCGCTGGTGAAGGCATGGAAAGGCGATACGTCGGGCAATCTTGTCTACCGTAAGACGGCACGGAATTTCAATCCCATGATGGCTACGGCGGCGCGAGTGACGATCGCGGAAGTGGAAGAGCTGGTCGAGCCGGGTGAGATCGATCCCGACCATGTGATGACGCCGGGGATTTATGTGAAGCGGATCATCAAGGGCGAACGGTACGAGAAGCATATCGAGCGGCGGACGGTGCGCAAGGTTTCTGCGTCTTAATTCAGAGGTCATCTCAGGGGCGTGATTTCGCAACCTTCACTATGAAGCTGTGAAGGATGGGCACCCGTCCATAGCAACAAATTTTTCTCCGCGCCATTCTGGTCGCAGCGAGAATCCCGGCGATTGAGAGGCGGAAGACGCCGTTGAAAGTCTTCCTCCTTTGGCTGTCAGAATGGCGGCCTCTTCATAAAACACACCTGCCAGCAAGGCCGAAGGCGCGTGCCGCTGGAAGCGTAGTCCCCTTTTTGTTTGACGAATCAAACCATCGCGAGGATGATCTCGCCTATGTTGGACTCGCGGGTGAGACGTTTGCAGAATGCATATCCGGCGATTTTTCTAGCTTGTCATCAGCGGCATATGCGCGAGGATGGCGAGGGCAAGACGCTGACCGAGCGGCAGGCGAGCGTGCTCGATCATCTCGACACGCAGCAGCCGACGACGTTGTCGAAGCTGGCCGAGCATATGGGAGTGGGAAGGTCGACGATGAGCATCACCGTGTCGAAGCTGGTGCGCGGCGGCTATGTGTTGAGCCGGAAGAGCCGCCACGATACGCGGCTGGTTGAATTGCGGCTGACCACGGCAGGCGCGCGGGTGCGCGATGAGAATGCATTGCTCAGCCCGCAACTGGTGCGGGAGATATTCCAGAAGATGACGGCGGAAGAAGCAGAAACAGCATTGCAGGGTATTGAATCTCTGGCGAAACATGCGCGGATGCTGCTGCGCCAGCGAAAGAGAGAGAAAGGTAAATGAAAATTGCGCTGACCATTGTGGGCGTGCTGATGCTGCTGATTGCGGTGGTCGTTGTTATCGGAGCGCTGCTGCCCAAGCGCCATGTGTCGACGCGCACTGCACAATTCAATGCGAGTGCGGAACAGCTTTTTGCGTTAGTGGAGGGGACGCAGACGTGGCGGCCCGATGTGGCGAAATGCGAGGAGATGACAGACGGCCGAGGACGGCGTCTACAGCGCGAGACCAGCGTGCGCGGCGAGACTATCACCTATGAGCTGCAGGATATGAATCCTCCGCACTCGCTGGTGCGCAGAATTGCCACGCCCAATCTTCCTTACTCAGGAAGCTGGAGCTTTGTGTTTGCGCCAGCGGGCGAGGGGACGCGTGTGCGCATCACGGAAGATGGCGAGGTTCACAATCCCATCTTTCGATTTGCGATGCGCTTCGTCCTGGGCGAGACAGCTACCCTAGACGCTTATCTCAAAGCGATGGGGAAGGCCACCGGGCAGGATGTTACTCCAGCAAGCTAGATGTAGTTTCACTTCGTGGGATGGAATTGCTGCTGCAGCTGATCACATACGTCGCGGTAACGGCGGACGTAGCGGAAGTCTGAGAACAGCGTGATGGCGGCGATAAGCAGGCATACGGCAAGAAACCAGCGCTGGGGGCGTTCCTTGAACTTGGATAGCTGGCGGAAGCACATGGACATAAGAAACGCGGCGAGGGTGGCCAGCACCGTCAGCGGCGCGAGGTGATTGCAGTCGACGCCGCCCGGCCGCATGTACCAGGCAGAGGCGACGATGGCGAGGACGCAGAGAACTCCGGTACTGAGGAGACGGAAGGGAAAGCCGGGACGATTCAGTGCTGCGCTCCTTACGAGACCATCGGTTTGAGTGTCGAGCTGACGATGAGTTTCGCTTCCGTTGCTCTTTGCACGTCTTCGACGGAGAGGCCGGGGGCGATCTCTTCGAGTATCAAACCCGCGGGAGTTATTTTGATCCAGGCCATTTCGGTGGCGATGGTTTCTACGACTTTCAGGCCGGTGATGGGCAGGGTGCAGCGCTTGAGGATCTTGGGTTTTCCCTCTTTCGTGGTGTGCTCCATGGCGACGATCACGCGCCGGGCGCTGGCGACCAGGTCCATCGCGCCACCCATGCCTTTGACCATCTTGCCGGGGATCATCCAGTTGGAGAGGTTCCCTTCTTCGTCGACTTCCATGGCGCCGAGAATGCTGAGGTCGATGTGGCCTCCGCGGATCATGGCGAAGGAGTCGGCGCTGGAGAAGTACGAGGTTCCGGGCAGCTCGGAGACGGTCTCCTTGCCGGCGTTGATCAGGTCGGGATCCTCGGTGCCTTCGATGGGGTATGGTCCCACGCCGAGCATGCCGTTTTCCGATTGCAGAACGACTTCGACGCCGGCGGGAACGTGGTTGGCGACGAGCGTGGGCATACCGATGCCGAGGTTGACGTAGAAGCCATCGCGGAGCTCGCGCGCTACCCTGGTGACGATGCGCTCGCGCTTTATCGCGTCAGCCGTTTTCGAGGAGCCGCCGGGATTCGATACAGTAGTACTCATTGGCGTCTGAATCTTATCGCATTTCAGCAATGTTTTTGCGGCGGTTCAGGTCCGGCAGTTCCCTCATGCCTCTTGCGGTTTTCAATTTCAAAGCTCGCTCGCTGGTGCGCGGCACGGTCTTCGTGCTGGGCAGCCTGGTTGTTGCGTTCGTGCTGTCCGGCTTTCCGCATGCGCGTCCGGAGTGGCAAATTGTCTTTCCGGCATTCGCAGCCCTCTGGGGGACTTACGAGACGCTGCGCTGCCTGCAGCTGCGCTGGAGCTTCTATCACGGCGGCGTGCTGATCCTTCTCTATATGGACGTGATGGCGCTTTCGATGATCTTTTTTCTGCTGATTTATCCGTACAGCAGCTGAGGTCCGGGTAGCTAACAAGCGGGTAGCTAAAGGCCGGGTAGCTAAGAAGCGGATCGCTGAAGTCGAGTGGCTAAAAAGCAGCTGGCTCAAATCGGGGAGCGGAAAACCGGCGGCGATGAGAACAGATGTCCCACATCTCAACTGCGAGATGTGGGGCACCCGAATACTTAGCTGGCCGCCGCGGTTTCCAGTCCCTGCAGGGCTTCGGCGTAGGGGGCTTTCAGGACTCCTCTATCTGTGATGATGGCGGTTACGTATTTTGCCGGGGTTACGTCGAAGGCCGGATTCTCTATGCCTACTCCGTTCGGAGTCAGCTGCTTGCCGGCGTGGTGCGTGACTTCTATCGCTGCGCGCTCTTCGATGGGAATGTCATCGCCGTGGGCGGTTTCGAGATCGATGGTGGACCACGGGGCAGCTACGTAAAACGGCACGCCGTGCTCTTTGGCGATGATGGCGAGGCCGTAGGTTCCGATCTTGTTGGCGACGTCGCCGTTGGCGGCAATGCGGTCGGCTCCTACGATAACGGCCTGAATCTTGCCGCGGCGCATGAGGCTGGCGGCCATGTTGTCACAAAGAACAGTGGTGGGGATGCCGTCGTGCATCAGCTCCCAGGCGGTGAGACGCGCGCCCTGCAAGAAGGGACGGGTCTCATCGGCGAAGACCTGTATGCGGCTTCCCTGCTCTACCGCGCTGCGGATGACACCGAGAGCGGTGCCGTATCCGCAGGTGGCGAGGGCTCCAGCGTTGCAGTGGGTGAGCACTCCGCCCTCCGACGGCAGCAGTGACGCGCCGTGAGCACCCATGGCGCGGCAGGCGGCGATGTCTTCGTCGTACATCTTGAGAGCTTCGGCGATCATGGCGGCGCGAATCTCGTCGATGGTGACGCCCGGCTTCTGCTCCAACTTATAAAAGAGCTCTTCCATGCGGCTGATGGCCCAGAAGAGATTCACCGCAGTCGGGCGGGTACCGGCGAGGAGCTGGCAGATCTGGCGGACTTCCTTGGAAAGACCGGCGACGGTCGATGCCTGGCTGCGGCTCACACCCAGCGCGACGCCCATGGCAGCGGCTACGCCGATGGCAGGAGCTCCACGGACCACCATGGTCACGATGACATCCGCGACTTGCTGGTAAGTGGTAGCCAGTACGTAGGTTTCTTCGAGAGGAAGCCGTGTCTGATCGAGGAAGCGGACGCCTTCCGGGGTCCATTCGAGTGTCGGAATCATATCTACGAATAGTGTATCGCTAAGGAGCGGGTAGCTATGGTCCGGATAGCTAGAGTCCGGTTAGCTAAACAAGCGGGTAGCGGAGAGCTTTTTGGAGTTGTGATTGGCTGCAGACGCGGGCGCCGCGCCACGATGTGCGGCGCCCGCTTCCAGCTTCTATCTAACGCCAGTGTCCGCGAACCCAGACATAGCCGCCAGGGCGGGAATCCCAGTGTCCGGGTACCCAGACCACGCCGGGGCGAGGAGGCAGAGCCCAGCGCCCGTGAACCCAGATATATCGATGACCATCCCAGCGGTGATATCCCTCGATCCACACATGACGCGGGCTAGGAGCAACCGGCCGTACTTCGACAACGGGAGCAGGGGGGGCAACACGCACCACTACCTGTGCGAAAGCCGCACTCGCTCCCAGCAGGGCTGTAGCGGCAAGAGCCAACATCCATTTCTTCATATTTTCCCTTTCTAAATGCTTTGCAATGAGCTGCTTGTTCGTAGTGCCGGCGAGCGCCTCAGCAATCGGGTGCACATCCGGCCTCACTTACGGCTGAATAGACACGGTTACACAGATCAGGTTGCGTGGTGATGAACCATTCCAGCCAGCAATCGACAGTACTCTCATTTCTCACCCACCAACAACGTCTTTCTTATGGACTTTCGATTACCCGATTTTCTGAGATGCGTTGACCAGCGGGGCGGTTTTCAACCGTTTGCGCACTTTTAAATGAGCCACTCTGCGCAAACATCTGGCGAATGTGCATCGCAAGTTGTGCATTTCACAGTAATCCACAAAATTTCCTTATGGATACATAACGAAAGTACTTCTTTTCATCAAAGAAATGGGTGACCATCGCTAAAGTTGCTGGCATTATGGAGGTACGCCCGGGCAGTGCCGCATTCCCCTATGAACTCCTACAAGAAGGTCTTCAGAGTCGCTTTGTGCCTGTTCGCCGGCCTCTCCGCCGGACTGCCGGGTTACGCCTCCACTGTTCAGGTAAATAACACCATTCCACTGCCTTCCTGGTGGACGCAGAGACATCTCCTCTTCGTGCTGGGAGGGTTCTGCGGCACCATGGCGGCTTCCCTACTGTGGGGCGCAGTGCTGCAGCGCCGCATGCGCTCGCAGACCGAGACCCTGCGCCGGCGGATGGAAGAAGAAGCATCGCGCGAACGCCGCCGGGCATTTCTGGAGCGGGAGCGGGGCCGCGTACTGGTGGCCATCAACAGCTCCCTGCCGCTCGATGAGGTGCTGGGGATGATCACCAGCTTCATCAGTGAGCAGATGCATGGGCTCTGCTGCTGGTGCGTCCCAACCAAAGGACCAATTATTGGCTGCAACAACTCGCGGGGCATCGACCTGCCGGCAAACGGCACCCCACAGACGCATCGAGACATTCATTCCAGTTCCGGAGAGCATCTCGGTATCTTCATTCTCGACGGCGAGCATGAGTCGGGCGATTCACAGGGGGGCAGCGAGCTGCTGGACCTGGGAGTAAGCCTGGCCGCGCTGGCCATGGATAACCGGCGGCTTTACGAAGACCTCGTCCATCGCTCGGAATACGATCAGCTCACGGATATTCCCAACCGGTTTCTGCTCGAGACGCGCATCACCGGCGCACTGGCCGCGGCGGAACGGCATCGCCAGCGTTTCGCCTTGATCTACATCGATCTCGATCAGTTCAAACGGGTAAACGACGTACATGGGCACCGGGTGGGCGACGTTTATCTGCAGAAAGTCGCTAAGCGCCTCACGGAACGGCTGCGCAGCCGCGATACTTTGGCCCGAGTGGGCGGGGATGAATTCATCGCACTCATTCCGATTGTGCGCGACCGCAGCGAGGCGAATGAGATCGCGCAGCGCATGAAGGACTGCTTCGAGCTTCCCTTCCACATCGATGGCCTGACGCTGCGCGGCGCGGCCAGCATCGGCGTGGCGGTCTATCCGGAAGATGGCGCCGATATTCATGAATTGAAACTGGTTGCCGACGCGGCAATGTATGCGTGCAAACATCAGGCTGACCGCCAGATCAGGGACGAGCGCGATCTGTTTGCATAGACCGGCAGATGCAAATCGGGATTGGTGAAGTGGATCCGGGGAAAGTGCCTGGAAGACCGGGGCCGGGTTACAATCCGGTTGTGAGCGCACCCCGGCCTAGATCGCGATCGTTGTGGATGTGGGTGCTGGTCCTGCCGCTGATCGGGCTTCTCCTGCCCGGGATCTATGCCCGCGCTACTCCGGAGCTCTTCGGCTTCCCATTCTTCTACTGGTACCAGATAGCCTGGGTTGTGATCACAGGCGTATTGACCGCGGTGACCTACTTTATCAGCGAGTCAAAGTAGCGCAGATGTTATCGGGCTACCGCGAGCTTCACATCTCTGAAACCGGTTTCATGGATGATGACTATCCGAGGCTGCTTTCAGAGGTTAAAGCGCGATCATTACAGGGTTCGAAACGGCACTACTCAAATCGTGCCCTGAGACAAACCATTCATGAAACAACTTTTAGTTCTAGTTTCTGCTTCGTAGAGAACTACTAACTCTCTACGAATGATGCTTCTGCCGGAAGTAGAAGCCGTGATAGCAAGAGACAAACTGCGCGGGATGAAATGGAATCCTCAGCGACCTGGGCAAGTACCATTCGTCGACCTTCTCATAGCCCGTGCTTTCCATGTTACGAATAAAAGCGTGAAGATTGCTTACTTTATAAGGAGCATAGGAATGGTGCGCGTGCTGGATGGTGTAGTAACTTTCCCCTTCATACATAGGGACGCGGTTGATAAGAACATGCTCCGGCGGATCGGAGAGCCCGGCGAGAAGTTCGGGCAGATCTGCCTCCACATACTGTAAGACTCCTGTAGTGAGCATGATGGCCGCTCCATTGCAGGCAGCAAAGTCGGTCGTAAAGTTCAAACCATTCGCCTGCCTTTCGTCTGCCAGCCTTTTCCCACGTTTGGTCAGTGCCTCGACATCACAGACGGTCCAGCGCATGTGATCAGGCAAATTCAGGAAAGACTGATAGACGTAAAATGCCTGTCCCACGCCGCCGCCGAAGTCGAACAGCGGCTGTGCCGACGGCAGCAGCCCGGATAGCCAGAAGAGCACGGCATAGTCGCTGGGATTGAAAATAATATGGGTTTCGGCAAAGTAGTCAGCTACGACCTCATGATCGAAACCGTGGAGGGTTCCCGAAGGCATTGCTGCCTGAGCCTCGTTGTAAGTTGGGTAGACACCTTTGAAGCGATACGATCCGCCATTTCTCCGGAATGCCCAGGAGTCATGAAGATCGTGAACGGTAGAAACCAGAGCACGAGCAGGCGAACTGATCATTGCATCAATCCCATCAGGCACGTCTATCCCCTCGGGAGCGGTCTATCATCAGTGGGGGATTGTGCTTGTAACACTAGCAGGAATTCGCGAACTGCGAAAGATTCACGCTTGAACTTCTTTTCATTTTCCCACTCCGGTTCTAATAGAGTTCTAATCTAGTTCAGAGCCTGCTATTCAGCATTGCCATAGTTTCGCGGGAAGAAAAGGCTTCAAGGCTTAAGTGAGACAAACGGATAGCTTCTGGCATTTTTTTGTAGTTCAGTCTGACTTGCCATACTCGACTAGTTATCTGATGCGATAACCGGCTCAGCATGTTGTGCCTGCCCATTCGCATGCGTCCACGCCAGTTCTTCATCTTGAGGCGAGTAAAGGATGATTGAGGTACCTGTCCAATCGATACGCATCCGCAGACAGCGGCAGCCGGCCAACTCCCTGCGGATTGCGTCGTGACGATCTACCGGTGCGCAGACCAGCAGAAAGCCGCCTCCACCCGCGCCTAGAAGCTTGCCGCCGAGAGCCCCTGCACGTCTAGCAGCTGTATACAGATCGTCGATCGTACTGGTGGAAATATGACTGGAGATAGAGCGTTTGAGCATCCAGCCCTGGTGCAGCATATCTCCTACATACTCCAGGCTTTCATCCTGTATGGCGCGGTGAAAATCCTCTGTCATCTGCGCCATGCGGCAGACCACGCTCCTCTTGTCGGTGCTGGCCTCCATGACGCTGACCTGGTTTTCGAGAAGCTGGGAGGCCGATCGCGTAAGTCCGGTATAGAACAGAAGCATCGAGTCCTGAAACTCGCGTGCAAATCGCGATGAAAACACAATCTTTTCAATCGTTACCGTGTCGTCGGGATGAAAGCGCAACATGTTCACTCCGCCGATTGCCGCGGCGTACTGGTCCTGCTTGCCGATCGGCTCTCTACATAGATCGATCTCCACCTCGCAGGCTTCAGCAGCCAGTGCGGCGTGGGAGCAATAGTCTCCAAGGTAGGCATGCAGCGCGTGCAGGAGCCCGGCGGTAAATGCGCTGGAGGAACCGAGGCCGGTTCCGCGTGAGGGGATGTCGGCAACCGAAGTGATTTCAACCCCACTCTGAATACCCAGCTTCAGCAACGCTGTACGCACCAGGCGATGCTTGATTTCGCTGACGCTATGAACTTCTTCGGTCACTGAATAGCTGATGCGGATACTGCTGTCGAAGCGGCGATTCACAGTGACATAGACGTATCGGGCGAGGGCCGCGCTGATGACAGCTCCGCCGTAACGACGGTAGTGCACGGGCAGGTCGCTGCCGCCGCCGAGGAAGCTGACGCGCAGGGGTGTCCTGGTGACGATCAAGAGTGGGCTCCGGTGAGGGAGGGGCGGCGATCGGATGCCGCTGAGTTGATAGGATGCATATCTTCATTGCGGTGAGCCGTGATCAGGTCTACCGCTTCGACGATCGACGGGCATTCGAAGTCCGGCTGACATGGCCACTTACCGTCGTGTCCAGCCTGGCCGGATTTCACCAGGATGGATCGCATTCCGGCACTGTGAGCTGCGAGCATGTCGGCGGTGCTGTCGCCGATCATCCAGGAAGCTGAGAGGTTCAGGTTAAGCTCGCGCTCGGCCTGACAGATGAGTCCGATCCTGGGCTTGCGGCAGTTACAGCCGACCTTGAGATCTGCGCGCTCGCCGGGAAAGCCGGCATCGGGATGATGCGGGCAAACGTAGAGAGCATCCAGATACGCGCCTTCGCTGCCAAGCAATGTCTCCAGACGATTGTGGATCTGATGCAGATCCTCTTCACTGCAGTCTCCCCGCGCGACAACCGGCTGGTTGGTGATCAACGCCGTGCGGTAGTTGCTGTTGTTCAATCTGGCCAGTGCTTTGCCCGCTCCGGGCAGCAACTTTACTTCCCCAGGGCGGCGGATGTAACCACATGCTTCGATGAGAGTTCCGTCGCGATCGAGAAATACCGCGGGCGCCGGATTGCGGAGGGAGCGCGCTGCCACGCGTCCGGAGAGCAGATCGCGTGCGGTTTGCTCCAGGCGAGCAGGAGTGCCTGCGTCCTTGATGTATTCCGGGCTGCGATAGCCCATCAGACGCGCACCGCGCGCGAGCATCATCGGGAAAAGATGCTTGCAGAAGTCCGGCGCGGGAGCAAGGCCATCGAGATTGAAGAGGGCTGAGCGCTCGAGGATGTATACACCTGCGTTCACGAGGTTGGGGAGATTCGCTTCCGGCGGATGCGGATAAGGATGAAAGCTCAGAATCCGATCCTCGCTATCCACTTCGACGAGATCGGAATCGTGCGGGTGGCTGTTGGGGTGAACGAAGATGGTCGCATCGGGAGAGTGCTGGGGGTGGCAGGACTGCATGCGCTCCATGTCGAAGTCGAAAACCGTATCGCCATAGAGCACCATGAAACGGCTTTCCAGAAGATCGAGGGCCTGCAGCACAGCGCCTGCTGTCCCGGCCGGAACTTTCTCTCGAACGCAGCGCACTGAGATTCCCCACCTGGAGCCGTCACTGCAATACTCTTCGATTCTGTTTCCGCCATAGCCGGTGAGAAGCAGCACATGCTTGAGTCCAGCGCGGGCTATCTGGGCAAGCTGATAGTCGAGCAGCGGGCGGCCATTGATCTCGGCTAAGGGCTTGGGCACATCTCCAGTGACGGCGCGAAGGCGCGTGCCGAGTCCGCCGGCGAGGATGACTACCTGCATGGGGCGGCCTCGGCATCGGCAATGAGTTCAGCCACGGTGCGATGCACCGCTTCGAGCGACGAAGATGAGGCGCGCCATCCCATAGCGGCGAGCTTCTCAACGGAATACTGAAATCGCGGCACATCCCCGACCCAGCCGCGATTGCCGCCGGTATATCGGACGGACGCATCTGAGCCGGTTCCGGCGAGAACGGCTTGCGTTATTTCGGCGACCGTCGCTCCTTCGTCCCTGGGACCGATGTTGAAGAGATTGACACGATCTTCCGCGTTGTCACATATGAATAACATTGCATCGATCAGCTCGTTCCCATGCAAATACGGTTTCTTTTGCGTGCCGTCTCCGAGAACTTCAAGCTCGCGGGAGTTGCGCCTGAGCTTGTTCATGAGGTCGTAGATAATGCCGTGAGTCAGGCGTGATCCGATGACATTGGGCAGGCGGAAGATGAATGCGCGATCGAGATAGGCTTCGACGGCAGCAGCGATGAGCCCCTCGGCTGCCAGTTTCATGGCTCCGTAGTTGGAGATGGGGAGCAGTGGGCCGGTGGATTCGCTGAGCTGGCCGGGATGTTCGCCATAGACGGCCGAGGTTGAGGCAAATGCGATTGCCGGGATCGCAAGCTCCTTCATCAGGAGCAGGGTGTTGAAGGTGGTCATGAAGGTATCGCGGTGATCGACTCTTGGATCGCGGACGCCGGCGGGAATGTTCGAGTTGGCGGCCATGTGCCACACCTCGGTAATTCCCTTCCCCTGCAATTGCGGCGCGAGCTGTTGGAGAACGGCGGCCTCTTCCGACAAATCGATTGTGTGGAATTCGAAGCGGGAATGCTGCCACGCTGCAGACAGGTTTTCTTTCACTCCGCGGCTGAAGTTATCGACGCCGATCACGCGGAATCCAGCGTCAAGGAAGGTGTCGACTAAGTGGCTACCTATAAAACCGGCCGCTCCGGTTACCAAGATAGTCTGGATCGACTTATCGAAAGGATCACGCATGGGGGGAACATCCTTACCATTCCTAAAAAATATTCCTCAGAATTGACAGCTGCTCAACATCTCCGGCGGGATAATGCGATGACGCAGAAACTGTGCCAGGACGTGCATGCAGGTGTGGTGGACATCCTCAACTACTCCGTAGTTATAGGCGGCGGTATGAATCGCCGCGTCCGCCATGGCGCGGCTGCGTCCGCCGTCGAAACCGGTCAGAGCTACGGTTTTCATCTTCAGCTCGGAGGCGGCTTCGAGGGCTCGAACGATGTCTTCCGAATTCCCTGACGAGCTGATGGTCACCAGCACATCACCGCTCCGGGCATGGAGCCGTAATGGGAATGCGAACACCTCGGCAAAGCCGATGTCGTTCGAAACGGCGGTGATCACTTCGGCATTTGAAGACAGGCTTACGACTCTGGGGCGGAGATGTGTATCCGAGCTGAGCCCCTTCTGGTAGTCACAGACCATGTGGTTGGCGATGGCTGCCGAGCCGCCATTTCCGCAGGAGAAGATGGTTGCGTCCCGATCGAGCGCGTCGGTGAGTATGAAGACAGCGAGATCAAACTGGGCGCGGTCGATGGTATCGAATGCCCGCGCGATCTCCAGGACGTAATGATCGAGAAATAGATCTGGCGTGAGGAACCGCCGGCCGGAGTAAATCTCTTGCAACATGGCTGCCCTTCTTCACAAGGACTCAGCAGCAGACTGCCAGCAGGCTTGTTGCATTGTGGAAGCAACAAGCTATCTACGCTTGATGAGAGTGCAATCTAACTCAGGTGCATGGCCGGAAGTAATTACGATTCGAGCGATGATAGCCATATTTCATCCAAACTGCACCGGTTAAAGTGCCGAAGATGAACGATCAACGAAACCTATGTAATGGAGGACGGTGTCTTAAGTAATAGATAGAGCCGGGATATAACTGCAAAGCATCTACTTTGGGCGTTAAGCTGGTTAGCTTTGCCCAAGTACCTGTAAATCCGTTGGCAAAAACAGCAGCCCCCGGATGTAGCTCACATCCGGGGGCTGCTGGTATTCCTTCAGACTGCGGTGACGAGATTTACGACAGAACCAGCTTGCGCGGCTTGCCCTGTTGAGCGATGTAGGTCGCGGGGCGGCCTACGCTGACGTAGGTGAAACCCTGCTCGTGCATGATTTCAGGCTTGTAGAGATTACGTCCGTCAATCACGATGGGGAAACGGAGCGCTTTGTTGAGGCGGGGCAGGTCGAGGTGAGCGAACTCCGCCCAGTCGGTGAGGATGAGCAGCGCATCCGCGCCTTCCGCAGCTTCGTACGCGTCTTTCGCGTAGCTGATGGATTCCGATGCCGGCAGCACGGACTCGGCTCTTTCCATTGCCGCGGGATCGTAGGCGGAGATGCAGACGCCGGCATCGATCAGCTTCTTAATGATGTCGATGGCCGGAGAGTCGCGGATATCGTCGGTATCGCCCTTGAAGGACAGACCGAGAGCGGCGAGCTTCTTGCCGCGCAGAGTCCAGAGAGCGCCGCGTACCTTGTTGAAGAAGATTTCCTGCTGCGTCACGTTGATCTTGCGAACTTCTTCGAGCAGCTGGAAGTCAACACCCTGCTGCTGCGCGACCCAGTAGAATGCGGCCACGTCCTTGGGGAAGCACGATCCACCATAACCGAGGCCGGCACGCAGAAACTTAGGACCGATACGCGAGTCGAGACCCATACCCGCGGCGATGTCTTCGATATCGGCTTCGACGGACTCAGCCAGGTTGGCGACGGCGTTGATGAAGGAAATCTTCAAAGCCAGGAAGGCGTTCGATGCGTGCTTGATGATCTCAGCGCTTTGAGCAGAGGTAACGAGCAGCGGCGCCGGATTGTCAGGACGCAGACGTCCGGGCAGCGCGTCCGCCTTTTCAAAGTAGCTGCCGCCGGTGAGCGGCTCATAGATGCGGCGCAGAACTTCGGCAGAGCGCGCGTTGTTGGCTCCGACGACGATGCGATCCGGATGCAGGAAGTCGATGATAGCTGTGCCTTCGCGCAGGAACTCGGGGTTCGAGACCACGTCAAAGTTGTGCGGCTCGACACCGTGACGATGCATGCAACGGCTGATCCACTCGTTGGTGTAAACGGGTACCGTGCTCTTCTCTACCAGAACCTTATAGCTGGTGATGCTGCGAGCAATCTCGCTGACCACGGCTTCCACATAGGAGAGATCGGCCGAACCGGTGGTGCCCTGGGGCGTGCCTACGGCGATGAAGATGGCCTCGCTGCGTTCGACGGCAGAGCCGAGATCGGTGGTGAACTCCACGCCGCGATTGAGATGCTTGGCGAGAAGATCGGGCAGGTGGTCTTCAAAAATTGGAACTCCACCCTCGTTGAGCTGCTTGATTTTGGCCTCGTTGTTATCGACGCAGATGACCTGGTGTCCGATCTCAGCAAAACATACGGCTGCAACCAGTCCGACGTAACCGGATCCAATCACACAGATAGAGACTTGCTTCGACATGCGTAGGGCTCTCCTTCGTTAATTTATGGGGGCAGGCCGGGGACGGCCATCTTGCTTGCAGGTTAGAGGGGGTGGAGGGTCGTTAAACACTGGCGAAACCTGATCAGATGCAAGAAGTCTCGTTCCGGTTGTGTATTCATGACCCTGCCGCGCATTCTTCAGAGAAAACTCTTACGACTCAAATCAGCTTGCACATCGAATCGATTCAGCACCGCGACTGCTTCTAGAATACTTGATTTTGCTGCCATCGATAAAGACAAATCTTCGCTGCACGAAGCCCGCGCGCGCATGTTGCGAGCTTGAGCACGCACTACCAAGGACTTACGCGTGCAATTGCATAACCCATAAGAGCAATAATCTGTACAACCGGAATGGGATTGCCGATAGACCACTGAGAGAAATAGAGTTCTCGACCAGCACGAAAAAGTACAACCTATGTCAGCAGGTACAGCGGCAGTGCGGGGTTGTCCACAGCGCTTGATCAGGGCGCTTGCGCGCTCGTTTCTTTTTTTGCCGTTTCCGATCGCGGCTGCTGCGCAGCAGGTTCCACTCACTACCGCAGCGCAGGTGCATGCACTTCCTCCCGAACTGGCGGCGAAGCATCTGCCGGTTCATCTGGTAGCCACAGTTACCTACTACGAGCCGGCCGAGAGCACTTTATTCATTGCCGATTCGAGCGGCGCGGTCTACGTCAAGACCAGCCATCCCTATCCCATTCAACGCGGCGACCTCATCAAGATCGATGGTGTTACGGCGAAGAGCTATCGAACCACGGTTGCGATGAATCCGAGTATCCAGGTCATCGGAAAAGGTTTTTTTCGCCGCGCCGAGATCCATACCTACCAGAGCTATCAGGAGCTGATGGCCGGCAAGTGGGATTGCCAGTACGTGATGATGGATGGATTTGTGCGCTCGGCCATTGTCGAACATCACACCGACACCAAGGTGCTGGAGCTCGAAGTGATGATGCCGGGCGGCCTGGTGCAGGCGTACGTGCAGGACATGCACGGCATTGACCCAAGCAAGCTGATCGATGCCGAAGTGAAGCTTTCCGGTGTCGTTGGCGGAGACTTCAATGCCCGATGGCAGCTGATGCGCACAGTCGTCTACGCGGCCGGCGCAGAAGATCTACAGGTGGTGCACGAGCCCAAGGTGCAACCGTGGAGTCTTCCGCTCACCGATATCGATCGCGTCATGCAGACGAATTCCATCGACGATCATTCGCAACGCGTACGGGTGCGGGGAGTGGTCACCTTTTACCGTCCGGGATATTCGATCGTTGTGCAGCAGGATGGGCGGAGCCTTTACGCAACCACTCGACAGACCGATCCCATCGCGCTGGGATCTCTAGTCGATCTGGTGGGATTTGCGCAGGACGGCGGATATGGGCCATCGCTGGGACAAACGGAGATCGTCCCTACGGGCCGGACGGAAATGATCCAACCCACGGCGGTGAGCTATGCGCAGGCTATCAGCGGTGTTTATAGCGACAATCTGATTTCAGTGCGCGGCAAGCTCATATCGCAGATGCACACCGAGTCGTCGGACACGTTGCTGCTGATGATTGAAAATCATCCGGTCACCGCGGTGCTGCAGGCGCATAAAGAAATCGATAAGCTGCCGATCCTCCCGACTGGATCTGTGGTTTCAGTAAGCGGCATCTGCCGGATCACGCCGGCAGCGGTATGGGGTGGCCCGGGCAGCACGCCAATGCTCTTCCGCATCGACCTGCGCTCGCAGGACGACTTGCAGGTGCTCAGCTCGCCCTCGTGGTGGACGGTTGGCCACCTCATCTTTGTTGTCGGCCTGCTGGTTGGGATTTCATTTCTGATCATGTCGTGGGCTGTAATCCTGCGCAGACGGGTGGCGAACCAGACGGCGACCATTGAACGAACCATGAGCCTGGAACGGGCGCGCAGCCGGGTGCTTGAGGCGATCAATTCAGAAAAACCGTTAGACCAGATTCTCGAAGAGATACGCAGCTCATTCGAGACCCTGGTGCCGGGACTGCGCAGCTGCTGCACGGTCACGGACCAGTGGGGCGACGCGATGGGGCCAGGATGCAAGCAGACTATTGGAGAAGCGGTGGAGCGTCCGCTGCTCGAGGTGCCGCTCACTGACAGCAAGGCAAAGCAGATCGGCGTGTTCAGCGCCGGCGGTCCGGGCCGACGCTCGCTCTCGCACTTTGAGACGGAAGTGATGACGGTAGCCGCGGGGCTGGCAAATCTGGCATTGAATCAGCGGCGCATCTACCAGGAGCTGAATTACACGTCGACGCATGACCAGCTTACTTCGCTACCGAATCGCAGGCTTTCCGATATTCATCTAGAGGCCGCGCTGCAGCAAGCGGCGCGGACGGGCGTGCGCATGGGCGTCGCCTATATCGACGTCGATCGCTTCAAGCAGGTGAACGATGAGCACGGGCACAAGATCGGCGATCTTTATCTGCAGCAGATTGCGGCGCGGCTGGCGGCAAATGTACGAAGCACCGATAAACTGGCGAGGATTGGCGGCGACGAATTTCTCATGATCGCGACGGCCCTGCCCAGTCTCGAAGATGCGGATGTGTACCGTAAACGGCTGGAAGGCTGTTTCGATCACAGCTTCGTGCTGGATGGAGCGCGCGTGTGCGGTTCGGCCAGCATCGGAATTGCAGTCTATCCAGACCATGGCTCGAACCCGGAAGAGCTGAAGCGCCATGCCGATATCGATATGTATTCGGCCAAGCATCGCCGCCGCACGGAACAGGATTGCCGCACGCCGATGGGGGCTGAGACCAGCATTTTCTCTCCCGCGGACCTGGAAGCGGCACTGGAGCGAGGCGATTTCCGGCTCTTTTATCAGCCGCAGTTCTCTCCGGCGGGCGAGCTGCGCGGATTCGAAGCACTGCTGCGGATGGAAGACCCGATTCTTGGCATCGTCACGCCGGATGCGTTCATCGCGGTGGCGGAGCGCAACGACGTGATTACTCCGCTGGGGCTGTGGGTGCTGCGGCGCGCGCTTGCCGACGCCAAGGCGTGGGAGCTGGAGAAAATGGACGATGTTCGCATGGTGGTGAACGTTGCCGCACGGCAGATCGAACATCCGGGCTTTGCCGACGATGTTGCAGCCGCTCTGCAGCAGGCGGGCATGCCAGCAAGCTGCCTCGAGGTGGAGATCACGGAGCGAACGGTGGCCCGCGACCTGCCTCTGGTGAAGCAGCAGCTCGAAGCACTGCACGCAGCGGGCGTCCATATTTCGCTCGATGACTTCGGGACGGAACACTCCTGCCTGAGCGCTCTGCATAAGCTGCCTATCAATACGTTGAAGATCGATATGAGCTTCGTGCGGGTGCTGCACACCGAGCCCAAAGTCGCGCACGTCATCAAGGCCATCGTGTCGATGGGCGCTGCGATGCAGAAGAGGATCGTCGCCGAGGGTGTTGAGACTGAGGCGGATGTGGAAGCACTGCTGAAGCTCGGGAAGATGGACCTGCAAGGCTACTTCTTCAGCCGTCCGCAATCCTTCGAGAATATTTCAGTGAAGCTGGAGAGCTGGCGCGCGGGCGTGCTTTCTAATGAATCGAAGCACCTGCCGTCTGAAGACGCCGTTTAGAAACGGCTTTCTTGAACCTCCGATCAAATAACTCTTCGCCAAGGTCCCAGGACGCAGATCGAGTTGCTTGCAGCTCATTCCCGGTTGCAATTCCTTGAGGGGTTTAAGCCCGGGAATTTCGTACATGGGCGGCACGGCTGAAGCCTTGCCCTGATACAACGCAGACTACATCATCCGATTCGACAGAGGATTGCGTTTGAAGCTGCTTCGCATATCCACTTGCGGCTTCGAGTTGCAATCTGAGATCAGCTCCGATGGAGGGTCTCACCGACAGCTGAGATTCGATGAGACAGGTTCTGCAAGTCATCTCGAACAGAGGTTCTCCAGAGAACCTGATGACGCGGCATTCCAGCTGGCTCGATTGATGTGCAGTCGGGCGTTACTCTTGGTGCGGCGCGATGCCGTGAGTTAGGCGTCTGTGCGAGATTTGAGAGGGGAACAAGTTGCTCTTTGCGAAGCGAGCAAGCGCACGCAGGGGCCGTCGATGACGGCCCCTGCGTATGTGGTCGAGAATCGGTCCCGAGGGAGGCTATCTCTACACGCTGCTGTTTGAACGGAGGTTGGGAGCCACAGGACTTTTTGGCGATCCTGTGGCTCTCGATGATTATTGCGTGTCGGTGTTCTCGAGGAGCACCGGCATCTGTGTCACCGTGATCTGACTGGGAAGGCTGTTTACGTTATTCTGCCAGTCTCGATATACGGTCATGTTCATGCTCGGGGGAATCGGAACAGTGATACCGGTCGCGCTTCCCGTGCTGCTCCAGAGCATCCACGCATCGTAGCCGCCTGAGCGCTGCAGCTCGCATGCCCAGAGTCCGTTCTGGAACTGGAGGCACTGTGTCAGGTTTGCTCCGATGAGCCAGTTTTCCATCACACCGTAAGCACTGCCGGCCGGTGTGAGTGTACCCGAAGGTCCCTGCTGGAAAGCTCCGCAGAGCGCCGAGTTGTACAGGGTACCCCACGCACATTGGTCATACGAATACCAGGTAGCGCGGGAAACATTGAGTGCGATCTGGACTACGTGATAGCGCATCAGCCAGGACGCCTGCTGTTGTTCATCGTAAAGCGCATTCCACTCCCAGCTTCCTTCTGTATCCCAGAGGGGGAGATTGGACATGTTGTAGGTAGCGAGGGTTTGCTTAAGCGCACTTATTCCCTTGGTGAGATTCTCTGGCGTGCTGGCATAGCCGTAGCCATGGAATCCGGCGATGTCGGCGTAGCTGAACGAACCGGCGTCAGAGAGGAATGAATTGAGCCAGGCGATTCCCGTCGCGGTGGTATTGCTAATCGGCGGCAACACTACCTGGTTGGGATTTGTTCCGCCACCCGGGGAGCAGACACCATTGGCGCAACCGCAGTTCGCCGGATCCTTGGCGATCTGATACACGTGCTGCACGATAGTCAGCATCTGGCTGTTGTCGCCATCCCAGAACTGCGGGTTGTCCGGTTCATTCCAGGGCTCGTAGTACTTGATGGTTCCGCAATAGCGCTGCACTATCTGGGTTACGAACGCATCGTAGTCGGCCATGATCGGAGGAGAGCAGGTTCCAGGGCCTTCACCGGTCGGGCAGGGATCGGTTGGGTTGGTGGAAGCCCACACCGGAGGACGGCCGAAGTCAAAGAGGAAGTCGCTTACGCCGTTCTGCTGAGCGATGGAGATGGTGTTATCCAGCTTGGAGAAGTTGTTCTCACCCGGATAGGCCTGGATCATTGCCCAGTAGCTCACGTCAAACAGACGCAAGGTGGAAACGGGGAAAGAGGGGAACGGCGTCATATTGGGCTCAGAATAATTACTGTTAGGAGCCAGACTGACGATGGTCTGTCCGAAGAAGTCTCCGGAGATCGCTGCCCAGGGATTGGTTGGAATCAGCGTGTTTACCAGCGCGGCACCGGTGTAGTCGAACGATCCGGCGGAGTTCGCGGTATTGGCGCCATTCACTGCCAGTCCATTGAGGGTGACGACCGCCGCACCGGCCGAGGAGTTGCTGTTGATCACCAGCTGACCCGCGGTAGCTCCAACAGCAGTGGGATGGTACATGACCGACAATAGCGCCGACTGTCCAGGGTTGAGAGTGAGCGGGAATGCGGCGCCCGGCATGCTGAAGCCGGTGCCGGACAATGAAACCGAGCTGATGGTGAGGGGTACCGTGCCAGTCGATGACAGAGTCATGGACTGCGTGGAACTGGCGTTCACCACTACGTTCGCAAAAACCATTCCGGTGCGGTTGACGCTCAGAGTTTTAATCACCGCGCCCAACTGCAGGGTGACGGTTTGTGTAACTCCTCCTGCGCTGGCCGTGAGCACTACCGATTGCGCGGTAGATACCTGCGGCACATTCACTGAGAACTGAGTCGCCGTGGAGTTCGCCGGGATACTGACCGAAGACGGCAGGGTCACGAGTGTGCTGTTGCTGCTGGAGAGGGTCACCGGGGTTGCGACCGAGGCCGACGTCGATGTCAGCTTTACGGTGCAGGTATCGGTTACAGCACCGGTAATCGTCGCGGTGGCGCAGTAGAAGGTGCTCAAGGCTGGGGCTCCGCCCGTACCACTGACACTGATCAACGCAGGGGTGGAGGATGCGTTGCTAGAGATGGCTACCTGGCCTGTTACCGCACCAGCCGCCGTGGGACTGAAGTTTATGCTGAGGGTTGCCGTCTGACCGGGCTTCAGGGTCAGCGGAAATGTCGCGCCCGAGACCGAAAAGCCGGAGCCGCTGGCAGCTGCAGAACTAATGACGACAGGCTCTGTACCCGTCGAAGAGAGTGTGATCCCCTGCGAGGCCGAAGCATTCAGAAGCACATCCAGAAAGTTCAGGCTGGTGGTGCTTACATTCAATTTGCTTACGGCACCGGTGAGCTGAAGAGGATAGCTCAGTGGGGCGCTACCCGTGGTCGCAGTCAGCGTGACCGTTTGCGATGTGGGAACAGAGGCGATGGCCGCTGTGAACTGCACGGCGGTGGTGTTGGCAGGCACGGTGACACTGGAGGGAACCGTCACCGCTGTGCCGCTGCTGGCGAGGCTCACTACTGTCCCACTTGCCGACAAGGAACCGATCTTGACTGTGCAGATGTCTGTGGCCGCGCCAAGCGCTGTGGCGGTGGAGCAGTAGAAGCTCGAAACCGCCGGCACGCCGCCTGATCCGCTCAATGTGACTGCAGCGGAACCGCTGGTCAGATTGCCGTTCAGCGTAAGCTGACCGGCGGCCACACCCGCGACGGTGGGATGAAACAGCACGCTCAAGGTTACGGTCTGGCCGGGGCTCAGAGTAAGAGGAAATATTCCGGTCGATGTAGAGTAGCCGGTACCGGTCAGCGAGGCGGAGCTGATGGTAACGGGGAGGGAGCCGCTGGAGGTCACGGTCACGGCCTGGGTCACGGATCCGTTGAGCGCAACTTCCTGGTATGCAAGGTTGGTAGCACTGAGCTTCAGGGTTCGCGTCGCAGCGCCCAGCTGCAGAACAGCCGGCATCGACGAGCTTCCAGAGGCTGCAGTCAAAGTTACGGTCTGCGCAGTTCCGACGGAGGCGATATTCGCGGTGAACTGCGCGGCTGATGTATTTGCGGGGACCGATACCGAGGCCGGAACGGTGACAGCAGTGGCGCTGCTGGAGAGGGCCACGGTGGTGGCGCTGGCCGAGGTGGAGCCCAGCTTCACGGTGCAGATGTCAGTCACCGCGCCCAGAGCGGTTGCGGTGTTGCAATAGAAGGCACTCAGGGCTGGAACTCCACCGGTGCCGTTCAGGCTGACCGATGCGCTGGTGGTGGCGTTACTGGTGAAGCTCAGCTGTCCTGATGCCGCGCCGGCAACTGTGGGATGGAACTGCAGGCTCAATGTGATCGACTGGTTCGGGTTGAGGGTCAGCGGAAAGGTTGCGCCAGATACCGAATAGCCGGTACCGGTGAGCGATGCTGCGCTGATGGTGACGGGCTGCGAGCCGGCCGAGGTCACAACTACCGATTGCGTCATCGACGAGTTCAGTGCAACTTCCTGGAAGGCCAGGTTGGCAGAGCTAACTTTTATGATCCGTGTCGCAGCACCCAGCTGCATCGCGAAGGTCTCGGACACACCGCCGGAGGATGCCGTCAAGGTGACGGTTTGCGCAGTTCCAACCGAGGCCGCGTTTGCGGTGAACGTTGCGGCGGTTGCGTTCTCTGCAACCGTCACTGAGGAGGGTATGCTGACCACCGATGGGTTGCTGCTGGTAAGGCTCACGACGGTTCCGCTGCTTGCCGATATGGCTCCGATCTTGACTGTGCATAGATCAGTCTCGGCGCCAAGCAGGGTCGCTGTGTTGCAGTAGAAGGCGCTCATGGGAGGGACGCCGCCTGTACCACTCAATGTGACGGCCGGGGAACCACTGGTTACATTGCCATTCAGCGTGAGCTGACCGGCAACTGTGCCGGCAACCGCGGGGTGAAACAACACGCTCAATGTCACTGTCTGGTTCGGGTTCAGCGTCAGCGGAAAGGTTGCGCCAGATACGGAATAGCCAGCCCCTGATACGGCAGCCGAACTGATGGTGACAGGCAATGAGCCGGTTGAGGTCACAACCACCGGTTGCGTCATCGACGCGTTGACGGCGACATCCTGGAAAGCGAGACTGGCAACGCTGGTCTTCAGGGTTCTGGTTGCAGCATTCAACTGCAGTGCGACGGTTTTAGAGACACCACCTGAAGTTGCAGTAAGCGTAACGGTCTGCGTGGTTCCAACCGATGCAATGGTTGCCGTAAACTGCGCGGCTGCCTGATTGGCGGCTATCGTAACCGCAGACGGGATGGTCACTGCGGTGTTGTTGCTCGCAAGGCTCACCGTGGTCGCGCTCGTCGACGACGAGGCGAGCTTCACGGTGCAGATATCCGTAGCGGCGCCGAGCAGAGAGCCCGTGGAGCAATACACCGTGCTCACAGCCGGGGACTGCGCGGCTGCGACACCGCCACCGAACAGGGCCGCGAGCGAAGAGCACAACAACACCGTAAACAAAATCCTGCTGCAATGGTTAAGCCGCTGGACCTGCGTGCGACGTTGTTCGGACCGGCAATCGTTCTTCGACGGCGATGTCCTGAGTTTCGAGATTGCGGAACCCAGAGCGGAAGCGATGAAAACTTGAAACATTCAGGTGACCTCGGCAGACATTCCCTTGCCAGAGACTTTTCAGCCGGTACCGACACTGCGGCATCGAGTCTTTTGGCGACTAATTGGGGGGTGTCTTGTGGGCTATAGTACTGCGCGGGGTTTCCTTGAGTAACCGAAATAATCCTTGTTTTGGTTACTTTGGTTTACTTAAGGCGATCGATCTTTGTAACTGTTTCTAAATCACTTAACTCAGAAAATGAGTGTGGAAGTCCACTATAGTTGTAGGCAAAATGCGGCGGTGAAAAAGGTTTGGGAGGGCTAACGGACTGAGGAAAGTAATACCAGCGGTGGTTACCCTGTCACGGGACTGTTAAGCGGCGGCGATCAGGCTGCAGACGGTGGCTCAAGCCGCAGCCGGGGAAGAATTTGCAGCAGTAGGCAATGCTCGTCTTCAACAACATGTTATTTCAAATTTGCCCGCGCGGATGTAATGCGCGGTGAATACACCAACGTTTATCTCTAATTTCATCGTTCGCTTAGCGGAAGCAGACGGGTAGGCACACCTCCGCGTTGTCCATGGGAAATGGGTAGGCCTGCACGCATGACGGCCGGGCAGGCGCGGAATGTTTTAAGTCTCAGATTTTGAAGGCAGAATTCTGCAGAGAGGCAGAAAGAAAGGATTGCTGCGCGGGGGACGCGGTCAGCAATTTCAAGGAAGGTGAAGCGGAGCGTGCGGGAAAGCTATGCGCTGTGTACGGCTTCGGCGGCGGGAGCCCGTAAAGGGATAATCGTCGCAGGAGGTGCGAACTGCAGCAGCAACTGTTCGTAAGCGGTGAGAGTTTTATCAGGAGTAAATGCTTCGTGATATCGTTTCCGGCTCGCTTCTTCCATGGCCAGCAGCTGGGATGGGTCCTGGTTGAGCGACTCGAATATGGTATCGAGATCCTCGGAGTACTTGAAATACCGTGCGCCTTCGCCTGCTACCCAGCGCGTGAAGCGGTTGTCGTGAGCGATCACGGCGTTGCCTGCGGCGAGCGATTCCACCATGGATGGGTTAGTGCCACCGACATGATGGCCATGAACGTAGGCGCGAGCGTGAAATCGCAGAGCTTTCACGATCTCCCGATCAAAGATAGCTCCGAGGAATTTGACTTCCGGACCCGCGGCACTTAGCACAGCTTCTTTGTAACGGGTGACGTTGGACTTATAGTCGCCCAAAATCACCAGCGGCATGCCGCGCTCGCGGAGCGAATATGCCTGTACGATTTCGAGGATCCTGTTTTCCGGCTCAGGGCGAGCGATCAACAAATAATAGCGTTTTGAAATGAGCTCATATTTCTGAATGACACTCATCGGCGCGGAGTTCACAGCGTCCGCCCCATAAGGGATCATCGTGATCTTTTTTTTCGGAGTATGCCGAGACAGGTGGCGACCGATCTCGGGATGGTCGGCAACGAGATGATTCGCCACTCGGGAGCCGGCCAACTCATTCAGCCAGAACCATACTCGCGCAGGGAGCGACCACTTTTCGCGCTGCCACTCGATCCCATCCATATTCATGACTACGGGTTTGCGTTTCAGGCGATGGAGAAGATTGAAGATTGCAGTGTTATAGCCCAGGGTCAGCATCACCCCTTTTGCACTGAGCGAATGCTGGATGGCTTTCCAGTCAAACAACATGGTGCCGGCAGGGCTATTTTTTGCCGGGATCAGGACGCGATGAATTCCGCGCCAGGTGTCTTCGAGAATCGTGTTGCCTTCTTCTACCTGACAGTAGACGGTAACGAAGTGGCCGCGAGCGCGAAGAAAGAGCGCCAAATCCTGCGCGAAGGTTTCGTGGCCGCCGTGCCTGGAAGGCACACCACGAGTTCCTAGAATTAAAACGTGCATGCAAAAGTCCCCTACAGCCTATAAAGGCTGGAAAAAAGTCAGGGGAGGGATAGGGCGGAAATCAAACAACGAACAAAAAACTACGGCGCTGCACGATCGTATGTTCTGTATGATGCTGAAAAATCATCGAACAGCTATGCGCTCTGTACAGCTTCGGGCTCAGAGATCTCCCGAGGTGCAACCGGGACCGAGGGGGCAAACCGGAGAAGCAGATCCTCGTATGCGGTAAGGATCTTTTCCTGTGTGAATGCTTCGTGATACCGCTTCCGGCTGGATTCTTCCATCGCGAGCAACTGGGCCGGATCCTGGTTGAGAGTTTCCAGTATACCGTCAATATCCTCGACGGTTCGAAAATACCGCGCACCATCGCCTGCTACCCAGCGGGTGAAGCGGTTATCGTGAGCAATCACGGCATTGCCGGCGGCGAGCGACTCGACAAGAGATGGATTCGTTCCGCCTACGCGATGCCCGTGAAAGTAGCCGCGCGCATGAACACGCAGAGAACGAACGATGTCGCGATCGAAGATGGCCCCCAGGAACATCACCTCAGGACCCGCGGCCTCTACAACCGAGGCTTTGAAGCGGTTCACATCGGTTTTATATTTTCCCAGGATGACGAGCGGCATGTTTCGCTCGCGAAGCGAATAGGCGCGGACGATATCGAGGATGGAGTTCTCGGGCTCGGGCCTTGCGATGACAAGGTAGTAGTTCTTTGAAGTGAGATTGTATTTTTCAATCGGATCGACCGGAGCCGAGGTTACGGCATCCGCTCCGTATGGAATGACCGCAATCTTCTTGTCGGCAGTATGCCGGGACAGGTGGCGTCCGATTTCGGGATGGTCCGCGACCAGATGATTTGCAACCCGCGCGCCGCCCCACTCATTGAACCAAAACCAAATTCGCGCGGGCAGCGACCACTTCTCACGCTTCCACTCGATGCCATCCATGTTCATGATGTTGGGCTGGCCATTGAAGCGATAGAGAACATTGAAAACCCCGGTGTTGTAACCGAGCGTGAGAACTACTGTGTCCTTCTGCCGCATGGAATGCCGGGTAGCTTTCCAATCGAAAATGATGGTGCCGAGCGAGCCCTCTCCGGCGGGGATCATTACGCGACGAATGCCACGCCATACGTCCTCGCGAGCTGTCTCACCCTGCTCCAACTGGCAATAGACGGTGACTTCGTGGCCGCGGGATACGAGAAAGAGTGCAAAGTCCTGCGCGAACGTCTCGAATCCACTATGCTTCGAAGGTACGCCACGGGTTCCCAAAATCAAAACGTGCATGTAGTCTCGCTCCTAAGTAATCAGTAACTTTGGTGAGTGTATGTTCTGGCGTCTTAGATGCAGAACATATTGAAAGCATCTACCTGACGGCTACATGTTTTTTCTTATAGTTAGTGTCTTGCGAGAGTGAACTATCTCGCTCATGTTTTTTGGCTGGAGATTTCACTTCTGATTGCGAAGCAATAGGCTTTCCCATCACTGCTCAACCTGCATTCAGCAGCTCAGCAATCGCATCGCATGCAAACCGCTGTCCTTCTAAACTACACCTTCATTGTCATCACTGATCGAGGCTGCAGAACAGAGCAGATCTCGCTGATATCCGTGCTACACTGCGACAACGCAGGTCGAGATTTTTTATGAGCGATACGAAGAGCCGAAAATTTTTGGGCATTCAAGCACTGCGCATTATTGCTGCGTGTCTAGTAGTCGTCACTCACTCAACATACTACGCGTTTGAGCGTCTCGACAAACACTTTCCGGTGTGGGAGCGAGGCACGAGAGGCGTAGACATCTTTTTTGTGATCAGCGGCTTTGTCATGATCTATGCTTCGCAAAAACTTTTCTCTACATCTGATGGATGGAAAGTATTTGCGGAACACCGCATTGTGCGTATTGTGCCGCTCTACTGGCTTGTAACTACTTTCAAGGTCGTTATATTACTCGCAACTGCGGGTTTGGCACTGCATACAGCACTTAGTCCTAGAACTGCCATATGCTCTTATCTCTTCTTACCTACCAAAGACCTGGATGGTAAGCTCGAACCTCTGGTCGGCGTAGGCTGGACGCTTAACTTCGAGATGCTGTTCTACTTCTTTTTTGCGCTTGCGCTGTTCTTGCGAGCTAACGTCTTCAAGTTCGTGGGAGTTGTGCTGGTTCTACTTTCGATCGGCGGCTATTTCCGGCAGCCATCCTGGCCGGCCGCAGCGTTTTATCTGAACTCGATTGTGCTGGAGTTCTACTTCGGCATGCTGATCGCCAAGGCATGCATCAACAATATGTACATACCGAAGAAGCTCGCCTACCTCCTGCTGGCCTTGGGCTTCTTCCTGCTACTGCTGCCGCCATTCGACTGGAATGTGCTGCCGAAGTTTCTGGTGAGCGGCGTACCGGCGGCGATGATTGTCTGGTCGACAGCGTCGCTAGAGGGTTTGGGCAATGCGATCCCCGCTTTCATTCTTTATCTAGGAGACGCATCCTACTCCATCTACCTGATTCATCCCTTCGTGAGTCCTCTGCCGCCGGCAGTTTTGAGCCGAGTGCATTTCCACCACCCGGTAATCTCTGTGATCTGCAGCGTGGCGCTGGGTATCGGAGCAGGCTGCATTCTCCACCAGCTTGTAGAGAAGCCGATGACCACGCGCATGAGGGATTACCTGAGAGCCCGGCGAGCACCGGTTCGCGTGCCAGCGTAGGCCGACAAGCAGAACCATTGAATCTAGCGCCTTGCAAAGCATTTGCGAGGCGCTTTCGTTTCCGGATAACTTTTCCTAATTTTTTGCGACTACTTCTTTGCGACCATGTCGCTGATGACCTTGCGCATCTGCTCGCCGTGCCCGGCGAGGCCGAAGTTCTCTTTGGCGTACACCGCGGCGGCCTGTCCGATTCTTTCCCGTAATGCGCGGTCGGCGAGAAGGGTCTCGATTGCATTTGCCAGCGCCTGCGGTTCGGAAGGAGGAACGAGCATGCCGGTAACACCTTCCTGGATCAGCTCGACCGTGCCTCCATGATTGGTGGCGATGACGGCGCGGCCTTGAGTCATGGCCTCGACTGTCACGCGGCCGAAAGGCTCGGGCTTCACTGAAGGAAGAACGAAGATGTCGAGCGCACGATAGACGTCCGTTACGTTCGAGCGGTAATCGGCAAGATGAAACCGGTCCTTGATGCCTAGATCATTGATCAAGGAAGTAAGCTTATCGAGGTAGTGCGACTCATCCGCAAAATAACTGCCGACCGCCACGAAGTGAACATCGGGATACTTCTTCCTGACGATGGCCGCAGCCTGGGCCAGAACCTCCTGCCCTTTCCAGTGGCTGATGCGTCCCACCATGCCGACGAGCAACGCGTCCTGCGGAATGCCGCACTCTTCGCGGATACCGATGTCTTTTCCGTCGCCGGAATTCGGGGCCACGGAGACAGCGTTGTAGACAATGATTAACTTGTTGGCGAGATTTTTAGCTTCGCTGAGAATACTGTCGCGCACAGCCTTCGAGATGCAGACGACGCGGGTCGCGCACAGGCTGAGCATCTTGTAAAGAAACCACCGCACCGGGCGGGGCATGGCGACGATTTCCCGTATATGCCAGAGGACGGGGACACCCGCCAACCGGCCGCCAATCGCGCCGGAGACAGTAACGAAAGTGTTGGTGTACACCAGGGCCACGCGGCGCTTGCGTGCCGTGGAGCGAACAAAGGCCGCGCCCCTCATCATTTCGAAGATAAGAGGGATGATGGAGCGGGCATTGATGTACTTCCTGCGCAGGATGCCGAGGTGAGCGAAATGATATTCAACGCCGAGACGGTCGAGCTCGGGAGATAACATGCCGGCCGGCATATCTGCGGGCAGAATGACGACGGGGTAGAATTTGTCGCGATCCAACGATTTGATGGAGTGAAGGAGGCCAATGTCCGCGCCATACATGTCATTGGCGTGGTGGATAAAAAGGATAGGTTGTGCAGACATAGCCCTCGGGCGTTCTCCTAACGTTGTGGATCTTAGAGCGTGTTTCATGGATACAGAAGCGGTCTCGGTGGATATCAGTACGACCCGCTTCGAGGGCGAGTCTCATCCGTTGTGTTACCAGCTTCTGTCTATTTATGAAACGCGTTCTTAATCAGCCAGTCTCAGACGACCCATTCTTCCGGCAATTCCATCCGCCAGCCCCCGCATGAATAACTTGATTTTCTTCCAGGATGCATCTTCCATGAGAGCGATCTTGAGGGGGATGGTTACGAACTCGCGCAAGGTGGGAACAATAAGCCGCGGGAAGGTCCTGCCGTAGAAGCGCAGAATCCACACCTTATTCCGCGCATAGTAGTAGCGCACTTCAGGGCGATAGTTCTTGGTTGCGATCGTCATTCCGAACAACTTGCGATAAGTCGGATGACCGGACTGGTGCAGGAGTATCGCGTTTTTACTTACACCGATGTAGTAGCCGTTCTTGCGGATGCGCAGGCTGTAGTCGTCATCGACGCAGTAGATGAATAGATCTTCCTGGAAAAGACCACACTTTTCGAACGCTTCCATGGAAAAGAGACTGCCGGAAGTGATGGTGAGAAAAACTCCACCGTCCTCGAAAGAAGAGACCGTGCGCTCGACGCCGTTTTCAGGGTCGACGTAACGCGGAATGATCTGCAGTATTTTTCTTTCCTTGCTGTACTCCTTGAAGTCAGCGATCATGGCAGCGATAAACCCGTCGGTCAAAACACTGTCCTGATCGAGCAAGACCACCCATCGGCACTCCTGCCGCTGAGCTTCCCGGACACCCACGTTCAGAGCAACCGCTATTCCCAGGTTGTCTCCGTTCTCGATCAACGTGATATCCGATGCTGTGCAGGCTTCACGAATCTGCGGCAGCTGTTCGCTGCTCGAGCCGTTGTCTACAACGACTAAAACGTCGACCTGAGTGCGAATCTTTGCAAGGTTCTGCAAGTATTCCGGCCGAGGATGAAAGGTGACGACGATCGCGCTGCTGCGTTCATCTTTACCCATATCGCTTATGCCCCCACCGGCCTATTCCTGCCCGGACAGAGCGGCTTCAAAACGAGCGCCCGAACGCTGATAGGTCAGCTGCCGGACGAAGTCATTGCCGCCTTTTGCCAATTGAATGCGCAGATCATTGTCCCGGATCAGACGAACCACGTTTTCCGCAAGCGCAGCCGGCGTTCGCACCGGGCTGGTCAAGGCTGTCTTTTCGTGAAACGCGAACTCACGGTGACCGTCAATATCGGTTGCGGCCAGTGCTGCTCCACAGAGCAACGCTTCGCAGCCGGTGAGCCCCCATCCCTCAGTTCGGCTCGGAGCAACGAAGATGGCAGCCTGGTTGTATAGCTCACGCAGGTGCTTGGCCGAAGGAGACTGGTGATAGTCGATCCAGTCGGGAAGCGAAGCGGGGCGATCCGGAACTCCGAAAAAATTTACGTGGATGTCGGGCACCTGCTCGCGGACTAGATGAAGAGCTTCCAGTCCATCGTCACAGCCCTTCCACTTGGCGTTGTGGTAGAGCATCATCAGCTCGGTGGGCTTGCGGTCCTGCTGTGGAGTTACGATCTGAAATGCGTCCACATCCAAACCATAAGGGATATAGATAGCCTTCTCGCCCATGTTTTCGGCGATCTCGGCCAGCCACTTGGACGGAACAACCTTTTGGAGCGGCGCTTTCCAGGTCGCGTAGACGCGATCTTCGGGACCATTCCAGGTTTCAAGGTGCTGGATGAGGTAGAAGCGGCGCCCTTTTCGGGGAGAGTATTCTCGCGCCCATTCCGCAGTCTGCCAGGCAGTGGCGATGACCACATCTCCATCGGGCACATACCGTTCGGCGAGAGACGGAGCAACAGTGAAGCGAATGTTGGGCTCCATCTTCAGCCACGGATGTGGGGTATAACGCCCATTCATTTTCTTCAGCGCGTAGCGGACTGCATTCTTCGCGTGATCGACCATAGTTGGGTTGATGACCAACCGGCCCGGATGAACAATGGTTACCGAGTGACCGCTACGAGCGAGGTGATTCGCGTGCTCGTAGATGATGCGAAATCCTCCGCTTGGCCATTCTCCTGTACGTGGCAGGACAAAAGAAATCTTAAGGCTACGGCTCATCAATCCCCCATGGCTCTTTTGAGTGAAACAAATGACAGGCTTTCAAACTGTCCTTTCAAATCTGACCATCGCGGCAGCAGGTCGATGCCGCGGGCTCGATAGAGCATCACACCCATCACGATGGTTACAAATGTTTCGGTAATCAGCGCCGAGGATGCAGCTCCCGGCGCCTTAAACCAATAGCACAGCGGAATAAGAATGATGTTATTCAGGAAGGCCGAGATGATAATGATGCGGCTGTATTGCGGCTTCATGTCAAAGTTCAGCATGCCCTGGGTACCGTAGATGTTATTCACGGCAACGACAAACGGGATCAACGCCATGAATTCGAGGACCGCAACAGAAGGCCCATATTTCGCGCCCATGGCGATATGCACAATGGGCTTGGCCAGCGCGATGATGAAGAGACCACCTGCGAGAGTGAGTCCGCCGATAATGACCATCGACTTTCTGAGGTATGCAACAGCCAACTCTTTGGAGCGGTGAGCCAGCGAGCAGACATGCGGATAGATGGCCTGGCACATGGGCGAGACCAGCATGGAGGCGGCGGCATAGATCTTGTAGGAGGCGCTGAAATAACCAACCTGCGTCATGCCGCAGACGAAGCCGAGCACAACGGCATTTGAGCTGGTATAGAAGGTCGCGGCCGCCGTGGACATAAAGAGATGCCAGCCATCGGTGAGACGGTGACGAATCTGGTCGAGGGTGGGAACGCGCAGTTTTATCTTTTCGGTGGAGAACAAGATAATCAGGCCGAGAATGCCGGCCATCAGCTTGCCTCCGGCCTGCACCATAGCCGCGATCAGAAAGTCATTGGAGTTACGAACGAGAAAATATATGCCGATGGTAAATGCGAGATTCGCAGAGATGTTTACGACTGAGATCCAGTACATCTTCTCGATGCCCTGGAAGAACCACTGCGGGAAGAGCATGGTGCCTACGACGATACCGAAGCTTGCGAAGAAGACGGGAGCATCATGATGAAAGCGGGGAACAAAATAAGTGAGACCGCAAAGAATGGAAAAACTCAGGATGCAAAGCGTGAATTTGATGGTCATTACCGCGGAATAGAGTTCCGACCGCAGCACAGGATCGTCGCGATGAATCGCGAGCTCACGGGTTGCACTCAGGTTAAAGCCATAGTCGTTCAGAGTAACGAAGTATGCCATTACCGCCTGCGAGAAAGCGATAAGTCCATAGTGCTCAGGACCAATCACACGAAGCAGATACGGTATGTTGATGAGCGGCAGAACATAGCTTCCGGCCTGTACCGCCATGACCGAAGCTGCATTGCCTACGACTCTACGACTCATGCAGGGTTCCTTATTCCTTTCATTTGAACCGCGTCTCTCCAGCTCGAGGAGATCGGTGGGAAATGTAGCTCATGGCTATTCACTCAAAGTGAGCTAAACCAGATTTCTGTCTTTGGGTACACCTCCGCTGCGTTCGATTCACGGCATTGAACGTGTGTGCCTGTGACCATGCCGGTAACGCGAAAAGCATACTTCAACGGTTGTAGAGACGTTGCCTCTCGGTGCACTGTGCGCCTTAGACAAAGCACTCTAGATAATTAATCTCTACAAGGAAGATCTAGTTCAGGAAGGCTTGTGGACGAATCGAGAAAGTTTCACAGCAGGTTGTTGCCGGTAATCCGATTTTACAATCTGCAGTCACGTTTCTCAAGTCCATCATCCACAAGCAATCCTTCAGCTTTGTAGGAGCAGTTTTCATGCCAATTCGCATTCGATGCAAATCCACTGTGCCGGGAAGCCTTCAGAGCTACTTTTTGGGTACGCTCTTCTTGCCTCCCAAACCCTTGGCCATGGTGATAAGAATCGGCGGGGTCACCGCACGCACCGCCTCCTTCAGCGTCAGCCGCGGCAGAGTGCCAGGGCGATGCTTGAAGATGGAGCCGTGCTGATCGTAGGACTCATCTTCAGGCCGACCGACGGAGTAATAATAGGTGGCCATCGATTTGCGAGTGCGGCCCGGAGGGCAGGCCAATGGAGTGGGGTGGCCGTGATAGGAAGTGGTTGTGGTTGAGAAAATCGTACAGCGATTAAAAACCGGTAAAATCTTCTCTTCCGCTGCGGTCATCTCTGTGTTCCAGAGCTCGAAATGGCCGCCGTATTCTTCCTTCCAGTCCTTATTCAGATACACAAGCATGTTGATGCGGCGATCCAGCTTGAATCGCGGATGCCTGTTGAAGTCGGCGTGGACTTCAAGGTTGCCGCCAGGCTGAATCTGATGAAGACCTGCGCCGGAGTAATAAGGATCGGGGATGAGATCATCGATCCCGGTGAGGATTTCCAGAAAGGTGAGAATGGGACGGCTGTTGAGAAAATACATGACCTCCCGGACTCCGGGCGGAACCTTCTCAATAGCGTTGTAAGCCAGCTTGCGCTGCTTCGACTCGTGAAACTTGATCCATTCCAGTTCTTTCGGCTCAGGAAAATCAGCCAGCGCGACCTCTGCCGCTTCCTCCGGTAAGAAATTATCGATATAGATATGGGGGAAGGGTTTCGCGTTCTTATATTGCAGCGCTTTTTCCGTTGCCAGTATCTCGAGCTTCTTGGCAAACGCATCGCTAAATAAAACTTCCAAACCAGCTTTCTCTGCGCTAATCGTATTACCCTCCTCGCGTTATTACCACAACCAGGGCCGGCCTGTCCTCTAAAATTGCCGTGCGCGTAGATCCGGACAGACTTATCGATACCCTTCCCCTTGGGCTGACCGTCATACTTTTATATTAAGGCTTAACGCAGTTTTCCCAAGGCATCCAAAAGTCACATGCCGTACTCGGAACAACATGAAACCAGCCGATTATGCGTGATGTGGTTTTTGCCCAACCCCAACCCAATCAAACCGGAGTGTCTTCATCCATGACCATGCGCCCACGCTTCCCCCTTGCAGGACTGGCTACCGTTATAACGGCATCTTCCTTGCTGACGCTTCAAGCGCAACAATCCGCGAATATCACCGTACAAGCAAACCAGGTGCTGGCACCGGTGAATCGTCTGATCTTCGGCCAGAATATCGACGCGGCGGACAACGCCTATATCTTTTCCAGTAATACGACCGACCCGAACCTGATCCAGAGAGGCGACGGGATTTGGGATCCGGCTACGAACGAACCGGTTCCGGACATTCTGAGCAAAAGCAAAGCCATCGGCATGAGCATGCTTCGCTATCCGGGCGGCTGCCTCACCCATAACTACGACTGGAGAAAAACTGTCGGACCCGATGCGAAAAAGAACGGCTGGCTCTTTGGACTGGATGAGTATCTTTCGCTGTGCTCGTCGATCGGCGCCGTTCCGCTCATTACGATCAGCGATTATGTTTTGCCCGGCGACCAGATGCCGGAAAATGCCGCTGCACTGGTGGAGTATCTGAACTCACCCGCAGACGCCTCGCATCCCTGGGCGATGAAGCGGAAACAGTGGGGACATCCGGCTCCCTACAACGTTAAATGGTTTGAGCTAGGCAATGAGAGCATGCACGGCAATCACCGTGTCACTCCCCACCGGCAGTACACCGCGGAACAATATGCCGCTTATGCCAACGCAACCGCAGCGGCGATGCGCCGCGTCGATCCCAGAATCAAGCTGGGGATTGTCACCGTCCCAGGCGCGGGCACCGATGTAAACAGCGACTGGAACCGCACCATTCTTCATCTCGCGGGGCCGAGTGCGGATTTCGTAGTGCTCCACTTTTATGTTCCGAACGAGCCGAAGACAGGAGTCCCGGAGAATGTGCTGATGCAGGCGATGATGGTGGCGCCGCAGCATATTGAGGAACGCCTGATGCAGTATCACCAGCTGATCCGGCAGCAGGTGGGCCATGATTTGCCCTTAGCGATCACGGAGTTCAACGGTCAAATCGACCAATCCGGCAAGGCTTACCGTTTCAGCTTTGGCACTGCGCTGGAGTGTGCCGACCTGCTGCGGGTGTTTCTGGAGCCGCAGTCCAATGTCGCATTTGCCAACTACTTCAACTTCATCAACGGCTACTACGGTATGGTGCGCGCTCCCGAGGGTCCTGCGGATAAAACACAGCCATCGGTCGAACCGGCTTTTCAGCTCTATGAACTCTGGGCGCAGCACTTCGGCTCCCGGCTCGTGAAGCTGGACGTCGATTCGCCGCGGGGTGGATTCGCGGGCGCGGGAAGCGAGCCAGCTTCCAGCGGCAATACAGCCGAGCCGAAGCGCTCGCTTGGGCCGATCGATGTCGGCCAGTACAGTTCGCTGGTGGGAAGCATGTGGCCGAAGCTGCTGAATGTCGATATTCAGAGGCACGATTCCGACTTCACCATTCACATGCAGAATCTGAACCAGAGCATTTTTCCGCTTCTGGCGCGCATTCCTCGTCCCAACGTGGACCCAAACATACCAGTCGAACTCACGGTTGAATTCGACGCCAAATTTACGCCCGATCCGGGCAGCAACGTGGCGCAGATGGGTATCGGGCTTATCGATTCCCGCGGATGGGCGCAGACCCATTCCGGTATTGGCCTGGACGACATCACCACAACGATGAAGCATTTCAGCGGGACGTATCAGCTGAATTCCCAGACACCGAGCGTGGATCTGAGCGCGCGTCTGATCGCTGGCGGCAAAAACGTCACAGGGACGCTGGAGGTGCACAACCTGGTTTTAACTGCTGCTGTGTCTGCTCACGATGTTGCTTATCCACTGCTCACCAGCTCGGCGAGCATTTCGCCTGATGGCCGGAAGCTCTATCTCATTGTCTTCAACAAGAGTGACAGCGCTTCGATTCCGACTGCGATTCACCTTGCCTCTTTCCGAGCGGCGAAGGCTGAATATTGGGAGGTCAATGGTCCGGCTCTGGCCGCTCTCAATGGGGTTACGGAGACTCAACAAGCTGCACCGGTCACTCTCAGCGGGGCGAGTGAGGCGAGTCACGTGTTTCCCGCGCATTCGATGACGGCGATCGAGTTCAGCGAAGGCCGATAACCCTGCGGCTTGAATCCCGCCGATCCGAGCCCGATATCCCGGGTTCGGATCGGCAGTCGCGGTTCGTTCTATCTGGAGAGAGCGCCCTGAGTTGGGTAATCTTCATCCTTCAAGTTTCCCAGCCCGGCGCACGCCAAAGCGAATACGAATGAAGAAACGCCGGTTGGCGACATGGCCAGGTTCTCAGTGAAACTTCCGATCAAAGTTGCGATGATGACGCCGGCGTACCAGTAAGCCATCATCGGTATCGAGCCTTTGCGATACACCGCCAATATGGTGCGCGCGCAGGCGATCGCCACGACCACATACAGGATGATGCCGCCGATACCCAGCATCAGCATGGCATCGACAAAGCCGCTATCGGCGCCTTTCATTGCGCCGCCCACCCTGGAGATGATGGCCAGCGAGTCGCCAGTGCCAGTCCAGAATGCCTCGTAGCCATAGCCGAGCCAGAAGTGCCGGAAGGCGTAGCCAAGAAGAATGGCCCAGTGGTCGGTTCTGCCGGTAAGCGAGGCATCGCGTCCCAACAGCGGAAGAATGATGCTCTGTGCGGTGAGGGCCAGGGTGAGGGCCACGATGGCGCCGAATATTACCGAGAAGATGGCGAAGGGCAGCTGATCCCTACGTCTGCTGGCGATCCACGGGGCGATAAATCTCACCGCGACGAGAATGGTGGTCAGAATCAATGAGGTCTTGGACTGAGAGAGCAGGATCAAGGCAATGGGAACGGCTGCCTGAAGAAGCAGCACGAAAACACGGCGTACGTTGGGGAGCGGGCGAAATGGCAGGCTGGAGAAAAGATAGAAGAGGCCCAGACCCATGCGATTCTTTTGCCCGAATATGCCCTTCCATTCTCCGGTTGTGGCAATACCGTATTCGGGAAATACGACGACCATCGCGATGCAAGCCAGCGCGACCACCACTCCGGCGGCTAAGAGAACGCGGCTCTGATCCGCGGGCGTGTAATACGTCGAGAAGAACCATCCAAATGCGAACAGGAGAAGGAGCAGCGTTCCGCGCCGGGCAGTCAGGCTTGGCTCTACCGACCAGAGGGTGGAGATGACTGCGAGAAGGCCGATCGCAAGTATAGCCTTCTGCTTTACCATCACCCGCAGCGTCGGGACGATGGAGGTGACCATCAGACTCAGACAGATGACCCAGAGCAGCGACGTGAGCCAGAGAAGGTTCGGCTTAGAGTCGTATACCTGATTGAGATCCTTAAGACTCCAATACGTCTTGTCCTGTTTGGTGAACAGGCCGTTTCCCTGAGCCATCAGGAACAGACCGATAATGGTCACCCAGGTACGAGCGCGGCTGAAGAGAGACGGATCGCCGGGGTTCTGGATGGTTATAGCGGGTGCCCTGGAGGGAAGCGGCAGGGTCGTCGCATTCATTTGTAATTCTCCACTGAAAACGTGGGTCTAAGACAGAGCGCCGCTACTGGAAAGAGCCGGGGCGCCAATTCATGCGCGCCCCGGACTGTCATCTTGCTATACCCGAATGACCCAATCGGATACAAAATCGACTCCAACACGTTATGCAGCTCCTGCGCCTTTAAAGACGGCGGGAACGGTTTTGGCGAGGATCTTCAGATCCAGCCACAGAGACCACTCGTCCATATATTGAAGATCGAGCAGCATCCACTGATCGAAGGAGATGGCGCTGCGTCCGTTGACCTGCCAGAGACAGGTGATGCCGGGCTTGACGCTGAATCGTCTGCGCTGCCAATCCTCGTTGAAGCCTTCATAGTCGCGGACGGGCAACGGCCGTGGACCGACGAGGCTCATATCGCCGCGCAGCACGTTGATCAATTGCGGCAGCTCATCGATGCTGCTCTTGCGCAAAAATTTGCCGATGGGGGTGATGCGCGGGTCATGCTTCATCTTGAAGACCGGCCCACCTGCCTCATTGTGCTTCTCCAGAGTCGCCATGAGTTTCTCTGCATTCGGGACCATGGTCCTGAATTTGAAAATCTTGAAGCGGCGCTTGTTAATGCCGATTCTTTCCTGCAGGAAGAAAATAGGTCCCGGAGAAGTAAGTTTGATCGCGATCGCGGAGACCAGCAAGATCGGCGCGACGACAAAAAGAGCGGAAGCAGACACCACTATGTCGAGCAGTCTCTTCATGGTGTAGGGCCAGAGCTCGCCGGCGCCGGTGTAAGTAGCGACGTACTGATCACCATCGAACTCTTCGGCGCGCCACCGTGCGGTTTTCAGTCCGAAGATATCCGAATTGAAGCGCATGGTGATGCCGTGCTGCTCGCACAGACTGGCAACCTCGGAGGAGTGGCGATAGAACGAGCCGAAGGGCAGGTAGATGGCAACTTCGTCGACTACATTCCGGCGCAGATATTCCGCCAGACCGGCGTAGTCGCTAACGACTTTAAAGCCGGTACCGGACAGATCGGGGAAGCCTTCCCAGTGATCATCGACAAAACCCAGGAAGCGATAGCCGCGATCGATGCGATTCGAAATGCGATGCGCAAACTCAACCGCACGGGGATTGGTGCCCAGAACCAGCATGTAGCGGAGATTTCTGCCGTGCATGCGGAGACGGGCAGCCGCAACCCGGAGAATCATTCGCGCGATGCCAAGGGTGAGGGTGCTCATCGCCCAGAAGGTGGTCAGGAAGGAGATGGTGACCATCTGGATGGAAAATATCCATCCGAAGACGACGAAGCAGGCGGTGTAAAGGGTTGTCGCTTTCAGGATGTCAAGCAATTCCGAACGGCGGCTTGACAGCCGCATAGAACGGTACAGGCCGCAGACCTGTAACACCACATGGCAAATGCACAAAGCGAGCACAAAGATGGCAAAGTTCGAGACTTTTGTCCGCATGGACAGAAATCGCACAAGAGATGCTTGCCGCTCTCCCTTGACGATCAATAGAGTGCTTAGCGCAAAGGCAAAGACCACTAGGGCCAGATCGAACAACTTGAGCAGATTAATGGGAAGACGTTGCTTATCGTTCACGATTTTTCTCCACAGTACCCGTGACAGAGTTCACTGCTTTCGATAAACCTCAGTCGGGAATCTCTATACCCGACCGGGTTCAGGGGGACGGAACCGACGCACACCGTTCATGCCAGGGGATACGCACGTTCAGCAGAAACTCCATTTTCAGGACCGGCCAGCAGATATGAGGTTTCAAATCTGCAGTTGGTTGCGCGGGCAAGAATGCCAAACGTGAGTGCAAAAGTGCGTTAAAGCCGCTTGTAAATATTTTCGGGAATGGGGAAGGTACGTTTATTCAAAACTGCTGCCAGTATCGGAATATTGACGGACCGCAGGTTTGCGGTCACAACTGCTGCAGACTCACGGCGTGTCGTGTCTGCTTCAAGAATCAAAACAATTCCACTTCCCAGCTGTGCCACCGCGACGGCGTCAGAATACTGCGTGAGCGGCGGGGCATCGATGATGACAAAGTCGAACTCTTCGCGGAGTTCGGCCAGCCGCTCCTTCAGATTATCCGAAGCCAGCAGGCTGGGGGAGTCCACCGCCAGCGAGCCGGAGGAAATTAACCAAAGATTTTCCTGGGCAACGGGCTCAGCGAAGGAGGTGATGGGGCCTTCCTTGAGAAGAGCGTCGGTCAGGCCTCGCTGATTGGTGGTGCCAAATAACTCCGACAATGCCGGAGAACGGAAATTGGCTTCGACCAGGCACACCGGCCGGCGCGAATTCTTGGCCAGCGTCTCGGCCACCGAAGCGCAGATCTGGCTGCAGCCGCTCTGATGGTCGATGCCCGCGAAGACCACGATGCGGGGCGGTTCGAGCGACTGTACAAGAAATATCTGCTGCACCAGCCGCAGAGCTTCGTCGTTGGCCCAACGCGTCGAGCTGCCACCACTGGCGGGTCTGCGCGGCGGTACAAATTCCGGATCAGCAGTGGTAGCTGAACCAAAGGCTTTCTTCTGCTCCATCTGCTGCATCAATTCGAAATGTTTGCTCATCGTTGGCCTTTCTCGGCATTCAAAGAAGCACTATTCACTTGCTCGACACTGGCCTCGATTTGCATCGGGCGAGTTAGACCGGGCATAGAAATCCTCCGGCCGCGCTGAAAGCGATTCGGGTTCACCAAGGAAAAATGGATTGGACAATTCATGCCTTACGCTACCTACGCCATCTTCTTTGAAACGGTTACGACAACAGGGATGCCCAGGATATCGATCACCTCCGCGGGAGTGTGGAAGGATGGATCGAGGTAGTCAGCAGTGTAGGCGGTTCCAATGCTAAGCAGTGCAGCTGCCAGAAGGGCGATCAGAGTAATCATCGGCCAGCTGAGAACCGGCAACACCGGAATTGCAGGCGGCACGGCAATCGCCACATTGCCGATTCGGGTCACGTCCAGGGCATTCGAAGTGCGTTCCTGTTCGCGCTTGCCGAGATAAAGGAGGTAATTGGTTTCAGCGGCTTTCACTTCCCGCTGCGCATCCTGCTGCGAAATCGACGCCTGATCCAGGCCTACCATCTGGGCCTGTATGTTCTTCGCATTCTGTCGCGCGACCGCCATGGCTGCACGCTGCCCGGCAAGATCGGCTTCATTTTTTGCCAGATCCTCGCGAAGCAGCTCATAGGTGGGATCGCGATCGGTGGTCTCACTTACGTATTTGTGCTCCTGAGCCTGCGCAACGGCCGCCTGATCTTCTGCGATCTCCTGGTCAACTTCTTTCACCAGGGGATAACTCGGGTCATACTTCAACACCAGCTGCGAGCGCCTGTTCTGCGCCGCGAGCAATGCCTGGTGGGCATCGCTGACCTGTTTGTCGTTGGATGCAGCGGACTGAAGGGTCGCGGCGCGCTGCGGGGTCGTGGCCATCTGCCGGCGATCATCCTTGATGCGATTTTCGTCAGAAGCAATCCACTGCTCGGCCTGATTCTGCATGCCAACGGTGGCTGCATACTGCACCGCCAGGTTGGCCCGCTGATCATCTGGATCCGCGACACCACTTTTGAGGCTGAGGTTGCGAAGCTTGGTTTCCGCAGCCTCCAGCGCATCATGATATTTCTGAGTCTGGTCCGCGAAGAACTGGTAAGAACCGGCGGGGCGATGGACTTCTACATGCTTTTGCATGTATGCGTCGCCCAAAGTCTTGAGAACTCCGTAGGCTGCCTGGGGATTCGGGGAGCTGTACGACACTTCGATAATGTTCGAACTCTTGACATTGGCGATCTTGAGCTTTTTCGCCAGATGCTTCACGGATCTTGCGATCCGGTCTTCCTGCGTCTGATGCGGCATCAACAAATCTACGAGCGAGAATCCTGTCGGCTGATCAAGGTGATTGGCGATCACCACCTTCTCCAGCACGTCGCGGCTGGTAAGCAGCTCTACTTCCGAGTTGATCTCTTCGGGGCTGACGGGGTTGTCGGTGGTGAGAAGCTGCGTGGTCTGCTCGGTCGAGACCAGCGGGTCAATGCGCTCACGATTGACCAGGATCTCCATGTGCGAAGAGTAGGAAGGCCCCATCACGATGAGCAGCAGCAGCACGACTACGAACACCGAGATAAAGGTAATCGCCAGAAGCCGCTTGCGACGGAAGAGCGGCGCGACGAAGTCGCGGATGGATATATCTGGAGCGCCGTTTGGCGTGGCTACCCGAGCATTGGTATTTCTCATTGGCTTCAATTCCCTTCTCGTGAATCTGCTGCTATCTCTTCGGACTGGATACTCGGACTAAGGATTGGTGGTCTGGAGATAGGTCGACGCAGCCACTGAATACGGCACGTATTTGCGGAAGTTAGCAATGAATTTTTCGGGGACATACACCATGTCTCCGGGCTGAATCAGCGCGTCTTCATTGACATTCTTGCCCTTCAGGATGTCTTTCATGTTGACCTTCTTCACTTCGTACCAGTTCTGCGAGGTGCGATGGAAGAGGAAGATCTGCGTCTTCGCGGTGGTCATGGTCATGCCGCCGGCTACGGCCAAGGCTTCAGCGACAGTGATATCAGCACGGAGCTCGTACTGGCCGGGCTTCGCGACCTGCCCTGAGACCGTGAAGAGCGGCTTCTGGAAATCTGTGAGGTCCACATTGATGATCGGGTCGTGGAGGATGCCGGCATAAGCCTTCTTCATCGCTTCCACGGCTTCGGGAACGGTGAGGCCTTGAATATAGACACTTCCCGCATTCAACAGGTTGACGTAACCGTCCGGCTGGATGGTGTCGGTTTGATTCAACTCAGGGGCGAGAGGAAAGCTCACGTACAGCACGTCAGAACGCTGCAGAATATACCGCGGGTGGCGCTGCTCCAGCACGGGACCGGAGGTCTGAGGCGTCTGCCCCTGGGCTGCTTCCTGTCCTACAACTGCAAAAGCACACATCGCGCAAAAGGCTGTTGTCATCTTCCACGCGAGAGACTTTGTCGGAATCATCGAGTTCTCCTTAAATCCCACTGAGAGGGGGTGCTGCTCAGCGTTTGCTGTCGAAGCTTTGGAGCCTGTCGGCTCTTCCGGGAACCACCCGGCAATCCACGGCTGGGCCTAACGCGTCAGCGAATATGCCAAGCCACTCGAAGCGATATGAACGGTCTGTTTGACACCAATGGTAACGCTGAATGGTCCGTTGCTCGCAACTGTTACCGGGGAGGGACCTAAGTTCCTAATATCCAGGGTCCACGGGTTCCCGGCCGCATCCTGCTTGGGGGGGAACTTGGGAAGAAAGATCGTGGCTGGACAGTTGATCAGATCGAGCCGCTTACCGCCAAAGGCAAAATTAATGGTTACGGTATTTGCCGGCATGCGAACGACTTCCTTCTCCTGATGGGTGATCATCGTCTGGCCGTACCAGAGAGCCATACAGATGAAGATCGTTTTCATGCCGCCCCCGCTCTACTCACTGTCCGGCAAATTTTGTGCCGACGACGGTTACTAATTCTATAACTATCGCGGCCAAGATCAAGCTGGATTTGCTGCGGAGGTTCCCGGCTCATCAACAATCACTTCGGCCTTTTCCGGATCACCTGCGATCGGCTCCACATCTTTCAGGGCCACCGTCACTGCGATCGAACGCTGAATCATCTCGATGGAGATCACCAGCCGGCTTTCGGTATTGACCCGGACAAGAGTTCCGACCAGACCAGCAAGAGCTCCCCGGGTGATCTGTACGCGATCCCCCATTTTGAGAAACGGATGAGGCGAACATTGAATTCCCTGGGCGAGCACCCTGCGGATGTCGTTTATCTCCTGATCGGGAACCGGGAGAGGCCCGGTCTGGTTTTTCACTATGCCGACCACTCCTGGAACTTTAAGGATGGGAAGCAAACTGTCTGTCAAAGGATTGATGTGAACAAATAAATATCCGGGAAAAAGTGGGATATTCACAATCTGTTTGCGGTCGCTCCACTGGCGCACTTCAGCGGCGACCGGGAGGAAGTTAGTGATTCCCTGGGCGTCGAGCATGGCAGCGGCTACTTTTTCCTGCCGCGACCGGGCGGTCACTGCATACCAGTGAGCCCCGGGCGATACGGCTTCCACTTTGCTCATCATTGCCGATACCTTGACGCGGCCAGTCAATGGCCCGTCCGCTTCGTGCACATTCTTTTGTCAGCGACATGAGCTATGAGGTAGATGTAGCTCCGCCCTCTCAGTCCCATTGGCGACTTCCGGTTTCGGCAGAAATTTCTACACACTCGTGTGTTTTTTCTTACTTTTGTGCCAACTTCCGTATTTACTACTTCAACGTAGAGAGTTGACAATCCCACGAAGTGTCTACGTCGCAAATAACGTAACAAGTTCGGATACAGATCAGTAAATTCGATTAATTTCTCTATCGGAACTTGCGGTATCAACAACTTGCGGTTGATAGAAATGCTTGGCTGCAGCTAGCCCTGCCTGTGAACTCCCCAAAAGAACTAGCCCGATCTCAAGCTGTCCTTGTATCCATGAACCCTGCCGCGGCTAAAAACATTTGGCAGGTGGCGATAAAATCGCCGGGATTTTGGCTACTCCACTTATCTAGCGCTCCTCTTGCTCCGGATCGCGAATCGTTCAGCCACGCTTTATTCAAGCCCGAGAAAATAAAGACTATAAGTGAACCTGTCGGGTAAGATGATCGTCGTCAAAAGTGCCGCGAACCCCGAAGCCCCGGCATGCAGCTTCGCTCACAACACGTGTAACTTTGCCTACGCATTCGATACGCATTTCCCCGCCGCTCTCGTCCGGGGAGGGAAGCAAAACTTCGATCCGTACTTCGCTTCCCATGGTGGGGCACCGGCTGGTGAGAATGAATGCACCATCCAGTGCAACATCCGTGGTGAAGCCCCCTTCGGTGTGGTCACTTCCATCGTTCCAGTGGAAGATGACGGGCAGCCGCAGCCTATATCGAACGGCCGCTCTGCGCTGCAATCCGCGCTCTACGACGGGCACCAATTCCATATCTAGAATCACGATAATGCGGCCGGGAGTGCTTCACAAGCCGCCGATGGTTTGAAAAGTGTGTGAGAAGGGTGGGCGTGGGCAGGTCGAAGCGTCTCTATTAAACACCGGGACTCAAGAACGAAACGCATCTCCGGTTACCGAGAAAATCTTCCACTGCTTAATAGAGAAGAAAGTTTGATGGAAATTGTTATTGCAAAAACCCAAGAACCCCGTAAAGTAAGAACATACGGTTGGTGCTGAGGTCACTGTCGGCACCTAAAGTCTGGCAATATGTGATCCTTCGCATATATGTCAAACTCCCCCAACTGGTATGCACATCCCCCCGGGGTATTGCTCATACAGGCTTGAAATGCAGCGCCTATGTGATAGAGCCCTCTTAAAGCAGCCTGCACAATCGCTGCTCAGCATTGTGCGATGAAATACAAAGTGAAACTGCCAATACGGCGGTGCCGGTCAAGCTCACAGGCACTTCCAACTGTCCCCCAAGGAGGAAATGTTGGATGTCACTGAAAATGACTAGCGAAGAGAGACTTTTCAAAGTTACATCCAGTACGGAGCCAGGATTGCGCGCTCTGATTGTCGATCGGGATACCATGAGCAGCCACCTTCTGGCGGATGCTCTGGTTCGCAATCGCAAGTGCGATGCCTCGGCGATTCACGCCGCGGACCTGCTCCCTGCTCTGGCAACTGGCCGAGTCGATCTGGTTGTAATTGCCGCAGAGGCAGCAGGACCAGGAACCGGCTTTGAGCTGGCAGACTCCGTTTGCCGCGCCTACCCTGACACTATCATCGTCCTGCTATTGAACGAGACCACGCACGAATCGGTTGTGGATGCGTTCCGCTCCGGCGCTCGCGGTGTGTTCTCACGGCAGCAATCCATGGTTGATTTTCTGGATTGCATCGAGCATGTGAAAAAGGGCTTTATCTGGGCCGGCAAAGAAGAAACCAATATTCTGCTGAACGCCTTCAAGAATATTCCCGCTCCCAGCGTACTCACGGCCAGCAATTCACCTTCCCTTACCAAACGCGAATTCGAAGTGGTGCAATGCGCGGCGAGAGGCATGACCAACAAGGCCATCGCAGTCGAGCTGGGTTTGAGCGAACACACCGTCAAGAATTATCTCTTCCGAGCCTTTGATAAGCTGGGGGTATCGAGTCGAGTCGAGCTGCTGTTTTATCTCACGATTCGGGGACACAGTTTTGGCGCAACGAATACCGCCGTTCTTGAACCAGAAGACAGCATTGAGCCAACGAACGACTAAAACTACTACCAAGAGGCCATCGATTTTGCCACACGGGTTTAGACCTCACCCCCAAGCCGCTCTTGAACATTCACATTTACGGGCAGCATCTTCTGAGTAATCCGGAGGGAGTGCTGTTACCTCGTACTCCATCGTTCGCTCCAGCCATGGGCGGACTTTGATGGAATCCCTCAACCTGAGCTTGATTGCAAACCAGACCGTGTTTTAAAGGTTCTCAAATTCAGTCTCGATAAGATGGAGAGACTCGGGCGAACTATGGCTGATCAAAAACTGAAGATCGGGGAATGAATTAAGGCGATGAACGACACGATTATCGTAACGGGAGGCGCCGGCTTTATCGGCTCCAACTTTGTCCTGACCTGGATTGCAAATACGAAATCCGGCGTTATCAACCTGGATGCTCTGACTTACGCGGGCAATCACAAAAACCTCGTCTCGCTCGATCGCAATCCGCGCCACACCTTTGTAAAGGGCGACATCTGCGACACGGCGCTGGTCTCTTCGCTCTTCAAAGAACACAAGCCGCGTGCGATTGTCCATTTTGCGGCAGAGAGCCATGTCGACCGATCCATCACCGGTCCGGATGCTTTCGTGCAGACGAACGTAGTGGGAACATTCTCACTGCTGCAGGCGGCCAAGAAGTATTGGGAGACGTTGACTGCAGAGGAGAAGAGCGAGTTTCGCTTCCTGCACGTTTCGACCGATGAGGTTTATGGAACGCTGAAGCCGGAAGATCCGGCGTTCTCCGAAACGACGCCTTACGCTCCGAACAGTCCCTATGCCGCGTCCAAGGCGGCATCGGATCACCTGGTGCGCGCATACTTTCACACCTATGGACTTCCGGTTCTGACGACGAACTGCTCCAACAACTACGGTCCGCATCATTTTCCGGAAAAACTGATTCCGCTGATGATTCTCAATGCCCTCGAGGGCAAGCCTCTGCCGGTCTATGGCGATGGACTCAACGTTCGCGACTGGCTTTTTGTCGAAGATCATTGCGCGGCGATTCGCGTGGTACTGGAGAAGGGCAGGCTGGGTGAGACCTACAACGTGGGCGGCTCGAGCGAACGCAAGAACATCGAGGTGGTCACCGCAATCTGCGACATCCTCGATGAGCTGAAACCGAATGCTGCAATCGGCAGCCGGCGTAATCTGATCACCTACGTTCAGGATCGTCCCGGACACGATCGGCGTTACGCGATCGATGCGAGCAAGCTCATGAACGAATTGGGCTGGCAGCCCTCGCTGAAATTCGAAGACGGCATACGCAAAACAGTGGAGTGGTTCCTGCAGAACATGGATTGGGTTGATGACATCCGCTCGGGCACCTATCAGGAATGGATTGAACTGAACTACGCGGAGCGACTCTCTCTATGAAAGGCATCATTCTCGCTGGTGGCTCGGGTACGCGACTCTATCCGGTTACACACGTCGTTTCAAAACAGCTTCTCCCGGTTTACGACAAGCCGATGATTTACTACCCGCTGAGCACGCTGATGCTGGCGGGCATTCGTGACATCCTCATCATCTCGACTCCGCAGGATACCGCCCGTTTCGCTGAACTGCTGGGCGACGGCGAACGCTGGGGCATTCATCTCTCCTATGCTGTGCAGCCAAGTCCTGATGGACTGGCGCAGGCATTCATTATCGGCAAGGACTTCATCGGTAACGATGAGTCGGCGCTGGTATTGGGGGACAACATCTTCTATGGACAGTCGCTCTCCGGGCAGCTCAAGAGGGCTGCCGCAAAGAAGCACGGTGCTACTGTCTTCGCCTATCAGGTGCACGATCCGGAACGCTATGGCGTGGTGGAATTCGACGCGGCCGGAAAGGCGGTGAGCCTGGAAGAAAAACCGCCTGCGCCGAAATCGAAGTTTGCCGTCACCGGGCTCTATTTCTACGACAACCAAGTTGTCTCCATTGCTTCATCGCTGAAACCGTCACCACGCGGCGAATTGGAGATCACGGATGTGAACAAGCAGTACCTGGAGGCAGGTTCGTTATCGGTGGAGTTGATGAGCCGCGGCATGGCGTGGCTGGATACCGGAACGCATGATTCCCTCTTCGAAGCGGGGATGTTTATTCAGACCATCGAGAAGCGTCAGGGGCTGAAGATTGCATGCCCTGAGGAGATTGCGTACCGTTACGGTTACATTTCTCAAGCCGAGCTCGAGGCCTTAGCCGCACCCATTCGCAAGAGTGGATATGGGCAGTATCTGGAGATGCTGCTTTCCGACGCAAACCTTTTCCCGGAAAATATCTGAGGCTATGAAAATTACGGAAACAGCGCTTCCCGGCGTTTTAATTCTTACTCCCAAGATCTTCAGCGACTCACGCGGCGCTTTTTGCGAAACATACAACGAGAAGGTGATGCAGGAAGCCGGGTTGCCGACGACCTGGGTGCAGGACAACTTCTCTGTTTCCTCGAAGCATGTGGTGCGCGGCATTCACTACCAGGTGATTCAGCCGCAGGGCAAGCTGGTGCGCGTGGCCTTTGGCACGGTGATCGATGTGGCTGTCGACCTGCGCAAGAGCTCTCCGACCTTCGGCAAGCATGTGGCCGTGGAGCTGTCTGAGGAGAACGGCCAGATGCTGTGGGTTCCTCCGGGCTTCGGCCATGCCTTTGCCGTTCTCACCGAGAAGGCTGGCTTTGCATACAAGGTCACCGACTATTACTCTCCCGCGGGTGAGCGCACGCTTTTGTGGAACGATCCCAAGGTGGGCATCGACTGGCCGTTGAGTGATGCAGAAGCGATCGTCTCGGGCAAGGACCAGCAAGGAAAGACGCTGGAGGATGCCGAGGTTTTCGCGTGAGCGGAACTACCGAACGCATTCTGATTCTGGGGGCGAACGGTCAGGTTGGAGTGGAGCTGCAGCGGAGCTTCGCCGACGCCGGCGATGTGACGGCTGTGGCTCGCGACCGCTGCGATCTTGCCGACCTCGACCAGGTTCGCAGCGCAATCGCAGAAGTTCGACCGACGATTATCTTGAATGCTGCCGCGTACACGGCCGTCGATCGCGCTGAGACAGAGCAGGAGCTGGCTACGCGCGTGAACGGCGATGCGTCCGGTGTGCTGGCGGAAGAAGCGCGCAAGCTTTCGGCGCTGCTGGTTCACTACTCGACGGATTACGTCTTCGATGGTTCGAAAGCCACACCATGGGTGGAAGACGATACGACCGGGCCACTCGGTGTCTATGGCGCGAGCAAGCTCAAGGGCGAACAAAACATCGCGGCTGCCGGCGACAACTACCTCATCTTCCGGACGAGCTGGGTGGTGAGCCCACATGGGCACAACTTCGTGCGCACCATGCTGAAGCTGGGCGCCGATCGTGAGCAGCTGAAGATCGTCAACGACCAGGTGGGAGCGCCTACCTCGGCTTTCGAGATTGCGAAGGCGACGCGCAACGTGCTGGATCGAATCAAAGCCGATGAACAGCAGCCGGCGGACTACTCCGGGATTTATCACATGACCTGCGCGGGGCAGACCACTTGGTGTGGATTCGCGGAGGCCATCTTCCAACGGGCGAAACATCCAAGCGGGAAGACGTGGGCATCGGTGACCGGAATACCGAGCGTTGAATATCCCACTCCCGCGAAACGGCCCGCGAACTCGGTTATGTCCAACGCGAAGCTGCACGGCAGGTTCGGCGTGCACCTCAGCCCATGGGAGTCCGCGCTGGATCAGACGCTGCAGTCACTGGGCGTAGCCTGACGGGCGGACGATCAGCGAATCACGGCGATATCCGTATCCATATCCACTGCACCGAGCAGCTTGTGCTGCACCACCTGCGGAGAATCTACGGAATCGTTGTAGGTGTCGCAGTAAATCTTCGCCGAGACAATATCCGGGTGATGATAGGCTGCTTCCCACATGCGGACATAGGCTCGCGCCTTGGCACCACTGTAGAATGCGCCGGGACAGCCAAAGGCCATCATCATTCCCTGGTAGCGCTCTGAACCGAACGGCTGCTGCAAGATTGGATCGTAGCTGAGCGTAGCGTGGTAAATCTTACCGTCCGCTGCCTCCGCCTCCAGCTGTACGCGGGGCGGAACCGGACCGGGCAGTTCATCGAAGGTGGGATAGCAGCCGACCGGCCAAGCGTTGACGCGATGGGTCACGCCGGTCAGCACCATCCCCACTAAAAATACGGTAGCCACGATGGTGAACGGCCGGCCCGGAGTTGCGACGGCCCAGTTATCTCCTCTTTGTTCGACCCATGCCCGTGCGGCGGCTCTCGCATTCCGGATTCGAGGCGACAGGAAGCTTCCCACAGCTCCCCAATCCACCAGCGCGACGTAGCAGCAACGCAGGGTCCAGAAGGAGATGTGCATCAGCATGTTGGTGACGCTGTGAAAAAGCAACCCGGAAACGATGAGGTATGGCCGCAGGCGGCGGTCCATCACAGCGAAGATCCATCCCACCTCGAAGACGATGGTGAAAAATGCGCCCAGAACCAATGCGAAGTGGTGATGGAGCGTCCACTGTTGAAGCGGGGTGGGAGGGTTGAATTCCAGCAGTTTCCGCGCGATGAGATCATGCAGATTTGCAGCGCTGAACCAGCGCTCGCCCCCCCGGGCCACCTTCCAGATGCCGGGGAAGAAATAAATCAGCCCCATGAGCAACATGATCCACTGCAGAGGAGCCCCGTAGCGGCGCGATGGGGCAAGCGCGGGTATGCCCTCGCCCCTGCGCTTGCGCAGATACGCATCGACGGAGAGTGCATCTCCGCATGGGGCGAAGCAGAGGATGACTCCGAACAATACCATGTGATGACTGTGATTGATCTTTCCAAATATCTGCAGAATGGCGAGAAGATAAACGGCAGACACCACGGTTACCAGGACACTGATGCGAGTCCACAGCCCGATGAGGCCGAGCACCAGGCAAACGATGAAAATGACTCCTACAGTCTCCACTACAAGGTGGTTGCGCGGCACCCAGGATGCGACAGGCCCCCATCCCACGGGCGGAACAACCAGCGCCGCGTCAAGCGCCGCAAAGTGGAGGATCTTGGGAAGATCGGAGACGATCTCCAAATAGTCCACCATGAGAGCAATGCGAAAGACCGCCAAGTCTAAGGGCGTGCGCTTTTCCGAGAGAAACCGGCTTACGAATTTACACCTGTATTCGGCGAACCAGAAGACGAGGATGGCAAGCGCGGTCAAACAGAGCGCTCGCAAGCCATAGAAGATCAGATCGTGGGACGAAACGTTCTGAGCCCGGAAGTAGTTCATCAACTTCTGGAATATCCGGCTGCTGTCGTAGGCAGCTGCCAGATTTTGGCCAAGCATTTGTTCGATAGACTTCCCCGCACACGCAAAACTCGTGCCATAAACCGCCACGCAAACGCCCTCCATTCTGAATGGTCAGTTAAGAATCGAACGCTGCAGAGCTTGCGTGACAAGCAATCCTGATTTTTGGTGGTCAGCGTCGTCTATCAAATACAGCATCAGCCCAGGGCCGGGACTAAAAAGAGGAATGAGACGGTGTGCGGTTTTTGCCCGAGTTCATCATAGTGTGAGCTTTGCCTAAAAACATCTTGCAATTTTCAGGAATAAATCTCATCTGTGTTTGTTCAGGTTCTGCCGGCACATGCGCGATTCTCTGGGTTAATTTTTGGCGCTTGGATGTGGGCATGGCCGTTGGCGTTGCCTTTGCGCGGATGAATTCTGCCTACAGGGGATTATCGGAAAGGGAGCTGCCAAAACTAGGAACGGGAAACGACTAGGTGTGGGAAGCGCCGGTGCGGCGCAGATGCGGCATGGTGTTGGGCGGGAAATCCGTCGACTGGCGAACGGTTAATTGTGTCGGGACGGAGATGATCCTCTCCTGCGCAGGCGCGGGAGTCTCGCCCCCGTTTGTGGACGCTTCGGCACGCTGACGCAGAGCCTGGACGGCGGCCTCGGCCAGAAGGGTGCGCGACATGCGCACCGTGGTCAGAGGCGGAGAGACAAATTCGGCGAAGTGGATGTCGTCGAAGCCGACAACGGAAAGATCGGCAGGCACACGCAGGCCTGCCTGCGTTGCCGCGCGCAGCAGGCCGATGGCGGTCATGTCGTTCGAGCAGACCACGGCGGTGGGAAGGGTTTCGAGGCTCAATAGCTGTTGCGCACCCTGGGCTCCGCCCTGCGGCGTGTGATTGCCTTCGATCATGAAGTCAGGCTGCGGCGTCACTCCGATCTCTTCGAGCGATTGTTCAAAGGCGGTGCGGCGCAGGCGGCTGGAAAGCTGCTGGGTGGGACCGCTGATGAATGCGATGCGGCGATGTCCCAATGCGGCGAGATGCTGCACTGCCTGGCGAATTCCCTGCTTGTAGTCGACTTTCAAGATGATGCGCTGCGGGCTGGGCGGCCCGTCGTCGACGAAGACCAGCGGTATGCCCGCGGACGCGAGCTGATTGAGATAGGGCAGCTCTATGCCGAAGGTCATAACGGCGACGCCATCCACCTTGCGCTCGAGCATGCGGCGCACAGCGAGTTCCATGCGATTGGGATCGTAGCTGGTGGAGGTGATGAGAATCTCGTAGCCGCCCTTCACGGCCACGTCTTCAAAGCCTTGCACCAGCTCGGGGAAAAACGGATTGGTGATGTCGGAGAGAATCAATCCGAAGATGCGGCTACGCCCCGATTTGAGAGCACGAGCCTGCGTATTCGGGTAGAAATTGAGGTCTTCGATCGATCGCCAGACGCGACGGGCGAGCGCCTGGTTCACAGTCGGAACCATATTGATGGTTCGCGAGACCGTGGCGATGGAGACCTTCGCGTTCAAGGCGACGTCGCGAATGTCCAGCTTCTTTTCTTTCCTCTTGCTGTGAGGTTTTTTCGACATGCCGGACCTTGCCAGTAAAAAGCATCATGGCTGTTGCGAATCGGAGACTAACTCAATGACTGCGCGAGCTGCTAGACGGATACCGGAAGATACAACCTGTACTTTTCGTCCTTGATCTGCGGATAGGACAGCATCTTGACCGAGCCACTGGCAGCGGAAAGACTCCAGTCACCTGCGGCGCGCTCTTTGGTTGCCAGAAGATCCTTACGAGTCAGGTTCGATGGAAGCTCGCCAACTGCGAAGAGAGTGACGGGGCCTTGCGAGACGGCGAGATCATTGGGATGCTGGGGATCGACTGCTTCGACGCGATATGGCCGGTCGATGCTGAATTCAATGCGATCACCGCTCTTCCAGGTGCGGTTGATGGGGACGAAGGTTCCCGGCTTCAACTCTACCGATGCGTTCTTTCCATTTACTGCAAGCCGGGTTGCGGGGCCAGCCCATGCGGGGATGCGCAGATAGATAGCAAAGGTCTCCGGCTTCTCCAGCTGCAGCTCCATGCTGGTTTCCGGATGATAAGGATACTGCGTGCGCTGGGTAAGCGTGCAGCGCGTTCCCTGCTGCTTCCACGTGAGTTGCGAGGGTACATATAAGTTGACGTAGATGCCATCGGCAGAGCCGAAGTAGGAGCTGATTCCGTAATCAGCGGTGATCTGCGGAAAGGTTCCCGAGCAGCACGGCCACTTGTCCTGATGGTAGAACTTGCTCGCCGTGTTGTTGTAGTCGGCATAGTAGAAGCTGGTGCCGTCTTCGAGAATGGGCTTGGCGCCGAGGATGGTGTTGTAGAGTATGCTCTCCATGCTGTCGCCATAGGTGCTGTCTCCGGTGATGCGCATGAGATAGCGGGTGACTTTGAAATGCCCGTACGCGCCGCAGGGAGTTTCGAAGCTGGCGTGGGTCTTGGTCAGGCTTTCGCCCATCTCTCCGCTGCCTGGCTTGCGGAAGTCTTCATCCGGGCCCCAGCCGCCGGTGGCAAAACTTTGCGTGGTCTGAACCATGCGGAAGCCATTGCGCGCGGCACGCAGGTGCATCTCGCTGCCGTCGACCAGATTCGCCTGTATCGCGGAGCACAACGCGTTGACGTGACTATAGGCGTGAAGACCGGGGAGAATGTTTTCGCCTTCAGAGAGTGGGGTGAAGTAGTCCTGGTCCTGCAGGAAGCGTTCGGCGAGCCTGCGATAACGCGGATCTCCGCTGCGCAGGTACGCGATGTAGAAATTTTCGGGCAGAGTGTAGGTTTCGTCCCAGCAATAGGAGATGTTTTTATGCGGGAGCGCGCATGCCTCTACGCGCGTTTGCGGGCCCGCGGGCAGATGCGGCAGCACGGCATCGACCGCATGGCTCAGCACTGGCAGCGCGTTAGGATCGGCAGCGAACTGATGGGCATCGAGAAGACCGATGTGGGTTTTGTCGAAGGTGTATGCAGGCAGCGGATAGTCGACGTAGAACTTTTCTGTAACCGTGGGGGCGAATCCCTTAACGAGCCTTTGCACTTTTTCCTGCGTAGGCTTGTTGCCGGTGACGGCATAGGCGCGGGCGAGGCCTGATACATACTGGCCGAAGGAGTGGCCGGGAATATAGCCGGTCATGTTCTTGGGTGGATCGTAGTCAGGGCTGTCGTTGTACCAGCCGCCCATCACGGGTCCGGGCGCGGGCTGACCGGCGCGCTCCCGGAATGGCTTAAGCAAACCATCTTCGTCGAGAGCGAGGAAGAACTTATGATTGCGGTCGAACTGCTCCAGCATCGGCCCGTCGAGCAACTTCACCTGCGAATAATCGAACTGCGTCAGCTTTGTTTTTGCGGAGGCAGCTGTTGCGGTATTGGCGTACATCAGAGGGAGACGATGGCTATAAAGCGCCGCTCCGGCAGCAACTGCGCTTCCCGTCAAAAACCTTCTTCGCGAAACACTCATCGTGGGATCCCTTCAAGCTTTGATGTGAAACGTCTTCAATTCGTGGTCTATTGATAGCGGGCAGCGACCGGTTCCTGGGTTCAGATTTCTAAGCGCCTGTTCACGCCTGTTGATAAGGAATCCATACCTGCATGGCAGAAAGTTGCCGATTGGACCAGGCGTAATAAGGAATCATACGCAGCGTAGTCTCAGAGGCCGACTTATGTTCGGGCAGCGACTCCTGATAAAGCACTGGTTTGTCCGCGGAAAGCAGCGCGCCGGGATGTTCGAGCACCACGACACCGTCAAGCAGGGCGGGGTCATAGCGAGCTGAAGTGCTTTCAGTAAGCGCTGCAACATAGCGCGGGAAATTGCTGGCGTTGGTTGCGTCCGCAGACTGGTCGAGCTGCTCCATACAGAAGACCACGGGGCCGCGCTGCAGAGCGATGCGTCCGCGGTCGTCGGCGACGGCGGGATTGGCGTGGATAATCTGCGGCTTCATGTCGAACGAGAGCTCAACCTTGTCATCGGCTTTCCACTTGCGGCGAATGGGCAGGTATTGACCGGGAGTGACCTGAGCTACTTCTTCTCCGTTTACCTTCACGGTGTTTTGCTTTGACCAGCCGGGGATGCGGACGTACAGCGTGAATTCCTCCGGCGTGGCAGGCGCGACGGAGATATGCACGCTCCCTTCCCACGGATATTGCGTGGTCTGCTGCAGGGTGATCGGCGTTCCGCTTTCGAGCTTCCAGTGCATGGTGGAGTTGTCATAGAAGTGGACATATAGGCCCTGCGGCGACGTGCTGTAGAAGTAGCCGGGGAGCGATGCGAAGGTGCGCTCGAGGTTCGGAGGGCAGCAGGTCGTGTCGTACCAGGGGTTGCGAATCTTGTCGCCGGTGTCAGGATTGAAGGCCAGCGGATTGCGATAGCAGTAGAGTTTGCCATCGAGCGACATGCCGGAGTTGATTCCGTTGTAGAGGGAGCGCTCCATTACATCGGTAAATTTGGCGTCGCCACTGGCGGAGAGCATGCGCCAGTTCCACATCATGTTTCCAATCGCGGCACAGCTTTCACCATACGCGCGCTCGTTGGGCAATTCGTAGGCGTTACCGAAGGACTCGCCATCGCTGCGTGCGCCTACGCCGCCGGTCAGGTACAGCTGATGCGCGACAAGATCATCCCAGAGCACGTTGAGCGTCTTCCAATATTCCGGATCGCCAGTTTCGAGATAGTAGTCGGCAGCACCGCAGCATGCGTACATGGCGCGGACGGCATGACCTTCGAGCTTGGTACGCTGCGTAAAGGGAATGCCGCAGAACATATACGTTATTTGGCGCGGCGTTAGCGGAATGCGCTTGTCACCGGTGAGGATGTATCCAGCGAGATCAAGATATTGTTTATTGCCGGTGGTGCGATAGAGCTCGATGAGCGACATCTCGATCTCAGGATGGCCGGCAACGATGGGCTGCTGATTGGGCGCGGGGCCGTAGCCGGGCAATAGGAAGCCGTCTACAAAGCGCATGCCCGCCTCAAGCAGCGTGGGATCGCCGGTGGCGCGATAGTAGGCGATTGCGCCCTGCAGGAGATGGCCGATGCAATATAACTCATGGCCGGTGGTCTGAGTTCTCCACTGCATGCGGTCAGCTTTATGGTCGCCTACGAAATAGGTATTGAGATAGCCGCTGGGCTCCTGGGCGGCGATGACCTGCTTGATCATCACATCGGTCTGGGCGCGAAGTTCGGGCAGCGGCTGCGATTGCAGAGCGAAGCCCACGGCTTCCGTCCATTTGTAGATATCGGAATCGGAGAAGACGGGGCCGCGCTGCGCCACATCCGTCTTGCCTTCGAGACGCAGGAAGTTATCCATGCGGCCGTGATCGAGGAGCTCTTGCCGCATGCTGGGGATGCTGGACTCGACGTTGGTCACGCGACGCTTGGACCAGAAGCCGGTATCGATGGTCACGGCCTGTACTGGAACGCTGTGCAGCTTGGCGTATGGCGATTTACGCGTGGCGATGACCCCGGCGTCTTTCCAGTCGGGATCGAGTTTCGTGGCGGAAGCTGTCTGGCTGGCACTGAAGGCAAAACGAGGAGTCAGGCCGGGGATGGCGAGGGCCGCTGTGGCTGCTGCGGTTGTCGAGAGAAATGTGCGCCGCGAAATGTTCGACTGGTGCTTCATGGGGTCCTCAGCATTCATTGCGAAGTGCGACTGGTGTTGGTGTCAGCCAGGAGATATTGGGTCTGGCGGGTCTGTTCCTGTTTCTTCAAATCGTTCAGGTGAGCGATCCTGACGGCAAATTTGCCGTTGTTGCCGAGCCGGCGTTTAGCCTGCATCTGTTGATACAACGCAGATTGATCATTCCAATCGCAATTTAGAAACGAAAAACAAAATCTAAGGGCAACAGGGAGTACTCGCGTTTACTGTGGACGAAAAAGCTGACGGAGAGAGTGATCGTCTCCGTCAGCTGGCAAAGGGACTTGGGCTAGAACTTCAGGTTGCCTCCGATCTGAAGGAAGCGCGGCGTGTATTGCGCAGTGGCCTGGCCGAAGTTTCCATCGGGCAGGTTGGTGTCGACGGATTGCAGATTGGCGCGGTTGAAGAGGTTGAAGAATTCGAAGCGGAGCTGGAAGTTCACCCGCTCGGTGATCGCAGTGTTTTTCAGAAGAGCAGCATCCCACTGCGCGAAGCCTGGCTCGCGGAACGAGTCGTACTTCTCGTTGCCCTCCGATCCGAACGTCGATGGCGCGGGGAAGTTGCTCTTCGCGAACAAGCCGGTGCGATAGGCTCTCCTGCTTGTTGAGTAGTTGTAGCTGGTCACATCCGGGTAGTCGTTGTTATCGCCATCCGCGTTAAAGTCGCCGCTGCCCGGTGCATAGCCAATAAAGGTGCCGGCTGAGTTGGTGAGAGGGGAGAATGCCGCGTTGGTGTAGACATTAAACGGCGTACCGGATTGCAGGATGGTTGTGCCGCTCAATTCCCAGCCGCTGACCACGCGGCCGGTGAGCCCCTTGTCGTGATTAAAGTCGGGGACCTGGTAGTTCCACGCCAGCGAGAAGCGGTTCGGGGCATCCCAGATGGATGGTCCGTACCACTGGTGCGGGTTTGTGTAAGTAGGAAAGACCTGTGTGTCGTCGTTCGACGCGGAGCGGGTGTAAGACGCGTTGAAGAAGGCGCGGCTGAAACGGCCACGAACCGCGGCGACGAATGCGTTGTAGTTCGAAACGCGGTCGTTCTGCGTGTATTGGATCTGGCCGAAGCTGGTGTTGAGACGAGTCGGGACGAGACTGTTGTGAATGATCAGGTCACCGGGAAGTACATTGATGTCCTGGCCGTAGCTGACGTTGTATACCTGGCCGCCGCCGGACAGGAGGCTCCTGCCGTTGGCTCCAGAGTAGGCGATGCTGGCCGCAAGGGCATTGCTCAGGCGATGCTCAAGCTGCGCGGAGTAGGTGTAGGTCACAGGCGAATGCAGATTGGGATCGATGGCGCCGATGTTGAACTGCAGTCCGGTGATGCCGCCCTGCTGATTGAGCGTGTAGGCGGAGAGCGAAGGAGCCGGGAAGTTATACGGCTTGGTGTTCGATGTGCCGAAACCGAAGACCGGCGCCGGACCGGATGCGCCATAGAAGGTCGGGAAAATATCACCCGGAGGATTGCCGCGATACTCTTCCTGCAGGTTGGCCAGCGTCGGCCAGTTGTGGAAGAAGCCGGCACCGCCCTTCACCACCCAGTCGCCGCTGCCGGTCACGTCCCAGGCGATGCCGCCACGCGGGCTAAAGACATCGGTGATGGCACGATTCAGCGCGTGATTGTGGCGGATGAGAACGCCGTTGGCAATCTGCTCCTCCTCGGTCTGCCCAGCGCCAAGATAGAAGTTGGAGAATGCCGTATCAGGCGTACGCGAATACGGGTTGCCGAAATCATCCCAACGCAGGCCGAAGTTCGCCGTCAATCTATGTGAGACCTTCCAGGTGTCTTCGATGAATGCGCCATTGGTCACGCCCGCCGCATTCCAGTTGTACTGATCGCGCTGGCCGGTGAGCGGATTATAGGCAAGGCCACTCTCGGTGTAGACATTGTCCTGAGCGAGATCGAGAAGGCTGTTGAAATTGAATGTCGGCTGATCGTAAGGGCCGTTAAAGACTTCCACGTCATCGCCGAACAGGCCTTCATATCCAACCTTCACATCGTGAGCCTTGAAGGTGTGGGTGAGCACATCGCGCCAATGATAGTTGTGCTGGATGAAATCGCCCTGGGCGAAGCCCGCACCGAAACCGGCGCCGATGCTAGTAACGTTTACTACAGGTACGGTGAAGAGCCCGGTCGCCGGCTGAATGCCTTCGACGCGCATGACCGCGAAGGCGGCTTCGTTGAGAGTCGTCGGACTGAAGGTGTGGGTTTCGTTGACCTGCAACGCGTACTGATAATAGTTGCTGGTGGTGTTAAAGGCCGCGCGAGGATCAAGGCCATTGGTGTTCAGGGTAGTGCGATAGAAGTTGCCGTAAAAACGGTCATGCGAGAGATCCTTATCCAGGCGAATGTTGTACTGCAAGCCGTTGCGATAAGCGCTGGCGGAGTAGTCGCCGTTGTCCACCATGGCCGTGCCGCAGGGCAGATAGCTGGTGGCCGCGGTTCCGCAAGTCGTGGGGAAAAGGTCGGCCGCTGTCTGACTCACGCTGACGGCCGAAACATTGGTGACCGGGTAAGAAGTAAGCAGCTTGGTGCCGATGGTGTTGGGGAAATTAGCCTGGGCGAAGGCGGTAAACTGCGGATCTTCAAAGGTGGTGCTATAGGTGGTCGCAGATGAGGAGCGCAGCGGTTCAATGGCGAAGAAGAAGAAACCGGCGTTGTGACGCGGAATGATCGGTCCGCCGATGGTGGCCGAGATATTGTTGCTATGGAACGGAGCGTAGGAGTCGGTGAACTCGGTCTTGGCGAGCCATCCCTGATAGGTGAAGTAGTCGCTGGCGTTGCCGTGGTAAGCATTGGAGCCGGACTTGGTGGTCATCATCATCTGGATGGAACTGGCGCGGCCATAATCGACGTTGTAGGTATTGCTTTGAATGCTGGTTTCCTGAATGGAGTCCGGGTTCGGCGTCATGTTGAGCACGCCGGCGCGGATGGAGCTGGTGACGTCGAGGCCATCCACGACATACATATTGCCGACGGCACCCTGTCCGTTGGCGCTGGCGTCTACCTGAGTCTCGGTCGAGTAGTTGTCGCGGCCCGATCCGGGACTTCCGTTGCTGGTCACGCCGAGTCCGACGACTCCGGGGGCGAGGGTGACGAGCGAGATCATGTTGCGGCCGGCCAGCGGCAACGAGGAGAGCGCCTGCGTCGACAGCGTCTCCTGCAATCGTGTGTCACCGGTATCGAGAACGGGAGCCTGCGAGGTTACCTCGACGGTCTGCTTTGCGCCACCCACAACCATCTTCACGGGGAGAATCAGAGTCTGGTTGGTCTGAAGCGTAAAGGAGGCCAGCGCTTCGGCAAACCCAGGCGCCGAGGTCTTGAGCTGGTAGCTTCCAGGAGCCAGACTGACGAACTGATAAAGCCCGTCGGAGGCTGAAGTGGTTGTCTTCTGCTCGCCGGTGCTCACATTGATGAGCGTCACGGTGGCTGCGGGAAGGACCGAACCGGTTGGATCCTGAACGGTGCCGGAAAGGCTGCCGCTAAATTGTGCATGCGCGCTTGAGAATGCGCATCCTGCCAGCACCAGCAGAACCGCTACGCGTAGAAAATATTGTTTCATCCCCACCCTCCAAATAGCGTTTTTCACTTCCATCATCCGGCGGTTATACTCGACAGCCGTGTGTTGTCTCTGATTAAGTAAATGTTTACTTCTGCGGGCCGTTTACCGGCCTAGGCACAAGCAGGAGAACGATATGCCTGCCAAATTAAGACGCGCAATGGTTCATATGTACCAACGGCGGTTGCAATCACGGATGAGCCTGAAGGCACTCGCCTGCGGGGCCGTTCTTCTCGCGCTGGGCGGGTGTGAGCGCCGGCAGCCAACCATTGCGGTGATCCCACGTGCTTGTGGCACAGCACTTTGGGAGCCGGAGCACGCGGGCGCGGCGGACGCCGCCAGAAGCCGCGGGCTCTCCATATATTGGAACGCACCGACGCGGGCGAACGATGTTCAGAAGCAAATAGCCCTGGTGGAGAAAGTTGCGGCACAGCGTTATGAAGGAATCGTTCTCTCGCCAGATGAGACGCTGGCGTTGCGCACTCCGATAAAACGATTACTTGCCACGCACATCCCCATCGTCGTAGTGGGAACCGAGCTGGGGATCGATCCTGACGGAAGCCTGTCCTACGTGCTGAGCGATGAAGTGGCGGCTGGCCAGATCGCAGCGAGGCGGGTTGGAATATTGCTGCACAACCAGGGATCCATCGCCGTGCTCGGCCTGGACCCTAAGCTCGCGAACATTACATTGCGCGAGAAAAGCTTCGAGAGCACGCTGGCTTCGGAGTTTCCTCATATCCACGTGGTGGCGCGGCGAATCGGCCAGACGAATGTTTCGCAGGAGCAGCAGACGGCAGAGGAACTGCTTCAAGTGACGCCGACACCCGATGCTCTGGTTGCGCTCTCTGCGGAATCAACACGCGGCGCTTACTACGCGCTAGTGGAGTTCCGGAAGACTTCGGCAATCAAGCTGATCGGCTTCGATCAGGACCTGCTGCCGCCTTTGCGAACGGGAGATCTCGACTCCGTCGTGGTTGAGAACACCTACAAGATGGGACAGATCGCCATCGAGCAGATGCAGAGAAAGCTGCAGGGAGCTATGGTTTCTCCGCGAATTCTGGTGCAGCCGCGGCTGGTGACGGGCGAGAACATCGACACACCGGAGATCCGGAAGATCTTTTCCGCGCACTGGTGGACGGAACAATGACACCGGCATCGAGAACCAGGACGATGCTTGGAATCGCCATCGGAGCGGTTGCGGTAGCCGCGATTGCCGCTGCCATCGTTTTCGTTTCCCGCCTGCAGCGAAAATCTCCACTGCCGCAAGCAGTGTCTATCGACAGACGCGAAGACTGGACCGCGTACGGGGGGACGTGGGAGGCGGTTGACGGAGCCATGCGCAATAATTCTGACGAGCGCGGCGCCAAGCTGATGCACGGATCGGCGAACTGGAAGAACTACTCGGTGGAAGCCGACATCCAACTGCTCGGCCAGTATGGCGATGGCGGACTTATTCTTCGCGCGCGGAATGAAGAAGAGGGAGTGGATGCGTATAACGGGTATTTCGCGGGCATTCGCGATCTGGACAACACGCTGATTCTGGGCCGCGCCGATTTTGGCTGGCGTGAATACCAATCAAAGCCGATTACGCCTCGCGTGCAGGCGCAACAGTGGTATCACCTGAAATTTCTAGCTTACGAATGCGACTTTGTGGTCAGTGTGACTTCGCTCTCAGGCACGACCACAACTACCGCGACGCGCGACGGCAACTGTCTTCAGTCGGGAAGGTTTGGGCTCAAGTCCTATGCGACGGGAGCGATGTGGCGCAATGTGGAGATTCGCCCTGCAACGCGAGCCGATGAAGTGGCCATGATCGGCGACGCGCCTCCTCCGACCGGCGTACCGGGTGATGAAGTAGGAGGGGCGCAGTCTTCTACCTATGACCGATATCTAGAACCGTTGTATCTCGAAATGCAGGATCATCAATCCGATCCGCATGCCGTGCCCATCAGCAGCCTGCGCTTGCTTTCGCCTATTGCTCCTACGCCGGTAACGGTTCATGGCGTAGTGACGCTCACTTCTCCGGTGCTCTACATCCAGGATTCGGGCGGCGGCCTGGCCATCTCTCCGGAAGACGACAGGATGCCGCTCGAGATTGGGGACGAGGTGGAAGCGCACGGCGATCTCTATCGGGGAGACTTCAGCTCCGTGCTGAAGCATGCGTCTGTGCATGTGCTGTGGTCGCGCGTGCCTGTGCCACCGGTGTCGGTGACTGCATCGCAGGCGGCTTCGGGAGGATTCGATGCGACGTTTATCGAAACCGAAGGAAGGCTGGAGAAGAAAGAGCAAGGGCCGAACCAGAGCATCGTCCTGACTTTGACGGACGGCAGCCAGGCGTTTCGCGCCATCATCAGCGGCAAAGGCCATGGGAGCTTTCCGTGGACGCTGAAGGAAAAGAGCCTTCTCCGTCTGCACGGAATCTGCGTGGTCGATTCTGCTTACACGCAGAATGAAACTCCCTTCGCGGTCATCCTTCCCTCTATCGACGACATTCAGGTGATGAAAGGACCGCCATGGTGGAGCGCCGGTCACATCATCGCTGCGGTGATCGGTCTCTTCGTGGTGATCGTTGCCGTACAGGCGCTTCACGCGCGCATCGAGAAGCTGCGTCTGCAGGCCATCCTGGAGGAGCGCGAGCGGCTGGCGCACGAGATGCACGATACTCTGGCGCAGAGCTTTGCGGGCATCGGTTTTCAACTGCAGGCCATTCGCGATGAGATTGGCAACGAGGCCGAGCTTCATCAGCACCTGGACCTGGCCAACGATCTGGTGCGCACCAGCCATGATGAAGCCAGAAGAAGCATCTCGGCTCTAAGATCGGAGAGCCTGCAAGAGCTTGGCCTGTTGAAGGCGCTGGACGGCTGCGCAGGAATGATCGTGAACGGCGGATCGATTCAGATTCATTGTTCGAGCAGCGGGGATGCGCGGACCATTCCGCCGCGCATCGCGGACTCGTTCTACCGGATTGGCCAGGAAGCCATCGCCAACGCCGTGCGTCACGCCGAGCCTACCGAGATCGCGATCTCGCTCATCTATGAGGCAGGCACGTTGTCGCTCACGGTTCGAGACAATGGCCGGGGCTTTCCGGCCGGGCAGGATTCAGCAAGCTTCGGCATTCGTGGAATGGGCAAACGCGCGGAGAGAGTCGGAGCCACGCTTGAGATTCACAGTTCGGCAGGAAAAGGTACGGCAGTTGAGGTGAAGGCCCCGCTGCCAAGGAGAATCATTCCAGAGAACTGGCGGTACTATGCCGGCAGGATCTGGTGAGAACCAATATGGATAAGATATCGGCAAAGATCATCAGGCTTTTGATCGTGGACGATCATCCGGTTGTCCGCGCCGGGCTGAACAGCATGCTGCGCAAGCAGAGCAGCCTCAAGGTTATCGGCTCAGTACACGGCGGACGCGAAGCGCTGGAGCTGCTGGGCAGAGAAGCTGCCGATGTTATGCTGCTCGACCTGCGCATGCCTAACATGGATGGCATCGATACGCTGCGAGCATTGCATCACTTACCCAATCCGCCGCAGGTGGTTATCCTATCCAACTTCGAATATGACGAAGATATCTACCGCGCCGTAGAAGCCGGGGCCAAAGCATATCTATTGAAGGACACCTCACGCGATGAAATCATCACCGCGATTCATGCGGTCCATATTGGGGAGACACATTTTCCCCGACGGATTGCGGAGCGCCTGTCGGAGCGAAAGCATCGGCCATGTCTGAGCGCGCGCGAGGTTCAAATTCTCGAGTTACTTTCGAAAGGACTTACGAACAAAGACATCGGGCGCGCGCTCGACATCAGCCAGTTCACGGTGCGCAACCACGTCAACCGGATTCTCTCGAAACTACAGGTGAGCGACCGGACGGAAGCGTCGACGGTCGCTATAGAGCAGGGCATTCTGCCGATCATGCATTGATTTACAGCTTCGCTGCCGCATTCAGATAGCCGACGGTTGAAGTATTTCTATCGCATCGACCCGTGTTGGATAAAAGGCCAGATGATCCTTGATGCTCGCGACTGCTTCGTACGGCTGCTCGTAGGTCCACACTGCATATTCGGATTTCGCGCCACCCGCGGGAATGGTGTAGTAGGCGCAGTCGCCCTTGTATGGACAATAGCTGTAGTGCGTAGTTCGCACCAGCAGCGACATATCGGCGTCTTTCCTGGGAATGTAGTAGACGGGCGGATATCCCTGCTCCTGCAGAATCAAGGCGCGTGATGATTCCGCCACGATCTTACCGGCAACCGTCACGCGGATAGTGACTTTCGTAGGCTCAATCGTGATGGGGTGATCGGGTCCGGGAATTTTAATTTCCTTCGTGTTCATGGCTGCTCCCCTCCTGCTCTTATACCGCGGACGCTCACTCAGCCCACAACCTTTAGAGCTTTGATCCACCATCCACGGGGATGCTTGCGCCTGTAATCCAGCGTGCCCCGTCCGAAGCAAGAAAAGCAATTACGTCGGCCACATCTTCCGGTTTGCCGATGCGCTTCAGCGCCTGCATCTTCAGCGTAAGATCGCGGCCGGCTTCGCTCTTGGTGAAGTTGGACATGTCCGTCTCGATCACGCCGGGAGCAATTGCGTTGACACGGATTCCCCGCACGCCGAGGTGTGCGGCCCAGTGCTTCACAAGTGTCTCGAGGGCTCCTTTGGTTGCGGCGTAGGCAGGCAATGACGGTGCGCCGGGCTGGCCGGAGTCTCCGGGCGAAAAGCGGGCAGCGAGTGAGGTTGTGACAATCACGCTGGATCCTTCGCCAAGAATGGGCAGCAATTGCTGGAGCAGGAAGAATGGTGCGCGCACATTGGTGGCGAACAGATTGTCGAAGTCTTCAGGAGTGTGAGCCTCGATTGGCGCGGCTTTTGAAATGCCAGCGTTCGAAACGAAAATATCCAGGCGATCTGACACCAGCTTGCGCACTTCAGCTGCGAGCTCCGCGGCGCCGTTCGCGCTGGCCAGATCCGCGCCGACAATATCAGCTTGCCCGCCGTGCTTTTTAATCTCTTCGGCGAGCGTATTGGCAGCGTCGATCGACTTGCCGTAGTGAATGAGGATGCGCGCCCCTTCGTTAGCCAGTGCAAGCGCGGCCGCACGGCCTATGCCGCGCGAGGCGCCTGTGATCAATGCGGTTTTCTTGTCCAGCCGGGTCATTCCAAAACTCCCTTTCGATGTTTCCACTCAGAGAATGTGCGTGCGGGTTTGCGCAGTGTGGGGCGAAGTTACTTCCCTACACCTGCTACCAGCGTGACGCGAAACTCCGCACCTTTGAAGCGATGCTCCCGCACCTGACGGTACGCAGGGCCGTCATACCAATCCTTCGCGGCCTGTGCGGTTGGAAACTCGAGGATGACCATGCCTTCGATGGGCGGACCTTCGAGGTCCTGGTGCGCACCGTAGAGGACATGAACCTTCGCTTGATGCCCCGCGAGGGTCGCGGGCACCTGCTCCGAATAGACAGCCAACTCCTGTTTGTCGAGCGTCTTTTCTCGCGTAAAAACTAAGTATGCACTCATAACTCTCTCCGGGTCAGGATCATGCTGACTTCAGTCCAGAACAGCATTGCGAATCTCCCCACAGCATAGACGGGCGTCCGGAATAAGATGCCCGGGAGCTCCGCGAATGACTCAGGCCTGCGGATGTTTACAGAGATTTTTTTCATTGAGCCTTCGGGCCGGCAAGCAACCGCTGGTGCAAGGCTGCACCTATGAGAACTGCAGAATGTGCGCACAAACTCTATCATCCTGTACGGAATCTGTTTTCGATTCCGAACAAAGCTTATTTCCCATTCTCTGTCCAATCTTGACCAAAACAATCACTTTTTCTGCCGTGCGGCAAATCTAACCAGTGACCGGTCAGCAGGTGCGATGGAGCATGGCTAAGGACCTCATCGGCCAGAACTGGGCTGCCGCCGGAGGTCGCCGGTTAGTGAAATGAACTAGTCAGAGTAGGCGAGATTGTCGAACAGCAGGCCCTCACCGTTCTCGAAATCCCACTCGATCATTGAACTTGGATCGCGCCACCCGGTGCGAATCCTTATCAATTGTCCGGGCTCCAATGTGTAGGACTTCTCTCGCAGCTCCGGCGAACGGAAACGAATGGTCGCCGTCTTGCTGCCACCGTTATAGGCATCGATTCCGGCAAAAACTGTTGGCACCGGAAAAGCAAAACTAGCCTGGGTCTGTTTGGGATCCTTGAGACCCAGGCAGAAGCTGCCGAATTTCCCTGCCGGCGCATGAATCATCCATGCATCTCCGCCCCAATCTATTAATCCCGAGGGATATTGCAGCTCCAGCGTGCTGCCTGCAGCGATGTGCGGATTATCGAACCGGATATATTTTGGCGGCTTGCCATTGCCTTGGCCTTGAATGTCGACGTCACGGCCGTGCTCGTGGCGAATGCGCAGGACATGCGTCTTTTCATCGAAGGAATAGCCCTCCCCATCCAACTTACTCAACATTCGCAGCGGCTTACCTTGGACGAGTATGGAGCCGGGCGCAAAGTTTAACCGCAACACGTCGTCGGATGACTCGTCGAAGGTCGAGTATGTGACCGAACCATCGCCGTATTGAATTTTTGTAACCACCGAAGAAGATCCGAGAAGATGCGATTCGTCCGATGGAGCCCATTAGGGGAAGGCCCAGAAGGCATCCATCAATCGTCGCGGTCCATCGGTGAACTGATCCGTAAACCACCACTGATCGCTGAACGGCGCATGAGCGCCGCCTGGCAATCCCTGGAAATAGGTCACCCAGTTATAGGAGCGAAAGGCCTGCTCCTTCATATCGACGTCGCCAGTGCGCCAGGCATAGAAAGCCTCTGTCGCAGCCAGCCGCGAGGTGTGGCTGTCGCAGCATTGGTTGGGCAGATTGCAGCAGAAGTCTGTGCCGTCGCCCTGCTCGGTTGTTACCAGCGCGCCGTGCACCATGTATTTTGGCCACTTGGGTGTTGTCTTTACCCAGTCGATGAGGCGCTTGGAGTCTTGCTTCCAATTTGCATCCTTCTCCGGATGCAGCAACAAATAGCGGGCAAGCTCGAGCGGGATTACCTGATTCTGATTTTCGGTATTCGGATTTACATCTTCAAAGTATCCGGACCAGACGTTGTTCTTGAGGGGATAGGTTTCCAGCCATTGCCATGCTCCCTCGCGCACGGTCTTGTAGTGCTCCACATCTCCCTGGCCGATGCGCATGAGCTCGTCGAAGAGCATGATGGGTTCTACGACATTGGCCGAATACACCCCCATATCGCCTACTCCGGAGAGCCCATCACGGGCGTAGGCGCGGTATGGCCATGGCGAATTCTTCTCGTCGCCAGGCTTGTAGTTCTTCACCAATGCATCGGCGCAACGGATGGCCGCCTGTAGATATTTGGTGTTTCCGGACATTTCGTAAAGACGCAGATAGCCGTAGCCGTCTTCACCTACTACGTGCGGCTCGATGTAGTCTTCGCCGTGCTGGCTCCATCCGGTGTAGCGCGTGGCTCCCGGGTTTGCCGACGCGTACGGGACCTCGGGCCAGACATAGCCTTTGGGAGTCAGCCCGTTTTCCAGCTCATAGTCGACAAAGTCTTCGAGTGACTGAAGCGTAGAGCTATCGCCGGTATAGGGATAAAGCCGTTCGACGAAGCCTTCCATCATGGCACGGAGATAGCCGGTGGAGTTGACCCAGTGGTGTTCGGGCTGCGTTTCAAAGGTGGTGCGGTCAAAGTCGAAGCAGCAGTAAAAATACGGCAGTCTGGTGCGATGCAGCTGATCTTCCAGGATTGTCCACTGCGTCAGGAAGTGCGAGGAGTAGGAGAAGCCAGTGTCGTCTGCCATGGGCCAGGGCAGGAGCTTCCCCTGCGCATCGAGTTGAACCGGGCGACCAGCAATGGTTGGCTGGCTGGCGTCGCTGAGCACCGGAAAGCGCTTCTGCGCCATGATCGAAACGACTGCAACTTGCAGCGCCAGCACGCTGAGGAGTCCGTACACGAACAGCTTAGGAGGCTTTGTCATATTTCACGACCACCAGAGTATCTGACAATGCAGAGCAAGGGCGAAAACCGTAGCGGCGATCCTGCCGGTGTTTCCATGCGCGGCGACCAGCAGCGGGCCAGCTATCGATAACGGGCGCTGGAAATCGCTCGTGTAAACTGGCGACACTCTGCACTCATTTACACTCTGTGCTCATCCTGGGAGGTTTGCCTGACCCTGGTCCCTCCGGCATCCAATTTACCGGCGAAGGAACTTTCCTCGCGTCCGCCCATCCATCTCGATGACCCACTATTGTTGCGGGAGTGGTTTCTGGTGGCGTGGTCCAGCGAGATTGTTCCCGGGCAAACACTGTCTCGACGCCTGCTGGGGCATGACCTGGTTCTCTGGCGATCGCCGGAGGGAGTGCACTGCTGGCTCGATCTTTGCGTGCATCGCGGCGCAAAGCTATCGCTGGGCAGAGTGCGTTTCGCGAGTGAGGGACTCGCTTCGCAGCGCGATTGCCTCATCTGTCCTTATCATGCCTGGGAATATGCGCCCTCGGGAGAATGCGTGCGCATTCCCGCGCACGCGGAGATGACGCCTCCGGCAAAAGCGCGTGCAAAAACCTTTCTGGCGAAAGAGCGCTATGGAGCAATCTGGGTCTGTCTGGGAGAGCCCTTCGCTGATCCGCCTGAATTTGCGTTTGCCGAGATGCCTGGCTTCCGCACCGTCACGGCCGGGCCGTACCGCTTCCGTGCACTTGGTCCGCGACTCATCGAGAACCTGCTGGATGTAGCGCATCTTGGATTTGTCCACGCGGGCTTACTCGGCGATCCGCAGCACCTCGAGGTAGAGGATTATCAGGTTGGAGAAGGCCGCTACGGTCCGGAGGCGGACGAGATTCGCATCTGGCAGCCGAATCCGGATGGAACCGGCAAGGGCGCGCTGGTGACCTATCGTTACTGGGTTTGCGGCCCACTCACCGCTGGGCTTGAGAAGAAGAGCGGCGAGCAGCGGTTTGCGATTTTCGCCCAGGCGTCGCCTGTCGATGAGGAGCATTCGGAGATGAGGCTGCTGATCAGCATGGACTACGGTCATGAGATCCCGGACGAGGAGCTGCGCGCGTTTCAGGATCGCGTGACCGAACAGGATCGGATTGTGGTGGAGTCGCAGCGGCCGGAGTTGTTGCCGCTCGATCTGCAGGCGGAGCTGCATCTGCGTTCCGACCGCATGGCCATTGCCTATCGCAAATGGCTGCGGAAGATTGGGCTGCGCTATGGCGCCGCGTGAGCGCGTCCGTCTGCCCTGGTTCACCGCAGGGGACGTCGACGGATTCTTCGGACTATTCTTCTCCGGCTTTCCTGACCTGCTGTTGATTGTTGGCCTGGCGCCCGTCTGTGGGTTATCGACTGCATTTGTGGCCAGCCGGGTGCTCCCCGGAGTCGCTGCTTCTGTTGTCGCGGGCAACTTCTTTTATGCGTGGCAGGCACGGCGCCTGGCACACGAGACCGGACGCGCCGACGTGACCGCGATTCCGTTTGGCGTGAACACACCGACGATCTTCGCATACGTATTCCTGATCATGGGGCCGGTCTATAACCGCACGCACTCGGGCGCTGCCGCGTGGGAGGCAGGCGTCTTCGCAAGTCTGCTCAGCGGAATCGTGCAGACGGCAGGCGCATTTTGTACCGACTGGCTGCGCCGTCACACGCCTCGCGCCGCCCTGCTCTGTCCGCTGGCCGGACTGGCGCTCGCCTATCTCTGTCTTGGATTCATCTTCGGCATCTTCGAGCAGGCGGCGATCGCACTGGTGCCGATGATTGTGCTCTTCACCTTGTATGCATCGCGCCTGCGGCTGCCGGGCAGAATTCCCGGAGCGCTCCTTGCTGTTGGGATCGGCGCGGCCCTCGCAGCCGTGCTGCGGGCACTGCACATCTACATTGCGCCGCAACCGGCGGCGGTGGTGCCCGGACTCTATCTGCCGCATCCCGTCAATGCGTTCGCGCTACTGGGGCGGGCGGAGTTATGGACTTACCTGCCGGTGATTATTCCCCTCGCCATGCTCGACACACTTGGCTCGCTACAGATACTGGAGGGCGTGAAGATTGGCGGCGACAATTACCGCACCACCCCTTCTCTGCTGATGAATGGCCTCGGCACATTGGGCGCCGCGCTGCTGGGCAGTCCGTTTCCGACAACTTTATATATCGGTCATGCCGCGCACAAAGAGAACGGAGCACGCTCCGGCTATTCAGTGCTGAACGGACTTTTGACCATGCTGCTGTGTACGACCGGCATGCTGCCTCTGGTGCTACGGATTATTCCGTTGGAGGTTGCCGGTCCGGTAATTGTCTGGTTCGGACTGGTCACTGTGGGCCAGGCTTTTACCAAGGTGCCGCCGCAGCATGCGGTCGCCGTCGCACTGGGATTGATTCCGATCCTTGCCCAGTGGGCCGCAGGGCTGCTCGACGACGTAGTGCGCGCCGCAGGCAGCTCGCTATCCGCGGTGATGGGGCGATTGAACGGAGAAATTGCGCTCGCCGGTTTACTCTCGCTTGGCCAGGGTGCGCTGCTCACGTCGATGTTGTGGGCCGCTGCACTGACGCTGGTGATCAATCGCCGTTTCCTGCGCGGGGCAGCGTGGCTGGTTGCGGCAGCTGCACTTTCGGCGGCTGGAGTCATCCACTCATGGCGGCTGACTCCCGCAGGCATCGAGGGCCACATCGGATGGTGGGCCGCGCCGGACTTCGCTCTCTCCTATCTCGCCGGAGCGGGATTCCTGATGATCTGTGCGTGGTGGTTGCAGCGCTCGGAGCGCCGGACACTTTCCGAGTCGATGAGCGAGTTTCGGGAAGTCTAGTTCTCAAGGGGCAACTGCCGGCTCTATTTCTATTTTCAGAGGCCGTCGCAAAAGGCCGGAGTATCGCCAACTCAGACACAATTTCGTTGACGTTCCGCTTGTAAATTCTTAAAGTTACTCATTCCACAAATTTTGCAGTCACTTATCCCGCTGGTTCAACGCAATAACCGCCTTACTTGATTTTCATCGAAAAGGGGTTGGCTATGAAGCGCACGATGATGGGGACGACGTGTACGAAATCGCCGCAGGTTTCGGTCAGCAAAGCACTCTACAGGATGTTGTTTCTGGTGACCGCTTGCGTTCTGGTGCTTGCAGGCTGTCCGTTCATATACGGTCAGGCCACGGGAAGTTTCTCCGGGAACATCCTCGACAAGTCCGGATCGAGCATTGCAGGAGCCACCGTCACCATCACGTCTCAGGCAACCGGTTTGACGCGTGAAGGAAAGACGGACAATAGCGGGCATTATCTTGTTCCCCTGCTTCCTGTCGGCATCTACACGGTGCACGTCGACGCAGCGGGTTTTCAGAGCGGTGAATCCAAGGATCTCAACCTGCAGGTTGATGAAGCTCGCGAGCTGAATTTTTCGCTCGCGCCGGCTACCGTAGTCTCCACCGTGCAGGTTTCTACGGAAGCGGTTGCCGTCGAAACCGGCAATCCCTCTCTCGGTCAGGTGATCACGTCGCAGGAGGTGGCGCAGCTGCCGTTGAACGGCCGCGACTTCGTTCAGCTGGCTACGCTGACTGCCGGAGCCACGGCAGAGACCAATCCGAACAGCTTTTTCACCTCGGCGGCGAGCAGCGAAGTTGCGGCACGCGGATCGTTCTCATTGTCTATTGGCGGCTCGCGCCCCAACAGCACGGACTGGCTACTGGACGGCGTGGATAACAATGAGCTGACTGCCGGCGGCATCTCTATCTTCTCCTCGATCGACGACATTCAGGAATTCAAGGTTCTGACTTACACCTATTCCGCGGAATACGGCACCCGGGCGGGTCCTGCTGTGCTGGTCACCACCAAGTCAGGCTCTAACAACTTTCACGGGACGCTGTACGAATTTGTGCGCAACACCGATCTCGACGCCAAGAGCTACTTCGCAACCTCCGCGGAAAAGTTCAACCTGAACCAGTTCGGCGGCGCGGTTGGCGGGCCCATTCGCAAGAACAAACTTTTCTTCTTTGTCGACGGTGAACAGAAATATCAGCGACACGGCATCGCCTTCACGGGTCTGGTGCCGTCGCTGGCCATGCGCTCAGGCGATTTCTCCGCCGATCCGTTCGGTAATGCGGTGTCCGGCCTGGTCATCAACAATCCGAACATGATTGGCGCTGCGAGTTCTGCTTTCCAGTGCGATGGCAACGGCAATCCCTTACCGTCCAATCCCGACGGGAGCCAGGGAACGGGCATACCCTGCAATAAGATTCCAGCCGGCTTGATCAACAGCATTGGGCAGACCATGCTGAACCTGTATCCCGCGCCCAACGCGAGCAATGCCAGCGCCGGCTACAACTATGTCAACGAGCCGGTGCGCGAGCTGGACGAAACGAAGTTCGACGGCCGGCTGGATTACACGATCTCGACTAAAGACAGTGCCTTTTCCCGTTTCAGCTACGACCAGGCGTTCTCTTATGTACCGGGCGGCTCACCGGGATTCGCCGAAGCCAACGCCTTCGGCAGCAATCAGCACATCATCAACCATGCGCGCAATGTCGCCATCGGCGAGACCCACGTGTTCTCCTCCGCGCTCGTGAACCAGGCCAGTTTCGGCTACAACCGCATCTTCGACTACATCAGTTCGCAGGGCACGGGAAGCTGTGAATCCGCGATCCTCGGCATACCTGGCGCCAACCTTGGTTGTCCCAACGGCACCACCTGTCTTCCCGGCGCATATAGCTGCGGGCTGGTTTCTACGGAATTTTCGCAAGGCTACTGGGCGCTCGGAGATCGCGGGTATTCTCCGTTCCAGGGCGGAACAAATATCTTTTCGTTCCGCGACTCGCTCGATCTTGTCCATGGCAAACATGACCTTCACGTTGGACTCGATTTCCGGGCTAACCAGATGAACGTCGGCACCGAGGCCTTTCAGGATGGCTTCTGGCTGGTCGGCGAAACCGGATTTACTTATACCGGCAATCCGGAGGCCGATTTCCTGATGGGCCTCACTGGTGGAGCGATTCACGATCAGACCACGGAAGGCCCGGTCACCGGCCGGCGCTGGAAAATTTATCGTCCCTTTGGCGAAGACAACTGGCGGGTCTTGCCGTCTCTCACCCTCAATCTTGGCCTGGCCTGGGATATGACTACGCCAACGACCGAACAGCACGGACGCCTGGCCAATTACATTCCCTCGACCGGGCAGTTGCTGGTCGCCAATCAGAACGGCGTCAGCTCGGCGGCCGGCGTCAATATGGACTGGACAGCTCTCGAACCGCGCATCGGCGGCGCATGGAAGGTTTTGGGCAGCGAAAAGACCGTGCTCCGCGCCGGCTTCTCTCTTTACCACGACTCGGCGTGGAGCCAGGGCGCGCAGGGTCTATGGCAGAACCCGCCCTTCCTCGGTGAGACCGACGACTTTCCCGCTTTCTCCGCCACCTGCCCCACTTATGCCACGTCCTCAGCCACGGTCCCGTCCTACTGCTCCACGCTCCCTGCGAACATAGGCGCCACTGTGATCCCAGCGGGCGTTTCCGCTGGATTTGCGGCGCCACCTCTGCCACCCAGTGTCACGAATTTTGAGGGAACATTTTATTCCCAGCCCACCAACTTCAAGCTGGGCAGGGTTCGGCAATACAACGTCAACATCGAGCAGCAGCTGCCCGGCAACATTGTGCTGACTACCGGCTACGCCGGTTCGCGCGGAAATCACATTCTTGTAGCCGGCAACGACCTCAACACCGGAAGCCCGTCTGCCTGCGGCACGGTGTCGGGCTACACCCTCGGCTGCCTGCCCGGCGGCGCGCCGTATGTGCCGTCCTATAACGTACCCAACTTCAACGCCATCGACCTTTTCGGCGATGTCGGCCACACCAGTTACGACTCGCTGCAGGTGAAAGCGGAAACCAAAGAGTCGAAATACGGGCTCTACGCGCTGTTGGCCTATACGTGGTCTCACACCTTGGACAACGGATTGTCGGACGGTCTGGGTTCGGAGCTGAGCGCTCCTTTTTTCCCGCTCCCCAATTGGCGGCGTCTGGACTATTCCCTGTCGCAGATCAACCTCGCCAACAGCTTTACCGGCAGCGTGATCTACGATCTGCCTTTCGGCAAAGGCAAGATGTTCGGCAGCAGTTGGAATACCCTCACCAACACCATTCTCGGCAACTATCAGTTGACGCTGATCGAGAGGATTTCTTCAGGATTCCCCGTACCGTTGATCGATAGCGTCAACGATTCGGGCGCTGCCTTCAGCAATGGCGGCAACGATAACAACTGGAACCGCCCCGACCAGGTAGCGGGCTGCAACGCGCACGCAGCCAATCACAGCAGTCTGCAGTGGATCAACGCCTCCTGCTTTGTCGCGCCTCCCGCGGGTGAGCTCGGTGACGCCTCGCGTGTGCCAGCGGTCGGGCCTGACTTCGTGAACACCGACTTCTCGGTGATCAAGCAGTTCGAATTGCCCAGAGAGATGGGCCTGAACTTCCGTGCGGAGTTCTTCAACCTCTTTAACCATGCGCAGTTCGGCATGCCGGTCAACGATGTGAGCGCAATCGGATTCGGATCGGTGAATTCCACTGTGAACAATCCGCGACTAGTGCAGCTGGCGCTCAAACTAACGTTTTGAGATAGCGACCTCAGCGTAGAGGGAGCAGGCCGATGTGACTTCACATCGGCCTGCCTGCTTTAGGGCTTCATCGGCCGCTCTGCGATGATTCTCCGGCATCGTAGTTCAGGTTCTGGCCGAGCCACCGCTCTACCTCAGCGATACTCATTCCCTTGCGCTGGTGATAGTCAGCGACCTGATCGCGATCGATCTTGCCCAGGCTAAAGTAGCGCGACTCCGGGTGCGCGAAGTAGAGACCGCTTACGCTCGACCCAGGCCACATAGCGAACGATTCGGTGATCAGCATTCCGGTGTTTGCCTGAACGTCGAGCAGACGCCAGAGAGTTCCCTTCTCAGTGTGATCGGGACATGCCGGATAACCGGCGGCTGGCCTGATGCCGCGGTATTTCTCCTGGATGAGATCGGCGGGGCTCAGATTTTCACTGCAGCCGTAGCCCCATTCATCGCGCACCCGCTTGTGCAGGCATTCGGCGAAGGCTTCCGCCAGGCGATCGGCAATTGCCTCCGCCATGATCGCGTTGTAGTCGTCGTTCTCATTCCTGAAGCGGTCGCACACCTCCTTCAGACCGATCCCGGCGGTGACGGCAAATGCACCGATGTGATCGGGCAACGCAGTTTCCTTGGGCGCGATAAAGTCGGCGAGCGAGCGGCATGGCTCGCTGCCTTCGCGATTCGCCTGCTGGCGGAGAAAGTGAAATCGCTCCAGCACTTCGTCGCGCGTGTCGGCCACGTAGAGCTCGACATCGTCGCCTACGGCATTCGCAGGAAAGAGGCCATATACGCCGCGTGCGGTGATGAGATTTTTCTCAATCATCGTGTCCAGCAGAGCATTGCCTTCGGCGAAGACCTTGCGCGCCTCCGTGCCCTGCCGCTCGTCGTCAAGGATGCGCGGATAGATGCCCTTCATTCCCCAGGTGTGAAAGAACGGCGACCAGTCAATATATTCCCGCAGAGTGGCGAGGGGAAAATTATCCAACACGCGGACGCCGGTAAACGAGGGAACAGGCAGGTCTTCGGCACGCCACTCGATCGGAGTTCGCCTGGCGCGGGCGGTAGCGATGGGTACGACCTGCTGTTTCGGAGCGGAATGAGCCTTGCGGATGGCCTCGTACTCGGCTCGGTATTCCGCAACGAATACGTCTTTACCGTCTTCACTCAGAAGGCTGGTGGTTACGGGCACAGCGCGGCTGGCGTCCAGAACGTGAACCACCGGCTCGCTGTAGTGCGGAGCAATTTTCACGGCGGTATGTGCGCGGCTGGTGGTAGCTCCGCCTATGAGCAGCGGCAGCTTGAAACTCTGACGCTCCATCTCGCGAGCCACGTGCACCATCTCGTCAAGTGAGGGTGTGATCAGGCCGCTGAGACCGATCATGTCCGCTTTTTCGGCCTTGGCGCGTTCGAGGATCTTTTCGCACGAGACCATGACGCCGAGGTCGATGACGTCGTAGTTATTGCACGCGAGCACGACGCCAACGATATTCTTGCCGATATCGTGGACGTCGCCCTTCACGGTGGCGAGCACGATCTTGCCCTGCGCCTTTACTACCTGGCCGGACGCTTCGAGTGCGGCTTTTTCGGCCTCCATGAACGGTGTCAGATGCGCGACGGCTTTCTTCATCACGCGGGCCGACTTCACCACCTGGGGCAGGAACATCTTGCCGGCTCCGAAGAGATCGCCGACCACGCTCATGCCCGCCATCAATGGGCCTTCGATGACCAGCAGAGGACGGCCCAGCTTGAGGCGTGCTTCCTCGGTGTCGATTTCGATATAAGCGTCGATGCCCTTGACGAGCGCGTGAGAAAGGCGCTCTTCCACCGTGCCGTTGCGCCACTCTTCGGTCTTCTTCTCACTCGCAACGGACCCCACACCCTTCAGCGATTCGCCGTGTTCGACCAGACGCTCGGTCGCGTCAGGACGGCGGTTGAGCAGGACATCTTCGACCAGCTCTTTCAGCTGCGGCTCGATCTCTTCATACACCTCGAGCATGCCGGCGTTGACGATGCCCATGTCCATGCCGGCCGCTATGGCGTGATAGAGAAACGCGGAGTGCATGGCTTCGCGAACCTTGTTGTTGCCGCGAAAGCTGAACGATATGTTCGAGACGCCGCCGCTGACCTTGGCGTGCGGCAGATTGGCCTTGATCCAGCGCGTGGCATTGATGAAATCCACCGCGTAGTTGTTGTGCTCCTCCATGCCGGTGGCAACGGTGAGGATATTGGGATCGAAGATGATGTCTTCAGGCGGAAAACCAACTTCGTCGACAAGAATCCGATAGGCGCGCTCGCAGATGCGAATCTTCTCGCCGTAGCTTGCGGCCTGGCCCTGCTCATCAAATGCCATCACGACAACGGCCGCGCCATACTTGAGAACCGTGGCGGCGTGCTGGCGGAACTTCTCTTCGCCTTCCTTCAGCGAGATGGAATTAACGATGCCCTTGCCCTGAAGACATTTGAGCCCAGCCTCGATGACCTCCCACTTCGAGGAATCGATCATGAAGGGCGCTTTGGCCACTTCGGGTTCGCTGGCCAATAACTGCAGATAGCGCGTCATGGCTGCGACGCCGTCGATCATGCCCTCGTCCATGCAGATATCGAGGACATTGGCGCCGTTCTCCACCTGCTGCCGGGCGATACTTACGGCTTCTTCGTACTTACCCTCTTTCACCAGCTTGGCGAACTTGGGCGAGCCGGCCACATTCGTCCGCTCGCCGATCATGATGAAGACGCCGGACTGCTGGGTGAAAGGCTGCGAGCCTGACAGGCGCAGGGGTTTTGGCACCGTGGCCTCGGCCACGCTCATATCTTTAAGTTCACTCACGCTGCAGACTCTATCTGGCGGCCCCAGCTTCGCGGAGCTTTCCCTTCGAGCGCTCTGGCGATGGCCGCGATGTGTTCGGGCGTGTTGCCGCAGCAACCGCCGGCAATGTTGATCAGCCCTCCGCGCGCAAAGTCGCCGAGATAACGGGCCATGTCATCCGGCCCCAGATCGAAGCCGGTGGGTGAGAGCGGATTCGGCAGACCCGCATTTGGATAGCATGAGATCGCGACGTTCGCCTTCTCCGACAGCTCTTCGAGGAATGGATACATCAGGTCAGGACCGAGAGAGCAGTTCAATCCCACCGACAGCGGCTTCACATGCGCGACCGCGTTCCAGAATGCTTCTGTGGTCTGTGCGGAGATCAGCGTCTCGCCACCACGTCCCACCGCCGCCGAGATCATCACCGGCAGTTCCTTTCCTTGCGCAGCCAGGCCATCCTGATCGAAGACATCGCGGATGGCGACGAGTGCGGCCTTGGCGTTGAGCGAATCAAAGATGGTCTCGACCAGAAGCAGATCGGAGCCGCCAGCGATGAGCGCACGCACCTGCTGCGCATAGGCAGTCTTCACCTGATCGAAAGTGACGACGCGGAAGCCGGCATCGTCGGCATCGGGCGAGTTCGACAGCGAGACGGTCAGCGGACCTATGGCTCCGGCGACGAAGCGTTGGCGTCCCGTAGCGTTGGCCACGCGATCGGCCCACTCGCGGCATTGCCGCGCCGATGTCTCATTAATCTCCCAAGCCAGGTTGCCCAGGGCCGGGTCGTCGATGACCTCTTGATAGAACTCCGGATCCTTGCGTCCACCGTGCTCGCGTGGATCGTCGACAAAGAATTCGCTCTGCGTGATGCTGGTCGCGCCGAAGGTATTGGTCTCAATGATGTCCGCGCCTGCTTCCAGAAACCGGCGATGGATGTCGCAGATCATATCCGGCTGGGTCAGTGAGAAAATATCGCCGTTGTTCAGCAGGTCCTTCGGTGCGTCCTTGAAGCGCTCCCCGCGAATGTCGGCTTCCTTTTTACCGTAGGTGCGAATCGTCGTGCCCATCGCTCCATCGATGATGGCGATGCGGCTTTCCAGGACTTTTTGAAGAGGATGTTTTTGGGCTGGAATCATTTCTTTCCCCTGACCGTCTTGTTCTCAGAAAATGCCTGGCACTGAAGGCTGAACGTACGCCGTCGCAGCCAAAGTTGAGCTAAATACATCACGCGTACGGTGAAACGCGATGATCAACTCGACGCTTGCCTTTACCTTAAGCCGTTTCGATGCAGCAACGGCAGGCTTCTCTTCATTATATCGAGACAGGGTTTGCGTTACAGAGTCAGGGCCGGCGTAGTGTCGGAGTCTGCCGTTCGGACGTCGCTCATCGCCGTTGTTGGATGAGCGGATGCACCGGAAGATTCGCCGAATGACCGTGGCCTAATGATCTTCCGAAGCAGCGAGCTGGCTAAAAAGCCCCTTGGAGTAACTACCTGGGGACAGATTTTTGAACCGCTGCATTTCTATATTCGGGAGATCGCCCGGTTTTGTAGGCTGAAACCTGAAATCAAAATGAGCCCCACTCCATTTCTACGCGCGCTGCTTGCGTTCCTTCTTGTTCTACCCTTCGCGTCTGTCCGAGCACAGACGCCGCCAGCACCATCGCTCCCTGATCTCCAATCGGCTGGCACCCTCGGCGAAGATCTCTTCCTGCAGTCGGGCGCCACCGGCATGGTTCTCGTCGTCGTTCGCGACAAGCAGGTCTTTTTTCGCGGATATGGCGAGACAGCGCCCAATTCCCATCAGATACCGACTCAGGACTCTCTGCTGCGGCTCTGCTCGCTCACAAAGATTTTTACGACCGATGTCCTGGCCAAGCTCGTCGCGGATGGTACTGTACGCCTCAACGATCCGCTGCAGCGCTATGCTCCATTCCGGACGGTTGTACCGAAACGCATCCAGCCCATCACTCTCGTCGATCTCGCCACGCACACATCCGGCCTTCCACGTGAGCTGGGCAATGCTCCTCACGGTACGCCGCACTTCACCTTCCCCGACTACCGCACCCGCTGGCGCTGGCTGCCGAACCAGCATCTCCGCACTGCTCCCGGTACCGCCGCTCTCTATTCGAACGTTGCCTTCGACCTGCTCGGCGACGCACTGCAGTCCGTCGCTCACAAGCAGTATGCAGCTCTTCTTGCCGAGCGCACCCTCAACCCGCTCCACATGCAGCACACGACGTTCTTTCCTGACGCGGCGCAATGCAGCCATCTGCTCATCGGCACCAATGACGAAGGACCCTGCACCTCAACTGAGCAGACCGCAGGCAGCTCCGGCCTCTACTCCACCGCGACGGACATGGCGATCTGGCTCCAGTACCTGCTTCGCAACGGCAGCCCCGGCATTCCTACGCAGGACCCCGCTGCACAGGCTGTCTATATTCTTCCTTCTCATCTGGTCAGCCAAAAGGGGCTCGATCATGCCGGCGAGCCAACCGGCGTCGGTCTGGGTTGGATTCATATCCTTCCGCTAGAAGACCCCTCGCACATCATCGAAAAGACAGGCGGCGGCGCGGGCTTCGAAACCTATATCGCTATCAATCACGGCCGCCACACGGCCATCTTCCTCGCCGCTACCGATGGCGCTGCCGACACTCACTTGAATCTCTACAATGCCGCGAACAAGCTGCTGCTTGCGGTGGCCGGCCTGCCGCCGCTTCCGGCACCAAAGCCCGCAGTCAGACCGGTGCATCGGCATCGCCGCCGTTAGTTGGGTAGGGCTCAGCCCTTGCCGCGCGACCTGGCAAAGACAACATGGAGCTTCTTTTCACGCCTGCGTACCTGAGCGCAAAGGCGCGGCAGATACGCAGACTGTTCAGCATTCCTAGTAGTGCATTTGGTCCAGGTCGGCGATTAAACCCGGCCCGGTTGGCTTCCAGTTGAGCTTCTGTTGGGTGATAAGGCTCGTGGATGGCATATCGTGCCCGGCGAAGCGGGACAGCCAGCCGAAGTGCGCCTCCGCCTGCTCGGGCTTGATGCTGACCACGGGCACCTTCAATCCGCGTCCAAGCGCCTCGGCGATGGCCTTCATGGATACACCCTCCTCATCTACAGCGTGATAAATCGCGCCCGGTTCCGCCTTCTCAAACGCCAGACGGTAGAGCCGCGCCGTATCGGAAACGTGCGCCGCCGGCCAGCGATTGCCGCCATCGCCGATGTAGGCCGAGACACGCTTCTCGCGCGCCACTGCGTGCACGTAGGGCACTAGGCCCTGCTTACGTGTGTCGTGAATCTGAGCCAGGCGCACCACCGAGGTATTGACGCCGCGTTCCGTCAATCCTTTCACCGCAGCTTCCGAAGCGGCGCGCGGGTTCCACGAAGCGGTCGGGCCGTCTTCCGTCGATGGCTTGCCGTCCTGATTCGCTGCGATGGCTGTCCCCGAGGTGACAACAAACGGACGATTCGAACCCAGCAGCACCTCGCCCATCGCCTCGATCGCCTTGTGGTCGTCATCGCAGTTCTTCTGGAACTGCGAGAAATCGTGATTGAAGCCGCAGTGGATGACACCGTCCGCCTTGGCCGCCCCGCTGCGCAGGCTTTCCAGGTCTTCAAGATTGCCGCGATGCGGCTCTGCGCCCGCAGCGGTGAGAGCTTCTGCACCCGCATCGGAGCGCGTGAGCCCGAGCACCTGATGGCCCGCGTCGATGAGCTCCGGAATAATCGCAGAACCAATAAAACCTGTAGCACCGGTGAGAAAAATACGCATTGCAACTTCTCCTTGAATTCATTGGCGGGCCAGATTTGCAGCCCTCTATTCGCAAGATAGGGCATCGAGGAGGTACGATCTATGCTGTAAAGTCCGTATTACTTTTGCAATCGTCCGGAGTGTTATGGATCCGCTCTCAGAAGTGCTCTCGCTGCTGAAACCGCGCAATTACATCGCACGTGGCTTCGATATGGGTGGAGATCTCTCCGTCCAATTTCCCAAACATGAAGGCATCAAGTGCTACGCGGTGGTTTCTGGCCAGGGTTGGCTGGTGGTGGAGGGCGTTTCAGACCCGGTGCCGCTGACCGCCGGAGATTGCTTTCTGCTGCCGCGTGGCTGGCCTTTCCGCCTGACTAACGATCTGTCGCTACCGCCTGTCGATTTCCACGTGCTTCTTCCCCTGGCGCGCCAGGATGGCGGCATCACAGCAATCAACGGGGGCGGAGGTTGCTGCATCGTCGGCGGCCATTTCCTTCTTGGAGGCGGCCATGCGGACATCCTGTTAGGATTGCTGCCGCCTGTCGTGCATATCCGGAAAGAATCGGATAAAGCCACCATGCGCTGGTCCCTCGAGCGCATGATGCAGGAGCTGCGTGACCCGCAGCCGGGCGGGGTTCTGGTCGCACAGCAGCTGGCATACATGCTTTTAATTCAGGCGCTGCGATTGCATCTGGAGGAAGGCTTGCGCGGCGGCGTGGGGTGGCTTTTCGCCCTGGCGGATAAGCAGATGAACGCGGCGATCACGTCCATTCATGACGACCCGGCTCACCACTGGACATTGCAGAAGCTGGCCGAGCGTGCCGGCATGTCGCGATCGATCTTTGCCCTGAAATTCAAACAGACGGTTGGCAAGTCACCGATGGAATACCTCACCCGCTGGCGGATGCTGCTGGCCGCGGACAGACTGGCGAATTCCAGCGACCCCGTTTCCGTCATTGCCCTGTCGCTCGGCTATGAATCGGAAAGCGCCTTCAGCACGGCCTTCAAGAGGGTCATGGGCTGTTCGCCGCGGCAATACAGCCGCGGCTGCAATTCGGCGTCCCCCTCACAACCCAAAAGAAAGGCTCCACGCGCCAATCGGTTCGAACTCGTTGCAGGATAGCCGGAACGAAAAGAAGTTGGCGCCGGGGGCTTCCACCCCGATCGCTTTCCTTGAGCCTGTAGATGCCAACGCCCGCTAAAGGGTCATTCTGACTCGGCAAGAACGCGGTGACCGCCTCCACTACGCAAGAACAGTGTGCTCATACCGCTTCATCTGTGCCCGTAGTCGGTAAAAACGTAGTCTTTTGTCTTCACTGCCGTGTGGCACGCGAACCCGCACTTGGCGTCGTTCCCCTGCGGTGGCTTGTCTTTCAAAGTGGCGGGCGTGAACGTATTCGTTGCCGCGTCGTACTCGAACGCGCCGTAACCCCATCCGCCGCTGTCCGCGAACCTCCTGCTGTCCTTCACCATGAGATCGACGTCATGCTGGAGACCGGGCACCGCCGGCGCACCGGGTTCGCCGGCATTCACTTTCGCGTTCCAATGGACCTTCACCATCCTGGCGCCATCCGGAAAAGGCTTGCCGTTACCAGGAAAGCCCGCCTTATAGGCGTTGATCATCACAGGATTCCCGAGGATTGCAGCGAGATGGTCTCCGTTATGACTGATGGCGATCACCGGCCAGCTTTCGTATCCCCTGAACTCAGAGAACGCGAGGCCATTCGGTATTTTGAGGGCGTACTTGTCCTGTGTGGAAATGGCGGCTTGCGTCTGCGACGGCACTGCCGTGGAGTTGGAAGCAGCGTCGAGGCGGGGAAGGTTGTGGATGAAATGTGCAAGCTTCCAGGTGTCGTTAGCGGAGATGCTCGAATGCCAGGCAGGCATGCCTGTGAGGCGAACTCCGTTCTGTATGATCCAAAATAATTCCGCGTCGCTCCAGTGCTGCACATGGGATGAGCTCAGGTCCATGGCAGGCGGTGCCATGTTGCGTCCGATGTCAGTGTCTCCGCGCCCATCCGCATTATGGCATTGGGCGCAAGATCCAAGAAACACTTCCTGGCCCTGGCTCACGACCTCATCCGTCTCAGGCAGTGGGTTCTTCATCTTCCCTGCCTCCAACGGAATGGCAACGTCTTTCGCCGCATTGGACAAGGCGGTTTCTCCCTGGGAGGGATGTTTATCCGCGGCGCAACCTTGAAGCAAAGCGCCCAGCATTGCACTCATCACGCCAAGCATCAGCTTGTGTTTGAGCGCCACGCGGCGATCCTTTCCGCCCCACCCGCCGATCCACGGCAGAACCACAGATTCCCTTATACGTTCAGGCATCGTGTGTTCTCCTTCACAAAGAAAGTTTTCCGAGCCCGATCTGAGGCGCGTCTGGAACAATGGCAATCATGTTGAAGGTCAGGGAGTAAAACTATTGGACGAAGGTATCGACCGATACCTTCGTATCGAGTGCGGTAAAACCAATACTCTGAAACGGGTGCAAGATTATTTGGCAGCACAAAGGGTAGCAGCTGCTCATTCGATGGATATGAGGGCCTGCGCAGAGACCCTCGGCTGGCGCCAGCTGGCCTCTTCGCTCGTCGAAGGTCGTTAAAAATTAAGTTCACATTTTGTGCGCCGCCAGAACACGCCTTGATGCTGTGTTCTGGCGGCGGACCATCCTTCCAACCCCCGACAACTCGATTACGCCTGCTTTACAAACTCCAGGTCCAGAGTGATGCTGATCTCCTCGCCCACCATCACCCCGCCGGTCTCGAGCGCCGCGTTCCAGGTCAGCCCGAAATCCTTGCGATTGATCTTCGTGGTCGCCTCCACACCGATGCGCGTGTTGCCCCACGGATCCTTCGTCGCCGGAGTCGGTCCCTCCACCGCGAATTTCACACTGTGCGTGACACCCTTGATCGTCAAATCGCCCGTGATTACGACCTCGCCATCCGACTTCGGCGCGATGTGCGTCGACTTGAACTGCATGGTCGGAAATTGCTCGGCGTCAAAGAACTCCGCACTCTTCAGGTGGGCGTCGCGGTTCTCATCCCGCGTGTGGATCGAAGCGATGTCGATCGACGCTTCTACGCTCGACTGCGTCAGATCGGTCTCATGCAGAGATAGCGTGCCGGTCACGCCGGAGAAGTGACCTTTCACGTTGGAGATCATCATGTGTTTGACTTTGAACTCGACGACCGAGTGCGTCGAATCGACGTTCCAGGTGGAAATGGCGGGGGTTGCAGCTGTGCTCATGGCGGTGTTCCTTTCAGATTGGTTTGTACCGTTACAGTGATTTGATTCGTTGCAATGATATTCGTTTCAACAAATATAAGTCGACGAATTAACCGAAGGGATGGCGGGCCATACGCAGCAGATCCGCCAGAAGCTTCAGCCGCTTGCTTCCCAGGTGCCCTATCAGCTCGGTGTGAGCCGCGAGCACGGGTCCATCCAGACGCGCCAGCAGATCCAGGCCCTCCGGTGTGATGCGCGTCCATACCGTCCGCCGATCTTTGCTCTCCCGGCAGCGCGAAACCAGAGATCGCTTCTCGAGCCGGTCCAGCAGCCTTGTAATATCGGAGTCCCGCGTCACCATGCGGTTGCCGATCTCTCCGCATGCCAGTCCCTCCGGGGCGCCCCGTAGAATCCGCAGCACGTTGTACTGTGTCGACGAAAGATCCTCGGTTTTGAACACCTGCGCAAACCGGTGCGACAGAGCCTCCATCGTCCGCATCATCTCGAGGTGCGCGATCTCCTCCAAAGAGGAGCCCGGCTTTGGCTTTTGAACGGGTTGGACAGCAGTTTTCATTTATAAGTTCAACAATATTCCTCGAAACAACTATTGTCAAGAGGATTGATGGGGCACCTGCCAGCAAAAGGCTCAGCCTAAACCGGGAGAGGTTTCGAAGAGCGTCAACCCGGGTTGAAGATATCAGCCAACTCGCTCATCGAGACTGGTTCTTGACTAGATAGATCCCCACCATCGACGGCTATTACGATGTTTCCTGTAAGCCCTAGCTGCGGGAACCGTTAGCTGCACCTCTGTACCCGCGCCCTTCTCAGACCAGAAATCCAATTGCGATCCAATTCGCTGCGCGCGCTCGCGCATTCCTGGAATACCCCAGTGTCCAAGCTGTCCGCCAGCTTTCAGGATCTCTGGGGCGATCCCCTTCCCATCATCCCGGATACGCAGTCGAAGCTGATCGATGTCGTAATGGATCTCCACTTCGATGAGGCTGGCAGCGGCGTGGGCGAAAGCGTTGCGGATCACTTCGCGAGCGATGCTATAGATTTCGTCCTGAACGATCAGGGATAAAGCCCGCTCCTTACCCTCGACGACTACCTCGAAATTTGGAGTATGCTCGTCCAACTCATGCGTGTATATCAGTTCATGACCTGTCGCCTTTAGCAATTCCGCAAGGCTGCGTTGAGAGGCTGTTTCCGGGCGCAGATTGTGAATCGCATTGCGGCCCTCCGTAATGCCGTCTCGCGCTGCCTCAATTGCTTCGTCAACCACCTGCATGGCGTTGTCCGAATTGCGAAGCAGCAGTTTACGAGCCGCTTGAAACTGCAAGACCGCTCCCTGAAAACTTTGCAGCAGCGTGTCATGCAATTCCCGGGCGATACGCGTTCGCTCGTTCACTTGAGCGTCGATCCGGATATTGAATTGTTCTGCGATCTGGTGAATGCGATAGCGATAAACGGACCAGATTCCTAGAAGCGCCGCCAATACATACATCGTTCGGAACCACCATGTGTTCCACCAGGGAGGCCGGACGATGATTTCAAGTTCTGCTCCAGGCTCGCTCCATTGGCTGCTGTTCGTAGCGCCCTGTACCTGGAAACGGTATTTCCTTGCGGGAAGGCTGGTGTAGATCACGGAACGTTTTTCGCTTCCCACCTCATTCCACGAATTGTCCAAACCTTCGAGCCTGAAGCGATAACGGTTTGCCTGTGGATTGGAATATGCCAAAGCCACGAACTCCAGAGAGAACGTGCTTTGCTTATGCGAAAGGATGACTTTCGAGGCGTACGAAATGGCATTCGGCGTATTTTGGATTGCCGGCGACTGCGCGTTTCCCAACAACTGAAAGTCCGTGATTACGGTTGGAGGTGCAGGGCTGCTCTCCGGAATACTTTCGGGAAGAAACGTTGTCGCTCCGCTGAATCCGGCAAAATACATCCTCCCGTTCCCGGAGCGCAGGCAGGCGCCCTGGGCAGCCATCTCCGGCCCCGGAAGACCTTCGGCCGTGGAGAAGTTACGAAAAATTTTGGTTGAAGGATCGAAACTTGAGATGCCCTTTGTGGTGTTCATCCAGAGCTTGCCGCGTGTGTCGTTGAGCACACAATCGACAGCGCTGCTCGCCAACCCGTCGCGCGAATCATAAACAGTGAAATGTTTCGTGACCGGATCGAATTCATTGAGACCGTTTGACGTGCCCGCCCAGATCACCCCAGTGGGAGCGATGTAGACAGAGTTGACTATGTTGTCGCTCAGACTGTTTGGAGTGTCACTACTGACAAAGGTCGTGAAGTGGGCTGTTCTTGGATTGAAATGTTGAAGGCCAAAACCGTTCGTTCCGAGCCAAAGATCATGTTGGGCATCCTCAACCAATGCAATGTAGTTCAGTTCATGGGCGTGTGGATCGGCTCTGAAAGTTGTAAAGCGATCCGTCTGGGCATCGAATCGATCAAGTCCATCCCAGGTCGCAATCCACAGTGTCCCATCGTGATCCACCAATAGTCGATAGACGACGTTGTTACTTAGAGACGAAAGGTCATTCTCGTTGTGCCGGTAGATCTTCCAGTGGCCGTTTTTTGGATTGAGCCGGAAGAGACCATTGTTGGATGTCCCGGCCCAGATAAATCCAGCGCGATCTTCAACGACACTGATGACATCGAAGGTCACACCGGGTTTTACACCTACAAATGCAGTTCTTTTTCCCGAAGGATCGACGCGGTATAGCGCAGGCCCTGCTCCGATCCATAGATTCCGGTGGCTATCTTCGTAAAAACAGCCGGCTCCATCTTGTTTCGGGTTCAAAGGCTGAAATGGTGCTGGAACGGGAGAAAAGCGCTGCAGGCCACTCTCCGGAATACCTGCCCAAACACTTCCATCACGATCCTCAAACAGGGCTATTACGTTGTCTTCCGCGAGGCTGTCGGCATCGCCCGGCTTATGCGTGTAGCTAATAAACCGGTTATGTTCGCGGTCAAACCTCAGCAGGCCAAATCCCTGCTTCGCAAGCCACAGGTTCCCATGCAGGTCTTCGAGCATCGCATCCACACCGCTGTAAGCCGTGCTTGATATGTCTCCCTCGTGAAAGGAATAGTAGGTGAGCACGTTTCGTTCGCGATCAAACTTCGCCAAGCCATTTCCAGTACCGTAGATGATCCAGAACTCGCCTTCCCGGTCCTCATAAAAGGACAAGTCGCGAGACCCCGCGTGAAGAGGAATAGACAACTTGACGTGGCCGGTAGCGCGATCAAACTCATACATTCCGTAAGGCTCTCCAATCCAGAACCTCCCGTTTTTGTCTTCAGCCGCGGAAACGACGTCATTGTCCGGCAGGCTCTCCGGGTCGTTTGGGTCGTGGGTGTAAGCACGAATTTTTCCACTCTTTGGATCGAGCCGGTATAAACCCCTGTCGGTCGAAAGCCATAATGTACCTGCGCGGTCCTGGCTTATATGCCTGACTACAGGCACAGGAAAGTGAATGAATGTCTCCGTCCTAGGATCGAAGCGATCCAGGGCCTCTTCGCTGCCGATCCACAACGTGCCGTCGCGATCCTTGAACAACGACTCGACCATCACGCCGCTGAAGCTATTAGCATTCCGCCGATCGTGCACAAAGACTTTGAACGTATATCCGTCGAAGCGGTTCAGTCCAGCTAGAGTGCCGAACCACATGAACCCCAAATCATCCTGCACAATGTTCATCACTCGAATTTGCGAAAGCCCTTGAGCCGTCGAGATGCGTGCAAAACGAATGCCGGCGCCGGGATCTACGGGCAGTTTCACAGGGACGGGATTGACGTGAGCGACTGGCACTTGCGCGTGACACGCGGTAACGCCGAACAAAAAAAACGCCAGGCTAAAAGCAGCGCCGATGGAAAACGAGTTCAAAGCGCTCCCCCGTTTTTGGGAGCGCACTGAAACCATTTTGTATGACGTTGGGCAGAACACATATCCTGCTGTCAGGCGTCCCGGATCGAGCGTACGGGCTGTTGCTCCCAGCCATAGAAGGCGGGTGCGGATCGAACGTGCGCGGGCAACCTTCATGGATATCTCTTCGATTACAACACCATATGGAAGGTGGCTCCGCAACGGTTCTAAGCGACTACATCAGCCCCGGCAATTACATGCTCGGGGCTATCGATATGCAATAGGTTTTTAACCTGATTCCTGAATCGCATCCCGGCTCTCGCCGAGCGCCTTTTCACCGTCATCGATCGCGTCCTTCAGGGATCGCAGGGCTTCTTCGGGGTGCCGGGGTATCAGATTGCGAACCGCCTGAAACCGGAAAATCATTCTCTGGAAATTCTGCAGCACTGCGCCGTGCGATTTTCTCGCGGTTCGGGCCTGTTCGATCGTGCGCGCCTCGAAGGCGGGGGGTCGCGTTTCGGTCTACCTGACGCCGAGTAAAATTGCACGTCCTGCCTGTCACGCAGGAGGCCGCGGGTCAGTTCCCTGAAATCCTACTGAACGTCAGGGCGCACTTTGCAGCTTGGCGAACTCCTGCTTCGCCTGTTTCAGGTACAGTGCGTCGGGGTCGGCGTGGGCCCACAGCGTGAAGAAGTGTTGATATGCGTCGATGGCCTCCTGCTTCCTGCCTTCTGCAGCCAGCGCCTCGCCAAGCCCGAGCCACGACAGCGGGATAGAGAAGGAGGGCGGATCAAACCTGGCGAGCTCGATCACGCTGCGGAAATTCTTTTCCGCAGCAACCGGCTGCCCCGCAGCCAGGTAGGCTTCGCCGCGGTGCCAGGTGATAACGATGGAGAGCTTGTCGAACGGCTTCGTCTTTTCCAGAAGCGCGGCCGCCTCAGCGGGCTTGTGTTGCGCCATCGCGATGGCGGCGTTTGTCCGCGGCCCCCAGTGGACAGCCTCCGCCGTGGATTTCGGATATTTGGCCAGCATGGCGCGAAGACCAGCCTGTGCCGCGGGAATATCGCCCACATAGACAAGTCCCAGGACCTGTTGCCCATCTTCGATATCGACCGGGGCCTGCTCGAAGAACTTCTTGCCGGCCTCCACATCTCCTGCCTGCATCAGGTCGACTGCCATGAATTTAACCATCTCATCGTCGGGACCAAAAAGCCCCTGCCGACGCTGAAGGTCGCGAAGGCGCGTAAGCAGCGCATGCGCGTCGGCGAAGCGCCCTTCGGCCATCGCGATCTGAGTCTCAACACGCTGAACAACCAACGCCTGAGGATGCGCCGCCTCCCAGGCTCGTTGTTCCTTCAGCAGGGCTGGATCATGTAGCAGGTAAGCCAGCTGCAGATAGCGGACTCGCAGACCGTCGCCGTCAAGATTGTCCTTGATGGCTCGTTCGCAAGTCGCGCGCGCGCCCTTCAGATCACCGCACTTCATTTGATACATAGCCAGATTCGCGAGCATTCCCTGGCTATGCGGCAACAGCTCTACAGTGCGCAGCTGGCTTGCAAGCGCTTCGGCATCCATGCCCAGGTCGGCCTGCGCATTGGCAAGCCCACTCCGTGCCTGCGAGGAGTTTGGATACATATCGACCCAGCTTTGAAAGTTCCGCACCAGCTCGTACATGTCGCCCGTATATTCCGAGTCGTACATGGTCTCGATGGCGAGCTGGGCGGGCTTCATCGCCGTGTCCTTCAGGCTATAGGCCTTCAGGAGGGACTCCCTCAAATGCAGATCATCGCCGATCGAAGCATAGGTCGCAGCAAGGTTGTAGTAGGCGGAAGCAAAGTTCGGATCGGCTGCCACGGCGGTTTTCAATAGGCCTATGGCCTGGGTGAATTTTCCTTCCCGGATGAGCTGCGTTCCTTGTGAAAAGGCCTTCAATGCTTCCAGCGACGGGGTATTGTCATGAAATAACGGCGTGCTGAAGCGGGCGATGCTGCGGTGCGACTCACCCAGCTTCTGGCGGAGGTTTGCCGCAAGCTTATCGATGGCGCGAGGCAGACCCTCAGCCGTGACCGCTTCGTACTTCGCCTGGCCGAGAACTGACCCATCGACGCAGTTGCTGGCCTCTTCGGTGAGGAGGAAATGCTGGCCAACCTTCGCGATATTGCCGGATAACACGGCCTGGCTGTTGGTGCGCTCGCAGACTTCGCGAGCCGTCGCCGCAGTCATGACCTCATCGGGCTTGTGCCGCATCTCGGTCAGCCTGGCGGAGACGGTCGAAGTTGGCACGAGAGTGACCCAGGGGCTCTGGGCCAGGTCCATGCGCAGGGCCTGCACCAGAGCTCTGTCAAGGATAGGATCGCCGGTGGTGCCTTCCATCGGGGCGAGCACGACTTGCACCGGCGCGCCTCCCGAGCGATCCAGCCAGCGCTGCCGCCACATCCAGCCCAGCCCGCCAAGAGCCGCCAGAACCACCAGTAAAAGAACAACCCAGGGCCAGCGCAGGCCTGACCCTCTCTCTTCTTCCACCTCATGGCGCACCACGACGCGGGTCTGCGTCGCTTGCATGGTTAAGGACTGAACATCCTCGAGCCGCCGGCCAAAATTAGGTTGTGCCGCGGCTTCGACTTCGGTGATCTCTGCGGCGAATTGGTATCCGCGGCCGGCGAGAGTCTTGATCGGACCGTCGCTGCCCGAGCCCAGCACCTTGCGCAGCAAAAAAACATTCTGGGTGAGGTTCGATTCCTCTACCGTGGTTTCCGGCCAGACCGCGTCCAGCAATTCTGACTTGGTCAGCGGCCGGCCCGCATTGGCCGCCATGTAGGAGAGCAGATCAAAGGCTTTTCCCGGGATGGAGAGAACCGTATCTCCCCGCCGAAGCTCCCGCAGACGCCTGTCCAGGACAAAATCCCCAAACTGCAAACTGCTCATTTCCTTCAACATGATTGGCCCTGAGAACCCCTGAGAACTTTTGCGACTCCATGAAGACACCATCGCGCGGTCCGGCCCATTTTACGTGCAGGCCAAAAATATCCGCCGCCTTGGAGTCATTATGCCTGCAGTCTCCCAAAGATTCAGAGACAAAACTGAACAGCAGAGTTCTCTATTCCGTCGAGGGAGCTCACCGGCTGCTACAAATCCAAGTGCGGTATTCGCGATGAATACGGGCGGTTCGAATGCCCAGATGGGTCTTCATCTATCTGGAAACTTACGAGTAGATGAGGGTGTAGGGTCAGAGTAGCTTCCGCCAGGAGTTCACGCACATGGCAGAATCAATTTTGGGTCTTCACCTCGAGGAGTTGTGAGAAAGGAAGGCGACTCCGATGAAGACCAAAGAAAACGCGCAGGGTGGATTGACGCGACGGGCATTCGTTGCCTCAGCAGCAATCTCAACGGCAGCGATCATGCTACCCCATTCCAGGGCCGCAACCTGGACGGCCAGCGACAACAACAAACCGGTAGGCGCAAAGGAGAATTCCATGGACGTAATTTCTGTTAAGGACGGCACCCAGATCTATTACAAGGACTGGGGCAAAGGGCAGCCTATCGTGTTCAGCCACGGTTGGCCGCTTTCAGCCGATGACTGGGACGCGCAGATGCTGTTCTTCCTCAATCACGGCTATCGCGTCATCGCCCATGACCGCCGTGGGCACGGACGGTCAACACAAGTTGGCGACGGTCACGACATGGATCATTATGCGGATGATCTTGCAACGTTGACTGCGCATCTCGACCTGAAGAACGCCGTGCACATAGGCCATTCCACAGGGGGAGGCGAGGTTGCGCACTATCTGGCACGACATGGCGAGAGCCGTGTGGCCAAGGCTGTGCTGATCAGCTCGGTACCGCCTCTGATGGTGAAAACACCTGCCAATCCAGGTGGCCTCCCCAAGGAGGTCTTCGATGGATTTCAAGCGCAAGTCGCAGCCAACCGTTCGCAGTTCTATCGCGACCTCGCGGCGGGACCCTTCTACGGCTTCAATCGGCCTGGAGCAAAATCTTCGGAAGCAGTCATCGAGAACTGGTGGCGCCAGGGCATGATGGGCGGCGCGAAGGCGCATTACGACGGCATCGTTGCCTTCTCGCAAACCGACTTCACCGAAGACCTCAAGAAGATCACGGTGCCGGTGCTGGTAATGCACGGCGAAGACGACCAGATCGTGCCATTCGCTGACTCCGGCCCGCTGTCGGCGAAGTTATTGAAAAACTCTCAAACGAAGATCTATCCTGGCTTCCCGCACGGGATGCCGACAACCAATGCTGAGCAGATCAATGCCGACCTGCTTGCCTTCATCAAGTCGTAGCGATTCAGGCAGGGAGAGCGTGACGCTCTTCCTGCACTTTTCATCGAGTTCCGAGATGCTCCAATCGCCTCCATCACTCGAGCAGCAATCGACTATTTGGATGTCCCGCCTCTTTGCTTCCAAAATGCAAGACGCGGCGAACGAACCACTCCATACGATCCCATGTACGCGCGTGCGAGTCCCTACCAATCCTCTGTTCTCTCAATCGTGTCAGCGCGCCATTTTTCTTTTGATCGCAGAAGGATGGGCGTGACAATCTTGAATTGGAACTCGAGTAATGCAACAGTGGTACCCGTAAACATGATGCGCGGCCAAATACTTATGCGGCTTTGACGCGATTGAGTGGCCATACATTACAGCACCTAGAATTCTGCCGCAGGTTTCAGATTAAATCTTGACTCTCTTCGCGTCGCGCAGTATACCCATTGCGGCGTCTGTAGTTATTTCAGGCCTGTATCTCAATATTCAGAGTCCTGAACTCCTCGTGAACGGTTCGACCAACGATAGAACTTTTGTCGCCCCCACATTCAGCAGTTTCTTCGTTTGCGCCAACTCGATCCGTCATAAGGAGAGCAATCATGAGCCATCGCACTCACCCACGCCTCAGAGTGACTTTTGGAGTCGGACTTTTCCTGATGGCCTTCTGCGCGGGGGTGTATACGGCCTCGGCGCAGACCGCGCAGTTCATCTACGCCATCACGACGCTGGGAGGCAGCTTCAACAATCCCAATTTAATGGCGGTGGACGCGAGTGGTAACGTCTATGTTGCCGACGAAAACAACAACCTGGTGAAGGAAATTCCTCCCGGCTGTGCCTCCTCCAGTTGCGTCATCCTACTGGGCAGCGGCTTTGACCGCCCCACTGGGGTGGCGGTCGACGGGAAGGGCAATGTTTATGTCACCGAATATTTCGAAAGCAGGGTGGTAGAGATGCCCCCAGGCTGCACTTCCTCCAGTTGCATCACCACGCTGGGCGGCGGCTTCGGCAATCCTTATGGGGTGGCGGTGGACGGGACCGGCAACATCTATATCGCCGATGAAGGCTATGATGCCGGCACGAGCGCGGTGTATGAGATGCCTCCCGGCTGCGCTTCTTCCAGTTGCGTCACCGCGCTGGGCGGTGGCTTCCACTATCCCATCGGTATAGCGGTGGACGGGAACAGCAATATATACGTCGGCGATGCCGGTAACGGTGCGGTGAAGGAGATGCCGCCTGGCTGTGCCTCCTCCAGTTGCGTCACTACACTCGGCCGCGGCTTCGCCTCTCCCGATGGTGTGGTGGTGGACAAGAGCGGCAATGTTTACGTCGGCGATTACGGCAACAATGCGTTGAAGGAGATGCCGCCTGGCTGCGCTTCTTCCAGTTGCGTTACCACGCTGGGCGGCGGCTTCAGTATCCCCCAGGGTGTGGCGGTGGACGGGAACGGCAACGTCTATCTCTCCGATTCCGGCCATAATGAGGTGAAGGAGGTTATGACGCATGGCGTGAATTTCCATACGGTCCCGGTGGGAACTCCCAGCACCGCGATCACACTGACCTTCACCTTCAGTTCCGCCGGTACCATCGGCGCGCCGGCCGTGCTCACCCAGGGTGCTAAAGGACTCGACTTCGCTGACGCCGGCACAGGCAGCTGCTCCACCAATGGAACAAGCCATACATATAACGCGGGTGACACCTGCACTGTGGATGTGACCTTTACGCCTGCCTACGCGACGAACCGCTATGGCGGAGTCGAACTGCGCAACGACTCGGGCACGGTCATCGCAAACGCCTACGTCTACGGCACGGGCGCTGGACCGCAGTTGGCCTTTCTACCGGGTCAGCTGCGCACGCTGGGGCCAGGTTCCTCCAACTCTGATGGTGTGGCGATCGATGGTGCCGGCAACATATATTTTTCCGTTTTCGCCAAGGGTACGGTCGAGGAGATGCCTCCCGCCTGCACTTCCTCGAGTTGCGTCACCACGCTGGGCGGCGGTTTCAACCAACCCAAGGGCCTGGCAGTGGACGGCAGCGGCAATCTTTATGTCGCCGATCCCTTGAACGAAGCGGTGAAGGAGATGCCACCGGGTTGTGCCTCTGCGTCTTGCGTCACTACGCTGGGTGGCGGCTTCCTCCTTCCTGGAGCTGTAGCGGTGGACGGGAGCGGCAATGTCTATGTCGCCGAGTTTTATGGGATTAGGGAGATGCCTCCCGGCTGTACCTCCTCCGATTGCGTTACTACGCTAGGCGGCGGCTTCGACGTTCCTGAAGGTGTGGCGGTAGACGTAAATGGCAACGTCTATGTCGCCGATACCGAGAGCTTTGCAGTAAAGGAGATGCCCCCCGGCTGCACTTCCTCGAGTTGTGTCACCACGCTGGGTAGTGATTACTCCGGTCCGGGTGTTGGTTTCTTCGCTCCCTCAAGCGTGGCGGTCGACGGGAACGGCAACGTCTATATCGGTGATGTAACTTACGGCCTATCGGTGATGCCCCCCGGCTGTGCCTCCGCCAGCTGCATCACTACACTGACCCGGGAGATTTTCTCCCCCGTTGCATTGGCCCTAGACGGAAATGGAAACTTATACACACCCACAGGATCGGTGGCGGAACTGGATGTTGCCGATCCGCCGAGCCTGAGCTTTGCGCAGATTATCTTAGGCGAGGAGAGCAGTGACAGCTCCCAGACAGTGACACTCAAGAACATCGGAAACGCAGCACTCAGCTTGCCGGTTCCATCCACCGGACAAAACCCCAGCATCTCAGACAACTTTACCCTGGACAGCACAACGACTTGTCCGGAGGTCGGCTCATCCTCTTCGCCGGGAACGCTGGCCGCTAATGCGAGCTGCACCCTGGTTGTGGACTTCCTTCCACAGATGCCTGGCACGATCGCCGGATCGCTGGTGTTGACGGACAACAGCCTAAGCGCGCATTACGCGACCCAGACCATCGGCCTCAGCGGTTCGGCAGTGCAGGCCATTCCCACAACTGTATCCCTTCGTACAACTGCGAACCCGGTAGAGGTGGGAGGACAGGTTCTTCTTATTGCGCAGGTGACACCAATTCCGAACCTAGCCGATGGCTATGAACTCTGCTACACCTTCGACGGTCAGGGGCCGTTTTGCCTGACCCCCGATAGCACCGGGCGCACCGTCTTTTCGACTGCAGCTCTTACCCCAGGCGTGCACAACGTCGTGGCGTCCTTTTCGACCACGGGTATCTACCTGGGGAGCACCAGTGCGGTCTTGCAGGAAATCGTCTCGACCGTGCCCGCAAATATTGCGGTGGTCGCCGGCTCGGGACAGTCGACACCTTACGGACTGGAATTTACCGAGCCGCTGGTGGCTTTAGTGACAGATGCGCACGGAAACCCTGTGCCGGGAGCCACTGTCTCATTCAGCGGAACCGGTCTCCGCTTTTCAAGCACAACGACGGTTACAAATGCATCCGGGCAAGCGACGGTGCGTGCGTATCCAACTACTACGGGAACTCTGACCGCACTTGCGAGCGTAACTGGAGTGGGCACGGCGGCCAGCTTCAGCCTGAACGCAACCAAACCCATGCTGCTGGTGAAAGCAAACAGCGCAACATACGCTTTCGATCAGCCGATTCCTGCGCCGACCTACTCTTTCACCGGATTTGTGAACGGCGATACAGCGGCTACAGCGGTGACGGGATCAGCGGCCATTTCCACTCCTGCAAAACAAGGATCTCCGGCAGGGACATATCCGCTTGGCATTGTTCAGGGAACGCTGTCGGCTCCAAACTACAATCTCGAATTTGAGCAGGGAACAGTTACCATCACACCCTGATCCCACGATTGAGCAAGGCTCGACAAAAGGTGAGTGTTTGAATCACTCACCTTTTATGTTTGCTGATTGGACCGGCTATCCACGGTGATCCGTGAACAAAGCATCGGGTAACCCTGCGGGCCATCGCGTCTGAACTGAACAATCGGGAGATCGACGCACGGAGAGGCGGGCAATGACCGGCGGTCCAAGTTCGGCGGATCAGGTTCAGTGGATTCCCAAAGCCGCATATCCAGGCGGGTTAATTGAGGCGAGCTAATTCGAGGGCTGCGCCGTCTATCTTAGGAGTTACACTCCTTAAATGTCTTAGCCTCCGGTTGGCGCCGGGGGCTTATTTTTTAGAAGGGCGGTGTCGGACCCGAACCCTTTTTCCGAGGAAAAGGCACGCTCCATGCTGCCGACAGCTGTCAGGATAATTCCAAGCCCTGATGGAATTGCAGAAGCGGCCACTCAATCATTGAACCGCCACTAAAGTAAAAGGGCTACTGGCGATGAGTGGCCGATATTCCGGTAAATCATACAATCTCAATTGTGTGTGGTGACCCTGGGAAGATTCGAACTTCCGACCTGCGGTTTAGGAAACCTATTTTCATCCCCTGGCACGGGATTGCACGGCCCTGCTCGACCTCGCATAAATAGCTTTTTATGAAAGACTTACATCTCATTTAAGAAGTGCATACAACTGCACTCAATTGAACTGAATAACGGTACAAAGTGGCACTAAAGTGGCACCGACGCCCCACTCCGAACTCCAGCTTTCCAAGAAAGGAATTCCTGTACATCCCATGTATTTCCTGAACTCTCTCAAACCCGTCGCATGGAAGCTGTGGTCCCCTTAGGCCGCTGCCCCGTTCACCTCCGCAGTCTGGCCGCCTTCTTTGCAGCTTTCTTCACCGATTTCTTAATAGCCTTTTTAGGGACCGCCTTCTCAACAGCTTTCTTCGTGGCTGTCTTGGCCGGAGCTTTCTTGCCAGCGGCCTTCTTGGCAGGTACGTTCTTGGCGGTCTTCTTCGTCACGGCCTTTTTAGCTCTCTTCTTCGCAGGCACCTTCTCAACAGTCTTCTTTGGCGCGGCCTTCTTGGCCACTTTCTTCATTACTTTCTTGGCCTGGGCCTTTTTCAACACCGAGGTGACAGCGGTCACCGCCGAATCAAATGCCGTCTTGACGACGCCTGCCGCATCCTCCGCCGCCAATCCTATCCCAACCGCGAAACCAGCCTTCTCGACTATCGTCTCCTCTGCCATTTTTAGTCCCCTCACTATTTACGTTCATGCACAGTTACGCATTCTAGAAGCATATCGAGGGAAGCGCACAGGTCTTTTCATCCATCTCCCGTTGTTGGCCTTCATGGCTAGCTGGCTCACTCAGCTCGTCCCGCAAGCTGGGTTTCCTATGCCACTTCAGGTCGAAAAGACAGTTTTCATTAGCTACCGTCGCCTGGGCGCAGGCGATTTTCCAAGCCGTGACGCAGCACGGCTACGACATTTTCTTTGATTTTCTGGGCATCGCGAGCGGCTCATTTGAAACTACCGTTCTAGAAAACCTTAAAGCCAGGGCGCATTTTCTATGGCTTCTAGGTCAAAATTCGTTGGAGCGCTGTACTGACTCCAGCGATCTTTTTCGGCGTGAAATGCTTCACCGCTCCATAGCAAATCGTTTGACACGTCAGTGGTAGATGGCAACGTTGGGATCACACAGTACTCTGCCATAGTCCACACCGCAGATGCCACGGCAATGTGGGGACCACACATCGTGTCGGTGAACGATACACCTTCACCATTCAACATCTCGATCTGGCTCTCGCGATAACGGGAGCAGCCCCAGATCGAAGAGGATGTTCTGATGTGGAGGAGCCTGTTGTTCTGGTTGAACGGCACCGATATGTCATATAGGCATAGGATTGTGGGTAGGAGATCTCTAGATGACCTACAAAAAGATCAATCTTGAAATAATCGTCTTCGCCGACGATGCCGAAGCTGTGGCTGCGGAGCTAAGCTCCGCGCTCGACCGTCTGGAAGAAGGCCACACAATTTTCGGCGGTGGGATCGAGGCCGTCGCTGTCGAACACAGTGGAACGCGGCGAAAATCAGCTCTCATGCACGTAAAGTCTGCCGGCGATACGGTTGCAAGCGCCATCCAGCTTGCTCGTGACAGTGTGGCGGTCGCGCTCCGAGCGGTCATCTGATGCGCACGCACCTCTTGAGACCGTGCAGTTCAGATGGCCCGGCAATGGATGTCGCAGAAATGCTCCGGACGAAATGGTGGCGAGTGATTCTGCCTTCTTTGCTGGAGGGCTGCTGCGCGTAGGTTCGAATTCGCCTCTCCAATTATTCAGATATTGAAGCGTTCGTGCCGTTCTTGATCAGTATGGCGGGAGCAACGACATTGTCGCCACGCCCTGACTAGAAGCTACGATTCCACGATGATCGAGGTGAGCATTCATTGAGGTCTCACGACATCCAGAATCGTCGAATCTGATACAGTCCACGCGGCGGCGCCCTTGTGAGAAAGTTTATGCGAGGCGTCGTTCCAATCCAGTTCTGTGATGTCGTGCTGGCCCCGCTCGTAAGCGTAAGTGATGCCATCGTCTGAATAGAGCGTGAAATGCGCATTCGCACCTGGATAGATGCGCACCTTCTCGATAGCCTGCTTTTCGTTGGTACTCTGGACCGAAGCCCCTAGCGGGATGATCGAACCTGCTCGCACGAAGAGAGGAATTGTGTCGATAGGCGCCCGCACAGTGAGCCGCTGTCCTCCGTGGATTCGCTCGTTGGTCCAAAAGTCATACCAATCGGAACCTGCCGGCAGATAGACAGAGCGCGTGGTCGCTCCCTGCTCCGTTACCGGGGCCACCAAAAGTGCCGGTCCGAACATATATTCGTCGCCGATGTCGGCGACCTTGGGATCTTCCGGAAAATCGAGGAAGAGACCGCGCATGAAGGGCGCGCCGGTCTCGTGCGTGTTCCATCCCAACGAATAGATATACGGCATCAGCTGATAACGGAGCCGAAGATACTTTTCAAGAATGGGCTCGGCCTGTCTACCGTAGCTCCACACTTCATTGTGATTGCGAGTACCGTGCGTGCGGAAGTTCGGCTGAAATGCGCCGTACTCAAACCATCGCGTGTACAGCTCCGGATAGTCGTCGTAGCGGCCTACGTTGTCGCGTGCGTCGCTGGGGTCGAGCAATGGAGGATGCTCTGGTCTGTGGGTATACGGAAGGCCTTGCCAGCCTCCAATGTCAGTCGACCAGTAGGGCATGCCGGAAGCGGCGAAGTTGACGCCGGTCGGCACCTGGCGTTTCAGCGTGTCCCAGTTTGGACTGATATCGGATGACCAGAAGATCGTCCCGTTATGCTGCGCGCCCAGGTAGCTGTCGCGCGCGAGGATGAGCGCGCGTTCTTTCATGTCCGCGCGCATGCCGTTATAAAAGGCGGCGGTGTGAAAGAGCGGATACACGTTGAAGAACTGCGTACCTGGACCAACCTTGAAGTAAGAGCCGTTGGGCGGAATATCCGGCTCTGTCTCGTCGGCCCAGAAGGCATCGAAACCCTTGTCGACGTAATTTTCCTTTATGACGTCCCAGTACCATTTGGCTGCATCGGGATTGGTGGTGTCGATATCAGAACCTGCCTTGTCATAGGGCAAACCGTTCGTCGGTGTACCGTCAGCCAGATGCTCAAACCATCCATTCTTCTGGATCATGTCGAAGTAGCGGCTGCCCGGCGTGAAGCGCGGCCACACGCTGATCATCACGTGATAGTTCATCGCATGCAGCTGCCTTAGCATGTCGACTGGATCGGGCCATGCTTCGGGGTCCATGTCCATCTGGCCCATCTTTGTATAGGTGAACCAGTCGATTACCAGATCGTCGATCGGCAGCTTGCGATCGCGGTAGCCCTTCGCCACCTCCATCAGCTCAGCCTGAGTCTTATACCTCTGCTTGCACTGGATATAGCCGTATGCGCTCTTAGGCAGCATGGGCACATCCCCCGTCAAGAGACGATAGCCGCGATAGATTGCGTCGTAGTCTCCAGCAATCACGAAGAAGCTGACGCTCTGGCCGACTTGACTCTTGAAGGTGTTCTGATTATTGAATCCCAAAGAAACGGTGGTCTTCGACGGATTATCCCAAATCAGTCCATAGCCTTTGTTCGTGACGAGAAACGGAACGCAAACGCTCTGTCCGGAGGGCGCGTCGTAGTCATGCGCGCACTCAATCACGTGCCCCCTGCGATCGAGAAAACCCTGTTGATTTTGCCCTAATCCGTAATCATGCTCATCGTCTGCAGCCGCAAAGCTGGCACCGACGGTAAAGAATGGAGGATCGGTGGGACGACGGTCATATTCGATATCGTAAGTACCATCTTTGTGATTGGGGACAGCCATCTGCCATCCGTTCATGCGCAGCAGAGGCATGCCGTCGGCCGTGGTGATGTTCAGGCCGACATATCCGGTCGATCCGGAGAAGAACTTCGCAGTCTCCGGGAGAGGTCCCCTCCCCTTCGGCTGGGGAGCGATGGTCACGGTCAACGCTTCGGACTTCAGCACGTCACCCTGCTCTCCGGAGGTCACGGTCCAGCCTGCGGTTGTGGGCTGCGCGACGATTCCGTATCCGGGCGCGGCGAGCGCATCGCTCTTACGCAGACTCAAACTCACACGCACGATGTTCGGGGCGTAGGGTTCAACCAGAACTGTTGCCTCCCCGCGATCTGTTCGGATTATCGCGGTTTGCGCGAAGCATCCGGAAGCGGATGACATCACCGTCACGACAGCAGCTAAACCAAACAAAGAGCGACGATACGATACGAGAAAGAATTTCATGCGATTCGCGAAGGCCCTCGGTATAGTAAGGCAACTAAGGAGCTGAAGCTCTGCGCCTCAGCAGAATTCGTGATGCTCCCTATTATTCGGTGAATGCTACTCGTCATTTTGTGATATGGCATGCAGTGAGATCAGGACAATGTCATTTCTGCGCATCGGGACGGTGACTGTGAGTTCTCCCTCATTATCACTGCGCACGATCTTTTTTTCTTCGGGCAGATCCTTCGTGAGCTGGTTCAACTTTGCGATCTGTGCGACGGTCAGGTCCTTCGGTGCGCCCATGGCGATATATGCCGAATCGGCGTCATTCGCCTGATACCCGGTCCTATGCACCAGCAGCTGATACTTCTCGTTCAGCGCCAAGTGGAGGACCTTCAGCTCAACCGGTGCCGCAGGCGCTGAAGGAAATAACTTCGTGTAAAAAGGGCGGTTGCTTACCTCTTGTGCTGGCTGCTCGAAATCCCACACAAGCGCCTCGAAGTCCGCGCCGCTTGCGGACAGGATAGCCTGTGGATCATCGGAAGGAACCGCGTTCCCTTGCAATGCATGGAGGTATTTATACGCGAAAAAGGCTGGCTTACGGATTCCATCGCGGTTCAGCAGGCCGAACCCGCCTTGAAACGCGGCGGTCGGCGGCCCGGGTTCCTCAAAGAGATCGGAGTACGTCCAGTAGCTCATCCCTTGCACCAGACCTGTGCAGGCTTTCAACTTGCTCAAAATATATGGAGCACTCACGTAAGAGTCATGGACGGCGTCGCGCGGCGTGTAGCTTGTGCTCCACTCCGTGAAGTACACAGGCAGATTCGGAAATGCTGAGGCTGTTACCTGCTGCCGAACGCGGCGGACATCGCCGACAATCGCGTCCGACGACGGTGAAAGCTTCGTGTCGCTGTTTCCGGCTTCGTCGAGAAAGCCACCGTCCACTCCATATGTATGTGTTGAAACGAAGTCTACAGCGGAGCCGCTCTGCTTCACATGCGCCAGAAACTCCGGCACCCAGCCCGCTCCAGCCGTGGCTGGACCGCCCACGCGAAGCGCCGGATCGATACTCTTGATGGTGTTTGAGGTAAGGTCATACAGCGCGAAGTATGCCTGCTGATCGGCGCCTTCCCAAAATCCAGAAAGATTGGGCTCGTTCCAGACTTCGAAGAACCATGACCGAACCTCGTTCTGTCCATATCTTCCTTCCAGATGGTGAATAAAGGCCGACACAAGATCGTGCCACCCGGCGGGATTCGGATGCGAGGTATTTCCTTTCCAGTAAAAGATGCTGTTGGTTGATGTCGCGAGCGCATTCGGCGTGAAGCCGAGCTCGACGAAAGGTCGAATGTGCATGGCAAGAAGCTCGTCATAGAGTTGATCGACCTTCGTCCAGTCGTAGGTCGTCTCGCCGTTCTCGACGCGAACGGTTCCCAGGACATCATGAAAAATTGCGTGAAAGCGAAGATAGCGGAAACCCAGCTCGTCTACCACCAGCTTCAACTGGGACTGGCTATCAGCGCGTATCAGGGTGCCCGGGTAATCAGAGCCCACGGACAAGTCGAAAAAATTGTCCACAGGCGCGCCGCGTTTTTCCAGATCCGCTACGATTCGGCGAGGCTGAACTTGCTGCGAGTGAGCAACAGCATGGGTGGCTAAAGCGACAGAAGAAAACAGAAAACAACCTAGCATTCGTATTCGCGATTTTGGCACTAATAGTGGTCCCGTCTGGAGGAATTCATTAGCGCAATCGAAACCCGGCATCGTTGAAAATATCCGAAGCCGACTCATCGACACCATTCTTTGACTTAAACGCTGTTAAAAGAAGCGCGGCGATGGTCCAGGACCACGCCGCGCCAGGGGCAAAAGCTAGAAGGTGTACCTGGCCGAAACTTCCAGGATGCGGCGGCCAATTTTGTAAGGGGCGAATCCGAAGCCGAGTGTTGGATCGGCGGTTCCCTGATTGAAGGTGGTGCCGCTTGTGTTGGTGAGATTCAGCTGGTATTCGTTCGCGAAATCTCCACTGAAGGTCGTCAATGGAAGATTCAGGAAATTGAATGCCGCAGCCCGGAACTGGATCGTCTGCTCGCGCTCGATCTTGAAGGACTTCTGAGCACTCAAGTCATTGTCGATGTAGGCGGGACCTCCCAAGTGAGGGTAGCGGTATGGCCCGTTTTGCAGGAAATTCGGGGTACGAAAGCAATTGCCGTTTATAAATTGGTGACTGGCTAGTCCTTCAGCCGGGTTGCAAACCAGAGCCGGCTGCAGGCTGACGTCCGGAGTTCCTAGATACACCGAGTTGCTGATCGTGATGTAGTTTGGGTTTGCAGTTCCATCTGGCAGATTCTGCTGTCCGATGTTCCCGGAGGCCGCGAATCCCGGATTAGAAGTTGTCGTTGGAATATCCGGACCGCTTTGGACGGTAGTGATGCCGGATACCTCCCAGCCGTTCGTGAATCCGCCTAGTATCCGGTTATGAAGGGGATTTCCAACAATAACGGTGTACGACGCATTGAAGATATGCCGGCGATCAAACTCTTCAGGGCCATAATTATTCCAGACGTTGAAGGGGTCGGCAGGGTCTCCGGCGTTATCGGCTCCACGGATTCCCAGCGCATGGCTCCAGGTGTAGTTGAGGTTGAAGAGAATATGTCCGGTCTGTCGCGACAAGCCTAGTTGCAGCCCGTTATAGTTGGCGAACAACACGTGGTTTGGCACGTCTATGCCGCCGTATTGAACCAGGGCAGTGTTCAGTGGCCGATACTGATTCACCTGAGTGGTCGTTGCGTTGGCGGTCGTTGCGTTTGTCCCGGTTCCGGTCGGCGTGAGGACCTGGCCCGTAATCGGGTTCGGCTTGTAGAGCCCGCCAATCGGAATCGCGTTCACATTGTCGAGGGCAACAGTCTGATTGCTGCCATCGTTGAACAAGAATCGGCTGTTATTTCCTACATACCCGATAAGCATATTCATCTTCAAGGGAAGTTGCTGGTTAAGTGTGAGGCTATAAGTATCTGTGAGGGGTTGTTCACGGTCTCCCTTCGTTAGTCCGTAGAAGACGTTCGGTGTGCTCGTCAGCCCGATGGTGTTTGTGCTTGCCGGCGTGGCGCTGGGATTCACATTGAGATTGCTTACGGCTTTAAGCGAAAGGCCTCCGCCGCCATAATTAACACTATTGACGAATTGGCTTTCCTGCACTGCATTTCCGGCAGAGCTTTGAGAGTCGTGGGCCCGGTATTCACCCCAGCCGCCGCGAAGCACGGTTGTGCCGTTACCGTGCACATCCCAGGCAGCGCCAAAGCGCGGCTCGACGAAGAAGGGCTCAGAATGGCTGCCGGAGAGAGGGATGCTGGAGTCATAGGCATGCCAAACGAAACCCGGGAAGGGAGAGACAGAAGACGCGCTGGTGATCAGCGAAGGATCGAAGATCGCGATTCCCTTTCCATACGAGTCATTCCAAAGTCCGAGGTGATGGACACGAAGCCCATAGTTCACCGTCAGACGCGGCTTTATATGCCATGAGTCCGTTGCAAAGAACGCGTTATTCCAAAAGTACAGATTGTCAGCGGGCAGGATGTTCTGCTGGGAGTATCCGCTTACATAGCCCTGGTAGTTGTTCGCAACCCAATTTCCAGACATGGTAGCGGTGGTGCCGTCCACATCCGTAATCGTTGATCCAGCGCCGGGAAGATAGTACTGGCTAAGAGATCCATTCGTAGATGCGAATGGGATACGTCCATTAGCAATCAACCGTTCGACGAAGACACCGAAGACCGCTGTGTGTTTGCCCCATACTTTGGTGAAGTTATCGCCTCCCTGTGGCGTGAACTTCTTCGAGAAAATCGGTGAAAGAGAATAGTCTGGCGTGAGTTGGCGAGGCAGACCACTTTGATCGTAATAGTTGCCAAGCTCCGGAAGAGGGTGCCGGCCGTTGGCGTACGCACCTTGATAAGGATAGGCGGTCAATGTGGCAGGATTTGCGCTCGTGAAACCGGCGTTGAGATAGGCAAGGCTTCCGAAGAGCTGATTGGTAGCCGTCGACGAGAAAACTGTTGTCAGGTTTGCGGCCGCGCTCTCTGAATTGGCTGTGCTCAATCCCCCGCCGGGCGTGTTGAGCTCTCCCTGGTTGTAATAGGGCACACCCGGCACACCGGAATTTCCGCGTTCTACGGTGTAGCGCCCGAAAAGATGATTCTTTTCAGAAATTGCAATGTCTACTCGTCCGACAGCTTCCCACAGATCATTATTGACAAAGTTGGTCGACTGCCAATTGTAAGGATTTGCCGCAGTGGGAGTGTTATTCGGGAGGGGCATGTTCTTGAAGATCGCGGCAAATCCCGGGTCAGCATAGGAAGTTGGAATCTGACCATTTGTAATGGCAGAGCCATCCTTGGCGAACGTCGGCACAGTATCGATATTTTGGTATGCGCCCGTACCATAGAGCGTCGGACCGAGGTAATTCTGTAATTCGGCTGCGCTGAAGTTTCCGTTACGCATGTTCTGAGTCGGGACCAAAGCGTGAACCAGAGCGCCCGCCGCATTGCCATAGGCGTAGATGCTGCGCTGGGCGTAGTCCTCACCACCGGCAAAAAACGTGAGCTTGTGATTGTGATTGAAACTGGTTCCTGGAATTAAGATTGGCCCGCCCACGTTGCCGCCCGGGTAGACCTCACGGTCCGGAGACTTCGGCTGATTCGTTGCCTTGCCTAACGCGTCCGCAGAATCGAGCTGCGGAGCCCTGGCAAAAGTGTAGAGTTCGCCGTGGAAGTGTTCACCGCCCGCCTTGGTCACCGCCGCCACCACCACCGGACCATTGGCCACTTCCGCACCAAAATTCGACACCTGGACCTTGACCTCTGAGACCTGGTCATAGTTCACGTTCTGGAGGGCGGCCCCATAGTTACCGGCATCCGTGATGTCCGCGCCATCCACTAGTAGGTAAATTCCGGAAACTGGATTTCCATTAGCCGAGTAGTTGCCGAGAGCGCCGTTTACTGTTACCTGAGAGGGATCGTAAGCCGCATTGCTGACGCCTTGGTTCGCAATCGCGAAGCCGGGCAGAATCTTGAAGAGTTCGGTCACGTCTCGCCCCTCCACCGACAGGTGCTTAATCTCCTCAGAGGTGATCAGGTCGCTGCGCTCACCAGAGTCCAGAGGGATGTCATTGTTGTCGGCATTTACTGTGACGGTCTCGCTCGTATTACCTGGTTTCAACATTAAAGAGGGGAACGTTCTGCTGTCGCCAGGGTCGAGATGAATTCCTGATTCAGTAAAGGTAGCGAAATTGGGGGCTGAAACGGTCAGGTTATAGTCACCAGAGTTCACCCCGGCAAAGGTAAAGGAGCCCGCGCTATTGGCCGTAATGGCCCGAGTGTCTCCGCTCAGCGTATTTTTCAGAACGATTCGAGCTCCCGGAATCACGGCTCCGGAGCTGTCTGTCACTGTTCCCGAGAATGAGCCGGTGATGACCTGCGAAAAAGCGGCGGGGCAAAGCACAGCCCCTGTTGACGGGATAAGCAGGAAGCTGCCGAATATGCCGGCCAAAAGTCTTTTTTGGTGAAAGCGTTTCCTCATGGAACTCTTGCTCACTGTGGTCTCCTCAAATGGACTGCACTCAGGCAAAACTCTCGAGGCTTTGATCCCAGCGCATCCCGGCTTCCTCTGAGGTTCTACAGCGCGCAATCAAACGCTCTTCCGCAAACGCTCTTCAATGTGCAGTACGGTTCAGTACATCGCAACTGTTGATTACAAATGACTTGTAAGTGTTATCCGGCCTGTACTATACTGCCTTTCTAGCCTGTAAATGGAGTCGTACTGGATGAATGCTCAGGATGAGATCCACCTTTTCGATGGTGAGATAGGAAAAGAGGACATATCTCTTGAACTGAGCAAGGTTTTGTCGAGCCGTCCATTCCGGAACTCGAACCAGTGCAGCACCCTTCTCCGCTACATCGTGGACCACACCCTCTCGGGTGAAGAGAACCTGCTACGAGAACGAGTGATCGGAGCGGAATTGTTCGGTCGGCCTCCGGACTATGAGACCAGCGAAGATCCGGTAGTGAGATTGCGCGTATCCGAGGTCAGGAAAAGGTTGGCACAGTATTACCTGACTGCTCAGGATCAGCAGAGAATCCAAATTGAGATTCCCTCGGGAGGGTACCGGGCAACCTTTCACTTGAGAACGGAGCCAAAGCTCAGCGATGAGAAGCACGACCCGGAACCTCTTATAGAGGCGCTTACCATCGGCGCGTCGACGGTACACTCGCTCCATCAAACGGAGGCTCGTCCAAATAGCCTGCCCCCGGCGACATCCGTGTTTGTCCGTTCAAGACGGCTAATTTCCCTGGCAGTGACCCTCCTGGTTCTAGCCATTGTTGGCACTTTCGTAGCAGTTCACGCTAACTCTCCCGAGAAGGCATTTCGAGCGTTTTGGGCTCCATGGAAAAACAATCGGAAGCCCGTGATCATCTCGATTGGCAGCAATGCTGTTTACCGATTCAAATTCGAATACCTCAATCGGTATGCAGAACAGCATGATTTAAAAAATGCTGGCCAGGATTTCTATGTCCCACTTCAGAAGGGTGAGACATTGTCAGCGGATGATTTATTTCCCGCTTACAACAGTTTCGTCGCTTTGGGCGATGTCGCTGCTGTCTCGCGTGTCGTGTCTACTCTTACCCGGGAAGGCATGTCCTATCAGGAGCGTTTCCCGGACGACGTATCCTTTGCTGAGCTGCGAGAGAATCCATCGGTCTTGGTGGGAGGCTTCAACAACCCTTTGACTCTGGAGTTAACGAAGCAGTTGGAATTCGTGATGCGTGGCGGGGACGAGATCATCGACACACAAGATCCCAATCGCAAATGGCTGATCGACAAGGTTAAGGACGCGGCAGGTACCACTGACTACGCGATCATCACGCGGATTGTTCGCCGGGACGGAGACGCCCCGTTTATTGCGATAGCCGGGACCGGAAGTGGTGGAACTCTGGCTGCTGCTGAACTGATTTGTAGCCCCACCAATATTCACCTCATTACAGACAAGCTTCCAAAAGATTGGTCTGGCAAAAATTTTCAGGCCGTGGTCAAAATCACTATCACCGATTTCAAGCCTTCGACATCAGGAATCGTGGCTTTCAAGAGCTGGTGACGGTCTGAAATCCTTGCTGCGATGATCCCGTCGCCGACTGATTCCTCTGAATCCGATCGATATGACGAGATATCAACGCGACCTTTGTCCAGCAGGCCGCAGGATCAATGTCTTTCTAAGCGTATCTCCGGTTAAAGATGAAAACGGCAAGGTGATCGGCGCTTCCAAAATCCTGCGGGATATTTCCGGCCGGAAGAGGATTGAGGAATCACTCCTCCAGGCCGAGAAGATAGCTGCCGCGGGCCGAATGGCATCGACCATTGCTCACGAGGTTAACAATCCTCTCGAAGCCGTAACCAACCTTCTGTATCTTCTGCGTCCGTTCATCGCCGATCCGTCCGGGCTCGAGTACCTGGCAGCCGCAGAAGCGGAAATTGCCCGTGTCTCTCATAAAGCGTGACTTGGAAGCCTGTCTGTGTCCAATAGGTTTTGATTATCGGGTGATAACTACCATTTATCGGCCGAGGCAAATGATGACCATATGGGCTTAAATTACTGCGCGTAAATTTGGCCAAAACTGACTAACTTGGTTGCGCATACACCTGTTGCATGCCAAGATTTCCACAGGGCGGTTCAGTGATTCTCTGGCCTTTTTGCCCTCCGATTAACGCATTGATTTCACTTATCTTGTCGAGCAGTGCGCTATGTATGATTGGGCTGAACTCCGACACTTTCGGTATCTCCTCACTGTCCTCGAAAGAAAGGGGTTTCGCGTTGCCGCGGAAGAATTACATACCTCTCAGCCCAACCTCACAGTTCAGGCCAAGCAATTTCAGGATCACGCGTCCGTTCGACTCTTTCGGAAGACGAAGAATGGACGTATTCGTCCGACCGAAGCCGGAATCGCATTCATCTCTCTGGCTCGCATGCTGTTGGACACACGCGACGAAGTGATCGAGGCTCTCGTCGCGATTGACCGAGGCGAGATTCGCACCCTGCGCTTTGGGTGCGCCCCGTTAGTCGATCCGGACTTGTTTCGCAGCTTATGTGCCACACACAAAGAAATCCTGCCCGTGTGTTCGATCCGTCCCACGCATGGGGATACAGCGCAGCTCGCCGAAGAGACCATCAGTGGGGCCGTTGATGCCGCAGTCGTGACTCTGCCGCTCCGACACCCGGATTTGCATATCGAAGAGCTGTGCCGTAACCGGCTCGTCGTGTGCCTACGGCGTGACGACCCTCTGGCAAAGAAGGCCGCTTTGCAGGCTGCGGACTTGCAAGACAATCTCGCCGTTCTCTACCATCCAAAACGTCACCCAGATGCTCACGAGAGACTCCTCGAGCTTCTGGCGGATGCCGGGGTCAAGATCGGAGAGTACTCCCATGCCTCGCATCCGTTCGAGATGCAAGCATTGGTGAGGGATGGACATGGAGTCACACTGATTCGCGAAGGAACGCTCCTTGGCGAAGACTTAACAACACGCCCGATTGCAGGAGTCGACTGGACTGTAGACACCGCCGTCATTTACCACAAGAAGCGCCATCCAAAGACGATCCCAACCTTGATCAGGATGTGAGAAGGAACCTTAGCCAGAATGAAGGGAGAGAGGCATCCGCCGCATCGGGCGCTATAGATACTGCTCCAACACTCCGAAAGCGCTCTCCTCAGGTAACCGACAACCTCCCAACTCAATTGGAATCCTCTTTCGAGACATCGAGATCGAGAACTCGATGTGGAGGAGCTTCGCTTTATAGCTGCACGGCAAGCGGTTCGAGGTGAGTGCATTGGTTTGCTGGCAATAGAGCATTTCTTCTAATTACATGGACGAGAGGAATGGACGAAATGAAGCGAAGCGGGATCTGCTCGATTTTCGGAATGCTCACGTTCTTCGTACTTTCATCCGAGCCGATGGGTGCGCAGGGAAAGGTGAATGTTGTCGCTGGCGTAAATGCTTCCATGGGCTCACAGAGTATCGAGCAGCAGAACGCCATCCTCGCTGAGTTGCACGCCGCCGGAGTTCATTTCATCCGGACAGGCATCACCCCAGATGACAAAGGAGTCGATTTTGCCCGCCGAGCGCAGGCGCAGGGCATCTCCATCCTGTGGCTGGTTCAGTTGCAATACCGGACGGGCGCACCGAGCCGGCCGTATCCCAACGCGTTTAACGTGTGGGGCGGACCTGCTCTCTCCGCCGCCGACCCCGATCAATTCCGAAAATACTTCGAGCCGCTGCTCGCCAAGCTGGACGCCGCAGGCATCACCCTTGTCGGCTTCGAGCTGGAAAACGAAATCAACTCCCCCATGTTCAATGCGGATTTCAGCCTCCCCGCCGAAAACCCTTCCCGGTCCCGAGAGTTCAATCTTGGAGATTTATCTCACGACCCCGAGGCACAGCAGGTGGCCAGGGGCTATCTGCAATATCTCAAGTTGTTGGCAGTCATTAAGGACGTTCGCTCCCGATCAAAACTCAACCAACATGCAGCGATCGTCAGTGCTGGCCTGGTGTTCAACGAAGCCCCGGAGGTTCACCGCACATCACGGCTGGACGCGGTTAGCGCATCCGCGACACTCGACTTCATGCGCGCTCACGGTCTGGATGATCTCGTGAATGCTTACGGCGTTCATACCTACCCCTCAACCGACAACCCAGGAAATTCGGGCGCCGCGGCGGGACGCCGGGAACGATTGCAGAAATATGTCCTGGCAGAGTGCAGGCCGCAAGGCAGCTCCGGAGGCAGACCCTGCTGGATTACCGAATGGGGCATCCCCAATCACGATGCATCCTGTCCTCCCCGTGAGACCAATCAAATCACTCTGGTCAATGAAACGCGGTCCAACTTCCGGTCCTATATCGCGCAGAAACGCATCCTTGGTCTCTTCTACTATGCATGGCTCGACAGTCGCGAAGGCTTCGCCATCTACCGTTGTGAGCACTTGACGGAGACAGGGCGTCTTGCTCTGGCACCTTTTCACTCGCCGACCGATCATGTCCGTCCCCACGTCTCCAGCCACAATATGTGACAGCCATCACTTGATCAGGTCGAAGACTTAGATGATGGGAAAGCTGGGTGGAAACTCGCGGATCAACTGTTGCTTGCAGGTCAATGCGCTCATTGGGCCGATCCACGTCATCTCGGCAGGTTGCCGAATGACCAGCAACTCATTCGGTCGTATATCGAATTTCGAGTGCGCGAATGCGATAGCAAGAGTAGACAAGCACAAATGCGATCAGCAACAGCAGCCCGAGGGTTGCGGTTAACGCGGATTCGGCTTCTGTCTGCACTGTCAGCAGTGCGAAAATCCCTTCCGCAGGTACGTTGAGCGGCATCAGATGGCGCAGGTAGGAGGCGACGCTGATCTTCTGGAGCAACGATGGCGCAATGGGATTGATTATCTCCCAGCCCATAAAAATCATTGCTGCTGGGGTCGGGTTTTTGAAGATCAAACTTAGGAGAAGAAATATTGCACCGTATCCGAGACAGGCGAGCACGGTGATCAAAAGATAAGCTTCCAGCTGTCCAAGACCAGGACCGTTGAAGATGTAATCCCGCCCAGCTGCGCCGAATGAGGCATACATCAGTGCAAAGTCTGCAAGGATAGCGGAGCCGAATAGAAGCAATGCACTGATGGACCCGGCTACAAACTTAGCCAGCAGGATCACCTCCCGCCGCACCGGAGACAGAAAGTAGAAGTGCAGACTCCGCTCAATCATCTCGCCGCGGATCAGCCTGGAAAAAATGCCGAGGCAGCCAAAGAAGATGCCCAGGCGGATGTAATAGAACTGAACGATTCCTGCCAGGACCTCGGTGTCATCGCCCATCGACAATTTGAGGCGTCTGCCGACTGCTGCATGGATCAGGATGATGAGGGTTGGAATGAAGGCAAGAAAATAGATCCAGCTGGCTCTCCACGAGAAGAGATTTCTTCTTACCTCGATGCGGGTCAAACGCAATGCCTGAATCCACCAAAGTCCCCATGGTTGTTGCATGACACGCTTTCGAATGCTGGGTGTTGTTTGCTGCATCAGGACGCACTCCCTTCAGAGCCGATCAGGTATTGATAGATGGCGTTAGCGTCGTCATCTGCCGGCGCTACGGCCTCGATCTTAACTAGACCCTCCATCGCGATTCCGTTGAGCATGGAGTAGAACTGATCGATGTCTCCAGTGCGGAGAAAGACACCCTTTCCGTCAGCGTGAACCCTTGCTTCGACACAATGATCGACGGCAAACATTCTTGAAGCGAGCAGTTCGGGGCGGTCGCAACGAATGAGGACCTGCATCGGCTTGTCGCGCACCTCCTGCCTTACTTGGTGGATATTTCCCTGCGCTATGAGATATCCGCCAGTGATGAGGACGACGCGGTCGGAGATGCGGTCTATCTCATCGAGAATGTGGCTGGAGATAAGCAGGTGCATCCCTTGCCGCCCCAGTTCTTCAAAGAGCGCAATGGATTCCGCGCGAGCCAGAGGGTCTAATCCGTTTAAGGGCTCATCGAGGACCAGCACTCTGGGATGATGTGCAATCGCCTGCGCGAGTCGAATCTTTTGACGCATGCCTTTGCTGTAGCCCGCAATCTTTCTTCCTGCTGCATCGCCGAGCCGAACGCGTTGAAGAGCTTCCTTTGTCAGGCGGAAAGCATCTACCTCGTCCATCCCGTGCAACATGAGGCTATCGAAGACAAACTCCCACCCATTAAGTCCGCGAGGAAAGAAGTCGAATTGCGTGCAATAGCCTACATTCCTAAAAAATTCAGTGGCACTGCCGGGCGTTAAACCCATGATCGAGATGTGCCCGCTGGATGGTTGCACCAATCCTGTCATGAGATTCATGAGCGTAGTCTTGCCTGAGCCGTTCGGGCCAACTAATGTCGTAATCCCAGGTGGAATCGAGAGCGAAATCCGGTTGACGCCGAGAACCTCGCCGTAAAACTTGGATACATCTTCGAAGATGATCCGGTCATTGGCTTCGCTCATCCTCGCACCACCTCTCGTGCACGAATGCGCGCGTTCAACATGGCCAGGCAAAGCAGGCAGGCCAGAAGAAGCAACGGCCACAATAGCGGATGTAGGCAACGAGGATGCGCTTCGCATGGACTCCGGCGCGCCGAGAAGCCGCTGCCACAGCACGGACATCGTGACCGGGATGTTGAGCAGCAGGCCCCACTCGGTCCTTAGCACGGCGCTAACGATTTCTCCCACGCCTGCCGGAACAAAGACCGCCGCAAAGATGACGCCAGTCGCTACGACGCGCCACTTAACCCAGGAGGAAAGAGCCAGACCGAGGATCGAGAGGAATGCTATCCAGATGATTGCTCCCACGAACATGCCAGCAGCGATAGAAAGATTTGCCGCTGCCCATGGTTGCGGCGATGCGTAGCACTGATACGCAAAGAGCAGCAGGCAAGGAACCCAGGTGACCGCGGAGAGTGAAGCGAAGATCGCTATGAATTTGCCGAAGAGATAGCCGAAGCGCGAGATAGGGTGGCTGAGCAAGATGGGCAGCGCGTTATCGGCAAGGTCGAAGCTGATGAGCCGAGGGGCAACCCACGCTGTCAGGACCAGCGCGATCCAGCGATTGTATCTGCAGCACACCAAGGAAGAAACTGGCATCGACGGTAAGCATACGGTGCGAGTTCTTGAGTATCAGCAACTGAGCGATCGGATTGTTTGCCAGATAGATGCCAACGAGAAAGACGACCAAGGGCAAGAGAGAAAGGGTGAAGAGCGTAACGGTGATCTTGGAAGACCAGGCTTCCGCAAAGCCATAGCGCGCCAGCACCAGCACTCGCATCCAGAGCGGAGTTACTGGGCCGGTGTATGCGCGGTAGTTATTTTTATACACTGACATGAGTTGGCCGTCCTGCCTGGCTTTCCATGGCTCTTAGGAAAATATCTTCCAGAGAATCGCGTCGCTGGTTCATACGGCGGATTTGAACTCCCTGCTCAGAGGCAATGACGTAGAGATCTCGCACTTCGATGGTTTCTGGAAGAACGAGCTTGACGCGTCCACCGGGGAAGCATGGCGCATTCGCAGCCAAGTCCGCGAACGCTTGACCGACAAACTTTTCGGTCGCGCCTACAGTTTCCAGCTCCATAAAGCTGTGGTTGGAACGACGTTCGGCCTCGATATTGCAGAGAGCGGCAACGCGGCCTTCTTTGAGGATCAGAACTTCATCGCAAGTCTCATCGATGTCGCGTAGTAAATGCGAGGAGATGAGCAGCCTCACGCTGCCTTCTTTGCGAATATCCTTGACCAGTTGAATCATGCGCTGGCGCGCGATTGGATCGATGCCGTTGGTGGGCTCATCGAGAATGAGCAATCTGGGCCCATGCGCCAGCGCCTGAGCCAGCTTGATGAGCTGCTTCATGCCCAGCGAGTAGGAGTTGACCTTGCGGTATCGCACCTCGCCGAGGCCTACGTAGAAGAGAGCCTCATGCGCGCGCTCCAGCGCTACAGCGGCGGGCAGACCCGCGAGCTCAGCCATGTAGCGGACGAAATGCACGCCGGTCATGTTTCCGATGAAGGAATCGTTCTCCGGCATGTATCCGATCGCGCCGCGGATCTGAGCTCGATCCCGATACGCGTCGAGTCCAAGGACGCGCGCCGTTCCCTTCGATGGCGGATGAAAGCCCAGCAGCGTGTTGATCAGCGTGGATTTTCCCGCGCCATTTGGACCAAGCAGGCCGATGGCATTGCCCTGCAACTCTCCCGTGAGCCCGTTGAGCACAGTGCGAGCACCAAGCCGGACTTCTAGTCGATCCAGATCAATGACACCCATGTCACTCTCTTACGTCTGCAGTGGCCGGCTTGTTCCCGGAGTGGATGAGAGCTCCGAGTTTTAAAAAGTCGAACCCAAAGAGATGACTATCGCTGGCTGCTTCGATTGTCGTATCTTTCCCCCAGGCGCATATCGTGGTGGGTCTGGCGTCTGCCGCCAGTTGTTGAATCGCAGCCGCGGTCTCTCCACTGGCTTGCGAAAGCAGGGGCGTCAGGACGGGGCTCAAGTTTTGATAGGCGATCGCTGAGTAATTCTCGTTTTCATCCCTTGGAAGCGATGCCTTGAATGATGCCGAGCGGGAAAGCGATACTCCGCTGGCCTGTGTGTGCAGCGCCTCGATCAGTAGGGCGCGGCTCGGCGCTATGACCATGTAGCCATTCGCAAAGGTGTAGTGCGCCAGGGTGCGGCCCAGTGTTTGATCCTGCACTGCGTAGAAGCGCTGCTCGCCAACCACACTCGGTGTAATGGCGACCGAGTGCGCGCCTTTTTCCTGATCCAGATTGCTGATGGATTGCATCAGCTGCTCCAGAGTATTCTCCAGCCGTTCCGGATCCCGAACTTCGATGACCGCCTTCCACGAAGGCGTAGGCAGCACAGGGCCATCGAGGGAAACTAGAAACTCACCACCGAGATTCGCTGCCAGGTCATCCCGGAAATTGATGTGCAGCTTGGCTTCGGTTTCAGCCAGATTGTTCTTCTGCGCATCATCCGGCACAGCCATCGCAAGAATATCGTCGGCAATAGCCTTGGGATCTTTCGTAAGCAGGCCTATGGCAAATGCCGCGTTGGGCGTCACATAGTCAAGCGATCCCATCGCAGCAGGAGCTGCAAGCCACGAAGCCACACGCTGCCGGCCCTCGGAAAACTGCAGATTCAAATGATTCTCCGGTACACCGTTCACTTCGCGATGTTCGGCAATCAGATACTGCACATCCTCAATTCCACTATTGTTGATCGCCGCCCCGGTGCCATGAGCAGCGTGTACCAGCTTGGGTTGATTGGCGATGATCTGGTGCAGATCGGCCGCCAGGATTACACCGGCCCCTCGGCTATATGCCGCGGCGATCTGCTGTCCAAATGCTCCCTCAGCGAAACCACTGGAACCGGCATCCAGTTGCGCGCGAAGCTGTTTCAGGACGGCAAGGTTGTTGGAGAAGATCGCCTGGCGTTGTCCAACGAGTGCATAGCCAGCCTGCCGCGTCTGCGAAGCGACGGCCGTATTGAGCGTGCTGTCATTGAGCACCGTAAGGGTGGCTCCCGAAGATGAGACCGGCACCTGCTTCTTCAGAAAATCTTCGAGGCCGCTCGCTCGCACGTCGGCAACCAGGGCGAAGGCAGGACTATTAGCCTGCTCGACTCCTACAAGCACCACTTCATCACCCAGGTATTGGCTCATCTGATGAAGCTTTTCGACCATCGTGTCCAGATCTGCGGTCTTCGCGGCATCTCCGCGCGTCCACCATTGTTCGAGCGCCGGGCTTTGCTTTAGTTGGTCCTGGAAGATATTGTTGGCCTCACTCAGATAATTCCCAAGGTTAGGAATGCTGACATACAACAATGTCTCGGCAGGAACATGATCCAGCAGATCGCTGCTATAGCGCAGCTGCGGTGACGGAACCGCTTCGAGGCGATGCTGGAGTATGGAAAACTGCGCAAGCAGGGCAAGATACTTGTCGCGATCCTGGCTCCAGGAGATCTGTTGCCCGACCGAGGCCGGGCTCAGGTTGTCGTTCGTGGCCACTTCTTCGCCGGCATGGATGTATGAATCTACACCTGCATGCATGACATGCACCGACCCTTGTAACACTCCGACGCGGGAGCCTTTGATTCCTGCGTTAACAGAAAAGACAGTGCCGGCGACTGCCACGCGGCAGTCGGGAGTTTTCACATAGAGATGTCCCAGGTTACGCTTGGCAGCCTGCACAATCACCGCCCCACTATCCAGCGCGATGGTCATGTTATGCCCACGTGCACCAACGCCAAGAACGCTTCGCTCGTTCACTTCAACCGTCGACTGGTCAGAGAGGCGAAGAATGGCATGAGCTCCGCCGCCGGTTCGCAGGTGATCGCCCTCGGCCAGATTATCGCCAGGCGAGACCAGATGATCGCCGGTATTGGAAATGCGATAGACAGAACCATCGATCGATTGCACCTCTGCACGGACACCCGGTGGAACCTGCCAATATGCCCGGTAAAGGAAGAATGTAGCAACCAGCAGCACACAAGCAGAAGCCAGCACCCAACCGTATGCCTGCGGACGCCATACTGAAACCCGAGCCGCTTTAGGAGCAGACCAATCTAGTGTCGCAATCCCGGACTCGCTCTGAGCGTGCCGGAAGCAGGAGCCACAGTCGCGCAAATGGGCATCGATCATGAGCGAATGAGTCTTTGAAATCGTTCCCGCGCGATAAGGGCCAAGTAGCCTCCGCACATCCTTGCAATCTTGAATAGCGGCCACACCCAGATCGTCAATCGAGTCTGCTATCGAAGCCAAACCAATGCGGACGGCCACTCTCCGGGCGGAAGCGGATGTCTGTGCGCCATCGGGTTCGTCAGCTTTGAGCGCTTGCACAGCTTTGCTCAGCAGGATCTCTTCATCTCGTTTCATAATCTCCCCCGATTTATTTCCTTGAGCCGTTTCTTCAATTTGGAACGCATATTGTGAAGGGTCACAGCGACCACTGCTTGTGAAGTTCCCATCAACGCAGCGATCTCGCGGTTGCCCAAATCCTCGACGTAGCGCAGGATGAACATCTCTGCGCCTCGCTGGGGCAACTCACTCACTGCAGCGCGAAGCAAATTGCCCAATTCCCTGCTTGACATCTCTGCCTCTAGCGAACTGCCCGGCTCCGAGGAAACCATCGCTGCTGCCTCCTCAAGCGGAGACGCTGGAACAGCCTTGCGATGCCGCAGCAAGTCGAGTGCTCCATTGATGGCGGCGCGATAGAGGTAACTGCTGATACTCGCAGTGGACAGGTTATCGACGCTTGCAATGCGCAGAAAGACGGTCTGAGCGATATCCTCCGCATCGGCCATACTGCCAGTAATGCGATAGGCCGCCGAGAGAACACGTCGATAGTGTTCGCGGAATATCTGCGATAGATCCTCTCTCGTCATCGCTGACGGCATGATTGCGTTGCTTGCGGCCACTGGCTCACCCTTTGAACTGTTCACAGAGATGACGTTCCTGTTGAAGGATTATTAATCGAGTCTGCATTAGGTACGAAAAAGTGGCTGGATTTGTGCCACAATCGCGACCGAACGCGAAAACCGAAGCCGCCGGTTGATCCCGAATTTTTGCGAGGAAGTGCGAGAAGTGCAGCCCGCATTCAGCAGACCGTGTACGCCTGATGTCCGCTGGCTGAAGAAGCAATGGCGTGCAAGACCGTGTCCCTACAGCGATTCCATCCCAAGGGGAGTCTGATTCCCCGGAGTACTCATGAAAACGATTCGAGCAGCATTCGTGCTCCCCATCCTCGTTATGGCTCTGGCCAGAATGCACGGCTATCTGAAATCTTCACGTTGATAATGCACTTGCTCCTAACCGAAGCTGGAGGCATGCGGCCTCTGGTGCCTCTTGGCGAGACCGCGCAGGGTCATGCGCAATGATGTACTGACCGATTACCTGAGACTCTATCGAAGGGTTGAGTGGGAAATCCATCTACCGGTGCAGGACAGTGCATAGACTTCGCTAGTACTGTTCACCGGTGCATCTCGCCCAGCGATTTCCTCCCCTGAACGTAAATGGATCCTGCTCTGGGTATTTCTCACCAGGTTTCTCTCATTCTCGGAGCCTTTGACGATGAGGTACGTTCTCTGGCTCGCATCCACGCAACCTTTGTCATACAGGGCGCCACGCCGACCAGCGGCGTCACTTTCTGTCCCAGTGCCAAGTTTTCAGGGAGATTCGAAAATACTATGAACGCCGTTCGCAATGTGCTGGCATTTGTAATGCTGCCTTGTCTCAGTTTATCCGCTCAGCAGATCACAGGAAACATTCGTGGAACAGTTGCAGACCCAAGCGGCGCGGTCATTCGGGGCGCCGCGGTTACAGCCCAGCAGACGGAAACCGGTCTGTCGCGCAGCACAACCTCAGATCGTAACGGTAACTACGTTCTTCTGGAACTTCCGGTCGGACACTACCGCTTGCAGGTCGCTGCGACAGGTTTTGAGCAGTATGTGCAGGACGGTATCACGCTGAACGTGAACGAGACGGCTTCGGTCTCTCCACATCTTGCAGTCGGGTCGGAAAAGACGCAGGTGCTGGTGAACGCGGATGCCGAGTTGATCGAGCCAACCGTCACCAGCATGGGGAAGGTAGTCCAGCAGCAGGAGTTGGAGGATCTGCCGCTGAATGGACGCAACTTCTCACAGCTTGGCCTGTTGCAGCCTGGGGTGGTTCCCTTGACACCCGGGATCGCTGAAGCGGGTGGATCGCTGCGCAACGGACAGGCTTACGCGGTCAATGGCCAGCGACCCGAATCAAACAACTTTCTCATCGATGGCGCGAACAACTTCAACGGCATCGACGGCGGATTCGTTCTCAAGCCTCCGGTGGACGCGATCAGCGAGTTCCGCATCATCACGCATAGTGCGAATGCAGAGTTTGGAGGTGCGCTGGGGTCGACGACGAACCTCATTACACGGTCGGGGACAAACCAGGTCCACGGGACGTTGTGGGAATTCTTCCGCAACGACGCGCTCGACGCCAACAATTATTTCGCGCTGACGAAGGAGCCGCTGAAGCAGAACCAGTTTGGCGCCACGATCGGCGGGCCGATCAAAAAAGATAGAACGTTTGTTTTCGGCTTCTACGAAGGCTTCCGCAATCGCCAGGGCGAGACAGCACTGACCACTGTGCCGTCGGTCGCTGAGCGTACCGGCGACTTTTCCCAACTGTGTCCGGAGGGCTTCACAGAAGGCTTCTGCAACAACCCGACGAACCAGCTTTTCAACGCTTTGGCCAATGCACCGTACCCGAATAACCTGGTGCCACAGGACCAGATCAACTCGGTTTCACAAAACCTGCTGAGCTTCTTCCCGCTTCCGAACGCCGGTACGAATCTGTTCTCCACAACGCAAACCCTAAGCAACAATACCGATCAGTTCGGCATAAAAGTCGACCATTACCTCGACCCGCGCGACACGCTGAATTTCCGCTACGCGTTCAACCAACTTTCCCAGGTCGATCCGCTATCGCCGGGCGGCGCCAGCGTGCCGGGCTTCCCGGTTGGCGAAGACCAGCGCGCGCAGAACTTCGTGGCACAGGAAACGCACACATTTTCGCCGACTCTCATCGGAGTGGCGCGATTCTCCTTTCTGCGCAACAAGTTTCTCTTTGGCGAGCACGAGGACCACCAGTTGCCCTCAAGCCTCGGATTCCAATACCAGCCAAGTCTCGATATCGCCGCTGGACCGCCATTTATCCAGGTGAATGGCTATGCCACGGTTGGTGATCCGATCACGGGTCCGCGCAACACCTACGAAAACGTGTTCGATTACTCCGGATCGCTGAGCTGGGTGCGCGGCAAGCACGAGCTAAAATTCGGCGGCGGATACCAGCGTCAGCAGATCAACGTGCTGCAAGGGATCGCGACCAATGGCTTCTTCGTATTCGAACCATTTCCGATAACGGATGCGTTTGCGAGCTTCCTTACCGGCCAACCGGTTGTCTTTCTTCAAGGTATTGGCAATTTCTCGCGCGGTATTCGCGGCAACAATGTGAACGGGTACGTACAGGACACGTATAAGGTCACGCCGCGATTCACGGTCAATGCTGGACTGCGTTATGAATTGCCCGAGCCCTACACCGAAATCCATAACCGGGTGTCGTTGTTCGAGCCCGGGAAGAAGTCCTTGGTCATGCCAAATGCGCCTACTGGACTGCTGTATCCTGGCGATCCAGGTGTGCCCGCGGGCCTGATCCCCACAGATATGAAGGCATTCGCGCCGCGCGTTGGCATCGCGTGGGACCCAGACGGTCATGGCAATTTCCTGATCACTTCCTCGTATGGCATCTTCTACGAACCTTATTACACCGGACAGGGTGGCCCTTTGCAGGCGCCGATCAGTGCGCCTCCATTTTTGGGCACGCCGCAGGTAAGCCTGCCTGACTTTGCAAATCCCTTCAACAGCAATCCTCCGGCCGCAGGAACGTTCTCCCCAGACCTCACGAACCTAACCCTGTCGCCAACATTGACGCTCCCCTACACGCAGGATTGGGACTTGAACCTGCAGCGCTCCTTCGGGTCCGATTGGTTGGTCGAAATCGGATACGTCGGTACAAAAGGAACGCGACTGCCTCGCTTTATTGAAGCGAACCCGGCCGTCTTCGTTCCGGGATACGTGGACGGTCAGCCGATTTCAAACTCTAGTAACGCCGATCAACGGCGCCTCTATTCCGGCTGCACGCTCGCTGATTCTCCGAGCAGCTGCGTGTTTTCATCCACTGGCGAGATCGCGGGCATCGCCAACTCGGCGTACAACGCCTTGGAAGCGTCTATGCGCAAGCGTTTTAGCCGCGGGCTTTCCTTCCTCATCTCGTACACGTGGTCGAAAGACATTGACGACGTTTCGTCGTTCAACATCACCGGATCGGCGGCGAAGCCAGTAGCAGGTGAAAACGATCTCGCCCAGGATCCGTTCAATCTCAGAGCAGAGCGAGGACTCTCGTTGTTCGACGCGCGCAACCGGTTCGTCGGAAGCTATGAATGGGTGCTTCCTTTCTGGAATCACGCGCACAACTGGTATCAGTGGGGATTAGGCGGCTGGCAGCTGAACGGTATCGCCACACTGATGAGCGGCACACCGTTCACCGTCTTCGACTCAAACGATGTTGCTGCACAAGGCAGCGCGCCAGAGATTACCGGATTCTCCGCACAGCGGCCCAATCTCATCGGCAATCCCAACGACGGGCCGCGAGCGGTGAACGCGTGGCTCAACACCAGCGCTTTTCAGCGTCTCGATCCCGTAGCCAACGCGGGGCAGTTCGGCACGGAAGGCCGCAACGTGAATATCGGCCCCGCCTATGCCGACTGGGACTTCGCAGCGCTTAAGAATTTTAAGGTGACAGAGTCAACGCATCTTCAGTTCCGCGCCGAGCTGTTCGATATCCTCAACCGCACTAACTTCCGGTTACCTGACAGCGACATCAGCTCGCCTACGTTCAACCACATTCTTGAGGCGCAGGCTCCGCGCCAGGTGCAGTTTGCACTGAAGTTTATGTATTAGCAGGTCCGAATGAGGGAATGTCAGCTGAAATGCGGGCATTCCAATTCGCTAGGCAATGGAGCTCTGAAATATGCATTTGGAATCCTCATCCGATGTTGTACATGTGGCGAAGCCCGAACCCCGTCGAGCGTCGCCGTCATCCACGAACCTACCTATCGTGGATGAAAATACCGCTGATGCAGAGGTCCATGCATTGTTCGCGCAATACCGCGAGCATTTTGACCGGACCGATCTACCAGGGATTGTGCTGTGCTTTGCTACGAACTCCTCGCTTCTCAAAGGCATGCTGGAGATCGCTGAGAATCTCCTCTTCGTTGATAGCCTCTTGAGCCGCCGGCACAAGGAGATGATTGCCACCTATGTGTCGCGACAGAACGCATGCCCCTACTGTGCGGACAGCCATGGCGTTTTGCTGAGAGCGCAGGGCGGATCGGCCGAAATGATCTGCGCTCTGCAAGAGAGTGATCTCGATGCTCAACTATTCACAAGCACAGAGGTAGCACTGCTGAAGTTCGCCGGAAAGGTAAACACAAATTCGTCAACCATCACCCGTGACGATGTGGAGGCAGCAATGCGCGCGGGCTGGACGGAAGCTCAAGTAGCCGAAACGGTTCACATCGCAGCCCTCTTCGCCGCCTTCAACCGCGTTGCCAACGGCTTTGGCCTGCCCTCTCCTTACCCTGAAGCTTCGTGAGACTTGAAATTATGCACCATCAAATGCCGGGACTAAACACCTATTGAAAATGGCAGATCTTCCCATGCAAGCAAGATGGCCGTCAAAAAACGAGAGACCTAATGCGTAGACAGGAGTTTGCTACAAGTCATGGACATTCCTCCAGAGAGCAGGATTGAGACGCTGAGCCATCATGAGCGTACATTGCCTCTCAACGATTCTACGCAGAGAGGCTAATCGTAGGTCCCCGCGGCCGAGACGGTTCCGTGTAGCGGTCCAGCGCGTCCGTTTGATCCTTGGCGATTTGTTGTAAATCTAGCCCCGTCTTTATATGCGATCTCTGTTGAACCCGAGCAGAGTCTTTCTACTCTGTACGAAGTGCCTGCATGGGATCGATGGAGGCGGCGCGGCGTGCAGGAATCACGGCTGCGATCAAGCCAGAGATCGCGAGCAGGCCACAGACACAGAGCACCGTAAGTGGGTCGTGACCACCAACGCCAAAAAGAAATGCCTGAATGGCGCGCGCGGCAAACCACGAAGCGCCGAGGCCGGAGAATAGGCCCAGCGCGAGCAGGAGCGCGGCTTTCTTGAGCACAAGCAGCATCACGTCCAACCGTTCAGCGCCGAGAGCCATGCGGATGCCGACTTCGCGTGTGCGACGGCCAACGGAATATGCCATGAGTCCGTAAAGCCCGACCAGCGCGAGCAATAGCGCGATTGCTGCAAAGATTGTGAGCAGAGAGGTCTGGAAGCGCCGGCGAGCGCTGGCGGCCGATTCAAGCTGTCCCATAGTTTGTATCTCAGAGGCGGCGAGGTTGGGATCGATCGCGTGCAAAGCAGAACGGATTTCGGAGGCGACAACTGTTGGCGGCCGCGACGCACGCACAACGACATATCCGCCATCGGTTTCGGAGACCGGCCGGTAGATCTGCGGGGCGGGTGATTCTTCCAGGCTGGTGTGGCGCACGTCGCCGATGACTCCAATGACGGTGCTCCACTCGACGTGATGATCGTCAGTGCTAACCCGATTCCCGATGGGGTTGTGATTGGCGAAGTATTTGTTCGCAAAGCTCTGATTGATGATGACCCGCTGGGACGTATGAGCAGTGTCGTCATCGCTGAAAAGGCGGCCGGCAAGAAGGGGAATGCTCATCGCCGAAAAATACCCCGGAGTGGCCCATCGTGACTGGACTAACTGATCTTTTTGATTCGCATAGCCCGCGACCTCGAACAGTTGCATGGTTTCTGAATTGCTGAGCGGGAGTGCGTTGATTCCCCCCACGGCTATCACCCCGGGGACGGCGCTCAATCGGGAATAAAAGTCTCGATAAAATTCTGCGGTCTGTTGCGGATTGTAGTGAGAGTCGAGTTGCACGCTGGTAGTGAGGGTGGATTGCGAGAATCCGGTGTCGACTGACTCCACATTAATGAAGCTGCGAATCAACAGACCGGCTGAAGAGAGCAGCACAACAACGAGCGCCGACTCCACGACGATGAGCGCGCTTTGAACTCGGGAATGCGCGCCGGCAACGCTGCGGCTGCCGGTGGTAGCGAGAAAATCGGTGAGGTTGATGCGCAAGACGGTCAGCGCGGGGAAGACTCCGGTGAGCGTGCTGGTGACGACCGAGATGGCGACGGTGAAGAACAAGACCCGCATGTCGAGCGAGGCTTCATCGAGGCGAGGAATATCGCCCGGATTGAAGAGCGGGAGGACACGCAGGAAGAGATACGCAAAGGCAACCCCGATGGCTCCGGCGGCGAAGCCGATTAGCAGAGCTTCTGTGATGAGCTGGCGAACGATGCGACCGCGACCGGCGCCGAGCGCGACACGGACACCGAGCTCGCGCATGCGATCGGCGGCACGCGCGAGGAGCAGATTAGCGGCATTGCCGCAGGCGATCAGGAGTACAAGCCCTACTGCCCCGAGAAGAAGCCACAGCAGTGAGCGAACATGGCCCACGGTGCTGTCAACGAAGTTTTCCAGCAGCGCGCCCCATCCCCGCATACGCGGGTCGTGCAACGTATCGAGACGCGCCATGATGGTGCTCAGCTCAGCCTGGGCCTGAGTGATGGAGACGTCTCGTCTGAGACGGGCGACAGCATCGCCACTGGCATTGTCACGGTCGGCCATTTGATGAGCATCAAGCGCGAGCGGCAGCCACACCTGCGTGGTCCTGTATTGGGGAACGCCCTCGGGCAGATCGGAGTTGTGAGGATACTCAAACGCCGGCGGCATGACGCCTACGATGCGATAGCCCTTGCCATCGAGGACAAGCGAGCGGTGGAGTATGTCCGGGGCTGATCCGAACCTCGACTGCCAGAGCGCATGGCTGATTACGGCCACTCTTTCGTGACCAGGTTGATTGTCATCCGTAGTGATTCCTCGACCCAGTTCTGGCGAGGCTTGAAACGTCTCAAAGAAATCGCCATCGACACGTGCGGCGCTCACGCGCTGGGCCGAATCCTGCCCTGCGAGACTGAACATCGACTGATCGAATGTCGTAAGGTGCTGGAATGAGCGGCTCTCCCGCTTGATGTCGTAGAAATCACCGTATGCGGGACCGAAGCTTTCGGTCGGAACGTTAAAGCGTGGATTGGGCGTATAGAGATAGACGAGCCGGCCCGGATCACCATACGGTAAGGACCGAATGAGAACAGCATTCACCAAGCTGAAGATGGCTGTGCATGCGCCGATGCCGAGCGCCAGCGTGAGCACCGCAGTTATGGTGAAGCCGGGGCTCTTGCTTAGTGTGCGTAGGCCATAGCGCAGGTCCTGCATGATTTGTTCCATCCATAACAGAGAGCGTTCATCTCGGTGTGCCTGCTTCGCCTGCTCCACGCCGCCGTAAGCGCGCCGCGCAGCGAGCCCCGCTTCTTCCGGCGACATGCCGCGCCGCTCGAAGTCATCAGCCAGCAGAGTAAGATGCGATGCGATCTCTCGCGCAAGCTCGTCTTCGGCGCGCCGATTGGCGAAGAGACTGCGGAACCGGGCGATGAATCTCCTTCCATGCACCATGGCTATTGTTCCTCCGCGAGCAACTTTTCGACCATACCAACCATCTGGCGCCAGCGTTCGGTTTCTTCACTCAACGCTTTCATTCCCGCGTGGGTGATGGCGTAGTACTTCGCTTCGCGATTTTTCTCCGTCTTGCCCCACGAACTCCGCGTCCATCCGTGCTGCTCAATCCTTACCAGAGCCGGATAGATGATGCTCTGGTTCAGGTTCAAGGCGTCCTCTGAAATCTGTTGGAGCCGGCTCGCAATGCCATAAGCATGCTGCGAACCCATGGTGGCCAGGGGGCGTAGGATCATGAGGTCGAGAGTGCCTTGGAGGATCTGGAGGGGCATCTTCTTCACTTGCCATTCAAGTGAACACGCCGACCACTTGAATGTCAAGTGGGACTTAAAAGGGGGCGTGCCAGATTTTTCCACCGATCGCGGCGCTGCTCGCCCACGCTGGACTTACCCGGCGCGAAAATTCGATCTTCACGCCATTGCTGGAAGTCTCTGTGGCAAGATCGCCGTACCATCGTCTAAGGAGTAGAAAACGAATGTCTACCGCAGAGATGAATCCTTCCCGCAAGCACGCCTACACGGATGCCGGCATACCGCAACTACCGGAGCCAACCTATGCCGAGCGCGTCCGCACTCTCGTTTCCCTCTGCACAATTGCGACTCTCTCAACCGTCTCTCGAAAGCGGTCGGGATATCCGTTCGGCTCCCTCATGCCATATTCGATCGACGAGGCCGGGCGGCCTATCTTTCTGATCAGCAACATGGCCATGCATACCCAGAATGTTCAAGCTGACCATCGGGCAAGTCTCTTTGTAGGGCAAGGAGGGGACGATGATCCACTCGGCACCGCGCGGGCAACGCTTGTTGGTGATGTACTTCCCGTACCCGAGGATGAAATCCTCGAGGCTCGCCAGCGCTATCTGTCACGCTACGAGAACAGTCGCTCATGGGTAGACTTCAAAGACTTTGGCTTTTATCGCCTGCAGCCGTTGGACATTTACTATGTCGGCGGCTTTGGGGTCATGGGTTGGGTGACCGCGGAGGAATACCGGTCCGCAGAGATTGATCCTCTGGCCGATTCGGCTCCAAAGATTGTCGGCCACATGAACTCGGATCACGTCCCTGCGATGATCCTCCTGGCTAGAGTTCATGCCGGCCTCGACGCAACCGAGGCCACAATGACAGCAGTCGACCGGCTTGGATTTCACCTTCGACTGAAAACCGACAGTGGCATGAAAGGGGCCCGCATCAACTTCTTACGCGAAGTCCAAAACTCGAACGAAGCACGCAACGTGCTCGTGGAAATGGTTCGAGCCGCTGAGCCAAAAACCTGACTTAGGCAAAAGTTGAGGGTTGGGGGAGGACTGCCAACAAACTACTCGAGCCCGCAATATTGACTTGCCTGTGGGTCGACAAGTGAGTTGGTCTTTTAGCGCGAATCGAAGGCGTGAGGCGGTTGGATTTTACTGTTGCCGTGGTATGACGACGGCACGGAGAGATCGTGTGCTGCAAGACGCAGTTTATTTGAGCGGACGTGAGCCTGTGATGAGTATGTCTACCAGTCTCCTGCCGCTCTGCTGCCAGTCGGCGTCGGAGCCCATATGGGAGGCGCCGATCAGCGCTCGAAGCAGGTCGTACGCATCCAGATCTCTGCGCAGATCCCCACTCTTCTTGGCGCGCTTCACTAATTCACCGATCGCACCTTGAATCGTAGTGCGTGAACCCTCATGAAGCCTGGACGGGCCGCCGGCAATGGTATTGAGAGCAGGTGCAATGATGTGCTTTGCTGCGATGTAATCGACCAGCAGCAGCATCCAGGCTCGGAGCGCTTCGAGTGGAGACATGGTCTCGGCGAAGCGGCTCGCCGCTGTCGCGAGCTTCTCCACCTCCGCCCGGTAAACACTTTCGATCAGCTCATCGCGCGTAGGGAAATGGCGATATAAAGTGCCAATTCCAACGTCCGCCTGCTTCGCGATTTCTTCCAGGCTGGTGTTGGCGCCTTCGCTGGTAAACGCAACCTTCGCCACTTCAAGAATGCGCTCGCGATTGCGCAGAGCGTCGGAGCGCGGTTTCCGGTCGGTCGTCGAATGGTTCTTCGTCATCTTCAAAATTAATGCAACCGGAGGTAGCCTCCGAATATCTATCCATTCGGAGGCTACCTCCGTTTTAGTTGAGGCCGCGTCCCTTCGTCAATCAAGCTCGCATGAGATCAAGGAGAAACATATGCGCGTATTCGTTACTGGCGCTACCGGCTTCATCGGTTCCGCCGTCGTAAAAGAACTCGTCGGCGCAGGCCATTCCGTACTCGGACTGACGCGGTCGGATGCGGGTGCAAAGTCGCTTGAAGCCGCCGGCGCCGAGCCCCATCGAGGCGATCTGGAGGACCTGGAGAGTCTGCGCACCGGAGCAGCCGCATCTGACGCCGTCATCCACACGGCCTTCCAACATGATTGGTCGAGGTTTGCGGAGAGCTGCGAACTCGACAAGCGCGCCATCGAGACCATCGGCGCCGTGCTCCAGGGTTCCAGCCGCCCGTTCATCGTTAGCTCCGGCGTGGGCGTGGCTCAGGGCCGCGCCGCCACAGAGGACGATCCGCCGCTATCTTCTCCATCCCTTCCTCGGGTATCGGAGTTGACGGCTGTCGCACTTATGAAGCGCGGAGTCCACGCAATTGTGATGCGCCTGCCGCAGGTCCACGACACGGTCAAGCAGGGCCTCGTCACTCCCCTGATTGCGGTGGCGCGCGCGAGGGGAGTCTCAGCGTACATCGGCGATGGTCACAACCGCTGGCCTGCCGCGCATGTGACAGATGTGGCACGCCTCTACCGGCTCGCGTTGGAGAAGGGCACAGCGGGAGCCCGCTACCACGCCGTAGCCGAAGAGGGAGTGGCGCTCAAAGACATCGCCACCGCGATCGGTCGTGGCTTGAATGTACCCGTCATTTCCATTGGGCAGGAACAGGCCCAGGAACACTTTGGCTTTCTCGGCTTCTTCGCCGGGAGAGATCCTCTGACCTCCAGTGCGCAGACCCGTGCCAAGCTCGGATGGAATCCCACGGGCCCCTCGCTTCTTACTGATCTCGGAAACATGCGTTATTCCGAGGCTTGAACTTAACCCACAATCACGGAGGAATCGAAGATGCAAAAAACATGGTTCATCACCGGCGCCTCACGCGGGTTCGGCCGCATCTGGGCCGAAGCTGCTCTTCAACGAGGCGACCGGGTCACAGCGAGCGCCCGCAAACTGGCAGACGTGACCGATCTCGCGGAACGTTTTGGCGACACAGTGCTGCCCCTTGCCCTCGATGTCACCGACTCCGCGCAAGTGGAGCAGGCAGTTCAGCAGGCATACGCGCACTTCGGCCGACTCGACGTTCTTGTCAACAATGCGGGCGCAAGCCTGTTCGCGGCTACTGAAGAAGCGAGCGACGAGCAGATTCGCGGACTCTTCGACGCCAACTACTTCGGCATGGTCCGAGTGCTCCGAGCGGCTCTGCCGTTACTGCGGAAACAAGGAAGCGGTCACATTCTCGGTATTTCGAGCGGGCTTGGGATAACGGCATTGCCGCTCATCGGCTTCTATTGCGCTACGAAATGGGCTGTCGAAGCGCTCCACGAATCCCTCGCGCAAGAGGTGAGGGCGTTCGGGTTGAAGGTGACACTTGTTGAACCCGGAGCCTACGCAACCGACTTCGGAAAGTCCTCACAGATCGCGGATGTTCTAAAACCATACGCGGAATTCCGGCAGCAGTTTCTGACGCATCTGGCAAATGTTGAACGCGGCGATCCGGAGGCGACGGCAGAAGCCATCCTGAAGCTTGTGGACGCGGAGAATCCGCCGCTGCGACTTGGCCTGGGTAACTCCATTCTGCCCAGGGCCCGTGCCGCTTATGCGGAGCGGCTGAAGACATGGGAAGCATGGGAGGACGTGTCGAATGCGGCGATGGGCGAGCCGAAGAAATCGATGGCGGAGTGGATTGAGCAACTGGCCCCTGGAACTCTGAATCGGGAATAGAGATAGGAGTTATACCTTCCATTAGCGAGCCAGATGAAAGGAAAAGGCAGGAGATGTTCCCGTCAAATGACAGGCGCGAAGAAGGTTGCGTTTGTAACTGGCGGGAACATCCACAATTGAGAACGAGAAACGCCGCTGCCATCTCGCACCGGGCGTCAACGAGCGAGTCATCGCCGATGCGCTCATTGATCCGTCACTCGGCAAGCGCAAATCGGCTTTTGCCGCTGAGGTCCTCTGGCTGAGATCAGCGGCTCGTCTGCTTTCACGATCTCGCTGCGCATTCCTGAAGAGTGAAACCCCTCTGGACACTGGCTTGCCCGATGTTTTGTACCAGTGAGGAGTTAGTGTAGCGCATTAATTGATGGGCCTGGCGAAAACGGTACCAAAGGAAAGGTTAGTCTTTCGGCATAGCGAGGCCATGGAGATGGCTTGGAGGGAAGATGCCGAAGAAGAAGTTTTCTGTGGAGCAGATTGTTGGGGTGTTGAAGCAGGCCGAGGTTGGGGTACCGGTAGCAGAGTTAATCCGTAAGACCGGAATCACCGAGCAGACCTTTTATCGCTGGAAGTCGAAGTACGCAGGTCTGGAAGTGGATCAGGTCCGTCAGATCAAGCAGCTCAAGGAAGAGAACACGAAGCTGAAGCAACTGGTCGCCGAACTGACGCTGGACAAGACGATGTTGCAGGATGTTCTGCGAAAAAAGTTGTAAAGCCCTCGCGGCGCCGCCCGCTGGTCGAGCATTTGAAAACATGCTATCGAGTGAGCGAACGGCATGTGTGCAAGGTTCTGGAGATCGGACGAACAACGTACCGCTACGAAGGTCGCCAGGAGCAGTGGGTAGAGCTTCGCATGCGAATGCGGGAGATCGCGCAGACTCGAGTGCGCTACGGATACCGGAAGATCCGCGTGCTGTTGAACCGCGAGGGCTGGCAGGTTGGTAAAGACTTGGTGTACCGGCTGTACAAGGAAGAAGGACTGGGGCTGCGCAAACGGCCCACAGGGAGGAGGCGCGCTGTGGTGCATCGTCAGGAGCGGTTCCGTCCGACGGGGCCGAATCAGGTGTGGGCCATGGATTTCGTCGCCGATCAACTCAGCGATGGAAGGCGTTTCCGTTCGCTGACGGTAGTGGACATTTACACGCGGGAAAGCCTGGCGATCGAATGCGGGCAGAGCCTGCGGGGAGAAGACGTGGTGCGCGTACTCAATCGAGTAAAAGAACAGCGTGGACTTCCGCAACTGTTGTTCTGTGATAACGGGAGCGAGTTCACAGGGCAGATGATGGATCTATGGGCTTATCGCAATGGCGTGAAGATTGACTTCTCCCGGCCCGGCAAACCGACCGACAACGCCTTCTGCGAATCGTTCAACGGAACCTTCCGGGCAGAATGCCTGGATACGAACTGGTTCCAGTCCCTGGCCGAAGCTAAGCAGGTGATCGAGGCCTGGCGAGAAGAATACAATGTGAGTCGTCCTCACAGAGCTCTGGCCGACCGTACGCCGGCCGAGTTCGCCAGTCAGATCGCGCTTAAGCGCGATCTGACTGAAACAAAAACAGGCCAAAGACTAACCCTCTGAATGGCACTGTTTCTCCGGGCCCATCACTCGTCCAGTGTCTCTCTTAGTCACTGGCATAAATCAAGCCGGGCAGACCACAAAGAGCTTCCTTTGTGATGGGCCGGAGCGGTCGTTAGCAACTCTTACACTCAAGATCAAAGCGCTCAATCGCTTTCGATAGAGCGAGTGCAAGCCTTTTGTTGTCACCCCGGACGATCATCGTAAAAGTACGAGATTTCGTGAGCCGGAAGTCACTTCATTACTATTCTTCAACCACTTACAAATGGCGCGCAGATTGCACGTGGACCCACCGTGTGACCGATGCAGATTTCCATCCAGTTGATCGGCTGTCTACGGCTGAACAGCGTTGGCACAGACTCGCCGAGATGAGAAATGACACTGATAAAGCAGCATTCGGAAAACCACCACAACCCAGTACACAGATATGGAGAAGAGTCCAATGATCCGACTCCTGAGAATTACGACCCAACCATTTCCGACTCAGAACGAATCAGGCGTGCCAACCGCCGCTTCGAAGAAAGGCTGAAGCGCGAAATTGAACAGAATCCAGGTAGGCAATGAAGTTATCGGGCAGCGTGATGCCCGTGTTTGCAAGGGGAAGAAGGAAGTGAAAGCACAATGAACAAAATTATTCTCGCGGACCACCAGACCATCTTCCGCGTCGGGGTCGCAAAAGTGCTCACATCGGAAGAAGACATGCGCATCATTGCTCAATGTTCGGATTGCAAACGTTTATATGACCTGATCGGGACGTTCCGCAGAGCGTTGTTACTCTTCTCCACGATGTTGCAGCCCGATCTTCATGTATTAGCAGAGCGGCTTAAACACGCAGGAAGCCGTGCGGTTGCGATTCTCGAAAACAATCAATCAGCCAAAGCGTTTCACTCCCCAGCCATAAGTGGACTGGTGTATCGCAACGCAACCGGCGCTGATCTGATCGCTTGTGTTCGCCGTGTGGCAAGCGGTGAACGATTCGAACAAATTCTTCATTCACCTGTCGCAGTAAATGAGGAAGACCAGGTAGGCGCACGCGTACGTGACCGGTTGACTCCAAATGAGATGAAGATCGTAGGGCTGCTGGTGCAGGGCAAGAGGAATAAGGAGATTGCCAGCTATATCGGCACGACCGAACAAGTCATCAAGAATTATCTGCGCTGCATATTCGACAAGACAGGCGTCTCTGATCGGCTTGAGTTGGCGCTATTCACCGTTCATCACAAAACTCTTGCCGAAGCGGCGGAGGCCGCTGGAAATCTGATCGCGTGCGGCAACTAGGGATTTCGGACGGAACCACTACTGGAACAGCGAATGGGAGCAGCAGGGTGCTGAAGTGAAACGGAACTGAAGGAAAGGCTGCAAGTGAGCACAGCCATCGCACGGCGACACAAAAATCGAAGGGTTGGTGATTCAGGTAAATGGCGATCAATAAAGAGTTCGTGAAGCTCCACGGAATCCGTGGCAGGGTGAGATCCATTTTTAATAGACGGGCATTAGGTGAAGAGCCGAGCGCATCCAAAGAGCCCAGCGCATCAGGGATCCAGTGCGAGGAGGCGCTCCGTCGGATGCTCCAGCTGGTCCTGCATGCCATAGAAAGCAACGCGATTCAAGGCGATGATATTGACTACGAACAGTTTCGTGAAGACATTCGTTCCATGTCCAAAAAGTTCGCTCGCGACTTGGGTCCGGACGATATTCTGATTCTTGCGGGCCAGTTCGGCGCCACTATGAAAGACTATTCTGAGCGCACCAGCCGCTTCCTTTCTACGCATAACGCCGAGTACCAGAAAATGGTTTCGATGCTCGCGGGAACCGTCACTTCGCTGAGCGCCAGCGGGGAGCGTTCGGTGGTGAACCTCAAGACCATCGAACAACAGATCGAGCACGCCACCGTCATCGAAGACATTCGCACGCTACGTCTTCGCTTAGGTGAGTGCCTTGGGACCATTCGCGAGGAAATTCACCACCAGGAAGCCCTTTCCGCTGAGATTCTCGACCTTGTTGCCCAGGGTACGGAGAACAGCACGCCTACAACCGAAGGCAGCGTGGAACCAAGCTCACAATTCAAGCGCGATCCGGTTACCGGATTTCCCATGCAAAAGGAGGCCGAAGCCGCATTGTTGAAAGCTGTACAAAGTGATCATGCACTATTCGTAGTGCCCATTGTCGCCAAAGGTGCTGACAAGATTTACGCTCAGCTTGGCAACGAAGTTGGCGATGGTTTTCTACTCAATTTTTCTAAGCAGCTCCGATTTCTATCCAACAACGGGGACCGTATCTTCCGATGGCACGGCCCAGCATTTGTGGCTATCTTAGAACGATCTACAACAATCACGGAGGTGAAGCGGGAATTAAGCCGCCTTTCTGCGATGCGGTTTGATGATCGCATTGAAGTCGGCGACCGCGTGGCATGGCTGCCCGTCTCCACTTCATGGAATGTGTTTGCAGCGACTGCGCCCTTTTCCTCGCTTGTTCTGCAAATCAATGAGTACATTGCTTCGTAGGCCGGAGCGTTGCGAAGACGGAAGAGGGCAAGCGCGTCGGGACATGCTCCGATGCTGTCTCGAAGATATGATTGCAACGTGTGCCCTGATTCCGGCGAAATCGACTTAGACGATTTGCGAGCATTGGACTCGCTGCTTGGTGTCATCACTCCCCGCTCCGAGACCTCTTCGATAACGAGCGGTACCACCGTAACCGTAAGCGTACTCTGAATCTTTCAATTACCCCGAAAATGCGTCCTTAAATTCGAGCGAGCATTAATGGATAGTATTCTGCCTCAAGTCAGTTAAATACATTCGAGACGGGCTTCATGGCCCAGTGTGAGCCATGAGCAAGAATCGAGGATTGCATGATATCGAGCGCCAGGAAGCAAAGGTTGAGGCAGAAGCGGATGCCTGGCTAGACAATGAGGTGATGGGATGCGAATTTCAGGATGTCCGGCACGGCAAAAGACTGCGACAGCTCTTGGAGCAGCTATCGAGCAAAGTCGGCGCGGCTAGGCGTTACGACAGATAGAGGGCTGAGAGCAATTCCCTCAGATAAAGCAATCGCCTCTCAATTGCCAGAGCCTCCCCCAGCTTTTGGGCAAAGGTCGCGGTGCAATAAGCCATTCTCCGTCTCGAAGATCGTGTCAACTACTTCCCAGAATCCGACTAATGAGATGGTCCGCCGCTGTAACCCTTCGTTGAGGCGGAGGATAGAAGCAGCGGTTTCTCAGGAGGATCATCGACATGCAGACCTCTCTGATCGGCCTCGAAGCATGTTCTGGAGCGCACTTTCTCGGTCGAGCGTAGAGCCAGCAAGGACACGACGTGCGGCTGATTGCGGCGCAGTTCGTGAAGCCGTTTGTGAAGTCGAACATACTTATGA
>CAVUWQ010000097.1:0-241950 GCA_963745105.1 uncultured Acidobacteriaceae bacterium
ACGAGGGCGTCGATGCGGCCAAAGGCGGCCAGCGTTTTATCGACCAGCGATCGGCCCTGCTCGGGCGATGCCAAGTCCTGCTCGATGGCGAGGCAATGTTCGGCTCCCAGCTCATTCACCAGAGCGTCGGCCGAGCTCTTGGCACTGCGGTAATTGAAAACGACGCGAGCGCCTGCTTGGCGAAAGAGTCGCACGGTTGCGGCGCCGATGCCGCGCGATCCTCCGGTGATCAGTGCAACCTTGCCTTCTAAAGACAGCCCCACACTCATGCTTCCGACGCTAATTGAGGGATGGGAACAAAGCAAATTCTTGTTGCCAAGACTACGATTGCGAGCCTCGGCAGCGTGTGATACAAAGGCGGCGCTGGCACGACCGCATGGCGAGGCGTTCTTTCCCGGCCTCTGTTCTGTCTTCTCTGCTCAACGCCTGCAATCAGCGCGATTTCTGACAGACAAATTTTCTTAAGGAGCATTCCATGGCTACTGCTACCACAGCAAGACCTATTGATATCGACAAGCTGCACGTACTGCTCGGGCAGGCTGTTGCCGACATGGGCGCGGCGATGCACGCTCCGCTGATCGTGATCGGAGACCGGCTTGGGCTTTATCGCGCGATGGGCGACGGGATACCGGTGACAGCGGCAGAGCTTGCGCGCCGCACCGGCACAGCTGAGCGCTATGTACTTGAATGGCTGAATGCGAACGCAGCGGCCAAGTATGTGGAGTATGACGCAGCGACGAAGACATACGCGATGTCTCCCGAGCAATCTTTTGCGCTGGCGCAGGACGACTCGGCCGTACATCTCCCGGGGTTCTTTCACATGGTGGCGTCGTGCATGAAGGACGAGGAGAAGCTGACAGAGGTCTTTCGCAGCGGCAAGGGTTTCGGATGGCATGAGCATGAAAAGGGGCTATTCGAGGGCTGCGAGCGATTTTTCCGCCCCAGCTATCTGGCAAACCTGACGACGAATTGGATTCCGGCGCTCGATGGAGTGGAGGCGCGCCTGCGCGAAGGCGCGCGCGTGGCCGATGTTGGTTGCGGACACGGCGCGTCAACGCTGCTAATGGCGCAGACGTATCCGAAGTCAGAGTTTTTTGGCTTTGACTACCACACTGCTTCGATTGAGCGGGCGCGGGAGAAAGCAGAGGCTGCGGGATTGAGCGACCGCGTTCACTTCGATGTGGCTATGGCGCAGGCCTTTCCGGGCGATAGCTATGATTTTGTCGCTTGTTTCGACTGCCTCCACGATATGGGAGATCCCGCGAGTGCGGCGAGGCATGTGCGCTCTTCGCTGGCCGAAGACGGCGTGTGGATGATTGTAGAGCCGTTTGCTGGCGATGACGTGGCCTCGAACCTGAATCCCGTGGGGCGGATTTACTATTCCGCTTCTACGGTATGCTGCGTGCCCGCGTCGCTCTCACAGGAAGTGGGCGCAGGACTGGGAGCGCAGGCGGGAGAGAAGCGGATCGGCGAGGTGGTGAAGGAGGGCGGGTTTACACGCTTCCGGCGCGCCACAGAGACGCCGTTCAATATGGTGTTTGAAGCGCGGCCGTAGGGCTCAGGGCTTCTTCGCTCTGGATGCGGTCTGCTTCTTGCGTGCGGCGATAAGTTTTTTGCGCTCGGCTACAGGCATAGCGAGGATGCCCTTCAATTGCTTGGGCAGCTTTGCATAGACCACAGCGTGCGCATTGACCAGGTGATCTTTGAGCTCGCTTGTCGAAAAGACATCGTAGCTCTTGATCGCGATCCAATGAGCGCGTGCGAGATAAGGTGCAGGGAATGCTCCTTCTATTTCAAGCAATTCAGCGTAGCGCTCGGGACCGGCAGCGAAGGAGAGCTTGCCGTTGTTGTCAGGACTGAGATTGGCTAAGGCGAACATCTTTCCGCCCAGGGCTTTGTCCCCTACCCAGAAGACGAGATTGTCGCCCCATTGCATGGTTTCTTCCACGTGAGGAAGCGAGAGCAGGTAGGCGCGGACTGATTCCACATTCATAACAGACCGGAAGGTGTTACCGTTTTAGGCCATGAAGCTAAATGTTACATTCACTGCGGAATTGCACAAAAGCCCCGCGAAAGGCGGATGGACGTATGTGGTGTGGCCGGAATCCGCCGCTTTCTTCGGGACGCGCGGACTGGTCAAGGTCAAGGGAAAGATTGACGGTAAGGCCTTCCAAAGCTCTTTTATGGCCTTGGGAGACGGCACCCACAAACTGCCAGTCAAGGTAGACATTCGCGAGGCGATTGGGAGAGATGTTGGCGACACGGTGAAGGTGCAGCTGGAAGAGCGAATTGTGACTGCCCGGAAAAAGAAGAGCTGAACCATGAGTGAGTCCGGGAATGAGTCCGGGAATAAGTCTGGGCTAAGCGATTCTAGCGGCCACTCGTCGCAAACTCGCTGCGCTTTCGGCTGTAAAAGTAGTAGATCAGCAGCCCGATGGCCAGCCAGATGAAGAAGCGTATCCAGGTGATGATAGGCAGCCCGGCCATGAGCAGGACGCAAAAGCCGATGCTCAAAATGGGAAGGATCGGTCCGCCGGGACAGCGGAACCCTCGGCGGCGGCCCGGATCTTTGTAACGGAGAATCAGCACGCCGACGGAGACGAGAACGAAGGCGAAGAGCGTTCCGATATTCGAGAGGTCGGAGAAGGTTCCGATATCGAGCAGGCCGGCGGGGATGCCGACGACGAAACCCGCAACCCAAGTAGCTACGGCTGGCGTTCGGAAACGGGGATGCACCTTGCCGAAGACCGAGGGCAGCAGGCGATCGCGGGACATGGCGAACCAGACGCGGGCTTGTCCGATCTGGAAGACAAGGATCGACGAAATCATACCCAGCATGGCGCCGATAATGATGGCGAGGCGGGTCCAGTTAAGCGCACCGCTGGGATTTGCGAGGTAGATCTTCTTGAGGGTGTTGACCACGGGAGCGGCATCGTCCACCAGCGCAGACCACTTGATCAATCCCGTGAGGACGACGGCTACGCCGATATAAAGAATGGTGCAGATGATGAGCGTGGCAATGATGCCGATAGGCACGTCGCGCTGCGGGTTCTTGCACTCTTCGGCTGCCGTCGAAACGGAATCAAATCCGATGTAGGTGAAGAAGATGATGGAACCGCCGGTGAGCACGCCCGACCAGGCATTGGGATAGAAGGGCTTCCAGTTGGTGGGATGAATGTAGTGCGCGCCCACGAAGATGAATAGCAGGATGGCTGCGATTTTGAGCAGCACCATGATGTTGTTGGTCTCAGCCGACTCGCGGATGCCGCGGACCAAGACCATGGTGAGCAGCATGACGATAAGAAAAGCCGGGATGTTGAAACCGAAATGCCAGCCCGAGGGGTAGAGGTCGTGGCCTTGCAGATCCTGAAGTCCCGAAGGCAGATAGGCCGGTGAGATCCATCGGAGATTGGGATGGATGCCAAACCAATCGAGCAGCGCGACAGCGTGACCGGCGAATCCAACAGACACGGCCATGTTCGAAAACGCGTATTCGAGGATGAGGTCCCAGCCGATGATCCAGGCGACCAATTCGCCAAGGGTGGCGTAGGTATAGGTGTAGGCCGATCCGGCAATGGGGATCATCGAGGCCAACTCGGCGTAGCAGAGACCGGTAAATCCACAGACGATGGCCACGAGAACCAGCGAGAGGGCCAGCGCAGGACCTGCTCCGGGGCGGCCGGCGAGCGCGGTGTGATGCACGAGGTAGTCGAGCACCGGCGTGTTCAGGATGGAAGATGTATCGAATTTTTCGCCGGAGATCGCGGTGCCGACTACGGTGAAGATACCCGAGCCGATGACGGCTCCGATGCCAAGCGAGGTGAGCGAAACAGGGCCGAGCGTTTTCTTGAGGCTGTGCTCGGGGTTCTCCGACTCGCTGATGAGCTTGTCGATCGATTTACAGCAAAAGGCTTGGGGCGGCAGGGTCCGGCTCCTCGGTGCTCAGGGATTGAGGGGAGTGTATCCGGAAAGAGGCCCGCTCCGCGAGTGGAATCGCGCGGAGCAGGCTCGTGACTTAGCGTTTGCTCTGTCCGCGGCTCAGCTTCTTGGTCTTCTTTTTGTTCGATCCGCGGGGGGCGGTGCGGGCGGCCTTGGGGGCAGCTTTCTTGCGGGCGGTGCGCTTTACTTTCTTGCGTTCTGCTTTGTCTTCAATCGTCTTTGTGTTTGCCATTCGAATCCTTATCTTTTGGGAGCACGTCGGCGGCGCTAAAGCCGCTCCAGCTGGGCGAACTTCTCCACCAGCTTTTTCACTCCGAACTTAGAAAATTGTACCGTAAGCTTCGCATCTTCCCCATCGCCTTCGCGGCGAAAGACCACGCCTTCTCCATACTTTGGATGGCGGACGCGCTGCCCGCTCTTCAGTCCCTTGGAGCCGGTCGCCTCGGGAATATCGAGCTTTGGCCTCGATTTAGGAACGGCTGTTCCACGCGCTGAAAAAAATTGCGCGATGTTGTCGAGCGAGTTTCCAGGCTTTGCGCTGCGTCCCGTCTGCGTTTCGCGCGCGGCATAGGACGGTGTCTGGCTCTGGTCTTCATCCTCGTAGCTGTAGTGGCGGCTGGCGCCTTCGTCTTCGGTGCGGCGGCCATAGGAGGCATAGTTGTTCCAGCTGCTGCTTTGCCGCGTGCTGCCTGCCGCCTCTTCGATGAGGTGCGAGGGAATCTCTTCGAGAAATCTTGAGGCGAGGCTGGCTTCAGGCATGTCGTTGCCATAGCGGCGGCGGTAGCGCGCGCGGGTGACGAAGAGAGAATCCATGGCGCGGGTGAGGCCGACGTAGCAGAGGCGGCGCTCTTCTTCCATCTGGTTCGGGTCGTTCAGTGTGCGCGAGTGAGGGAAAAGACCTTCCTCCATGCCGGCCAGCAGGACCAGCGGAAATTCCAGTCCCTTGGCTGCGTGCAGGGTCATGAGGGTTACGCGCGAGTCTGGATCGTATAGGTCGGTGTCGCTGGACAGAGCGGCGTGATCGAGAAATTCTGCGATGGTTTCGCCGCGCTCCTGCGCATCCTGCGCGGCGTTGGCGAGTTCCTTCAGGTTTTCGATGCGGGAGAAGGCTTCCGGCGTGCCCTCTTCTTCGAGCGAGCGGATGTATCCGGTGCGATCGATGATGAACTTGATCAGCTCGGGCAGTGTTGCGGCGTCGCCTGGTGCTCGAAATCCGGGAACCGCTTCGGCCATCTTCTCGATCTTGTTTGCCGAAGTCGTATGCGAGGCTGCCGCGTGCGGCACCGGCGGCTCGTCGGCGAAGGGATTGAAGGCGGTTGCATCGATGGGCAGGTCGGGCTCGGGACCGGGTGAGAACGCAAGGCCGTGTTGAAATTCATCGCCGAAGTCGAAGCTGGTGTCTTCGGCTGGATTCGGTTCGGCTGATTCTGCACTCATCTCGAAACTGGTGTCTGTTTCGCCGACATTTTCAATATCCGCCGCGAGCTTCCCGGCGAAATCCGGAGCGAGCATGGCGTGTGCATCTTCGATAATCTGCCGGAATGTGTCGAGCGCAATCAATGCGCGCGATGGCAGCAGTTTTTCGCGCAGTGCTCTCCGGATGGCTTCCCAGGTGCTGGTGCCGGTCTCAAGTGCGATGCGCTCGAGCGTCTCCAGCGTGGTCTTGCCGATGCCGCGCGCGGGTGTGTTGATCACTCGCTGCAATGCGATCGAGTCATTGGTGTTGGCCACGAGCTTCAGATAGCTGAGCAGGTCCTTGATTTCGGCGCGATCATAGAAAGAGAAGCCTCCCACCATGGTGTATTTGATGCCGTAGCGGCGCAGTGCTTCTTCGACCAAACGTGACTGCGAGTTGGTGCGGTAGAGCACCGCTGCGCGCGGGTGGTCCACTTCGGGCCCCGCCTTCCTGAAATATTTCTGGATGGTATCGGCGATGAAAAGCGCTTCATTTTCGCCGTCCGGGGCCTCGTAGTAGCCGATGAGCGATCCGCCTTCGCGTGATGTCCAGAGCGCCTTGCCTTTGCGCTGCGTGTTGCGCGAGACGACTGCCGATGCGGCTTCGAGAATAATTTGCGTGGAGCGATAGTTCTGCTCGAGGCGGATGGTCTTCGCGCCAGGGAAATCTTTTTCGAATTCGAGAATGTTGCGGATGTCTGCGCCGCGCCAGGAATAGATGCTCTGATCTTCGTCGCCGACGACGCAGACGTTTTTCCCGGGTCCAGCGAGCAGCTTCATCAACTCGTACTGTGGGCGGTTGGTGTCCTGATACTCGTCGATGAGCAGATAGCGATAGCGGCGGTTGTAGCGCTCGCGCACCTCGGCAGAGACCTTCAGGAGGCGAACCGCCTCGAGGAGCAGATCATCGAAGTCGAGAGCGTTGGCCTTGGCCAGCTCTTTTTTGTACGACTCGAAGATGTGCGCGATCCGCTCGCTATTGGGGTCGGAGGAGTTGAGGTAATACTCCTGCGGATCGATCATGTGGTTCTTGGCCCAGGAGATTTTCGAAAGCACGACGCGCGGCGTGAGCTGCTTATCGTCGATTCCCATGCGCCGCATCGCGGCTTTCACGATCGCCTGCTGATCGTTCTCGTCGTAGATGACAAAGTTCTTCGTCAGGCCTTCGTTGCCGACGCGCAGAGCTTCGATATCGCGGCGCAGCATGCGCACGCAGAAGGAGTGAAACGTGGCCACGACCGGTTTGGACAAGGTCGAGTGGCCGATGAGGCTGTCGACGCGTTCGGCCATCTCCTTTGACGCCTTGTTGGTGAAGGTGACGGCGAGGATGGAATCGGGCGCGACGCCGCGCTCCTGAATCAGGTACGCGATGCGATGGGTAATGACACGCGTCTTGCCCGAGCCGGCGCCGGCCAGCAGGAGCACGGGACCGTCCACGGTCTCGACGCCTTCGCGCTGCTGGGGATTTAATTTGTCGAGTAGATGCTGCAAATAATTTCCGAAGATGAAACTTACATCCCTATTGTATCGCCTTCGACCGAGGGCGAACTTTATTCCGCTTACATTAAAGTAAGGAAATCGATATTATGTAAGGAGAGGTGCGATCCATGCCGAGTGCTACTGTTACGTCGAAGGGGCAGATTACGATTCCGGTGGAAGTTCGGGCCGATCTGGGGCTGGATGCGGGAGACAGGGTCGAATTTATCCGCAATGAAGGCACGGGCAGATACGAAGTGATCCCGGCTATACTTCCTGTTCAATCGCTGAAGGGAATTGTGCCGAAGCCGAAGAAGCCGGTCTCGATTGCGCAGATGAACAAGGCAATCAAGAATCGCAGGGCACCGTCGCAATGACCGGTTTGGATACGAACGTCCTGATGCGCTATCTAGTACAGGATGATCCGGTGCAGTCGCCCAAGGCGACAGCATGCATCGAGTCGTTCTCTGCCGAGGATCGCGGCTATATTTCTCTGACTGCCCTGGTAGAACTGGGATGGGTGCTGACGTCCTGCTATGGAATAGATAAAGACGGACTCATGCGTATCTTCGAAACGCTTTTGCGAACCGCGACTCTTGTCGTCGACCAGGCGAACACCGTGTGGAAGGCGCTGCATTTATTTCGCTCTTCCAAGGCTGATTTCGAAGACTGCCTGATTTTGTGTTCGAGCCGTGCCGCTGGTTGTGAAGATACTGTCACGTTCGACAATGCAGCAGGAAAACTCGCCGGAATGCGCATGCTGCGATAGCTTGAGGATGACCATGCTCGATAAGAAGAAGTACATCTGCGTTTTTTGCGGCTCGGCCAATGGCGCGAAGCCTGAGTATGTAGCGGCGGCAACCGAGTTGGGTCGAGCCATCGCCGAACGAGGCTATGGCTTGCTTTATGGCGGCGCCACCGTCGGATTGATGGGGGTGGTGGCGGATGCGGCTCTTGCGGCGGGCGGAGAAGTGGTTGGTGTCATCCCCGACGTGATCATGGATCGCGAGATCGGACACAAGGGTCTTACCGAGTTGATTGTGGTCCGGACGATGCACGAACGCAAGGCGCTGCTGGCATCGCGCGCAGATGCTTTTGTTGCGCTGCCCGGTGGTTACGGAACGATGGACGAATATATCGAAATTGTGACCTGGGCGCAGCTGCGCATTCATCTAAATCCCTGCGTGCTGCTGAGCGTAGAGGGCTACTACGACCCACTGCTGAAGTTCTTTGCGTCTGCGGTGGATGAGGGATTTATCAAGCCCGAGAATCAAGGCCTGGTGCAGGTGGCGGACGATGTCACGGGAACGTTTGTGCTGATCGAACAGGCGTGGGGTCGCGCGAAAACTTCGGCGCATGATGCCAAGCTGGATGAACTGGTGAAGTAAGCGCGACGGTAATCAGGCAGTCAGAATTCCGGCAACCAGATTGGTAAGAGCCACGACCAGGATGCAAACGCGGATGGCGTGAAGCCGGTCCCAGCGTTTGCGTTCTTCGCGCCAGTTCGCGGGCAGCGCAGTTAGGTTCCATGCTGCGATCCGGTTGTTGACCGGCACTGGAAAAATGAGGGAGAAGATAATGGTCAGCAGCCAAAGGATGGAGGCTGCGAGTAGCATCTTTGATCCCGCAGTTACGATGGGCCAATGGCGCCATACCTCGATCACCGAAAGGATCAGCGTCGATGCGTACCAGAAGGGCATCACTCTGCCGAACAGTTTTGCGAATGCTTTCGCGGCGGCGGTGTGAACTCCATCCGGTAGTCGACTGATGGTGGGGTGCAGGAAGACCGCGACCGTGAATTCGGTGCCGGTCATCGTGCCAGCAACGACGATCGAAACAATATCGATGACCAAACCGTGCATGCTCGGGTGCAGTCCTTCCTCGGCTAAGGCCGCTCGCGGCATTCATCGCAGAGGCAATGCCGGCGCAGGTAATCCCAGGAGTAGATGCCGCTGGTATGGCCGTCGTTCCAGTGGAAGCTGAGAGCGTAGCGACCTACCGGAACAACCGAGTCAGGGCGCGGCGGAGCCTGGTACATGGGCAGTAGCGTTGCTGGCTGCGGCTTAGGCTCGCCTGGTTGGCGGCCGGAGGCTTCGCGTTCTTCGTTGCAGGTGGCGCAGGGGCAGGCCAGGCGCAGCCAGGCGAAGGTCCAGGAACTGCGATGGCCATCTTTCCAGTCAATCTCGAGACCAGTGCCTTCGGTCTTATGCACGCGGACCTTGGCGGGATCGGTCATCCCGCGAGGCAGTTCGCGCTGCTTGCGGTCTTCCTCTTTCGCCTGTTCGGCGCTCACCAGGCGAATTCCTTCGTGGCTCATATTTCTATTGTCCCGCAAATGCGATCCTATGTCTCAAATGCGAGACATAGGGCGCCCGCTCCCGCGGGAGCGCACGATCAGCGGTCGTAGCGGAGCTTTAAGAACAGAATGGCCAGCGACAGCGCCAGGGTGACGGCATTGGCAAAAGTCACCGGGAAGGAATGAATGAAAATTCCGTAGATCAGCCAAAGGAAGACGCCGGCTGAGAAGACCGAGAACATGGTGAGCGAGATATCTCTTGCCGTTTTCAGCTTCCATACGCGGATGAGCTGCGGGACAAAGGAGATGGTGGTGCAACAGGCAGCGGCTGTTCCGATGAGATTGATGGTTTGCGTGGAGATCATCAGCGGGTTTTCCAGAAAAAATAAGCCGCCATGCTGAAGCCGATGACGATGACGAAAGCGCGCATGATGCGGGGATCGAGATGGCGCGAGCCGCGTGCTCCAAGATAGCCGCCGATGGCCGCAGTGAGCATCATCAGCAGACAATGCTGCCACAATATCTGCCGCTGCACGATGAACACAACCACCGCGGTGCCATTGGCCAGTGTCGTTGTCACCACCTTGAGGGCATTGATCTGATTGATATTTTGAACGCCGAAGAGTGCGAGGAGAGACATCATCAGGAATCCCGCTCCGGCGCCGAAGTAGCCGATGTAAAAGCAGACCAGCACGGTTCCGATGAAGATGGGGATGAGCGAGAGCTGCGACTGTTGCTGCTTTTCGCCGCGCGTCCGCTGGTTCAGCCGGCGCGAGATGGGGCCGCTGGCCGCGAAGAGAATCGAGGCGATCAGCAGCAGCCATGGCACCAGATGGAGAAACGTCGCCTGGCCAGTATGCAGCAGGATAATGCCGCCGCTGCATCCGCCGATGATCGCGGCTGTGCCGAGCGGCCACACCATGCGTAGATTGTGCTTCAGGTCTTCCCAATAGGCGACGATCGATGTGAACTGGCCCGGCCAGAGTGCGACGGTATTCGTGGCATTGGCTTGAATGGGCGGCACGCCCACGCCGAGCAGAGCGGGAAAAGAAAGAAATGAGCCGCCGCCGGCCATGGCGTTGAGCGCTCCGGCGAGGAAAGAGGCGATCACCAGCCAGACGCCGGGCAGATTCCATGTGAGGTGCATTGATACGATTTTATCGGGACAGGCCGTCCTGGCGTATGCGCCTTTGGCGCCTTACGCATTGGTCCGATGGCGGTTGCCGCATATGGTCCGGCCTTGTAGCCATTCTTAATCGGCGCGTATTTCGGGAGTGGCGGCGAGCAGGGAGCGTGTATAGGCTTCTTGTGGCGCATTGCAGACGGCCGCACTTGTGCCGAGTTCGACCAGGTTGCCGCGGTGCAGCACGGCAATGTTGGTGGAGAGATAGCGCACCAGCGGCATGGAATGCGAGATAAAGAGGTAGGTGAGCGAGAAATCGCGTTGCAGCGTGCGCAGCAGGTTGATGATCTGTGCACCTACGCTTACGTCGAGCGCAGAAACCGGCTCGTCGAGCACCAGCAGTTTTGGGCGCAGTGCGAGCGCACGGGCGATGTTGATGCGCTGCCGCTGGCCTCCGGAGAATTCGTGCGGGTAGCGGGTGAGGACTGAGTCGTCCAGACCGACCGCGTGCAGAAGTTCCGCAGTTTTCTGGCGAAGCCCGGCGTGTGGGCAGGCTTTATGAATGATCAGCGGTTCGGCGATGATGTCTTTGACCCGCATGCGCGGATTGAGCGCGGCGAAGGGATCCTGGAAGACCACTTGCATCGAGCATCGCACCGGACGCAGCTTGCGCTGCGAGATGCCGGTGATGGGATTGCCGTCAAAGAATACCTCGCCGCTGCTGGGCTGAATGAGGCCCAGCACCATGCGCGCGATCGTCGACTTGCCCGACCCTGACTCGCCGACCAGGCCGAGAGTCTCACCGCTGGCGATGGAGAACGAGACGTCGTTCACTACCAGAGCCCCGGGGCCATAGCTTTTGGTGAGATGGCGAGCTTCGAGCAGGGGCATAGGGGAAGGATAGCGAAAGTCCGGGTAGCTAAGAAGCGGATCGTTAAAATCCGGTCAGCTAAAAAGGCTGGCACTTTAGCGGAGTTTCGGATGCAGCTTCTGAAAGCCTGCTGCTTCCTGGTAGGCGCGCGCGAATGCGCAGAGCTTCGCGTCCTGATAGTGGCCGGCGAGGAAGGTGATGCTTACGGGTGTTCCCGGGCCGCCTATCTGATCGTCGTCTCCGGCATCGACTTTCGGTGGGGTGGGCGCGTCATCGCCGCGCAAGCCGTTTGGAACAATGACCGCTGGATGTCCAGTTAGGTTGGTCATCACCAGCTGCTCGCTGTTGGTCGAGGCGACGATGATATCCACCTGATCGAAGAGCTTTGAAACCTCGCGAATGGCGATGCTGCGGGCGCGGTTGGCCTGAATGTATTCGACAGCAGGATAGAAGCGGGAGACGCGGAAGTCGTTCGGCCAGTCTTCCGCGCTTTGTTCGGTGAGCAGCTTGTCGCGACCGGTCGTGGTGAGATCATCGAATGCCGCTGCAGCTTCGGCGGTGAGCAGCGGCGCAATGGCGCCGTAGGGAAGGCCGGGGAGTTTGACCGAGATAAGATTTACGCCCATGCTGCGCAGCTTATCCAGCGCAGCGAGATCGTATCTGCGGTCGTAGGCGCGGCGCGCACGATAAGTTGCGGCCTGGCGCTGCTGCTCCGCGTGCTTTTTCTTTTCCTCTTCGGTTAGCGTCTTGGATTGTTTTTCTGCACCGGGGGCCGGCGGTTTGTCTTCTTCGAACTCAGCGGCGATATAGCCCACGCGCAAGCTCTTCCAGTCGAGATCTGCATTCCAGTTGAAGGCTGCATTGCGAACTGACAGGTCTTGCCCGTCGGGGCCGTAGATTGCCTGCAGCACCATTGCGCAGTCTTCGACGCCGCGGCAGATGGGGCCGAGCTTATCCATGGTCCAGCTCAGGGCCATGGCGCCGGTGCGCGGCACGAAGCCGAAGGTGGGACGCAGGCCAGTGACGCCACAGCGGGTGGAGGGTGAGGAGATCGATCCTAAAGTCTCTGACCCGATGGAGAAGGCTACGCAGCCGGCGGAGGTTGCCGAGGCCGGTCCGGCTGACGATCCGCTCGATCCTTGCTTCAGGTTCCACGGGTTGCGCGTGCGTCCGCCGAACCATTTGTCGCCCATGGCCAGGGCGCCGAGGGTTAGCTTAGCCACGAGGATCGCTCCCGCGTGATCGAGGCGCTGAACCACAGTTGCGTCCTCGTCGATCTGCTGTTTTTCGAAGCCGCCGGCACCCCAGGTGGTGGGATAGCCTTTGACCGCAAGCAGATCTTTCGCGCCCCAGGGCAGTCCATGCAGCGGGCCGCGATAATTGCCGGCGGCGATTTCGGCGTCGGCAGCCTTGGCCTGCGCGATCGCGCGTTCCTCAGTGACGGTGATGCTGAAGTGAAGCATCGGGTCGTAGCGCTTGAGGCGGCCCAGGTACATCTGGGTGAGATCGAGCGACGAGACCTTTTTGCGGCGGACGAGATCGGAGAGCTCGGGCACGGTGGCGAAGGCCAGGTCTTCCAGGCTCGCCGGCATCGTCGCTACGGTCTTGCTGTAGACCGGCTCCTGCTTCTCCGTGTTCACGGTTGCGCCTGGCGGCAGGGGATCGAAGACAAATGCCGGTGCGACGGAGTTGGGCATGTGCAGCTTGCGGATGGCGTCGTAGCTGTCGCGCTGTTGATTCAGGCCGTCGATCATCATCTGCTTCTGGTCCGCTGAGACGGTGATGCCTGCGAGCGCCGCGGCCTGGTCGATCATTTCCGGAGTAATTTTCGGCCTATCAGCGGGCTTGTCTGCCGAGCCGCTTTGCTGAGCCTGAGCGGCGAGCGTGTAGAGAGCTCCGGGAAAGAGCGTGGATGCGAGGCCGAAGCGGCTTGTGACAGCGAGAAATCCCCGACGATCGAGCGTCATGCGGAAGCGCGGCTCCTGAATGCAATTTGAAGATGGAAAGGTACGGAAGACGAAGTATGCCGCAGTATACGATGGATTGCGATCGCGATCCTGCGGGCCCTGGTTTCTGCTTCAGCTCATGAAAGAGGGTAGACGGCGTAATCAGTGCACCCGTTTTGGCATCTTCAGAATCCTAGAAGCGAACCTGAGCTTCTGGCTCCGGTCACCCTGACTTTGCGGAGCGTAGGGCGTGGCAAAAATCTTCAGCAGCGCTGTGGCGTTCATCCTGATATGGAGCGCTGGTCTCCTCTCCGCGCAAAGCACCTCCGACCAGAGCAAGCCCACCCAACTCAACCCCGAGGATATCGACCGAAGCGCCCGGTTCCAGCCGCAGACGATTCCAGCGGTGGTGCCGCCTCGCCGGCCTGTGGAGCAGGAACTGGACTCCGTTGCTGGCCCGTTGTCGAAGGTCCCGGCAGATCCGCTGCTTCAGAGTGACTTTCTTGGTCCGGCTATGAAGCCATTCCAGGCCGGAGGGTATTGGTTGAAACACAATATTCTGCTGAACCTGGGCGGGACGTACACGTTTCTGGATCAATACGCGACGATCACGCCGGAAGGAGTTCGCCACGATCAGATAAGCGGCCGGCTGGATGTAAATGGAAACCTGGTGGTCTACGATCACGGGTCGACGGCGGGTTCGCTCGCCCTACTGGTACGCTCGGGCACCAACATCGGCCAGAGCCAGCAGTTTGACCTCAGCGATCAGCTCGGGTCGGGGATGTATCTTGAGTGTCTGCAGGGCGGCGGCCCACAACTGCCCATCACGCTGAACATTCTTTACTGGCGGCAGGATTTCCTCGACAAGCGGCTCTCGTTTTACGTGGGCAAGCTGCACCCCAATGAGTACATCAGCCTGAGCCTCTTCAACAATGACGAGCGATCGCAATTTCTGAATGGAGAGAACGACGGCAATCTGGCGATCGCTTCAGATGGAACATACGCAGGCGGGGGCGCGGTGCAATACCAGTTCAATCCGCACCTGTATATTCACGCACTGGCCATTGATACCGAAGGCGCGCAGCAGAGGAGCATCGAGACGCTGGCGGATAAGAAGTATCTGGAGGCGGCTGAGATTGGATGGTTCGCGAGGTCGCCGGGCGACAGGTACAGGAACTATCGCTTTGTCGTATGGCGCGACGATACGAAGAGCCAGGGCAGCGGATATGGCGGCGGGTTCGCGTTCGATCATGAGTTTGGGAGTGGATGGGCGCCGTTTGGGCGGTACGGGTTCGCGACAGACACGGGCACCTCGATCAAGCAGACGGATTCGATCGGTGTTGTACATGTGCGGCCCTTCGGACGGCGAGGAGATATGTTCGGTGCATCGTTCAACTACACCGAGCCGACAACGCACAATGGGAATTACCACGAAAGCCTTTTCGAGAGCTTCTATCGTTTGCGATTGACTCAGAGCCTGGAGATCGGGCCGGACCTCGAGGTGGATATTCACCCGACGCATGCGACGAAGGAATATACGACCACTCTGCTGGGTGCGCGTATGCGGATTATCTTTTAGGACGGTTTCGAGTCCGATCCTTAACGGCATCTTTTCCGGTTGGGCAGATTTCGAGCAGAGGGCAGCGTCCGCAGTTGCGTTCCCAATCCAGCGCTGTGCAGCTGCGCTGTCCGTGGAGCTTGATGAGGCGGTGGTGATCGTCGAGGATCTCCGGTCCCCATGCCGCGGGCGCTATTTCAAGAAGCTTCTCTTCCGTCGCGGAGACATCCGCGGAGGCTGGAACCAGATGCAGGCGCCGTGCGATGCGCAGATGGTGCGAATCGATCACCAGGGCACGGCCACGGATGGTGCTGAAGTTCACTACAGCCGCGCTGGTCTTTGGTCCCACGCCATCGAAGGTCTCGAGATATTTGCGGATGCGTTCAATGGGCTGTCCGTGAAGGAATTCCAGATCGAGTTTCCCATCGTTCTGGCGCGTGATGCGGCGGAGCGCTTTCTGCAGACGCGTTGCTTTGTCTTCCGCGAAGGTTGCCGGAGCGATAACGCTTAACACTTCAACTTCGGAGGAGTCGCGCACTCGCTCCCAGCCGCCGAAATGCCGCTCCAATGCGTAGAGAACTTCATGCGAGGTTTCGGTTTTCGTCCGGGAGGACAGCATGGAGTAGACGAACTGGCGTAGCGGATTCCAGGGCTGACGTGGTGGAGGCGGTCCGTAATGGGTGAGGAGCTTGTCGTGAATCTCCTGGAGGCGGCCGTCTTCGAAGAACAGTGGAGTCATCTAATCGCTTCTCAATTGCGGCGAGTTGTTTGTTCCTACCAGAAAGATGGCCTCTGCGTTGAGCAGAGGCCATCGTAAGTGCAGAAATTCGATCTGGTTAGATGTCGAGGTTCTTCACATCGAGCGCGTTTTCTTCGATGAACTTGCGACGGGCTTCGACGTCTTCACCCATGAGGGTGGTGAAGATGGTCTCGGTTTCGGCGATGTCTTCGAGCTTGACTGAGAGAAGAGTTCGACGCTCGGGGTCCATGGTGGTTTCCCAGAGCTGCGGTGAGGTCATCTCACCAAGGCCCTTGTAGCGCTGCACCTGGTACTCGCGGCGTCCCTGCTCGATGACATATTCGAAGAGCTCCTGCGGTGTTTGCTTTTCCACCGGATCGAGCGACACGCGGCCGGCTCGCTTGGGCGCGGGTTTGCCGGCCTCGGCTTCTCCTGTGGTCTCGCCTTCGGTCTCCTCCGGATCGGGGGTTGCGGCGGGTGCCTTCGATGCGTACTCGATGAAGAAGGGCGGTTCAATCGCGTCCTTGATCTGCGCGTACTTCGCCATCATCTGCCGGTATTCAGGCGTTGATGCCAGCGTCCAATCGATGTGCCGTTCCGCGCCCTGTGAATCGGTAAAGCTGAGCGACCAGGTCTGATGCTCTTCGTCGCGGACAGGCTCGGAGAGACCCTTGAACTGATACTTCTTCTGGATGGCCGCGAGCGCCTTGTGCACAGATGCCAGCTTCGTTGGAATGGAATCGCCTTCGAAGTCGCTGCGGCGCACCAATTCGTTCTTTGCGAGCAGCGTGGTGATTTCTTCGTTGCGCAGGCGCTTGTTGAGCTTGTCGAAGACGCCGAGGTATTCGTTCAGGTGGCCCATGAACTTGGTGAGGGCCGGGCCTTCAAGCTTCTCTCCGGCGTCCCCGTGGCGGACAATCATGCCGTCCGATGCGCGCTTCACCATCACCTTGACGAAGTCGCGATCGTCCTTGATGTACTGTTCGAAGCGGCCCTTCTTGATCTTGTAGAGCGGCGGCTGCGCGATATAGACGTGGCCGCGCTTGATGAGCTCCTGCATGTGACGGAAGAAGAAGGTCAGCAGCAGGGTGCGGATGTGCGAGCCGTCTACGTCGGCGTCGGTCATGAGGATGATCTTGCCGTAGCGGAGCTTGGAGGGGTCGAAGTCGTCCTTGCCGATTCCGCAGCCTAGCGCGGTGATCATGGCGCGGATTTCTTCGTGCCCCAGCATCTTGTCGTAACGGGCTTTCTCGACGTTGAGGATCTTGCCCTTGAGGGGCAGGATGGCCTGGAAGCGGCGATCGCGGCCCTGCTTGGCGGTTCCGCCTGCGGACTCACCCTCGACGAGGTAGAGCTCGCAGCGATCGGGATTGCGCTCGCTGCAGTCGGCAAGCTTGCCGGGCAAGCCGCCGCCATCGAGCGCGCCTTTACGGCGAGTAAGATCGCGGGCCTTGCGGGCTGCCTCTCGGGCTCGCGCCGCTTCGATGGCTTTGTTGATGATGCGCTTGGCGACAGGAGGGTTCTGTTCCAGGAACATGCCCAGTTTCTCGTTGACCAATGCCTGCACCGTGCCGGCGATATCTGAGTTGAGCTTGCCCTTGGTCTGGCCTTCGAACTGCGGTTGCGGCAGCTTGACGCTGATCACTGCGACCAAGCCTTCGCGAACATCATCACCAGAGAGGTTCTCTTTCACGTCCTTGAAGAGGCCTAGCTGCTGGCCCGCGGAGTTGATGGTGCGGGTCAACGCGGTCTTGAAGCCGGAGAGATGCGATCCGCCGTCGACAGTGTTGATGTTGTTGGCAAAAGTGAAGACTGTTTCAGAGTAGCTGTCGTTGTATTGGAGAGCGATCTCCATATCGACGCCGTCGCGCAGACCTTCCATCATGATCGGCTTGTCATGGAGAACCTGTTTGCCGCGATTGATGTGCTTGATGAACTCGGCGATGCCGCCGGCGTAGCGGAACTCGGCGCGCTTGGCCTCTCCCGTCTTGGCATCAGTGGTGCGCTCGTCGGTGAGCGTGATCTCCAGGCCTTTGTTCAGGAAGGCGAGCTCGCGCAGACGCTGAGCAAGCGTGTCGTAGTTATATTCGGTGACGGTAAAGATGGTTTTATCGGGCAGGAAGTGGACCTTGGTTCCGCGCCGCTTGGTGGGGCCCATCTGCCGCAGCTTCGAGATGGGGTTGCCCTTGGCGTAATCCTGCTCGAAGGTATAGTCGCGCCAGATCTCGACATCGAAGGCTTCGCTCAGCGCGTTGACGCAGGAGACGCCGACGCCATGGAGGCCACCGGAAACCTTGTAGGTCGAGGAGTCAAATTTGCCACCGGCATGCAGCTTGGTAAGAACCACCTGGACGGCGGGCATCCGCTCGCCGTTGTCGAGAACCTTCTCGTCGACGGGAATGCCGCGACCGTCATCGATGACGGTGATGGAGTTGTCGATGTGGATGACAACATCGATCTTCTTGGCATACCCAGCGAGGGCTTCGTCAACGGAGTTGTCGACGACCTCGTAGACGAGGTGATGGAGACCCATCTCGCCAGTCGAGCCAATGTACATAGCGGGACGAAGCCGGACCGCTTCCAGTCCTTCCAGAACTTTAATGTTTTCGCTGGTATAGCTGCCATTCTGTTTCCCGTTCAGGGACGGTTCACCCTCTGCAAGGGCTGCGGTAGTCGGGGATTCTAGATCTTTTTGGGGCATGAAACTCCACTGGCCTGACCCGTTGGATTTTCGGAACCCAGGACGGTCCGCTGATGAGAATAAAACCTTGAAAGCGAACGGGTTTCGGCCTTTATTTCTATGCCTGATTATAGCACGAGCAGGCCAAATTCAGCCGTCTGGAACGGTACCAGACGGAGCCGCGCGACAGTGCGAACTTTCGAGTAGGGGCTGTTCTTCAATCGGCTTGTCGATTCGGCCGATTATGAGAGTGGAAACAAGAATATTGTTACCATAGTCACTTGTTGAGGTATATAGTTTCTATATACGTTTAAAGCTATATACTCTACCACTTTACGGCTATACTCGGGTACGTAAAGAGGTATTGACAAAAACTTATTACCGGAAAAAGGGGTTACCAAATGAAGACCATCGTTCGTACTTCCGTTCTCGTTCTTGCAATTTCAGGCGCTATCGCCGGCACCGTCTCCAATCATTCCGCGAAGGCGCAGCAGGTTGGGAACTTCAGCCATCAAGTCATTTTGTCTGCGATGCCGGCTCCGGCGTGTGGTCCATCCACCTGCAATATCCGCGGCGGCAGCAACTAGAACGGCAGCAGCAACTAGAAGTTGTTGATCCCCCAAATGTTGTAGGGAATTTGTATTTCTCCCGTTGAGTAGTCGGTACTATCGAGCTATGCTGATAGAGCGATAGGGTGATCTCTCATATGGCATGGACAAATCCTCTGCTGCATGGCCTGACACTCGTTGAGCCCTGGCTCAACCTGTTGGCTCTGCTGGTCGCGCTCAAGGTAGGCATTGGACGCCGTTTCCCGGCGATCACCTTTTATCTTGGACTGCGTTTCTTCAGCGGCGTCATTCTGGCGGCGATCCTGAACGCGCATCATTTCTCGTCGATCAGCGAGAAGGCACAGACGCTGGCCTACTTCTACACATATTGGACCGCGTATATCGCTGGCGCGATAGCAATTTTCTTCACGGTGCAGGAGATCTTCAACGAGCTGATGAGTCCGGTACCTGGACTGCAGCGCATCGGCATTATCGCGTTTCGCTGGGTAAGCGTGACCGCGGTTCTCATTTCAATCGGCGCTGCGCTTCCGGTTCGCCAGAGCAGCGATCTGTTTTCACTGGTTGGCACTCACATCATGAAGTGCACCAGCATCATTGAGCTTTGCCTGCTGGCATTCATCGCGCTGACCATCCATAGTCTCGGCCGTTCGTTCCGCAACGTGATGTTCGGTATCGGCCTGGGCTTCGGTCTGGAAGCCTCTTCTCAGTTGATTGCTTCAGCACTTCTGGTAAGAAATCCTGCCCTGTACTCCATGGGCAATCTAGTTCTCGAAGTGATCACCATATCTACCTTCTCCATCTGGACGGCTTACTTTTTTCTCCCTGAACCGGCGACGGAGCGCAATGCGGCTACCTTACCGGTTACCTCACCGCTAATCCGCTGGAATGAGATCGCCAAGGCTCTTGGTCACAGCGCGCCGCACGTTGCGCTCGGCCAATCGCAAGCCTTCTTCCTGCAGGATGTCGAGAAGGTCGTGGATAAGATCCTGACCAAGAATTCGATCGGCTAACCGGGCCATATAGGGTGTAGGGATTAGAAAAAACAGATAACGCACAAAGGCCCGAAGCTATGCTTCGGGCCTTTCGCTGTATGGCTAGAATGGCAAAACTAAAAGCCGGAAATCAATCCGGCCTTTCGCTTGATTCGTGTGAGCGGCTTACTCCGCTGAAACGGGCTCTATGGCCACGAAGCGGCCGGTGCGTCCGCGGTCGATGAACTTCACGTAGCCATCGATCTTGGCGAAGAGGGTGTCGTCGCTGCCGATGCCGACGTTGAGGCCGGGCTTGATCGGTGTGCCACGCTGACGAACGATGATCGATCCGCCGGTGACCAGCTCGCCGCCGAACTTCTTCACGCCAAGGCGCTGCGCGTTAGAGTCGCGGCCGTTTTTCGAACTGCCTAATCCTTTTTTATGTGCCATTGCTTGATCCTTTTCTTAATGGCGGCCAGCAGGCCTGCCGAAATCCGTTGTTACTTGGCTGCGCTGTAGCTGTTGCCGTCCACTTCGATGGAGTCGATGCGGACCTCGGTGAAGTTCTGACGATGTCCCTGCATCTTCTTGTACTGCTTCTTGCGCTTGTAGTGGAAGACGAGAATCTTGTCGCCACGTCCTTCGCCGATCACGGTGCCAAGCACCTTGGCCGACCCGGGGTTGGTGATGCCGTTGTCGCCAGAGAAGGCGAGAACTTCGCCGAACTCGACGGCGCCATTTTCACCGGCTTCTACCGATTCAATCTTGACCACATCGCCCGGGGCGACGCGATGTTGCTTTCCACCAGTGCGGATGACCGCGTACATAATTCCTCCAGCGTCCGGCATGGCGAACGCGAATCCAGAAATCTCAAGGCTGGGCAGATACGTGCTCGCTCAGATTATGGCTCAAACTCTCGATATTGCGGGAGTGAGCTGGCTCAGCCTGCCGGATAAAATGTCCTAGACTCAGACTAGACCAGACAGGTGAACCACAGAACGAAAGGCAGAATCGCCAAACCATTTGATTCTACCGGTGCGGGCCGCCCGGGTCAATGCTTCCCGCTCACGATTCTCGCGATTTAGTTGATGCAAAGGCCGGGAGTGGGCTAAACTAAAGATTCGGCGCCAGGGTGGTTTTTCCATCCATCGATCCGATGGTCTCCAGTTTCTTGGTTTGCGCTCGTTCGCGAACCGGAGCCCGAACGGACCTGGGCAGCACGAACAATTCAGGATTTGGAGCTTGTCATGGCACAGGTTTGTGAAATCTGCGGCAAAGGTCCGCAGTTCGGTAATAACATCTCGCACGCGCACAACGTGAGCCGCCGTCGCTGGAACGTAAATCTGCAGCCGGTGAAAGCCAAGGTTGAAGGCGGCAACAAGCGGATTCGCGTCTGCACCAGCTGCATCAAGAGCGGCAAAGTCGTTAAGGCTTAGCTCTTAGTCATCATCAGGATGATCAAAGCCCACAGCGAAAGCTGTGGGCTTTGTGTGTTCCACGAGTCGCGCGACGCTGCTCAGTGCCCGATCATTTGGAGGGCGCGGTAATCGCCTTTCGGATGTTCGCGAGCGGAGCACTATCGTTGAAGCGCACTCCATCTCCGCTCCTCTCCACGCCCAGCTCTTTCCATAACATATCGAGGTCGACGGGCTTCGGCTTGTCCCGCATCTGGTTGTAGAGATCCATAAGCACATGTGTGCCGGTGGCCTTGTCGCCGACCTCAAAGGCTTTGGTGAGCGGCCAATCCTGATCGATGGTGCCTCCGGCATTCATGATGGCGCGTAACGCGTCCTGCAGGCCTTTGCGATTGCTGGTCTGCCTGCGAATCTCGACATCGGCCTTGAGGCAGAACTGCGCGCCTCCCCAGTAGGTACGGCCCCAGGTGTGCGTGCGGTCGAGTCCTTCGTCGCCGTCCGCGGGATCGCCTTTGGGCATGTCCCGCGCCATGTCTGACCATATCCGCTCGGGCGTGAGCAGCCCTGCCTGCACGCGAGCGATGGGCTCGACATAGACGGCTATGCCCTCCTCGATCCAGTGATGGTCATCGTCGACGGAAGGGAAGGCGGTGTGGATGAGCTCATGGGTCATCATCCAATCGCCGTCGAGATCCTGCTGCGTACTGCGCTCGCCAATATGGATGCGGGTAAAGGCGGGAAAGCCGCCGACTCCTCCCCAGGTCGTGCCGTGGCCGACGCCGCTGTCACCGGGATCGAACTCAACCAGGATGCGGTCGCGGGGCACGGGAAAGCGGCCATAGTAAGTGGTGACGGCAAGTGTCGCGTTCCTGATCCAGTGAAGGATCTGATCCTGGGGAAGGCTGGGAGTGCCGGGACCGAAGTCGATCTGAATGGCAGCGCCGCCGGCCTTGATGGTGCGGGTAGAGGCGACCTCCGCATCCCAGGGTGCCCGGTGCTCGCGGAACTGTGCGAACGCGAAGCCTGCGAACACGACTACGCAGATAAGAACGGCCAGCGATTTATAACCGCTGGCCGTTGGATTCACGCGTGATTTCGGGAATCTCACGAATTCGACTTTTCGAAGTTCAATGCTGCCGAGTTGATGCAGAAGCGTTCGCCGGTGGGTTTCGGGCCATCAGGGAAGACATGTCCCAGATGGGCTCCGCAGCGCGCGCAAGTGACCTCGACGCGGCGCATGCCGTAGCTGTTGTCTTCGTGCTCCACGACCGCGGTGGGGCTTATGGGCTGGTAGAAGCTGGGCCAACCGCTGCCGGACTCGAACTTGGTATCCGAGGTGAAGAGCTCGGCATTGCAGGCCACGCAGCGATAGATGCCGTCGTCGTGGTTACGGTAGAGTGCTCCGGAGAACGCCGGCTCGGTGCCCTTCTGGCGCGTGACGTAGTACTGTTCGGGCGTCAGCTGCGCCTTCCACTCCGCGTCTGTTTTCTGGATCTTCTCGACTTTCGTGTCGGTCATCGTTCCCTCTCTTTCCTGGGTGTTAGATGGATTTTGAGGCTGATTTGTTACATCCGGCTTAAATCGCGGCAATAACTTCGATTTCGACGAGGGCATCCTTGGGCAGGCGGGCGACCTCAACCGTCGAGCGCGCAGGCGCGACCACCCCTTCGGGAGCCAGATATTTGCCGTAGATGGCGTTCATGGCAGCGAAGTCGTTCATGTCCTTGAGGAAGACGACGGTCTTGATGACGCTCGCCAAGGTGGTTCCGGCGGCTTCGAGAACGGCCTTCAGATTTTCCAGCACCTGCGTGGTCTGCTCGGCGATGGCTCCGGGAACAATCTGTCCGGTGGATGGATCAAGAGCTACCTGGCCGGATGTGTAGACAAGATTTCCAATGCGGACGGCCTGGGAATAGGGGCCTATGGCGGCGGGGGCTTTGGTGGTGGCTACAGAAGTCTTTGCGCTCATGGATTGATTGTGCTTCGAGAGATTAACTCGAGGCAAATTGCAGGGGAAGGATCTACAGCTTTTGCGAGCGCTGCACGTCTCTTACTCCGGGCACGCGGCGCAGTCCCTGTACGAGCCGGGTGAGATGGCGCACGTCTTCGGCTTCGATGACGAACTCGACGATGGCGTCTTCATTGGGCCCTGGTTTCGAATCGACGGTGCGGATGTTGGTGTTCTCGTCGCTGATGACCGCGGTCAGCTCTTTCAGCATGCCGGTGCGATCGTCGCAGAAGACAGTGAGCTTGACCGGGTAGGTCAGCTTGCGTCCGGGTGCGTCTTCCGCTGTGCGCGCCCACTCGACGGCGATGCGGCGATCAGACTCGTAGAGAAGATTCTGCACATTGGGGCAGCTGCGCGCGTGCACTGCCACTCCCTTGCCGCGCGTGACGTAGCCGATAATCTCTTCGCCGCGAATCGGATTGCAACATCGCGCGCGATAAACGAGCAACTCGTCCTGTCCTTCGACCTGGAGCGAATCGGCGTTGCTGGTGAGCGAGACTCGCTTTACGGTGTCGGAGACGCCGGGCGTGGTCGCGGCTTCGGTCTCGGTCGGCTGCTGACTGACTACTCCGGGATTGAGGCGGTTGAGCACCTGCCGCGCGGAGTATTTGCCGAAACCGATAGATGCCATCAGGTCATTGGGCGTAGTGAGGCTGTAGTCGATGGCGATGCGTTCGTAATCCGTCTCGTCGAACTTGTTCAGCGCGATCTTGTACTTCCGCGCTTCGCGCTCGAGCAGCTTGCGACCGATCTCGATGGCGCGCTCACGCTGGTGCTCGTTGAGCCAGTGCTTGATCTTGTTGCGTGCGCGCGAGCTCTTGACGAAGCTGAGCCAGTCGCGGCTCGGGGTGTGGCCGTTTTGCGTGACCACTTCGACGATGTCGCCATTGCGCAGCTTGGAGCGCAGAGGAACGATGCGTCCGTTGACCTTGGCGCCGACGCAGGTGTGTCCGACCTCGGTGTGGATGGAGTATGCGAAGTCGAGAGGACTCGCGTCTTTGGGCAGGACGACGACCTTACCCTTCGGGGTGAAGGTGTAAACTTCCTCGGGATAAAGATCGATCTTGAGAGTGGATAGAAACTCGTTGGGATCGGTCATCTCCCGCTGCCACTCGACGAGCTGGCGGACCCAGGCCAGGCGCTGCTCATCGCGTGCGCTGATGGGCGAGCCGCCGGCTTTGTATTTCCAGTGCGCGGCAATGCCTTCTTCCGCGATGCGGTGCATCTCCTCGGTGCGAATCTGTACTTCGAATTGATGACCGGCTTCGCCCATCACAGTAGTGTGCAGTGACTGATACAAATTCGGGCGGGGCATGGCGATGAAGTCCTTGATGCGGCCGGGAACAGGACGCCAGATGCTGTGGATGAGGCCGAAGACCGCGTAGCAATCCTGCACGCTGGAGGTGATGACGCGCAGCGCAAGCAGGTCGTAAACCTGGTCGACCGAGAGCTCCGACTTTTGAATTTTCTGATTGATGCTGTAGAGGCGCTTGATGCGCCACTCGACGCGCGCCTTGATATTGTTCTCGCGCAGCTTCTCGATGAGCAGGGCTTCGACACCGGAAAGAAACTGCTCTCCCTCGGTGCGTCGCGATTCGACAGCTTCGTGCACCTGTTCATACTGGAAGGGATCGACATAGCGGAAGGCAAGGTCTTCGAGCTCGCCGCGCACTTTGCCCATGCCCAGGCGGTGGGCGAGCGGCGCATAGATGTCGAGCGTTTCACGGGCGATGTTCTGGCGCTTCTCCGATGGCAGATGCTCGAGGGTGCGCATGTTGTGCAGGCGGTCAGCAAGCTTGATGATGACCACGCGCACATCGCTGACCATGGCCAGCAGCATCTTGCGCACATTCTCCGCCTGGCGATCGACGCGATTGGCGAACTCGATCTTGTCGATCTTGGTCACGCCTTCGACGATGTGCGCCACCTGCTCGCCGAATTTTGTGGTGATGTCTTCGGTGGTGACAGGCGTGTCCTCGACCGCGTCATGCAGCAGGCCGGCTGCGATGGCGGTCGAGTCGAGCTTCATCTCGGCGAGCACCAGCGCTACTTCGAGGGGATGGAGGACATATGGCTCGCCGGAGGCGCGGAGCTGACCCTTGTGGTGCTCGAGGCAGAACTCCCAGGCTTTGCGGATGATTTCGAGGTCGTCGTTGGGACGATTGGCGTGGACCGACTTCAGCAGGTCGCGGAACTTGTCCGCGAACAGATCTGAATTTCGCTCTGGCGTGAGCGAGCTGGTCTCCACCGTTGCCATATCTCATTTTATACGCAGCGGGCGGTACAGTAATCAGATGGGCCTGTTGCACGAAGACAACGAGGCCCGATTGAGGTAGCGATTGGTGGGTTCTAGTCAGTTCAAACAACAGCGGAGCAAGAAGTCAGGAGCGCCTCGGGAGCGCTCTCCAGAGCGGGTCGCTGCTTCTCCGTCCGGCAATTCCGAGGGCGATTCGGCCGTAGTATCGCGCCGTGCCGCGGACCGGCTGCGGGCCGGGCATGTCTGGGTTTACAAGTCGGATATCGTTTCGCTTCCGTCCTTTGAAAGTGAGGATTCAGGCAGCGCGGGTGGAGGTTCTGATTCCGATTCTGAGCCGTCTTCCATACCTCATCTGCTGCCGGTCACCGATCAGCGGGGTGTTTTTCTGGGGACGGCTCTCTACAGTCCGGTGTCTGAAATCGCGCTGCGTCTGGTGACAACGGCTTTGCTGGCCGATGAGCCGGCGTGGCTCGATTTGCTCGCCGTTCGGCTGCGAGCGGCCATTGCCGGGCGAGCGCATGTTTTTCTGAGTGAAGGCACGAACGCCTGCCGCCTGGTCTTCAGCGAGGCAGATGCCCTGCCGGGCGTGATCGTGGATAAATATGCCGATCTGGCCATTGTGCAGCTTTTGTCCAAAGCGCTGGACGACGAGGCGGTGCGTATTGTGATCACGCAGATTTTGCGCGAGACACTGCATCCAGCAACCATCGTGGAACGGCCCGATCCGAGGATTCGAGAGCTGGAGCAGCTCAGCGTGGAAACTGGCGCGGCTCCGCTGTTTGCCGCCAACTCCGAGGCGCCTGTGCTGGAAACAGTCTTCAAGTTGAACGGATTAAATTTTCACTACGACGTGAGCTCAGGGCAGAAGACCGGGGCATTTCTTGATCAGCGTGAAAATTATGCGGCCGCAGCCCGGTATGCGCACGGTGAGGCGCTGGATATCTGTACCTATCAGGGCGGGTTTGCGCTGCATCTGGCCCGGTCGTGCTCGCAGGTGACGGGCGTCGATGTTTCGCACGCGGCACTTCAGGTTGCCGAGCGTAATCTGGCGGCAAACACCGGACTTCAAGCCAGCGTGGACTGGATGGAGGCCAATGCCTTCGACCTGCTGCGAGACTGGTCGGAGTCCGGCTCGCAGTACGACACGATCGTCCTCGACCCTCCGGCATTTGCGAAGTCGAAGCGGGCGGTAGACGGGGCGCTGCGCGGATACAAAGAACTCAATCTGCGAGCGATAAAGATGCTGCGGCCGGGCGGAGTGCTGGTGACCTGCTCCTGTTCGCACCATGTCTCCGGAGCGGATTTTCAGGCGGTAGTCGCCGCAGCGGCAGGAGATGCCGGCCGGAGGGTCCGGCTGCTGGAACGGCGCGGAGCTGCGGCTGACCACCCCGTGGTGCTGACTATTCCGGAAACCGAGTATTTAAAGTGCCTCATCTGCCGGGTGGAATAGTAGGACAGCGCTGCTACGATGTTGGAATCGGCGCCAGCGCGCATCTCAAGGAAAAGTGAACCGCAATCTCTACTGGATATGGTTCGTCGGGTCGGGGGCCTGGTTTGTGGACGCGGCTCTGGTGCTGCATCGCGGCGCCCTGGGACGTGGCCTGGTGGCCGTAGCGGTGTCGGCAATGTTTCTGGCGGCGGGGATGTTCTTTAAGAAGCAGGCGGGGCGCTGAAAGCCCTTTGATCCTTACGGTTCGACGGCGTTTTCGTGAATGGTGACGCTGGCATCGCCGCAATGCAGCGATGCTTTGGCTCCGTAGGGAAGGATGAGCTTGGGATCGGTGTGGCCGAAATCCATCCGGCTCAAGATGGGCAGATCGATCAGCCCGCATTCACGGACTACCTTCAGAAAAGCGGCATCGTAACGGGCGTAATCCTGCGGGCTGTGGTGGCTTCCGCCGGGACGGCCGAAGAGCAATCCATTCACGCGTTCAAGAATTCCCTGCGAGGCATAGTTGCGCAGCCAGTGTTCGACGTAAGTGGTCGAAGGTGCGTCGTAGGTTTCCAGAAACAAGAGCGCGCCTTCCCATTGATCCAGGGATGGCCAGTAGTTCGTGCCCTTGAGAAATTCGAGCGACTCGAAGCATCCGCCGATCAGATGACCGGAGACGGTTCCCGAACCCTGCAGGGTCTTCCATGGCATGGGTTCGTTCAGCTTTCGCTTTCTGTCGTGCAGCTCCGGAGGCCATTCAGGGAAGTCTGCCGTCCAGCCGGCCATGCTGGCGGTTAATCTGCCGATTGGCTGGCTCGAAAAGAGCGTGCGCTGCATGGACTCGAGCGTGTAGGGAAGAATTCCGCCAATCTCGGCCAGCTCAACCATGATCGAAGGGCCATAGAACGTGCTCAATCCTGCCTTGTGGCAGGCCATGTGGATGGTGGTCGCGTCGGAAAATCCCAGGAAGATTTTGGGATTGTTCCGGATCACGTCAAGGTCGAGGAAGGGAAGGAGGCGAACCGAGTCGTCGCCTCCAATGGTTGAGAAGATCGCCTTGATCGCAGGATCAGCGAAGGCCTGCATCAGATCTTCCGCGCGGGCTTTTGGATTCTGATAAATCCATAACGGCTCGCGCCGGGCGTGCGGCATCTCGACGACTTCGACACCGAGTGCGTTTTCAATTTGTGTTTTTCCCAGTTCGTAGACCCAGGGCAGTGCTCCGGGTCCTCCCCAGGATTGTGTGACCGCGGCAATGCGATCTCGGGGATTGAGCTTTGGTGGTTTGATCATCGAGATAGTAAAAGCCCAGAGGGAGATAGTAGAAGCTCAGAGGGAATCAAAAGCTCAGGTTCATTTGCAGGTAAAGGATGCGGTTGGCCTGAGGGTTGGAGAACTGCGTTGTCGATAAAGAAGTGGATTGGCCAAAGAGAGGTGCGCCCAGCACTCCCACCGGTGGTCCACCGTTGACGATGTTGAGAACATTCTGAGCCTCAATGCCCAGATTCAGTTGATATTTTCGGGCGATTTCCCCTTTCGCGCCAGGCTTTGCGTCAGAGGAATCTCCGATCCTTGGTCCGATGGCGAAATTGCGCGCCAGGAGCATCTGCAGCATGGCGAAGGAAGGGCCGGTTCCGTAGTTGATGGGGATGATCTTCTGGCCAGGCAGGGGATCGGCGTCGAAGTTGCCCCATTTGGTGCGGTAGACGCTGGGGCGGCTGAGATCGGTCGCGAATGCGGGACGGTCGTTGAACTGCGAGTCTCCGTTGAGGTCGGTTCCGGTGGTGATGTTGAAGGGCATGCTGGATTGGATGACCAGCAGGGGATCGAACTGAAATTTGTATGGCAGATTGGCGAGACCGCCGAAGTAGGCGCGATTGCGGAGATCGTTATTGGCTCGGCCGTAATCGGCGTGCAGATCGTACTGATTCGAGGGGATGTAGGAGGCGCCGGTGGTGTTGGCCTTGCTGTATCCGAAGATGTAAACGCCGTAGAGGGTGAGCGGCCGGGTGCGGTAGTGGACGTTCAGGTAGATGCGGTTGCGTTTGGAGTTTCCTTCGGATTCGTATTCGTAGATGTTTTCAAGCGTGCCGTTGGGGCGAACGCCGCTTGCAGGGTCAGCAGGGCTGTAGGTTCCGGGCAGCGGCGCGTTCACGTTGCGGACGAGGAACTGGTCGACGCCGCGGTAGAAGCTGTAGTCGACGGAGACGGCAAGCTTCTTGAAGAGCTCTTTGTCCAGGCTCACGCCCTGCTGGACGATGTAAGGAGCGCGCAGTCTCGAGCCGATGCGATAGATGCTGGGCTGCGCATCGGGGCCGAGCTCGTCCGGCGGCGGGATGGCAGGGTAGAAATCCGGATCGTTGACGGCGTACTGCTGCTGGCGATTACCATTTTCGCGCTCGGCGAGGACCACATCGTCCACCAGAAAGCGCTGATAGAACACGCCGATGCCGGCACGGAGAACACCCCATGCGGGCTTATCGTGATTGGGGCCGCGGCCCGCTCCGATGGCCCAGGAGCCGTTGAAGCGAGGGGCAAAGTCGGCATGGTCGTGAATGTGCGATTGCGTTTCGTAACGCAGGCCGCCGTCCAGGGTGATGTTATGGGCGACCTTCCACTCGTCTTCGCCGTAGAGGCCGAGGTCGGCGAGGTTCACATCCACCCGCGGATTGCCCAGGGCATAGGTGAAGAAGCTGGCGCCACCGCCGTTGGCGCGAATCTGTGTCGGGGTAAGGCCATCGGAGATGCCATTCACGGTGGTCTCGTAGGCTCCTATGGACGAGAAGATGTACATGCCCCGGTAGCCGGCGCTGGAGGTGTTGTTCTCGTCGACGTCGCGCGCACGCACGCCGAAGTGGAGCAGGTGATTGCCGTGCAAGAGCGAGAAATAGTCCTGTAGCTCGTACCGGTTCTGCCCGACGTGGAGTTGATCGATGAGGTTTCCGCCACCGGTGAAGGCACCCTCTACTTCTATCGCTGGACCACTACCAACTGAGACAGAGCTGTCGTTGATGCGCATGAACTGAAAGCGTGTCTCGTTGACGGCGTGCTCGGTCCAAAGCTGGTTGTCGCTGATCTGGAAGGTCTGGTCGGTGTGACGGGTGCCGATGGCCTGCGAGGGTAATGAAAGCTGGCTTTGCAGGACATTCTCCTGAGTCTGGCGGCCGAACTGGTAGCGGAGGCTGAGGGTATGGATTTTGCCGAGCTGAAAATCGAGACGTGGGCCGAGGTCGGTCGAGGTCTGCGGACTGTTGACGGTGGTGGTGTAGGTAGGCCCGGTGGTGGAGGTTGTCGCGTAGACAAAGGACTGTGCGCCTACGTCCTGGCGGTCGCCAGTAAGAAACCACGAGCGGTCTTTGCCTAACGGGCCTCCAATGCCACCCTCGGAGTAAAAGGCTGAATAGGCCGGCTGCCCGACGACGTAGGGGTTCTGGGAGTTGAGAACGGAATCGTCGCCCAGCAGCTTGAGATTGCCGCGGAGCTGGTCGCTGCCGGGTTTGGTAAATACTTCCACTCGACCCAGTCCGATGGTGTCGTACTGAGCAGAGTATGGATTCTGGTTGATGCGAATCTCGCGGATAGAAGATTTTGGGGGAAGTCGCGTGGCGGTGAATCCATCGACGAAGAGTCCGGAGGGGGTGGTGGGGTCCGATCCGGCTATCAGTTGCAACTGGGTTTGGAGATCGACGGGATTGGTGGCCAAGGTGTCGAGATCGGAAGAGGAAAGAACGATGGCACCGAAGCTGCGGTCGGGGCTGAGGTCGAGCTGACCGGCGTCGACCGCGATCTGCTGATGCTGAATATCGATCTTGAGCGTGACGTCGAGCCAGTGAGCTTGTCCAGCCTGGATTTGGATGTGGTCCCGCTTCTCGGTGCGGAAGCCGCGTACGTTGACAGTCAGCTGCCATTCGCCGGGAGGCACGGCGGCGAAGCGATAGGTTCCACGCTTATCGGAGGTCGTTTCAAGCGTTGGATTTCCCGGTGAGTCGAGGCTGAGGGTCGCGTCCGGCACCAGAGCTCCCAGGGGGTCGGTGATCACCCCGGCGAGCGCGCCGAACGATTCCGGGGGGGATGGATGGGTTTGCGCCGAGGCCAATGCCCAGGAGAGGATTACGACCACGAGGCAGGCGAACAAGGGGGCTTGCACGCTGCTGCGCAATGCTGAAAGCCGCCGAAGGAGCGTGGATATCCGAGGGCGCCGAAGCGCGGGCCGGGAATCCGGGGAGGTCAGCAGTGGGCAGCTGCGGGTTTGGGTAAAGTGATTGTCTGCAACAGACTCATTCCGCCCGATTGGAACAGGCTGGTGAGTCGCCATTCTTCGCGGCATGCAGGGGGGAGGTCTCCTGGGGTGACACAGTTGTGGATTGGAACGGACTGCATTGCTCGTTCAGTCCATACGATACGCAAAGTTTGGCTATCAACCAATGGTCATTTGCGCGGCGGTTGGCAAAGGAACTTCACTACTCCCAATCGCATTTGCGGGGGCTTTCCCTTTGCACAAAAAATGAGCGAACCTGCAGAAACAACAGAAGAAAACCCCTGTACCACTCTCGTGCTACAGGCCCCCGCGTAAGTGGGATTTCGTCCTCGGGCGGATTGGTGGAAACTCAATCTTGTCACGAGGGTTGCGGTTTGGGGGAACAACAGCTCTCAGGACGCGAAAGGCCTGTCATTTATGACAGGCCTTTCGTCTTTTGGGCAATTTGTGCGCCGTAAAGCGTGAAATCCCATTTCGAGGTCTCAAGCAAAAAGGCCCAGAGCTGGAAGCTCTGGGCCTTTTTGCTTGTGCCAGACATCGGCAGTTTTCTAGGTGGTGGGCCGCGGTTTGACCGCCATCATCTGAACCGGAACCGGATTGCCGCTTGGGTCTTTCAGTCCGGGATTGATGGTCTGCGTATCCAACAGTGTTGTGGGACTTACGTAGTGAATCAGGTTGTCGCCGGAAGTGCTGACGAAGAAGATAGTTTCGTCGGGCGAGAAGATGCCGGCTATAGGATTCTGCGCGGTACCCGAAAGCTGCACATTACTTAGCGTTCCCGCCGCACCAGCAGCCGCCGAGGGTTGATAGGCGGGCAGCAGTCCGGTGCCGGAAGTCGAATTGTAGAGGACAAACGCGACGGTGGAGTCCGGATCGGCGACCACCTGATCGATCTCGGTTGGAGTGATGCCAGTGAGGGGTGTCGCATTTAAAGTCGTCGTAAACGACAGTGGATTGCCAGTGATGGCTGGGCATGGGCCCGTGGGTACAGTGATTCCAATATCGGAGAAGGTTCCATTTGTGGCGGTACCAGTGGGTGCGCTGGCTCCGAGGATGTGCAGACCGTTATTGGTGTTGGTCAGCTTGTCGGTGGCCACTGCTGCGGATCCAATATCAGCCTGCGGATAGTAGATGGGATTGGCTGAGTTGTTGGCGCAGAAGCTGTGGGCTGTCGTTGGAGATCCAGAGAAGAATGAACCGACAGCAGGTATCGATAACGTAACATCGGTTCCACAGAAGGGATCGTAAGTTCCGGTTACAAGCGGGCTGTTGTTGTTCAGAGTGCAGCTTTGTTCGGTAGATCCGAGCGAGTAGGTGCTCCAGCCGCTGTTGGCATTGTGCACGTAAAGGTTGCTAGGGCCAACGATGTAAACATTCTTGCCATCAGGCGAGAACGCGGCCTTGGTGGCAACGCCGCCGATGCTGGTATTCGCGCCGCTCGAAACGGTGTAGAGATAAATGACCTGGCGTACCTGATCGTTAATGACCGCGGTTGTGCTGTCTGGAGATACCGCGAGGACAACTCCCGGAACCGTAGTGTCCTGTTTGGAGAGACCGTTGGTGGTGGCGCTGTAGATCATCAGCTCGCGGTAGCTGCCGAAGTAGAGGTTATTGCCTGCCTGATCGGCAACCATGGAATTCGGAATATACGGCAGCAAAATCGGCGAGGTGGGTACGCCGGTCGTGAGGTCGATCTGGCTGAAGTATTGCGATTGCGTGGATGCCATCCACAAGAAGGTACTGCTTCGGCCTGGCGAGCTGACGTTCAGTGTATTGCTTACGACCGGCAGGCCATTGCCGAGGTAGCCGATCTGCCCGATTGGCGACGGATTACATGTCGTCGGCTGGCATATAGCTGTGATCGCGGTATCGCTGGGGTAGGTCGAGGAGACCTGTCCGGCGGAGCTGACCGCGATTTCCTGGGGACGGGTCGAGGTGTAGTCGAGCGTCAGGCCGCTGAGCAGAACGCCCTTGGTGTCGGTAACGACGGCGGTGATGTTCTGCGGAGTGCTGGGATTGACCACGGCGCTGGTGCTGCCGTTGATGGAAAGCGCGATGCTCTTCGGCGGGCAGGTGTAGAAGTATCCAGCTGCGGAGCTGACCTGGGCGACGGAGGCATTGACCACAGTCGAGCCGGGCATGTTGGCGACCGTAGCACCATTGGTGCCCGTTCCGGTGGCGCTCAAGGTGTCGATGGTGACGACAGACGGCGTGACTGGTGTGTAGACAATCGTGCCCACATCGGAGGCCGGAATAGCTACGCCGTTAGGACCGTAGACGGTAACGACCGGCGTTGTTGCTCCCGACGCAGGATTGATGCTGAAGGTAGGACCGGCCGAGTTTTGCGATGTGCAGGTATCGTCTTGTGCGGTCTGACTTATGGCAATCGAAGACACGGGCGGATGGACATAGACCGGGACTGGGTTGCTGGTGACGCCTGCTCCGGTAGCGGTGATCTGCACTACGCCGCAACTGGTAGAGGAACACTGCTGCGTGGACGCTCCCGTAGGCGGGGTGCAAATGGTGTAGTCGGTGATGCCGCCCGGGCTGTTGCGATTCCATGTGCCGCCGCAGATAGCGCCGGTAGGAGAGATATCCGCCAACAGGAGATTGCTGCTGCCATAGGTGTAGTTCGCCACGGTCGCGGCAGCTCTTTTGCAGTTGAAGGCGGAGGGCGCGGAGATCTGCCCGGTCTGTCCCCACGAAAGGGAGATGCCTGTGTATTCCGGCTGCAGTGTAATGAAGGCGACTGCATTTGTTTTCACGCCGTAGCCGAGTCCGTTGCAATAGTCACCGGTCTGGGTAGCGCAACCTGAGATCGAAAGTCCTACGGGAAGAGCAAAAAGGAACAAAACAATAAAGGCGAGATACCGCTGCATGAAACCTCCCCGCCCGCGCGACGGCGCGCAGACGGTCTTTCCAACCGAAAGTGTCGAACGTTCCTTATTAGACGTAAGGGCTCGAAGGATGAGTGTACCAAAAGCAGGGGACCGGGATCAGGGTTGGGGAGGCAGCATTTCGCGTCCGGGCGCGCCTCCGAACAGGGCGGCGTGATCGCTAGAAGGCTGCCGGCTTCACCCGCGTCAGAGGCAACAACAAGGTCGATTCCGACCGATCCCTACTTCATATATTGCTCAAACCATGCGAGCGATCGCTCCAGTACGTCAATGCGGTGGGCGGGGTCGACGAAGCCGTGGCCTTCGTTCGGATAAACGACGAGCTGGGTAGGAACATTCTCATCCCGCAGGGCGTGCCAGAACTCGAAGGATTGCGGAGCCGGGCATTCGCCGTCGCGATCGCCGACGACGACCAGCGTCGGCGTCTTCACCTGTTTGATGAAATTGATGGCTGAGCTTTTCGCGTAGACCCCGGGGTCGTCATAAACAGATGCGCCAAAGAAGGGCAGCATCCACTGGTCGATGGAGTTTTCTCCGTAGTAGCTCTGCCAGTTGGAGATGCCGGCTCCAGCGACGGCGGCGCGGAAGCGATGGGTCTGGCTGACGCCGAACATGGTCATGAATCCACCGTAGCTCCAGCCGGTGATGCCTACGCGCTGCGGATCAATCGGATATTTATGGGTTACCGTATCGACGCCAGCGAGGATGTCGCGGAGATCCCCGTAGCCGAAGTCTTTCTTATTGGCCTGGGTGAACTTTTCGCCCTCGCCATAGCTGCCACGTGGGTTCGGTTCCAGAACGAAATAGCCGAGAGCAGAAAAAGGCGCGCCACCGAAGCCTGCTCCGGGCCAGCGGGGCACGACAGCCGAGGAGGGTCCCCCGTGAACCATGACGATCATCGGATATTTTTTCGACGGGTCATAGTTCGCGGGGTAGAGGAGCCAGCCCCGGATGGGTAAGCCTTCGTTTGTCCACTCGACAGATTCTGATTTGCCCCATGACGGCTTGAGGGCGTCGTTGTAGTGGGTGATCTGCTTCAGGCTGGCGAGCGGGCCGGCCCAGACCTCGGGCGGATGCTCGAAAGAAGATTCGATGAAGGCGATGTTTTCGCCGGCCGCAGAGATGTGCATCTGAAGCCCACCCGCGCCTACCGATGCGGGAATGGTGACGTTATATTCCGAGGACTCGTGGCCGGTCTCAATGTTGTAGACGAAGAGGTGCGACTGCGCATCCCTGATCTCGGCGATGCCCAGCTGCTGCTGGTCTTCCCACTTGAACCATGCGGGGCTGGCGGCTCGGTTCGGGGTGACATCCTTGGCTTCGCCGCCTGCCGACGGGATCACGTAGATATCCCCACCGGTCGATCCCTGGTCGGACATGATGCCGCCGATGAAGGCGATCTGTGAGCCGTCCGGGGACCAGCGGGGGACGGCGAGCTGGAGGCCGTGAAGCGGGCCGGGGGTGGTGTTGGGATCGAAGAGAACTTTTGGCGGGAAGGTAAGGCCGTCTTTTGCGAAAGGCTGCTCTGCGGACTGGGTGTAGAGCTTGGCGATCCACCAGTTGTTTTCTCCGGGCGGTGGAGCGGCGACGTAGGTGAGGTTTTTCGAGTCGGCCGACCAGTTGTATTCGTAGATGTGCAGGTTCTCTGGGGTGATCTGGACGAGTTGGCCCCTGTCGGCCTCGACGGCGGCGACGCGCTGGACTTCAAGGCCTTCGACTCCGATGACTCCGGAGGGTGGCTTCATGGCGGCGAGGGCTCCGGAGGGACGGGTTGCCCCCTCTACGTAAAGGAAGCTGAGGAATTTGCCGTTGGGTGAGTACTCAAGACTCTTGGCGAAGCCGTTTAGCGGGGCCAGCTGGTGTGGCGGAGCGTCCGTGGTGGGATCGGCGAGGAAGATCGCGGTTTTGTGGTTTGCGGTGCAGTCAGAGAAAAACGCTATATGCTTTGAGTCGGGCGACCAGGCCAGGCTGCTTTCGCCGCCCTTCTGACCCTCGGCGCAGGCCGTGATGTGGCGGGGATGGCCGGGGTCGTCGACCGAGGCGAGCTGGATTCCTTCGCCGCCGGCGATCCAGGCGATACGTTTGCCGTCGGGCGAAAGATCCGTCTCGCTGATGCTCTTTACTTTTTCCAGCGAGTGGATGATCTCGGGCATGCGCGGGTCGTGGGCGCTTTCCTGGCAGAAGCTCGTTTGGGAGAGGGTGGCGAAAACGGCGAGAAGGCAAGGAACGGCACGGCGCTTCATGATTCGCAATGCTAGCAGAGGGCCGGCAATCGTTCTTTGAGGCTCCAATACCGGGTTTGGAAGGCTGCGCAACCCGCATTGGCGCGGTATCGTGCGAAAATATATGCGGCAGGGGCAATTTTTCTTATGCTGCCGGGCAGTATTCGTTGACGGCAAGAGGTGCTCTTGCTATTCTTAAAAGGTTCCACGAGTGTGCTTGTTTCTCCTGTGTGAACGGAGAGATGAGAGGCTCAAGCAGTAAACATCACAGAAGCAGCCGGCAGCAGTGGATCTCCGGCGCGAAATTTCTGTGAGCCCCAGCCGGAAGTGAGGGCGGGGACGTATCGCACAGGCGCCTGCGACATTTGCCACCTTGGCAAACTATGTGGGCCGGAATCAGCGAAACGGAGTCGGCTAATTTTGAGGCCTGCTAAATAAGCGGGTTTGAAATTACGCGCGGCCACCGTCGGGATTCTCGTCTGGGATTGAAGTTTGGAGTAAGAGCAAGGCGGGTCGCTTTGCTGGTTCGGATGCTTGCGCGTCCGAATAGTGGTGCGGAATGGGCCTTGTGGCCGCGTTCCGGGCTCCGGCGGGAAGCCGGGGTTGAAACAAGAATCGGTTTGGATTGGTAAGGAGTCGGGTTTGCCTACATTCAGTCAGCTGGTAAGGAAGGGTCGCACCGCACCGCGGTATAAGACGGCCTCCCCTGCATTGCAGGGATCGCCGCAGCGGCGCGGAGTCTGCACGCGCGTTTACACGCAGACGCCAAAGAAGCCGAACTCGGCACTGCGCAAGGTTGCGCGTGTTCGCCTGACCAACGGCATCGAGGTGACGTCGTACATCCCGGGCGAAGGCCACAACCTGCAGGAGCACTCGATTGTGCTGATCCGTGGCGGCCGTGTGAAGGATCTGCCGGGCGTTCGGTATCACATCGTGCGCGGCACCCTGGATTCGGTGGGCGTGGTGAAGCGGACGCAGAGCCGGTCGAAGTACGGCGCCAAGCGTGCCAAGGCTGGAGCACCAGCCGCAGGCGGCAAGAAGAAGTAGGGCTCGCCGTCCAGGCACACGCGGCTTTGCCGCAAAGGCCAAAACGGTAGTCGTCACCAGATTTGCTGTAAAGAGAGATTAGAGATTTATGCCTAGAAAAGGTCATATCGCCAAGCGTGAGGTTGCTCCTGACCCGGTTTATAGCTCGTCGCTCGTGACGAAGTTTGTGAACTCGATGATGTGGGGCGGCAAGAAGTCGACAGCGCAGGGAATCTTCTACACTGCCATGACGAATCTCGAGGCGAAGGGCGGCGGCACCGATGCGCTGACTCTGTTCAAGAAGGCTGTCGAGAACTGCAAGCCGCTGCTCGAGGTGAAGACGCGGCGTGTGGGCGGCGCGAACTACCAGGTGCCGATCGAAGTGAATCCCGAGCGCCGCACCTCGCTGGCGATTCGCTGGCTGGTTTCCTACGGCCGGGCTCGCGGCGAAAAGGGCATGATCGACAAGCTTTCAGCTGAGTTGCTGGATGCGGCCAATGGTCGCGGCGCGGCGATGAAGAAGAAGGAAGACGTTCATCGTATGGCTGAAGCGAACAAGGCCTTCGCGCACTATCGCTGGTGAGGACTGGCTGTCCAGGCAATCGCGCGCTTTGCGCGCCTGCCTGAGTGGAATTGATTTCAACCTTGGACTTTCAGGTCTGAGAGAAGCAGAGAGAAGAATACTGTGGCTCGCCAAGTACCTTTAAATCGTTGCCGGAACATCGGAATCATGGCTCACATCGACGCCGGAAAGACGACGACGACCGAGCGCATCCTTTTCTATACGGGCATCACTCACCGTATTGGAGAAGTGCATGAGGGTACGGCGACCATGGATTACATGGAGCAGGAGCAGGAGCGCGGCATCACCATTACCTCCGCGGCTACGACCTGCACCTGGAAGAATATCCGCATCAACATTATTGACACCCCTGGCCACGTGGATTTCACGGCCGAGGTGGAGCGCTCGCTGCGCGTGCTGGACGGCGCGGTGGCGTTGTTCGACTCCGTGTCGGGTGTGCAGCCGCAGACCGAGACGGTCTGGCGTCAGGGTGACAAGTACAAGGTTCCCCGCATTTGCTTTGTCAACAAGATGGACAAGGCGGGCGCGGACTTCGAGCACGTGATCGAAACCATTCGCAAGCGCCTGGGTGCGCGTCCGGTGGCCATCCAGATTCCGATTGGCGCCGAAGCGAAATTCAAGGGCGTGATCGATCTGATCGAGATGCGCTCGATCGTCTGGCATGACGAGACCATGGGTGCGGAGTACTCGGTTGAAGAGGTTCCCGCCGACCTGCTGAAGAAGGCGGAAGCTTTCCGCATGCAGCTGATCGAGTCTGTGGCCGAGCATGATGACGAAATGCTGCACAAGTTCCTGGAGGGCGAGACCCCGACTCCGGAAGAGCTGAAGAAGGCCCTGCGCGGCGCGACTATCGCCATGAAGGTCTTCCCGGTTCTGTGCGGTACGGCGTTCAAGAACAAGGGCGTACAGACGCTGCTCGACGCAGTGGTCGACTATCTGCCCAGCCCGCTGGACGTGCCAGCGGTTGAGGGTATTGATCCCCACGATCCTTCGAAGATTTTGGTCCGCGAGGCGAAGGACGACGAGCCCTTTTCGGCTCTGGCGTTCAAGCTGATCAACGATCCTTTCGGCAAGCTGAGCTTTATCCGCCTGTACTCGGGCGTTCTCAAGACCGGCGATACGATCCTGAATCCTCGCACCGGCAAGTCGGAGCGCATTGGGCGCCTGGTGAAGATGCACGCCAACAAGCGTGAGGACATCAGCGAAATCTATGCCGGCGATATCTGCGCGGCCGTTGGATTGAAGGACATCAAGACTGGCGATACGCTGTGCGCGCCGCAGCATCCTGTTGCTCTATCAGCCATCACCTTCCCTGAGCCGGTTATCTCGGTGGCCATCGAGCCCAAGACCAAGGCTGACCAGGAAAAGATGGGCATGGCTCTGGCGCGGTTGTCCGACGAGGATCCGACGTTCAAGGTTCGCACTGATATCGATTCGGGCCAAACCATCATCTCGGGTATGGGCGAGTTGCACCTCGAGATTCTGGTCGATCGCATGAAGCGCGAGCACAAGGTCGAGGCCAATGTGGGTGAGCCGCGAGTAGCCTTCCGCGAGACCATCCGCAAGACCTCGGAGGCGGAAGGTAAGTACATCCGCCAGACTGGTGGTTCGGGCAACTACGGGCACGTGAAGATTCGGCTGGAGCCGAACGAGCCGGGCTTGGGTTTCCAGTTTATCGATGCCATCAAGGGCGGTGTGGTTCCGAAGGAGTACATCAAGCCTACCGAGCAGGGTATCCGCGAGGCGCTGCACAACGGCGTTCTGGCCGGCTACGAGATGGTCGACTTCAAGGCCACCCTGTACGACGGCAGTTATCACGATGTCGACTCGAACGAAATGGCCTTCAAGATTGCTGGATCGATGGCATTCAAGGAAGCCGCTCGCAAGGCGAGTCCGGTACTGCTCGAGCCGGTGATGGCGGTTGAAGTCACTGTTCCTGAAGAGCATATGGGTACGATCATCGGCGACATCAACTCGCGCCGCGGCCGGATCGAAGGCATGGAGCACGTGGGCGGGTCGCAGGTCATCAAGGCCATGGTGCCGCTCAAGGAGATGTTTGGATACGTGAACGATATCCGCTCGTCGACACAGGGACGCGCTTCGTACTCGATGCAGTTCGCCCGCTACGAAGAGGCTCCGCGCATGATCTCGGAAGAGATCATCAGCCGCAACCAGGGCAAGTAGGCAGAGTTTGGAAATGGCGGGTTTTCAAAAGCCCGGAACAAAAACGGAAGATCAGCAGCGCTGAAGGGGACGAGAGAGGAAGAGTATGGCGAAGGAGAAATTTGATCGTTCGAAGCCGCACGTGAACGTGGGGACGATCGGGCACATTGATCACGGGAAGACGACGCTGACGGCGGCGATCACGAAGGTGTTGTCGAAGCACAACCCGAACAACAAGTTCCGGTCCTTCGACACCATCGACAACGCACCCGAGGAGCGCGAGCGCGGTATCACCATCGCGACGGCACACGTGGAGTACGAGACGGCCAACCGTCACTATGCGCACGTCGATTGCCCGGGCCACGCCGACTACATCAAGAACATGATCACCGGTGCGGCGCAGATGGACGGCGCGATTCTGGTGGTGGCGGCGACCGACGGCCCGATGCCGCAGACCAAGGAGCACGTGCTGCTGGCTCGCCAGGTTGGCGTGCCGTACATCGTGGTCTTCCTGAACAAGTGCGATGCAGTGGAAGATTCGGAGCTGACCGACCTGGTCGAGATGGAAGTGCGTGAGCTGCTGTCGAAGTACAACTTCCCCGGCGACGACGTGCCGGTGATTCGCGGTTCGGCTCTGGGAGCCCTGAACGGCGAAGCGCAGTGGGAGAAGTCGGTGGACGATCTGATGGCTGCAGTCGATGCCAACGTTCCGCTGCCGGCACGCGCCATCGATCAGCCGTTCCTGATGCCGATCGAAGATATCTTCTCGATCTCGGGGCGCGGCACGGTGGTTACGGGCCGCATCGAGCGCGGCAAGGTGAAGGTGGGCGAGGAAGCCGAGATTGTGGGCTTCCGCGACACGCGCAAGACGGTTGTCACCGGCGTCGAAATGTTCAAGAAGCAGCTGGACGAAGGCCTGGCGGGCGACAATGCCGGACTTCTTCTGCGCGGCATTGCCAAGGAAGACGTGGAGCGCGGGATGGTGTTGGCCAAAACAGGCTCGATCACGCCGCACACCAAGTTCAAGGGCGAGATCTACGTGTTGTCGAAAGAAGAAGGCGGCCGTCACACGCCGTTCTTCAACGGCTATCGTCCGCAGTTCTACTTCCGCACCACGGACGTGACCGGCTCGGCGACGCTGCCGGCGGGCACGGAGATGGTGATGCCGGGCGACAACATCGCGCTGGAGATCGAGCTGCACACTCCGGTGGCCATGGAGAAGGGCCTGCGCTTTGCCATCCGCGAAGGCGGACGCACCGTAGGCGCCGGTACCATCTCGGAAATCGTTAAGTAACAGCTGAGAAGCGGGTAGCTAAAGTCCGGATAGCTAAAAGCCGGGCAGCTAAAAAGCGGTTGGCGGGAAGCCAGACTAGGTCAGTCACCTGGTCTGGTTCCTCGCAGAAAGATATAGAAGCTCATGGTTGGACAGAGAATTCGAATCCGGTTGAAGGCGTATGACTACCGGGTGTTGGACACTTCGACGGGCGAGATTGTGGACACGGCCAAGCGCACGGGTGCGCAGGTGGCGGGTCCGATTCCCTTGCCGACGGTCAAGAACAAGTACTGCGTGCTGCGTTCGCCGCACGTCGACAAGAAATCGCGCGAGGCTTTTGAGATCCGCACGCACAAGCGGCTGATCGATATCCTCGAGCCCACGCAGCAGACAGTAGACGCGCTGATGAAGCTCGATCTGCCGGCCGGCGTGGACGTAGAGATCAAGGCCTTCGAGAAGTAGGACTGGCCGTCCAAGCAATCGCGCCTTTGGCGCAAAGGCGGGACGGAAGCAAATTTTGAAATGCCTTCAGTGCGTGCCGTTGCTGGACACGCATGATGGGGAGAGAAGACGAAATGTCAGTTACTGGAATTCTGGGTAAGAAGATCGGCATGACGCAGATATTCGATGAGAAGGGTGACGTTCACCCCATCACCGTTCTGCAGGCCGGTCCGTGCGTGATTACGCAGTTGAAGACGGCTGCGCGCGATGGTTATGACGCGGCGCAGATTGGCCTGGTCGAGTTCGTGAAGGCCGCCAAGGTGACCAAGCCTCAGGCGGGTCACTTCGCCAAGAGCGATGTCGCTCCGGTTCGTTTGATCAAAGAGGTTCCGGTCGAAATGGCGAAGCTGGGTGCCGCTCCTGCTGAGGGCGAGGCTGAGTCGGGTGCTGATTCGAACAACGGGCACGTGAAGGCTGGCGATCGCGTTCTGGTCGACATCTTCGCGGAAGAGAAGTACGTAGATATTATCGGCGCCAGCAAGGGCCGTGGCTTTGCGGGCGTAGTTCGCCGCCATCACTTCGGCGGTGGTCCCAAGTCGCACGGTCACATGTTCCAGGTGCAGGGCTCGATTGGCGCCTCGTCGTTCCCGTCGCGCGTGCTGCCTAAGACGCGCATGCCGGGGCACATGGGCACGAATCAGGTAACGGTTCGCAATCTGCGCATCCGCGGCATCGATCTCGAAGAGAACCTTCTGATGGTGGAAGGCGCGGTTCCGGGACATCGCGATGGATATGTGCTGATCTCGAAGGCCAAGGCTCCGCCGCGTGAGCGTCGCGGGTTTGCTGGTTCGAGCACGGTCGATCCGTTGAAGGCTTCGAAGAAGGCTTCGGCAGGCAAGAAGAAGTAGACGCTCGCCGCGTCGTGCACACGCGCCCTTTGGGCGCACAAACCCTAGAGTCTGCATAACGGCTCAGGGCGTGGAAGAGAAAACGATGGCAAACATTGACGTATTGGATCTCGGCGGAAACAAGGTTGGCTCCCTGGAGCTGGCCGATGAGATTTTCGCGCCGAGTCAGGTGAACGAAGGTCTGGTGTGGGAAGCGGTGAAGCACTATCGCGCTTCGCAGCGCCAGGGCACGGCAGCGACCAAGAACCGCAAGGCGGTCTCGGGCGCAGGCAAGAAGCTGTGGAAACAGAAGGGAACAGGCCGCGCTCGTGTCGGCTCGATCCGTACTCCACTCTGGCGTGGCGGCGGCACGGTTCACGGACCGGTGCCTCACTCCCACGACTACGCATTTCCGCGCAAGAAGGTGTTGGGCGCGCTGCGGGCAGTGCTGGCGGCCAAGCTGCAGGACGGCAAGCTGACTGTAGTTGAGTCGCTCGAGCTGAAGGAGCCGAAGGCCAAGCTGTATCGCGCGGCGCTGACCAAGCTCGAAGCCAAGAAGACGGTTCTGCTGGTCGAGAGCGGCAAGGAGCTGAGCCCGACTGTAGTTCTGGGTTCGCGCAACCTGGCCGGTGTTGAGCTGGTGCTGAACAACGAAGTGCATCCTTACGATCTGCTGCGCCACGAGCGTGCGATTTTCTCGCGGCCGGCAATCGAGAGCCTGCAGGAGACGCTGAAGAAGACGATCTCCAAGCGCAAGAAAGCCGAGGTGGCCTAAATGCCGACGACATATACCGTAATTCGCCGCCCCGTGATCACCGAAAAGGGACTGGCCGTGAAGGAGACCGAAGGCACGCTGGTCTTCGAGGTTGATCCCAAGGCGACCAAGACGTCTGTGAAGCAGGCTGTCGAGGCGCTCTTCAAGGTGAAGGTAGACAGCGTGCGAACCTCGACTGTGGCGGGTAAAGAGCGCCGCCGGGGTAAGTTCTCCGGATTTCGTCCTGACTGGAAGAAGGCGTATGTGCGCCTGAAGTCGGGCGAGAAGATGCCGGACTACGTGAACAACCTCTAAACCCCGAGGTATAGGGAATAGGGTGCAGGAATTAGAAAAACCTAGGAGCGGGATTCAGCCTTAGGGATTAGCTGGGCAGACGCGAGTGAAAGTGGCTTGCGGGTAGAGAGAAGAAACGATGCCGATTAAGACATATCGACCGATCACACCAACGCTGCGGTTCAAGACCACGCTGGTGAATGATGACATCACGACGAACAAGCCGCACAAGCCCCTGCTGTCTGTGAAGCAGCGCACCGGCGGACGCCGCAATGGCGGTGACCTGACCATGCGTCATCACGGCGGCGGTCACAAGCAGATGCTGCGCCTGATCGATTTCAAGCGCGACAAGTTCGGCGTGCCGGGCAAAGTGGCGACGATCGAATACGATCCCAACCGCTCTTCGCGCATTGCGCTGATCAGCTATGCCGATGGCGAGAAGCGCTACATCATTCAGCCGGTAGGCCTCAAGGTTGGCCAGACGGTAATGAGCGGGCCTGAAGCGGATATTCTGATCGGCAATGCGCTGCCGCTGACCAATATTCCGGCCGGCACCACGGTACACAACGTCGAGCTTCGCCCTGGCAAGGGCGCGCAGATGGTGCGTTCGGCTGGCTCGTCCGCGCAGCTGGTCGCCAAAGAAGGTGAGTACGCGCTGCTGAAGCTGCCTTCCGGCGAGACCCGCAAGGTGTTGGTCGCGTGCATGGCAACGATTGGGCAGGTGGGCAACACCGAGCACGAAAACATCTCGATCGGCAAGGCTGGCCGCAACCGCTGGAAGGGCATTCGCCCGACCAACCGTGGTGTGTCGATGAACCCGGTCGATCACCCGCACGGCGGTGGTGAGGGTAAGACCTCAGGCGGCCGTCATCCGGTGACCCCATGGGGCCAGCCGACTCGCGGATATAAGACACGTAACAACAAGCGGACCGATGTATTCATCGTGAAGCGCCGCAGCAAGTAAGGAAAGGCAGCCATTAGCCATTAGCCGTTAGCGATTCGCTGGTTCGGTAGATGGATTGAAGGTTTGCTGTTATCGAGAGTTTGATCGAAACGTTTCTAGCTAAAGGCTAGGAGCTGGTAGCTAAAGGCTAAGAGGGTTTTACATGGCACGGTCGACAAAAAAGGGTCCGTTTATCGATGGACACCTGATGGTGAAGATTGAAGCGCTGAACCGGGCGAACGACAAGAAGGTCGTCCGCACCTGGTCGCGCCGGTCCACGCTGCATCCGGATATGGTGGGACACACCATCGCGGTGCACAACGGCAAGAAGTTTGTGCCGGTGTACGTGACCGAGAATATGGTTGGTCACAAGCTGGGTGAGTTCGCGGCGACGCGTACCTTCAAGGGGCACTCGGCAAAGGCGTCGGAGAGTTCGGCGAAGCCGAAGTAGCTGCTGGTTCAGGAATAGGGTGGGTTGCGGAGCGAGCGCCGGTGAGCGGGAGCGATGCAAGAGGGCGCAAGCTCTTAGATAGAGGATTAGGTCATGGCATTGGAAACGAGAGAATTCAAGGCGCAGGCGCGCTTCCAGCGAGTATCGCCGCAGAAGGCGCGGCTGGTGCTGGCGCTGATCAAGGGCCGCGGCGTTGAAGAGGCGCTGAACACGGTTGCCTTCACCAAGAAGGCAGTGGCTCCAATGGTGGAGAAGGTGCTGCGCTCGGCGCTGCAGAACGCGAATTATCTGAGCCAGGAGCAGGGGCTCGACGTGGATGTCGACAACCTCTACGTCAAGGAAGCGATCGCCAACGATGGTCCACGCATGAAGCGCATCCGTCCCGCTCCAATGGGTCGAGCCTATCGCTACCAGCGCAGGCTGTCGCACATTTCGATCTCGGTTGCCGAGCGCGGGCAGGACGGCCTGGTGCACACTGTCGGCGAGACGGCTGAGGTAGAGGCGGCTCCCAAGGCGGCCAAGAAGAAGAAGGCTCCCGCGAAGAAGGCTCCGGTACGGAAACTTTCAGGCAGAGCTGATGGCAAGAAGGCGGCTCCGAAGAAGGCTGGCAAGACCTGGAAGGGTCTGGGGAAGAAGGGTTAAGAGGAAACTATGGGACAGAAAGTCCATCCTTACGGATTTCGGCTTGGCGTGAACAAGCCCTGGCGCTCACGGTGGTTCGTTGAGCGCGACTACGACAAGCTGCTCGTCGAAGATGTTCAGCTGAAGAAAGAGCTGAAGGAAAAGCTCAAGGCCGCCGGCGTGAGCTCGGTGGAGATTGAGCGCCCCGGCAACAAGCTGCGGCTCATCATTCGGACTGCGCGTCCGGGTATCATCATCGGCCGCAAGGGCGCGGAAATCGAGAAGCTCAAGGTTGACCTGCAGAAGCGGACCAACCGCGACGTATTCATCGATATTCTCGAAGTCAATAAGCCCGAACTCGACGCTCAGCTGGTGGCCGAGAACATCGCGCTGCAGCTCGAGAAGCGCGTAGGCTTCCGCCGCGCGATGCGCAAGTCGGTCGATTCGGCACTGCGTTTCGGCTGCAAGGGTATCAAGGTTCGCGTCTCGGGCCGTTTGAATGGCAATGAAATCGCGCGCTCCGAGTGGTATCTGCAGGGACGTCTGCCGCTGCACACGCTGCGCGCAGATATCGACTACGGATTTGCCGAGGCGCACACCACCTACGGGATCATCGGCGTGAAGACCTGGATCTATCGCGGCGATATCTACCAGCAGAAGCGGCGCGAGCCCCAGGCTGCAGTGGGAACATCGGTTTTCTAAAGGCAGGGCTTAGCCATTAGGGATTAGCCATCATCTGGCTGATCGCGAGGCAGAACTGCTGTGAGATGGATTGAATTAATAGCTGTTGGCTGATCGCTAATGGCTGTCTTTTGAGGGTTTCGTTATGTTGATGCCAAAGAAGGTCAAGTATCGCAAGCAGCAGCGCGGCCGCATGCGCGGCAAGGCATGGCGCGGCAGCGAGCTGTCGTTCGGCGATTTCGGCCTGAAGGTTATGGAGTGCGGTTACATTACGGACCGGCAGATTGAAGCCAGCCGTATTGCGATGACCCGCTTCATCAAGCGCGGCGGCAAGATCTGGCTGCGTCTGTTTCCTGACAAGCCGGTCACCAAGAAGCCGGCCGAAACCCGTATGGGTAAAGGCAAGGGCGCTCCGGATCACTGGGTTGCCGTGGTTCGCCCCGGCAAGGTGCTCTTCGAGATGGAAGGCGTCTCGATCGAGATGGCGCAGGAAGCCATGCGTCTGGCCTCGCACAAGCTGCCGCTCAAGACGCGTTTTGTGCAGCGTCATGATGCCAAGGTAATCGCGACGGCAAAGTAAAGTTGCCAGTTGTTGGTTCGCAGTTGACAGTAAAACACTGATCACTGAGGACCATTCACTGGGGACTGTAGTTATGGGATACGCGGGATTTGAATCCCGTCGTCCCGGAGAGAAGAAGAGAAGATGGAACTCGAGAAGATTCGTAATCTGAGCGACGGCGAGCTCAAAGTGGAGCAGAGCAAGGCAGCCGAACAGCTGTTTCGTCTGCGTTTCCAGATGAAGCTGGGGCAGACCGAAGGCGTGAAGAAGCTGCGCGGTCTGAAGAAGGATATCGCCCGCATTCAGACGATTGCCCGCGAGCGTGAGCTCGGGCTGCATGGCGAAGCGCCCAAGGCTGAGTCCGCGGAGCCGGTAAAGAAGGCTGCCAAGAAGACAGCCAAGGCTGCAAGTGCGACCGCCAAGCCCAAGACGACCAAGGCGAAGACCGCCAAAGCCAAGACCGAGAAGGAGGCGCGCTAGACCATGACAGACACAGCAAAAACGGCGAGCGAAGCCGCACAGACACAGGAATCGCGCCGCAACGAGAAGGTCGGCAACGTGGTTTCGACCAAGATGCAGAAGACCATCGTGGTCGAGGTCGAGATGCGCAAGGCCCACCCCAAGTACAAGCGCGTCATGAAGACGAACAAGAAGTTCTACGCGCACGATGAGCAGAACACGGCGCGCGTCGGCGACGTGGTCCGCATTCGTGAGACCCGGCCGCTGAGCAAGCTGAAGCGCTGGAATCTGGAAGAGATCGTTCGCCGTTCGGCGCTGGTGCAGGCCGAAGAAGCAGCAGCTGCCGCCAAGTAAGCAGCGGGAAGAATAAGGAGAGTTTGCTATGGCAGTGCAGATGAGAACCATGCTCGAGGTCGCCGACAATTCCGGCGCCCGCAAGCTGCAGATGATTCTTCCTCTGGGTGGCTCGAGCGGCAAGAAGGCCGGCCTCGGAGATGTAGTGACGGCTGCGGTGAAGGAAGCTTCGCCGGATGGCCAGGTAAAGAAAGGCAAGGTCGTCAAGGCGGTGATCGTGCGCACGCGCAAGGAATATCGCCGCCGGGATGGAACCTACATCCGCTTTGATTCAAATGCCGCTGTGCTGATCAATGAAGCCGGCGAGCCGGTAGGCACGCGCGTTTTCGGTCCAGTGGCCCGCGAGCTGCGCGAGAAGAAGTTTCTGAAGATCGTATCGCTCGCACCGGAAGTTCTTTAATCCCGGCGGGAGACAGAGGATAGAGTTATGAGTTTGAGCATTCAGCGCAACGACCAGGTGAAGGTGATTGCGGGTGTAGACCGCGGCAAGACGGGACGCGTATTGCGCGTCGACGCCGACAACAGCCGCGTGCTGGTCGAGCATGTGCACATGGTGAAGAAAAATGTCCGCCCCAATCCGCAGCGGAACATCAAGGGCGGCATCGCCGAGCAGGAAGCTCCGGTCCACATCTCGAATGTGATGCTGGTATGCCCTGATTGCGGTCCGAGCCGCGTGGGACACAAGTTTGAAGGCGACAAGAAAGTCCGCGTATGTAAGAAGTGCGGCAACGAAATCGCCACCAAGGGCAAGAAGAAGTAGAACTACGCGTTCAGCGACATGCGCCTTCGGCGCCTGAACACCGGACCGAGATAAATTGAGGACCCTCCGCAACGGTACACGGTAGCAATACCACTCCGAAGACCGGGGAGAAAGAACAGAAGAACATGGCAGCGAGACTGAAAGATAAATATCACAGCGAAATCAAGCAGGCGCTCAAGAAGGAGCTGGGCCTGGAAAACTCCATGGCTGTACCTCGCCTGGAGAAGATTGTCATCAACATGGGCTTGGGTGAAGCGACGCAGAACTCGAAGATGCTCGATCCGCTGGTAGCGGATCTGGCTGCGATCGCCGGACAGAAGCCGGTGATGACCAAGGCGAAGAAGTCGATCGCGGCTTTCAAGGTTCGCGAGGGCATGCCCATCGGCGCCATGGTTACGCTGCGCGGCGACACGATGTACGAGTTCCTCGACCGCCTGATTTCGGTGGCTCTGCCCCGCGTGCGCGATTTTCGCGGCGTCTCCACCAAGAGCTTCGACGGACGTGGCAACTACACGCTCGGCGTTCGCGACCAGCTGATCTTTGCCGAAATTGATTATTCGAAGGTGGACAAGCTCAAGGGCATGAACATCACCATCGTGACCTCGGCCCAGGACGATAATTCGGCGCGCGCTCTGCTTAAGCAGTTCGGCATCCCCTTCCGCCAGACTGCGTAAAGGAAAAGGACAAATCAAGATATGGCAACGACTGCAAAACGAGTAAAGGACGCACGCAAGCCGAAATTCAAGAGCCGGCAGCACAATCGCTGCAAGCTCTGCGGACGCCCCCGGGCTTTTCTGCGCAAGTTCGGCATCTGCCGTTTGTGCTTCCGCGGACTGGCGCTGAGGGGTGAGATTCCCGGTGTAGTCAAGTCCTCCTGGTAAGGACTGCGCGGCACTGCGACACGCGCCTTGCGGCGCAACAACGAGTTCGATCCGAGGCGATAGCCGACGATCTTAGACATTCCCGCTGGTTCTCGGTGATTGACAACCGAGCGAACGGGGGATGAAGGAGAAACGATGAGTTTGACCGATCCTGTAGCAGACTTCCTTACGCGTATTCGCAATTCCATCCGTGCGCGGCACGCGAAGCTCGACGTTCCGGCCTCAAAGCTGAAGACCGAGATCGCCCGCATTCTGAAGGAAGAGGGCTATATCGCCAACTACAAGGCCGCTGAAGAGAACGGCCGAAACGTTCTGCGTGTGTACCTGAAGTATGGCGCAAACAACGAAGCAGCGATTCGCGACCTGTCGCGCATCTCGCGCCCCGGCTGCCGTGTGTATCTCGGCCGTGATGAGATCAAGCGCGTGCAAGGCGGACTCGGCATCAGCATCCTCACCACACCCAAGGGTGTGATGACCGGACGCCAGGCCAGGCGTGAAGGTGTAGGCGGCGAGATCCTTTGCGAAGTCTGGTAGCACTTCGCGTGCTGGCGGGACGCGCGCTTTGCGCGCCATTCTTGCCGGGATATGCAGTTGTGGTTCGCGCCTTTGGCGCTTAGCTGAATTGGGTTTGAGGCGAGAAAAGCTTCTTGCCTGGCTGCAGTGGAACGATGTGAGTCGGGACTCGCAAGCCTTTAAGGATTTGAGTATGTCGCGTATTGGAAAGAAGCCGATTCCGTTGCCGAGCGGCGTGAAGTATTCAGTGTCGGGAAACACGATTGTTGTAGAGGGTCCTAAGGGCAAGGTGCAGCAGGCGATTCCCTCGGGCATCAAGCTCGAGACCAAGGACGGCCATGTGCACGCGATTCGCGAAAGCGATTCGCAGGCGGCCATTCACGGTCTGACTCGCGCGCTGGTCTTCAATGCGATCGAGGGTGTGACCAAGGGATGGTCGAAGGATCTGGATATCGTCGGTATCGGTTATCGCGCCGAGCTGAAGGGCAAGAACACTGTCGTATTTACGCTGGGTTATTCGCACCCGATCGAGTTCGTGCTGCCCACGGGCATCACGGCCACGATCGATCCCAAGCAGACGCGTGTGACTATCTCCGGCATCGATCGGCAGAAGGTGGGACAGGTTGCCGCCGATATGCGTTCGCTGCGCAAGCCCGATCCGTACAAGAACAAGGGCGTGCGCTACTCGGACGAGAAGCTGAAGAAGAAGGTCGGCAAGACCGGAGCCAAGTAAAGTTAAACCGAACGGGGCCGCTGGGCGGCTCCGCTATTAGGAAGGAAGAGACGAGATGATTCCGCAGAGGAAGAGAAACGAGATTCGGCAGCGCGTACATGCGCGCATCCGCGTGAAGATGCAGGGCACGACGGAACGTCCGCGCCTGAATGTGTATCGTTCGCTGAACCATATTTACGCGCAGCTGATCGACGACTCCAATGGTTCCACACTGGTGTCGGCGTCGACCGTGGCCGGGAAGATCAAGGCAGGCGGGAATGTGGCCGCAGCCAAGGAAGTCGGCAGGCTGGTGGCAGAGCGGGCGCAGGAGAAGGGCATCAAGAAGGTGGTCTTCGATCGCGGCGGCTATCTGTATCACGGCCGCATCAAGGCGCTGGCCGATGCAGCGCGCGAAGCTGGACTGGATTTTTAAGAGCGACAGCACTCCTCCGGCTGCGACGCGGAATGCGTCTCCGCTCAGGATGACAAGAGTTTGAGGGAAGGAATCTCATGGCAACACTGAAGAAGAAACTCGATGCCGGACAGTACAATCTGAAGGATCAGGTTGTGGCCATCAATCGCGTCACGAAAGTTGTGAAGGGCGGCAAGAATATGTCGTTCGCTGCTCTCGTCGTCGTGGGTGATCCGGGCGCGGGTGTAGTCGGTTACGGTTCGGGCAAGGCCAAGGAAGTTCCGCAGGCCATCCGCAAGGGTATCGAGTCGGCGAAGAAGAACCTGTTTCGCATCAACCTCACCGAAACCACCATTCCGCACCAGGTGCTGGGCCGCTACGGCTCGGGCCAAGTGCTGCTGAAGCCGGCTCCGGAAGGTACGGGTGTGATCGCCGGCGGCGCAGTGCGCGCCGTGATGACCTCGGCGGGCGTGCAGAACATTCTGACCAAGAGCCTGGGCTCGGCGAATCCGCATAACGTAATCAAGGCTACGTTCGATGCCCTGGTTCAGCTGCGTGATCGCGCCGATGTAGCAGCAGCCCGCGGCAAGTCGGTCGAGGAGCTATAGAGTCATGGCAGAGACAAAAGCAACCATCAAGATCCAATACTTCCGTTCGAAGATCCAGGCGCCGGTGAAGCATAAGCTGGTGGTCAAGGGTCTGGGTTTTACACGTTTGAATCAGGTCGTCGAGCGGGAAGATACGCCTTCGGTCCGAGGCATGATCAAGAAGATTCCGCACCTAGTGCGGATTGTCAGCTAACGAGCGGGCAGCTAAAGAGCGGTCAGCTTGAATCCGGTCAGCGATGAACCGGTTAGCGTAAGACGAAGTACGAAATACAAATATGCGAGTCGGAAGAGGCAAGCTCTTCCGGCGTTTAGCGAGGAAATCATGAATCTCTCCAATCTCAGGGCGCCTAAGAAGGCGAACCGTGGCAAGAAGCGTGTCGGCCGTGGTATGGGCTCCGGCACTGGCAAAACCTCAGCACGCGGACACAAGGGACAGCGCTCCCGTTCGGGTTCGCGCATGATGCGCGGTTTTGAAGGCGGCCAGATGCCGTTGCATCGCCGCATGCCGAAGCGCGGCTTCACCAACATCTTCCGTGTCGAGTACACCGTTCTGAACCTGGACCGCCTGGCAGAGCTGGATGAGAAAGAGCTCACCCTCGAGGCTTTCCAGGCCAAGGGTTACCTCAAGAAGCGCGGCGAACTGCTCAAGATTCTGGGCAACGGTGAGCTGACGACCGCGATCACTGTACATGCGCACAAGTTTTCCAAGACGGCGCAGGAAAAGATCGAGAAGGCCGGCGGCAAGGCCGTACTGGTCGGCTAATGTTTTAATGATGCCTCGCCAGTCCCCTCTCGGCGAGGCAGTATGATTGGAATTACCAACCATGCTTGAGAAGTTTGCAAATATCTTCCGGATTCCTGACCTGCGTAAGCGTGTGCTCTTCACTATGGCCATGCTCGCGGTCTATCGCCTTGGCGCACACATTCCTACGCCCGGCGTAAATGCCGCCGCACTCGAAAACTTCTTCAACCAGCAGGCCGGCTCTTCGCTGGCTCTCGTCGACCTGTTCAGCGGCGGCAATCTGCGCCGGCTGACCGTGTTCGCGCTGGGCATCATGCCGTATATTACGGCGTCGATCATCTTTCAGCTGTTGACTGTGGTGTATGAGCCATTGGCGCGCCTGCAAAAAGAGGGCGAGCTGGGACGGCGCAAGATTACCCAGTGGACACGCTATCTGACCGTGATCCTGGGCGTCGTGCAGTCGGCTGCGATCGCCATTGCTCTCAAGAGCTCTTCCGGCAACCTGGTTCTGAATCCCGGCATGGGCTTCATCATCATGACCGTGCTTACGCTAACTACGGGTACAGCCTTCATCATGTGGCTGGGTGAGCAGATTACCGAGCGCGGCGTGGGCAACGGCATGAGTTTGCTGATCTTCGCCGGCATCGTGGTTGGCCTGCCGCGGGCGATTGCCGAGCTGGTGGATGTAGCGAAGACGCAGAAGTTTGGAGCCTTCACCGTTCCGGCCCTGATTCTGCTGATTGCCGGCATGATCGCGGTGGTGGCGTTCATCGTATATGTCGAGCGCAGCGAACGGCGCATCCCGGTGCAGTATGCCAAGCGCATCGTCGGCCGCCGTTTGATGGGCGGACAGTCCACACACCTGCCTCTCAAGGTGAACTCCGGCGGCGTGATGCCGGTGATCTTTGCGGCATCGGTGCTTTCGGCTCCCATGCTGTTTTCGCAGGCGAGCTTTATTCGCAACAGCACTCCGCTCACGCGGATCTTCGACGCGCTGCATCCCGGCGAGCCGTGGTATGAGCTGATTTACATCGCCGCGATTATCTTCTTCGCCTACTTCTATATTTCGATCGTTTTCCGTCCGGACGACATTGCCGACAACATGCGCAAGTACGGTGGATTTATTCCCGGCATTCGTCCCGGCAAGCGCACCTCGGATTACGTCAACGATATTCTGACGCGCATTACGCTGGTTGGCGCACTGTATCTGATCATCATCACTCTGATACCGCAGTTCCTGATCAGCGGCATTCATCTCAACCACCTGCCTCTGATTGGCGGCATGTTCGAGCGGCTGCCCTTATGGATTACGAACGGTCTGGGCTTCAACTTCTACTTCGGCGGCACCTCGCTGCTGATCGTAGTTGGCGTAGCTATGGATACCGTGAATCAGGTCGAGTCGCAGCTGATCATGCGGCACTATGAGGGCTTCTCGCCGCGCAGTGGCCGTGTCCGCGGAAGGCGGGCCTGGTAAGTGGCCTTGTCGGCGGTGGATCTGCAAACTCACAACCCGGAACAGTCGAAGCTGGCTCCGGGCCCTATCCTTCTACTGGGTGCTCCTGGGGTCGGCAAGGGAACTCAGGCCAAAGAGCTCATGGCGGCGTGGGGTATTCCGCAGATTTCAACCGGCGACCTATTGCGGGCCAATGTGAGCCAGGGGACGGCGCTCGGGATGCTGGCTAAGTCGGTTTTGGACCGCGGCGAGCTGGTTTCCGACAGCATGGTGAACGAGATGGTTGCCGACCGTTTGAAGGCTCCGGATACGGCCGCCGGCTACATTCTCGATGGTTTCCCCCGGACCCTGGGCCAGGCGGACTGGCTGGATGCGCATCTGGCAGCCAGCGGGAATAAGCTTCCCGTCGTTGCTGTGAGCATCCAGGTGGGTTATAATCAGTTGTTGCGCCGCATAACCGGCCGGCGCAGTTGTCCCGTCTGCAAGAGTATTTACAACATCTACTTGCAGCCGCCCAAGGTGGATGAGCTTTGCGACCTTGACGGCACGCCCCTCACGCGGCGCTCAGACGACACGGAAGAAGTATTCGAGGAGCGGATGCGCGCTTATAGCGCGTTGACGGCTCCGGTCGTGGAGCATTATCGTGCGCTGGGCCGGTTTGAAGAGGTTGACGGAGAGCAGTCGGTAAGCGCTGTGACGGACGCAGTAATGAAAGCCGTTGTGCGCCTGAGGAGCTAGCAAGCGCATGGCAATCATGATCAAGACGCCGCAGGAAATTGAAAAGATGCGGCGCAGCGGACAGGTAGTTCGCGAGGTGCTCGAACATGTCCGGAAATTTGTAAAGCCGGGCGCTTCAACGCTGGACCTCGAGAACGCTGCCGTAGAAAAGCTGGACGAGCTGGGCGCGAAACCGGCATTCAAGGGTTATCGCGGTTATCCCTGTGTGTTGTGCACCTCGGTAAACGAGGAGGTCGTTCACGGAATTCCATCGGAGAAGCGCGTGCTTCGCGATGGCGACATTGTTTCGATCGACACGGGCGTGATCATTGACGGTTTTTATGGTGATTCTGCGATCACCGTAGCGGTCGGCGACAAGGTTAATCCGCGGACGAAGAAGCTGCTTGAGGTAACGAAGGCCTCGCTTCAGCGTGGGATCGAGGCCATCAAGCCAGGTGCGACGCTGGGCGACGTGGGCGCGGCAGTGCAGGAAGCGGTTGAGGCTGAGGGCTTCAGCGTAGTGCGGGATTTTGTAGGGCATGGGATCGGAACGCGCCTGCACGAGGATCCGCAGGTGCCCAATTACGGCCGTCGCGGACAGGGGCAGAAGCTGCGCGAGGGTATGGTGATCGCGATCGAGCCCATGGTGAATGCCGGCAAGCCGGATGTTCAGGTGCTGAGCGATGGCTGGACAGCAGTGACGCAGGACGGAAGTTTAAGCGCGCACTTCGAGCATACGGTGGCTGTCACCGCCGAAGGCGCGACGATTTTGACGCAGTAGCGGTTTAAGGAAGGCCGGATGAATACAGCCGGCGGAATGGGATGAGGTTTGTCGAAGGAAGACGCGATTGAGGTAATGGCAGTGGTCCTTGAGACCCTGCCGAATGCCATGTTCAAGGTTGAGCTTGAGAACAAGCACCAAGTGCTGGCGCATGTTTCAGGCCGCATGCGGAAGAACTTCATCCGCATTCTTCCCGGCGATCGTGTGGCGATCGAACTGAGTCCGTACGATCTTACTCGCGGGCGGATCGTGTATCGCTATAAGTAAGGCAGGGATTAGCCATTAGGCAGTGGCTGGTTTTTTGGTACTCAAAAGTCCGGTAGAAGTGCTGGACAAAGAAATCGAGCTGAAGCTATTGGCTGACCGCCAACGGCTGATAGCCAGGAGCTGCAGTTATGAAGGTTCGCGCATCAGTAAAGAAGATTTGTGACAAGTGCAAGGTCATCCATCGCAATGGTGTGGTGCGTGTGATCTGCGAGATTTCGAAGCACAAGCAGCGCCAGGGTTAATCTGGCTCAGCTTTGCGCTGCGAATCATTCGAGTCGCGCCTGTAGTCAAGGCAGGGGCTAGTTAGCCGTAGAAAGGCTTGCGATGAACCCCGACTCACCTACTGCAAACCTCGAAAACGAGGTTTGCCTAACCGCTTCCGGCGGTAAAGCTTCCGGGAGCAACTTAAGGACTTAGCATGGCACGTATTGCTGGCGTCGATCTGCCCCGCAACAAGCAGGCGCGGATCGGGCTTACCTACATATTCGGGATCGGCAATCCTCGTGCGCTCAAGATTCTGGCTGCTGCGAATGTTGACCCATTCAAGAAGATCCAGGATCTCGGCGAAGACGAGGTTAACCGCATCCGTCAGATCATCGAGCAGGAAGGCAACGTCGAAGGCGATCTTCGCAAAGACGTCTCGATGCACATCAAGCGGCTGATCGACATTCAGTCTTACCGCGGCATCCGTCACCGCCGCAGTCTGCCGACGCGCGGACAGCGGACGCACACCAATGCGCGCACCCGCAAGGGACCGCGTAAGGGCACGGTAGCAGGCAAGAAGAAAGCGACGGCGAAGACTTAATGGCAAAAGCACAGCAGGGCGCTGCCGGAAAGGCCGCCAAGAACAAGAAGTTCAAGAAGCGCGAGCGCAAGAATGTCCCCTACGGTCTGGTGTACATTCAGGCGTCGTTCAACAACACCATCGTGACCATCACCGACGGTCAGGGCAATACCATCTCGTGGAAGAGCTCGGGCTCGCTCGGCTTCCGCGGATCGCGTAAGGGCACACCGTTCGCAGCCCAGCAGGCGGCGATGAATGCGGCGACCCAGGCTCGTGACCACGGTCTGCGGTCGGTTGATGTGCGCGTCAGCGGTCCGGGATCGGGTCGTGAGTCAGCGGTTCGTGCGCTGGCTGCGGCCGGCATCGATGTCCGCTCAATTCGCGACATCACGCCGATTCCGCACAACGGCTGCCGTCCGCCCAAGCGCCGCAGGGTGTAAAAGCAGCTGCCAGCTTCTAGCTGGAGTTGTGGCTGAAACGGCTGTAAAATTTGAGGGATGGAATGGTTTTCAACATTCCATCCTTTTAGTGAAGCAAAGCTAGCGGCTAAAAGCTGATAGCTGATTTTCGGACTGGGACGAAGCGCAGCCAGCGCGTAAACCGGTCGGCCTCTGATGTAAAGAAATTATCCGCGGCGCCATGTCGTGGATCAGGAGATTTGTTTTGGCACGTTATACAGGAGCAGTCTGCCGCCTTTGCCGCCGCGAAGGCATGAAGCTTTTTCTGAAGGGCACCAAGTGTTTTGGTGATAAATGCCCGATCGAGAAGCGCAACTTCGCCCCCGGCCAGCACGGCCGCGATCGCAAGGCCAAGATCGTCGGCTACGGTCTGCAGCTTCGTGAGAAGCAGAAGGCAAAGCGCATTTACTTCGCGCTCGAAGGCCAGTTCCGCGAGTACTACGAGAAGGCATCGCGCGCGCCCGGTGTCACCGGTGAACTGCTCTTGCAGCAGCTCGAGCGCCGTCTCGATAACGTGGCTTTCCGCCTTGGCTTTGCCAGCTCGCGCCGTCAGGCTCGCCAGATCGTTCGCCATGGACACATCGAAGTGAATGGCCGCAAGGTGAACATTCCTTCCTTCCAGGTGGGTGTGGGCGACGAGATCAAGATTCGTCCGAATGCGCAGAAGTTTTCGGTTGTCGAAAGCTCGCGCGAGTTCGCCAGCCACCAGCCTGCTCCGGCATGGCTGAGTGTCGATCACAATGCTCTGAGCGGCAAGGTACTGGCGCTGCCGAAGCGCGAGGACGTGAACCTGCCGGTGAATGAGCAGCTGATCGTCGAACTCTACTCGAAATAAGCGTGATGCCCACATCTCAATTTCGAGATGTGGGGCACCCAACAAGCTGTAGTTGTAGCAAAGAAGCGTAGTTCACATTTCACGAAACAGGAGATTCTGGCGCAGCCGTTGCAGAATGCTTCGCGGCGCTCGCTGCGCAGAAAAAGGATATCGATATGCTTTGGAGAGGATTTCAAAAACCCAAGCGGCTGGCGGTTGACACCGAGTCGCTCACCGACAAGTACGGGAAGTTCAGCGCACAGCCATTTGAGCGCGGCTTCGGCACCACCATCGGCAATGCGCTGCGGCGTACGCTGCTTTCATCCATCGAAGGCGCGGCGGTCACGGCAGTCAAGATCGAAGGCGTCCTGCACGAGTTCCAGTCGATCACTGGAGTTGTAGAGGACGCGACCGACATCATCCTCAACCTGAAGCAGATTCCCTTCAAGTTGAACGGCGAAGGTCCGAAGGCGCTGTATCTGCGCGCGGAGCAGCCGGGGATTGTGACCTCGGGCATGATCGAGGCCGATGGGGACGTGGAAATTCTCGACAAGGATGTCTATATCGCCACCGTCAGCGAGGGCGGCAAGCTGGACATGGAGATGCGCTTGAAGCGCGGCCGTGGCTACATCTCCGCTGACAAGAACTTCGATTCCGACCTGGGTATCGGCTTCATCCCGGTGGATTCGGTTCATTCGCCTGTACGCAAGGTGAACTACGCCGTTGACGCAGCGCGTCTCGGCCAGATCACCGACTATGACAAGCTGACGCTCGAAGTCTGGACCAACGGTTCGGTGCTTCCAGCTGATGCTGTCGGTCTCGCCGCCAAGCTGCTCAAGGACCACATGAGCATCTTCATCAATTTCGAGGAAGAGATCGAAACCGAAGGCCACGTGGACGAAGGCCGCATGCAGCTGCGCAACGAGAACCTGAACCGCTCGGTCGAAGAGCTGGAGCTCAGCGTCCGCAGCTACAACTGCCTGAAGAACGCGAACATTCAGTCCATCGGCGAGCTGGTACAGAAGACCGAAGCCGAGATGCTGAAGACCAAGAACTTCGGCCGCAAGTCGCTGAATGAGATCAAGGAAATCCTGGCGCAGATGGGGCTTTCGCTGGGCATGAAGATCGACGAGCATGGCAACGCCGTGCCCGGACCGACCTCAGTGCTTCCGGCTGCGACCCTGGCTGCCAGCTACAACCACTTCGACGACGATGAAGAGGATGAGCTGGAAGACGATCTCGCATTGCCGAACGAGACTGAGAACTTCTAAGAACAAGGAACAGGGTGCAGGGGATAGGGTTTAGAAAACCCAATCTCCTCCCCCTGCAGCAAGACAAGATTGCACGAATTAAAGACCGGCGCATGGCGCGCGGGCGCAGGGCGGGAGAAGTCATCCTGAGCCCTGTGCTCTGAGCCCTGAGCCCTGATAAGAGAGAAACGCCATGCGTCATCGCAATGCAGGATACAAACTCGGACGGAACACCAGCCATCGCCGCGCTCTGCTGCGCAATCTGGTCACGTCGATTCTTCTTGAGGACCGCGTCGAGACCACGATCACCAAGGCCAAGGCTGCGCGTCCGCACGTAGAAAAGCTCATCACCCTGGGGAAGAAAGGCGACGTGCATGCGCGGCGTCTGGCTCTCTCTTTCCTGCAGACCCGCGAGGCAGTCACGCGGCTGTTCGATACTGTAGCTCCGCGCTACGGCGATCGCAACGGCGGCTACCTGCGCATCGTTCGCACCGGCTTCCAGAAGGGCGATGGGGCGGAGAAGGCCTTCATCGAGCTGCTCGGAGCGGAGAAGATCCTCGACGAGAAGCGCCAGAAGCGCGCCGAAGCCCGCGAAAAGCGCCGCGAGGAGCTGCAGAAGCAGCTTGCCGAGCAGCAGCCCGCTGAGGGCGGCGAACCGCAGGCTTAAACCAACTTCGCTGGATTCCTTTGAGAGCGCACCCTTTCCGGGTGCGCTTTTACTTTTGTGGGAAGACCTCACCGCAACGGCGCAAAGAACAACCCTGAGCGCCGCAATGGGAGGTGCACGACGGGGCAGCACGGGGCGTGAAGCGGAGCCGCAGAGGTTTGTGTTGCTGGCCGGGGAATGCGCTGCTATCGTATTGCCTGCCCCCGTTATTGTTATCTGTCCATGCCCAAGGCCAACGCGCGCGAGAATCTGTTCGGAAGCTTCAGTCTGCTGGGGTTCCAGCTTGTGCTGGCGGTTGTGGCGGTCTGCGTCGGAGCCGTGGAGTGGATACTGCATGCGCGCGCGACGGTGATTGGCATTCTGCTGGGCACGTTCATCACGGGAAATATTCTGATGACAGCGGTCTCCATTGGCAGGCCGCTCTATACCAAGCGTCCGCGTCCGTGGAACTGGGTAGTCTACCTCGCGTTGCTGGTCTGTACGGGACTGGCGGGTGATCTGTTGTCGGAAATTCCGATATATCTGCTGCTACATCCTCCCGTGACATTCTGGCAGGAGTACATCGGAGGGCTTCCTTTTGCAATGCTGGTGACGCTGATCGTGGGCGTATTACTGTTCGCTTTTGATGACAGCCAGTCACGTCTCCGGGCGCAGAATGCGAAGCTGCAGAGCCAGGTGCATCTGGGGCTGGTGGAGAAGCAGGCGCATCTCTCGGAGCTGGAGCAGGCCGGCGAAATCCAGATGCATCTACTGCCACGCGAGACGCCGCAACTCGAGGGGTTTCAGATTGCATGCGCGTGGCAGCCTGCGCAGAGTGTAAGCGGCGACTATTTCGATGTGTTTCCCCTGGGGGCAAATCGTCTTGCCGTGTGTATCGCCGATGTTTCAGGCAAAGGTATGGCAGCCGCTCTGCTGATGGCGAACCTGCAGGCGTCGGTGAAGGCGTTCGCATCGGACAACCTCAAACCCGGGGAGATGTGCGCGAGGCTGAACACAGCACTTTCCAACAATATCGCGCCGGGACGCTTCGTCACTTTCTTCTATGGCGTTCTCGATGCGAATACCCGATCGCTGCAATATGAGAACGCCGGGCATTGCCTACCTCTACTGGTTCATGCGGATGGAGCCGTGGATTTTCCTGCCGCTTACAGCGGAGTACTCGGACTGTTCTCTCATTGGACCTACAGCGACCGCAGCCAGGCTCTGCAATCCGGCGATGCGCTGCTGCTGCTGACCGATGGCGTGCTGGAAGCTGCAAACGACGAGGAAGAGGAATTCGGCTACCAGCGGCTGATCCAGTCGGTGATTGCCAGCCGCGCCGATGGCGCGCATGGAATACGGCAGCGAGTTCTCGACGACGTGACGAAGTTCTGCACCGGACACTTTGCCGATGATGCGTCGCTGATTGTCGTCAGCGTGCTTTAGAGCGCAGAGACACTTCAGTCCGATGCTTCAGAAGCAGACGCCCTTCATTTGTTGATGAGGAGTTTCCGGATCTCGCGGGTAACCGAAGCCAGGAAATTCACTACCTCTTCCGGGGGCAGATCGCCCTGCGCCATTTCCGCTGACCCTCCACCGCGCAGGCCCAGTTCGGCGAGCGCTGCACGAACGATGTTGCCGCAATGAATATCGAGGTCGCCACCGCAGGCAAGCACTACATGAGCCGGCGATGACTCCGTCGAGGCCAGCAGCGCTACCGTTCTCGGGACAGATGCGGTGATCCGCGAGGCCAAAATTCTGATGTATTCGCGGTCGCGATCGGCGAACATGCGGCAGACCAGGCGAAGATTGTCCTGGATCATTTCTTCGACCACCAGGCGGGTGGCGTGGTAGGTCGCAACCTCATCACGCAGCTTCTGCTTTTCCTTGGCTGCGGTCTTCGATTCGTTCAGCATCCGTTCGACAGCTGTGGGGATATCTTCGGGTCTGGTCGAGAGCGCTTGAGCCGCGCGGCCAAGCAATTCAAAGTCATGACGAGCGGCGCGAACTGCACGCTGGCCGCACACAAACTCGACGCGGAATCCGCGGCTGATTTTCTCGACAGAACGGATCAGCAGTCCGCCAATCTGGCCGGTGGAGCGGACATGGGTTCCTCCGCATGCGTTGAGATCGTAATCGGCGATCTCGATCAGCCTGATGGGGCCTTCGCGCTCGGGAAGCTTGCGCAGAGTGCCGGCAGCCAGCAGCTCTTCAGCTTCTGCGCGCTCAATGGTGCGAACCGAAACGGGGCGATCGTCAGCGATGAGATCGTTTGCAACCTTTTCTATGCGCTGCAGGGTGTGGTGCGCGAGGGGCGGACTGTTCAGGTCGATGGTTGAGGTGGTCTCACCGAGATGAAAGGAGACGGTGGGCGCGGACAACTCGCGCGCAAAGACCGCGGAGAGCAGGTGCTGCCCGGAGTGCTGCTGAATGTGGTCGAAGCGGCGCTCCCAATCGATTTCGCCCTCGACGGCGGTTCCAGTCTGCAGAGGCTTGCGGGTGTAATGCCAGAGTTGGCCGCTTTCGTCTTCCTCCACGCTCTCAATGGGGACTTCGAGCACCGCTCCGTTGCGTGAGGTCGCGCGCAGTGTTCCAATGTCATGCGGTTGGCCGCCACTGGTGGGGTAGAACGCGGTGTGATCCAAGGCGATCTGCCAGATGGACACTCCGTCATTGCGTGAGGTCTCGCGGATATCCGTCACATTCGCAACAAAGGCCCGTACAAACGAGTCGCGATAATACAGCCGGTCCGTGGTCATTACTTCTCCAGTATTCACAGCGCCAAGTACCCCCTTTGCAAAGGGTTCCGGCCAAGCATCTGATTTCCAACTTATTCGGAAACCATTACTGCACCAAATGCATGGCAGTCTAAGGTCGTGAGTATTTTAGCGGACCACGGCGCTCTTTGTTGGCTATCTTCGGGGTAATTTTGTGTCAGGCGGCCAACTTTTGATAGGAATGTGCGTTTAGAAGCTTGTACCCGTCTATTTATCTATGCCGCGAAATTTTCGATTTGCCCTCCCCGTTCTGCTTGCCGTCCTTGCCGTGGCAACGCTGGTTCATGCGCAGGAACAGAGTTATCCCGACGACAGCTGGATTCCACAGGGGATGGAAGCACTGGGCAAACATGCCAGCTTTCATACCGACGTGACCTTCGATAAGTCGATGCTGAATCTAGCCAACAACTTTGTCGGCGATGACGACACGCAGCGGGTGGTAGCCAAGCTGCGCGGGATATCTGTGCATACATTCCGCTATCCAGAGCCCGGACTGTATGATCCAGCGGTCCTGGACTCGGTGCGCGCGCAATATCATGACCGGGGCTGGAAACACCTCGTTACCAAACAGTCCAAGGCTGCTTCACCGCATCCGGGGCGGACCGATGTGTGGGTGCGTTTTGCGCATGGCAACGTCGAAGGTATGGTGCTGCTGGTGGCGAACGAGACGAACGTGAATCTCGTGGCTGTGAACGGAACGATCAGCCCGATCGACCTGCTGCATCTGCGCGGACACTTCGGGATTCCCCGTTTCTCCGGCGACGGGTTCGACGAGCAGAAGAACTGATTTTGCATTTACATCTTCCCCGCTGCCGTTATTCTGAAAGCTGAATGACGGAGACGAAGGTGTCAGCCAAGTCCGCACGAATGAAAGATGTACCCCGCAACCTGAAGGGATATTTTCTCTGCCTGTTGCACAAGGGCCCGCGGTGGAACGAGACCAGCGATTCGCCGGAGCTGATGATGGAGCATCTGGCCTATCTGCGTGTGCAGTTGGAGGCCAGGAAATTTGTCGTTGCCGGTCCGGTTGTCGATGAGGCGGACGATCTGGTGGGGATATCGATTCTGCAGGCCGGAAGTTTGGAAGAAGCTCTACAGCTGGCGAACGAAGATCCAGGAGCACGTGCCGGGCGATTGCGCATGGAGATTCGGCCGGTGTTTTTACCTTCACTGGATACGGTGCGGGTCGAATACTGAGATTGGAGCAAAAGCGAAGAGCGTCCGCGATTGCGGACGCTCTTTGCTTTTGCGGAATCGGTTCTTCCGGGATTCTTCGCTGCGCTCAGAATAACGAAGTTGCTGCTACAGCGAGCTCATGTTCAGCAGGAACTCGGCGTTGTTTCGGGTCTTGCCGAGCTTGTCTACGAGGAGTTCCATCGCTTCGACGGGAGATAGTGGATTGAGCACCTTGCGGAGAACCCAGATGCGCTGCAGGTCTTCCTTGGGGATGAGCAGCTCTTCCTTACGCGTGCCGGAGCGCTGGATGTCGATGGCCGGGAAGACACGCTTGTCGACCAGCTTGCGGTCGAGGATGACTTCCATGTTGCCGGTGCCCTTGAACTCTTCGAAGATAACTTCGTCCATACGGGAGCCGGTATCGACGAGGGCCGTCGCGATGATGGTGAGCGATCCACCTTCTTCGATATTGCGGGCTGCGCCGAAGAAGCGCTTCGGGCGCTGCAGGGCGTTAGAATCGACACCGCCGGAGAGGACTTTTCCTGAGGGCGGGACGATTGTGTTGTAAGCGCGCGCGAGGCGGGTGATGGAGTCAAGCAGGATCACTACATCGCGCTTGTGCTCGACCAGGCGCTTGGCCTTCTCGATGACCATCTCGGCCACTTGCACGTGGCGGGCCGCTGGCTCGTCGAAGGTGGAGCTGATGACTTCACCCTTGACCGAGCGCTGCATGTCGGTGACTTCTTCCGGGCGCTCGTCGATAAGCAGAACGATCAACACAACCTCGGGATGATTCGACGTCACCGAGTTGGCAATCGACTGCAGCAGCATGGTCTTGCCGGTGCGGGGCGGTGCGACGATGAGGCCGCGCTGGCCTTTGCCGATCGGCGTGAGCAGATCCATCACGCGGCCGCTGATGTTCTCGCGGACGGTCTCCTGCTTGATCCGCTCCTGTGGATACAGCGGCGTGAGATTGTCGAAGAGGATTTTATTGCGCGTCTCCTCAGGAGACTCAAAATTGATGGCCTCGATCTTGACCAGGGCGAAGTATTTCTCGCCTTCGTGGGGCGGGCGGACATTGCCGCTGATGGTGTCGCCGGTCTTGAGGTCAAATTTGCGGATCTGGGACGGGGAGACGTAGATATCGTCGGGGCCGGGGAGATAGTTGTAGTCCGGGGAGCGGAGGAATCCGTAGCCGTCAGGCAGAATTTCAAGGACACCTTCGGCGAAGATGTGTCCTTCTTTTTCGCTCTGCGCCTGCAGAATCTTAAAGATAAGGTCTTGTTTGCGGAGGCCGCTCGCGCCCGGAATGTCAAGGCTGCGTGCGATACGGCTTAGCTCCGTGATGTTTTTTTCTTTCAGTTCGGAGATGGTCATTTTTACCTGCGGTGGGGTTTTTAGAAGGGAGGCGTTGCCAGGAAGGAAGTTACGAATCGCGGGGTAATATTGTTCAGCCCTTGATTCTTGATTTTACCGGAAGCAAGAAAAGTGGGGGAATTGTGAGGAAAAGCGTGCCGCGCGCTATTAAGCTGCGCGGCGACGCTGTACTGCGGTCTCAGGTACCGAAACGTTGACAGCCGGTGCTACCGGGCTGGTCTCGTGAAAGCGCACCAGGACGTCGTTCGTTGTGTCCTGCAGACGAGTGTTAGGCTTGTGCAGCTTACGAGTAGCTTTGGAGGCCAGTTGGCAGAGCTGGTACCGGTTTTCAACATGGGCAAGAGCCCCAAAAATCAAATCAGAACGCATTTTCATATCTCCTTCTCGACCGCGTTACACAACCTTTCATTTCTGGCTGGGAAAGGTAATTCGGATATTCCGAGGCGTACCCTACTTCGGTCTTTGCTATCTGTCTCATTAGACGCGTGAGACAGCGTTCATGGTCAACATTTTTTCCGACTTTTACATGGGATCCCAGTTGACCTTAGGGTTTTCCATGCTGTGCAACAAGTTCTATGGATGCTTGAATCCCTTCACTCCCAATCCGCTACGACAAGGCATATCCTGTTGATCCGCTGCGTGCGGAGCCTAAGGAACTCGTCATGGCAGGAAGCTAGTCTGGATGCAGCTGTCAGGGCTGCGATTGACCATAAAGCGAAGGAGCATTTACTAAGTGCACTGATGAAGTTAAACCTCTCTCGGTTTAGGGTCAATACTTTTTTCATAGAAAAGTGCCGAATCTGATTCCAGTAATTGGAGAATGCAGCGCGTTTCAAAGATGGCTCTAATTACCTAAGTTTCTTGATTTTGACGAGTGTTATCCAGTTGATAACATTAGATGACGCGTGCTTAATCTACAAAAATTCATATACCTCGCAGAGCGCGTGATTCTGAAATCGTTCTCTCAGCCCCTGTTTTTGGTTTCGAAGTAAAGCGTTGATTCCAAACATGATCTGACGGAGCCGCCCGACTCTTTCAGGGCTTTGGGAAAATCTCGAAATTTCTCTTGACGATTTCTTTAATTGTACTATTGTATTAGTACAAATGATTGTTCGAGTCCATCCCGCTTCCGGTGTCCCTATCTATTTACAGATTGAGTCGCAAGTGAAGCACGCGATCGCCGCTGGCGCGCTGAAGCAGGACGATCCACTGCCTCCTGTGCGCAAGCTGGCGGCCGAGGTGCGGGTCAACCCCAACACTGTGGCGCGGGCCTACCAGAACCTGGAGCGCGATGGGGTGATCCGCACGGTTCAGGGTGGGGGGTGCTATGTCAACGGGCATTCTCCAGGCCTGTTGAAGTCTGAAAAGCTGCGGCGGCTGAAGCCTCTGGCTTTGCAGATGGCGGTAGAAGCCAAGCAGTTGCTGGTTCCTAAAGAGGACACGCTGAGGCTGCTAGAGGAATCGTTTGCTGAACTGGAATCTCAAGCAGAAGGACAGGTGGGAGAAGAACAATGAGCGAATTCGTTGTCGAAACTCACGGACTGACGAAGAGATATGGTCAGCTTGCGGCTGTAGATGGGCTGAATATGCGGGTGGAGCGCGGCTCAGTCTACGGTTTTATCGGCCGCAACGGCGCCGGCAAGACTACAACCCTGCGTATGCTTGCGGGATTGACGCACGCCACCAGCGGCAACGCACGTGTGCTGGGCCTGGAGGCGCGGAGAGACCAGGTCGGAATTCTGGAACGCACCGGTTTTGTCATCGACACGACGCTGCTGCCTTGGATGACCGGCAAGGATCTAGTCCGCTTCAACCGTGGATTCTTTCCGCACTGGCAGGACAGCCTGGTAAAGCGCTATGCGGAAGCGCTGGATATCCCGATGGACCGCAAATTCAAGAAGCTTTCACAGGGTAACAAGACCAAGCTCTGCCTGCTGCTGGCTCTGGCGCAGAACCCAGAATTACTGGTTCTAGACGAACCGACGGCAGGGCTCGATCCGGTGGTGACCGATCAACTGCTGCGAGTTCTGGTGGAGGACTTCGCCAATGATGGCCGCACCATCCTTATGTCGTCGCATCACCTGTCTGAGGTCGAACGCATCGCCGACTGGGTGGGTGTCGTGGACAAGGGCAAGCTATTGCTGGAAGCCCGGCTCGACGATATCCGCACGCACTACCGGCGCGTTCGTGTGGTGGGCGAAAGGCTTCCTGCTACATCGCCCGAGCTGCTGGCAGTGTCGTCAGCAGAAGGTGTCACCGAATATGTTCTGAGCGCCGGTGCGGACGCGTTTGCCTCCGGACTCAGCGCGCAGGGCGCAATTGTGCTGGACGTTTCACCGCTAAACTTGTCGGAGATTTTTCTGGCGCTGCTGGGAAAGGAGAACGGTCATGTACCTGTGGAAGTATTGGCGTGAGAGCCGCATCGCATTGGTTATTGCAACACTATCTCTCCTAGCACTCACGGTGCTTACCTTTAAAGGGCGCGAAGGAGCGATCGACAATCCTCATGCTTACGCTGGGGTCGTCTATGTGCTGCTCTTTGTGACTGCGGCTCCATTGGCGTTGTTCGCATGGGGGATGGGCAGCTTCGGCGTGGGCAGAAGCCTGGGTGAAGGCGCCGGCGCTTATCTGCTGACGAGGCCGAGACGGAGGTCATGGTTCCTGTGGCGCGACTGGAGCGCGGGGTTGACTCTGGTGGCGATCTTCCTGGCTCTGGTCAGCGTGCTTGAGGGCGCCGGAATCTACCGTGGACTTGGAGCAGCGGATGCGCCGGTGAAGCAGATTATCTTCCACGGCGGTGCAGACTATTCTTCGCTCATCGAATCCCTCGGCTTGAATGCCATTGCGGCTTTTCTCTTTTGCGGGCTGGTCTTCGGCATCGTTTATCTCATGACGATTGTGCTTAAGAATGCGCTTGGAATTGTGGCCGGAGGCGGCGTGCTGGCAGGATATGTGATCCTGAGCGCGCTGCTCGATCACTATACCGGCTATAAACTACCGGAACTGCTGCTGCGAGTTTTTAACCCGCCATCCCATGATGGATCGATGGCCTTTACAAACGTGCTGGGTGTATCGATGGCGGTTCGCGCCGGAGTGGTGCTGCTGTTTCCAATTGCGGCGCAGCTGGTTCTGGAACGCAGCGATATATAAATCCCACGCGTCAAAAGCGAGACGTGGGGCACCCGGTTTTCTTCAGACGTCGAGGCCGATGGAGCGCATAAGCAGCAAGGCATTGGTGGTCTGCACGACGCCGGGCGTGAGCTTGTAGTCAAAATGCAACTTGCCGTCTTCAAAGGTGTCTTCAAAATGGAAATTGGCTGCGGTGGTTCCTATGCGCACTGCGATCTCGGCTAGTGCGAGATCGTGAGTGGTGACCAGGCCGATGGCTCCGCGCGCAAGCAAACTGCGCACGAACGATTCTGTGCCGATGCGGCGGTCGTAGGAGTTGGTCCCCGACAGCAGCTCGTCGAGCAGGAAAAGCACCGGCGAATTTTCTTTGCTCAGCTCATCGATCTGCTTGAGACGCGAAATCTCCGCGTAGAAGCGCGAGAGACCGCCCTGCAGTGAATCGAGGATACAAATGGAAGCCGCAATCTGAAGGCTGGAGAGCGCCAAGCGGCGCGCGCACACGGGTGCTCCGGCTTGCGCAAGCACGGCGTTGATGCCGATGCTGCGAATAAAGGTGCTCTTGCCGGCCATGTTCGGTCCGCTGATGACGAGCAGGCGAAGATCATTGTCGAGCGTGAGGTCGTTAGCGATCGATTTGCCGCGCGCCAGCAGTGGATGCGCGAGGCCTTCGGCTCCGAAGTATGGGCCGCCCTCGAGCATCTGGGGAAAGGTATCAACGGGATGCTCGTACGCATAAACGGCGAAGGAACTGAGGGCTTCCACTTCGCCGGTCACGGCAAGCCATTCGCGGATAGCTGCTCCATGGCGAGACCGCCAGACATCGACAGCGACGATGCAGTGCGGCGTGTAAAAGATGAATGGATCGAGAATGCGCACGAACCAGTTGTCATGCGATTCGAGCCAAGCCAGCCGTCTGCCCAAATTTTCAATGGCCTGCGATGCAAAGGCGCCGGAAGCTGCAAGCCGCGCTTTCAGCTGCACGAGCTTTGCCGCTGTCACTGTTTCTTTTTCGATGCGTTTCAACACCGCGGCAAGCAGGGCGAGATCATGCTGCGCCTTGTAAATGCCATCCCCGGCGTGCAGACGCAGGCGCCATCGATAGCTCACGCCAAAGTTAATAACGCTCATCAGGAAGGCGGCAGCCATCCAATCCCATTTCCACCAGGCAAACAGACTCAGCAGCCATACGGCGGTCAAGGCGAAGGCGACCGTGCGGATGAGCGCACGCTGGAGCGATGGATTCGTCTCCGCCCATGCGATGAGCTTGTCGGGATGGATTCCGGTGCGGACGTCTTCGCCGGTAAGCACGAGATGCTCGCGGAAATCGAGCCGGGGCGTGAGCTCCTGAACGGCCTCCTGACGAGCGGCGATTTCCGGAATGTTCGCGGCACTTTTGAGCCATGCAGCCAGCGTCTCCTCACCAGAGCGAGTACGTGCGGTGCAAAGCAGCTCAAAGAGGCTGCCGGAGCCGAAGATATCGAGATCACGTGCGTAAGGATGAGCGGGGTCGAGAAAACGGTCGCCGGTTTCTCCGCCGCCCATCCAGTGATTCTCAATGCGCGCGATGCCCTGGTTGTAATAGCCGCTAAGGCGGCGGAAGTTTTTAAGTTTGCGTAAGACGCGCTCGTGCAGCACGGCGAGCACGGTGAAGAGCAGGATCGGAAGGAGCAGGAAAAAGATATCGGCGGTGTGATATTTCGCCAGCCAGACTGCTGTGGCGACGATGAGCAGGCCGAGGATAAGCTTGGCCGCGGCAAAGGCTTTGTCGCGTTTGCTGAGCTGTGTTGCGGAATCGGCGATCGCGCTCAGGCGGCGGGTGTATTCGTCATGCGGCGAGCGGCTCGACACACTTCCATTATCTCAGCTACTCGCTGAGATCAACGATGCGATGCGTCGCCTTCGCTCAGGGTGATAACCACTTCGATAGGCGGCGATTCAACTCCAGTAGCTGCGGTCCAGTGTGCGGTACTGGATAGCTTCGGCGATGTGTGGAACGGCGAGACTGGCCTGCCCCTCAAGATCGGCGATGGTGCGGGCTACTTTGAGGATGCGGTCGTGGGCGCGGGCCGTGAGCCCCTGCTGCTGCATGGCGCGCTCCAATAGTTTTTCGGCATCTGCCCCTAATTCGCAGAAGGCGCGGATCTGTCGCGTACTCATCTGCGCGTTGGAATAGATCATTTCCTTTGCACCGCGGAAGCGCTCGCACTGCAGTTCTCTCGCTTTAAGGACGCGAGCACGGATCGCTGTGGAGCTTTCGCTCGATGCTCCGGTGCGCAGCTCGCGATACTGCACGGCGGGGACCTCGATGTGGATGTCGATGCGGTCGAGCAGCGGTCCGGAGACTTTCGACACGTAGCGCTGGATGAGCGGCGGGGTGCAATGGCATTCGCGTGACTTGTCATTGAAGTAGCCGCAGGGACAGGGGTTCATCGCCGCCGCGAGCATGAATGCCGACGGGAAGCTGAGCGACATGGAAGCGCGGGCGATGGTTACGCTGCGATCTTCGAGAGGCTGGCGCAGCACTTCTAAAACATTCCGGGGAAATTCGGGGAGCTCATCGAGAAAGAGAACACCGTTATGGGCGAGCGAGACTTCGCCGGGGCGGGGAATGACTCCGCCTCCAATAAGTCCGGCGTCAGAAATGGTGTGATGCGGCGAGCGGAAAGGCCTCTGCGTGACCAGACCGGCCTCGGCATCGAGGACTCCGGCGACGGAGTGAATCTTGGTGGTCTCCAGTGCCTCGGCGAAGCTGAGCGGCGCGAGGATGGAAGGCAGTCGCTTGGCCAGCATCGTCTTGCCGGAGCCGGGCGGGCCGATCATGAGAATGTTGTGTCCACCGGCAGCGGCGACTTCTAGCGCGCGTTTCGCGGTCTGCTGCCCGCGTACGTCGGCGAAATCGAGAGCATGATGATGTACCTCGCCCAGGACCTCCCTGGTCTTTATACGAAACGGCGAGGTATGAATGCCTCCGTTGCCCGCGGCATTCAGAAGCTCGCGAACATCGTTCAGTGTCTCGACGGGGTAGACATCGACACCCTCGACGATGGCTGCCTCGCACGCGTTCGCCTTGGGGACGATGAGATTCTTGATGCCGTGCTCGCGCGCGGCTACGGCTACGGAAAGCATCCCCGAAACGGCGCGAAGGTTGCCGTCCAGCCCGAGCTCGCCAACCAGAAGGAACTGGCTGAGATCGCGCAGCTGCAGAGCTCCGTAGGCGCCGAGGATGCCGATGGCCATGGGCAGGTCGAAGCCCGAGCCTTCCTTTTTTATGTCGGCGGGGGCGAGATTGATGGTGATATGGGTGGGCGGGATGTCGAAGCCGGAATTTTTGATGGCAGCGCGCACGCGATCACGGCTCTCGCGTACCGCAGCGTCGGGTAGACCGACGGTATGGAAGTGATCCTCGGTGGTCTTAATCCCGGAGAAGTCCACTTCGACGTCGATCATGTTGGCATCGATACCGTAGACGGAAGCGCTAAAGGCTTTGAAATGCATAATGTTCTTGGGAGTAAAAGTGGCTGGAGTATACACTCGCGAACTACAGACGCTACCGTACAAAGCGAGCATTGATGCTCTGTGCAGGTAGCGTTGGTAACCAGGGTTGATTTCTAAACGAATACGCGGGCTCCACGAGGGGTACTGCGACTGAAGAGGATGGTCATGAAGGTCTTTTGCCGGTTGTTTGTTGCTCCATCGATTCTGCTTTTAGCGTTCTCTCCGATATGGTCACAGCAGGCTTCGAGCTCTCCTGCTCCTCAGGCTGCGCCGCCGGCTACGGATGAGCCGGATCAGCCGGTCGCGTCGCAGTCGGCGAAGCTCAAGGCAAATCAAAGCGAGGCGCTGGCGACGGCGTGGCAGATCATGCAGTCGGCGAGCGACGCGTCGAAGCTGCAGGAACATATCAGCTTGCTGGTGGCGCTGGGCACACTGGGCGGATACAAGCAGGCGGAGACGATGATCTCCACGGCGATGAAGGACCACGACGTAGATATCCGTCTGGCCGCCGTCGCAGCTGCGGGTGCGTCCCAGGACCATGCGCTCATTCCCGATCTGCGCATTGCGATGGAAGACCAGGCGCCCGAGGTGGTGGTGACGGCTGCAGCATCGCTGTGGAAGATGGGCGATCATACCGGGATCGATGTGCTGCAGGGCGTGCTCACTGGCCAAGTACGAGCGAAGTCGGGCCTGCTCAAGTCGAGCATGCACACCGTGAATCGCGACCTTCACGATCCATCGATGATGGCCACCATGGGCGCAGAGGAGGGAGCAGGTCTGCTCTTCGGACCGGTCGGGATCGCCATCTCCGCGGCCAAGTTTGCTCATCCGGGACCAAGCGCCAATTCGCCGCGCGTCATTGTTGCCGCGCTGCTTGCGGAAGATCCGAGCGAAGCTAACAAGAAAGATCTCATCCAGACGCTTAAGGACAAGGATCCCTTCGTGCGGCAGGCATCGGCTAAGGCGCTGGCGAAATTTCATGGTAAGGATGTGACCGACGCATTGTTGGACGGGCTGGATGATCCCAAGCCCTCAGTTCGCTTCATGGCGGCGGCTTCCTATATCCGCGTGACATCGCCGCTGAAGAGCACAGAGGAGCATCGAACCCGCAAGGCCACATCAAAGAAGGCGGCGCCGAAGCAGAGCTGATCTGGCGGCGTGATTTCACACATATGGCTGGCAAGCTAGAATGACCTCTTGTGAAGACCAGTCTCTTTGATCTCTTTAAGGTGGGCGTCGGCCCTTCGAGCTCACATACCATGGGGCCGATGCGTGCCGCGCGACGCTTTGTCAGCGAGCTTGCGAGCGCGGGACTGCTGGAACGCGTCGCTTCGGTTCGCGCCGACCTCTACGGTTCGCTTGCTCTTACCGGCATCGGCCACGGAACCGACCGCGCAGTGTTGCTGGGGCTGAGTGGAGAAGAGGCCGCAACGATCGATCCGGCGACGATCGAGCCGAAACTGGCTGCGATCCGAGCCTCGCAGAGTTTATCTCTGCTGGGCGAGCGAGCCATTCCTTTCCGCGAAAGCGAACACCTGCTGTTTCATCGCGAGCTTATGTTTCCGCCCGGTGCGAAGACGGAGCATCCGAATGGTCTGCGCTTCACGGCTTTCGACGAACGAGGCAAAGAGCTCAGGAGCGCAACCTTCTTTTCTATCGGCGGCGGATTCATCGTTGCGGATGCCGAGGGTGCGGGCAATATTCCGGTGATGACCACGGCGACGCTGCCATTTCCTTTCCGCAGCGCTGCGGAGCTGCTGGAGCTTGCCGCGAAAGAAAATCTCGCTATCTGGCAGGTGATACTGGCCAACGAATGCACGCGGCGCAGCGAGGCAGAGGTGCGCGCCGGCATTCTGCATATCTGGCAGGTGATGGAAGGGTGCATCGATCGCGGCATGATGACGGAGGGAATCCTTCCGGGCGGACTGCAGGTGCGACGGCGCGCTCCACGGCTGGCGCAGAAGCTGCGCGAAAGAGGGTCGGTTGATCCGCTTGCGCCTCTGGATTGGGTGACCGTCTATGCGATGGCGGTGAACGAAGAAAATGCTGCAGGCGGCCGTGTGGTGACTGCTCCGACAAATGGTGCTGCCGGTGTAATCCCCGCGGTTGGCCGCTACTACAAAAATTTTGCGAGCGGCGCGGATGAGGATGGGATTCTTCGCTACTTTCTGACTTCGGCGGCGATCGGGGTGCTCTACAAAGAGAACGCTTCGATCAGCGGTGCGGAGGTTGGCTGCCAGGGCGAGGTAGGCGTTGCGTGCTCGATGGCTGCGGGCGGACTGGCGGCGGCGCTGGGCGGGTCCAATAGTGAAGTGGAACACGCGGCAGAGATCGGCATGGAGCACAACCTGGGCATGACCTGCGATCCCATCGGCGGGCTGGTGCAGATTCCCTGCATCGAGCGCAACGCGATGGGAGCGGTGAAGGCGGTGCATGCGTGCCGGATCGCGATGAACGAGACTGAGGGGCACAAGGTTTCGCTCGATCAGGTGATCCGCACCATGTATCTCACCGGTCTCGACATGCAGTCCCGGTACAAAGAGACGTCGTTGGCGGGGTTAGCTTTGAATATCATCGAGTGCTAGCGGCGCCAGCTGACCGTAGCTAACCACGCAGTCGTACTCCATGCGTACATGCCCGTCCTTCTGCTCTCTCGCGAACAGGTTCTGCAGTGCATCGTGCATCGCTGCGTAGCCTACGTGTCCCGGCTGCGGCATGTAAGAGGACGAAAGGATACGTCCTTCGAGGCCTTCCAGGGTCAGATCCTGCGCGTTGGCGAAGGCGGCCTGCCTCATCTCACTGGGCGCGAAGAAAGCGGCAAGCTTGTCGTCGTGCAGATGGCTGCTTTGCACCTTCTGGTAATCAGTCCCGAAATCTCTGAGGATTCTCTCGTAGCCTTCGTGGAAGCTATCGCCGGACATGCGCCGGTTGTTGTAGATGATTGCGCACCAGCCTGACAGAGTGAGTATGCGGCGGAATTCTTCCCGGGCTCGCTTGAGATCGAACCAATGCATGGCCTGGGCGACGGTGATGAGGTCCACCGAGTCGTCAGCAGATCCGGTGGCCTCGGCATTTCCTGCCACGCATCGAAGCTTCGGATATTTTTCGACCAGACTCTCGCAGGCCTCACGCATCGCGGTGTTTGGCTCAACAGCAGTGACGGCGTAATTCTGTTCAAGGAAGATCTCTGTAAGCAGGCCGGTTCCGGCAGCGATATCGGCGATGGTTGAGTCAGTGCGCAGACTACATTCGCGCTCGAGCAGAGCGACGATCTGTTGCGGGTAGCCGGGGCGATGCCGGCGGTAGCTTTCGACGCGGCTGGTGAACCGTTCCTGAGGCTTCACCCGCTTACCGCTCGACGGCCAGGGCTACGGAGTTTCCTCCGCCGAGACAGAGCGCAGCCACGCCGCGATGGACGTCGCGCCGAATCATCTCGTAGATGAGCGTAACCAGCACGCGGGCGCCGCTGGCTCCAATAGGATGGCCGATGGCGATGGCTCCTCCATTAACGTTCACCTTTTCAAGCGGGATACCCAGTTCGCGGGTTACGCCAAGCGCTTGAACGGCGAAGGCCTCGTTCAATTCGAAAAGATCGACGCTATCGGCGGTCCATCCCGCGCGCACGAGCACTTTCTGCACGCCGGTGACTGGCGCCATCATCACCCATTTGGGATCGACGCCGCTGGAGGCCTGGGCGCGGATGCGAACCATTGGTTTGAGATTGAGCTGGGCGGCTTTCCTTGCCGACATGAGGACCAACGCTGCCGCGGCGTCATTGACTCCCGGTGCATTGCCGGCGGTGACGGTGCCATCTTTCTTGAACGCGGGCTTAAGGGCGCGCAGCGCTTCGATGGTGGCGTCTTCGCGAATAGACTCGTCGCGGTCGACGATGGTGGGCGGCTGGCCCTTCTTCTTTGAGGGCACCTCGACCGGCACCACTTGTGACGAGAAGCGGCACTCCTTCCAGGCCGCAGCAGCCTTGCGATGCGAGTTGAGTGCGTATTCGTCCTGCTCCTCGCGCGTGATGTCGTACTTTTCCGCGACATTCTCGGCGGTGATGCCCATGTGGTAGTCGTTGTACACATCCCACAGGCCATCGTTCACCATGGAGTCGACCGCGACGGCATTGCCCATGCGGAATCCGCTGCGGCCCTGCGGCAGAAGATATGGTGCGTTGGTCATGGATTCCATGCCGCCGGCGACGACGATTTCGGCGTTCCCAGTCTGGATGGACTGCGCAGCGAGCGCAACGGCTTTCAATCCCGATCCGCATACCTTATTGATGGTGAGTGCGCTGACTTCATTCGGCAGGCCGCCGTAAAGGGCGGCTTGTCTAGCCGGATTCTGCCCGAGGCCTGCGGGCAGCACGTTGCCCATGATGCATTCGTCTACGGTGTGAGCGGGATTGATATGTGGTTCTTCAAGACTCAGTCCGGTTCGCTTCATGGCTTCGCGTACGGCGATGGCTCCGAGCTGCGTTGCCTTCAGATCAGAAAATGCGCCCTGAAATTTTCCCACTGGCGTGCGCACGGCCGAGACGATCACGATGTCTTCCAACAGCTGCTGATTCATACTGCCTCACATGGTTTGACGGGGAAGCCCATCTATTTGATTCTTGTTGCGAGCCGCCGGCATACGACGGGCTAAACTCAAAGTAGAACCCATGAACATAGCAGAGAACACGCGCCAAGGACTATCCCAGGACACGCAGCTTACCGAATGGCCGGTGCCGCCGCGTTCGATTGCTCCATGGTGGCACACGGTGCTGCTGGTTGCATTCCTCATCACGGTATCGGTGCTGACCACCATGCAATCGAAGACGAAGGGTTTTAGCGGGAGCCATATTCACCGCTACTTTTTCGGCATCTGCTGGGAGTGGCTGCTTGCGGCGCTGGTGTGGTGGGGCATTCGCATGCGTCACGTGCCCGTGCGGCAGCTGCTGGGACAGAGGCGCGCGGGCTGGAAGGAATGGGCGCGCGATTTCGGTGTGGCGCTGATCTTCTGGGTTATGGCGATCATTGTGCTGGCCGCGGTGGCGATAGTACTCAAGCTGATGCACCTTACGACGCTGCAAAAGGCGGCGCTCGATCTGGCTCCGCAAAGCGGCGCGGAGATCGCGGTGTGGCTGCTGTTGTGTCTGACGGCTGGCATTGTCGAAGAGTTTGTCTTTCGCGGTTACCTGCTGCAGCAGTTTGCGTCGATAGGCGGCAGAGTTTGGCTCGGAGTGATTGTGTCTTCGCTGCTGTTTGGCTCTGCGCATGGTTATGAAGGGATCGGTGGAATGATTGCGATCACCACCTTCGGCGCAATGTTTTCGATACTCGCAGTGAAGAGAAAAAGTTTGCGCGCAGGTATCATGGCGCATGCATGGCACGATTCAATAACAGGAATTGTTCTCGCAATGGTGAAACATCTTCACCTGATTTGAGTACGTAAGAGGTCATAAAGTTGACCGCGACGATTCCATCGAAAAAAATCATTGCGAAGAAAAGTCATTTTTTTCTTGACACTCTTTTTTCAGACTTCTATACATTCGTTAACTGCAACAGAAGTGTTGCAGACTCGATGTCACATCGAAAAGGGAGAATAGAAAACCATGGCAACGAAAAAGGCAGCCAAGAAACCGGCAAAGAAGGCAGCAAAGAAGGCAGCAAAGAAGAAGTAAGCAATTCCAACAGGCAACACTTAAGGGGAACGCTAAAAGCGTTCCCCTTAGTGTTTGTGGAGCATGGGTCTTCTTTCTACCTCGGCGTGCGAGCGTTTGCGCGACAATAAAAATATGACGCGCCGCCGCTGGATTGCCGATATATGGGATGAAGCCACCGCCTCGCTCAGTGGAGAGCAGGCCTCCCATCTGATTCGCGTGCTGCGCGCGCAGACAGGGATGGAGTTCGATATCGTGGCTGGCGATCGTGTGTGGCATGGAGTGATTGCCGGAATCCAGGGCGATCAGGTTCGCTTCAATCTGATTTCAGAAGTTGAGGCCGATCCGGCGCTGCCGGTGACTCTGCTGCTCTCGATCTTCAAATTCGATCGCATGGAGTGGGCTATCGAGAAGGCGACCGAACTGGGCGTGGAGCGAATCGTTCCGATCATTGCGCGGCGAAGTGAGAAGCATCTTGCCCAGGCGGCGGGAAATCGCGTCGAGCGGTGGCGCAAGATCGCGCGCGAGGCAGCGCAGCAGTCGCGGCGATCCGACGTTCCGGTGATCGAAGATCCTTTACCACTGAGGACCGCGGCCCGGCGCGAGGGTGATGCGGTGCGTCTGCTATTGGCCGAGCAGGAGCGGACCACGACGCTTCGTCAGGCGCTAAGCGCGGCGATGAACGAAGCTGGTGATGAGATGCCGAATGTGCGCATGGCTGTGGGTCCCGAAGGTGGGTGGGCGGCGGAAGAGGAAGCGCTCTTCGATGATGAGGGATGGAAAGCGGTCAGCCTGGGGCCACGTATCCTGCGCGCGGAGACGGCGGCGATCACGGCGATGGCTGTAGTGGCAGCGACGATGGAGTGAGGCGGGGTCCAGGAAATAGGGAGCAGGGTGTAGCTCCTCAGAGATAAGGGATTAGCCATTTTGAAACCGGCAGGCGCGAATGTCTCGCACGAGTCGAATATGGACTCTGACTGACTGAACTAACGTGAAGCCACCTGCAAAACAAAAAGAGCGGCGACTTTGAGGTCGCCGCTCTTTTTGTCTGATTCGAGATATAACCCGGAAGCTACTCCGTAAAACCTGTCCCCTGCATGCTGATTTTAGGAAAAGATCTCTTTCACTTTTTCAAAGAGGCTGCGCGAGGTTGGAGTGTTTTCGATGGTCACGGTTTCGCCGAGCTGGCGCAGAAGCTCCTTCTGAATCTTGGTGAGCTTCTTCGGCGTCTGCACCGCGACCTGCACTACGAGGTCTCCGCGGCCGTGCTCGTTCAGATAGGGAACCCCCTTGCCGCGAACGCGGAACTGCTTGCCACTCTGCGTGCCTTCGGGAACTTTCAGCGTGGTGGAGCCTTCCAGCGTCTGGATGTCGATCTCCGCGCCAAGTGCCGCCTGAGTGAAGGAGATGGGCATCACGCAATGCAGGTCGTTGCCTTCACGCTCGAAGAACTGGTGTGGCTTTACAGCGAGCACGATATAGAGATCGCCGGATGGTCCGCCGAAGCGCCCCGCGTCTCCTTCGCCCTGATAGCGAATGCGGGTTCCATCTTCGACTCCCGCCGGTATGTTGACGCTGACCATGTGCTGGTGCTCGACGCGGCCGTCTCCGCGGCAGCTGGGGCAAGGATCGGAGATGATGCTGCCTGTGCCCTGGCAGGCGCTGCAGGTGCGGGCGATCGAAAAGAAGCCCTGCTGGTAACGCACCTGACCGCGCCCCTGGCATTGCTGGCAGGTGCTGGGTCCGCGTCCGCTGGAGGTGCCAGCGCCACGGCAGTCGGCACAGGCTTCCATGCGTCTGACTTTGACCTGAACCTCTTTGCCGAAGACCGCTTCTTCGAATTCGATGGTCTGATCGAAGCGCACATCGCGACCCTTCTGCATGCGGGACCCTTTTCTTCCGCCGCCGCCGACATTGAAGCCGAAGAGATCGCCGAAGATGTCGCCGAGATCCTGCAGGTCGCCGAAGGGATTGCCTCCGCCCTGTGCTGCCGATGACACGCCGGCGTGTCCGTAGCGGTCATAGATGGCGCGCTTCTCAGGGTCGGCGAGCACCTGATAGGCCTCGCTGCACTGCTTGAACTTCTCTTCCGCGCTGTGGTCACCGGGATTGCGGTCCGGATGATACTGCATCGCGAGCTTGCGATAGGCAGTCTTCAGCTCCTGATCGGAGGCCGTGCGGACCACACCCAGTACTTCGTAATAATCTGCTTTCATCGTGTTTGTTGTTGGACTCATGCTTCCTTCTGCTGCGAGTTGCTGGCGACGCGGACGAGCGCGGGGCGCAGGAGGCGCTCCTTGATACGATAACCGCGGCGTACTTCGTCAAAAACCTGATGGTCGGGCACATCATCCTTTTCGACCATTTCCAATGCTTCGTGAACGCGGGGATCGAAAACGGAGCCTACCGTTTCGACGGCCTGAACGTTGAGAGAGCGAAGCACCTCTTCCATCTGCTTGATGATCAGCTCGACGCCAGTGCGGAGCTGCTCTGCCGATCCCGTGGACTTGAGCGCAAGCTGGAAGTTGTCGAGAACGGGAAGAAACTGCTCGATGGCTCCGGCGACCGCGTAGTCGCGAAATTCGTTGCGCTCGCGCGTTTCACGTTTGCGGGCGTTTTCGAATTCGGCCTGCAGACGAGCGAGCCGGTCGACGAGCGAATCGCGTTCGGCCTTGAGCCGGTCGTATTCATCCTGCGGCACCGAGATCGCGTCCGCAGGCGCATCGGCGACGGCGGTAGCCGTAACTTCCTGGATTTCCGGATTGGGGGCGTTGTTGATGTTGGGTTCTTTCGTTTCGTTGCTCATGGGATTTCGGGGAAGATCCTTATTCTGGTAGTCACTTGCTTCTTTCTTCAGTCTATCCCGGAGATTCATGCGCCTGTTTTAGATGCGACGGGGGCGACTAACGATCCTGCTCTGGAGACTGTCTACTGCGGTGTCTGGAAAATCCGGTCTGACAGCTGGGCGATGTAGGAGACGGCATTGATGGTCTGCTCGTATTGAATGCGGGTGGATCCGATAACCGCAACCGTGCCAATATTTTCCGCTCCCATACGGGCAGGTGCTCCAATCAGAACCAGATTATGCAGGCCGGGAATGGCTTCTTCGAGTCCAACGACGACGCGCACATTCTGCTGGCGTGCATCGACATAAGCATTCAGCAGTGCAACCAGCCGTTCCTTGGCTTCGAGCGCCTGCAGCATGGTCTGGAGACGTCCGCGATCAATCTCGCTGGCCAGCAGATTGGCGACGCCTTCCACAAAGATGCTGTTGCCGGCCGGGCTCTCGAGCGCGCCTTTGCGATACAACTCCTGGACCGACTGCATCAGGCGGTCGTACTCATTGCGCTCGACTTCTGTGCGGCGAGCCAGCTCGGTCTGAATACGGTCGATGGACCAGCCATGGAAGTTCTGGTTCAGGAAGCGGGCCGATGCCTCGAGATCGTTCACGGATAGATCGCGATCGAGAACCAGTACTCGATCCTGCACCACGCCGGCCATGGTGACCACAACCGCCAGCACCCGGCCCTGTCCAAGACGCGAGAAGTGGATGTGCTCGAGAATCTGAGCTTCGCGATTGGAAGCAATCGCTACGCCTACGCCGCTTGAAAGAAGCGCGAGCACGTGCGAAGTGCGCTCGAGAAACTGCTGCCCCGAATTGACGCCAGCAAAGCTGTCGTGAATCTGCTCTTTCCGCTCCTGGGTCATGTTGCCCAACCGGGGCGGTGCGGCGAGCTGCTCGACGTAAAAACGAAAGGCCTGCGGAGTGGGAATTCGTCCCGCGGAGGTGTGCGGCTGATCGAGAAGGCCGTACTCGTCGAGAGACGCCATCAGGTTGCGAATGGTCGCCGCGCTCATGCCCTCTTTGTTGCCGAGCTGCCGGGCAATCGCCTGCGAGCCCACAGGCTGACCGGTCGCGATGTAGTTTTCGATGATCGTAACCAGAACCAGCCGCTCGCGCGGGCTCATTCGCAGATCCGAAGACATGAACTCCCTCAGAATGTCCGACTCAGCAGATAGGATCGGGGCTGAATGGATAAACTTCTCCTTATTTATTGTAGGGGTGCGAAAAGTGGGGGTCAACAGACTTTGCCCGGCGAGGCTGTGTGGGGCTACCACTTTATGGGCAGTGGGAAAGATTATTGGGCAGGCGCCTGAAAACCGGCGTCGGAACCATTCGAGAACGTCGCTCATCGTACTGGCGCATCTCCAGCAAACGCGAAAACGGCCAAACGCGAAACGGCGACCGCCGCGACGGTCGCCGTTTCAATCTTTGAGAACCAAGGTTTACGGAGGTCTACAGAGCCCGGAAGGCAGTCTTCAGATTCGACGGGGTGATAGGCGTAGTCTCAGCGGACTTCCCAGATTTAGTCTTGGGTGTCTTGGCTGCGGGGGTTGCGGTTGGCAGAGACTTCTTGGAAACGGCCATAGGAGTGTCCTCTTGGGGGGTGAATTTGACTGCCTTACACCCTCCAATAAAGCATTTGCAGCGCCAAAGTCGCTGAATACCCTCGTCGCGCTGATGGCTGATGAATCCAGGCTAGTTAACGCAATCGTGCCAGCGGACGGCCCCTATCAAATGGGCCATTTTGGTTAAAAAATAAACCACTTATGGGTGACTAATTAACCTGTTCTTTGGGAATTCTTCGCTTCCGGGGCGTGTTTAAGGCCAGCTATTTAGGCGAGGCCTTGGCGATGGCAGGGGCGGGGGCAGACGTAACAGGCGGAAGGTCGTAGACCTCAATCGCTCCTTCGCGGAGGATGGCGAAGCGGGTTCCGTCGTCGCTGAGCGCGTAGTTATGGCCGGAACTGAGGACCGGCGATGCTGTTTTCACCAGATTGAGCTTGCCGGTATCGGTGTCGAAGACGCCGACCATTTGTGCCATGACATCGTCTTCTCCAAATGGGTCCAGGCTTCCGACGGAATGGTTAATCTGGAGGGACCCGTAGGCGAAGCGGCTGCCGTTCTCCGCGAATTCGAACGTTGGCCAGATGTAGCGCGGCAGCCAGCGGTCCTGCCATAGGACGTTTCCCTTTAGCGAATAAGCGGTGACGACGTGATCGCTCGATCCGGCCAGGCACGCCTCGGCCAGGGCGACGTCATCGCTGAGGGTGGTGACGGTGGGGTCGCAGGCGGATTTTATCTCGGTCACAATGGAAGGCTTGCCGGTGAAGGGCTTGTTGCGGATCACCCATCGATCGGGGCGGTCGCCTTCGAAGACCTCAAGAAAGCTGTCATGGAGCAGCGGCAGATCCACGGCATGCCGTGCTTCGCTCTGAGCGACCAGCGCATGAGCCTGCAGATTCACCATCAGAATCTGAGTGGATGTCTTTTTTATCCCCACCGCGGGGATAGGTTCCTGCTTTTTATCGTCGTCGGGCCGATCATATTTTTCAATTTCAACCATCATCAGTTTGTGATCCGGTGAAACCGATAACGACTGGAGGGGCGTATCGAACTGCATGTAAGGCTTGAGTTCGAGATTGCTGTCAGTGAGGTAGAGCGAGTGCCGCTGCCTCACCAGAAACTGCCCGTGGCCGATGGACCACAGGTATCGCTGGCGGTCGTGCATTCGCCATCGGGTTTCCTGAACGACTTTGCCGGTGGAGATATCGAGGATCATGGCCCGGATGACCTGGTCGGTATCGTCTTTGGGATCGCCGGGGACGCGCGGCATCAGGCCGCCCTCGCGGAAGGTAAACAGCAGATGACCCTTGTCAGCGAAATCAAGCGAGGCTGTGGCGAAGCGCGCGACGAGATAGAACCTGCTGGGTGCAGTGTAGCCGAGCGGTTCGACCTCGATGCGCACCGACGGAGGCGGTCCGTCCTCTCCCTTGTGCTTCTGCTTGGATTTGGACTCGGCAGTTGAGGGAATGCACGACGCGGCGAGCACGACGCACCACAGGATGACTTTGATCTGAAGCGTCGATGGGCCGCGGTGAAGCATCACGAGCATTTTCACTGTCCGGCAGCATTCGCGCAAATGCCGGCTGATCCCGGACTCGACTCCTGCTCAAGAGCTTTGGAAATTTGCATGGTGCGGAACTCGAACGAAGAGATTGCTCAGCCTTTATTCTGAACTCTGATGCCCACTCAGCTGCAAACTCGAACCTCAGGTGCGACAGTGGCTCTTGGCTACGGCGCCTGCGCGCTGGCCGGGACGCTCTGGGGGACGGGTTTTTACTTCGGCAAGATTGCGCTCACCCGCATGAGCGTGGGCCACATGGTCTTTTTTCGTTTCTTCTTTGCCAGCCTGGGCCTGCTGCCTGCATTGATGGTCAGGCCACGGCGGCCTGGCCTGAGCGGGAAAGAGTGGGGAATTCTGCTGCTGGCTTCGTTTCTGGGAATTCCGGTGCAGTTCCTGCTGCAGTTTTATGGGCTGTCACTGACCACGGTCAGCCATGCGTCGCTGATGGTCGGCACCATGCCGGTGATTTTGGCGCTGGGTGCGACCATTTTCATGCATGAACGCTTGGATTGGAGAGGCTGGCTGGCGCTGGCGGGATCGACGGCAGGCGTGGCACTGATCACGCTGAGCGGCACACAAGTGCACACGGCAAATGGGCCGACGCTGGCGGGGGATCTGCTGGTGGTGCTGTCGCTGGTGATTGCGCTGGGGTGGATTCTGCTCAACCGGCACCTGCTGCATGACCATTCGGCGCGGGTGGTTACCACCTACGGCACGATCAGCGGGATGCTCATGCTGGTGGTCTGGGTGGCGATTGTGGACGGGCCGCCTCCGGTGCATGGAGTGCCGGAGAGAGTGTGGATCGCGCTGATATGCGGCGGCCTGCTATGCACCGCGGCCACGACGTTCCTTTGGAACTGGGGCATTCATCGCGTGCCCGCGTCGCGGGCTGGCGTGTTCCTGAATATCGAGCCGGCTCTGGGATCGATTCTGGGCGTGGAACTGCTAGGCGACCGGCTGGGCGCGGGCGCGTGGGTGGGCGGTGCACTGATTATTGCGGCCGCCGTCGTGCTCACCACTACCGGACGGGTGGATGCTGAAGGCGTGATGGAGTAGACGCCGAATCTTATGCCTCAAAAATTCACGCGTGCCAATCTTGAAAGGGAATTGAAGGCAGCTGCCGATCCGGTAAAGGCCACCGGCTCAGCCCGCTATTTCAAGACCGGCAAGGGCGAGTATGGCGAAGGCGATGTCTTCCTGGGAATGACGGTTCCCGTGCTGCGTAAGACTGCGCTCCGCTATCGTGAGCTTGCGCTGGCCGACCTCGAAAGATTGCTGGCGTCAAAGATTCATGAATATCGCGCCGCAGCTCTGGAGATTCTGGTTGTGCAATACAAGCGCGGCAGCGAAAAGCAGCGCGCCGAGATCGTGGAGTTTTATCTGGGGAGTATGGCAGGCATCAACAACTGGGATCTGGTCGATGGGTCGTGCCGTCCGATCCTAGGTGAACATTTGAAAACGCACCCACGCAAAATCCTGCGAAAGCTCGCACGATCGACGAATGTGTGGGAGCGGTGCATCGCCATGGTGTCAACGATGACGCTGGTGTGGGCGAGCGATCTCGACGATGCATTGAGCATTGCCGGTATGCTGCTCGAGGACCGCCACGATCTGATTCATAAAGCTGTGGGCTGGGTATTACGCGAAGTCGGAGAAAAGGATCAGAGGAGGCTGCTGGAATTCCTTGAGACTCATTATGATCGGCTGCCGCGGACTGCTCTGCGCTATGCAATTGAGCACTTCCCTTTAGAGCAGCGGAAAAAGATGCTGAAGGGGATTTTTAGGAGTATCTAGTTTCGGGCGGCAGTGCACACTTCTTCCTGTCTGGCGTAGATCATCCTTGCATGTGGATTTGATTTGTCTTGGCCAGTATTTGCCTTTGTCTTAGTTCTTAGGTTTGCTGATACTCTGTGCTGCCTCGCTTACCAGGAAGCGACCCTCGTCTTCCGACACCTGCTGAAGATCGATCGATGCCGCTCCTCCGCCGGAGGCGCCCTCAACATTGATCTGTACACGGAAATAGTAGTGTTTTCCGGCCTCCGCATCGAAGTTGTTGAGCGATACCTGATCAGAAAGCCGCTCGAAGTGCGACTGCCATTGAGAACAGAGGTGATGTGGGCCAGGATCGACGGTGGCACTTAGGTAAGTGAACCCCTGAGTTGCCCCCAACCACTGGCCATCAATCGCGTGGCGTATGGTCGGTCGATTGGCTCGCCCCTTGTCCTGCAGATTGTAGAGTTCCACAAAATAGACTGTCGCTTTGTCTGTATCTGCCGTGGCTGTGCTGCCGACCTGACCTCGCGATACTGCAAAGGTCGTTTTGTCATTGCCGCAGGCGGCAGTAGGATGCGCGGTGTCCGGGATCGTCTGCGAAAACCCCGATGCCGCCACGCTCAGCATCCCCAACAACATCAATGTTCTGAGCATGTCACTTCCCCTCGAAACTCACCCGGAAAGACGAAGCAGATGCCCAAAAAGACCGGCGACTACAGCGAGGCAGTGTCTGGAGAAATGACAGATGCTCTAAGCAAAGCGCGCTTTGCCGACCTTCTGGCGGAAGTCGGCTCCGTGCATTTCTATGACTACGCACATCTCGGCGAGGCGGGAGCGCATGCGCTCTCCGATTCGATCGCCTAGTGTCTCGTCGCGCATGGCGCGCTGCGGGGCGGTTGCTACTCCGCCGGGAGGCTGGTCGGCGTAGTTGGTGGTGATGATGGTGGTGCGCTTGTCGTTGTAGCGGGTGTTGAGGATATGAGCGACCGTGTCCCAGACCCACTCGGTTGGCTTGGACGCGCCAAGCTCGTCGAGTACCAACACCTCGGCTTCAAAGACGGGACGGAGAATATCGAGCTCGGTGGTGTGCACCTGGGGATTGTACGAGTGCTGGATTTCCTTGAGCAGCTCGCGGTAGTCGCAGAAGAGTCCGTGTACGCCCTTCTCGACGATCAGAGATTGCAGGATGCCGACGGCGAGGTGGGTCTTGCCGACCCCGATCGAACCGGTCATAAGCAGACCGTGGCCTTCGGTGGTGGCGGGATAGCCGTCGACAAAGCGGCGGGCCATGAGGTGGGCGGCGGCGAGAGAGCGGTCGGCTCCGGGAAAGCTGGCTTCATAACTATCGAAGGAGCAGTGCTCGTAACGCTTGGGAATGTGGGCACGCTCGAGGAGCGTGGCTACGCGCTGTTCGAAGCGGCACTCGCAGGGCTCGGCGGCGAAGCGTCCGTTGGGCTGGCGGATGACACGCATTCCCATTCCATCGCATTTGGGGCAGGGTTGAGGCATTGATTCAAGAGTATGGCAGTCGGGACGCTGTGTATATCCGGGTGCACCCTGCGCAAAACTGTCTTCGATCACTTTCCCAGGTGTGAGTCGAAGAAGTTGGCCATGATCTTATAGGCCTCGCGTGATTCGCGCAGGTTTACGTCATTCCAGAAGGCGTGAGACAGGCCGTCGAATACGATGAGCTGCGCATGAACGCCGGACTCGTAGAAGTGGCGCTGTAAGATGCTGGTTCCGCTAAGCAGGACATCGCGGGTGCTGGTGATGAAGAGGGTGGGCGGGAAGCCATGCACATCGGCGTAGAGTGGCGAGAGGACCGGGTCTTTCGGATCGGTGGTGCCGATATAGTCCTTGTCGATGGGGCCGGCTGTGGGAGGATCGAGGTGCCCTGCGAGTCCGTTGAGCGCGTACATGGCGACGGAGTCGCCGACCTGGCTGTAGTCGCCGAAGCCCGAGAAGATTCCGAGCGCGCCGGGTAGCGGCAGGCCGAGCTGCCTGAGGCGGACGGTGGTTTCTCCGGTGAGGATGGCGCCGGCCGATGTTCCGTAGAGCGCGATGTTATTTGGCTTGTATGTCTTGAGCAGCTCCTTGTAAACAGCGACCGCGTCGTCGACGGAAGCGGGGAAGGGATGCTCCGGTGCGAGACGGTAGAGCACCGAGACCACTTTGGTCTGGGTGAGATTGGCGATGGGAATGCTTTCGGTGAGCGAACCGGAATCGGAGTTGAAGCCTCCGCCGTGGACGCAGATGAGTACGCGATCGCTCTTGCCGGGCCCGATGGTGAGGGGCATTACGATGTGGACTGGAATTCCGGCGATCTTGTCCTCTGCGATATTGACGGGATAGACAGCCTTCGAGGCGGCTCCGGCACGAGTCTGCCAGGCATCGGTTCCCGCGCGGCGATCGGCGAGTGACTGCGGTATGTTGGCGTCGGATATCTGCCGGGACACCACTTTCTTTGCCTCCGGACTGAGGCTCTGGGGAACAGGAACAACGCGGGTGATGTGGGCGGTGCCATCGGCGTCGATGTAACTCGAGTCGGCTTGGGGCGCGGTCTGGGCTGTGGTTTGCGTGAAGGCGAGAGAAGGTAAAAGACCAAGAGCCAGCAGAAGAGATTTCATTATTGGGTCAAACCCTTTCGTAAGGGAGGGTATCGCAGGAGGGCGGAAAGCGCGAACCTTCACTCGCTGAAATAGACTGTGATGCTGCCGGCATCTCGATTTGCGGTGATCAGGTCGTCGCGTCCGTCTGCATTCAGGTCAGCGACAGCAACCGAACCCCAGCCGCCCAGAGCCGGTTGAATTGAGCGAATGAATCTGCCTTCCGAGCGGCCCAGAAAGAGAAATACATTTGCGCTCTCGGCGCAGGAAACGGCGATATCCCGATGCCCATCGCCGTCGATGTCCCCAGTAGCAATACTGTTGGGTCCGTGGCAGCCTTCCAGCGATAGAGAAGCTGTTTGCATTGGAGAAAACCCTCCATGCCCATCGCCGAACAGCACGGTGACGGCCACCTGACGGCGGTCTGCCACATCGCGCTCGTAGGGGATGATGGCGAGGTCGGCATTGCCGTCGCCGTTGAGATCATCGATCGCTACCTGCCAGGGCTTTGCGCCGGCGGGGAACGGCGATCCCATCGCCTGTCGAAATCCCCCCCTCCCGTCGCCAAGCAAAATGGTCACGGTATCGTCGTCGAGGTTTGTGGTCACGATGTCCGGGTGGCCATCTTTGTCGAAGTCCGCGGAACGCAGCCGCTCATAGGGGCGCTTGCCCACGGGAAAGAAGCGGCCCGGAGTGATCAATCTGCCGCTTCCGTCTCCTTGCAGCAATTCGACCTGATTGTTACCCCAGCTGTCGGTTACGACGTCGAGATTTCCGGTCCCGCCGAATGCGCCGACCGCCAGGCCGTGAGGATGAGGGTTGGAGTGAACATCAAAGGGTGAGCCGGGTGCCGGACGGAAGCCGCCTCTGCCATCGCCCAGAAGAATGGTGATGTAGGGAGACTGATGATTGGCGATGATCAAGTCCGGATGGCCGTCATGGTTCATGTCGGCGACGGCGATGTCGTTGGGTAGATGGCCGGCCGGGACGGGGGAACCGACTGTCGGGGAGAAACGCCCTTTGCCGTCGCCGAGGAGGATGGTAAGCGTGCCGGCTTCGGCATTGGCGATGACAATATCCGGTTTGCCATCCTGATTGACGTCCGCAACCTTAATGAAATGCGGACCCTGACCGGTGGGAATCGTCAGTTTACGAAAATGAGGGACAGGGTCAGGTGGTATGAGCGCGAGGCACATTGCGCTGAGCGCAATCGCGGCAGCCGGAAGTCGCATCGGATTCTTCCTTGCGGCATCTATTATGAGGCGTTGGAAGCCCATCGGGGAAGGATTCGGGGGCTATAGAACGTTGCGATTGTCTACGAATTATCCTAAAATAGATAAATTGCAGGAAAGGTCCCAAAACGAGCTATGCCTAAAGCAGGAATTCATCCAAACTATAACGAAATTCGCGTAATGTGCGCCTGTGGCTCAAACTTCGCGACCCGCTCGACCCATAAGGGCGATATCCACGTGGAAATCTGCTCCAGCTGCCACCCGTTCTTCACCGGGAAGCAGAAGCTGGTGGATACCGCAGGCCGTGTCGAGCGCTTCCGCCGGAAGTACGCCAAAGCGGAGCCCGCAGCGAAGTAAGTACGCTGCCAGTCGGAATCGACGAAGCCTCCGCTGTGGCGGGGGCTTTTGTTCGTGAATTTCGGAGCGAAAATACGGTAATGGAAGCCGCCCAAGTCCGGCTGTATCTTCAGCGCGCTAGAGATTTTCTTCAAGGAATGAGGCTGCTCAGCGAAGACACAGCAGAGTTCGGATATTCATCGGCGTTGCTGGCCGTTCACGGCGCTATCGCATACTCTGATGCGATTCGGTTCGGACTCGATGGCGGTAGTCTTACTTCAGACGATCACTCGGCGGCAGCAGAAACCCTGAAACGAGTTCTGACCGGTCGGCGCTATGAGAAGGTCGATGGAGTGGAAAGATTAAAGAGGCTTCTAGGAAGTAAGACCGCTGTGGCATATGGGCAGGACGTCGTCCAGATAACGAAGCTTCAATCGCTTATTCTGCAGGCTGAGCGATTTGCAGCTTGGGCAGAGACGGTGGGTAAGGATCTGAGAATCGAGGGTTGGAGCGATGAATGAGATTCAAGAACTTCAAACTCAGCACTATCTAGGTAGGGCACAGAATGCAGTACAGACATTTCTCGTCCGCAGCCTCCTCATTCCAAAAGTGTATCTTGGTGCCGATTGGTATGGACGTCATATCGACGTTCTGGCAATTGATCGCGCCGGGTCTGGAGATGTTCATGGCGTGAGGCTCGTGCCGTGCGATCCGAGGCAACGTGACAGCCACGGGCATTCATACCTCCTTGAAAAAGCGGTTTTAACTGCAATTCAGGAATTCTCGGATTTTCCAATTCATTTTCGATACCTAACTATCGTTTGCATCGAGCCAGACAAGCAGCAATGGATCCCCTCCAGAGGAGTTGAGAACCAATCTCTAGCTCCCGATGGAGTTGGGAGAGTTGGGCTTCTTTACGTAAATGTTGCGGAGAGGGACACCGATGTGAAGGTGCTGCAAAAGCCAGAACGATTCCGTTCTTCTAAGCAAATTGTAGCGCTGACAGATCAGTTCGTAGCGGAGCACACAGCTAACTGGGAAGTTCGAGAATAGCTGTCAACAGGGCGTTCAGAATCGGCCCGAATTTTGCCATGAAGAAGCATTGGGACAATCCGATCGAGCATGCGATGCCGCAGGGCGCGCGGGTGCCGGCGTCTGTCTCGATTGGCGGGGTGCAGGTGGCTCCGGCGACGGTGCTGGCTCCGATGGCTGGGGTAACCGATACCGTTTTTCGGCGGTTCATCAAGAATGCCAGCGTCTTCAGCGGCGACGCCGATGCTTCCGCTACGGTAGACACGGAGACTTCGAATCAGCAGTCGGGATGCGGGCTGATCATGACCGAGTTCACCTCGGCGGATGGGCTGTCGCGGATGCGTGAGTCAAAGCGTAAGCGCTATCTGACGTTTTATGACGACGAGCACCCGATCTCCGCGCAGCTCTTCGGTTCGAACCCGGCGACGCTCGCGGATGCGGCGAAAATTGTCGAGGACACCGGCTTCGACATGGTCGACCTCAACCTCGGCTGCCCGGCCAAACGCGTGGTCTCATGCAATGGCGGCAGTGGCCTGCTGCGTGATCTGCCGCTGATCGGGAAGATCTTTGAGAGCGTGCGCACGGCGGTATCGATTCCGTTCACGGTGAAGTTTCGGCTGGGCTGGAACGATCAACAAATCATCTGCGTCGAACTTGCGAAGTTAGCTCAGGAATCCGGGCTGAACGCTGTGGCGCTCCATGCGCGGACGCGGGAGCAGGGCTATGCCGGGCAGGCGCGCTGGGAGTGGATCGCCGCGGTGAAGGATGCGGTGACGATTCCGGTGATTGGCAATGGAGATATTCGCACGCCTGAAGATGCATGCGCGCTTGTTGCGGAGACCAACTGCGATGCCGTGATGATCGGACGCGCCGCGCCGGGCAATCCGTGGATCTTTCGCCAGATTGCGCAGTACACGGCGACCGGCCGCTACGATCAGCCAACGGAGATGGATCGCTACCGCATGATCCGGACGTATTTCGAGATGCTGGTAACGGCGGAATATCCCGAGGTTCAAGGCAAGATGAAGCAGTTTGCCACCTGGTTCACCCATGGCGTGCCAGGCGGAGCCGCGCTGCGCAAGTCGATCTATATGTCGAAAACCAGCGATGCGGTGCTGGGCGTGGTGGAACGGTTCTTCGAGGGACGGCAGGCGCTGGCGGATGCCGGTGTTGCGATCGTCCCGGCGGACGCCTTCAGCAGCGAAGATTTTCGCGAGCCGGCTTATCTCGGCTAAGTCATTCGAGAGAGGCGATTGTTGTATTCCATCTTCACGATGAAACCGTGAGGGACGGGCTCGCTGCATCTTTCCTTTAGATTTTTCTCAATTGCCGTATCCGACTGCGGACGGAGAACCGTCCAACACCTGCCACTTAGGAGTTTTCACGAATTCTGGAGTTTGAATCTTCGTTGAAATGACTGAGAATGGCGGCAAAGGTCTGCTCCTGTGCTCTTTTTGCGGAAGAGGAGTCGTGCGTTATCGATATTGGCAGCGGCCGGAGTGTTCTGGGCTGCAGTCTTTTCGTGCGCAGGCCAGGCCGCGTCTCAAACCTATCCCGTAAAGGGCGTGGTGCTGGACAGCGTGAGTCATCAGCCCATCGCGCGCGTGGTAGTCGAAGCGACTGCAGATGCCGTGTTCACCGACAACGACGGACACTTCGAGTTGAATCTTCCCGCCGGTCAGGCGCAGATCAGCCTGAGGCGTCCCGGCTATGCCACGCGACGGCGAGCTATTGTTCAGGCGGTGAACGTTGGTCCGAATATGCCGGACCTGACGTTTACCCTCACTCCTCAGGCCATCATTACCGGCCACGTCACTCTCTCCACGGGAGATGAGGCGGACGGGATTCGCATCATGGCCTATCGCCGGCAGATTGTGAATGGCCACGCGGGGTGGACCACACAAGGCGTCGCGACCACCAACAGCGAAGGCGCGTTTCGCCTGGCAAACCTCGAGGCGCCGGGGACGTATCTGCTCTACAGCATGCCCGCGCACGATCGCGTCGGGCCGATTGCACCGGGCGCGGTCAGTTATGGCTATCCGTCGCTGTATTATCCCGGCGTAGCCGATGCCTCAGCTGCCGGAGTCATTACACTTTCACCGGGACAACAGGCGCAGGCGGATTTCGCGCTTACCCAGCAGCCGTTCTATCCGGTGAGCATCGCCGTACCGGAGCGATCGGAGGGGCGCGGCGGCGGAGTGCAGATTCACGATCAGAGCGGGCGCACGGTAGAGTTCGCAACACGGTGGAATCCGCAACGCGGCATCGCGGAGATCAATTTGCCCAACGGGCGCTACTATGCAGAATCTCGCTCCTTCGGAGAGTCTCCGACGTATGGCCGGGTGGAGTTCACGGTTGCAGGCGGACCGGTATCGGGACTGAGTATGGCGACAGTGCCGCTACATCCGGTTGCGGTAACGGTGCGCAAAGAGTTCACTGCGAACGAGAGCAGTGGAGTGCAGGGCTCAATCTCCCTGGTGAATGACTCAAATCCGGGATTGAATCTTACGCTTGCTTCCGCCGATGCATTCGAGCTGCAGAATGGGGGAGGAGGTCTTCGCCGGCCGCCGGGTGCATCGGACAGCTCGCTCTTCGAGCTTGAGAATGCGATGCCGGGACGCTACTGGGTTGAGGCTTCCCCGTTTGAAGGCTATGTGAGCTCGATCACCAGCGGCGGGGTCGACCTGGCGCGTGAGCCGTTTGTTATCGGTGCGGGAAACGCCACGGCTCCGATTGAAATTACTCTTCGTAATGACGCGGGGTCGATCCAGGGTCAGATCAACCCGTCGACGACAACGGCATCTTCGTCCCAACTGGGGCAGACATCCAGCGCTTATATCTACGCCATTCCGCTCTTTCCTTCGGCATCGCGAGTGCCGGAAACGCGAGTGCAAGGGAGCGGTCAGTTCACCATCGGCAATCTCGCGCCGGGCTCCTACCATGTGATTGCGGTGGACCAGCGTGAGGAGATTGACCCCACCGATACTCAGTCGCTGGAGAAATATACCGGCAAGGGACAGACGGTGACGGTAGAAGCCAACGGCACCGCAAATGTTCAGCTGGATGTAATCTCGACCAGCGGCGAGGAGTTGGAGCCGTGAGCCTCAAAAGGATGCGGCTGACTGCGCGCGCAACTTGTGCTGTTTCTCTGCTGGCACTTTCTATCTTTTGCTCTGCTGCACAGACGCCGAGAGCAAAGACGACCAGCGGCAATGGCAATCGGGAGATCAGCGGCGTAGTGGTCAGCGCAACCAGCGGGCAGCCGCTTGCCGGCGCAGATGTCACGCTTACGGATCCGAAGACAGCTGTGCTGGTGATGGAGACAACCAGCGACGCGGAAGGACGCTTCGCATTTTCGCATCTGTCCGACGGCAAATATTCGTTGCGCGCGACGCATCGAGGCTATATCGCTTCCGCATTTGACGATCATGACGGTTTCTCCAGCGCGATCGTCACCGGTCAGGGGCTGGTGTCGACGGGGCTGAGATTCGCGATCAAGCCGCTGGCCGTGATCTATGGAGCGGTCAGCGATGATTCCGGCGATCCGGTACAGCAGGGCCGCATATCGCTTTATCGCCAGGATGAACGCAGCGGCACGGGCAAAATTGTCCGCGCCGGCGCGACGATCACGGATGACCTGGGAAACTATGAATTTCCCCGGTTGAGCCCAGGCAACTACTACATCGCGGTGATGGCGCAGCCCTGGTATGCGAGTCAACAACAGTTCCAGCCGGAATCTGGCGATACCACGCAGGAGAGACCGCGTTCGCCGCTGGATGTGGCCTATGCAACTACGTTCTACGCTGATGTCACCGATTCCGACCAGGCCACGCCAATTCCGGTGAAGGCCGGAGACCGTATTCCGGTGAACTTCACCATGCATCCCATCCCGGCAGTACATATCTCCATGCAACTGCCGAATCCGGGACGCGGACAATTTGCCGGGATGCCTCAACTGCGTCAGGAGATCTTCGGATCGATGGAGCCTACTGCTTTGCAGGGTGTCAGCTACTCTGCGCACGACGACGGAAGTGGTGCGCCCACCATGACCTCGGTCGAGCTCTCCGGTGTGGCGCCCGGGCACTATGAGATGGAGATCAGGTCGCCACGCGGCGAGGCGGGCCGCTACACGAGTGTCGATGCCTCGGCCGATCATTCGGTGATCGATGCTTCGGCGTCGGAAGCCATGACGGATGTCTCCGGTAAAGTCGCCATGCCAGGAGGGGGTCCTCTGCCGCGGGGGGTAAGCATCTCGCTTTCTCCGCCGCAAGGCGACGACAATAACCGTGGCCGTGTGGAAAGAGACGGTAGCTTTGAGATTCATAACGTGCGCCCCGGCACATACGAAGTGACTGCGAACGCGCCCGAAGCGACTGTGGCAGTAGCGCAGATCACTGCCACGGGCGCAACCGTCGATGGCCATCTGCTCAAGGTGGGCAACGTGCCGGCCGTTCTGGCTGCGACGCTTGTGGAGAGCACGGCGTCCGTGAACGGCTTTGCGAAGATCGACGGCAAGCCGGCTTCCGGAGTGATGGTAGTGCTGGTTCCGTCTGATCCCGACGCAAGCCGCGAGCTTTTTCGCCGCGATCAGACCAACTCCGATGGCAGCTTCACGCTTAAGTCGGCGATCCCAGGCGTGTATACGCTGGTGGCGATCGAGGACGGCTGGACGCTCGACTGGGCGCGTGCCGAGGTGATTCGCCACTACCTTCCTCGCGGCCAGAGAGTAAGTGTCCCTGCACACGGAAAAGATATTCAACTTACAGACGCTCTGGAAGTGCAGCCGAAGTAGCGTGGGTCGACCGCCCGGTTGTGGCAGCAGCGTCTCTCGTTGACAATCTATCCATAGACAATCTATATATTCAATTCATGGCGAAGAAATCCGACCTGTTGCCGGGCACGTTGGACATGCTCATTCTCAAAACGCTTACCCGTGCGTCGCTGCATGGCTATGGCATCGCGCTTTCCATCAAGCGACTCTCCGACGAGGTGCTCACCGTTGAAGAAGGCTCGCTCTATCCCGCATTACAGCGGCTTTTTCTGCAGGGATGGGTGAAGGCGGAATGGAAGATGACAGAGACCAATCGTCGCGCACGCTTCTATACATTGACCGCTGCCGGACGCAAGCAGTTGGGCGTGGAGCTTTCACAGTTTGAACAGATGATCGCGGCCATTGGCCGTGTGCTGCAGGACGCGTAAGGAGGTTCGCGATGGACTGGGCCGCTCGCTTTTATCGCAAGCTTCGGATTCTTTTTTGCCGCGCCAGATTCGCCAACGAGTTGGATGAGGAGATGGCCTTTCATCGCGCGGAGGCGGCAAAGCAGTTTGAAGCTGACGGCATGGACGGAGAGGAAGCGCACTATGCCGCGCAGCGGCAGTTTGGCAATTCAACACGTTTGAGGGAACGGAGCCAGGAGATGGTGGGATTCCGGATGGAGAGCATCGTGCACGATCTTCGCTTCGCATTGCGGCAGTTGAGGAAGAACCCGGGGTTTACGCTGACGGCGATTGTGACGCTGGCGCTGGGGATCTGCGCGAGCGTGGCGATTTTTGCTTTTGTCGACGCGGCTCTGATCAAGCCCCTGCCCTATCCCAATCCCTCGCGGCTGGCGGGTGTGAGTGAGACCAGCAGCGGTCGTTTAGGCATGCCGCTTTCCTATGCAGACTATCTCGACTGGAAGCGGATGAACACTGTATTTAATTCGCTGGATGTGTGGGTGCGAAGCGGTTATCTGCTGAAATCATCGGCAGGCGTTCAACCTGTGCCGGGAATTCGCGTAAGCGCCGGCTTCTTCAGGACGCTTGGCGTCAGTCCAATGCTAGGGCGGGATTTTCGCGATGGGGAAGACGCGGCAGGCTCGCCTCTTACTGTGATACTCAGCTATGAGGCGTGGCAGAAGTGGTTTGGCGGCAAACCCGAAGTCATTGGGCAGCTGGTTTCGCTGAGTGGGGCTTCGTACACGGTGATCGGTGTGCTGCCCCGTGACTTTCTGTTTGCACCGAAAAGCCGGACGGATTTTTGGACGGCCTTGCAGCCCACGGGCGAGTGTGAAAAGCGGAGAACCTGTCATAGTCTTGCCGGACTGGCACGGTTGAAAGATGGCGTGTCCATACAGATGGCAGACGCCAACATGAAATCAATTGCGGCGAAGCTGGAGCAGCTCTACCCGGGCTCGAATCATGATCAGGGCGCGGATATTGAGACACTCAGCGAGACTGTGGTCGGCAAGATCCGGCCGATTCTCGAAGTGTTGCTCGGCGGGGCGACATTGCTGCTGCTGATCGCCTGCGTGAATGTATCCAGCCTGCTGCTGGTGCGGACGGAAAGCCGACGCAGGGAACTGGCGGTTCGAGGCGCGCTGGGCGCGTCACGCGGTCGAGTCATCCGCCAGTTTGTAACCGAAGGTGTTGCGCTTGTGTTGATGGGCAGTGTGCTCGGCGTATGTGCCGCGTATGGCGCGATGCGGCTGATGCTGAAGCTGATCTCAGAGGATATGCTGGCGAGCATGCCTTATCTCAAAGATCTGGGCATGAATGCGCGCGTGCCTGCGTTTGCATTCGCAGTTGCACTGCTGGCCGCTGTCCTCTTTTCGGTGACGCCGGCGCTGCGCTTATCGCGTAGCGGTTTGCGCGACGATCTAGCTGAGGGCAGCCGTGGATCCGCAGGCATGACGTGGCGCCGGTTCGGGTCGAACCTGGTGGTGCTGGAGCTGGCGATCGCCATGGTGCTGCTGGTGGGCGCCGGATTGCTGGGAAAGAGTTTTTATCGCCTGCTGCATGTGGATGTCGGCTTCCCTGTCGATCATCTAGCCTCCTTCGAGGTTGCCATGCCTGACGCCGGTTACACCAAGCCAGAGCAGGTGTTGGCTGCAGAGGAGCAGATCCTCAGCCGTATCCAGAGCGTGCCCGGAGTAAAAGCGGTTGGCCACACCAGCGTGTTGCCGGTGAGCTGCAATTGCAATACCGACTGGGTGCGCTTTCCGGGACGTCCCTACCATGGCGAACACAACGAGGTGAATGAGCGGGACATCAGCTCCGGCTATTTTCAGACCCTGGGTGCGAGGCTGATCCGCGGCCGCCTCTTTACCGACGCCGATGCGACTGGAAAGCCGAACGTAATTATTGTCAGCCAGGAGTTTGCGCGGCTTTATTTCCCTGGACAGGATCCGATAGGACAGAAGATCGGCGATCTCGGCCTCAGTCCCGGCTCCATGCGGCAGATTGTCGGTGTGGTCAATGATGTGCATGAAGGCGCGCTCGATGACGATCTATGGCCAACAGAGTACGAGCCCTATCGGCAAGGGCCTGACACGCAATTTGAGGTGGTGGTGCGTACTTTGCGACCGGCGGAGTCGGTGTTTCCGGAGCTGATCGCCGCTGTTCACAAGGTCGACCCCGGCATCGGCACGTCGGATGAGGTCACGATTGAAGATCGCAACAACAGCTCGTATTCGGCCTATCTGCATCGCGCTTCCGCTTGGATCGTAGGAGGATTTGCGGCTCTGGCGCTGCTGCTGGGTGTGGTGGGGCTTTATGGTGTGGTGGCTTATTCGGTGAGCCAGAGAACACGCGAGATCGGCGTGCGCATGGCGCTGGGAGCGCAGCGCGGTACAGTTTACCGGCTCATTTTGACAGAGGCTGGGTGGCTGACGGCGATTGGAATTGCGGCTGGAGCTCTCTGTGCGGTAGGCGCTGGTGCGCTTATGCGCACGATGCTCTTCGGCGTGCATACATGGGATACGCCGACGGTGGTGGGTGTAGGCCTGGTTCTTGGAGCAGCGGCAGCGGTGGCGAGCTATCTACCGGCGCGGCGGGCGGCAAGCGTGAATCCTGTGGAGGCGCTGAGAGCGGAGTAGCTATTGTTAAATTCTTCAGAGTTTGGGGTCTAGAGAGATATCTCACGCCAAGATGACTTCCGCGAGCCAGCCTTTCGCAAATGCAGTCGCGCTGATAAACTAAATGGAGTTTCTCCTGCCTTTCGTGGGGCTATAGCTCAGCTGGGAGAGCGCCTCGTTCGCAACGAGGAGGTCAACGGTTCGATCCCGTTTAGCTCCACCATTTCTTTCTCATCATCAGTGCAGTGCGACTCAGTTCTGGTTTTCGAGTTCCTCATTGCGCCTCTCGATTTCTTCCGTCTCTTCGGGTTTCAATCTGGCCAGAATCTCCAGCAGCTTGCGCGGATCGAAGCTTTCCAGGTGATAATCCGCTCCAGGGCAGTGTTTGCCTTTGGGGCCTGAGATCACGATGACTGGAAGAACCGGGCTGATGGCCTTGAGAGCTGCGACCACCGAGTGGCAGGGGAGATCCTGCAGATCTTCGTCCATAACCACGCCATGGATTGCAGGAAACAAGCGCAGCATTTCAACGCCTTCACGGCCGCTGTAGGCGGTAAGGACGTTGAATTTTGCGGTCTCGATCACCAACTTGCGAGTCGAGATGCTGCCGGGATACTCCGGATCTATGACTAGAAAACAAGGTCTTACCATTGAGGGGTCCTTGGTGAGCTTAGATCGGCTGCGTATTTGCAATACACAGCCTTAAGTTCATCTCCATATGATGCGGAAGCTTGCGAAGCGGAGACTCAGCGATTAAAGACGCCAAGATAAATGAAGCCTGTGAAAAGGTTGTCCTCTTCCGTAAACCGGGTCATAAGCAAAAGGCGGACCATGTCGTCCGCCTTTTGCTTATTTGTTTCAAAGTCGCGATCAGGCAACTCTCTTGCCTTCTGCCTCGATGGTTTTCCACTCTTCGCTGCTTAGTTTCACGCCGGCCGCAGCGATGTTTTCTTCCAGATGCTCAACCGAGGATGTGCCGGGGATGGGCAGCTGCACCGGTGAGTGATGCAGCAGCCATGCAAGCGATAGCTGGGCGACGGTGATATCGTGCCGCTTGGCCACGGAGTCAAGAGGGCCACCAGCACGAGCGAGTTTGCCGGCTGCTACGGGGAACCACGGGATGAAGCCGAGCTTGTGTTTCTCGCTGTACGCCACCACATCTTCGTGCCGGCGATCGCCGAGGTTGTATTGGTTCTGCACGCTGACGATGGGCAGAATCTTCTTTGCCTGATCGATTTCCTCAGGGGAAACTTCAGAGAGACCAACGTGGCGAATCTTGCCCTGCTGTTGCAGTTTCTTAATAACGCCGAGCGACTCCTCGACAGGAACCTTGGGGTCGATGCGATGCAGCTGCCACAGATCGATGCGTTCTACCTTGAGACGGCGAAGGCTCATCTCGACGCACTGCTGAAGATATTCTGGCCGGCCAAGCGGCGCCCAGGCGTTCGGCCCAGAGCGGGTAAGTCCACCTTTGGTTGCAATGATGAGGTCCTTGGGATATGGATGAAGCGCTTCTGCGATAAGCCGCTCACTCACCTCCGGTCCGTAAGCGTCTGCGGTATCGATGAAGTTGACGCCGAGCTCGACGGCGCGACGCAGAACCTTCTTCGCCTGCTCAGGATTTTTTGGCTCGCCCCAGATGCCATCGCCGGTGATGCGCATGGCGCCGAAGCCGAGTCGGTTGATGGTGATATCTCCACCGAGAATGAATGTCCCGGCCGCCGATGCGTGAATTTCTTTGGTTGCCATATTGAGGATTGGATGCGGAAGGCGGACTACCGATTCCGGATGTGCATTGCCGGCGCTCGTTTTGCGAGGTGACCGATGAAGTTTCGGCAAAGCTTCGCCGTACGATATCAGGTTGCAGCGATGGCGCGGGCGGTGTCGCGGCCCTGGCGCACCATCTCCGGCAGGCCGACTCCGTGATAGGCGTTTCCGATGAGGTGGAGACCGGGCATGGTGTCGACGAGGCGTGCGAGCTGGGCCATGCGAGCGAAATGGCCGACCGCATATTGCGGCAGTGAGAGCGGCCAGCGGCGGATGAGCGAGACTTGCGGTTTGGGAAGCGGACCGAGCGCGACAGACAGATTGCGATGGGCGAGCGCGATAAGGTGATTATCATCTTCTCCGCCCAGGGCTTTTGCGGCGGATCCGCCAAAAAATGCCCGCAACAGAACTGCTCCCTGAGGTGCGCGGTGCAGGTACTTTTGGTCGACGAAGGTACAGGCGAGAAGCTGCGTATCGTCCGCCGCATTTGACGACGGCGGGACGAGATATCCGAAGCCTCGCGGGATTCTGAGCTGCTGCGATTGTTCGGGTGAAAAGCCGAGCGCGACGACGATAGCGGAGGAAGCATCCATCTCGAGCAGGCTCGCAAACTCCTGATGGATTGGCCTGAGCAGCTCGCGTGTGACGTGAGCGGGCGTGGACACGATGACGGCATCGTAACTTTCTTTCGCGCCCTGGGTTCCGATCTGCCATAGACCATTACGCATTTCGATGGTGTTGACCGAATGCTGAAGACGGAGTGCCTGCGCAGGCAGTGCGGCTTGCATTCGGTCGACGAGCGTTTGCAGGCCGCTTTTCAGCGTAGTGAAGATGGGCTGGGATTCTGTCTGCGGGTTTTGCTTCTTCTGCAGTGCGGTGATGAGGCTGCCGTGTTCGCACTCCATCTTGAGAAACGCCGGCATTACGGCGCGTGCGCTGAGCTGTTCGATGTCTCCGCCGAAGATGCCGGCGAGTAATGGTCCGGCGATAGTACGCGCAACCTCGTCGCCGAAGTGTCTTTGGACAAAACTAGCCACGGATTCGTCTTCATCACCTTTGAGTGCTGAGTCTTTGAGCGCTTCGGCGTTGCGGGACTCGCGTAAATAAGCAAGGCGCGCCTGCCAGCTGAAGAGCGGAGACTCCATAATTGGAGCCCAGCGCGTTGGCACCATCATGCGCATGCCGTCGGGGATGGGCGTGAGCTGTTTTCCCTGCAGTAGATAGGTTCGGCGGATGCGATCGTTTGAAGAGATGATCTCGTCTTCGAGGCCAAGCTCGACGGCCAGCTCGCGAGCCCAGGGCTTCTCGGTGATCCAGGCGTCCGGGCCGCACTCGATGATGAATTCACCATCATTGGTCTGAATGCGCTCAGTTTCTACAATACCGCCGAGGCGCGGTGAGGCTTCATAGAGAACGAACTCGCATTGGCCGTCTCGCGCAAGCTGCCACGCGGCTGTGGTTCCGCTCAGTCCTCCTCCGATGACGGCGACGCGTTTCATATCAGCCGAGACGTGCGAGGCCTTTATGGGCGAGATCCGCGAGCGCAGCGGTCAGCAGCAGCGAGTCGTTAAGCGATTCGGGGCGCTTCAATTCCATCCCCAACTTGACGGCGAATTCATGGAAGGCGATATCGATGTCGTAGAGGATTTCGACGTGATCGCAGAGGAAGCCGATGGGGTCGATGACTACTTTTGTCGCGCCTTGCTGATGCAGCGCAGTCAACGTGTCTTCGACGGTAGGGCCGATCCACGGGCCTCCGGACATGCCCTGGCTCTGAAAAGCGAAGAACCAATTGTTTGTAGAAAGGCCGACGCGCTTAGCTACGAGGGCCGCCGTCTGTTTTGCTTCCACCGCATAGGGATCGGGGTTTAGCTGCGTCGCAGTCTGGTCGGCTGCGGCGGGCGTCTGGATTGTTCTGCAGGGAACGCTGTGCGCGGTGAAGAGCACGGGCGTCGAGTGTGCGTCGTCAAGCACAGGGCGCAATTTTTCGGCAAACGCATCCGCGAGCAGCGGATGGTCGGCCCAGCCCTCGATAAAGTCGATGAGCATGCCCTCCGCTGCGGTGAAGAGCGCGCGGCGATAGAGTCCCACACTGGTGCGCGAATTCTGCGGGGCGAGGCAGATTGCTACGATCCTGGTAATGCCGTCCTCGCGCATCTTGAGGACAGTATCGGCAATGTAGGGCTTCCAGTTGCGCATGCCGACATAGACTGGCAGGCCGATCTTTTCCGAGAGCAGCTGCCCTTGCTGCAGCGTGAGACGAGTGAGCGGGCTGATGCCGATTAGCGAGTAGCGATGGCGGATTTCTGCGATCACGCTCTCGGGCATGGGGCGGCCGCCGGTGATGTTGCTAAGATACTCGGGGATTTCATCCAGCGCATCGGGCGTACCATGCGCGAGAAGCAGGATGGCAGTGCGTTCAGCCATGATGCTTGACCTGATCTTTATGCTGGGCCGCGTATTCGCGAACGAATTTGACCACATGCTGAACGTTTTCGACGGGTGTATTGGGAACGATGCCGTGGCCGAGATTGAAGATGTGTCCGGGACGGCCGGCGGCCTGATCAAGAATGTTACGGACACGGTTACGAATTAGCTCAGGCTCGGCAAATAGAGTGATGGGGTCGAGATTGCCCTGCACGGCGCAGGCATAATCGAGACCGCGCCATGCCTTATCGAGCGGGGTTCGCCAATCGAGGCCGAGGACGTCGGCATGCGTTTCACGCATGGCCGGCAGCAGGCTGGCAGTATCTACGCCGAAATAGATGACGGGCACGCCCATGGATTGAATTTGGCTGATGAGAACTCTGGTCGCGGGCAGAACGAAATCGCGATAGTCCTCAACCGAGAGCGCACCCGCCCAACTGTCGAAGACCTGAATGACATCGGCTCCAGCGTCAACTTGCTGATGCGCATACTGCGTAAGCACGATGACCAGCTTGTCGAGTAGTCTGCGCCAAGCGTCGGTCTGGCGATACATCAGTGTCTTCGTGTGGATGTAGTTGCGCGAGCCTCCGCCTTCGATCATGTAGCTGGCAAGAGTGAAGGGCGCTCCGCAGAAGCCGATGATGCCGATGCTGTCCTGTTTCTGTATCCCGCCGCGAGCGCTGAAGTGAGCCGCGACGCGCTCGATGGCTCTGGCTACATACTCGAGCTCGGAGGCGCGATCGGTGCGCAGACGGGCGATGTCCTCCGGCGTGCGAACGGGATGATGAACGACCGGTCCTTCGCCGGCCTGGAACTCGAAGTCGAGGCCCATACACTCAAAGGGCAACAACAGGTCGGCGAAGATGATGGCCGCGTCCACGTCCAACTTCTCAGCCGCGGTGATGGTGACTTCGGCGGCGAGCTGTGGCTGCTTGCAGATTTCCAGCAGCGTGTGATGGCGCCGCACTGCCTGATACTCGGGCATGTAGCGTCCGGCCTGGCGGAGAAACCATACCGGTGTGCGGTCGACGGGCTGACGCAGGCAGGCGCGGACGAAGCGGCTTGCGCCGTCAGGAAGCTGCGAACCGCGGTGCGCTTTGAATCCGGTAATAGAGGGGATTTCGATTTTGTTGGTCATGCTGTGGCTAACAGAAAAGGTTAGCAGGACTGCGCGTCCAGCGATACGCGCCTTCGCGCATTGGGTAAAGGAATCCCACATCTCAAAAGCGAGATGTGGGATTCCTAGTTCAGGTTTATCCCCAACGTAAGACAAGTCCTTCGACTTCGCTTCGCTGCGCTCAGGATGACAACGTTGGAGGGAACTGGCAACGCCAGCAATCCTATTCAGCTTGTGGCGGCTCCGCCTTTGGCGCGGGCAGAGGCGCGGGCGTCTTGCCGAGGATCCATTTGTCGTACCAGTTGAAGTAGCGCTGATAGCGGTCCTTGATGAAGCTGGGACGGGTAAATCCGTGAAACTGTCCGGGATAGACGATGAGTTCGGTTGGGACGTCGAGGGTGCGAAGGGCCTCATACATCTGCTCGCCGCCGACCAGCGGGACGTTCATGTCCTTGTCGCCGCCCATGAAGAGGGTGGGCGTCTTTATCTTGTCGGCGTGGTACAGAGGGTAGGCCAGTTTGATGTAGGTCTCCTGAGCCTTCCACGGTGGCAGCAGCTCAGTATTGTATTGGTGGATGTATTGATCGACGCCATAGAAGGCGATGGGGTTGCCCATTCCCGCTCCGCTGATCGCAGCCTTGAAGCGAGTCGTGCTGGCGATGGTGTAGTCGGTGAGGATGCCGCCGTAGCTCCACCCGCCGACGCCAAGATGATCGGGATCGGCGTAGCCTTCTTTTACCGCCTCATCGACGGCAGCCAGCAGGTCGGTGACCTCATGATGTCCCCAATCGGCGAAGATAGCTTCGGAGTAGGCGCGTCCGCGTCCCGAGCCGCCGCGATAATTCACATTGAGTACGGCGTAGCCGTGTGCGGCGAAAAGCTGGCGCTCGATGGTGAAGCTGTGCGCGTCCTGCCCGTTGGGACCGCCATGGATTCGTAACAGCATCGGATACTTTTTCCCGGCTTCCGCATCGGGGGGCAGGGTGAGCAGGGCGTGGACGGAGATGCCATCCTTGGCCGCAGGGGTGTCGAGGTCGCGAGTTTTGCCCAGCTTGAGTTGGGCGAGCAGCGCATCATTCTGGCTGGTCAGCTTGCGCAGCTTGCCATCTTCAAAGGCGAAAATCTCCGCGGGAGCAGAGTCGGTGGTGCGAATGACGACCTGCTTGCCGGTGAAATCATTCATCGTAGTCACGACGCCGGGTTCGTCGATGAGGCGCTTGGTCGAGCCGTCTTCGATATTTACCAGCGCCGGATACTCCGAGCGATCATCTTCGACGAGGACGGTGATGGATTTGCCGTCAGGCGAGAAGATGGGATTCGACACGCTGCGATCGAGCTTGGTCGTGAGTACGCGCTGGCCGTTGCCGTCGACGCCCACGATGGCCAGCTGGCTCTGGTTGTACTCTTCGAACTTCGGATCGCTGCCCTGGGTGTAGGCGATCCACTTTCCATCGGGGCTCCAGGCAAGGCGGCGGCCTCCATCCTGACCTTTGAAGGTGGTGAGCTGCTTGGGCGCGGAGTTCGGAGTCGCATCGACGACAAACACGTCGGAGTTGATGGTGCGGTCCCAGTCAGGATCGTGGTTGCTGACGAAAGCAATCCTGTCGCCATCGGGGGACCACGCGGGGCTGCTCTCGTCGTGATCCTTGTCGTTGGTCAGCTTCTCAAGTTTGTGGGTGTCAACGTCCCACAGATAGAGGAGCGAGTGGGTATTGCCAGTGAGGTACCCCTGCACGTCCTGTTTGAAGTGATAGCGGTCAATGACAATAGGCTTGGGCTTTTCGTCTTTTTTGTCCTTGTCGTCCTTCTTGTCTTTGGACTTGTCTTCGTCCTCGTCGGCGCGGATGGTGAGCAGCAGCTTTTTGCCGTCGGGAGACCAGACATAGCCGCCAAGATGTCCCTTCACGTCGGTGAATTGATGGGCTTCTCCGCCGCGGCGGTCGAGAACCCATACCTGCGAGCCTTTGGCTTTGCCGGGGCGGTCGGCTTCGAAGGAGATGTATTTGCCGTCGGGGCTCCAGCGCGGCGAGCTGGCGGAGGAATCGATGTTGTAGGTCAGACGTATGTCCTGCGAGCCATCCCAGCTGACCATCCATAGATCGGTGGAGCGCTTATCGGCAGCTTCGTCCGTCGTGCTCACGGTATAGACGATCCATTGGCCGTCAGGCGAAATCTGCGGATCGCCTACATCGTGGAAGCCGAAGATGTCGTCCAGCGTGATTGGATGCGGAGCGGATGGCGCGGTCGCGGCGGTCTGGGCGAAGGCGGACGCGGTGACAATAAGCAGGGCAGAGAGGCGAGCGATCCTGAGCATGCAGCCGAGTATAAAGGGGGGCTGCTCTAGCGCGCAGACAAAGTGGGTGCGTGGGATCGGCAACCACCCGCTGAAACTTCGATGGCACGAAAAGCGGTTCTCCGGCAAGCGGCAGAAAGCGCTCCGGCTTTTTAGCCTTGAGGGTATGAAGGAATTCGAAGCCCGCATTCATAAAGCAAAGCCATCCGTACTGGATCTGGCACATAGGCGCTGGGTTTACGTGCCCTATGACCGGCTCACGGACAAAACCGGGCCCTTAAGTGAGCAAAGCGCAAAGGAAACCGGCGTTGTGATGATGGAGGCGCTGGGCAAAGCGCGCCGCCGGCCTTATCACAAGAAGAAGTTGGCGTTGATCGTCGCGGCGCAGCGGCAGTTCGCGCTGGAGCAGGCTGCACGAGGCGCAAAGGTCATTTTTGTCTTCACCCGTGGCGATCACGCCGACGGGTTGGTCGAAGCGCAGAAGCAGCTTGGCGACCGCGAGATGACGATGATGGTTGGAGCGGAACGCGAACTCAGGCTGGATGTAAGTCGAGCGCGGGAGCGGGGTGCGCATATATGCGAGTCCGCCGATACAACATGGCTGACAACCGAAGAGGATTTTGACAACGTGTATGCCGCCGATACCAAGCACTACGTGATGGACCGCTTCTATCGCGCAATGCGGAAGAAGAGCGGCATCCTGATGCGTGGCGACAAGCCCCTGGGCGGTAAATTCTCATTTGATGCGGAGAACCGGAAACCATATCGCGGCAAGCCGATGGTTCCGGAGCGGCCATCTTTCAAGCCCGACACCATTACCGCGGAGGCGCTGGAGTTGGTGGGGCGGGAATTCGCGGACTCGTTTGGCACGCTCGATGGATTTGATCTTCCCGTCACCGCGCGGCAAGCGCAGATCGTATGGGAGTTTGCACTTGCGTATCTGCTGCCCATCTTTGGGCCTTTTGAGGACGCTATGTCGATGCGGTATCCGGACCTGTTTCATACCAAAATCTCGGCGACGATGAACATCAGTCTGCTGCTGCCACGAGATGTGATCGCAGATGTGGAGCGCGCCGCAGATGCGGGTCGAATCCCTCTGCCCAGTGCTGAGGGCTTCATTCGCCAGGTGCTGGGTTGGCGGGAGTTCATGCGTCATGTACATCGTGCGACCGACGGATATCGCAATATCGATGCGACGCGCGAGCGCGGTAATGCGTATACAGGCGCGGCGCCGAGCGCGCTCGACGCTTCGCGCAGGCTGCCCGCGGCTTATTGGGGGGCTAAATGCGGATGGAACTGCGTCGATACAGTGGTGGAGCAGGTGATGCGCGAGGGGTGGTCGCACCATATCACCCGGCTAATGGTGTTGAGCAATCTGGCCACGCTATGCGGATTTTCCCCGCGCGAGCTTGCTGACTGGTTCTGGATCGCATATATCGACGCATACGACTGGGTCGTTGAGACGAATGTGCTGGGCATGGGGACGTACGGCGATGGTGGCGTGACCGCTACCAAGCCATACGTGAGCGGTTCAGCGTACATCAACCGCATGAGCGATTACTGCCGCGGGTGCAAGTTCGATCCGAAAAAAGCAACCGGCGAGGACTCATGCCCATTCACTGCCCTCTACTGGAGCTTTCTTGAGCGCAACGCCGAGCGGCTGCAGGGCAATATTCGACTGGCCATGCCGCTGATCAGTCTGCGTAAGAAATCAGCCCAGGAACGCGACGCGTTGCGTGAGAGAGCGGATGAGGCGATCTCCGAGCTTGAGTCGTTTCGATATTGATGCGGCTATCGCCAGGTGACACACCGCTCAGTGTGCGGGTGCAAAGCTTCTGGCGAGCGTCTGGAGCTGCGCGAGGTGATTCAGGTCGTGGCCAGCCATGGTTTCTACAATCGTCCAGAAGGTCATGGCTCCGCGCTCGGGATGAGTTACAGTCCGCTCTTTCTGCTCGTCATCGAGGACGCGAAGAAGGGAAATGTTCCAGCCGCGCGCAGCACGGAAAAGGTTGATGGCTTCGCGGGTTTCGTAGGCAGTGTAGGTGGCCGCCCACTTCTCCTGGTCGAAGGGCTGAATGACGTGGTCTTCTTCTGCCAGGGTCTGGCGCAGACGGAAAGAGAAGGCCAGCTCACAGTCGGCGAGATGGCAGATGATCTCCCGTGAAGACCATTTGCCCGGGGCGAGAGGCTGATCCAGGCGCTCGCCGCCCAGCTCTTCAATGAGCAATTCGATCTTGCGTGGCGTGGAGGCAAGAACCTTGAGGGGTTCCTCTTCGCCCAAATGAGCAGAGTAGGGGTTCACATGTCTCATGGATGGACTCGCGCGTTGGCCTAGTATCCCACAGAAGCGGAGAAAGCAGGTGAACCAGAACGTTGGGACCAGAAATGAAGGTTACGGACGGTGCTGCTCGCGATTTGAAATCGGTTCGTGGAAAGAGTAATGTTGTAAGTGCAGACGAGTTTGTTCGTTGCTGAACCGTGAGTTACCGGCAGCCTCGAAGAGATGAGTGGGCTTATAGCCCACTTTTTATTTGGCCTGAAGGTTCCGTCAAACAGACCCGCCCGCAGAACCGGCTATGGCGCTCAATCTCGACCAAATTCGGACTCTCGCGCAGCGTGTGGCGGTATCTCACGGCCTGGATGTCGTCGAGGTGGAGTATCAGGGGGCGGCTAAATACCGGACGCTTCGGGTGTTCATCGAGAAGAATGCCGAGCAACGGGCAAGGCTGGCGGCAGCGGGCGGTGAGGCGGCTGGCGATGAGCTGGATATTGCGAATCGGGCGGTTGCCAATATGGATCAGCTGGCCGGCGTTACGCATGACGACTGCACCGCGTTCAGCCGGGATTTTGGAACGGTGCTCGATGTCGAGGAATTGGTGCCGGGTGCGGAGTACACGCTAGAGGTCTCGTCTCCCGGTCTGGACCGGAAGCTGTACACGCCGTCCGATTATCAGCGGTTTTCGGGCAGCCTGGTAAAGCTGCAGACTTTCACCGCGGTGGCCAGCAACCGGCATTGGCAGGGCCGGCTAACGCAGGTGAATGCGCGGAGCATCGTACTTAACTTGAGTGCGCTGAAGCAGAAAAGCAAAGGCAGGAAAGGGAGTCAGAAGTCTGGCGAGGAAGCTGTCGAAATCGAGTTTTCAAATATTGAGAAGGCCCAGCTGATTCCGGAATTTTAAGGTTATTTTTCCCGCGGATTTCCGCGGATTAGAACACCGGCCGCATTTGGCGCGGCCCACCGAAAGAGAGTGTTATGGCGAGTGCGCTTTACCAGAGCATCGAGATTCTAAGCCGGGACAAGGGCATCGATCCCCAGATAGTGGTGGGAGCGGTCGAGGATGCCATTGCCCTGGCCACGCGCAAGTATTACAAGACGCAGGAGAACATGCGCGCCGAGCTGGACAAGGATTCGGGCGAGATTCGGGCTTATGTCTACAAGACGGTGGTGGAGACGCCGGAGCTGATCGAAGATCCGGTGAACCAGATCGCACTGGATGAGGCGCGCGGGCTGGCGCCGGAGGTCGAGATTGGCGGCGAGATTCGCTATTACAAGCCGACCGATGTGCTGGGACGCATTGCCGCGCAGATGGCCAAGCAGGTCATTTTTCAGAAGGTGCGCGAGGCGGAGCGGGACACGGTATTTCTCGAGTACAACCACCGCGTGGGCGAGGTCCTGAACGCAACGGTCAAGCGCGTCGAACTGCAGGACGTGATCTTTGATTTGGGCAAGGCTGAGGCCCGCATGCCGCGGCGCGAGCAGTCGCGTCTGGAGCAGTTTGCAGTTGGCGAACGGGTACGCGTTGTTCTGCTGCGTGTGGACCGCGCGGCCAAGGGCCCGCAGGTGATCGTTTCCCGCGCGGCGAAGGAGCTGGTGCAGAACCTCTTCCAGAGCGAAGTACCGGAGATTTACGACGGCACGGTCATGATCCGCGCAATTGCGCGTGAAGCCGGCGAGCGGACAAAGATCGCCGTGATGTCGCGCGACAAGGATGTCGACCCGGTGGGCGCGTGCGTGGGCATGAAGGGCATGCGCGTGCAGTCGATCATCCGCGAGCTGCGCGGCGAGAAGATCGACATCATCGAGTTCAGCGAAGAGATCACCACCTTTGCCGAGAAGGCTCTGCAGCCGGCCAAGGTGAGCCGCGTGAGCATTACCGATCTTGGCGAGAAGCAGCTGGAAGTGATCGTGGACGACACGCAGCTTTCACTGGCCATCGGCAAGAAAGGCCAGAACGTGCGTCTGGCGGCCAAGCTGCTGGAGTGGAAGATCGACATCAAGAGCGAGGAAGAGAAGCGCCAGGAAGTCGAGCAGCAGATGCAAGGGGTTGGTGGTCCTTCGACGGCGATCGAACAGGTCAGCGAGCTGGGTGAGCAGATCATCCAGAAGCTGGTAGCTGCCGGCATCACGACGGTCGAGGCGCTGGCTGACATGACTCCCGAGCAGCTGGAAGAGATTCCGGGCATCGGCGAAAAGACGCTGGAGAAGATCAGCGTTGCCGTGCGCCACTACTTCGGCCAGTACGAAGAGGGCGAAGAGCGTCCAGCAGTCTCAGCCACCGCGGCCGAGGCTTCCGAAGATCGGGAAGCCGCAGCGGCAGAGGCGGCGTCAGATGCCAGCCTTGCGGAAGAAGAGGAAGCGCTGAAGCTGGACCTGACTCAGGATGATGGAGACCGGGCAGGCGAAGAGAGCGCGGAAGACGAAGGTTCGGGGCTGATCGACGATGAAGTCGCCGAGGAGCAGATTGGGGAGATCACCGAGACCGGCGAGGGTGCTGAGGATGATGGCGCCGAATCAGTCGCTCCGGGACATCAGGACACGAGCCATCGCCTGCGGGAGACCGCGGTGATGGATGACGTGGCCGAATCGGCTGAACTTCAGGAAGAAGACGATCGGAATTCGGGGAACGGCGCGTAATATGCGCCGTTTCGTCAGGTTTCAGGTGGAGAAGGCGGATGCAATTCGCCGTTTTCGAGCCATAATAGAAAGAGTGTCAAACCCCACAGCCAAGAGGTTGTTATGAACGGCTAGAGGCTTTGGGAGCAGTTACAAAGGGGCGGATGAGTAAAGTTCGAATCAACGATTTAGCGCGAGAGCTGGAAGTCAAAAGCAGAGCTATTCTCGATGTGCTCGATAACGTGGGCGTTACCGAGAAGAAGACGCATTCCAGTTCGCTTGAGCTTGACGAAGCCGAGCGTGTGCGCACGCACTTTCAGCGCAGCCGGTCCGGCAGCGGAGGCAACTCGGGGCGCGGTGAGCGCGTCGAGAACAAGCCGAAGATCGACCTGTCTCGGATTTCCAAGCCGGGTGATGTGCTCAAGGCTATCCAGCAGAGAAAAGAAGAGGCGGCTGCTCCGCCCCCGCGTCCCGCGGTACAAGCGACTCCTCCCGTTGCTCCTGTTGTGGCGAGACCCGCTGCTCAGGTAGCCGCGCCGGCCCCAATTTCTACTCCCGCGGCTGCGACTCCTGTGGCTTCGGCCGCTCCGGTGGTCGCCAGCCCCGCTCCGACTCCTGCCGCACCCGTTGCTCCTGCGGCGCCTAGGCCAGTAGTAGTAGCTGCCCCGAGCGCGCCTTCCGTGGCTACACCGCCGGCCGCCGATGCTTCCAAGCCCGCGCCGCGCAGGATTGTCCCGCAGCCTCGTGCGGCGGCTCCGATCGTTGCGCCGCCCCCGGCGCCAGCGATCGCTGCAAAGCCTCCGGCTGGTCCGGTGGTAGCGAAACCGCCTGTCGGCGGGCCAGAGGCACGTCCGGCAATCAGCGCTGCAGTTCCTGGTGGTCCAGTAGTAGCCAAGCCTCCTGTTGTAGCAGCCGCTCCGCCGGTTGCTCAGGTGCCCGCCGTACCGGCTGCCCCTGTGGCTCCTGCTGCCCCGGCCGTGCCGGAGACACCTGTTGCCGCTGCGCCGACTCCTGAGCCAGCGGCGGCGCCGCGTCGCGTGATCATGCCGCAGACCGGCCCACGCCCCGTTTACACCGCTCCTCCTCCGCTGCCAGTATCGCAGCGGCCTTCAGTGCCTCAGAGCGGTCCCGGCGCCCAGGGTGGTCCGGGCGGATCGATTCAGCGTGGCCGTCCTATCTTCGATCGCCGGCCCTCCGGCGGACCTGGTGGTCCGGGCGGTGGTGGTGGCGGCTATGGGCAGCGCCCGCAAGGCGGTCCTCCGGGAGCTCCCGGCGCGCGCCGTCCGATGCATCCGACCCGCACCACTCCAGGCGGAGGCCCTCCGGGAGGAGCACGTCCCGGCTTTGGCCAGCGCCCTGGCATGGGTGCACGTCCCGGCTTTGGCCAGCGTCCAGGACCTGGTGGAGCGCCTGGACTGTTGCCACCAGGGGGTGAAGCTCCGCGTCCGCAGCGCCCCGGTCCGAATGCGCGGCGTGGACGCCAGCAGTATCCAAAGACCAAAGAAGGCCCGATGAAGGGCTTTGCTCCGCCGTCGCGTTTTGGCGGGGCGGTGGTCCCAGCTGAACCTTTGCCGATCACCCGCACGATTACGGTGACGGAGGGCATCAGCGTTAAGGATCTGGCTGAGAAGCTGGGTGTGCGCGGCAAGGATCTGATTGCTTCGCTGCTGATGCGCGGTGTGTTCGTAACCGTCAACCAGTCGCTCGATGTCGAATTGGTGAAGGATGTGGCGCACCAGTTTGGCGCGGACACCGAGTTCATCACCTTTGAAGACCAGATGGCGAACGAAGCCATCGAGAATGTGCTGGCGCAGGAGAATCCTGACGAGCACGAGGTCACGCGTCCCCCGGTGGTCACAGTTATGGGCCACGTCGATCACGGTAAGACCTCGTTGCTCGACGCGATCCGTGAAACCGATGTGGCTGGCGGCGAAGCCGGTGGCATTACGCAGCACATCGGCGCATACAAGGTGAAGATCAGCAAGCCGGATTCTCCAGCCTTCGGGCGTGAGATCGTCTTCCTTGATACGCCGGGTCACGAAGCCTTTACCCGCATGCGCGCTCGCGGCGCCAAGGTGACGGATATCGTCGTCATCGTGGTTGCAGCGGATGACGGCGTGATGCCGCAGACGCTCGAAGCAGTCGATCACGCCAAGGCGGCGAACGTGCCGATCATTGTCGCGGTCAACAAGATCGACAAGCCCGACGCACAGCCGGATCGCGTGAAGCAACAGCTCGGTGATCGCGGTCTCGTTCCCGAAGCATGGGGCGGTTCCACTGTCTTCGTGGATGTGTCAGCGAAGAAGAAGCAAAACCTCGACCTGTTGCTCGAAATGATCTGCCTGGTCGCCGATCTCGGCAACCTCAAGGCGACTCCGGGACGTTCGGCGGTCGGTACGGTTATCGAAGCCAAGCTGGACCGTGGACGCGGTGCGGTGGCTTCGGTGCTGGTGCAGAACGGAACGCTACGCAATCAGGACAGCTTCATCGTCGGCAACACCTTCGGTAAAATCCGCGCCATGTTCGACGATCGCGGACGCTCCATCGAAGAGGCCGGTCCTTCCACGCCGGTCGAAATCCTCGGTCTCGAGAGCATGCCGGAAGCCGGGGACACCTTCCTGGTAACGGCGGATCGCGACAAGGCAAAGGTCATCTCGCAGTACAGGAAGATGAAAGAACGCGAGTCGCAGCTGGCCAAGTCTTCCCGTGTTTCCCTCGAAGGGCTTGCGGAGAAGATCAAGGAAGCGGGCATCAAGGAACTGCCGATCATCATCAAGGGCGACGTCACCGGTTCGGTTCAGGTGCTGGCCGACTCGCTGCAGAAGATGTCGACGGAGAAGGTGCGCATCAAGGTTATTCACTCCGGCGTGGGCGCGATCACGGAGAGCGACGTGCTGCTCGCTTCCGCGTCGAATGCGATCATCATCGGATTCAACGTGCGGCCGGACCGCAAGTCGGCCGACCTCGCCGAGCAGGAAGATGTGGAGATTCGTTTGCATTCCATCATCTACGAGCTGCAGGACGAGATCACCAAGGCCATGCTCGGGCTGTTGGAGCCGGTCTTCAAGGAAAACTACATGGGTCGCGCGGAAGTCCTCAACGTCTTCCGCATTCCCAAGGTGGGAACGATTGCCGGCTGCCGCGTAAGCGACGGCGTGCTCAAGCGCGACTCCGAAGCTCGCCTGATGCGCGACGGCGTGCAGGTCTTCAAGGGCAAGATCAGCTCGCTCAAGCGCTTCAAGGACGATGCCAAGGAAGTCACCAACGGCATGGAATGCGGCGTGGGTATCTCGAACTACACCGACATCCAGGTCGGCGATACGATCGAGGCCTTTGTTACCGAGAAGGTCGCGGCGGAGTTGACGGCAAGCTAGGCTGTGCGGGGCGAAAGTCCGGTCGGCTAACAAGCGGGTAGCTAAAAGGCGGTCAGCGATAAGACGGTCAGCTTAGGTGCTGATACCTTTTCGCTGGCCGCTTTTTTTCTGCGGCAACTTTTTCAATGCGGTTCACTCTGCGCGGATGAGACAACGAGATAGCGTCCTTCGTCTTCAATGGGATCTAAGTCGAGGATGGCTTCTTTGTCGAGACTGAGCAGCCTGCTTCGGAAGAAGTAAACTTTGCCAGGGTCGGCGTTGAAATTAGCCAGCGACAACAGGCGTGAAAACTGCGCGAGGCGCGACTGCCAACGCACGCAGAGATGATGCTCGCCGGGGTCCACGGTCTATGACAGCCAGGAATTAGACTACGTCACGCCGACTCAGTTGCCGTTGAGGCCGATCTTCAGTGTTGGTTCGATGAGGCCATTTCCCGCTGCTGCGAAAGACTAGGCGATGAAAACCACCGCTTTGGCTGGATTGGGGTCGAAGCTGGGCGGTTGATGATTGGCTTTCACCTCAAATTTGGCTGGCTCGGGGCCGGAGGCCTCAGTGGCAGTGGAGATATCCTGCGCCAGCGCGCAGCAGGGAAGCAGGAACAAGGCAAAGAGCGGTTTCAAGGCTTGCCTCTTTCTGTATCGCCGGCAGATTTTCTGGTCCTTGCTACTCTTGTGGCGATGCTGCACGAGTTGACGGGGGAGATATCGCGATTGTTTCGAGAGTCTTGTCGGAATTCTCGTTCCATAGACTGGAAATGATCCCTGACTGCGCGGCTGACATTTCGATACTCTGAACAGTCGGAACATCGAGATAGAGGAAGCGATGCCGGTTGCTGCCATGACCATCGAGTTGCGTATTGAACATGCGCAGTCGCTCAAGGATCGCCGCCAGGTGGTTCGGAGCCTCAAGGAGAAGCTTGGCCATGGATTCAACATCTCTGTCGCGGAGTTGGACGAGGCGGTGACCTGGCAGTCAGCAACGATTGGGGTTGCTGCCATCTCCGGTTCCCGGGACTATCTCAGTGGTCAAATGCAGCAGGTGGAAGCCGCCGTTAACCGGATTGTGAACGATTTAGGGGCGGTGGTTACGGATGCGTGGTGGGAATTTCTGGAAGACGGCTAGCCGCGACGGCCAGAAAGGCGCTTTATCCGCGCCCCTCCATCTGATATTCTCAAACGTTTAACCAGGGGATGTTGTAGATGCCGGAACAGAGGGCTCGAAAGTACCATCAGGATCGCGTGGCGGAGACGCTGCGCGAAGAAATCGGCGCAATGATCGAGGGTGAGCTCTCCGATCCGCGCATCAGTTTTGCTTACGTTACGCAGGTGGTCTTGAATCCCGGGGGAAAGTCGGCGTTGATTTATGTCGCCGTCGATGGCGGCACGGAAGAAGAGGCGCAGACGCTCGATGGATTAATGGCTGCGCGCGGGTATATCAAGCACGAACTGCTGGAGCGCACCGGGAAAAAACATGTGCCGGATCTGACGTTTCATATCGACCGCTCAGAGAAGATGAAGGCCCGGATTGACGAGCTGCTGGGCCGGCAGCGTAAACGCAAGAAAGAAGCGCCTCAGGAAGCGCCCGCGCAGGAGACAGCAAAGGAATAGCTTTTCCTCTTTCGATGCTCAGGACCCGATTATCACCGATGCAGAAATCAGGCGACATCCAAGCCGTTCTCAAGACAATCCATGACTGCCATCGTTTTCTCGTGTCGGCGCATGCGCGGCCGGACGGCGACGCGGTGGGTTCGATTTTGGCGTGCGGAATGATCCTGGATCAGCTCGGAAAACACGCGGATTTGATTTCCTGCGATCGCGTGCCGTTGATCTATCGTGGCCTGCCCTGCGCTTCGACCATTCGCCAGGTAGCCCGTGTCGAGGGCGACTACGACGCCGTAATTCTGCTGGAGTGCGATGGCATTGAGCGGTCGCGCCTGGAGGGTCTGGAGGGGCGCTTTCTGATCAATATCGATCACCATGTGAGCGGGCAGCTCTTCGGCAATATCAACTGGATCGATGTCGACGCCTGTGCTGTCGCGGAGATGGTCTACGACCTGGCCAAGCTGGCAGGAGTCGCGATTACGCCGGAGATGGCGACCTGCCTGTACACCGCTGTGCTTACCGATACCGGCTCGTTCTGCTACGCCGGCACGGATGCGCATACCTTCGAGCTGGCCAGCGACCTGGTGCGGCAGGGGGCGAATCCTACGCTGATCGCGCAGCATACCTATTTCTCCAATCCCACCTCGAAGATGAAGCTGCTCGGTGCTGCGCTTTCGAACCTGCGCCGGGATGGGCGGCTGGCCTGGATGTGGATCACCCATGAGGACATGATCCGCACCTCAGCGGCAGAAGAGGACTGCGAGGGATTGGTGAACTATGCGATTTCCATCTCGGGGGTCGATGTTGCGGTGTTTCTGCGCGAGCTGCCGAATCGCCGCGTGCGCCTCTCCATCCGAAGCAAAGGCGCGATTGACGTAGCTTATGTTGCACAGAGCCTGGGCGGGGGCGGTCATCTGCATGCCAGCGGATGCACCATCGATGGCCCGCTTTCCGCAGCGGAAGGACGAATTCTGGATTGTCTGCGTGAGACCATCCGCAACGGTGTTCCCTCGGCGGGCGTGGTGGCGTGATGCAGGCTTCATAGTCCCCGAACGAGCGCGACCGCGCTTTACGCTTTTCACCACCTCAATCTGTTAGCCTTGTCGGGAACTCCTTTCGAGATCAAAGAGAACTGTGGGTAATTCTTCCAGAATCAAAGTTCTGTCGCACATTCCGGCTAATCTGCGGGATCGCTTTCCTTCTCTTGAAATGGTGCTTGAAGCGGGAACCCTTTTCATCCTCACCGCTTTCTTTCTTTTCTATGGGTTGGTGCCGATCTTCGGCGGTGCTGGCCTCGGGCTGGTAGGCGCTGACGAGCCGCGATATGCGCAGGTAGCGCGGGAGATGCTCGCCCGCCGCGATCTGGTTACGCCCATCCTGTGGGGAAAACCATGGCTGGAGAAGCCGGCGCTTTACTACTGGCGCGCCATGTTCTCCTTCCGCGAGTTCGGTGTGCATGACTGGTCGGCGCGGCTGCCGTCGGCGAGCTTTGCCTTCATTCTGGTCACGCTGATCTATCTGCATATCCGGCGCTTCCGGCGCGGGGGCCAGTTGGATGCCGCGCTCATTACCGCTTCCTGCGCGGGAATTATCGCCTTCGCGCGGGGCGCATCGACGGACATGCAGCTGGCCGCTCCGTTTTGTATCGGGATGCTGGGGTGGTACGCCTGGTATGAGACGGACAGCAAGTTCTGGCTCTTCGATCTGTATTTTTTTGTGGGAGCAGCGACTCTGGCCAAGGGGCCTGTCGCGCCGTTTCTGGCAGTGGTCATCCTGGTAGCTTTTGCCGCGCTGCGGCGCGAGTGGTGGATACTGCGACGAACCATCTGGTGGCCTGGAGTGGTGCTTTATCTAGCCATGGTGTTGCCATGGTTCATTGCCGTGCAGAGACGCAATCCCAGATTCCTGCACATCTTTTTCCTCGAGCACAACCTGGAGCGTTTCGCCACCGACCGTTTCCAGCATGAGCAGAAATACTGGTATTACATTGTTGTCGCGCTGCTGTCTCTTACGCCCTGGGCAGTGATTGCGATCGCTGCTTTCATCGATGCGGTGCAGGGATCCATCGCAGAGTGGCGAGCGCGCCGAGCCAAGGGGCATTACATGGGGAGCTTTCGCGCCGGGGATGCCTTTCCGGAGTTCCTGGTGTTATGGGCGTTGGTCCCCATTGTGTTCTTCTCGTTTTCCCAATCGAAGCTGCCCGGATACATCCTTCCTTCTATCCCTCCGCTCACAATTCTTACCGGCGACTATCTGAACCGCATGCGGGGCCGTGGACTGAAGCCCTGGCTTTTGGTCATCCACGCACTCTTGACCGGTGTGCTGACGGCTTTTGTGATTTTGTTGCCGTTGAACCTGCAACATCCTGAAACGATCCCTCCGATCAGCGCGATCGTAGCCGGAGCGATGACTGCATTTGCGGCGACGGTCTTCATCCTGATCACGGTGTACCGATTCGGTTTGAAGCGGCTGCGCATTGCCACCATGGCGCCGATGGTCATTATGCTGCTCTATCTTTTCGGAATCGGGCCGCTTTTTGGGATCCACGCTCTGGCCGGTACGGAACGGAATATTACTTTGATCGACCTGACCTACTCGGCGCGACCTCTGGCGAGAATTATCAATCAGATCTCGCCGCCGGACGGGACAGTGGCGGTCTATAAAGTCCGCCGCGATGTGGAATTCGGCCTGTCCTTCTACAGGGACCGGCAGGTTGAGAACTATGAGCACGATGGAGTACCGGCTCAACAGCACCTGCTGGTGGTTCGTGCGACTTATCTCGATAAGCTGCGTCAATTACTGCAGGGGCGCACCTACGAGCCTCTTTTTACGTACCCGGCTCAGGACCTGGTTGTATATTCCGTTTCCGCCGCAAAGTAATTGGGCCAAGGCAAAGCGGGCGTAACGTGCAGTTGTGGAATAATCACCTCAGCAGGCAGCCCTCTGTTCCCCGGGCATAGCAGGCGCTCTCACGTGTCGCAGAGTTGGTTACATTAAATCAGGGGTTCGCAGCAGCTGCGCGAAAGACATGCATTCCGTCGCGGTCAAAGCGAATTCGGCAATTGCAGCAATAGACAGGATTGACAGCGTGAGCATGGATTGGAGCCGCCGCCCGGTCCAGAGATTATTTCTTGCCCCGAACTGCCGTTGTATCAGTTGAGTATTACTCGATCTTGAAACCTCCTTACGTCGGGAAACAGGGATGACTCCTGCTCTTCAGCTCGAAATTCTCGATCTCCGGCATTTCTCGGCGGCGAGTCTTCGTCCGTTGCTGGAAGCTGAGGCACAGGTGTGGAGCGAGCGGCTGGAGTGGGACTATCGCGCCTCCGCAAACCTGCTGCTGCAATATCTCGATTCGCGAGTGCTTCCCGGCTATGTGGCCATTGAGAATGGGCGGATCTCGGGATATGTATTCTGCGTCTACGAGGACCACAAGGCGGTCATCGGTGACGTATTTGCCGTACCCCCGCACAACGCGGAGGCGACCGCGGCAGAGGTTGAGGCACGATTGCTGGAGAGCCTGATCGAGCTGCTGCAGAATTCTCCGGGAGTGAACCGGATCGAATCGCAGTTACTGCTTCACCGGCACGGGGTGCATGCCTCGATTTTTCGCGCCAATGGATTCTCGGTATCCAAACGGCTCTTCATGCGTCTCGACCTGACCGCAGCGCCTCTTCATGGGCCGCAGGCACTCCCCGATGAATTAGCAATGCGGTCATGGAAAGAAGATGACTTCAACGCAGCTGCCCATCTGATCTCTGCCTCATACGAAGGACATCTGGACAGCTACATCAACGATCAGTACCGGACGGCAGCGGGCTCGCTTCGTTTTCTGCACAACATCGTACGTTTTCCCGGCTGCGGATTTTTTGATCCGGGTGCTTCGCGCGTCCTGGTGCGCAAGGGGACGAACGAACTGGTCGCGGTTCTGCTTTGTTCGCGGGTCCGTGAAGATGTGGCGCACGTTACGCAGCTATGCGTTATTAACGCCTATCGCGGACGAGGATGCGGCCGCATCCTGATCGACGCGTGCGCAGAAGAGATAAAGCGGCGCGATTTCCGCGCTCTGACACTTACGGTGACCGAGGAGAACAAGCCGGCGGTGCGGCTCTATCATCAGGTGGGTTTTATCGAGATGCACAGCTTCGATGCGATGCTCTGGGAGCGAACCGTTTCTTAGTCTGCTACCTCAGCGGCGGATCAGCCACATGGCCCAGCTGGCCACGATCACAACTCCCACAAACATGACCCAGCAATAAATGCCATATTTGGCCATCGCTTTGGGCGTGGAGCGCTGCGTGATGCCGAAAACCACCGAAGCAAAGGTTGCGAAGAGCAGGACGGCGGTAAAGTGCGTAGGAGCGAACATCAGATCTTCCTGCCAATGCGAAGGTTGTGCGCGTCGACCGCGGAAATGAAGTTCAGCAGTCCGGCTACGACAATAAACTTGGTACCGTAATCGGCGGTAGCGATCTGGACTGCCCCGTGGCCGAGGTCGAGAATACGGCCCAGCGCGTAGAAGAGGCCGTTGCCGACATCACCGGCAAAGCCGAGCATGTCCAGCACGTCTCCGGTATTGGGCAGGTACAGCTTTCCCTGCATGGCGATACCGAGCCAGAACATGGCGGTAATTGAAGCGAAAAGGAGAAGGCCGCGCATCCAGCGGCCGGTCATTACATGACCCGCCCCGGGAACCAGCCAGCCGACGATCAGCGCGAAATACACAAAACCCTGAGTTTCGGTTTTCGCGGGCACTTGCACCTTAGAGGCCATCTCTTTCTTGAATATACAGGATGTCAGCGGCTGGTGAGGCGGCCGGCCAACTGCCGTTTTGCCAGCCCGGCTACCCCGTCAGATTCTCATCAGCTCCTGCTGCACTCTTCCGGTGGCTGAGGCGCGATCGGGGCTGGTGATCATGTTCAGCTCGCTGCGAATTCCGAACTTGTCGAGGTAGATGCCAGGCTCAACGGAGAAGCAAGTGTTGGGCAGGATGATGCGCTCATCATGGGTCTCGAGGTTGTCGAGATGTGCGCCGCTGCCGTGGATCTCACTTCCGATATTGTGGCCGGTTCGATGGGTGAAATAGTGGCCGAAGCCGGCCTTTTCGATGACCGCGCGCGAGGCGTCATCCGCCTGCCATCCGGCGATGGGCTCTTTGGCGTAAAAGGCATCTTTTACGGCCTTCACCGCGGCGTCGCGGGCGTTCTTCACCACTTCGAAGACATTCTTTTCGTGATCGGAGGGCTCGCGTCCAATGACTCCCGTCCACGTGATGTCGTAGAAGCAGGTTCCGGGGCGATTCTTTTTTCCCCAGATGTCGATTAATACAAAGTCGCCGTCGTGGATTTCTTTCGATCCCTCAGCGGTAGGCTCATAGTGGGAGTCGGCGCTGTTCTCGTTGACCGACACGTTGGGGCCGTTCTCCCAGACTAAATCGGAGCGGCGCATGGCTTCAGAGAGCCACTGCACAATGTCGTATTCAGTGACGCTTCCTCCACCTGCGCTGGCACGGCGAACGCGGCGGCCAATTTCCCGGAAGCCTTCGGCGAGAATCTGATCTATGGCGATCTGCGCCTCGTAGTGGCTGGCAATCTGCTCGGCCGACAACACGGCCTCGAAGCGGCTGACCAGGTCAGCCGAACTCACAATATTTTTTTCGAACTCGCGCAGGACTTCGATGGTCCCTGCGTCAACCATGGAGACGTACATGATGGCGTTGCGCGGCGAGTATTGCATGGCCAGCGTGTTATAGGGCCGGAGCATAGCGTCGAGGCCGATTTCCAGCTCCTGCCAAGAGGAGTACATGCCCTTGGACCCGGGTAGGGAATCCAGCCTTCCGGCTTCAATGCGGTGGACAAGCTTGCGTGGCTCGCCTTCGGCGGGAATTACGTAGTACCAGCGCCGCGTAACGTGCGCGTGCTCGGAAAGCCCGAGAATGCGATAGGCAATGGGGTCGCGATGGTGGTGGTCGTAGAAAAGCCAGGCGTCGATAGCCTGTTCGCGGAGAGCGGCCTGGATGGCATCGATTTCCATTCAGCCCAAGTCTAGAGCATTTCCGCCCCCGGCGCCCACCCGGGTGGCGCTTGAGGGGCAATCAAGAAGGCCGCAGTTTGCGAAATGCCGGCGGCGGCCTTGAGTACGGCCGCCGCGCCAGGCTATTTTCTTCCGTGGCTGGTTTCGGCGGTGGCTGTATCGAGCATGGTGTAGAGCTTGTTGAAGTCGGTGACTTCGGTATAGGGGGCTGCACCGCCGCTGCGATCGGTGACGATCCAGACGGTGGGCGTCTGATGCACCCCGAGGCGCATGCCGAGGGCGTAATCCGCTTTCACCTCGTTGGCGAGCTTGTCCTGCGGGTCGATGACGAAGGGCATGGCCATGCCATGCTGCTGAGCAAATTTGTCGGTGAAGGCGCGGAGATCATCCTTGGTCTCGATGCTGGCCTGATTGGCGAAGACGGCGTCACGATATTCATTGCCGAGCTTTTTCGGCTGGGTGTCGAACCAGCGTGCATTCACCGCCGCCTGGAAGCTCCATACGTGCATCTGCAGAGGAAAGTCGTGGCGCAGCCAGGGCACGTGATATTTCGCCGACGCGTCCTTGAATACGGTATTTTCGCGTCCGCACATCGGACACTCCAGGTCCGCGAACTCAAAGAGCGCCACATGCGCACCTGGAGGCGGCTTCAGAGGAGACATATCCTGCTGGGCGTGGCTCAACTGGCTGCCCAGCGCTAGAAAGGCACCGGTAAAGAAGATGGCAACATTACGTAGCATAGCGATTGATTTAATCTTATCTCTTTGGCGCATGGTCTCGCGAGTCCACTCCAGGACTCAAAAACTATGGACGAAGCGCAGAGGAGAAAGTCAGCAGAATGCGATTCCTAATTGCTTTTCTTGCCCTGGCTGGGATGGCCGTTTCCAGCCTGGCGCTGCATGTTCACTATTCCCATGACGTGGAGCCCTGCGATATCAACGCCCACTGGGATTGCGGAATCGTAAACCACAGCCGGTATGCGGAGATTCATCATATTCCGGTTGCGGTGATCGGTATTGCGGGGTATCTTGCAGTTGCGTTACTGGCCCTGCTGCGGCGTCGTGGGCTGGTGCTGCTGGGCTCGCTGGTTGGGCTGGGTTTTGCTCTCTACCTCACAAATATTGAGGCGCACAAGCTGGAAGTCTGGTGTCTTTACTGTGTTATTTCCCAGGGAATTATTGCTCTGATCACGCTCTGTTCCTTGGGATGGATGTTTACCGGGGGCTCGAAGGCGTGAACTAGAAAATAGTCGGCCGCGAAAGGAAAGCCCGTATTGGCTGGTTGGTACCAACGCACTGCCGTATTCCGGTGGTATGTTTTTCTGGCTGCATTTGCAATTCTCCCCAATCTGCCGCTGCTACTCGCCGGACGCTGGCTCAACCTGCTGGTGAGCTGGACCTTTGACCTGGATTATCTCGCGGTTGCCCTGCTGGCGCTGTTTCTTCCCCGCGCAGCGACCTGCCTCCTGCTGATGCTGGCGATAGCCGTGGATTTCATCGGCGCGGCGTGCACCACCTACCTGTTTTCTCCGTCGGAATTCATCAACTCGATGCGCTTTGGCGGGATGCTGTCGACGAGCGAGGCGGCGGCCATCTCGGTGACGCTGTTCCTGGTGGTGCTGATATGCCTGCTGGCAGCACTCTCTGTGCCGCATTCATTTATGCGTCTTGAGCGCAGGTTTGCCGCCGGTATGCTCGCTGCATTACTGGTTGTGCTTTCGCTGGTGCAGTCAATCTACAGTCCGGGGCATCCGTTCTCCGGTGAGGAGCGCTCGTTTCTGCGCATGCCGAGCGAAAGCCTTGTTCATCGCCAGTGGATCTATGAGCGCTATCAACGCGGCGACCGGCTTTCCAATATGCACGCCATGCCGTCCGCGTCGGCAATTGCTTTGCACTCTGTGCCGAACTCCAACCGGGCTTTGCCGCACTTCGTACAGATTCTGGTGGAGTCCTGGGGGAATCCCAAAGACGAAGCACTGCGGAGGGCGCTGACTGCGCCGTATTCCGATGCAAAGCTGCTGGCGCGATATCGCGTCCTGGCAGGAACCATGCCGTTTGAAGGACCCACCACCTCAGGCGAAGCGCGGGAGCTATGCGGAACCCATACCGGATTCAACGCGTCGCACGGCTCGGTACTGCAGATGCAGCATTGCCTTCCCATGAGGCTGCGCGGGATGAGCTATCGCACCCTCGCGGTCCATGGATTCAAGGGAGCGATGTTCGACCGCGAGGTGTGGTACCCGCAGATGGGCTTTCAGGAAATATGGTTTGAGGACAGGCTCAAGGCGCTGGGTATGCCGGAGTGCCCCGGTCCGTTCGGGGGTACATGCGATGCCGCGATCGCGGCGTGGCTGGAAGCGCGCCTATCGCAGCCCGATGACCAGCCTTTGTTTGTTCACTGGGTAACGCTGAACTCGCACCTTCCGGTGCCGGTTCCGTCATCGCTCGATCATCCCGTCTCTTGCACGGTGAGCGCTGCTTCTCGCGGCGATGCTTCGATCTGCTCGTGGTACCAGCTCGTGTCTGTGGTACATGCGTCGGTGGTGGAGATGGCGTTAGGGCAGCAGAGCCGGCTAACGATCTTTGTCATCGTGGGCGACCACGCGCCGCCCTTCGATAGGCAGGAGGAGCGAAGCTCATTCTCGGCAACAGAAGTTCCCTACGTGATCCTTCTGCCGAAGACGCCGGGCGGCGGAACGCTATCCGGCAATTGAGGCTGTTGCTATTTCCCTTTTCCGAAGGAAAAACGAACGCCAGCGCTTGGCCCCGTCACCGTTGTTGTGCCGATGTTGATCGTCGTTCCCTGATTCGCCTTGACCGCGACGACGGTTGCCACCGTTCCGGCTACGACTGCGCCGGCCACAATAATCATCGGTTTCGACAGAAACCAATGAGCTGGCACGTTCGAGAACGTACCCCGGACACTGGTCGCCTGCTGCACGGGCTGAACCTGGGGGACGACATTGTTTTCATTGATGACTGTGCTGGCACTGAGCGGCCCACTAGTCGCGGTCACCGAAATCTGAAAGGCGCCGGAGTTCTGATTCGCCTGCAATCCGTGGGCTACGGCTTTACCCTCTGCGTCGGTGGTGACAGATAGCGTGGTCAGTCCGTTCGAGAAGGTGGCGGATGCGCCGGAGGTTCCGCCGTGGACAGTGAAGAGAACGAGCGCGCCGGCGACTGGCTTATGATTTTCATCCTGCACCTGGACGATAGGCTCACGCGCGGTGCGATCGTGGATATTGTTGAGCGCGCCTTCGCCGTCGAGGATCATGATTTGCAGGCCTTTGGGGGGCCCAGCGGCTAGCTGCGCGAAGAGGGGAGTAGAGGGTTCGATGGCCAGCAGCGCAGCGATGCAGAGGGCACCGAGCCGCGATCGGATGAGCCGGAGAGGCGGATTGAGGGCGCGAATTTGCATGTCTATTGGGCGCTCTTGGAGTTGGAAGTGCCGATTGAGTTGACCAGCGTCGCGCTGACGCTGCCGACAGTCGATGCGTCATCCGTGAGCAGGAAGGTCTGGATGTAGGTGAAGGCGCTTCCATACTGATCGGACGCAGCCTGGCCATACCACGATACGTACGCGGAAGTGAGGTCCACGGTCAGGTTGGGATTGTTGATCGTCGCTCCCGAGGCCGCCGTGAAGGTAAAGTTTCCACTTCTCATATCTCGAGTATTTGAGAACCCTTGAATGGTGACAGTGAGAGTGGTGCCGCTGCGCGTGAGAGACATGCTGGTGATGGTGGGAGCAGATGCCGGGACCTGGACTACTACCGGCTGCAGACTTGCCGGAGTAATGTCTGTTCCATCAGCCGTCAGGGTGAGCGCTACTGTAATTGCTCCGGTAAGCGTGCCCGTTTGCAGCTGCACGGTTGGCGTCGTTGTGGTATTCGCTGGCAGAGTAAAGGTGAAGGTATCGCCACCCGACGCGAACTGCACCGCGGGATCGACCAATCCTCCAGCAATGGGCGGCTGCACGGTGAGCGTGAATGTCCCGGTGATGGGCAGCGGATAGGCAGTCGGCAATTGGAAATTGATGGTAGGTTGCGTTGCCGGAGGCGCGGTAGGCGGCCCGCTCAGAACTACCTGCAGCGAAGGTGGAGTAACGCTGATGGGAAATCCATTGCTGGGACCCGCACTCGTGGGATCTGTAACGGTGATCGTGCCAGTTTCTATCGAAGCAAAGAAACTGGCTGGAATAGTCGCCTGCAACTGGGTTGCGCTGGTGTAGGTAGTGGCAATCGCATTTCCATTCAACTGCACGATGGAGTTCGCAGTGAAGCCGGTTCCGGTAAGCGTGACCGGTGTTGCCGCCGTTCCCAGAGGTTCAGATGCCGGGCTGACCGAGGTCAGGGTTAGATTCGATCCGGGGTTGATCGTGATTGGATAGTTTGCAGTGCCACCCGCATAGTCAACGTCTCCGCCATAAGTGGCAACGATGTTATAAGTTCCGGGATCAAGAGTCGGCAGGGTCACGGTCTCGCTGGTCACGGCGTCGTTGCTGTAGAAGAGCGGAATGACCTGTTCCGTGCCATTGCTGTTATAGCCGGATAAAACATTGGCGCTGGCCATTACATCTAGGTATCCATCGCCGTTGAAATCTGCTGCGACCATGGGTACATAAAGCGTTGAGCAGTCGCAAAAAGGTGCAAAGCCAAAATTACTGAGAGCCGGCCCTGGAGTGAGGCTGAGCTCTCCGTTTACGGTTGCGGAGGATAGTGTCTGCAGAGTAAGGGGATCGGTCGAGTCGCCACTCACCGCGCTGTAGAAGATGGTGTATCCCGGTTGAGCTGCGGCCGCCGGCTTTCCGATGCTGGGAAAGGGAATTCCGGTAACGCTGACTACGTTTGCTGCAGGATAATCTACCGCGGCATTCAGCATCCCTGCGCCATTGTTCTGATAGATAATCAGCTGTCCTGCGCCATTCCCAGGAAAACCCTGGGTGTCGGGGACAACGACGCTCGGGTATCCGCTGCCGGTGAGATCGGTGACCGCGAGCGTTTGTCCGGCGAGATATTCCGCCTGCGAGGTAAAGGTTTGTTGCTGGGTGGAAAATGTGCCATCCCCATTGCTGGTTAGCACGATGACAGCACCTGAGCCGGTGCTGCCGTTGTAATTGAATTGGTATTCAAACGCGGCCAGGTCGCTCTTGCCGTCCTGATTGAAGTCGGCGGAGACTACGTTAATTGGGGGCCCGTCAGGCACCGGGTAGGTTGTTACCGTGAGAGGGGTAAACGTGCCGAAGGCCGTGCTGCCTGCGAACACCTGCATGTTTCCGGAGTTATCAAGCAGCGTGATGTCTACGGCACCGTCCCCGTTGAAATCTCCGGCCGCAATATAGTAGGGCAACATGATCGCTGAGTTTCCGGCGGCAAAGGTTACGGGTGCCTGGAATGAGCCATCGCCATTGCCGAGCAGATATACGCCGTAAACTGCTGTACTGGGATTTCCGCAGGCGACAACAATATCCTGGTTTCCGTCTTTGTTAAGGTCGATGACGGCGAAATCGGCAACGGCGCATCCAGTGTAAATTTCATAGTCCGATTGAAACAGGTCAGGTCCAGCGCTGAGCAGCAGTTGAAGGTAGTTCGAATCGTATGCGCCCAGAAGTATTGTGTCCGCAAAGCCATCGTTGTTGAAATCTGCAGCAAGCAGCTTCTGGGGCTGGTTCGTGATATTTGGAGCCGTTCCAACCAGGTAACTCCCGGTTGTAGTTGGGCTCTGGGTCAGAAATGAGGGAGTGCCCAGTGCCTGTGAGGAAGAGCCCGTTGCCGTTCCAATTATCGAGTAGTCGACGGAGCCCGAAGGTACGGCTGCATCCGTTGCAGCTCCCCGCGTAACTCCGGTAGTCAGCGTCAACGATGCCGTCTGGCCAGAGGTGAAGGTCGTGGTTGCGGGTGTTGCGGTGAGGGCGATCTGATCAGTGAGTTGGGTGTAAATATTCAGCGTCACCGCATCTGTGTTCGCCCCGGTGGTAGCGACTAAAAGCGCGTAAGGCTGGGCGGTAGCGAGGTCCGCTTTAGGAACAACCGCCTGAAGCTTGGTCGCGCTTACGTACGTCGTCGCCAGAGATACTGGATTGCCGTTTGAAGGGATGAGTTGCGCGATTGAACCATTGGTGAAGCCGAGGCCGGTTATGGTGATAGTGGTGTCACTTGATCCCGCGGGAATGGCTGCCGGACTGACGGCGATGAGCCCTCCTTGAACGAATACACTCCCGGAATATCCGGTTGTCGAATAATTTGTGTCGCCGTTGTATGTGATCGTGTACTCATGAGCCCCTGGAGCCAGCCCTGTAAGGGGAATCGTCACCGTGCTGCCGCCGGTTCCAGGCGTCAGGTTGTAAGGCCCGTAGGTCTGATTACTAAATTGGTCATACAACGAGACGGTGCCTGTCGGTGCGGCATATCCGGCAGGTATCGAGGTTGCAGTGACCACGATATTGACGACCTGATTTTGTTGAATGACGGCCGGCGCACTGACATTGAGATACGCTGAGTATTCCGTGAATACGATGCTTGGTGCAGTTGTTTCCGTAGAGCTTGTAGTTTCAGGAGCATAGAAGCTATCGCCGGTATAGCTTGCACAAAGGTAGTTGCTGCCTGTCGGGATCAGGTACGTATAGGGGAAATTCAGACTGGCTGTGCCATCATCGCCCAGTCCCACTGTACCCAGAGTCGTCTGGACTTGGCTGGCTGAATCGCAGAGCGAAGACGGATCGATGAAGAAGCTGACGTTGCCGCTGGGGGCTCCAGAAATTCCCGTGAGACTGGCCGCAAAAGTAGTCGAAGCAGTTCCACTCGTTATAGGGTTCGGAGTAGCCGAAATGGCGAAGCTGCTCGGAGTTACGTCCTGCGCCTGCGCGTGTTGAATCCCACATAACAAAGCAGTCGCGCCAAAAACAAATACGCCGAGCCGACGGCATGAGAAACGCGGAAAACTCTTCATCAGCTATGCCTCGCTGGGGGGATGAAGAGCACGCGCGGGGCGAGATCGTCGGCTTCGATCATCCAGGAAGCGCTTGTTCCCGGCACAGTGAGCTGAAAGACGGCGTTTCCGCTCAGCGGCAGGAGCGCTGCCGGAGAGCAGGAGCACATTGCCTGCACAGAAGGTGTAGCGGCCGTGAGATCGATTCTGACCAGAGTGCCGTTGGCTTGATTGGCGGTGACCGCCCAGCGACCGTCTAGCGATGCGGCAACCGCAAGTGGCTGATTCAAGCCGTCCTTGGCGGTGGCGAGTATCTGAGCGCTGCCGCTGTGCAGGCGTGCCAGCGTGTTCGCCGCCGAATCGGCGACGAGGATATCTTCCGATCCAGGGAGAAAGGTCATGCCGCCATATCCAGCCAGGGCGGCGACGGTGCTGCGTGTTCCTGAAGCTGTAATCGCAGTGACTGCAGAGCCGCTGGGTGCGCCGACGGCGAAGAGCGATGTTCCTGCATCGCTGACGGCCGCGGCCTGAATCGCTGCCCCTGCCTGGACCTGGGCGGCAAGCGGCTGCTTGGGCAATCCGCTAATCAATATCGCGGATGCTGCGCCGGGTGCATAGACGATGGCATAGCCGCCTAGCGGAGAAAAGCGAATCGTGGCGCTTGCGGGAACTCCCTGGGTGAGAAGCGCTGGCTGCGATCCGGGCAGAGCGAGGAGATAGAGGTTGTTGCTCTTGTCAACGATAAGAGCCAACTGGCCTTGCGCCGAATAGGTGGCGTTCGAATAACTTCCCGCGGCGACAATAGAGCTGCCAAACTGAGCCGATCCCGGGACGCCGACGATGGGACGCAGGGTTGCGTCACCGGGGCTCCAGGCCAGGCCAAGCTGAGCGCCTTCCTGCACTGCGCTGGCCGACGTGGAATTTCCACTCGATGCAGGAGGAGTTGCGGTGGTAGTAGAAGCAGTGCCGCAGCCGATCAGGAGCCCGTAGCATGCTGTCGCTGCGTAGCAGACAAATCGCGGAAGATGGCGGCATGCGCGCACTCGGCAATTCATGATGTCTCCTGATGTAAAGCGCCCGATGAGGATGGGAGGCAGGCTTGCGAATGCCTCCGAACTGTACCTTGAGTGTGGTTCCGGGTCAATAAGTTACTAGTTAGTCATATGACTAGTAGCGAACTAGTTAATTTGACGGTAAAAGGTATTACGATTGCCAGCGAGCTCCAGGCTTCAGCGAAATGTCATTGCAATGTAATTCGCTGGCGAAACTTTCAATCGCTGCTGCAAAAGCTGTATCTCTCGCTCTATACTCGCTTGACTTCTTTCCGATCGCAGCAGCTGGCCTTTTGCTGCGAAGTCATTTCGGCCGCTTTCCGCACGTATGAATGCACGATTGAAACAGAGAAAAGCAGACGATCGATATCACGCAGTCTGGACCGGCGAGTAATGGAGCGCCGCTGGCTGGTGATCCGCGCGCAGACGGTTTCCCTGTGGAGATTGGCGATTCCTGTTGTCCTCGCTGAGCTGGGCTGGATGGCGATGTCGGTTGTGGACACGAAGATGGTAGGCCGGCTGAGCCCGCTCGCCATTGGCTCGGTGGGTCTGGGCGGTATTGCATACAACGCCATCGTGCTTTTCGGCATGGGCCTGCTGCTGGGTATGGATGCGCTGGTTTCGCAGGCGTTCGGAGCGGGGAATCTCTCTGAATGCCAGAAGGTACTCCATCAAGGTTTATACCTGGCGCTGGGGCTGACGCCCCCGCTGATGCTGCTTTCCTGGACGCTGCCGTTCTTTCTTCGTACCTGGCATGTGGATGCGCAGGTGGTGGCAGAATGCACACCGTTCATCCGCACGCTGGCGTGGAGCACATTGCCATTGCTGCTCTACGGCGCGCTGCGCCGCTATCTGCAGGGCATGAAGATCGTGAAGCCGGTGATGTTTGCTCTGCTGACGGCGAACATCGTGAACTGGGCAGGGAACTGGATTTTCATTTACGGGCATCTCGGCTTTGCTCCGCATGGCATCGTAGGCTCGGCCTGGTCCACGTTGATTTCGCGTATCTACATGGCTGGAGTGCTGGCTGTAACCATTCTGCTTCGGGAGCAAAAAAAGCCTTCCGGATTGCTGCTGCATCTTCCCATATTTGATCTCACGCGGATGCGGCGCCTGATCCGCATCGGATTTCCCGCGTCGCTGCAGATCCTTCTCGAAGTAGGCGCATTCAGTGCGGCCACGGTGATGGCCGGGAGTCTGCAGCCGGTGGTGCTGGCCGCGCACCAGATTGCGCTCAGCTGTGCCAGCGTGAGCTACATGATTCCTCTGGGCATTGCGGGAGCGACAGCGGTGAGCGTGGGTCACGCCATCGGACGCGGTGATCCGCGCGCCGCGCAGCGTGTCGGCTGGCTGGGGATTGCGAGCGCAACGCTGTTCATGGCCTGTGCCGGGCTGGTTTTTGTGCTTGCGCCTCACGCCATCCTGCGCTTCTACACCAGCAATCAGGCGGTGGATGTGGCTGGGGTTCCGCTGCTCATCCTGGCGGCTTTTTTTCAGCTGTTTGACGGAGTGCAGACGGTGACTACCGGCGCATTGCGTGGAATGGGAAACACCCATAGCTCGATGCTGGCGAACTTCATCAGCTACTGGGTGCTGGGCCTGCCGCTGGCGTGGTATCTGGTCTTTGTGCGGAAGTGGGGCGCCATTGGCATCTGGTCCGGTCTTTCTGCTTCGCTGGTGATCCTGGCGGTGATCCTTATTTTTGTGTGGAGCCGCCGCTCGCAGGAGCTTTTCCGCCGCGCACCTCAGCCGGCTGAAGTGCCTGTCTGACGCCGGCTATTCAGCATGCGAAAAGTCTGAATCCGCGAGAGCTCCCGTCGCTGGAAGCTGATCGTAGAGCGATCCGCGCATGAGGTAAAGTTTGGCTTCGCCGGGATGGCGGGCGATGAGATCGGAATAGGCCATGACCGCGTCGTACCAGAGACGATGATCGAAGTAGAGCTTGGCGCGGGCCATCTCCGCATCCAGCCCAGTTCCCTGGATGCTGCTTTCCTCTGTTGCCAGCTGTGAGCGCTCCTGCTCGCTGAGGACCACGATCATGCTGGAGGGTGTTGCGCCGCCGAGCATCGGTGAATCGGGATAGACGCGCCAGATGTAGGTCTGTCCGGGCTCAAGTGGCGGAGCGTCGGCAGGATAGTCGAGCGATGTGCCATTGACTTCACGGTCCCAGGCAAGCTGCCCGTTTACGTCCTGAATATGGAACTTGTACGAGGTGCCGGGAGCGCCCTGCCACGAGAACGACGGACGCAACGTGAAAATGCGGCCTTTGTGCGGAGCATAGGCAACGAGCTTTTTGCCGGGGACAGCTGAGCGGGATGCTCCACCAATCTGGTTGGGGCTGGCTGATTCCGGAGCCAGGTCGAAGCCATCAAGCTTCGCGGTCGCGCGGCGTGGACGAGGCTGGGCATTCTGCTGACCCGATGTCTGCGCCGGCGGCTGGCTTTGCGGCGTACTCTGCGGGTTAGACTGCGCATTGTTCTGGGAATTGTTTTGTGCGCCTGCAATTGCAACCAAAGCTGTTACAAAAAGAAGTCCTGATTTTTTCAAGCTACAACCTCCGGTTTTTCTTCCCGGGTCGCAGCCGCGCCCGTTTCGCCTATGGGTCCGAAGCCGTAGACGTTGATTTCTCCTCCAAAACCGCGGACCGGCGTGGCGCCAAGAGGCCGCAGTGTCGGAAATTTCCTCTTCACTCTCTCATATGTACTCTCCGAGAGAATGATTTCGCTATGAAACTCTTTGTTGAGGCTCTCCAGGCGGGAGGCGAGATTCACGGTCTCTCCGATGACAGAATATTCCAGCCTCTGCATGGAGCCAACGCTGCCGCAGGTGAGCATTCCGGTGTGAATGCCGATGCCGATCTTCAGCTCCGGGCAATCCTCCTCCTGGTCGCGGCAGGCATTGAGCTGCTTTACTCGCTCCAGCATGGAGAGCGCGGTACGCAGAGCCTGGCAGGCATCCTGCTCCTCACCCTGCGAGAGCGGAATTCCGTAGATTACCAGCAGCCCGTCCCCGATGAACTTGTTCAGGAATCCTCCATGCTCGCGGATTACTTCGTCCATGGCGGTGAAATACCGGTTCAGCCAGTGCAGGACGATCTTCGATGGTTTGCCCGCAGTTATGCCGGTGAAATTGCGGATGTCGCTGAAGAGCACCGTGGCCATGCGCTCGTCGCCCTGCAGACTCACTTCGTCGCGCCGCAGCCAGATGGTATGCGCGACCTGCGGATCGACGTAGCGGGAGAAGAGGCCCATCAGTTCGGCCCGCTCTTTCTCGGTCTCGGAGCGCAGAAGATTGGCTTTTAGGTATTGCCACGCAAGACCGCATGGCAGCGCCGCGACGATGCCCAGCTCCGTAGCCAGATACGGCAGCCAGATGTGAAAGTCGGTGAAGAGGCTTTGCGCCAGAGCGTACACACATGTCACGAAGAGAAGTGCGAAGCCGAAGGCCAGGCGCAGGCGCACACGGGTAAAGATCCAGGTGACGGCGGTCAACAGGATGAGATTGAACGTGCGCTGCGACCAGACAGAAACGGTGCGGATGGCGTAGCCGCGCAGCAGGGTTTCGATGGCGGCGGCATGCAGCGCAGTTCCACCGATGCGTTCACGCCGGCCGTCGTGCTGGGCGACTCGGAAAAGCGGAGTGAAGTCCTGGTCGCGCGCCGCATCGCTGCTCTGACCGATGAGCACCAGCTTGTTCCGCAGCTGCTCAGCTTTGACGCTGCCGTTGAGCACGTCCGACGCCGAGATGTGTTCAGCAGGCTCAGGAGCCCAATAGCCGATGAGGAAAGTTTTCGCTGCCGCGTCCGCATAGGGCACGCGAAATCCGCGGAACTGGGCAGCGCGCTTGTCGAGCGGACGCAGTGTGCAGTCCTTGCAGTCCGGCTCGATCTGCGCCAGGTATTGTTCGGCGAGAAAGACAGGGAAGCTCTTTCGGGGCTGCTTGCCCCATGCCACCAGCTCCGCCTGGCGTACAAATCCGTCTGTGTCCAGGCGCAGATTGATCCCCGCATAGCCGAGAGCTCCCGGCTTGCCCTCGATGCAGAAGCCGGTCGCGACTCCTGATTCTTCTGGCTGGCAGAAGAGCGGCATGGGCAGCTCTGGAGGCAGCTGTCCGGTGCCGGATTGAGCTGCGAGAATCACGTTCCCCGCCGAAGTTAGAGCTTGCTGCATATCAGCGTCTTCTTCCGGGGTCCGCGCCTCGGATAGGAGGATGTCGAGGCCGATGATTGCCGGCTTCGCGCTACCCACTCTCTCGATGACCTGAGCGATGGTGGAACGAGGGATGGGATACTTCTGGATTTTTTCGAAGGTCCGGTCGTCGAAGTCGACGAAGACAATATCGTCAGCTGTAGCGGCATAATGCCCGTGATTGATGAGGAAGTCGTAGGTCCAGTTATTCAGATCGCCGTAGGGGGTCCAGTCACCCAGCGCAGCCAGCATACTGGTCAAACCAGCGGCTACGATGAGGGCTACAATCAACCGGTCTGGAAGGCGGCGCATCATGCTGGCAGGCCTTCGGCGAAGCCTGGACAAAGGGACATACGTCTACCGGCTTGGCCTGAAATGGCAGCGCTATCGGGGCTCATGGTAGCACATCGATCAAGCAATATTGCGTAGCTTTTGTGGGTGAGGACGGTTAGACTCGTGGGCGAAATTCCGCCGAGGTCGAGCTAAGTTGCGAAGCAAGTTAGAAGGTGTGCGAAAGCCGGTCATCGGAAGCGCGATGGCGCTGTTTCTCGGCGGCTGCATGGGGGTGCACGTAAATCCGCCGGCGCAGACTCCGGCGGAGCCGCAAACCTCAGCCAATGTACTTACTCCCAGCGATGTGCAGTCGATTGTGCAGGCTGCGGCCGCATCGGTAAATGTGCCGCTGGCCATCGCCGTGAGTGACCGTTCGGGCAACGTGCTTGCTATTTACCTCAAAGCCAACGCCCCGGTTACTTCTCTGGCAAATTTTGGACAGATGCAGCCCTCCGATCAGGTGGCGGTTGCTCTGGCACGCAGCGCAGCCTTCTTCTCGAATGACCAGGCGCCGATCTCGACGCGAACCGTGAGGTACATCTCGGCCTCGCACTTTCCGCCGGGCATTGCTGGAACGGAGAGCGGACCACTGTACGGGATTGAGAACACAAACCGCGGCTGCGGGTTCGCCGTGACTTATCTACCGGGGCAGAGTTTGCCCATTCCAACCGCGCTTACCGGTGGTCCCGGACTGGGGATTATCACCGGCAAGCCGGATGTGCTGGACTCAAACAATCTCGCAGTGAATCCGGGCGGTGTGCCGATCTTCAAGGGAAATGAAGTTGCGGGTGCGATTGGTGTCGCCGGAGCCGATCCTCTCACCGATGAATTTGCGGCTTATGCCGGCACTTTCGGCAATGGCTTTGTGCCAACGGATATCCCTTCGCCGGGCGAGGTCGTCGTCAATGGAGTGGCGCTGCCGTTTGTGCAGCAGACGACGCTTCCGGCCGGCGAATCGGCAGGTGCGGCGGATGGTTCTTTCGAGGTCGGGCCGATTGCCAGCCCGGGACCGACTCCGGAAGGAGATCTGATTGCGGAGACGGGCAGCACTCAGGGCGGCCTTACGTTAGCTGAAGTGCAGTCGATCGTGCAGAACACGCTCGCGACGGCAAACCTGACGCGCGCCGTGCTGCGTCTGCCGATCGGATCGCGTGCCAGATTCGCAATTTCGGTCGCCGATCTGGACGGGCATTTGCTCGCGCTTTATCGCATGCCCGACGCGACCATGTTCTCGACCGATGTGGCTGTGGCCAAGGCGCGCAACGTGATCTACTTTTCATCTGCGCCGAACGAGCTCGCGCCGTTGCCGCAGGGAACGGCTGTAACCAATCGCACCATCGGATTCGCCGCGCAGCCTTTCTTCCCGTCAGGCATTGACGGCTCGCAGCCTGGGCCTTTCTTCGATCTTTTCCAGTACGACGTCGCTAATCCCTGCACGCAGGGGCATCAGGCTGCGAATCCGTATCGCAATGGAGTCGTATTTTTCCCGGGAGCTGTTCCGCTCTATAAAGGCAGTCAATTGGTTGGGGGCATCGGAGTTTCCGGCGACGGCGTCGACCAGGATGACTTTGTTGCAGCTGCCGGCGCGGCGGGCTTTATGCCTCCGGCAAATATCCGCGCAGATAATTATTCAATCCGCGGTGTGCAGCTGCCTTTCCAGAAGTTTCCGAGAGATCCTGAAGATTAGATCTTGTGAGAGAGGGCAACAAGCTGCATTGCGATGGTATCCCCTGAGAAGTTTTGACGGCTTGCGGCTGTTCAATCAAAAGCCCGATCATAATTTCCTTACGGAGCATGATCGGGCTTTTATAGCTTAATGAGATTTATCGTCGCGACCGCGGCTTGTTTCAGCTACAGAGCTTCGACGGCTTTCATCGCAGATCTGTCAGCTTGCGTTTCACCTTCAAGAGTCCGATCAATTCTCCGAGCCAGAAACCAGGCAAGGATGACACTCACCAGGAAGCTGACGCAGAGGAGACCCAATTCCAGAGCTTCTGCATTCTTGAGTAACTTGACGATCGAGTTCGTGGAAGCTTCGCTGGTGGATGCGCAGAGAGTCTCAACATTGCCGGCGTCGGTGACCATTACTAATCCACTCGCTGCCCACGCTTTTACATGTGCATCGTAGTTAGGAGAACCCGCACGCTCGCCATTTTGAACCATTTTCAGCGTATCTGCCAGGATCACGCCATACGAATCGATATCGGCTTGAAGCTTCGCCACCGGGGCTCGCAGCACACTCAGTTCCTCATGCTGCCCTACCTGGGTCGTCAACTCCTGCAAAGCCGCTTGGGCATTGTGATAGCGCTCCCAGCCCTTTTCAAGGGAGCCAGGCTTCTGAATGGTTACAAAGTAGATAAAGAAGATTCTGGCGTTGAGGATTTCGCGCTCGAAGGCTGCGGCCTGCCGCTTTGCCGGAACAAATGCTTCGGCGTGAGAAGTCTGGCCATCAAGTACGGCTTGCATGGTCTGTCTTGAGAAAACAAAGAAACAGGTGACGCAGATCAACATCCAGCAGAGCATCACGGCAAGCGTGAGTGAGATTCTACGGGAGACAGAGGAAGTTCGCATGTTGCCATATCGGCAATCTGCGGCCCCATATTCACTGCAAAAAGAATTATTTTGCGCAGCGGGCACCGGATTTGGTAATACGCCGGGATCAGCTAGTCCAACGCAGCCCTAACCTTTTTCATTTGAGTGGCGAAGACCGGCGCGTTGTAGGCAGAGGGGTTTTCCAGCAGCTTATACATGCCATCGATCGCTGAGCGCACACCAGGGTTTGGCTGGGTCTGCTGCGTATTGGCGATGTAGAGCGAGTCGAGCGCCATGGTCGCCTGCTCCGCCGAGCGCTCGCCTTCGAGCGAGATGGCATCGGCGTCTGCCGAGATTTCACGCATCAGAGTCGTTGTCCGGGCACTGTCATAGGTTGCGGTTTCGACTTTGGCTGTCAGCGCGCGGGCGGTTTCGGCTGTTGACTGGGCTTCAGCGGCGAGCTTGGGACGGTCGGGCTGAAGCTCGGACGCCATTGCGTATACCGTGGCCATCTTCTTCTCAAGCTGTTCAGCTTCCGCCGGATCGATGGAGCGCGCAAAGTGGCGGAAGACCACGTAGCGTGCAATGTTGTAAGGCGGATTGCCAGGACGGCGGTCCATGTAACCGGCAGCTTGACGCCAGCTGTCGGCCGGCTTGGTGAGGCTGTGGTGGCAGGTGAAGCAGTCCATCTCGGTATATTCGGGCCAAACGGGGCCGCTTGCGTAACGCGAGAGCCGCAGCATGCTTTCGCGCAGCTGAACTGCCTGTCCCACGCTCCAGATGCGCACGCCGTAGAGTGGGTCAGCAATAGGCTGCTTTTGGTCGGGACCTTTTTCTACCCAGTGCGGCGGCTCGATGGAACTGAACGAGTCAAGCTCGAAGGTGAGATCGGGGTGGCCGGCTGCCAGCATCTCGTGATCGACCTGCATGCCTTCCGCTCCAAGATGGCAGGTGAGACAGCGCTCGGTTCGAGCTACGAGATTTTTGTTGTCGACCAGACCGAGCTTGACCATGTCGGCGTGGCGGGCGGTGGTCTGCACGTGCGGGCCCAGCCATTGCGATGAGGGTCCATGGCAGCTTTCGCAACTGACACCGTCGGCCAGATCGAACTGACGTCCTGCTTCCGATGCCGGAACGGAAAGAGCATGACAGATCAGGCACTTCTGCGCCTTCTCAGGTGGGCCAATCTTCAGGATCGCCGCCATGCGTTTTGCCAGCGGCTGGGTGAGGACGGCGTAGGCGCGCGAGTGCCGATCCTGTACGACCCACGTGCTGTATTCGTTCTGCAGCACCTTGGTGGTATCGCGCGGCTGAATTCCGCCGTGGCAGGCGGTTGCGGCACATGATCCCGGGCCAAGATATTTGGCTTGCTCGTGGTCGGGAGCCATCATCCCGTTTTTTACGGAGGCACGCAGCAGCGCTGGCAGCCGCGGATCGGGGCTAGCCGAGGTCTGGGCTCCGGCGGCTACGGAGAGGCAACAAACAGCCGCCGCAAGCAGCAGGGATCGTGCAACGAACATGGCAGCCCTTATACCGGCATTGGGCAGCGGATGCAATTCTTTCTTTTGTTTTTTCTCATTCACAATCGCCGTTGAATGCAGGGAATTGGCGGCGCACTGTTAAAAGCAATTATTAGTGGACTGGGGTCGCGGGGTTTGTTAGAGTCGCGGCAATTTCGTTTCAGCGAAATGCGATGGATTCTACGCACGCCGAGTCCGCTTCCGCAGTGCCCCTCCCTGGCCGTGAGACAGCGGGAGTTGTAGAGGATTTGCGCCTGCTCCAGGAGGAGCATGGCTATATCCCGCTGGTCGAATTGGATGTCATCGCCAAGCGGCGTCAGCTGCACGTGAAAGATGTGCACACGGTAGCCAGCTTCTTTCCGCACTTCCGGCTGAAGCCGCTGGCTAAAGTCGATGTGCGGGTATGCGACGACATGTCCTGCCACTTGTTCGGTGCGAAGCAGCTTCGCGAACAGCTGGAGCGCCGATTCTCCGGGCAGGAAGGTGTATTGATCCGCGACATCTCCTGCATCGGCCGCTGCGACCGGCCCTGCGTGGTGAGCATCAACGAGCGTGTGCGCGAAGTGGCTGACCTCGCGACAACCACCGGTTTGATTCTCGATGCGCTCTCGAGTGTGGAAACGTTCCACGATCCCGCACCGCCGAGTTTTGCCAACCGGGGATTAACGCTGAAGGCCGATCCATATTCCAAACAAGAAGACCAGTACGCGACGATTCGCCGCCTCGTAGTCGACCGGAATTTCGACGGCGTGCTGACCGTGCTCAAAGACGCCGAGCTGCGCGGGATGGGTGGCGCCGGCTTTCCCGCATGGCGAAAATGGGATGGCGTAAGAGGGTCGAAGGTTCCGGAAAAATTTGTCATCTGCAACGGCGATGAAAGCGAGCCAGGAACGATCAAAGATCGGTTCATCCTGCAGCATCTGCCGCACCTGCTTTTCGAGGGCATGATCGTCTGCGGCCTGGTGACTGGCGCGCAGCGCGGTTATTGCTATGTCCGTCACGAGTACCAGCAGCAGATCGAGATTCTGCAGACCGAGCTGGCGCGCATTTATTCGCTTGGCCTGTGCGGGCAGAATATTCTGGGCAGCGATCTGAGCTTCGAGCTGGAAGTCTTTGTCAGTCCCGGCGGATATATCTGCGGCGAAGAGACCGCGCTCATGGAGGCGATTCAAGGGCATCGCGCAGAGCCGCGCAACAAGCCGCCGCGCACAGTGAGCTCGGGCCTGTGGGGCAAGCCGACCGCGCTGAACAATGTGGAGACGTTTGCACTCGCGGCCAGCATCCTGATGAAAAGCCCGGAGTGGTACAAGGCTCAGGGGCGCGAGGGGTATCCGGGGCTGAAATTTGTCGGCGTGACCGGACGCGTGCAGAAGCCTGGGGCGTTTGAAGTGCCAATGGGATTGAGCTATCGCGAGTTGATCATGGACTATGCCGGCGGCCCGATCGCCGGCGAAGAGATCATAGGATTCGCCCCGTCGGGTCCTTCGTCAGGCTATCTGCCGGCTTCGATGTTGGACACGCCGCTGGACTGGGCGACGCTGTCAAAGCTGGGCTCCATGGTGGGGTCGGGCGCAGTTGTCGTGTGCACCAATCGTGCCTGCATGCTGGACATGGCCTTCAACTCGGTCCGTTTTTTCCGCAATGAGTCGTGCGGCAAGTGCGTTCCCTGTCGCGTGGGCACGCAAAAGATGGTGGAGATGCTGGAGGCGTGGATGTCAGGATCGCAGGCTGCAGGCGGCATGAAGCTGCTGGATGAGCTTTCGCATGCGCTGAAGCAGACCTCGATCTGCGGGCTGGGACAGATTGCGCCGGTGCCGATTCAATCAGTGATCAAGAATTTCCCCGACATGATCCGGGAGCATCTTGAAGAGAAGCGCTGCCGCGCGGGCGTGTGCTTCTCGCGAACAGGAGCAGCCTCGTGAGCGAGCACGAACACGGCGGACTGGTGACGCTCACCATCGATGGACAGAGTGTCTCGGTGCCTCACGGGACAACTATCTTCGATGCCGCGCGTCTGAACAAAATTCCCATTCCTACGCTGTGCCATCAGCAGAACCAGACGCCGGTCGCGGTGTGCCGCGTATGTGTCGTCGATTGCGGCGAGCGGGCCTATCAGGCGGCGTGCATCCGTGAGTGCGAGCCGGAGATGAAGGTGGAGACAGCGTCGCCGGGCGTGCTCGCCGCGCGCAAGACTCTGTACGAGCTGCTGCTCGCCGACCATCCCTCGCCGTGCAAGCGGCAGGAGCAGAGCGGTGATTGCGAGCTTGAAACGCAGGCTGCGCAGATGGGATTGGGTGGAACTCCTGGACTGACGCCGACACGATATCCCAAACGCTCGGTGCCAGTGCTGCTGCCGGACGATTCCTCGCTGTCGATCTTCGTCGATTACTCGGCATGCATTCTGTGCGATCGCTGCGTGCGCGGTTGCTCTGAGATTCGCCATAACTACGTGATCGCGCGGCAGGGCAAGGGATATCTCGCGGCCATCGCATTCGATGACAACAAACCGATGGGTAACTCGAGCTGCGTCTCCTGCGGCGAGTGCATGGTTTCATGTCCAACCGGCGCGCTCACCAACCGGCGGGTGCTGGGGCAAAATCTGCTGGACCTGCATCCCGAGGCACAGATTCCTTCGCCGGAAGAGCTGCTGGCCATGCCCGTATTCAAAGGCGTGTCGGGAACGTTTCTCGAATTGAATCAGGGCGCCGTGATCAAGCGGCACATCCGAGCCGGTGAGACGATTGTCCGAGAAGGCGAGAATGGCTCGACCGCGTTCTATGTTATCGATGGCACAGTCGAGGTTTTTCTGAATTCGCCGCGAGCGCATGTGGCAACCGCAGAGCAGAGCAAGGGACTGATTGCGCGCATCGCCAGCATCCTGAGCTCGAACAAGGAAGACAAGCGAGAAGGTGCGACGAACGACCGCAAGTACATTCCCATCGACGCGTCGGTCGATCTGCCATATATGAATCCCGTAGCGCAGCTTGGCGCCGGCGAGCTCTTCGGCGAGATGACCTGCATGAGCTTCTATCCGCGCTCGGCGACGGTGCGCGCGGAGACCGATTGCGTGGTGCTGGAGATGCTGCGCAACGTGCTCGATGTGATGCAGAAGAGCAAAACGTTCCGGGCGCAGCTGGATCGCAACTATCGCGAGCGCGCGCTGGGAACACATCTGCGCAGTGTGCCGATCTTTGCCGATCTCGATCAGGACTTCATCGCGCATCTGCAGCAGCGCGTGGAGCTGATTCGCTTTGCGCCGGGGCAGGTGATTACCGAAGAGGGTGCGCCGGCTGACGCGTTTTATCTGGTGCGCATCGGCTTTGTGAAGGTGAGCCAGAAGCACGGCAGCGGGGAAGATCTGGTGATTGCATACCTGCCGCGCGGAGGATACTTCGGCGAGATGGGCCTGCTGACCGCAGGCACTCCGGATGGAGGCCGTCGCAATGCGACGTGCACGGCTCTGGATCATGTAGAGGTAGTGAAGATTTCGGCGGAAGACTTTCAGCTTATGCTGGAACGCTTTCCGCAGGTTCGCGCCAGTCTGGAAGAAGTAGCCCGGCAGCGTGCGGCGGAGAACCTTGCGCAGCGCCAGCGCACGGAGCGCGACCAGCCGCTCGATCAGTATCTGGCGCAGGGATTGATGGATGCGCAGAGTCTGCTTTTGCTCGATCTGGAGAAATGCACGCGCTGCGACCAGTGTGTGCGTGCCTGCGCCGATGCGCATGATGGGGTGACGCGGCTGCTGCGCGATGGGCTGCGCTTCGATCACTTCCTCGTTGCAACTTCGTGCCGGCAGTGCCGCGATCCGCTGTGCATGGTGGGTTGTCCGGTGGGATCGATCCGGCGCCGCAATTCGCTCGAGGTCATCATCGAGGATTGGTGCGTGGGCTGTGGGCTCTGTGCGAACAACTGTCCTTACGGAAATATCAACCTGCAGGAGATTGTCGCGCAGGGGGCGCATGGGCCGGCTAAGGTGCGCAAGGCTACCTCATGCGACCTTTGCCACAATCTGCCCGAGCCGAGCTGTGTCTATGCGTGTCCGCATGATGCGGCGCACCGCGTCAAGCCAGAGCTCTTCTTCGCAGACCTGCTGAAGAAGCAGCCCGCCGGAGAAGCGCGCGATGCGCATTGATCAGACACACAGACCGTGGCTGATCGCGAGCTGCCTGATTCTCGGCGGCTCGATTGTGCTCTACGCGATCTATGCGCTCACAGCGGCAAGGATCGGCGGAGGCACGGCTGTCGGCCTTTTCTTTGGTGTTCTCGGATTCGGCTTTATGCTGTTTGCTGCTGCGCTGGGCATTCGCAAGCGTTATCCGATCTGGCGTATCGGCCGCGCGCAGCACTGGATGCGCGGCCATCTGTGGCTGGGTACACTGGCGCTGCCGATCATCTTTCTGCATGCCGGCTTTCATTTTGGCGGATGGCTAACTACGCTGCTGATGGTTCTGCTGATTATCGTCACGCTGAGCGGACTGGCGGGCGCGTATCTGCAGCACACGCTGCCCACGCGGATGATGCGCGAAGTGACCTACGAGACAATCTACGACCAGATCGATCACATCCGTGAGGGTTTGGCTAAGGAGGCTCAGGAAAGGGCGAGCAGTGTTGCGGAGACAATGGCTCCGGGGCGCGGTGCGGGTGCCACAGTGGTGCTGACTTATATCGGCGCAGTGCCGGAGATCAACACGGAGTTGGCCGAATTCAACGCGGCTTTCGAGTCGAATATCCATCCCTATCTCACCGATGCGCAACCACACTCTCCGCTTCGCTCGCGTGCTTATTCCGGAGAATTTTTTCGTAAGCTGCGCGAGTTACTGCCGGAACGGGCGCGTTCGACCGCCGTGGCACTGGAAGAGATTTGCGAGGAGAAGCGGCAGCTTGACCGTCAGCGCATGCTGCATGGCGTGCTGCACGCGTGGCTCTTCTGCCATATTCCGCTTTCCATTGCCTTGATTGTGCTGGGCTTCGTTCATGCCATCGGAGCGCTCAGGTATTGAGGGCCTGTGAACGCTATTTAGGACGGCAGCGACGGGAGGTCATTTTTCTGGATTCTAGGAGTGAGGAGTGACGAATATCGGGAATCTTCGAACGACGAACGACAACGAGGCCGGCAAAATGCCCCCCGTCCCTTCGGGTTGCGGTGGAAGCCAGACCAACACTTCGTTGTCGGCCTCGGCCTTGGAACCACCAAGGCCTTTGGCCTCCGCCTCGTTTGGCCGGGCTTCCACTCGTAACGCTGTCCGCCCTAATAGTGTTAGCAGGCCCTAACGATGCAGATACGAAAGCGCTCATCGAAATCGGTCGCCCGCCGGCATGACCTGAACTACTTCAAGAAGGGCTCGTGGCTGCGCCACTGGCAGGGCATTCTCACGCTGATTGCCATCGCCTGCAGCCTGGTGTGGCTGATCGGGAGCTTCGCATTTCGCGGACCACAGCTGCTCTCGAAGGGTCCTATCTCTTCTTCTCATGCGGAATTCGGCGAGAAATGCGAGTCATGTCATCTGCCGGTGCAGGGAAATCTTTTCCATCGTGCGGGCTTTCGCAAAGATGTGCCGGATGCCGCCTGCCGCCAGTGCCACAACGTTCCCGACCATCAGGTGAACCAGACATTTACGCCGCAGTGCAGCACCTGCCACCTGGAACATACTGGCTCGATGATGCTGGCGCATACTGCGGATAAGAGCTGTACGCAGTGCCATGCCAATCTCATGGCGACGGGTGGCTCGCCTCACTTTGCGACGGCAATTCATTCTTTTGTGGAAGGACATCCGGAGTTTGCGCCGCTACGGGAGGGTTTCGAGGATCAGCAGGCCCTCAAGTTTGCGCACTCCGAGCACATGAAGGTACGGCGTCTCGGTTCGGATGCGATCGTGAACCTGGCATGCAGCAGTTGCCATCAGACGCTGAGCGAGGCTGGCCTCCAGTGGCCTGGTTCCACGGTTACGGCACGACTTGAGGATGCGAGTCTGAGCTCGGCTCCCGCGTCGGCAACTCCACCTGACGCTTTGGCGCGCGATCACGGGCGCGCCTACATGGCTCCCGTTGCCTACGCGCCGAGCTGCCACGATTGTCACACGCTGCTCTTCGACAAGCACATCAAGGAAGAGGCGCCGCATGCCGACACTGCGCAGGTACGGGCCTTCATCGAGCAGAGAATGCATACGTATGCGATGCAGCATCCGGAAGTTGTGGCAACTGAGATTCGCAACTGGAGCGCCGAAGAGCATGAACGCGTGCCAGGGATGCCAGTGATGGCCGCGCCGCACAATACTGAAGAATGGATTACCATTCGCACTGCTCAGGCTGAACGCCGCATCTGGGGCCAGTCATGCGCGCTATGCCATGTGATGCAGGTGCCCGATCTTGCCCCCAGTGCGACGGTACATGATCTCAACACAATGCTGACGGCCCCGGCATCACTGCCAGCGATTGCGCCGACGCGCCAGCCCACACGTTTTCTAACCAACGCCGTCTTCAGCCATAACGCGCATCAATCTGTTGTCTGCATTGAGTGCCACAGCAGGGCATCGTTCAGCCAGAGCGCAAAGGATGTGCTGCTGCCGTCGATCAAGAGCTGCCAGAGCTGCCACAACGGCGAGAGCCGGCCGCAGGGACCGGTGCTGAGCGCCGGACATGCGGAGAGCGGATGTTTCCTCTGCCATGAGTACCATGGTTGGAATAGCTTTCACGGCTCGCATATTCAGCCGAAGACATTCAGCGAAGTCGGAATGATGGAGTCCCCGAACTAAGGCGGCTCTACTCGTTTATGACCTTGTCGGTCATGCTGAGCGCCGCGAAGCATCCCGGGTGCACGGACGACTCGGTAGTTTTGAATCCTGTCTCACGCGGATTCGAAAGCAGGCCGCTCGAGCTCTCGCTGATCCCGAGATTCTTCCTCACGCCCCATCGTCAGAATGACGGCTGAGTTGTTGTGTTTGATTTCTGCTGACACGATCAGTCTGGAGCCTGATTTTTGCGGAACTACTTCGTTCCGCCGCCGGCCCGCTGCATATCGGCTGCCGGTCCCGGCGGCGTATCGGTGACCGTGTACAACTTGCCGTCGCGCAAATAAAGACGCTGCATCTCCTCGAGCGTGAAAGGCCGTGCGCCGCGGCGGCCGAAGACGGAGAGCTGATTGCCGCTCTCATCCACAGCGCGATCACGGTCGACACCCTTCGAAACGATGAGAGCCGGACCTGAGGTTTTACGCGTGGCGATGAGCTTGGGCTCGGGCTCGGGACTGAAGCCGTAGAAGTGCGACTGTGTTTTGGGCCCGAAAACTTCGATGACCCGCAGGCCATTGTGCCCATCAGCTACAAAGGCGAATTGCTCGGAGCTGACCATGCCGATCTTCACGTCGTTCACGTCGTTGAGCGCGCCGCCGGCATTGAAATTCCTGAGCAGCTTCGGCTGCTCCGGACGCTCCACGTTCACTATGGCAATGCCGTTCTTTCCGGCTGAGATGTAGGCGTAGGTGCGAGCGACGTAAACATTGCGTGCATCGCCGATGGCGACTGTGGCGTTCGTCAGCGGCTCGGGATGATCGAGATGGGTGACATCGAAGATCTTGAGGCCGGTGCTGTCGGTAATGAAGGCATAACGGAATTGAATGGCCACTCCTGTGGGGTGGTCGAGAATCGGTGCTTTCATCTCCGCGACAATCTGCGGATGCAGCGGATCTTTGAGATCGACGACTTCGAGACCCAGGTTGCAGAGCATGTAGGCATAGGTGCCGGCGATAGTGATGCGATGTGCGCCGGTGAGCTTGCCGTCCGGATTGAAGGTGAGCGCGCGCTTAAGGAAGTTGTTCTGCGGATCACCGTCCAGCAGGGTGCCCACACCGGTCTTGGGATCGCCGATAATTACGAGACCCTCCTCGCGATCGGCGACGTAGAGAAAGGCATATAGCGGAGCGATCGACTGCTCTTCGTTCTCTGGAATTTGCACACGCAGCGGATCGAGTGCAAGAGTAGATGGCGACGCGATGGCAGCTGCATCCTTTGTTTTGACGTAGAAGCGCTGGCCAAGCGGCGACACCGGCGCAGTGATCACTCGTTCGGAGAGGTCCTTTATATCCACATTCGCGACGTCATAGATGCGAACGCCACCATGTCCGAGCGCGGCGTAGAGATATTCTCCGCGCAACTGGACGTCCTGGACCTCGTCGCCGCGATGCTCGTATGCGGTGCGTAGCAGGCGTCCACCTTTGACGAACCTGCTGTAGTTGGCGGGATAGGCCATGGCGTCGAGATCGCTGCCCTTGATGGCGGGCGGCTCCTGGCTCTCTGTTACGGGCACGGCTTCAAAGCCGCTGCGGCCCGTGGCCACATAGACGTACTTGCCTATGAAGTTCAGGAAGTTCGTTCCCTGTACCATCACCTGCGCCATCCACGCGTTGTTGTTCTTATCCGCGGAAACGTGGCAGTCTGTGCATTGCTTGGTCTCTTTGGCGCGCACAGTGTGCGGAACGTAGGTGCTGAAGGCCTCGCCGCTGAAGCCGGGTGCGGAGACAGTCTGCTGCGTCTGATAAATCCAGTCGCGGTTGGCGTTCTGCGAACTTACCACGACGGCGCAGGCCGAGCGGACGGGGGCGATGCGATTGCCGGTAACGCTGCCGTCGATGCCGAGCATATAGACGTCGTCGCGCAGCACATGGAAGTTGTACGCGGTCCAGTTGCGCGTCATCAGCCCTTCATTGTGAAGCATGGGCATACGCTGGTTGGCGATCATGGAGAGATGGCAGCCAAAACACGACGTGGTCCACGAGGTGTGGCAGGCATAGCAGGTCATGCGCTTGTCACTGTGCGCGAGGTGTGAGATGTCGTCGAGCCGGCCGCCCCATGTTCCATCTTGCTGGACCGTTTTTGCGTAGCGGGACTTCTCGCTGTAGTGGGGATTGCCGGGAGTGATGGTGTCGAGGACCTGCACTACTTCCCATTCTTTGTCGCGATCAAGATTTGATCGCTGATAGAGCCGGCCATCGCGCCAGTAGAAGCGTTGATCACCAAAAGGCGTGCGATAGCGAGCGAGGTTGCTCGACGCATCTCCGGCTGCTGCGGGTCCGCTGGTGATCAGCGATGCTTTGTGATTGATCGTCCCGTGGCAATCCTCGCAGCCAATCTCGATGGCGTTACGCGTCTCGCCGTAGAGCTTGCCGTTGCCGTGCGCATCCTGCAGGAAGTGACAGTCGACGCAGTGCATGCCTTTCTCGAGATGGATGTCTTCGAGGTGAACCGACTTGGCAAGTTTCGCGGGATCTTCATCAGAGATCCGCGTGCCGTCAGCGTCAAGCAGATATCCTTCGCGATCGCGCTTGAAGACGGCGCGGAATATCCATCCATGGCTGTGGAAGTCGGCGAACTGCGTCTCCTTCAGCTTCTTGTTGAATTCGGGCGAGCCCACCTGTTTCAGGAAATCGACGTCGCTCCAGTTGCCTTTGGCTGTGGAGTCCTCCGGATCGCGCACGCGCGCGTCGTGATACTGCTTCTGCGTCGGATTCTTCTGCTTCGCCGGATACATGGCGTCGCCATCGGCTTCGTTGTCCCACCAGGTGTAGCCGAAATATGTCGTCACCATGTTGGTTCCGGGATGCACATGGCAGACCATGCACTGACTTGACGGGATGGACTTGGTGAAGACGTGGCGAAGGGGATGTCCGGATTCAGTCTTCGACACCGCGGGATCGCTGCTGATACTGGTGCCGTCGTGGCCATACTTCGCGTATTGCGCAGAGTGCTCGGGGTCACGGTCGTTGGCGTAGATCACGTGGCAGCCGGTGCAGCCGCTGCCGCGGTAGTCGCCGGGCTGCTCATTGGTGCCTGGAAATGCCAGCAGCGGATCGAGCAGGCGCGTCTTCTGCAGACCGAGGAAGACGGGATCGGTGCGCAGTAGTGTGCCGAAGCCGCGATTGCTCAGTTTCTCATCAGGGGCGCCGGAGTCTTCGTCGGGATCGGGAATGCCAAGCTCGGATTTCTTCTCGCCGCCGCGTTCGAAGACACGCAGCACATTGCCGGGCTGAGAAATCTCCCAGCGCTGCAGCGGGTCGAGATAGGGCAGCACACCTTTGGTTTTGGTTTCTTCGGGTGTCGGCGGAGGGAAGGTGCGCAGGCGCTGCGGCGTGCCGTCAGCGGAGTAGGACTCGCCGAAGTGCGCGTTCTTGTAGGGGAAGGCTCCATTGTTATAGAGTGCGGCCTCCCACAGCATGGCGCCGTGGCTCATCATGCTGTTGTGGACGTTCATCACTTCCTGTGCGTGGCAACTGCCGCAGGTTTGCTCGGCAACGCGCAGGTCGCCGGGATTGACGAAGCGGATGTACTCCTGGCTCTCTTTGATCCAGCGTGTGTAAACCTCTTTTGGATGGCCGCCGCGTGCGGCGTCTTCTTTGAAGCGGGGCTGGACATGGGCTTTGCGCTTTGCTGCGATGTATTCGGCGGAGCCCGCTGCTCCTGCGGCCATAATCGCTGGATCTCCGCCGTGGCAATCGGCGCAGCCGATGACGACTGTGGACTGAGGATGCATGCTGGCAGCGTCGGTAGTCGTGTGGCAGCTTACGCAGCCAGCACTTTGCTGCTGCGCCTGCTCCGGAGTTTCTCCGCGAGGAATGGATGCAGTTGCAGTCTGTGCGTGTACGCGTGCAGGTCTGCGCAGGTGGTTGAACGAAATCAGGCCGCAAGCCATGGCGAGAACGGCGCAGGCGATACCAGCGGGTCTTCTCCAATTGCTTCGCGTTGTCATCTTGCGCGCGTGCATAAATTAGAACCGGTACGTCACTACACCGAATCCGGAGATCAGCGTTTTGCTTTGATAAATCTGTCGAAGGCCGACTGCCGGGACCAGATCCGCGAATCCCGCTTTGACCACGATGTTGTCAGAGAGCTTCGGACGCCAGACTACACCGAGGCTTGAATCTACACCGATCCCATGCTGAATGGGAGATTGAAATAACAGAAACTCGAGCGGCTCTGTGCGCACAAAGCGCATATAGTTCACATTCGAGACCAGCTTGATATCCTGCGTGACTTTGAAGTCCGCGCCCGCGTTCCAAAGATACAGCCCGGGATTGACGAAGTTGGATTGACCCTCGTCTTTCGAGGAGCGCAGATCGGGCAGAAAGCTGTCGCCGGAATTGAGGGCGACGCCGGTGCCGGTGAGTCGAATGCTCTCGCGGTTGAAAAAGCTGAATTCGCCGCCGGCGAAACTTTCATTGTCGACAATGGAGTCGAAGCCACGAGCGATGCGGTCTTTATCGTCGTGCGGATGGGCGTCGCCCGAGGCGTAGAGGAATGATCCGCGAAAGCGCACCCAGTCTTCATCCAGCGATAGCTCCAAGGCTGCGAGCTGCGCATTGATGTTGGCCTTAGCATCTGTAATCTCGTTGTGTGAGTCCTGGCCGAGAGCCTGATAGAAGGCGTGGTCTACGTCAATTCGTCCAATGTGTCCGTCGCCAGTCCAGCCCGCGTAGTAGGAGCGAATGCTGTGCGGAGCTACTGTGCCGACGGGCGCGGGGCGCACGATGAAGCCGTTGTCGTCGTAGTGCAGTGTCGCGTCGTCATAACTCGAGTGGTAGCTGAACTCGGTGGTGTAGCCCTTGAATCCGAAGTCCTGAATGTAAAGATTAGCTACGCCGACCTGACGGTAACGGCGATGGAAGCTGTTGAGGCCGCTGTTGGTGTTCTTTTCCAGCAGATCGAAGAAGGCGGCGTTATATTGCAGGCGGTTGGAGCGGAGGTTTCCGAAGATGCGCACGCCAGGCTGCTCGTCGGCGAAGATGAAGCCGCGAAAGTCCGATGCGAACTGCTGAATACCGGCTCTTACCGACACGAAGTCGTAGTTGGGGCTGAGATCTTTGATTTTCTTCTCGAAAAAGGCTTCCTGCACTCCAACCCAGCCGTCGACGCGCGATTCCCCGGCTGCAGGGTTCACATCAACCACGCCGTTTTCGCGGGTCTTGATGAAATTGATATTGGCGGCGGGAGTGATGCGAATCTGCCAGTCAACTGGACGGAACGATGTGTCGCCATGCGACAGCTGAAAACTCATGCGAAAAGTCTGCGCGAGGAAGAACTGACCGCCGTTTCCGAAGAAGGGATACGATCCGGGATTGGCGGGGTAGGCGCTGGAAGGCGTGGGCAGGCGGCGGCCATCGAGCGCGGTGATGCTCTCACCGTTAAAGGTGAAGAAATTTTGCTGGCCGAAGATCGGATAGTCTCCCTTGTAGACGTTGCGATTGAAGGGGTCGTACCAATGTCCGAGGACGAACTCCGAGCGCGGGTCGTTGGCGTAGCGCTTGTAGTTCGGCATCTGGATGTTCCAGCGATCGGGCATCGCCTCATACAGTTGTTTATCGGTGGGCAGGCTTTGTATTGGAGGCACGATCATGCCGTCGTTGATGGAATGCCGGCTGAGCTCTCGATAGATGGATTCGTTCGCCTCGCCGGGATTGCGCGGGATGACCGATTCTTTTCCTGAGGGCAGACTTATGCCCAGTTCAATCTGAATCGTGACCACTTCGCCGGTCCCGAGGCGCACCATCTTTCCGCTGAAGATCGATTGGTCGTCGCTATAGATCGCAAGCGGATAATTTCCCGGCGGCACTGCGAGAATGCGAAAGATTCCGTCGCCGTCGGTCACCCCGCATGCGGGAGTCGCCACTGGACACGTCTTTCGCTGGGGATCGAGAGAAACGGTGAGGCCGCCGACTGGTCGCCCGGCGTTATCGAGCACACGCCCCTGCAGCGCTGAGACCGCGGGCAATTGACGAGGGACACGCTGTTGCGGTGCGCGCTGGTGGGTTTCCTGTGATTGTGGGTCCGCGATGGGCGATTGGGCCAAGCCGTGCTGCTCCGCCGCACAGCACAACAGCGCCGCGCAGCCGCAGAGCATTACCCAGTTCCTCGGCCACACGCGCACAAAGCCTCCAGTTCGCTGGGAGTGCTGTCAGAGCATTTTCCAATTGGTGTTCTCTGTGAGATTCGCCGCATGCAGCTGTTCTTTGCAGAAAGCCGCATGAGACGCTTCTCTCCGATTTACACGCCGGGAAAAATGCCCTCAAAGAGATGAGTCCTGATATCACAAACGCGAGGCCCGAGTCAGCAACTTTTTCCGATCTCCGGATGCCCGGAGTTTCCTGCTACACTCTCGTGGCATGAGCGAGGTGGACCAGCAGCCGGATTCCGGATCGAGCGCGCAACGCAACGAACCGTTCGAATATTCCACGCGGCTCGAATTTCTTTATCGCATCGTCACCGACTCGCAGGAAACCATCCGGTTTTTAGACACCAAAGCCGCTTTCTGCGTGACTCTGCTGACCGCAATGATGGCCGCTGCCTTCGGACCGCTGGCACAGACGCATCGCTTTCATCAGGTGCATGCTGTGGCTCTCGGCGTCTTTGCGGCCACGACCTTGCTCACGCTGGCTCTTTGTCTCAAGGTCATCTTTCCGACTGTTCATCTGCAGGGCACATTTTCTGCGACCGGCCCCGCGTCGCCGACGTTCTTTCTTCCCCACAAACGCAGCCGCTACCGGATTGTGCGCAGCGTGTGGAACGCGGGCGAATATCCGCTGAGCATTCCTCATGACCAATATCAGGCAAGCGTGGTCGGAGCGCACGATATCGATCTGGTCCACTCCATGTGCGACGAGGTCATCACGGTCTCGGTGCTGCGGCAGGTCAAGTCCGACAGGCTGCGCGCAGCTATCCTCGGACTGATGCTGGCAGTCTTCTTCTTTTTTATTCAATTGGTTTTATAGCCGGTTTCAGGGCTGCTGGGCTAGAACGTCGTCGATATTCTTCACATATTTACGCGAGCGGTCGGCCTCATTGGCGTCGGGGTTTACCTGGATCACGCTCTCGAAATGTTTGCGCGCGGCGGCCAGCAGCGCGACTCCGCCGGACTGATTGTATTTTTGCGAGTAGAGCAGCCCCAGCCGGTAGTTAGTGTAAAGATCACCTGGTGTAAAGGTGAGTGCCGTCTGGCAATAAGGAATTGCCGTGTCGTAGCGCTTCTGCAGGTACTCGCAATCGCACAGGCCGGTATTCGCCTGGCCATGCTGCTCTTTCCAGATATCGGTCTGGGCAGCCCGCTTCTTGGTTCCCATGCCAAAGAGCGATCCGATGACGTAGTAATTCAGCTGGCCGGCGAGACCGCTGTCGAAGTTGGAGAGGGTTAGATAGGCGTTGTATTGTGTTTCGGCCTCTCCGTAGGTTCCCTGATTGCGCAGGGACTCGGCCAGCCACAGATGTGCTTCGCCGTTATTGGGCGTGAGCTGTATCGCCTGCCGCCCGGCGCGCACGGCGTCTTCGTAATCTCCTTTGTGCGCGAATGCGACCGAGAGCAGATACCAGCCCATCCCCCTGGTGGGATCGCGCTGGGTGACGATATTGAGCTGCCGGATGGCTTCATCCATATCGCCGTTATCAATCAACGCACCGGCATAGCTGGCGCGGGCCTCCATGTAATCAGGGTCGACGGAGATGGCCTGCTTGAAAAACTCCAGCGACTTCTGGTCCTCGTAGAGCGCGTTGTAGACGCGCCCCGCATAGAGCGCTGCCTGGCTGTATTTGGGATCGGCGGCGAGCGCCTGCTCGAATTCGGCAGCAGCCTTTTTGTAGTTGTCCAGCGATCCCTTGTTATAGAGCTCGATGCCGCGGTCGAAGTGGTCGACGGCTGCTTTGTTCCGATTCCTCGCAATGAGGATGCGCACGCTCACCGTCGTTTCCTGACCCGGATAGACCTGTTCTTCACGCGGCCCATCGGGCTCGTAACCCATGTGAACCGCCTTGACAGTATGTGCGCCGGGAGCAATGCCGGGCAGGCGCAGTGCGGCGGCCTTGTTGACGACGCCGGCGCTTTGGCCATCGACGAAGACCTCCACGTTATCCATGTTGGTCTCAATGATCAGCGACCCGTATTTAGGCGGAGGCAGTTTAGCCGCGGTAATGTGAGTGGGGTTGTAGGCTAGCACCATGTTGGGATCGAAGCTGCCACGCTCCGACGTCGGGTTTTGCGCGGCGTTCGTTGCCTGACGGACATTGGTATGGACATATTCCGCCAGCTCATCGGCGCTGACTACGCCGTCGCCATCGGTGTCCGCTTCGCCCTCTAGTCCTTTGACCACGTAATAGGTAAAGATGCCGTGGCCGCCTCCCCAGTTCGCGCTCTCGAAGCTCTGCTCGCGGTCGCGGCTGGCGGTGATGGAAAAGAGCGATTTATCCAGGTCGAGCAGCGTATTGTTGACCGTGTTGCGATCTGCCTCCGGGGTGATGGCGCCGGAATGGCAGGAGTCGGTGATGAGCACCTTCCATTTGCCGTTGATTTTGGAGCCCATATCGCGCCCCAGCGTTTCCATGGGATACGCGCTGCCTGCGATGTTGTTCAGGTCGATATCGTAAGGCGCGATATAAGCGGTTCCATTGGAGACGAATCCGTGGCCGGCGAAGTAGATGAGCACACGGTCATCGGGCTTGGTCACTGAGGGAAGCCAGGTCTCCAATTCTTTGCGGATATTCGCGACCGTCGCCTGTTCGTCGATCAGCTTGTGCACATTCTCGGCAGGGAACTGGCCGCCCTCCGGACTGATGAGCACCGTATACATCGATTCGGCATCGACATTCGGGTATTGGAGCTGCGCATCCTTGGGGAGATTTTTGTAATGGGAGATTCCGACTACTAATGCATAGCTGCGGGGGATCTTGACTGTTGTTTGAGCTGTGCCCGCCGGACCCTCTTTCTTGAACTTCAGGTCGCGATTCTGGTCCTGCTGCTGAGGTTGTTGTTGCGGGCCGGCAGCCGGCGTTGACGCCGGTGGAGTTGGCGCGCTCTGGGCAAACAAGCCGGCGGCAGTGAAGAGTATCAGCGCGAAAACGGGGCGAACCATAGACGACTTCATCCTTTCTTAAGGGTTAGGCAGCGTCATTCCGGGCGCAGAAAAAATCCCAATGATGCTTATCGGCAATGCTGCGCCATTCTTCCCTGCTCCGGTCGTCAGAGTGACGAATTTTGCGATACCTGCTATCGCGCTAATTATGCGCGAGCAGAAACTCGTACACCACCGGTCCCGTCAGAGGCGTTTCGCTGGTGACGACGCTGGTTGACGACTTCTTGGTGAACTTCAGGTCCCGAGACGCGCCATTCGCAGCTTCATTCAAGGCACGGGGCAGCTTTTCTGAAGGAGCTACGGGCTTGGGCCCCGCGCTTGAATCAACACACTCCCCGCGGGCCTTGAATATTCCGTCATTGCAGCGAGGGCGCATCGACGACGGTGCGGTGCCCTGAGGCGGCATATTCTTGGGCGCGTTCTGAAGCTGGCCGGTGGTGAGCGCGAGCGGGCTCATCACAAAATAGATTTTTTCGTGGCCGGATGGCCCGGCGACTTCAAACCAGCCGTCCTGCGTTGCCGGCAGCAGATATTCCCGCCCATGCTCAATGCGATTGTCGTTACCTGTTTCGGCGCGGGGAAAGAGTACATCGTACTTGCCCGAAGTGTTCAGGTCGAGGACGTAAAGGTAGGCATCGACAGACGGTTGCAGGCGGAAGCGTACGATGTCGCCGCTATCGAAGACATGGCCGGGGTCGACGGTTTGCGCCGCGTCTCCGCTCTTCTTTTCAAGGATGATAGAGATCAGGCTGGTAGGCGTGGTGTCGACGGCGGGGGCCAGCTCGGGCGCAGCAATGAGACAGAGTGTAGCGATCCAAAGCAGTTGGCGCGGCATGAAGCCTCTTTCTTGCGGCGCCGGCAGGGAGTGCTCCGGCGCGAATTGGTTTCCTGGCAAACCGCTCACATCTCACGCTGTTCCAGGCGGTCGAAGTCTCTCGCCGGATCGCGTGCAGGCATCATAACGCCCGGGGTACGCATGAGGGAACAAGATTGGATTTCAGGAAAACCGTCTGGCTGGGATTCTGAAGTTACCAACGAGGAGGCTGATTCCCGGCGTCATAGCCATTCTCGTTCTTGAGAGTGTTGCCATATTCGACAACGTTATTGGGTACTGTTCTCAACCTTAAGGTTGATGCCGGGCTTAGAAATGCCGCGTAGGATTCTGTCCTGAATAGAACGTCTGAAAGGACAGATCAATGCCACATATCGCACTGCCTGAAGGGTTGCCGGGAATTCGCGGGGCCATGGCCTTCCGTCCAGAAACAGCAAAACCGCTGAACGATCTTGTCGAGGTGCTGCTGTGTGGACCGGGCACGCTTACACCCGGCGAACGCGAGCTGATCGCGACCTATGTCTCGTATCTCAATGACTGCCACTACTGCCAGAGCATTCACGGCGCGATCGCAGCCGCGCATCTCGATGGCAATGAGGATCTGGTGAAGCGGGTGAAGGCCGACTTTCACCACGCCGATGTTTCGGAGAAGCTGAAGGCTCTGCTGGTGATTGCGAGCAAGGTGCAGCGCGGCGGCAAAAATGTGACGGCGGAAGATGTGTTGGATGCGCGCGGCGTTGGAGCTACCGACCTCGAGATTCACGACACGGTGCTGATTGCCGCGGCCTTCTGCATGTACAACCGCTATGTCGATGGGCTGGGCACGACGCAGCCGCATGATGAAGCGCTCTATCGTGAGCGCGGCAAGCATGTGGCGCGCGAGGGTTATGTCAGCGTCAGCAAAACCTATCTGCCCGTGGAAGCGGTCGCACGTTAAGGGAAAGATTACGGAGAGGAGAAATCATGGCACACATTGCACTTCCTGAAGGACTACCCGGCATTACCGGTGGCTTCGCGTTCCGGCCGGAGACGGCCAAGCCCCTGCGCGAGCTCGCGCACATTCTGCTACATGAGCCGGGAAGCCTCACTCTCGGCGAACGCGAGCTGATCGCGACATACGTCTCGTCTCAAAATGACTGCTATTTCTGCCAGACCAGCCATGGTGCCGCGGCCGCGGCTCATCTGGGCGGGGCGCAGGTCGTAAAACAGGTGAAGAAAGACTTTCAAAGCGCGCCGGTGACTCCGAAGCTCAAAGCGCTGCTCAACATTGCCGGCAAGGTGCAGCAGGGCGGCAAGAACGTGACGTCCGATGACGTTGCTGAGGCGCGCAGCCAGGGTGCGACCGATCTTGAGATTCATGACGCAGTACTGATCGCAGCGGCCTTCTGCATGTACAACCGCTACGTGGATGGGCTGGGAACCTGGCAGCCGCAGGATGAGACGATGTATGCCGAGATGGGCAAGCAACTCGCGGAACATGGCTACAGGCAGCCATCGCTCCAGACGGTTTGAGCCGCGGTTAGATCACGGCGCAAAAATTTCCAGGCGAGGGCCGGAGAGCTATTGCTTGCTCAGACCCTCGATGATCGCCGGCACGATCTGCTGCACATCGCCGGTCACGCCGTAGTCGGCAATCTTGAAGATGGGCGCCTCTGCATCCTTATTGATCGCAACAATGATCTTGCTCTTACTCATGCCGGAGAGATGCTGCACTGCGCCGGAGATGCCGATGGCGAAGTAGACCTTGGGCTGTACCGTCTTGCCTGTCTGCCCAACTTGCTCGGAGTAGGGCCGCCAGCCGGCATCAACGATGGCGCGGGTCGCTCCTACTGCTGCGCCGAGCTTGTCGGCGAGACCTTCGACTAGCCTGGTGAACCCCTCGGCGCTGCCCACGCCGCGGCCACCGGAGACAACGATATCCGCCTCAGTGAGCGAGACGCGAGAGCTCTTCTCGGTGGATCGGCTGGTCACCTGCACACGCCGGTTGGGGAGGCTGAGCTCCACATCGAATTGCTCCGAGGCTGTGCTGTTGGGAGTGGCTGCGGCGAAGGCTCCCGGCTTGACCGTAACCACTACGGCCGGCGCCTGCGCTGCGATCTTCTCGGTCACGCGCGCCAGATAGGTATAGTGCTCAGCTGTGACAGTTTCACTCGCATAGTGCAGCGAGATTACATCTTCAAGCAGTGGAACCTCGAGCTTAACCGCGACCCGAGGGCTGTATTCGCGGCCGCTGCGGTTGCCACCGATAAGAATGGTGTGCGCTTCGCCTTCCCTGGCGATCTGCGTGACGGCCGCGGCCCATAACTCGGCATCGTATTGCGCCAGCTCCGGCAGATCGGCGACCAGCACCTGCTCTGCCAGCAGCGCGGCTTCGCCGGCGATGCCTGCGACACCACTGCCCAGGATGAGAACCGTGACCGGTCCTTCGCGGCCCACTTCGCGTGCGCAGGCCACCATTTCACTGGTGCTGCGGCTTAATTTTCCGTTTGCGTGCTCGCCAACCACCAGGATCATGCAATCACCCGGGCTTCATTGCGAAGCAGTTGCAGCAGCTCGGCTGCTGCCGCGGGCGCGTCTCTGCCGTCGAGTATTTTACGCAGACGGGCTTTCACCTGAACCTCTTCTCCAGTGACTTTGAACATGGGCTTTGCCTGATATTGCTCGAGCGGCTCGCTGCGCAGTTCTTTTTTCTTGGCCTTCAGGATATTGGGTAGGGTTGGATAGCGCGGATCGTTCAGGCCTTGCTGGGTGGTGATGACGGCCGGCAGGGCAACCGAGATTTCCTCACTGCCTTCATCCACGTCGTGTTTGCCAGTGAGCGTGCCATCTTTTATGGTGAGGGCGCTGGTCCAAGTGATCTGCGGCCAGTTCAGCTGTTCAGCCGTCGCTGCGCCGAGCGCCTGGCTGTCCCAATCGGCCTGTTGTCCGCCGCAGAGAATCAGCTCGGCCTGCTCCTGCTGAGCGACCTGCGCAACTATTTTGCTCAATGCGATGGCATCGAGAGCAATGTCGGTCTCGACATGGATCGCGCGATCTGCGCCCATCGCCAGGGCCGTCCGCAGCGCCTCGCGCAGCCGTGCCGGGCCTATGCCCAGCGCGACAATCTCCGACTCAATACCGCTCTCGCGAATGCGCAGAGCCTCTTCCAGTCCATATTCGTCCATGGTGTCCATCACCAGCTTGCTGCTGGTGAGATCGACTGCCCCATCCCGGATGCGTACGCTTTCCTCCGCATCCAGAACCTGGCGAATCAGGGTCATAATTCGCATGCAAATGCTCCATTGAGTCCAACCGATGATGGTAGCTGTAAGTTTTGCGCTCGTACAGTCCGCCCGGTCTCCGCGTTGACCTTCCGTGCGTTCGACCGATATACTTATCAGGAACCAAGCGGGAGTAGCTCAGTGGTAGAGCATCGCCTTGCCAAGGCGAGGGTCGCGGGTTCAAGTCCCGTCTCCCGCTCCAGTCGCTTCAGGCCCGGTCGTCATTCCAAGGACGAACCCTGAGGCTGGCATCATTGACGCCTCCCGGCATAGTATTCTTTGTCGGCATATCCCAACGGGGCGCGGTACCCAAGCGGTAAGGGAGAGGTCTGCAAAACCTTTATGCGTCGGTTCGATTCCGACCCGCGCCTCCACAAAATTGGTCCACTTCATCTAAGTAAGGGTCAGGCGGGCGGCCGATATGCCCAATTCCATTTTTATTTCGAATGTGCGCCAATTGGACGACGCCTGCGGCATTTCAGTCCCAGTGAGCCGGAACCAAGCTGGGTGTGTTCATTTCCCTGAATCCTTGCGAATGGTTGTACCAATAGCGCGCGATCAGCCGCAAAAGCGAAGCTAGCGTTTCACGCGTGATGTGGAGTGGCCGCCAGATTTGGCGAGATGAGCGCGGAATTGTTTGGCTCGCTCCTGTTCGCGGGCGTTAAGGGCGAGATTCTGCGCGTCGATCAGGTGGTCGGTCATCAGGGAAAAGGCACGTTGCGGATTGCGTTGCTCGATGGCTTCAAGGATGGGAAGGTGGAACTGAAGCGTATGTTTCAGATCGACCATCTGCGAGGTAACCATCATCATGTTCAGCATGGCGCGATGGATGGTTTGAAAGAGCCTGCCGCTGAGGCGATTTCCGCTAGCCTGAAAGATCACGCGGTGAAAGAGAAGATCTGAGGAGACGATGCGGAGACGATCCTGCTCGCTGCCTTCGAGGTCCACAATCGACTGCCGCAGCAGGGCGATGTCCGCTGCCGTTGCGCGTTCCGCGGCCTTGGCCGCGAACATCGGCTCCATCATCAGGCGCATCTCGACGAGCTCTTCAAGCGAGGTATCGTCGAGCAGAAACAAAAACTCCATGGGGACGGATAGGACTGACGACGCATCCTTATTGAGATAGCTGCCGTCGCCGACCTTTTGCGTAATCACGCCCATGATTTCCAGCACCTTCAGCGCCTGGCGGAGAGATGAGCGGGCCACGCCGAAGCTGGCTGCGAGCTCGCGTTCCGGCGGCAGACGTGTGCCGGGCGCGAGCAGGCCCTGGCTCAAAAGCTCCTGGAAGCGCACCACCAGGAAGGTGGTCACATCGTCCTTGGTGCTTAACAGACGAACGGGATCTACAGCATGCGGGGCCCGGCCTGCCTTGCGCGGTGCAGATCGATACATATCGAGATCGCTTCCTGGCTTGATGGTCGTACCCATTTTATGTCTAATTTGGCACACTGTACCGGTGTTTTAGGCCTGAGAGCCCCGATCTCTTTCGCATCCGTTGATTTTACCGATTTAGGATCATGGAGCGTGATCGATCGGCACAGTGATCAATCTTGACATTTCCGATTATTTGGTACTACCTTTGTCTCGATCTATTCAAATCACGCAAACCCAGATCACCTACAGAACAGGCTTTCCCGGCTCATGTCCTTTTACAGTCAAAAGAATTCGCTGCTACTCGCAGGCACGGTGATCCTGGGGACGGCTGCTTTGCTGGCGCAGGGAACCATTCCCCCGCCTCCGGCGATACCTGCCGAAGCACCCGTCACAATTCAGGTCGATTTGAATCGGACCATCGGCGCCTACACCCCGATTTATCGCTGGTTTGGCTACGACGAAGCCAACTACACAACCATGCCAAACGGCGTGAAGCTGCTACGCGAGCTGAACGCTTTGAGCCCGCTGCCGGTGTACATTCGCGCGCATCACCTGCTTACGTCCGGCGATGGGGTTGCGGAGCTGAAGTGGAGCTCGACGAATGTCTACAGCGAAGGCGCCAACGGGAGGCCGGTTTACGATTTCAAAATCCTGGACGGCATATTCGACGCTTACCAGGCAGCCGGAGTGCGGCCGATGGTGGAGCTCGGTTTTATGCCGAAGGATCTGGCTGCCGGTAAAGAACCTTACCAGGTTCATTACCCGGGGCGGACAACGGCAGGCAGCGTGCAAAGTCCGCCTAAGGATTACAGCAAGTGGGAAGAACTGATCCGCACGGTGACCGCGCATCTAGTGGAGCGCTACGGGCGGGAGACAGTACTGCAGTGGTATTTCGAGGTGTGGAATGAGCCGAATATCGACTATTGGCACGGCACGCCACAGGAGTACTGGAAGCTCTACGACTATTCCGTCGCGGGGGTGCGCACCGCGCTTCCGGGTGCGAAGGTTGGGGGTCCAGCGTCTACTGGTCCTGGCAATGCGAATGCGTATAAGTTTCTGGATGAATTTCTGCAACACGTGAACACAGAAAAGAGCGCGGCGAACGGCAAGCCCGTACCGTTGGACTTCATATCCTTTCACGTCAAAGGACAGCCGCGCATCAATGAAGGACATGTGCGTATGGGCCTCGACAAGGAAATGACGGATGCGGACAAGGGCTTCGAGATCGTCGCGAAGTATCCGAAGTTTCGTGGGTTGCCGATTATTTTGAGCGAGGCTGATCCGGAAGGCTGCGCGGCTTGTTCGAGCAAGGTGAATCCGGCGAATAACTATCGCAACGGAACACTCTATCCTGCGTATACCGCGGCCGCTTACAAAGGTCTTTTCGATCTCGCAGGCCGGCGCCATGTGAATCTGCTGGCAATGCTGAGCTGGTCGTTCGAGTTCGAAAACAAGGACTATTTCGAGGGCTTTCGCTCGCTCGCCACCAACGGAATCGATAAGCCGATCCTGAATTTTTTTCGCATGGCAGCACTCATGGACGGCACCCGGGTGAGCACCAGCAGCACCGGGCAAGTAGCGCTCGATAACATTCTGGCCAATGGTGTTCGAGAAGGCGCGGATGTAGACGCCATGGCGACGAAAGATGATCGTGGAGCTGCTGTATTGTTGTGGAATTATCATGACGTTGACGAACCCGCTCCGGGTACGCCAACGAGCATCGCCATCCATGGCATTCCGGCCACGGCGCGTCGTGTGCTAGTGACGCACTATCGCATCGACGACGCGCACAGCAACGCGTACACAGTGTGGAAGGCCATGGGCTCACCGCAGCAACCGACATCGGAACAATATGCCGAATTGCAAGGGAGAGATGGGCTGCAGCTGCTTACATCGCCCGAGTGGATGGATGTGGTGAAAGGCGCTGTCACGATCAGCACCAGCATGCCTCGGCAGTCAGTCTCGCTGCTCACCGTGAAGTGGTAGAGATGTGACGATGTCTAAGGCGGGTTTCGAGGACACGCGCAGCCGAATTCAGCTTCGCTGGTATTTCGTCACTCTTGTTGCGGCGGCCATCGCCATCAGCTACTTTGACCGACAGACCATCTCGGTGGCCATCGCTGCCATTCAGCAAAACATTCCCATCTCCAATCAGCAGTTCTCGTATCTGCAGACGGCATTCCTTCTTTCTTATGCGGCGATGTACGTCATCGGCGGCCGCTTACTCGACCGGCTGGGGACTCGCCGCGGATTTCTGATCATCATGCTGTGGTGGTCGCTAGCCTGCGCGCTGCATGGATTTGCTGCCAGATTCGCCTGGCTGCTGGTTATGCGATTTTTGCTGGGTATGGGCGAGGGCGGGGCCTTCCCGGCCGCTACGCGCGTTGTCTCCGAATGGCTGCCCCCGCAGGAACGTGCAACGGCCATGGGATTTATCAACGCCGGTACGGCCATCGGCTCGCTGCTCGCGCCGCCGTTGATCGGTCTGGTGCTTATTTACAGCGGATGGCGCACCGTATTCTTCGCGGCAGGATGCATTGGACTGCTGTGGGTGCTCTGGTGGGCGATTTCGTATCGGGCAAATACAGCCACGCTTTCCATCAACACTTTGGATGCGCGTCTGCTGGCGCAGCAGCTTAGCTTTCGCGAGATCATCGGCTTCCGCGGTGTGCAGGCTTTGGTCTTTGCAAAGTTCATGAGCGATTCCGCCTGGTATTTTCTGCTCTTCTGGCTGCCGAAATATCTCTATGACGCGCGAGGTTTCGATATCAAACATGTCAGCTACTATGCATGGATTCCTTATGCAGCCTCCGGTGCCGGCAGTTTTCTCGGAGGATGGTTCTCCAGCCGACTTTTGAGAAAAGGGCGATCACTCGATTTCTCCCGCAAGCTGGTGCTCGGAATTAATGCTGCGATGATGCCGGCGGTGATGCTGGTTTCTCTGGTTCCTGTGAACTATGCGCTCCTGCTCTTCAGCATTGCGTTCTTTTCTCAGCAGTCGTGGTCGGGATTGATTATGACCATTCCCGCGGACGTTTTCCCCCTGTCGGCGGTAGGTACCGTTTCCGGCCTCGTCGGCTTCGGCGGATCGATCGGTGGAGCTACCTTCGGGCTGATTGCCGGGTCGCTGCTTGGCCATGGCTTCAGCTACGGCACGCTCTTTGTTCTAGTGGGCGTATTTCACCTCATTGGTTTTACCGCGCTGGTTCTATTTGGCGGAAAAATTCAACCACTTCGCTCCGGAGATCTCCGGGAGATAGAGAGCCACGTATGAAGATCACGGAAGTGCGCACGCGAGTCGTTCAATGGGAGGGAAAGACCGTTCCGCTCCCGCCACACTTCTGCACCAATCCCATGGACCTGGTGGCCTTTCGCGAGGCATCGATGGGAAATTTTGCCTTCCATGGATGGGTATTGGTGGAGATTTTTACTGACAACGGCCTGGTTGGTCTGGGCAACGCCGCGCTCTCGCCCATGGTTACAAAGACGCTCATCGATACGTATCTGAAGCCGCTGCTCGTCGGCGCTGACCCGTGGGATACGGAGTATCTATGGCAGCTGATGTACCGTCGCACCATGGCATTCGGGCGCAAGGGAGTGGCAATGACGGCGATCTCTGCAGTGGACATCGCACTGTGGGATCTTCTCGGCAAAGATGCGAAGCAGCCTGTCTTCCGGCTGCTGGGCGGGCGGACCAAGGAGAAAATCCCGGTGTATGCCAGCCGCCTCTACGCCATGCCGATTCCGGAACTTCGCGAGGAGGCCCAGCGCTACAAAGATGAAGGTTACACGGCCATGAAGCTGCGCTTTGGCTGGGGGCCGATCGACGGTGCGGCCGGCATGCAGAAGAATCTCGAGTTGGTGCGCAATGTCCGCGAGGTGGTCGGCGAGGAAGTCGACATCATGGCGGACGCTTATATGGGATGGACGCTGGATTATGCGAAGCGCATGCTGCCGTTGCTGGAACCATGCCGTCTGCGCTGGCTGGAGGAGCCGGTGATCCCCGACGACACACGCGGATATAAGGAGCTGAAGAGCTACGGGAGAATTCCGATTGCAGGCGGCGAACACGAATTCACTATCTTCGGATTTCGTGAACTGCTCGAGAATAATGCGCTTGACTACGTCCAGTTCGACACCAACCGGGTTGGCGGCATCAGCCAGGCGCGAAAGATCGCGGCGCTTGCCGAGTCGTTTCAAGTGCCTGTGGTGCCTCACGCGGGGCAGATGCACAACTATCACGTGAGCATGGCCAGCCTGAATGCACCTATCTCGGAGTTCTTCCCGAAGGTGGATGTTGAAGTTGGCAATGAACTCTTCTGGTATATCTTCGATGGAGAGCCGGTGCCCACGGATGGGTACATCGACCTCGACGAAACCAAGCCAGGATTGGGCCTAACCGTGAATGAAGAATCGTTAAAGCGCTTCACCGTAGTGGGATGAGGGGGATAAAGTTGGTACGCCTGGTGCAGATCACCAATGGCTCCGTAAGGCGCGTTGCGCTGGTGGCCGAGCCTCATCTCGCGTGTCTCAACGGCTATTCATCGGTCTACGATCTGGCGGCTGCATGCATTCGCGATGGCGCGCTGCTGAGCAAGCGGGTGCGCGATCCAGCGAGCGGAGAGCTGCTGTCCTATGAGGAGGTATATTCCGGCGAGAGCGAATGGCGTCTGCTGTCTCCCATCGATGTCCCCGGAGCGCCGGAGCGTCTTCTGGTTTCGGGAACCGGGCTCACCCACCTCGGTAGCGCAAAGGACCGGCAGGAGATGCACCTCCAGACGGCCATTGATGCCAACGAACCAAAGACTGACAGTATGCGAATGTTCGAGTGGGGGCTCTCCGGCGGCCGTCCTACAGATGGCAAGCCCGGGATCGCGCCTGAGTGGTTTTATAAGGGCAACGGCTCGGTGCTGCAGCCGCCCTTCGCGCCGTTGACCGTGCCTGCGTACGCGGAGGACGGCGGCGAGGAGGCGGAGATCGCCGGCATTTATATGATCGCTCCGGATGGTAAGCCGCACCGCATCGGGATGTGTGCGGGCAATGAATTCGCAGACCACAAGTTCGAGCAGCGCAACTATCTCAACCTGGCCGGCTCCAAGTTGCGCCAGTGCAGCATTGGTCCCGAGCTGGTGGTTGGCGGTGATTTTCGCTCCGTTACCGGTGAGGTCAGCATCGAGCGCAACGGCGAAACGGTATGGAAGAAAGCCATCGAGACCGGCGAAGAAAATATGTCGCATAGCCTGGCTAATCTGGAGCACCACCATTTCAAGTTCGAAGCCCACCGCGTGCCGGGCCACATCCACGTGCATTTTTTCGGAGCTCATTCCTTGAGCTTTGGCGACGGACCGGCTCTTGAGGATGGAGACTGGATGCAGGTGCGCTTCGACGGCTATGGACGTGCACTCCGCAATCGTCTCCGCATAGAAGAAAAGGGACGGGAGCAGTTGATCCGCGTGCGCGCTCTGAGTTGATCTGCAACTTGTAAACAAACTGAGGAGAATCTTGTGACGCACAGAGTAGCAGTTCTAGGCCTCGGAACGATGGGCACCGGGATGGCAAAAAACCTGCTGAAGGCCGGGTTCGCGGTGCATGCGTACAACCGGACCCGCGCCAAGGCGGAGCCGCTCCAAGCTCTCGGATCTGTGATCGCGGATACCCCAGCAGATGCGTCGCGCGACGCAGATGTGATCATCAGCATCCTGTCGGATGAGGACGCATCGCGCGCGGCGTGGACCGGTGAGCAGGGTGCACTTGCCGGAGCCAAAGCGGGCGCGGTGCTGGTGGAATCAAGCACAGTGACGCCGGCGTGGATCGAGGAACTCGCCAGTTTAGCCAAGGAGCGCGGCCTTCATCTCCTCGACGCGCCGGTGACTGGGAGCCGCCTGCAGGCCGATGGCGGCCAGCTCGTATTCCTGACCGGGGGCGAGGCCGCCGTGCTGGAGAGCGTGCGCCCGGTGCTTGCGGCCATGAGCAAGGAGATCGTCCTGCTCGGCCCCGTGGGCAGCGGAGCGCGGATGAAGCTGATCAACAATTTCCTTTGCGGTGTGCAGGTCGCGTCACTGGCCGAAGGGCTCAGTTGGATCGAACGCAGCGGTCTCGATCGGGATCAAGCTTTGGCGGTCCTGAAGAGCGGGGCTCCGGGCAGCCCGTTGCTGGGAGCGATTTCCGCGCGCATGGTTGAAGCAAAATACGATGTAAATTTTCTGCTTTCGCTGATGGATAAGGATCTGCGCTATGCCACGAAAGATGCCGCGCTGCTGGGCATCGACCTGCGTACCGCAAAAATCGCCGAAGCGCGATTTGCGGACGCCATTCAGGCTGGCTATGGAGAGAAAGATATGTCGGCTGTCGTCGAGCCGTTACGTACTTAGGTCATCCGTTATTGTGGCAGAGCCGGACTTCATGCGCCTTTGCGCAGATGCTTCAGAAGAGCCGGACGCGATATAACTGAAAGCGAAGATGCCTGCCACGCTTTCCATCGCAATGATTGCGCGCAACGAAGAGAAGAATCTACCGCGCACCCTTGAAGCGGTCCGCTGGGCCGACGAGATCGTGATCGTCGACTCAGGCTCGACAGACCGCACACCTGAAATTGCCGAGTCCTTCGGCGCGAAGCACTCGTTCAATCGGGACTTTCGTGGCCACCCCGAGCAGAAGACGATCGCACTTGGCAAGTGCACCAGTGACTGGATTCTGCTGCTGGATGCTGATGAAGTTGTCAGTCCGGAGCTGGCCGAGGAGATCCGCCAAACGATTCAGAATCCGCAATATGAGGCTTACTGGATTCCGCGCCTCAATCTGTTTATGAGCCGCTGGATGAGGCACGGCGGCTTCTACCCCGATCGCAAGCTGAGGCTGTTCAAACGCGGCAGCGCGCATATGGAAACCGAGGTTGGGCCGCATGGAACGCCGCAGTTCGATGGCCCCAAAGGTGCTCTGAAGCACGACCTGATGCACTATGCGTATCCGGATTTTGATCACTATCTGAGCCACATGAACGACTACAGCTCAGAAAACGTGTATGCGCTAGTGGGCCGCGGAAAAGCGAAGACGCTGCCGGCGATGCTGTGGCTGGCGATGTTGAACCCGGTGGCTACCTTCATCAAGAACTATATTTTCCGCCTGGGATTTCTCGATGGAGTCGAAGGGCTGATTTATCACCTCAACCACTCCGTGTATATCCACTGGAAATATGTGAAGGCCTGGGATGCGCAGAAGAACAAGGCCGAATACTCCCGCGCAACCAGCGTCGAGCGCAGAGGCAAGTAATCAGCTGCGACTTCAGAACGAGACTTTAGCTTAGTTGCGGTGTGACAGCCACCGGATTTTCCAGCTCGTTTCTGCAGATTGGAAGAGATAAACGGAAAAGATCGCGATCAGCGGCTCCAGCGGATGGCGGAAACGCGCAGACACGGTTACAAAGTAGTAGGTCGCAGGCAGCAGCAGGAAGGCCCAGGCGAAAAGTCCGGACGCGGGGATGCGATTTCTTAGCGAAAGCAGCAGCCCGAGTACGCCGGTGACGCTGAGCACGCAATAGCTCAATTCGCGTCCCAACTCAAGAAGCGCTGATCGCTCGATGGGATGGGGCACGCTCGCCCAGAAAAAGTAAAAGCGCTTCAGCGAAATCCGCAGATAGTGCTCCCGGTGCGTGGCAAGATAGGCCTTCGCCTTCTGCCCCTGCTCTTTGACATATTCCACTTCGCCCAGCGCTTTGTATCGCATCGTCTCAGGATCGCGTTCGACCAGCGGCAACGTGGCAATGAATGCGAATCCGTTCGAACCCGGACCGCTGCCAGCATACATCTCCGCTCCCAGGTTGCCGCGAATGGGGATGAAGACATGGAAGGCGTTCCAGTTGCGCCACACCCATGGCGTCAAGAGTGCGAGGAATACGACAGAAGCAAGGGTTACGTGCGCGATGGCCGGCGCAAACGAGCGCGAGTTGAGCAGAATCCAAATGCCGCAGACGGGCAGGAAGAGAAGCAGTGTCGCGTTGGAAAGTGCAATCAACCCCCATAGAGCGCCAAACAGCAGCCAGCGCGCCGTCGTCTGCGCATTCCCGTCTTCCGAGGGCTCTCCAATCGAGCGCATGCGCAGCGCGAGAACCAGAATCCAGGAGAAGAGCATGGCGGTGAGAGACATCTCCCAGACCCAGTGCACGGCATACTGCAGCGCTGCGGGATAGAGCGCCCAGAGCCAGCCCGACCAGACCGCGACGCGATGGTTATAGCAGCGCGCAGAGATCTCATAGACGAAGAGCGCGATCGCCGCCGAGAAGATGCTGTTGATGGTGAGAATGACCCATGCAGAGAGTGCCGAATACACGCCGAAGAGCTTGAAGACTGCGGCTAGCAGCAGAGGATAGAGTGGCGGGACCCAGGCCGTCGGACCGGTATGGCCGACGAAGGGATCTGCATAGCCATATCCGGTGACCAGCGCGCGCGCGATGCGGCCCATCTCCCAACCAAACTGGAAATGATCCTGAAATAGGCGAATGCGATAGGTGTGCGCCAGGGTGATGTACAGCACGCGCACGATAAACCCGGTCCAGAAAATGATCCAGGGAGCGCGAAAATTCTTCGAATTGGTATCTGTCACTGTCACGAATCTTGGAATGCTCCGGCCAGTTTAGTGGAATTTCTTCCCGTGGCCGACTGAAAGAGATAGACCGAGAAGATCACGATCAGCGGTTCCAGAGGGTGGCGGAATCGCGCTTCAACAGTGACGAAATAATAGGTAAGCGGCAGCAGCGCAAATGCCCAGGCGAAAAGCCCGGCGGCCGGAGTGCGCCGCCGCAGAGAGAGCAGCAGACCAAGAAGGCCTGTGATACTTGGCACGCAGAAGTTCACTTGCCGGATAAAGTCAAGCATCCAGTGCTTGTCCGACGGATGCGGAACGCTAGCCCAGAAAAAGTAAAAGCGTTTGAGAGAGAGTGAGGCAAAGTGTGCCGGATGCGACCGAATATAGGCCTTCGCTAATTCCCCGCGCTGATGGACGTAGGCGATCTCGCCGAGCTGAACATAGAGCCGATGTTGCGCGTCCTGCTCCGGTAGTCCGACAAGGACACCGTAGCGAAAGCCATCGGAGCCAGGACCATTTCCAACGTAAAGCTCTGCTCCAAAATTGCTGCGCATAGGCACGAAGGCGTGCAGTGTATTCCAATTGCGCCAGACCCAGGGAGCGAGACAGGCAACAAACAGCACTCCGGCCAACGCTGCAGAGCGAACAGACTGTGCCGGCTTTGGAGAGCCGAGCAGAGCCCAGATGCCGCACGCGGGCAGAAAGAGCAGCATTGTGGAATTCGTGAGTGCGATACACGCCCAGAGCAACGCGAACAGGAGCCATCTCTGAAGGATCTGTCCGTCCCGTTCCCCCGTGCCTTCGCCCGTACGCCGCATGCGTAGTGTCAGCACGAGAATGGCAGCGAAGAGAAAGGTGGAGAGCGAGGTCTCCCATACCCAGCGCACGGCGTACTGCATGGCCGCGGGATATAGCGCCCAGATCCATGCGGACCATATAGCGACCTTGCGGTTGTAGCAACGAGCAGCGATCTCATACACGCAGAGAGACGTGGCCGCCGAGAAGATGCTGTTGAGCGTGAGCAGAACCCAGCCTGATTTGAGGCTGTAAATACCGAAAAGTTTAAAGACCGCGGCGATCAGCAGCGGATAAACAGGCGGAACCCACGCCGTAGGTCCGGTGTGCCCGCTGAATGGATCGCTATAGCCATATCCGGTGACCAGGGCCCGGGCCACACGCGCCATCTCGTAGCCGAAGGTGAAGTGATCTTCTAAGGGGCTGAAGCGATATGTATGAGCGACGGTTACATATCCAACGCGGACGAGCAAGCCAATCCAGAAGATGATCAAGGGCGCCTGAAACGAGAGATTCTTTAGCTTGCTGGATGCGGAGGAAGAAGTTGAAATCATCGAATGCGGTCAGCTTCCGTCCTGCTGGAATTCCTGCCGGCATTGATTGGCTTCCGCTCATCGAAGGAATGCGGGATCACGCGATCGAAGATATGTCTGGTTTCTAGAGGGCAGCGGGCGCGGTCCCCTGCGGACAGTACAGGCAAGGTCATGTTTCTCTATTTTACGTGCTGATCCCGGTGACCGCGCGTCGTCGCCAAGTCTAGGAGCCATAGTTGCGGGCTTCCTGCATTTGCTCCCAGGGATAAGTCTGCAGGGGCGTGAAGGTGCGCTGAAAGAAGGCATCGTTGACGATGTAGCATTCGCCGTCTTCACCCTTCACAATCCAGTCTCCGCGCCGCACGTGGCGAAAGCCGAGATCGGTGGTGATGGTCTGATCCTCTTTGCATTGCGTGGCATCGACTAACAGGGGCCGGCAGGTACGAAAACTACTCATGATTCCTCCGCCGGGATGAGCCCGGCGATTTCTATTCAAAGCCCGGAACCATAAAAGCCGAAGAAGCAGTCGCTAAAGAATTCGTTAGGGTACCGCTAAGTAATTGAGGGCGAAGAAGAATCGAAAGTCAGGCTAGAATATGGCAATGTTGTCCCCGGTCCTGCCTGTCATCGACGCGAATCAGGAAAGCCTGCGCTGGGCGCACCCTGTGGTGCAGGAGTGGTTCGTGCGTCGCTTCGGCACACCGACTGAGCCACAGGAGCAGGGCTGGCCACACATCCTGGCTGGCAAGCCGACGCTTATCTCCGCACCAACTGGCTCAGGCAAGACCCTAGCTGCATTTCTCATCGCCATCGACACGCTGTTGCGCCGAGCCATCGAGGGCAGGCTCGCTTGCGGCACCCAGGTGGTGTATGTCTCGCCGCTGAAGGCGCTCTCGAATGATGTGCAGAAGAATCTGGAGGCTCCGCTCCGTGAGATTCAGCAACTCGCGCTGGAGAGGGGATATCTTTGTCCGCCAATTTTGACTGCGGTACGGACCGGAGATTCGCTGCCCTCAGAACGGCGCGCAATGCTGAAGCAGCCACCGCATATCCTGGTCACCACGCCCGAGTCGCTTTACATCCTGTTGACCTCAGAGAAGAGCCGTCAGAATCTGCGCCGTGTGCACACGGTAATCGTGGATGAAATCCACGCAGTTGCTGATGACAAGCGCGGCTCGCATCTCGCGCTCACGCTGGAGCGCCTCGATGCACTGGTGTGTGGCGAGAACAATCTGAGCGCTGCGGACTTTATTACCGGCCACGCTGCGCCGCAGCGGATCGGACTATCGGCGACGCAGAATCCCATCGAGCTGGTTGCAGAGTTTCTCGCCGGACAACGCGCGGCGGAGGTCGAGATTGTGCAGGCCGGGCAGCGACGTGAGCTAGACCTCGCCATTGAGATTCCGGCGGATGAACTGGGCGCGGTGGCGACCATGTCTGTCTGGGGAAGCATCCACACGCGCCTTGTCGAGCTGGCGAATGAACATCGCTCGACGCTGGTGTTTGTGAATACGCGGCGTATGGTGGAGCGGCTGGCCTTTGCGCTGAGTGAGCTGCTGGGTAATGAGAATGTTGCTGCGCACCACGGCAGCCTGTCGCGCAAGCTACGGCTTGAAGCAGAGCGCAGGTTGAAGAGCGGCGAGATACGGATTCTTGTGGCGACTGCTTCGCTTGAGCTGGGCATCGATATTGGGTTTGTTGATCTTGTATGTCAAATAGGCTCGCCGCGCGCCATTGGCGTGGCCATGCAGCGCGTGGGCAGAGCGGGACACTGGCGTGGAGCGATTCCCAAGGGCCGGCTCTTTGTGACGACGCGCGACGATTTGATAGAAAATGCTGCGCTTATTCGGGCCATGCGCAGCGGCGTACTGGACCGACTGGAGGTTCCTCGAAAGCCTTTCGACGTGCTCATGCAGCAGATTGTCGCCGCTTGCGCTGCCGAGCCGTGGGAGGAACAGCGTCTCTTCGAGCTCTTCCGCCGTGCGCATCCGTATCGTGATTTGGAGTGGGAAGAGTTCGAAGAAGCACTGTGTCTGCTTGCTGATGGCGTCGAATCGAGCCGCGGACGCTACGGTGCATATATTCTCCGCGACCGCGTGCACGGCCACATTCAGGCACGTCGCGGAGCGCGGCTGGTTGCGGTCACGAATGGCGGGACGATTCCTGACACGCCGCTGTTTCCGGTGATCATGCAGCCGGAGGGGATTCAGATTGCGACGCTGGATGAGCACTTCGCCGTGGATTCTTCGCCGGGCGACGTGATTCTTCTGGGCAATACCAGCTGGCGGATCCAGAAGATCGAGTCAGCTGGTCGCGTGCTGGTAGAGGATGCACAGGGGCAGCCGCCAAATCTGCCCTTCTGGACGGGCGAAGCACCGCAACGAACGTGGGAGCTGTCGCAGTTCGTCTCTGAGCTGCGCGTGGAAATCGACCGGCGCGTGAAGGATGCGATGCCGGGATACATAAGCCAGACGAATCCGTCAGTAGCGGAAACCGTGGCCTGGCTAAAGGAATCGTGTGCAGTCAATGATTCGGCTGCCGAGCAGATGATTGGCTACATTGTAGCCGGCCATGCCGTGCTGGGAAGTGTGCCATCTGTAACTACAATTGTTGCAGAAAGATTTTTCGACGAGGGCGGCGGCATGCAGCTGATCCTGCATGCGCCGTTTGGCGGCCGAATCAATAAAGCCTGGGGACTGGCCTTGCGCAAGCGTTTCTGCCGCGGGTTTAACTTCGAATTGCAGGCAGCGGCGACCGATAACGGATTGAATATCTCGCTGGCAGAGCAGCATAGCTTTCCGCTCAGCGATGTCTTTCAATTCCTGACGACGCAGACCGTCACCGAGCTTCTGGAGCAGGCGTCTCTGACGTCGCCCATCTTCAAGGCGCGCTGGCGTTGGGACGCGAGCCGGAGTCTGCAACTGCTACGGTTTCAAAAAGGCAAGAAGGTTGCGCCGCAGATTCAGCGCATGCGATCGGACGATCTGCTGGCCAGCGTGTTTCCGCAGGTAGCCGCGTGCCAGGAGAATATCGAGGGCGATATTCAGATCCCCGACCATCCGCTGGTTCGCGAGGTGATGAAAGATGTGCTGACCGAGGCGATGGATCTGGAGGGACTCAAGTCCATCCTCGCCGATATAGATGCGGGGCGCATTCTCTGCATTGCGGTGGATACGACAACGCCTTCGGTGTTTGCGCATGAGCTGTTGAATGCCAATCCGTATGCGTTTCTAGACGATGCGGGGCTTGAGGAGCGCAGGGCGCGCGCCGTAGCGATGCGCGGTATGCTGCCGGATGCTGCGCTGGGTGAGGCGGGACGGCTGTCATCAGACGCAATTGCGGAGGTGCGCGCACAGGCATGGCCCGATCCACGCGACGAGCATGAGCTACATGACCTACTGTGCTCGTTGGTGATTCTGCCGGTCGAAGTTGCGGAGGATCCACGAACACGCCATTGGAGTGATATGTTCGCGTCACTCGAGAACAGTGGCCGGGCCACAGCTGCCGAAGCTGATGGGCACAAATATTTTGTTGCAACGGAGCGCGCCGAGGAGATTCGGCTACTCTGGCCCGGCGCTGTTTTTTCGCGGAGCATGGCGAGCATTGCGCCGGTGTTGAAAAATGCCGACGATGTTCTGCGCAAAGCCATCCAGGGCTGGATGGATCTGCTTGGTCCGGTCACGTCGCACGATCTTGGTGCGCGGCTAGGCATTGCGCCGATCGAGATATGGAAGCAGATGCTGCGGCTGGAGATGTCGGGGATGATTCTGCGTGGGACGTTCGAGGCGCCTTCAACTTCAGAGCCAATCGTAGACGAGGATGTGGAATGGTGCGAGCGTCGCCTGCTGCAGCGCATCCACAAGCGCACGCTGCACGCACTGCGCAAGCAGGTTGAGCCGGTTACGCCGGCGGTGTATATGAATTTTGCGCTCGACTGGCAGCATCTTGGCCGACAGCGCCAGCTTAGCGGAGAGCAGGGGCTACTTGAGGTTATCCGCGGGCTCGAAGGATTTGAAGCGCCGGCCGTCGAGTGGGAGCGATCGATCTTCCCGCAACGCGTGGCGAACTACGATCCGCGCTGGCTCGATGCGCTCACGCTGACTGGCGTCGTCGGGTGGGGAAGGATTTCGCCGCACCCGGCATTTGCCTCGACAGAGAGCGGAGGGCCGAAACGAATTATCCCCACGGGCATGGCGCCGATCACATTTTTCCTGCGTGAAGAAGCGCTGTGGATGGATTTGTGCCTGTCACAGCGGCAAATTCTTGAGGCCAATCTCACTGTTTGCCTCAGCGATCTGGCTAACCGGCTGCGGTCGCTTCTGGGCGAGCGCGGCGCCATGTTTCCGGCAGAGCTGGCCAGAATCGTGGGCGTCTCCGGCGAGGATACCGGCCGCGCACTGTGGGAGCTGGTCGCTGCAGGATTGGTAACAGCCGACGGCTTCGACAGCCTGCGTATGCTCGTTGACCCGCGGCGCAAGCAGATGCTGGCTACACCCGTGCGTGTGAAATCTGCCGCAAGCGTTCGCAACGCTGCGGGCCGATGGAGCATGCTTTGTGCCGCTGCACCGATGCAAGAGAGCGCAGGCGAAGCGGCGGCAAAGCACGAAGCACAGATTGAATCGGCATGTATGGTGCTCCTGCGCCGGTATGGCGTGGTCTTCCGCGACTTGATGGCGCGCGAAACGTCCGTGCCACGTTGGCGCGATCTGCTTGGAATGTTCCGCCGGCTCGAAGCTCGCGGCACGGTGCGCGGCGGCCGTTTTGTCTCCGGATTTGGCGGCGAGCAGTTTGCACTGCCAGAGGCGTTGGAGTCGTTGCGCGAGCGGCGCAAGAGAAATGCGATGGAGTCGCCCGAGGTTACTTGCGCGGCTGCCGATCCCATGAACCTGATCGGCATTGTGATTCCCGGCGAGCGGCCGCCATGTATTCCGGGCAGGACCGTGACCTATCCATTCAACGCGGCCATGCAGTCAGAGATTGCGCGGACGGAAGCCGACGACTTGCCGGCCATTCCGAGCAGCCTCTTTGCGGCGCAACCTGACTTAGCTGAGGGCGAAGCGCTTGCCTGATTCAGAGCAACCATTGGTCGAAGGCGAGGACTATTACATGGATGGTCCATACCTGGTCTTCACAGAGGCTTACCATCTCAAGCGCGGATACTGCTGCAATTCAGGATGCCGGCATTGTCCGTGGAGAATGCCGGCAGATGGGAACGGCGAAGATATGGCCGACGATGAGTCTTAAGCGAAGAGCGCCACTGTGTGAGAGAAAAGCCAAAATGCTTTGAGGTGCCAGCATTTTTCATACGATTCGCAAATTCGAGGTTCTCCAATAGATCAGCAACTTCGCGAAAGTATGTGCGAGTTATTTGGACGGGGCGGGCGATGAAGCAGGAGCTGAAGGTGCGGGAGGAGCGGCTGGATTCGCAGGCGCAGCCGGAGCTGCTTCGCGAATCAGCACTGCGGTGCGTGGGAAGCTGAAGCTGCCGCCGGCATCGTCGATTACATTCACCTGGCAGGTATAAAGGCCGGGCTTGAGGCCGTTAAGCGGTACGTCAAACTGGAAAGCGACTGCGTCACGTCCAGGGATGTTGATGCTGTTGGCTTCGATCAAGGGAGTTTCGAAGCTCTTGGTTCCGCCGTTCAGAAACTCGATACTGGTGAGCACGCGCACCGGGCCATTTGCGCTCTTGGCTGGAGTCTTGTCCGGCTTGGCTGCGTTACTTCCCGCCGCGGCGGGATGTGATGGCGCATAGACCTCATAGAGGAAGTAGAGGTGCTGATCCTGCCGGAAGACATGCGGCAGGTTTGGCACTAACTGCTGGCCATCGTAGTCAAGCGGATTGTCAGTCTTCTTTGGTGCCGGGATGCGTTGGCTGGCGAGAACCACCGAGCTCATTTTGAGTGGGGCCTTGCGCTGATCAGGCACGTTGATATCGGCCTCGAACGAGCCCATGCGGCCGGTCTCGTTTTCACGCACGACGAACTTGAGGTGGTACTTGCCGATGGGAAGATTGAAGCCCGTCGAGTATTGGACATTCTTTTGGCGTACCTGCTGGGCCTGATCGATCGAGAGCTTCACGGTCTCGCGAGCCTGCCCGATCATGTGCCCGGCCGGGTCTTTTACCTGCCCGATAATGTCGAGCGTTGCTTTGTCCTTGTCGCCGCCTTTGACAAAAGGAATCTGCGAGCCTGGAACCACAATGGAGACGGGCACAAAGTAGTGCGTCTCATCGGTGCGGAAATACAGGGCCTCGAGGTACACCGCAACGTCGGTTGCAGGCAGATCGCTGGCCAGCTCGTCTTCCAGCTGGCGCTCGCGGTCTTCTCGGTTCGAATGCTTGTAATCCGCGGGAGCGTAGTAGCCGGGGCGATACTCCATCTTCACGTCGGAGCGATTGATCTTGATGGTAAGACGGCGATAGCGGCCATCTTTTCTGGCGTCGCTGGAGCGGAAGCCGATGATGTAGTAAGCCGAGGTGTCGCGCTGCACGCGCTCGAATGCGGGTGAGAAGTCGTTTGAATCGAAGAAGGATTTGCCGCCGGTGTCGGACGACAGCGTTGCCATGACTTCCTGCGTGTTGAAGTTGGAGTCGAGATTGTTCTGCAGCGCGGCTCCGTTGTAGCTGTTCGCTCCGCGCAGGCTTCCGGTCGAGGCGTCTCCCAATGGCGAGATGGCCTGCAGGCCACGTGTATCGACGCTGTAGATGGAAAGATTGGCGCGCACCGCGGAGTTGATTGCGGCACGCAGCGACGCCTGGTTCTCGATGCCGTCGCGCTGAATGCCGCCGGAGAAGTAGAGCATCGACTTCTTCTCGTTGATGTAGGCAAGGGACTTTGAGATGGACGAGATCGCGAAGAGCTCGCGGTCGGTGTTGATGTCGTTATACTCGCTCTCGTCCGCGGTAAAGGATGTCGTGTCTTCCACCTGGTTGGTCGTGCTGGTGGCACCGGATTGAAAGCCCTGGCCGGCGTCGCCGCCGTACTTCGTCACCGCATTGAGCAGCAGCTGTTTGTTCTGCGTGAAATCCTGGTCGAGCGAGAGCGTGTCCTGAAGCGAGACGACAGAGACGATATCCGCGGGCTGCATCTGCTTGTTGATGTAATTCTTAGCTGCGTCGACAGAGCGCTCGATATCTTCGGGCTGCATCGAGGTGAGATCGAAGAACATCACGATAAGGCGCCGATTGCGCAGCTCTTCCGGCCGCGCGATTCCATTCTTCGCGTTGAAGATGCTCTTACCCGCGCCAGCCAGGCCACTGATCGTCGCCTCGTTCAGCGGAGTAGCCTGATCCACGCTCTCGAAGTCGAAGCTGGAAATCTGCTGCTGCTTGCCATTCTCGAGGATGGTGAAGTCTTTCTGGGTGAGGCCCCGAACCACTTCGCCGGTCTTTTTGTCGCGCACCACGACGTTGGTGAGCACCAGATCGCTATTCACTTTGAGCGTAAAAGAGGATTGATCGGGGTTTTGGTTCGGCTGTTGCTGCGCGCCAGCAGAGAGCGCTGCAGTCAAGCCGATCAATGTTGCAGCGAAAGCGATTGTGTGGAGACGCCGTTGTATCTTCATGGCTGCCTTTAAAAGCGATACCGTCCGAGGAATGTGAACGAGCGCATGGCGGCGGCGGAAGTGACTTCGCCGTAAGTTGCCGAGCCGAGGGTGGTATCGATGCCCGAGTATTGGACGGTGTTGAAGACGTTCGTCACTGTTGCACGGATCTCGAGGGTCTTCATATCGCCGAAGCGATGTGTCTTTGAGAATGACATGTTTGTCGAGATCGTTCCGGGGCCGGGAATCGAATATCGCGATGCGGAGCCGTAGACATCGGTGGGCGTCGCGAAGGCGGCTTTGTTGAACCAGTTGTCTAGCGTCCCACCCCCCGCAGTCAGCGATACCCCGGGCAGCCGGTCGGGACGAAGCGATCCGGTGCTGCCGCGCGCTACGTCCGCGACCGCGGCTTCATAGTGCGGCGTGAGCGGAGTGCCGGTGGCGAAGGTAAAGGTGCCCGAGACCGAGAGGCCATTCAACGCATGTGAGAGGAAATTTCCGCTGGTGAGGTAATGCGCGTCCGGACCGAAGGGCAGCTCATAGACGAAATCGCCATTGACCTTGTGGCGGACATCGAAGCTGGAGTTCGATTCCTCGGCGAGCAGATTCTGCCAGTTCTGCGCGATGCCCGCGGAGGTTCCGCCATTGCCGCCAATCGACGATGCATTGTCGATGGAATGCGAATAGGTATAGGTCGCGCCCAGTGCAATGCCCTGCTGCATACGCTTGCGCAAGCGAACGGCAAGCGCGTTGAAATTGGAGAAGGCTACAGAGTCCTCGTAGTCGTAAAGCACCCCGCTGAGCGATTCGGTCGCTGTGCGGCCCGGAGCGTCTACGATATCAAGCCGTGTTCCTTTTGAGCCGTTGTAGCCCACATTGAGAACGATGTTCATTGGCAGCGTGCGCTGGATATCGATGTTCCATACCTGTACATAGGGCAGACGATAATTCTTGTTCACGGCGTAATTGCCCTCGGCCTGTGGGGCTGCAGTGAATCCCTGGGCGAGTGTGTAGACCGGCGCGGCGGTGAGAGAGTTGCTGTTGGTCTGCACGTCGGCAAAGGGCGGCTGGAATGCGAAGTTCTGTACGAACTTTACGTATTGTCCATTGGCGTAGTTGATGCCATAGCCGGTGCGGATGACAGTGTCTTTGATCGGCCTCCACGCGAGCCCGATACGGGGGGAGAAGTCATTCTTTTCCGGATAAACCAGCGTGCGCGGGAATTTGCCGGAATACGGCCCAATGCTGTTGGGTGTCACTGTCGCAACTGACGCGAAGTCGTTGCCTGTGTCGAGCGTGGCGAGGTGATCGTACTTCTCCGAAAAAGGCGAGAAGTATTCGTAGCGCAGGCCGACGTTGACAGTGAAGTTGGCCAGGGCGCGCCAGTCGTCCTGTATGTATGCGTCGTATGTGTTTTCACGCAGGTATGATTTCTGGTCCGGGGCCTGCAGGCTGGTCTGCTGAGGCAGGCCAAGCAGCAGATCGGCAAGCGACGATCCACTGGTCGCACTACCCGATACCGTATTGGTGCTGGTTCCCGGCGCCTCTGTGTAAAGCCCGGTGAAGACATAGGTACCAGTGGAGTTCGTTTCACCGAGCAGGTCGAGATGGACGCGGCGGATATCGCCGCCGAAACGCACATTGTGCTTCTTGTGAATCCACGCGGTGGTGTTGGAGAGCGCAATCGTCTGGTTAACCTGGAAGGTAGGCTGCTGCTCGCTCAAGCTGGTGAACTGATTCAGCGTGATGTCGGGCAAGCCGTAGAGCAGGGGATTGGTCGGCAATCCGCCCAGACCGATCTGTCCGGCGGCGTCGGTGGTGTCGGTGAAGAAGTTGCGCGTCTCGGAATTTGTGCGGTTCCAATTGGCATTGAAAATGTCGGTCAGGTGGCCCTTACTTACTGTATAGCCGCCTTGCAACGAGTACTGGTGTGTCTGTGATTTGCCGCCTAGTCCAGGAAAAATATTGAGGCTGTCGCTGGCCGAATGGCTGTAGTTGAAGTTTGCGTTGAGGCTCTGGCTCAGCTTGGGATTCCCCTGGCCCATGCGCTGGCGGATGAAGTTGGTCAGCGCGGCACCGGTGCCGCCGCTGCCGAAGTTATGGATCAGCCGGGCGCCCACAGTGGTCGTGTTTGTCTCAGCGGTTGAGAGCTCCCTGAAGTTCTGGGATGTTCCCGGCAGGTTGGGCAGCGGAACGTAATTGAGCAGCGCTGTGGCCTGAGACGCAATACGGCCTTCCGGAATGGTATTCGACGCGAAGGGCAGACCGGTCTGGGGATCGTAGATCGTGACCGGCGCTCCGCTCTGTGTCGTGAGCCCCTGAAAGTTTCCCGCGCGCTCGGCGGCGGTTGGGACAGTGCCGTACTGATCGAAGGGCGAGGACGAATGCTGGCCGGAGAGCGTAAGGAAAAGAAAATCCTTCGTGTCGTGCTCGAGCAACTTGGGGATGTAAGGTGCGCCGATCAGCGTTGCTCCGAATCGATTCGAGTCGTAGCTGGGCTGCTCGACCTGCTGGCCTCGGATGGAAAAGTTCTCGGCGTTAAATGTCGAAGGACCGCCGTTCCAGAAAATGGCTCCGTGGGGCTGGTTGGGATTGAAGTTGCGAAAGTTGCCGCGGCCGCCGAACCCTCCACCGCCTCCACCAAACCCACCTCGCCCACCACCACCACCGAATCCACCGCCACCCCCGCCGGGACCTCCGCCAAAGCCGCCGCCACCCCCACCTGGCCCGCCCCCGGGACCACCACCTCCGCCGGGACCTCCTTCGCCGAAGTCGCCGGGGCCACCCAGGCCGGGGTTGATTCCGGCAAAGGGATTGGTGGATCCGGTCTGTCCGGCTACGGCTACGGATTCGCTTGCGACATCAGTGTTGCCGGCCAGAGATGGTAACTGGGTTGAGTCGGACGTGCCGGCGCCGGTGGCCGCCCCAATAAGGTCGCCAGCTGCGCTCTGCAGCGCGAGGTTCTGCGTACCGCGGCCCGAATACTGGCGCGTGGAAGACTGTGCCTGTTGCTCTGCCGCTCCGGACTCTTCCTGCTGCGTGACACGTGACGCCAGAGTGAGGGTAAAGTCCACCTTGCGATCGTGGCCGGTCGCGTTCAGCAGGGCCTCCTGCGTGGAGGCGGCAAAGGCTGCGAGCTCCGTTTTCACCACGTAACGGCCATTCTGCGGGATGGTCAGGCTATAGGCGCCGGTTGCGTCTGTCGCGGCGGAATATTTCCTGCCGGTGAGCGTATTGGTGGCTGTGATGCTGACGCCAGGGAGGGGAATGGTTCCGGATTTAACGCTGCCATGGATCACACCGCCGGTCTGCGTGCTTGCCGGCTGCGAAGCTGCGGGAGCGGCCTGCTGGAGGAGATGAGAGGTGCGAGCGAACGCAGGTGACGCAAAATGCGACACGGCCAGCAGCAGCGAAATAGGGATAAAGCGACGCGTCATAGTTTCAAAAAATCAGAGGTTGGGGGTAGCTGCGCCGTTGGGAGCCGGCGGAGTCGAGCCGGGAGCCATCGGGGCTCCGTCAGGGCGCGGACCGCCGCGAGAGCCTCCCGGACCGCCGGGCCCCCCGGGTCCGCCAACGCTGAGGGTTGTGGCCAGGAAGTTTCCACCCTGCAGGGCGCCGCGCGCACTCACGTTGTCACCCACCTTGATGTCAGCCAGGGTGATGCTGTCGCGACGCTTGCGGAAAGAGGTATTTTCATCGACGACGATGGTCTGCACGACGTTGTCCGGACGCTTAATTGTGATTTTGGTCTCGTCGATCGATTGAACGGAACCGGCAGTCCATGTCTTGCCGAAGTCGGCGCGAGCCTTCTGGTATTGTTCTTTGTCGATGACCATCACGGCGATGGCGCCGAGCGTCCTGGCTTTCTCGTCCTTGTCGCCGAAGGCTCCGACCATGTCGCCTACGTGGATATCGGTGATTGCAATCTGATCGCGCTGCTTGCGGAAGTGGGTATTGGCTCCGGTCTCGATTTTGTAGGTCGCGCCATCCTCAGTCTTGACGGTGATCTCACCGCTGGCGATGGCGGTCACGGTCCCCTGGACGCCATGTTCGGCTAAAGCCGCCATCCTCTGGCCCCCGCCCGGGCCTTGCCCACCGCCTGGTGGTGGGCCGTCCTGAGCCCAAGCCAGCGTAAGGCAGAAAACAGCGGAGATCAGCAAGACAGATGCGCGATGTGGGGCTTTCATAAGTGAATCCATCTGCTTCTTTTGAGACTCCATTTGAGCGGATTCGGTGATCCAACCTGTACGGCGCTTCGGGAAAGAAGAAGTTGCAGGATAGACGCCCGGTAGGTGCCGGAAGACGCAACACGGGACCTCAATCCAGCGGGGCGAAAAATCATGGTAACTTCTTCCCGCCTCGCTTCATCCCATAGTAATCTTGCGGGCAACAGGAAACGCTGGCGGCTCTCTAACCCTGAAAGAGGATCGTACATTGATGAATCGACCCACCAGCCCTGTGGCAGACCCTGTCCCGGGAGCCCTGTTCGAAGGCCAATTGCAGCAGTTTTGTACGGTGCGGCAGCAGACGGAAGCCCTCTGCGAGCCGCTCACCCCGGAAGACATGATGGTGCAATCGTGTCCCGAGGCCAGCCCGGCCAAGTGGCACCTGGCGCATACGACGTGGTTCTTCGAGACCTTCATCCTGTCGGAGTTTCTGCCTGGCTACCGTCCTTTTCATCCCGACTTCCTCTGGCTTTTCAACAGCTACTACAACGCCGTATCCGACCAGCCCCAGAAAAAACTGCGTGCATCTTTCTCCAGGCCGGAAGTGCAGGAGATCCTCGACTATCGCCGCCATGTGGAAGCGGGGATGCAACGCCTGATCGAGGGTGGAATGCCGGATGAGGTGCAGCGACGCCTGATTCTCGGCCTGCATCACGAGCAGCAGCACCAGGAGTTGCTGGCTTACGACGCCAAGAATGCCTTCTGGTCGAACCCCCTGCATCCGGCGTATCAATCCGGAGTTCTTCCCGGCGGGGAAGGCGCGGCTTCGTCAATACAATGGGTCGCGCACCCTGGAGGGCTGGTCGAGATCGGCTACCGGGGCTCTGGGTTTTGCTTCGATAACGAGCAGCCCCGGCACAAGCACTACCTTGAGCCTTATGCTCTGGCCTCGCGCCTGGCAACCTGCGGCGAATATCTGGACTTCATGCGTGATGGCGGGTATGAGCGAGCGGAGCTCTGGCTCTCCGAGGGCTGGGATACGGTAAAAACTCAGGAGTGGAAGGCTCCGCTCTACTGGTTCCAGGGCGAGAATGCCGATTGGCAGGTCTACACTTTGCGTGGACCGGCGCCTCTAGATCAGCTTCTGGCTACACCCGTCTGCCACGTGAGCTATTTCGAGGCCGATGCCTTCGCCCGCTGGTCGGGGAAGCGTCTGCCGACCGAGCAGGAGTGGGAAGTTGCCGCGTCTGGTGTATCTATGGCAGGGAACTTTCTCGAAACCGGGTCGCTGCATCCGGCGGCTGCTCCGGTTGGAGATGGTCTGCAGCAGATGTTCGGCGATGTGTGGGAATGGACAGCCAGCGCCTATCTCGGCTATCCCGGCTTCTCCGCTTTGCCCGGTGCTCTGGGTGAATACAACGGCAAGTTCATGTGCAACCAGATGGTGCTGCGCGGCGGATCGGCCGTGACTCCCGCATCCCACATTCGCGGCACCTACCGCAATTTCTTCTCTCCGGCGACGCGGTGGCATTTTTCCGGCATCCGTCTGGCCGATCGCTGAGATCCAACCAACAAAGAAATATTTTGGGGCCCTTATGCATAGCGTTTCACCGATTTGCTCGCTTCCGGACGCGGCGCTCACACCGATAGGTGCGGAGGTCTATCGCGGTCTCACGGCCGTTCCCAAGACGCTGTGTCCCTGGCTTTTCTACGACCAGAAGGGCTCGGAGCTCTTTGAGGCGATTACCGAGCTGCCGGAGTACTACCTAACCCGGACCGAGCGGGCGATCTTCGCGCAGTATGGCGACGATATCCTGGCTGCCGCGGCCAATGGACGCGGGCTCAAGATGATCGAGCTGGGCGCGGGCACCGCGACCAAGACAGGGCTGCTGTTACAGGCAGCCGTGCGGCGGCAGGGCGCCGTGGACTACATCGCGATCGATGTTTCGGAGAGCGCGCTGGCTGCCGCGGAACAGCGCATCGCAGCGGAGATTCCCGGTGTCAATGTCATTTCGCGAGTGGGCGACTACACCGAGGGCATCGCAGAGATTCCCGCGGAGAGTCAACAGCGGCTGGTGCTGTACATCGGCTCCAGCATCGGCAATTTCGAACCCTCAGATGCAGTGCAGGTATTGCGCGAGGTCCGGCGCAGGCTTTCGCCGGGGGACCATCTGCTGCTGGGCGCAGATCGTGTGAAGGAACGCTCGGTGCTGGTACCCGCCTATGATGATCAGGCTGGCGTGACCGCTGCCTTTAACAAGAACATTCTGGAGCGGATCAATCGTGAGCTGGGAGCCAATTTCAATCTCCGGCTGTTCCGCCATCGCGCGCGCTGGAACCAGGAGCAGTCTCGCATCGAGATGCATCTGGAAAGTCTGATCGGACAACATGTGGCGATTCCCGCGCTCGAACTCGAGGTGAAGTTCTTGCGGGGCGAAACCATCCACACGGAAAACAGCTACAAGTTCACCGCTGCGAGCATTTCCGGGATCGCGGAGCGGGCAGGATTCGCGATGAGCCGCTGCTGGACCGATGAGCAGCAATGGTTCGGGGTGTATCTGGCCGTCGCGGTGTAGTTCCGCCTAAATCGCTGTTAGCACGCACATGCAGCTCTCATTCGAAAATGTGTTGACGTGCATACCAACTGGTTGGTACCGTTTCTGGCTATGGAGACAGCAGCGCGAAAGCCGGTTCCCAAAGGCGAAGCCAAAACCAGAATTCTCGATGCCGCATTGGCGACGATCCGGACGCAGGGCTACTCGGCAACTACCGTGGACGACATCTGCAGTGCTGCTGGGGTGACCAAGGGCGCTTTTTTCCATCATTTCTCGAGCAAGGAAGAGCTGGCGATTGCCGCAGCCGGGTATTTTTCCGCGAGGGCCGACGCGCTTTTTGCTGCGGCGTCCTATCATCTTCCGGCCGACCCGGTTGACCGGCTGTTGGCTTATGTGGATTTCCGCAAGGCCATCCTGCGCGGGGAGTTGCCCGATTTCACCTGCCTGCTGGGAACCATGGTTCAGGAGACCTACGAGACGTATCCTGCCATTCGCAAGATTTGTGAAGAGTGCATCAGCGGGCACGCGGCCACTCTAGAACCGGACATCGCAGAGGCCATTCGCTTATATGGGACCGATGCGTCGTGGACCGCGCGGAGCCTCGCCCTTTACACGCAGGCCGTGATTCAGGGAGCGTTCATTCTAGCCAAGGCTCAGCATGGGCCTGAAATCGCTGCCGAGTGTCTCGATCATCTCCGCCGTTATCTGGAATTGCTTTTCAGACCAATCAATCAAAAGGAGCAAACGCCATGTCTACCGCAACCCTGACCGACGACGCTGCATTGGACCAGATTTCACAGGACGAGAGCGACATCCGGGCTCTCCTCGCACGTATTCATCAGGCCCACCATGACAAGGACGCAGCCACTATTGCGGCGCAGTTTGTGCCGGACGCCGCTATCTACAACCTTGCGCCGCCGCTGCTGCATCGCGGCATCGATGTCCAGGAAAAGCAGAACTGGCTGGACAGCTGGGATGGGCCAGTCGAAATCGTGCCACGCGACCTGAAGGTTACGGTGAGCGGCGATTCCGCCTTCTGCTATGGGTATCTTCAGTTGAACGGAAATCCTAAGGCCGCGGCAGGTCGTCACATCAGTTTCTGGATGCGATGGACGGTTTGCCTGGGCCGCCAAGAAGGGTCATGGCGTATCGTGCATGAACATGCTTCAGTGCCTTTTTATATGGACGGCGAGCCGCGTGCGGCATTCGACCTTCAGCCGAGCTAACTACTCGAGTCGGGAGGAGACGGTGAGGCCGGTCAGCGAGCGGCGGAATAGCCGCCGCTCTTCCCGCCGGTTTTTTTGAGCAGAAGAATTTCGCGGATGACGATGCCTTTATCCAGTGCCTTGCACATGTCGTAGATGGTGAGTGCGGCGACGGAGGCCGCGGTGAGAGCTTCCATCTCCACACCGGTGCCCGCAGTGGTGGCGGCGGTGGTGCGAATTTCGATGCCGCCGTCGACGATGCTCGCATTGACATCGACAAAACTCAGCGGCAGCGGATGGCACATAGGAATCAGGTCGGCGGTGCGCTTGGCCGCCTGAATGCCTGCGAATCTTGCTACCTCCAGCGGATTGCCCTTGGGGTTTGCGGGCAGCGCTGCCAACACCTCGGGAGACAGAGCCACAAATGCGTAGGCGCTGGCTTCCCGGCGGGTCGAGGGCTTGTTGCTCACATCGACCATGTGGGCCTGCCCTTCGCTGTCGTAGTGGGAAAGCTTACTCATCGGATTCAGGTTACAGGATTGGCCGCGATCAGAGATGCAGCAGTGTGACTGGGTCGCCCGCAGCGAGTTTGGCGATTCCATCCGGAACCACGATGAAGCAATTCGATCCGGCTGCTGCGGCGATATCTCCCGAGCCTTGCGAGTGCTGCGGCTTTACCAGCGTGCCTTCAATGGTTGAGATAGATAGAGCGGGAAGGAAACGAGTAAGCCCCGGCTTCACTTCGATGCCAGCCTCGAGCCGGCCCTGGCGAAAGTCTGGCTGGCAGGACTCCGGGCTTTTTCCGGCCATAGCTCCGAGAATGGGCGCGACGAAAAGCGCAAAGGTGACCATGGTGGAAACAGGATTGCCGGGAAGCCCGAAGAAATACCGGTATCCGCTGGCTATAGGCATTTGTCCAAAAACCACGGGTTTGCCAGGTTGGATACGCGCGCCGGTGAAAAAGAACTCTGCTTCCAGATTAGCGAGGGCCTGCTCAACAAAATCATATTTGCCCATGGATACACCTCCGGAGAGCAGGATCAGATTGCATGGCTGGACCCGGCGGAGGGATGCTTCGATCGCCGCAAGTTGATCCGGGACGGAAGGCAGGACGACGGGCTCGCCCCCGGCGCGAATCACCTGAGCAGCGAGCGAACAGCTGTTGGAGTTGCGGATCTGATATGGAAGCGGGGATTGGTCGAGCCCGACCAGTTCGTCTCCTGTGGACAGGATGGCAACGCGAGGGCGCGAATAGACCGAGACGGTGTGGCGGCCGCATGCAGCGGCTACGGCAATATGCGGAGGCTGAATATGTACGCCGGGGACAAGCAAGGTATTTCCGGCTTTTGCCTCAGCTCCGCGTGGGACGATGTTTTCGCCGGCCACCCATCCGCGATTCGAGGCCGGCCTGACGTAACCATCTTCGACGATGACATGTTCGATCATGACCACACAGTCGCAGCTGTCCGGAACCGGTGCTCCGGTCATGATCTCGAGAGCTTCACCGGATTTTAATGGCGCTCCAGACCAGATTTGCCCGCTGCGCAGCTGGCCGATGATCTTGAGGGGCCGTGAAGGATCAAGATCGGCAGTACGGCAGGCGAATCCATCGCGTGTGGAGCGGGCAAATGGAGGCTGATCGCGATCTGCGACGATTCGTTCCGCGAGGATGCGGTCGAGGCTATTCGTGAGGGGAACAGCGTGGCTTTGCGGCCGGTTCACGCTCAAACTCTGCGCGTGATCGAGAACGACAGCTGCTGCTTCCGAGTAGCTGAGCACCTTATCAATTGAGGAGGAAAGACTCACAGAACGGATTGTAGTGCGAATGCGCGAAGGATTGGCGTGGGGAAGAATGCAGCCGGCTCCAGCAAAAAAGCGCCGTCCATAGGGCGGCGCTTTTTTGATTGGGCAGTGCCAGCGCTAGCTCTTCTTGCCGGCCTTGTATTTGTTCTGTACGGTGGTTCCCATTTCGGCGAGGATGCTCTTCGCATCCGCAGCGAACTGTCCGTTGGGATCAAGCTCAAGGTATTTCTGGTAAGCCTCTTCGCATCCCGGAGGCGCCACGATCTTGTTCGTTTTCGGATCGACGGTAGCCTTGTTGATGAGCGCCTTACCTTTAAGGTAATACGGAATCGGCTTGGTGGGATCGGCAGCGATGGCCTTGTCCGCAGCCTCTACTGTGGCGTCGATGTTGCCCGCGCGATCCATCATGATGGCTTCGTTGGAATAGTGCATTGCGGCGCTCTTCGGGTCTGCTTTTGCCGCAGCTTCGTAGGCGGCCTGGGCTTCAGGAATCTTTCCTGTCGCGGCTAGAACTTCACCCAACGAATCGTTGGTTGCCGCTTCAACATCGGGATTTGGTTTGCCGCCGGCACTGTCCAGCTGAATGGCTTTCTGGAAGGAGGTGACAGCGTCATCGTTCTTCTTGAGACCCTTCTGCGCGATACCCAATTCAACCCACAGGACGGCCGCATCGGGCTTGGCTTGGGTGTCTTTAAGCATCAAGGTTTCAGACGCCGCAAAATTTTTGTCGTGGTTGTCCTGGCGGGCTTCCTTGAGGTCGGCGTTGAGGTTTTTGATGACAGAGTTTTCCTTGAGCGCCTCTGCATTTTTGGCTTTCAACGCTTCAGCCTGCTTGCGCTGTTCGGGGGTCAGTTTCGACATGTATTCCTGGCGGGTCATGTCGAAGTCCTGCAGCGTATCGTTGCCGGCCGTGACCTTCACGTCGTTGAATTCATCAACGATCTTATCGGCTGGTGTATCGGGATTGCGAAAGATCACCTGGTAGGTGCCGGGTGCGATTCCGTCGCCCTTGTAGTCGCCATTGCTATCGGTCGTGAAGGTGTACTTCGCGGTCTTTCCACTGTCCGTCGAGAGGATGACACTGCCGCCCTTCAGCGGAGTTCCCGTCGGATCCTGAACGTGACCGTGCATTTTGCCGGTGTCCTGCGCCAAAAGCGAGGGCGCTGCGAGAGGCATGGTCACGGCGATGAGCGCCAGCGTCAGCCAGATTTTGATTTTGTGCATTGTTTTCGCTCCCATGGTCTTTATCTCCTTGGCTTCTTTCCTGGGCGTTTCATTCTCGACCGGCTGTGCGGATACAGGGTCCGCGGCGACGATCATATAAGCGTAAGCGCTTCCGGTTTATGGTTTTCCGGCGGCGTAGGGGATTGGATCCGATAAGCCCGCCTCGTGAAAGGCCCGCAGACGGAGGACGCAGCTATCGCATACGCCACATGCTTTTTCTGCGCCCGAATAGCACGACCACGTTAAATTGAATGGCGCATTCAGTTCAAGGCCCAGAGCGATGATCTCCTTCTTGCGCATATGGATGAGCGGAGTAGCGACTTTGATGTCTCCCTCTTTCGTTCCAGTGCGGATCAGCTGTTGGAAGGCCTCGTAATAGGCGGGTCGGCAGTCGGGGTAGCCGGAGCTGTCTTGTTCAACGGCGCCGATAAAGATGGTTTTCGCATCCAGCACCTCGGCCCAGCTCACCGCGGCGGAGAGGAAATGTGCGTTGCGGAAGGGGACGTAGGTCACCGGAACGGAATTCCCGATGGGCTCATGCTCCGGCGCATTGGGTACGGCGATCGAGGCATCGGTGAGGGCGGAGCCGCCGATGTGGCGGAAGATGTCGATCTTCAGGTGCAGGAAGTCTTTGAATCCCAGGGTTTTCGCGACTCCACGAGCACTCCGTAGCTCGCGCTCTTCGGTGCGCTGTCCATAACTGAAATGGAGAGCATAGGCGTCGCAGTCGCGTGCTGCAAGTGCTGCGCACACGGCTGAATCCATGCCTCCGGAGAGGCAAACTACGGCGCGAGTGCGGGTTTCAGCCATAACCATCTATCTTAACCCGCTCAACGACAGAAAGGGCGGCTGCTCAGCCGGTGCGCGATGATCAACGGTTTGCTGCCCGACGGCTCCTTTCTGCTCGAGGTCTTCTCTAGGCTTCTGCCTTCACGGTTATTGCTGTTGAGCCGCCGAGGCGGAGGCGGCGAAGATATCGACATTGCCCTTATCGACCTGCGCGGTTCCCGTGTCGACGAATGCCGGAAATGGTGAAAAGGTGTCGACGGCGTAGTCGGCGGTACGCAGGTTCTTGACCGGATAATGATGGATTTCGTCGAGCGCCTTCAGGCCGTAAAACGCCATGGTGTAGGGTTTCTGGGCTATCGTGGCGTCGATAACACCGTCTTTGATGAGCGCCAGGGTGTCAGGATCGACGTCCATAGCTATTAGCAGACGATCGGTGGCCTTGTCGCGCTTGAGGATTTCGCCTACGTCTTTACCCGCCGCGGCTTCCAGACATATGAATGCGTCGATTTTGGCCGGACCTGTCAGGGCGAGGTATTGCGGCGTCTTGTCCATCGCGTTGCCGGAGTCGCCTTTAATGTTGAAGATCTCGGCGATCTTGATGCCCGGATGCTGGGAGAAGATTTCCATGTAGCCGTTCAGCCGTTCGTCCAGATTCGGCTGGCCGGGCATGGTGAAGAAGACAACATTACCCTTGCCGCCAAGGCGATCGACGACGCGTTCGCCTCCGAGATGGCCGGCTTCGCGATTGTTGGTGCCGATAAAGAAGATGCGGTGGCTGTGCGGGGCATCGGAGTCGATGGTGATGACCGGGATGCCTTTGTCGAGTGCAGTGTCGATCTGGGATTGCATGGCGGATGCGTCCGCGACCGAGACGAGAATTCCGTCCGGATGCGCGGCGACGGCCTGGTCGAAGGCCTGGGATTCGGCTTGAGCGTCGTAGTTGTCAGGGCCAACAACTTTGGCGGTGACGTCATACTGGGCGGCGGCCTTGTTGAATCCGGCAATCGCGGTCTTCCAGTAGGGAAGGCTGAGATTGTTCGAAACCAAGTAGTAGGTTTCTTTGTTGGAGTGGCGCTGGCATCCCGCCAGCAGACCCAGGGCTGTAAATACGGAAAGCAGGGTCGCGTATCGAGTGATGTGCATAGGATCCTCCCACGACATAAGGCGCCAAGCTGTGCCGGCACAGGAGCGTAAGAGGTCGGTAGAAATCACGCAGCTAGCGCGACGGGGATTCTACTCCTTCGGTGCGAGGTTTGACTGCGAAGATAAAGAAAATAAAACGGAAAGGTCAGACAGGGGTGGGAGCGGCCAGACTTCCTGCGTGTAGACTCGACCACCACTGATCGAAGGCTACGAGGGCGCGCTCGCAGACGATCCGATGGCGTTCGCGCTTGTCGCGGATCTTCTTCCGGGTTTCTTCTTCGAGCGGAACCAGCAGGTCGAAAGTGATATTTGCCGGGTCGAAGCGCTTACCCTCGGCATGCGTGATGTAGTGGACGAGCGAGCCGAGGGCCGTCTGGCGTGGTGCCGGGATGGGCCGCAGGCCCTGAGCATGTGCTGCGGCAAAGATGCCGGCGAGCATGCCGGTGGCGATGGATTCGGTGTAGCCCTCGACTCCGGAGAGCTGTCCGGCGAAGAAGATGTTTGGGTGCTCGCGCATCTGCAGTGTTTCGGTGAGCACGCGCGGCGCCTGGATGTAGGTGTTGCGATGAATCTGGCCGTAGCGGAGAAACTTCGCGTTTTCGAGGCCGGGAATCATGCGCAGGATGCGGGCCTGCTCCCCATACTTGAGGTGGTTCTGAAAGCCGACGAGGTTGTAGGAGTCGGCGCGCAGATTTTCGCAGCGGAGCTGTACCACGGCCCATGGCGTCTTGCCGGTGCGCGGGTCGCGCAGGCCGACGGGCTTCATGGGGCCGAAGCGCAGAGTGTCGCGGCCGCGGCGTGCCAGCTCTTCGATGGGCAGGCAGCCTTCGAAGTAGTCGAGTTTCTCCCACTCCTTTTCCTTCACCTGCTCGGCGGAGACGAGCGCGTCATAGAAGGCGTCGTACTCCTCTTTCGTTCATGGGGCAGTTGATGTAGTCGGCGGTGCCTTTGTCGTAGCGGGCGGCGAAGTAGACGCGCTCCATGTCGATGCGATCGGCATCGACGATGGGGCTGATGGAGTCGTAGAAGGCGAGGTGCTCGCTGCCGGTGAGGCGGGCGATTTCATTCGATAAGGCCGACGAAGTCAGCGGTCCGCTGGCGATGATGGTGATGCCGTCATCCGGATGGAGCTGCGGTGACTTCTTCGCGGTGCACGCGGATGCGCGGCTCGGCGGCGATGGCAGCTTCGATGAGCCGCGAGAACTCGACGCGATCGACAGCGAGGGCGTGCCCCGCCGGAACGGCGCTGATATCGGCGCAGGCAAGCAGCGGCGAACCGGCACGGCGCATCTCCTGCTTGAGGAGCCAGGGCGCGGTGTTTTCGCTTTCGGACTTGAGAGAGTTGGAGCACACGAGCTCGCCGAAGTCCGACGTTTGGTGTGCGGGCGTGTTGCGCACAGGGCGCATTTCGTAGAGATCGACTTCGCAGCCGAGGCGCGCTGCGATGAGGGCGGCTTCAGGGCCAGCAAGGCCTCCGCCGATCACGCGGATTTTGTCGCGAATGTTCATGCCTCTACCTTTGCTTCGATAGCGGCAAGCTTGGCTAGCGCATCATCCGTCACGCGCATGCGACGCCAGTCGTCGAGCATAGCGGCATCGAGGCTGCGATAGAAATCGATGGCCGGCTTGTTCCACTCGAGCACATCCCACTGGAGACGTGCGCAGCCGCGCTCGATAGCGATCCCAGCGATGTGACGAAGCAGGGCCTTGCCGGCACCATGTCCGCGGAACTGAGGACGAACGAACAGATCTTCAAGATGCAGGCTGCGGCCGCGCCAGGTGGAGTAAATGGGGAAATAGAGAGCAAACCCGGCCGGTATGCCATTGATTTCCGCGATGAGGCACTCGAAGTAGCGGCCGTCTTCCGGATGGTTGCTGAAGCCGTCGCGCAGCAACTGTTCTTCGGTGATGTGGACTGAATCCGGCTCGCGCTCGTACTCGGCGAGCTCCTGAATGAGCGCGCGAATCAGCGGAATATCGGCAGCAATGGCGGGACGAATGTGCATCATGAGCTGTTCTTTTCATTATAGGGACCGGCCTTGCGGACAGACTCGGTCACTCCATGCGGAGAGCTGCCATCGGCTCGGTGCGGGCGGCTTGACGCGCCGGCAGGTACGCCGCGAGGAGGCTGGCAGCGGCGAGCACCAGGCTGGAAGCCAGCCATGATGTAGCTCCGGCATTGCCTATCCCGAAAAGCAATGCGTGCAGAACGTGGGCGCAGAAAGCGGCCAGCAGTATGCCCGCGACTATGCCGGCTGTGGCTACGCGAAAGGCCTGGCTCAAAATGAGCAGCAGGATGTCCGATCGCGTGGCGCCCAGTGCCATGCGCACTCCGAACTCGCCGGTGCGGCGCGCAACCCGGAAGGCGAGCACTCCGTAAATGCCGATTGCCGCAAGAGAAAGCGCTAGCAGGCTGAAAGCCGAGGCGAGCCGTGCTAACAATTGTTCGGTGGTGAGCGTCCGCGCATATGCAGCATCGAGCGGCATGATTTCCGTAATTGGAAGCTGCGCGTCAACGCTGCGCAGTGCCGACTGAATCGCCGCGACCATTGTTTGCGGCGCGCCCACGGTGCGGATTTCCAGGCTGCCCCGGCCCGGGTTTTGCTGCGACAGTGCGAGATAGATCATTGGCTCTGCAGGCGAACGAAGGTCGCCGACGCGCGCGTCAGCGATCTCGCCGACGATCAGGTAGGTGGAATCAGATGGGGCTTCGCCAAAGCCGAATCGATGGCCGATGGGCGTCTCATAGGGACCGAAAAGCTTTGCCGCAAAAGCATGATTGACGATGGCCACCGGCACGGTCTGTGGACGGTCTCCGCTATTGAACTCGCGTCCGCGCAGCATGGACATGCCCATGGCTTGAAAATAACCGGGCCCTACATTGTCCTGATGCGCCTCTGAGAGGCGCTGCGCGGCATCCGGCATAGCTGCTGCGTGAATCGGTGTGTTCCACAGGCAGTTGGGCGGCGGGCAAAGATCCAATGCCACAGCGCGCACTCCGGGCAGACCCAGGATGCGGTCCGTCATCAGCGGGTAGAGCGCAGCGCGTTTCGCATCGTCATAGTTGATGCTGTGGAAGTCGAAGCGCACGGTGACGAGGTGTCCACGGTCGAGGCCGGCATCGAGGGTATTCAGGTTCAATAGGGTGCGGAGAAACATCGATGCCAGGCTGAGCAACACCAGGCAGAGCGCGATCTGCGCAGCGAGCATGATATGCGCAGAGCGGTTGTGTTCGTTGCCGAGCACTCCACGCCGGGAGGCAAGGCTTGCCTGCGGCAGCGTGCCACCGAAGATCAGCTGCCGTGCGGGGAATATTTGGAAAAAGGCGACGGCCAGCAACAACAGCGCGAGGCAGAAGAGGTATACGTCCGATCCGAAATGCAGGCTCAAGGCTGCATCATCCTGCGTGGACCAGTGCAACAGAGCCTGATCCGCGATACGCGCCACCAGCAGGCTAGCCACGCCACCGCAGACGGCGAACAATGCGCCTTCCATCAGCAGTTGCTGCACTACACGAAGCTTGCTTACGCCGAGAGCTGCGCGAATCGCGAACTCATGGAGGCGCAACAGCACGCGGGTGCGCTGCAGGTTGGCGAGGTTCAGGCATGCGATCAGGAGCAGCAGGGCGACCAGGCCCATGAGGACAAAGAGCGGCTCCGAATAATGATCGGCGAACGGGCTTTCACTGCGCGCTGCGGGCAGAAGCGTGAAGCGGCTGTTACGCGACTCCGCGGCTTTTTCTCCGGACGCAAACTTCGCATAAAGCTCACGGTCCGACGCGAAGGCTGCATCCCAATGAGCCACAGCTGCAGAAGCGCTGCCTCGCGGCACGCGAGCGACGAGTGTGAGCCAAAAGAGCGCGGCCTGATCTCGATACGGTTCGCCGAGGCTCACGCCAGCTTCCGGACCAAGCGAATCGAAGGGGCCAACGTAGCGGACGTCATGCTGAGCTGCGAGCGGCAGCCAGAAGTCAGGCGCTTCTCCCGGGATCACGCCGTAGAACTCGCGGGGCGCGACGCCCGCGATGACAACTTGCGTTCCATTCAAAGCAAGAGAGCGGCCCACTACTGACGGATCAGCGGCGAAATGCTGCTGCCAGAATCCGTAGCGAAGCACGATGGGCCAGCCGGATGGTGAGGGATTGTTGTCCGCAGCGGTGAGCGTTCTTCCCAGCGAAGACGTCACGGCGAGAACGGAGAAGAAATTTGTCGAGACCAATTGCAGGGTTGCGCGGGTGGTTTCGCCGCCGTTGTGCTCGGCGAGATTGGCTTCCTGAAGATAGGTATGTGCGGCGATGGCGGTTCGATTTGAAGACGCCTGCTGCAAACGCTCAAATGCTGGCTCAGAGTAGAGCCAGGCCTGATCGTTCGGCGTGCGGATACCGTGAAGCACGAAAATCTCTTGCGGCGCAGGAACGGGCAGGGTTGGATAGACGACGGCGCGCAGCAGGTTGAAGACGGCGGCGTTGGCTCCCACTCCCAGTGCGAGCGTGGCGATGACGGTAAGAGAAAAGACGGGAGACCTGCGCAGCTGGCGAAGTGCGTATGCGAAATCCTGTGCCAGGCTTTCGCCGGTACTCTTAACCCTGCTCATGCCGCGAGCGAAGACGTTCATAGGCTGCCTCTCGTCGAACGATCGATGCTGCTAGGCTAGCCTACTTCTCCGGAGTTTTCTTATTACGCGGGCGAAGCTTGAACCAGATAGGTGACCCTTCGAAGCCGAACGACTCGCGAATCTGGTTTTCGAGAAAGCGTTCGAAGGAGAAGTGCAGCTTCACATCGCGATCGGTGAAGAGAACGAAGGTCGGCGGCGCAACAGCAGCTTGCGTCATGTAGAAGATACGCATCCGGTTGGCCATGGGCACGGGCGCGCGCTGGAAGTCGATCTGCTCCAGGAAGCGATTCATCTGGCCGGTGGAGACGCGTTTGCGGCGCTCCTGTGCCACGCGAATGGCGGTGTCGAGCAGGCGGTTGAGGCTGCGGCTGTCCTGCTTGGCGTGTGCGGCGGAGATGAAAACGACCGGCGCATAATTCAGATATTTCAGATGGCGGCGCAGCTGCTCTTCGAATATCTCGCGGTCGGCGGGAGGTTTGCCGTCGGTGCGTCCGGTGGTGACGAGGTCCCACTTGTTGACGACGATGACTACTGAGCGTCCACTCTCGTGCGCGTAGCCGCCGATGGTGGCGTCGGAGGCGGTGGCACCTTCGACTGCGTCGATGACCAGCAGCGAGACGTCGGCAGCTTCGAGATGGCGGCGGGCCATGACGACGGAGAGTTTTTCCGCCATGAGGTTGGTCTTGCCTTTGCGACGGATGCCGGCAGTATCGATGATGCGCAGCGTCTGTCCCTGATACTCGACGACTTCATCGACAGCATCGCGTGTGGTTCCCGCGATGGGTGAGACGATGGCGCGGTCTGAATTGGTGAGCGCGTTGAGCAGCGTGGATTTGCCGACGTTGGGGCGGCCGATGATGGCCATGCGCGTCTCGCGCTGCTGGTATTCGCCGTGGGTGCGGTGGAGTGATTCGCCTTCCTCCGACTCCACGGGTTCGTCTTCTACAGGGGCTTCTTCTTCGGGCTGCGTTTCAGGGAAGTTGAGTACAGCGAAGACTTCGTCGAGCAGATCGCCGATGCCGTTGCCATGTTCAGCGGAGATGGCGACGAGATTTTTGATGCCCAGCCGGCGAAAATTTTCCGCCGCGGCGTCCATGGCCTCGGTGTCGATCTTATTCACGGCCAGAAAAAGCGGCTTGCCGGAGCGCAGCAGGATGCGGGCGAGGTCGAGATCGGGTGAGGCGAGCTCGGTGCGTCCATCGACGACCATGACGACTGCCTCGGCTTCGTCGAGTGCCACCTTGGCCTGCCGGTAAATTTCCGACGGGATCAGCGCTTCGTCATCGGGCACGATACCGCCGGTGTCGACCAGGCGCGCAGTCCTGCCCGCCCAGTGAACCTCGCCGTAGATGCGATCACGCGTGATGCCGGGCTCATCGCCGACGATGGAGCGGCGGGAGCCGGTAAGGCGATTGAAGAGCGTGGACTTGCCCACATTGGGGCGGCCGACGATGGCGAAGATGGGCTGGCCGGCGGACTCCGCCGTGCCCAGCCGATTCCGCGAAGACATGTGTTTGGATTTTTTCAACTTGCTTGCCGACCTGACGGGGACCGGATTCGTCCCTCAGCGGCAAATGCCGCGAATCTCGAATAGTGGGGCCGATTGTGGCCTGTTCTTATTCTATCGTGCGGATGCGGTCTGCGGCCCACCAGATATTCTGTAAGAGAAGTGTCCTCCACGTTACAAACCGCACCTTCTCTTCCGTCGCTCTATGACTTTTTTGCGCCGGGTGGAGTGCTGTCGCGCTCGCCATTGCCATACGAATTCCGCAAGGGGCAGCTGGAGATGGCGCAGGCCGTGGAGCGGGCTTTGGATGAAAACCGTCACCTGATTGTCGAGGCCGGGACGGGCACCGGCAAGACGCTGGCTTACCTGCTGCCGGCGCTGCGGGCTGCAGGGAAAACGGGACGCCGGGTGATCATCTCGACCGGAACCAAGAACCTGCAGGAGCAGCTGTTCTTCAAAGACATTCCCTTTCTCGAATCGCTGCTCGGTCCGCTGCAGACCTGCTACATGAAGGGGCGCGCGAATTATCTCTGCCGGCATAAGCTGTATGCGCTGCGCAGCCAGCCGATTCTTTCCGGGCTGGAGGAGATATCGCAGTATCAGGCGATTGCCGACTGGGAGAAGACGACCGAGACCGGCGACCGCGCGGAGATTGACGATCTACCCGAGACGAGCCAGCTGTGGGCGAAGCTGGATGCGCGCGGCGAAGCCTGCCTGGGGCAGAGCTGCCCGGACTATCAGCGCTGCTTCATTACCGAGATGCGGCGCAAGGCGGCGGAGAGCGACATCGTCATCGTCAATCATCACCTTTTCTTTGCCGATCTGGCCATCAAGCGGCAGGCGAGCGCCGCGCCGGATGCCGGTGTGCTGCCTGAAGCGGGAGTGGTGATTTTCGATGAGGCGCATGAGCTTGAGGACGTGGCCTCGAGCTACTTTGGCATCAATCTCAGCAATGTCCGCTTTGAAGAGCTGGTGCGCGATCTGGAATCGATGCTGCGTTCTAAACAGGCTCTGAGCGCGGGAATCTCGAGCGCGGGACAGATTCTGCGTGAGCGGGCGCGAATGTTTTTCGGGGCACTGCCAAGAGGAACCGGCAACGACGGGCGCATGCAGTTTGCAGGACGCGAGGAGTTCCTGGAGTCACAGGGCGATTTGTATCTGGGCGTGCTGAACGGGCTGCACCGGTTGGAAGGCGAGCTGGAGCGGGTGCGCGGAGTGGACGAGGCTCCCCCGCTGCGCAAGCGGACCGCGGACATTCGCGAGCACCTTAAGTTCTTGATGGAGTCGGAGGATCGCAATACGGTCTTCTGGCTGGAGCGGCGCGGCGGCAAAGGGCGCAATGCCATGGTGAGCACGCATCTGCAGGCTACGCCGATCGACGTGTCGGGGCTGCTGGGCGAGGTGCTGTTCGAGAATTTCCCCAGCGTGGTGCTGACCTCGGCTACGCTCACGGTGCAGGGCGGGTTCGAGCATATTCGCAAACGGCTGGGTCTGCGTGATGCCCGGGAACTGGTGGTTCCGTCACACTTCCGATATGGCGAGCAGGCATTACTCTATTTGCCTCCGGCGATGCCCGATCCACGCGACCCGAATTTTCAGGAAGAAGCAGCAGGACGCATGCGGCGGATGCTGGAGATCACGCAGGGGCGAGCCTTCTGCCTGTTTACGAGCTATCAGCAGATGCACGATCTTTATGACCGGCTGCTGACCGAGGTGGGTTTCCCACTGCTGCTGCAGGGGACAGCTCCGCGCAAGGCACTGCTGGAGGAGTTTCGCGAGACGCCGAATGCGGTGCTCTTCGGCACATCGAGCTTCTGGCAGGGCGTGGATGTGCAGGGCGATGCGCTGAGCTGTGTGATCGTCGACCGTCTGCCATTTGCGGTGCCCAGCGATCCAGTGGTGCAGGCGCGGATGCGGGCGATCGAAGAGACCGGCGGTAGCCCGTTTTTTGAATATCAGGTGCCGGCGGCGGTGATCACGTTGAAGCAGGGCTTTGGACGGCTGATCCGTTCGCTGGAAGATCGCGGCGTGCTGATGCTGCTTGATCCGCGCATTCAACGGCAGCGGTATGGCCGGGTATTTCTGGAGAGCCTGCCACCCTATCGCGTCACGCAGGAGTGGGCGGCGGTGGAACAGTTTTTCGCAGCGAAGCCGTGACTCGTGCCGCGCGATGCGGCATAGTGGACTGGTCCCATAGTCTCAACCCAATAAGGAATAACCAGATGCGAGCCGTTGCCGTGGCAGTGATCGGTGGAGTTTTTCTTAGTGCTACAGCTTTTTCACAGGCTCCGAAGGTCGATCCGCTCAAGCCGTTCATCGCGGAAGATGCGCCGGTGGTGGTGCTGAACAATGTGCGGCTGATCGATGGGACGGGCGCGGCGGCCCGGGAGAATATGCGCATCGACATTGATCACGGCAAGATTGTGAACGTGCAGAGCGCTCTGCTGCGCAATGCTTTTCCTCCAGATGCGAAGGTGCTGGATATGGCTGGGAAGACGGTTTTTCCGGGGCTGGTGGGCATGCACGAGCATCTTTTTTATCCGCTGCCAGATGGCAGCCGCGATCTTTTGCCGCTTTACGGCGAGATGGCGGACAGTGCTCCGAGGCTATATCTGGCCGGCGGCGTGACTTCGGCGCGGACGGCAGGAAGCCTTGAGCCCTACACGGATATTTCGGTGAATGACGAGATCGACGCGGGGAAGATTCCCGGACCAAAGCTGTTCATTACCGGGCCTTATCTTGAAGGCTCGCCGGCGATTGGGCCGCAGCTGCATTCGCTGAAGGACGCGGACGATGCGGCGCGCTTAGTGGACTACTGGTCGGCTGAGGGTGCGACCTCGTTCAAGGCATATATGCACATCACGCCAGAGGAGCTGAAGGCGGCGATCGATCATGCACACGCCAAAGGGCTGAAGGTGACGGGACATCTGTGCTCGGTGGGATTCAAGGAGGCGGCAGCGCTGGGTATCGACAACCTGGAGCACGGGCTGGTGGTCGATACTGAATTCTACGCAGAGAAGAAGCCGGGCGTGTGTCCGGGGCAAAATCCGCCGCAGGTGGCGCTTTCAAAAATGGATGTCGAAGGGCCGGAAATTCAGGAAACAATCAAGGATCTCATCGCGCATCATGTGGCCATTACCTCGACGCTGGCCATCTTCGAAAGTTTTGTGGCCAATCGGCCTCCGATGGACGAAGAGATGCGGGTGCGTGAATCCCTGCTGCCGCAGGCCTGGGGCGACTATGTCACCACGCGGGCGGCGATTGCGGAGGGTGCGAGGCCGTCGGTGTGGCCAATTTTGCTGAAGCAGGAAATGCAGTTCGAGCGCGACTTTGTGAAGCAGGGAGGGCTGCTGATGGCGGGTTGCGATCCGACCGGGTATGGCGGTGTGCTGCCGGGGTTTGGCGATCAGAGGAATGTCGAGCTGCTGGTGGAGGCTGGATTCACGTCCGAAGAGGCGATCCACATCGCGACCGAGAACGGCGCGCAGTGGCTGGGCGAGGACGCGCATATCGGCACCATTGCCGCGGGCAAGGCGGCCGACCTGGTGGTGGTCGACGGCGATCCAGCGAAGAGCATCCGCGACATCGAAAAAGTGGACATGGTTTTCAAGGATGGCGTGGGGTATTCGCCGCAGAAGCTGATCGAGTCAGTGCGAGGGCTGGTGGGCATCCGTTAGCATGAAGTAAGAAACACTCCATCGATGGCCCGAAATCTGTACATCCTTTCAGCAACGCTTCTGCTTTTTGCGTTGATTTCCTGCGGCATGATGTTTTCGAGCAGCCAGTTCCAGCCCGGGCTGCCCGGCAACGGCTCGCTGTGGAAGACGATCTCGCTTTTTCTGCTGCTGGGCGGCCTGGTGGTTGCTCTGCTGGGCATGATGACAGCGATGTTCGAGCAGGTGGATCGCCGTGCCGAGGAACGCCGGCAGCGCGAGCGGGCGCGGCGTAAATAGCGACCGCAGGCCAGCCTGAATCATCCAAAAGTTACAATAGAGACAGGGCGCAATTGCCCGAGAGAGTCGAACTAAAGAATGTACGAAGTAACGGTAGAACGCGAATTTTCGTCAGGCCATTATCTGCGAAATTATCGCGGCAAATGCGAAAACCCGCATGGGCACAATTACAAGGTCCGCATTACGCTGCGCGGCGAGACACTGGATGTTTCCGGCCTGCTGCTGGATTTCAAGGACCTGAAGCATGTCATGCGGCCGGTGATCGAGCGGCTGGACCACCGAATGCTGAACGATCTGGAGCCATTCACCGAGATCAATCCCTCGGCTGAAAATCTGGCCAAGTATTTTTACGACGAGACGAATGAGCAGCTGGAATCGATGACCAGCGGCCGCGTGCGCGTGAAGGACTGCACCATTTACGAGACTGACACCACGACTGCTACGTACTACGAATAGCGACTGAACGCGTTTATACGAGTCACCCTTGTACCTGATCGAAATTTACAAGTCCGTCCAGGGCGAATCGAGCTTCGCCGGCGTGCCGTGCATCTTTGTGCGGCTGGCTGGCTGCAACCTGCGCTGCTCGTGGTGCGACTCGGAATACACCTTTACCGGCGGCTACAAGCTGAGCGAGGACGAGGTGGTCGCGGAAGTGGCAAAGCTGGCTCCCGTGAAGCTGGTGGAGTTCACCGGCGGCGAGCCGCTGCTGCAGGAGCGCGAGCTGATTCCGCTGATGGAGCGGCTACTCAGAGATGGCTACGAACTGATGATCGAGACCAGCGGCGAGCGGCCGGTCGAGAACGTTCCCAAAGCTGTGCACAAGATCGTTGACGTGAAGTGTCCCGGCTCGGGCGAGGCGGGGCGCTTTCGCATGTCTAACCTGGCTGCGCTGACCGAGCGCGACGAGCTGAAGTTCGTGATCACCGACCGCGACGATTACGAATACGCGCGGGAGTTCATCCGTAACAATGCTCTCGAAGGGCGTGTGGGGCAGATTCTGCTGTCGCCAGCGTTTACGAAGACGCCGTCACCGGAGCGCAGCACAGCCAACTGCCTGCTCGACCCGCGCGAATTGGTGGAGTGGATGCTGGCCGACGGGCTGAATGCCCGGCTCAGCCTGCAGATTCATAAGTACGTCTGGGAGCCGCAGAAGAAGGGCGTTTGAGCCTACTGCATGCTGCCTTTCTGCGCGTCTAAAAACTTGTCGAATAGGATGTCGTAGGGGAAGAACTGCTTGCCGTCGGCGTCTTGCACCTTACGGAAGCTGAGTTTTGCTCCACGTAGAGGATTGCCGCCCAGTCCCTGCATATCGTAGAAGAGAAATCCGGCCTTGGTGGTGTGGGGCGGGACGGTGATGTCGGCGTACTCAAATTCTTTGAAGTCCTGCTCGATCTTGGCGTCGGGGGTCTTCGGCTTGCCCCCCATGGGAGGCAGAGGCGGAGGCATGGGGACTTTTTTCCCGGTGTTGCTCACATGGGTCATGCGGCGCTCGACATCTTCCGGTTCGGCGGCGGGCACCCGTTCGCCGTTGGTAGTAATGAAGTCGATGCGGGCCTGTTCCAGCGAAACCGCCTTGTCGCCATTGTTGGTGACGATGATACGGATGGGCATGAAATAGTTTTTGAGGTAATCGATGCGGAAGTACTTCATCTTCTCTTTGGTTTCGAAGGGCTCGGCGGCAATCACCACGTTTTCGTCGGGGTGGGCGTCGTAGGCGGCGTACTTGGAGGCGTCCTGAACTGGGGGCAGCGGATGGTCCGACGCGATGAGTCCTGGGGTAGCCAGCGTGAGCGCCAGGAGCGGAAAAATGAAAGAAGGCAAGCGCATGTGGCTCTGCACGATTATCATCTTCGCTTGAGACTTGAGTAAAGAGGGAATCGTTAGCGGATGTTCGTTCTGTACAGCGTCGCCTTATTTCTGGTCCTCCTGATCGGCTCGCCGTACTGGATATTCCGCATGCTGACCGGCGGGAAATATCGCGAGGGGCTGAGCGAACGGCTGGGGTTCGTCCCCAGCAGATTGCGAAAACACAATACGCGGCCGGTGATCTGGCTCCACGCGGTCTCTGTCGGCGAGGTGCTGGCAGCGAGCAGCCTCATCGCTCAGCTGAGTGTGCGCGCAACGGGACATCGCGTGGTGGTCTCGACGACCACCCGGACCGGCCAGAAGATCGCCCGCGACCGCTTCGGCGCGGATAACGTCTTTTATTTTCCTCTGGACTTCGCCTTTGCCGTTCGCGCCTATCTGCGCGTGCTCAAACCGAAATTGCTGGTCCTGCTGGAGACGGAATTCTGGCCGCGCATGCTGCATGAATGCCACAGGGCGCATGTTCCGATTGCGGTAGTGAACGCCCGCATCTCCGATCGCTCGTGGCCTCGGTATCTGCGGCTGCGCGGATTATGGCGGAAGCTGTTGAGTCCGACCGCACTGGTGCTGGCGCAGAGCGAAGAGGATGCCGAGCGGCTGATGGCGATTGGCGCCAGCAATGTGCAGGTGAGCGGCAATCTGAAATTCGATATCCGCGTGGCCCGGCACGCACAGATCACGCAGGCCCTGCACCAATTTCTGGCTCCGGATCAGAAAGTCGTCGTCTGCGGATCGACGCTGGAGGGCGAAGAAGAAAAGCTGCTGGATGCGATTCCCGCATCGTGCATCACGATTCTTGCACCGCGGCATCCGGAGCGGTTTACGGCCGTGGCGCAGATGCTTCGGCGACGGAATGCACCCTGGCTGCGCCGTTCGGAGTGGCTGCGCGCTCCGGAAAAGCTGCGGCCGGGGACGGTGCTGCTGCTTGACTCCATCGGAGAGCTGGCGTCGGTTTATTCGGTGGCGTCACTGGCCTTCATCGGAGGTAGCCTGGCGCCGTCGGGGGGACATAATCCTCTGGAGCCGGCGCAGTTCGCAGTTCCTGTCCTGATCGGCCCGCACTACGAGAACTTTCGCAGCATGGTGGAGATGCTGAAATCGGTGCAGGCCATCGAGATCGTGACTGCCGACACGCTCCGCAGCACTATCGCTCATCTGCTCGATCAGCCCGATGACGCGGCAGCGATGGGCGAGCGCGCCCGGGCGATTTTCGACAGCGAGGCGGGTGGCACGGATCGCACGCTGGCCAAGCTCCTCCATCTAATAGGAGAGCATGCGTGAGCCGTGCGCTGCTGCTGCCTCTGGTTCCGCTGTATCGCACCGCAGCCGGTTTAAAAAATACAGCCTATGATCGAGGCTGGCTTGCCGCTGCGCATTTGCAATGGCCGGTGGTGAGTGTCGGCAACCTCTCGGTGGGCGGTGCGGGAAAGACCCCGCTGGTCATTCGTCTGGCACAGCTGCTTTTGGCTCAGGGACTATCCGTTGATGTGCTGTCGCGCGGATATGGACGCAACTCAACAGCGGTAGCGCGCGTCGATCCTCGAGGAAGCGCAGAAGAGTTCGGCGATGAGCCTCTGCTGATTGCGCACAAGGCTGGCGTTCCTGTCTATGTGGGGGCGAGCCGATATGCGGCTGGGCTGCTGGCGGAGAGCGAATCGTCCCCTCCCGGCGTGCACCTGCTGGACGATGGATTTCAGCATCGGAAGCTGGCGCGGAACGCGGACATTGTGGTGGTACATAAGAGCGATTTTCGGCAGCATCTGCTGCCGGCGGGGCATTTGCGTGAGCCGCTAGCCTCTCTCAAGCGCGCATCTGCGATTGTTCTGCGTGAAGAAGACGCGGGGCTGGCGGAGGAGCTGCACAAGCTGGGTGTTAGCGCGCCGGTCTGGATTCAGCAGCGCCGCCTCGTTGTTGATACGCGTGGACCGGCGGTAGCTTTTTGCGGGATTGCTCGTCCCGAGGAGTTTTATACAGCTCTGAAAACGAGCGGCATCGACGTGGTTGGCACGCGATCCTTCCGCGATCACCATCGATACATGGATGCGGATGTCGAGGCATTGCTGAGTCTGTGCCAGAGCAGCGGTGCAAAGGCATTTATCACGACAGAAAAGGATGCGGTTCGGCTGAGTTCGCAGCAGCGCGCGAGACTTGCCTCTGTTATGCCTTTGGAGGCCGCGCGGCTTGAGGTTTCGCTCCTTGACGAGGCGGCTGTGGTCGAGCAATTGCTCGTGCTGCTTGTGAGAAAATAGACGTTTGCCGATGGAAGAAAAGCAGTTCCGAGTGCTGGTCGTGCGGCTTGGCGCGATGGGAGATATTCTCCATGCTCTGCCCGCCGTGACGGCTCTGCGGCAGGCGTGTCCGGAGTGGTTTTTCGGTTGGGCGGTTGAGCCGCAGTGGCGTGGCCTGCTTTGCGCGGGTGACTGCAAGGTTCGCGGGCCGGAGATGCCGTTGGTAGACCAGGTCCATATTGTCCCTGCCAAGCAATGGGCGCGGAAGCCCGTAAGCGGCCGTACCCTGCGCGAGATTTTCAAGATACGCCGCGAGATTCGGGATGCCGGATACGATGTCTGCATCGACCTGCAGGGCGCAGTGCGTTCGGCCATGATAGCGCGCTGGGCGCGTCCCGAGCGGCTGATCGGCGAAGACGAGCCGCGTGAGCGGGCAGCGCGGTGGTTTTTCGGTGAGCGTGTGCCGACGCAGGGGACGCATGTAATCGAGCAGGCAATTGAGGTCGTCAATCAGGTTGCGGGCAAGTTGCTGCCGTACGTTCCCGCGTCATTGCCCGTGCAGGAAGATGCGGAGAATGCGGCGGCCATGCTTTCGCAGCCTTTTGTGCTCTTGAATCCAGGCGCGGGATGGGGCGCGAAGCGATGGCCTGTCGACCGATATGCAGCGGTGGCGCGCGCATTAAGTGCCGCGGGTTATGGCATCGTAGTGAACGCTGGACCCGGGGAACAATCGATCGTCGAGGATCTATGCCGCCTGGCCGGGGGCTTTGTGAAAGTTGTGCAGTCCACACTTACTGAGCTGATCGCAATTACGCGTAGAGCCGCTCTGGTGATTGCGGGGGACACCGGGCCGCTGCACCTCGCCAGTGCTCTGGGTAAGCCGGTGGTGGCCATCTTCGGGCCCACTGATCCTGCGCGCAACGGGCCGTTTGGCGGCAGCTTCCGCGTGTTGCGTCATCCGGAAAGCCGCCGCGATCATACGCGGCGCGCCGAGCCGGAGGCAGGATTGCTGACAATTACTCCAGAGGCTGTAACCGAAGCGGCACTCGAATTATTGAAGGAGCCACAGTAGATGTCAGGCGGCTGGAACCGAATTGCGAAGCGTATCCGCGTGCCTTTGGGGTTTGCCTTCGCGATATTTTTTCTTTGGATGGCGAGGCCGAGCCTGCTTTTCATCGCCTTGAGTCTGCTGCTAGTCGTTCCCGGCGTCTGCCTTCGTGCCTATGCATCGGGTTACGTGAAGAAAAATGCCGAGCTCACGATGACGGGGCCGTATGCGTATACGCGCAATCCGCTGTATCTGGGCTCGATGCTGATTGCTTTCGGCTTTGCGCTGGCGTCACGGAGTCCGTGGATCGCAATTGCGCTCGCCGCTCTGTTTGCCGTCATCTATGTCCCGGTGATTAGCGGAGAGGAGCAGTTCCTTCGGGCGAAGTTTCCGGAGTTCGACGCATATGCGTCGCGCGTGCCGCGCCTGCTGCCGCGCATCGGGCGGCCGGCTCCGCAGGATGGCGGCGGAGGCTTCTCCGCCGCGCTTTATCAAAAACATCGCGAGTACAATGCACTGATAGGAGCGGTCGCCATTTACGCCGCCCTGGTGCTGCGCCTTTATCTTTTTCGCTGATGGTGGGAATTTCATAGTGGGTGAGAAGCTGATTGATCTGGCATTGTAGATTGCTCTCCATCACAGCCTGCGCGGTTCTGCTCGCGCATGTCAGCGCCGAACCGCCGCAGGTTGCGCCGGCGCTCAAGGCTCCGCGCACCGGCTTTTCATTTCCTGCCCGGCAGACGCTCAATTATGCGGTGGACTGGCGTGTGTTTCCCGCGGGAGTGGTTGCGTTTCACCAGGAGGCGGACGGGGATACGCAGCGGGTGACGGTTACGGCTGATACAGCTGGAGCTGTCAATCTGCTGTTCCGGGTGACCGATCGTTTTCAATCTTCATTTCACCGCGCGACCGGATGCTCGATCAGCTTTTCGAAGCAGCTGGTGGAAGGGCGCAGACAGGTGAACAGCGATCTGCGCTTCGACTATACGCAGAGCAAGGCGATTCTCAACGAGAAGAACCTGATCTCCGGCATCAGCAAACATCAGGAATCGGCAATGCCCTCGTGCGTAACGGACTCGTTGTCTGCCATCTTTTACGCTGCATCGCAGCCGATGACGGTGGGACAGAGCTTCCAGATGCCACTTGCCGATGCGATGAAGGTGATTCCGGTAACGATGAAGGTTGAAGGGCGCGAAGAAGTAAAAACTCCTGCCGGGACTTTTCAGACGCTGCGTGTAGAGCCGACGGCCGATGCAGGCATCGTAAAAAATCGCGGCAACATCTGGATCTGGTACACGGATGACGAGCGGCACATACCGGTGCAGATGCGTGCGCGCCTGTTCTGGGGAACGATCACCTTCCGGTTGACCTCTGTCGATCCGAAATAGCACTACTGTATTCGGTACCGCTCCCGCATGAGCCGCTGCAGACGCGGCCTGTAGATCAGGTTGTAGGCGAGTTCCTTGTCGGGAAACATGGCGAGCGCCGCCTTACGGCTGTCTGCCACCATTTCCGCGGCCTCATCAACCGTCAGGGACTCATCCTGACCGATCACCGACATCACCATGTTCATCATCATCTGCAGGCGGCGAATCTTGCGCTGCTCTTCCTTCAACTCTTCGGGAGTTTGCGGGGATGAGGCTTGTGCAGGGGAGTGCGGCGCGTCAGGGTCGGCACTGAAGGATGGATGAGAGAGAGCAACCGCACTTTCGGTTTCCTGTGATCCCATGTACGAAATTTCCTCCCTTGCGAGGCATCGTATAACGGGATGGACCGGCTGCGACAGAAAAAGATTGATGCGCCCGACGTAATGGTGCCGAGTTGGTTGCGGGCCGAACGCTTACCGGTGAGTTGCCGGCCATGCTTCGGCGGAAATGCTGTTTCCGTCGAGATAGAAGCTGGTCATCCCGCTCATGTCGGTGAGAAATGTTTTCACATGCGCGGCTTGAAGCTCGCGCAGCACCTCGCGGCGAGGGTGCCCGTAGAAATTGCGCCGGCCGACGGAGATAACCGCAAACGACGGCGCCACCGCGGCCAGAAAAGCCGGCGTGGTTGAGGTAATGCTCCCGTGATGGCCGATCTTGAGCAGGCCCGAGTTGAGCCCGCCTGCCTGCACCATGTGTGCTTCGCTGGGAGCTTCGGCATCACCTTCCAGAAGAGCGGAGGTTTTGCCGAAGTCCATGCGCAGCACCAGCGAGTCATTGTTCGCAGGCGCAGGCCCAGGGAGATAGTCACGGCGAGGGGCGAGCACTTGAACTGCAACGTCTCCGAACGTGAAAGTATCGCCCGCGATGTGGGACTCGATTCTGGCGCCAATGCGCTCGGCTATCGCCAGCACGTGATGGTAAGAAGGCACGTCGGGGTTGTTCCCGACCCACAACTCCCTTGGCCTGAAATTCTCGAGGACAGCAGGCATGCCGCCAATATGATCGGCATGGGCGTGCGTGATAGCCACGGCATCGAGACGCCGAATGCCGCGTGACCACAGCACCGGTGAGACGACGTCCTCGCCAATGTCGAAATTGGCATCGGGAGAGGCGCCTACTAAACCGCCGGCGTCGATGAGCAGTGTTTTCCCGTCCGGCGTGATGACAAGCAGGGAGTCGCCCTGGCCGACGTCGATGGCCACGATCTCAAGGCAATGCGGCCTGTGCTGAATCGATCGCGGGAGAGCGACGACGGCCGCTGCGGCTCCCAGCGCCATAGCGGATGCGAGAAGGCCGAAACGTCGCAGCCGGACAAGACAAATAGCGGCAATAGAGAGCGCAATCCAAAGCGCCATTGCATGGGGCGACGGCATGGGCAGTCGCAGATCGGCGGCATTCATGGCGCTGAACGCGAAGACAATGCGAGATACCGTGTGGAGTAGTATTGCCGTCACTGCGGCGGGGATAAAAGCGATCCACGGAACGAGTACGATCGCCGCAAGAGTGACGATGGCGCTTGGCAGCAATATGCCGAGAAAGGGGACAATCAGGAGATTCACTGGTAATGCCAACAGCGTGACGCGGTGAAAGTAGACTGCCATGGGCAGCATCATGAAAAGCTCGATGGCCGTCGACACGATGAGCAACTCGGCAATGCGGAATAGAACCCTGATCGCGAAGGGAAGAGCCTTCCATGCGACAAATGTTCCGGCGAGGGGCTTCAGGTGCTGCGCCAGCATGCGCAGGCTCACGCGAAACTGAGCGATGCGCGGGGGCAGAGCAGGGTCGATGCGGACTTCGCCCAGGCTGCGCATGGCATGCAGGTATGGCCCGAAGGTTTTCTCGATGATTGGAGATGCTACGCCAGCTATGGCGACTACTGAGAGCAGCGTCATCTGCATGCCGGAATCGAAGAGGGAGTTAGGATCGGCAGACAACAGGACTAGCGCGACGAGACCAATGGCGTTGAAGGCGCAGCGGTCGCGCCACAACAAGCGCCCGACGAGGTAAATGGTCACCATGCCCAGCGCGCGCTGTACGGGATGTCCGAAACCGGTGAAGACGGCGTAGGCGCTGGCCCCTGCAATCGTAATAAGCGAAGCCCACACCCGGGAAAGCCGTAGAAGACGGCTGCATGTGAAGAGGACCGTCGAGAAAATTGCCAGATGCAGGCCGGAGACGACAAGAAGATGGAACGATCCAGTCCTCTCGAAGCCGGCGCGGAGATGGCGACGGAGATAGGTGCGATCGCCGGTGAGCATCGCGGAAAGCATGGCTGCGTCTTCGTTACCGAGCCTGAGGAAGTCTGGGAGATGAGACTGGTTTTGGATATCAGCGAGGCCGCTGATTTTTGCGACAGCAGACTGTTGCAGCGAGTGAAGCCAGCAACTAAAAGTCGCAGGGCGACGGACCGGCGCTGTAAAAATATCGGTCACTCTCGCACTGGCCAATGCTCCGATACCTTGCTCGCGCAGATATTCGGATGCATCCCAAACTTCGGGATCAAGAAACCGCTCCTCCGTATGCATGGCAATGCTGCCCAGCAATCGTTGGCCGCAGGCGAACCAAGGAAACGTCGCGTCGAGAGGCGCATAGAGCGTGACGCGCACGATCTGCCTCGATGTCAATGGGACGACTCCGTCAGCAATTTCCAGCAAACGCAAATCGATCTGGCGGCTGTGCTCTTCGTGAATCTTGTTAGAGACGGGACTGGCCGATGCAACTGTGCGTATGGGGCCAAGGCGCACGATTTCTCCCTCGATCTTTCGAGGTGCTCCATCGGCGAGCATCGCGAGCCGCCGTTGCGGATCGATCCCCGGCGCTACGCACGAGCAGAAGATTCCCAAAAGGATGCAGAGAAATGCAGTAGCTGACCAAGCCAGCCGAGTGGCCCACATATTTGCCGCGGCGACGATAACAAAGCAGCTGAATAGCGCTGCGCTTAGCAGCCCGGGCATGAATCGGAAATAGTGCGCGAGCAGGACGCCCAGCGAGAAGCAGATGACAGCTGGCAGGAGTGGCGCCGTGTGCAGGAGAAAAGGAGCTTGCGATTTGCGAGCGCGCCGCTGCAGCGTTCGCGGTCGTGCGGAAACTGGCTGCGCGGGCTGGGCGACTGTGACCATTCTGCGTCAATCACACGACGCGGAGCGGACGCTTACTCCAGCGAAAGCTTCGCGACGCTTTCCAGGTGGAATGTCTGGGGGAACATATCCACCATGTGAAGTTGCCTAAGAGAGTAGCCCGAATCGAGCAGCGATTTGAGATCCCGTGACAAAGTTGCCGGATCGCACGAAACGTAAGTAATGTGCGCGGGACGCAATTTCCCGAGCAAGGTGGTCACCTCTTTGCCGAGACCTGCTCGCGGTGGATCAACAATCACATAGTCCGGCTTTTGTTCGCCCGACGATTGAGCGTGCTTGAGGAAGTCCAATGTGCTCGAGGCGGCATAGCGGCTGTTTTGCGCGGACAGGTTGTGTCTCATGTCCTGCACGGAACTGGGGGCCGATTCGACAGCAACGACATCATCGAAGCTTGAGAGAAGCCGCCGCGCAAACAAGCCAACCCCGGCGTATAAATCCCAGGCGAGTTTGCCGGAGGCATCCCCGGTGACGAGCTCCGCCAGAGCATCGATGAGGTGACGATTCACCTGAAAGAACGAAGCAATACTTACGCGATAGCTTTGCCCTGCCGCGTTATATGTCAGCGATTGGTTGCCGACGGAGGCCAAACGCATAGGCCTCCGGTTACCGCGCTCCACTGAGAAAGCAACCGCTCCGAGAAGCTGTGGCATCTCGCTGTGAAGCGCAGGCCAAAGCTTTTCGAGCGCACTTTGTGCGGCCTTGGCGTTCAGGCTCGTCCAGAGAGTAAGCAGTATTTCGTTTTGGTCCGCATTGGTGAAGAACTCTGCTTCGTCGAATAGATTTCCTATCTGCCATTGCCTGCCGTGCGCATTGAGGAGTTGTAGCGCCTTCTCGATGAGGGGAGCCGATATTGGGCATGCATCGATGGCAAGATTTGCGTGCGAGCCGCGTTTTTTGTAGCAGAGTTTGGACATCGCGCCATCAACATGGAATCTGGCGCGGTTCCTATAGTTGAGCGGCTCGGCGCTGAGCGTCGCTATCTCGGGAACTATTGGCAGATGGGCACGCTCCAGCGACTCGCGCAGAATCTGCCTCTTAATCTCCAGTTGCTGCACATAGGTAGCGCGCTGGTAGTGGCACCCGCCACATTCGCCGAAATAGCTGCAGGGCGGAGATACCCGCTCCGGAGATGGCTCAAGGACGTTGATGAGCTCGGCCTCGGCATAGCCGCCGCGGTCGTTCGTGATTTCTGCCTCTACGGTCTCTCCCGGCAAAGTGAAGGGGACAAATATGACCTTGCCTTCGGAGCGAGCGAGGCCGGCCCCCCCGTATACGGATTTCTCGATGATGAGCTTCATCCCTGTCTCATGTAGAAGAGGCTCAGGCGCGGGAGTTTGTATTTTTCGAGCAGCCGTTTGTGCAGGAACTGCTGCTCGATCTGCCGAATCTGCATGGTCTGCATGCGCGCGCGATACGGCGCAAGTTCGCGTGCACTCTCTTCGCGAAGCGTCACCAGCTCTACCTCTACGGCTGTCATGATCAGGGCGCTCATCAGTTTTTCTTCCATGACCGTCATGCGCCTTTCCAGCTCTTCGAGATCGGGCGCCGTCAGCATAATCTCATCGGCGATTTTACGCAGGCTGTCCGTATTGGCCTGCGCTACTTCAGCGGCTATGCCGATCAGCTTGGCCTCAGCAAGCTGGGTTGCGCAATCGCGGCAGTGGGCTGCAATCTTTTCCTGTTCAAATCCCGCAGCTGCGTTCGCACCAGTCGTGGGCTGCGCCGCTCCGATGGAGGCTTCCTTCATGTCCTCTACCGCGGTCATCACTTCCTGCACGCAGTAAGCAAGGCCATTTACGCGCCGGAGGCGAGAGCGCGATTTACGCGCGTCATATTTATCGAAGGCGACATCGATGCCGCGCAGAACCGCTTCGAGTGGGATGCCGGCGTCCCGCCAGGTTTCGATCAGCGCCCAGTCCAGCGTGGAGAGCAGGAGCAGTGAACCGCGCCGCTTTTGAAAATGCTCTTCGATTTCGGTGAAGTAGTTGAAGTAATTCTGCAAGGTTCCGCTCAGGACTTCGCAGGGCGCTGTTTTGCGCCCCGATTGCGCTCGTAGATGATGCGCAATCCCTCGAGCGTGAGCGTGTCGTCTACGTGCTTGATGTATTTGGATTCGTTCGCGATCAGATGGGCGAGGCCGCCGGTGGCAACACAGACGGTGTCGTCTCCCAGCTCGGCGATCATGCGTTCGAGAATGCTGTCGACAAGACCGATGTGGCCATAGAAGAGGCCGATCTGCAGGTTATCGACGGTGTTGGTCCCTATCACCTTTGCGGGCTTCCTGATTTCAATACGAGGCAGCCGTGCGGCCCTTGCGAAGAGCGCTTCCGCGGAAATGTTGAGCCCCGGCGCAATCGCGCCGCCGAGAAATTCTCCCTTGCGCGAAATGACATCGAAATTGGTTGCGGTTCCGAAGTCGACGACGATGCACGGGCCGCCATATTTCTCGAAGGCTCCAACGCAGTTGGCTACGCGATCGGCGCCCACTTCGCTCGGGTTATCGGTGAGAATGGGCAGGCCAGTCTTCACTCCCGGCTCGATGAAGGTGGGCTTCTGTTTGAAGTAGCGCTCGCAGAACTGGCGCAGGATCCAATCGATGGGAGGAACGACAGACGCGATGATGATGCCGGTGATCTCGTCGCTTTGCACGCCTTCGCCCTGCAGCAGATTGCGAATGAGGATGCCGTATTCGTCGGCGGTCTGCGCATGGCGCGTGCTGATGCGCCAGGTGATGCGCAGTTCTCCGGGCTTACCGTCAGTAAGCGGATAGAGCGCGATGACGGTATTGGTATTGTTTACGTTGAGAGCCAGAAGCATTCGGTCACCGGTTGATCATTGCTGGATGTTCGGCTTTGCGCTCACGAACGCCGCCGGAGAAGACAGTTCGCAGTCCACTGGAGGTTCGAATCTGCAGGAATCCTCGCGTATCGAGCCCCTCCGTGACTCCTTCGAAGCCCTCGGCATCTTCCACGTAAACCTGCTTGCCGCGCACCCACGAGGACATTCGCTCGAGTCTTGTCAAAATATTTTGCTGCGCCGTTGCCGTGGATGAGGTGAGAGCCGTCACTTCACGGTCCAGCGATTGTAGCAAAGCGGCCAACAGCTCCTGGCGCGGCCAGTCGCGTCCTGTCTCGATGTTCAGCGAAGTTGCCAGGTGGCGAAGCTCTTCGGGAAATTGCTGCTGGTGCACGTTGATGCCGATGCCAATGACCAGATGACGCACGCGGGTAGCTTCCGCATTGAGCTCGGTGAGAATGCCGCAGAATTTTCTGCGGCCGAAGAGAAGGTCGTTGGGCCAGCGCAGGTCGGCTTCGAGCGAGGTCACCTGCTTGATGGCATCATGCACGGCGAGGCCGGCGGCAAGCGAAAGCCAGAGCACATCCGCTGGAGCAAGGCGTGGCCGGAGCAGTGTGCTCACATACAGTCCAGAACCTGGCGGAGAAGACCAGGCGTGCGCACCGCGTCCGCGTCCGGCGGTCTGTTCATCGGCCAAATACACCATGCCTTCGGGTGCGCCGGATTCAGCCTCGGCCATGGCGTGGGTGTTTGTCGAGAGGATGGTAGGGAAGAAATGTAGGTTGCCGGTGAAGCGGGTATCGATTAGCGCTGCATCGAGAGCCGACAGATCAAACCCGTCGTCCATGGTCTAGTAAATCTCCGCAGTGATGCGCATGCTGAGGTCGACAGCGGTTGCCGAGTGGGTGAGGGCCCCGACAGAGATATAGTCGACACCGGCCAGGGCATACTTGCGAATGTTCTCAAGCTGAATGCCGCCGGAGGCCTCGGTGGGAATCTTCACACCGCGCTCAGCGATGATGGCCAGTGCCTTCTTGATCTCGGCGGGTGTCATGTTATCGAGCAGCAGCGACTCTGCGCCGTGATCGAGCGCGGTTTGCAGCTCCTCGAAGGTGCGCACTTCAATGTCGATGGTCTGGCCGGGTTGGCGAAGCTCATGCGCGCGGACCAGCACTTTTTCGATACCGCCTCCGAGGGAGATGTGATTGTTCTTGATGAGAATGCCGTCGGACAGGTCGAGGCGATGGTTTTCGCCGCCTCCGCAGCGCACCGCATATTTATCGAGAACGCGCAGGCCCGGAATGGTCTTGCGGGTGTCGAGAACCTTGGCTTGCGTCCCGGCGATGGCGTCGACGTACTGCCGCGTAATGGTGGCGATGCCGCTCATGCGCTGGAGAAGATTCAGAATGACGCGTTCGCAGGCCAGGATCACCCGCGCGTTGTGGCGGATGACGGCGATGGCCTGCCCTTTTTTGACGCGCACACCGTCGAACATCTCGGGATGGCTGACGACTTCGTAACGGCCGCTGTTACGTTTATCGAGCCGCGCATAGATATCGAGGAAGCGCGGGATGCAGCCGAGGCCGCTGATGACGCAGTCCTGCTTTGCGATGACCGTGGCCGAGGCGCGCAGGGCGGGATCGATGGTGATGGCCGTGGTCACATCGCTGGTGGCCTTGTCCTCAACCAGTGCAAGTTCCAGGATGGCCTCGATTTTTTTACTCTTCCAGTCCATAGTCTCCTCAGTGCCGGTGTCTAACAGCCGAGCTCCTGCAGCGCGGCCCGCGTCTTCTCGAGCAATCCTACGACTTCGGCCAAACGTCTGCGCAAGCCTTCCACAACATGTTCGGGAGCCTTTGAAAGAAAGCTTTCGTTCCCCAGCTGCCGCTCCGCGTTGGTCTGCTCTTTTTCGAGACGAACGAGCTCCTTGCTGAGGCGCTCGCACTCAGCTGCTGGGTCGATCTCTTTCTGATAGATGACCTGCACGTCGAATGCAGGCGTAGAGCGAATGCCGCTGCCGTCGAGCTGTGAATCAACAAACTCTAGCGCAGAAACGCGGGCGAGGCGCTCGACGATTTTCCCATTCTGTTGGAAGGTCGAACCAGCCGCAGCGTTTGCCCGGATACGAATCGGCACGCCGGCCCGTTCTTCCACGCCGAGATCTTTGCGCGCGGCGCGCACGGAGACGATAAGATCCTGCAGCGCGGTCATCTCGAATTCCGCTGCCGGATTACTTGCCGCGCTGATGGCCTGAGGATAAAGCGAGAGCGCAATGGACTTCGCTGGCGCGTTGCCGTCGTAGAACGCGTGCCACAACTCTTCGGTGATGAAGGGCATGAACGGCGAGAGCAGACGGAGCGCTGATTCGAATGTAGCCAGCAGCTTGGTGAGCGCTGCCTTGCTGGCCTGCTTATCCGCAGACTCATTAAAGTCGAGACGCAGCTTGACGATCTCCAGATACCAGTCGCAGAAGTCACCCCAGAAGAACTGATAGACGAGATTCGCCGCTTCGTCGAAGCGGTAGGCGGCCAGCGACTGGTTCATCGCGCCGGTCACGCTATTCAGGCGAGAGACGATCCAGCGGGCTTCGAGCGGAGCATCTGCGCCCGGTATGGTGTTTTCTGCGAGCGAATGCGGATCGACACTAATCCCGGCTTCCTTCGCACGCTCGACGTTCATGAAGATGAAGCGGGCGGCATTCCAGATCTTGTTGGCGAAGGCGCGGTAGCCTTCGGTGCGGGCTTCGCTGAAGGCTATGTCTGTGCCGGGTGAGGCCATGGATGCGAGCGTAAAGCGGACCGCATCCGTGCCATATTTCTGTACGATCCCGATCGGATCGATCACATTGCCCTTAGTCTTCGACATCTTCTGGCGGTCGGCGTCGCGCACCAGGGCGTGAATATAGACCTCCCGGAAGGGTACGGCGTCCTTCAACTCGCGTCTGGAGCCATCGGGCATGGGCACATCGAGCATGAAGTGGCAGCCGAGCATGATCATGCGCGCTACCCAGAAGAAGAGGATGTCGAAACCGGTGATAAGCAGCGATGTGGGATAGAAAGCCGCCATGTCCGCGGTCGGTTTTCCATCCGGCGTCGGCCAGCCAAAGATGGAGCAGGGAAGCAGGCCGGAGGAGAACCAGGTGTCGAGGACGTCGGTTTCCTGCACGAGCTCGGCGCTGCCGCAGTGCTCGCAATTCGCTGGAGTCTGCCGGGCGACGGTAGCCTGCTTACACGCGCCGCAGTGCCATGCTGGGATGCGATGGCCCCACCACAGCTGGCGTGAGATGCACCAGTCGTGGATGTTGCGCATCCACTCTTCGTATGTTTTTCGGTATTGATCCGGCGTGAAGGCGATATAGCCCTTCTCGACGGCTTCGATGGCTTTGTCGGCGAGCGGCTGAATCTTGATGAACCATTGCGTCGACAAGCGCGGCTCGATGACGGCGCCGGTACGCTGGCTGAGGCCGATGGCCATGGCGTGATCTTTAATTTCGACAAGCAGATCGAGGGCGCGCAGGTCTTCTACGATCTTCTCTCGCGCAGCGTAGCGATCGAGGCCATGATAGGGTGAGCCGGGCAAGTCGATGTGCGCGGTCTCATCCATGATCGAGAGCTGCGGTAAGTTGTGGCGCTGGCCGATCGCGAAATCATTCGGGTCGTGTGCGGGTGTGACCTTCACCGCGCCGGTACCGAACTCGGGATTGGCCCAGCTATCAGTGACGATGGGGATTTCGCGGTCGGCTCCGTCATTCACTGCACTCAACGGCAGGCGCAACATTTTGCCATGGAAAGCGAAATAACGCGGGTCATCAGGATTTACAGCTACAGCGACGTCGCCGAGCATGGTCTCTGGCCGCGTGGTGGCGATCACGATCGAGCCGCTGCCGTCGGCGAGCGGATAACGGAGGTGGTAGAGCTTGCCGGCGCGCTCCTCGTGTGTGACTTCAAGGTCGGAGACGGCGGTCTGCTGTACTGGATCCCAGTTGACGATGTACTTGCCGCGATAGATGAGGCCCTGCTGGTGGAGGCGGACGAAGGCCTCATTCACGCCGATGGAGCGACGCTCGTCCATCGTGAAGTACTCGCGCGACCAGTCGACGCTGGCGCCCAGGCGCTTCATCTGACCGAGGATGGCTCCGCCGTAGTGCTGCTTCCATTGCCAGACGCGCTCAGTGAAGGCCTCGCGGCCGAGTTGCTGGCGGGTGGTGCCTTCTTCGCGCAGCCGGCGCTCGACCAGCATCTGGGTGGCGATGCCGGCATGGTCGGTGCCGGGAACCCATAGCGTGGGATCGCCGCTCATGCGGTGCCAGCGGACGAGAATATCCGTCTCGGCATGCTCGAACATGTGGCCCATGTGCAGGTTGCCGGTAACATTCGGGGGCGGCAGCAGAATGGTGAAGGGCGCGCTCTCGGGCGCCGATTTAGGCGAGGGCACTTCGAAGAGGCGTTCGCTTACCCAGTAGGCGGCCCAGCGATCTTCAATCGCTGCGGGATCATAGGCTTTCTCTAGTTCTCGGGGCATTTCGGACAATCCAACTCTTCACGATAGAGGATTCTCCCGCGGGTGTACACCCGCAAGGGTTCAAACACTCGTGTTTCGCATCTCTGCTAATTGCAAGCAACGTTGATTTGATGACTTTACTTCGGTATTGCGGAGAGCGGGACGTGGACGTGCCGGATCGATTTCCGGTTCCAGGTGTAGGTGATTTCCAGGTCCCCGGTTGATGCTTGAATGATCGCCGGGTAGGAGTATTCACCGGGCTCAGATTCAAGGGTCGAGAACATGTGGAAATGTTCGCCATCGGTGGAGACAGCGAGATTCAGCGGAGTTCGTCCGCTTGGGGTGTTGTTATATATGAGCACGACGCGTCCGTCGCGAAGCTCTACCGCGTCGATACCCGAATTAGGGTTGGGAATATCCAGAGGACGGGGTTTGGTCCAGGTGAGTCCGTTGTCGTGGGAGTCGGCCACACAGATGTGCCCAATTTGCTCTGTGGGGCGCGCGTAGAGGCGCAGGTGTGTGCCTCCGAGCGAGATGACGGAAGGCTGAATGATGCCATAGCGCTCATTCGGTGGCGGAGGCGGGATGTTGGGAACGAGCGGCCCGATTCTGGTCCAGGTCTGTCCCTCGTCTGTGCTTCGCTCGATCCATGCGGCCCATGCGTGATAGGACTCGATGGAGCTTCCACTCACGATGGTTCCATCTGGCAGGACGAGAGGTTTGGCGCGGACTGGACCGATCAGACCCGCAGGCAGGTGTTCGATCGGAGACCATGTCTGCCCCTCATCGCTGCTGTAACGACGGGCCGCGGTCCATTCCGAAGGAGAGGGCCCAAATTTGTAGTAAAGCCAAAGACGCCCATCATGGGTGTGGAACAGGACAGGATTCCAGCAGGCAACATGCGGCTCGCGGGCCAGCTCGTCCGGCCGAGACCAGCCCTGCGCAGAGCGATGCGATGCCCAGATGGCGACGTCCGGCGCGCCCTCCGCGGTGCCGCCGAACCAGGCTGCCAGCAGGCTTTTGTCTTTCAATTCAACGATGGTAGACGCGTGGCTGGACGGGAACGGCGTGGAGCCGGCAGGGAAGATCAACTCGCTCTGAAGCTGCGCGTGTGCGCCGGCTGCGGCTGTGATGGTGAGCAGGATAGCCAGGCAAAGCCGGCGCAACAGTATTCTCTGTGACATCTGTAGATTTTACGGTCAGGAAATGAAGCAGTCGCTGCCAGTTTGTCTCCCGCGGAATTGGCCACTTGCTGCTGAGGCCGAAATCAGCCAAAGCCTTGTAAGGTTGAGTTGGTGTGACCGCATCAGTACCGGCAGAAGACTCGAGTGAAAGGGCAGGCCTAGAGGCTGGGTTGTCTTGGGTCTCCTGGCGACGCGACGCCGTCTATCCCGACATCGGTAGCAGGAGTTCGCCTGTGAAGCAGCTGATTGTACTGCTTATTGTTTTTGCAAGTTTTTCGGCGGCGACCTCACTGGCTCAGGACATTTCGGGGAGCTGGGTGGGAGAACTTTCATCCGTTCGGGAATCCGATCCGTTCCACGGACTTCGGATACTCCTTACGGTTTCGAAGGCGGAAAGCGGCGGATGGAAAGCTGTCTTGTACACGGTTGAGCCAAACATAGAGAAATATGGTGGACGTCCTCTCCCGGTCACGTCGATCAGACTTGAAAATCCATCTCTGCAGTTTTCAATTGATACGGTGCATGGTCAATACGTAGGCACCCTCAGCAACGACGCAAGCGTAATCAAAGGTCGCTGGACCCAAGGAAACGGTTGGCGCGAGCTTGACCTACGACGGCGCATCCGGGCTCTTACACGCATTGGCAGCGAAGAACTTGAGCAAGTGCTAGACGCTGCCCGCGGCAAACCGGACACGAAGGTGGCCGAACAGCTTTCTGGCCTTGAGCTGACCGACCGCCTGAGCGCGGTTAGCCACTTGCGCGACATCGCAAATATGTTGGGACCGCATGCAAAGCAGGCGTTTTTGGTGCTGGCGGATAAGTCCGCATTGCTCGACCCTCCGGCTAGCGAAATCCCTTCCCTGGAAGTTCCAGATGGTGAGGCTCAGCGCCGGATGATTGCGTTGACCGTGGACTACGTGAAGCAAATGATTCACCAGATGCCGAATTTATTCGCCACCCGCAGCACCACTAGCCTTGAAGAAGACTTTTGGGACGGCAAAACGCTGCATCCGATCGGCAAATTCAGTACCGTTGTCCTTTATCGCGATGGCCGGGAAACGCACAAGTCTACGCTGGTCCGAGTGGGCGAGAAGAAACAGCCTCCTAATTTGCCCACATCCGAAGTGCCGGGTTTGACCACGATAGGGGAATTTGGGCCCATTCTTACCATCGCCATGATGGACGCACCTCATGGCGACCTAGTGTGGAAGCGTTGGGAGCAGGGAGCGGAAGGCCCTGAAGCAGTGTTTAGCTACGCCGTCAGCGCGGAAAATTCACATTACCGGGTTGATGAAATACGTTCTGCCTATCGGGGAGAGTTTGCGATCAATCCTGCAACGGGTGCGATTCTTCGGCTGGTGATAAGAGCGGATCCAGAGATCGGTATGGCCCTTCTCAGGGCCGACATTGCGGTGGAATATGGGCCCGTGAGACTTGGAGATAAAACCTATATCTGCCCGGTAAAAAGCATTGCAATTTCAAGGAGGTTGCTGACTGGATGGCTGAACGATGTCGTCTTCGATCAGTATCACCTCTATCGGGCAACGTCACGTGTTCTCCCAGGATTTACTGAGGCCCCTTGAGGACGATTATCGCGTGTAAAGAACAATGAGCCTGAATTCGTCAAAGAAGCCACACGGCTTTGCCCACGAGGTATGTAGGACAGTTAGCGTATCGTGGGGGTTTTATGGGTTTTCGAAATACGCAATGATGTCAAACCTTGTGTATTGATTGGAGCACCGGGCGGGAGTTGAATCCGCGAATACGGGTTTTGCTGGTTGCCGGAAAGCCTGGCTTGATATTTTCCAGCTCTCTTAGCCGCTTGGATATTTCGAGCCGAGCACTCCAATCGGTCTTCGTGCCTTAGAGGGTGGTTATGAAAGCTCCACCCGATAATATGTTTTGGACACGATGCGCCATTCCTGACCCGCCTTCAACAATGTGAGGTAGTCACTAAAGACCGATTGATGGATCCGCATCTGGACCTTGACCATGGCCTGGATCGGAGAAGACAAGTCGATTGTTACCAGGTGCTCTTCCCGCGCTGCCCCGGTTGATGCTGGTGATGTCCGTCCTCGAAGGATCTCCTGATATTCTGCGACGGAGCGGAATAGCGGGGCACCATTCTCAAGGGTGCAGAGTTGGGCGCGCTCGTGGAAGACAGTGTCTGCCAGCGCGGCATCGCAGGTGTAGAGCATATCGAGATATACCTGGATGGCATCTGCGACTTCCTTGAAGAGTTCGATTGAATTGGGAACAGGGCCAAGCGTAAATGGTAATTGCGGCTTCATTGTCATTCCTCCTCGACACGAAATGTATTTCTGGTTTATCTGGTAACGGCACCTCGGCGGTGCGGCAAACACTGCCGGTACTGCACGAAGCAGAGCGTGCATGAGCTTTTGGGTTTTCTCTTTGGATGCCACTGATGAAGATATCGATCCGTAACGGAGGCTCGGATAACTGGAAACTACTACACGGATAAGTGGAAACCACTACACGATTCCACTTCACGACACCCAGCTGTGGCTACCGGAACTTAGAGGAATCGCGCCACGCCAACTTCTCACTTGCAGCGAACATTGGATGGCATCTGTTTTAGCAATTCCCAAAGCTACTGCGAAGTAAGCCGCGAGAGGCTTATGAGCCGAATGGGTTTTCTGGAAAGCAGGGAGGGGAAGGATTCTATTGATTGGAGCACCGGGCGGGAATTGAACCCGCGAATACTGGTTTTGCAGACCAGCGCGTTAGCCACTTCGCCACCGGTGCTCATATTCCGCCGCACTGGGGATGCGCGGCGGAGTTTCTCTGATATGACAGCTTAACTCGGCTGAGCGGTGGTGCGCAGATAAGGCTTCACGGTCTTGTAGCCCGGGAAAATCTTATCGGCTTCTTCGTTGGAGACGGCGCCGGTGATGATCACATCGTCGCCCTGCTTCCAGTTGGCCGGAGTGGCCACCTTGTGCTTCGCGGTGAGCTGGATGGAGTCAAGCACGCGGATGATCTCGTCGAAGTTCCGCCCGGTAGTCATGGGATAGGCCAGTGTGAGCTTGATGCGCTTGTCAGGGCCGATGACGAAGACGGTGCGCACAGGCGCATTGTTGGCCGGGGTGCGGCCTTCAGAGGTTTCTCCGGCATCGGCAGCCAGCATGTCATAGAGCTTGGCAATCTTCAGCTCGGGATCGCCGATGAGGGGATAGTTCACCGCGTGTCCGCCCACGTCCTTGATGTCTCCCGCCCACTTCTCGTGGTTGGTGACTGGGTCGACGCTGAGGCCGATGACCTTGGCGCCGCGCTGCGCGAACTGGCTCTCGAGACCGGCCACTGCGCCGAGCTCGGTGGTGCAAACGGGCGTGAAATCCTTGGGGTGAGAAAAGAGAACAGCCCAGCTATCACCGATCCACTCGTGGAAGTGGATGGTGCCTTGTGTCGTTTCTGCTGTGAAGTCCGGTGCAATATCGTTGATGCGGAGTGACATGTCTGTATCGCCTTCTCGGTAAATCCCGATCGTTCTGGATTAGTTAAGCCGTTAAAACTAAAAACCCACCTCAGCAGGTTCTCTGCGGGTGGGCTGGTGAGCTTGGAACCGGTCTTCGCTCTAGAGACACACCCGCGTGGTGCAGCAGCGACAGCAGCAGCACAGACACATGCGGGTTGAAGCGACACCAGTCATGAGATGATTCAGCGAAGAAACGGAATACTTTCCACTCTTCTAATATTCGAGAATAGAGCCTGGAGTAGGCTCTGTCAAACCAACAATTATGCGCGAAATTGCTTACCAGCTTTGCGATGTCTTTACCGCCCGGCCGCTTGAGGGGAATCAGCTGGCTGTATTCCCCGATGCCGATGGCCTCTCCGATGCCGAGATGCAGGCACTAGCCAGCGAGACGAACCTATCTGAGACGACCTTCATCTGCAGGCGCGAGCCGGCGGTGGAGCTGGAGCGCGGAGTCCGAGTGCGCATCTTTACTACGGAGGAAGAGCTACCCTTCGCCGGGCATCCCACGCTGGGCACCGCTGCAACCATTCGCACGCTCTTTCCCGAATTCTGCGGAGCGGAGAAGATCGTTCTCGATCTGAATGCGGGCCGTGTGCCGGTGGTGTTTCCCGCGGAGAAGAACGGCGCGGGGTCGGAGGCGGCCTTCGGCGTGATGACGCAACCACAGCCAATCTTTGGCCGCGTTCACCAGTCCGTGGATATTGCTACGCTGCTTGGATTGCGCAATGACGATCTAATGGAGAAGCTCGCGCCACAAACGGTCTCCACTGGACTGCCGTTCTGCGTGGTCGTGTTGAGGTCGGTGGAGGCGCTGGGCCGTTTGCGCGTGCAACTGTCGCAGGCTGAGGATTACTTCGCAGCGGTCAACAAGAATCGCGCGGATGACCGAGAGCCGCAGGCGAAATTCTTTTTCGCAGTTGCTCCTGAGGCGTCGGGCAAGTGGCGTGCGCGGATGCAGTTCTACAACGGCGAAGATCCGGCTACCGGATCAGCTTCGGGATGCGCGATTTCATATCTCGTGAAGCACGGGATAATTGCATCGGGAGAAGAAGTGCACCTGCGGCAGGGCGTTGAAATGCATCGGCCGAGCGATCTGTATCTTTCCGCGAGGCTGGTTGACGGAAAAATCAATGAAGTGCGCGTAGGTGGCAGCACTGTTCTGGTTGCAAATGGACGGTTTTTCCTTCGATGATTCACATGGTTTCAACAAGGGAAATGCGCCTGATCCCCAGCATTCACCGATGTGAAGCGAATCTACGATGAATAGCAGGTTAGAAATTAAGCTTATATTCTCTTTCTATTCTCTATTTACAGACCGCATCGCCCTTCGTAATCTTGGCAAGCGTTTCAGAACACCGAGACACAACTTTCGCCGATCTACCTACAACTTGACTTAGAGCGAGAGCGTGCAATACGTGCGCTTGACCGTTGCCTGCCATGTTCCGGGAAGCACACCGAGAAGCGCGCAAGCAGCGCGAGGGCGCAGGCAAACGTGCTGCATCTCTCTGCTCTCCGCATCCTGGCTTGGCCAGGTGATGCGGCCCCGCGCTCGCGCGGCAGCGTGCCTCTGCACGCCGCCACAGCCGGCGTGGCAGGCCTCATATTTCCTATCCGGGCCAGGGTGCGGCCACCGGAACCCCTTGCGGGGCGCACTCACTTGAAGTGTGCCCGCACATTGATGGCCCTGCGTGCGCTGCAGGGCGGCTAAGGAAAAAGATGAGACCAAAAAAGACCATCCTTTGCGTCGATGACAACGAACAGGCTCTTGCTGTCCGTAAATTTCTTCTCGAAACCCGTGGTTACCGCATAATTACTGCGACCTCTGCCAGCGATGCCCTGGAGATTTTCCGCAATGGCGGTATCGATCTGGTGTTGAGCGACCTGCTGATGCCGCAGATGGACGGTAACGAAATGGTGCGGCGCATGAAAGACATCGCGCCGGAAATCCCGATGGTCATTGTGAGCGGGACCGTCAAAGCTTTTGAGCGCGCCAACTGTGCGGACGCCTTCCTGCCCAAGGGCGCCTGCTCCCCGGTAGAAGTGCTGGAGCGCATCCGAGTGATGATCGCCCGCAAGCGCGGGCCCAAGAAGGCGTTGGTCCGCCCCGGTGTTGCCGCTGCCAGCCAGCCGCAGGAAGCGGTATTCGTTGCTTCGGCGCACGCCTTCGCTTCGTAGAGCCGCCCAGGGCAGCAAAGACCTGAAGGGCTGCGCCGCGTTTACAATAGGCCAGTGCAGCCCATCATCAGCGCCGAACATCTCGGCAAGATCTATCGCTCAGGAAAGATCGAAGTACAAGCTCTCCAGGACGCGAGCTTCACCGTTGATCCTGGAGAATTCGTCAGCATCGTAGGCCCTTCCGGCAGCGGGAAGTCCACACTGTTCTATCTTCTGGGAGGGCTCACACGCGCCTCTTCGGGCAAGATCGTGATTGACGGCGTGGATTTTGCCAGCCTCAACGATGCTGAGCGCACGAAGATGCGGAAGTCGAAGATTGGCTTTATCTTTCAGAAGTTCAATCTGCTGCCCACGCTTACTTCGCGGCAAAACATCGAAATCGCATACAGCATCTCGGGGCGCGCGGAGCCTCTGGACAAGGCGCATCTGGCGCACCTCACGGATATGCTGGGCATTACCGACCGGCTCGATCACCGGCCTTCAGAGCTCTCCGGAGGACAGCAGCAGCGTGTAGCGATTGCACGTGCGCTAGTGACGCGGCCAGCGATCATTCTGGCCGATGAGCCCACGGGAAATCTCGATACTTCGAGCTCCGATGCCGTGCTCGAAATGCTGCAGCTTAGCAATCGCGAGTTCAAGCAAACGGTGCTGATGATCACGCACAATCCCGAGGCCGCCGCCATTGCCGACCGCATCCTGCACATGCGCGACGGCCGAATCACCGGCATAGAAGCGGGGCTGGGACGAGTCGTCCACGTCTGATTGAAAGCGAAAGCCTGCCATACTTCGTGACGATTGACCGGCATGACCGCGGCGAATATAGTTCAATGCATCTGGTGTTCGGGAAGACGGTGCAAATCCGTCACTACCCCGTAACTGTAAGCGCAGAGAGCCTGGCAATGGAATGAAGCCACTGGGATGTATGTTCCGGGAAGGCTGTTCAGGCTCGATGAAGCGCAAGTCAGGAGACCGGCCAGATGCTAACCGGGCTTGATTCAACTTCGATGGGAGAGTTGAAGAGCATATCCACGAACGTCTCGCTACGGACAAAGTGGTAGCTGCCTATATATAGTTCCCGCTCGATCGCGGTTGCCGTGGTGCACCGTGATGCAAGGCGCGACCGATGCAGCAGAATCAGTCGAAGTCCATCACTCTTGTTCTCGGTGGCGTGCGCAGCGGCAAGAGCCGTTATGCGCAGCAGCTGGCTGCGCGCTCGAGTCGCGTAACCTTCGTTGCGACGGCTGAGCGCCGCGACGATGACGAGATGTGGCGCAAGATCGAAAAGCATCGCGCTGAGCGGCCCGCGCATTGGACCACAATCGAGGAACCTCTGGAACTGGCCCGCGCTATTGAGAACGCTGCGCTTGGCAGCGAAGTGATCCTCATCGACTGCCTGACATTTTTTGCAGCGAACGCGATCGAGTCTGAGGGCGAAGATATATCGAGCATGGAGTCTCTCATTGCTGGGTTCTGCAGCGCGCTGCGCGCCGCATCGTGCTCTGTGGTCCTGGTCTCAAACGAAGTGGGCAGCGGAGTTGTTCCGGCCTATGCGCTGGGGAGGAAGTTCCGCGATCTCCTCGGCGAGATCAACCAGCGGGTTGCCGCTATAGCCGACAATGTGCTGCTGATGGTTGCCGGCCTTCCTCTTGCGCTCAAGGGTTCAGTGGAAGGCGTGCCATGAAGGGATTGCTCATTGCCGGAACGGCCAGCGGTGTTGGCAAGACGACCGTTGCGCTCTCTCTGCTTGCGGCCATGCGCCAGCGCGGCATGGTGGTGCAGCCATTCAAGGGCGGTCCGGATTTTCTCGACACTGGACATCTCAGCCGTATCGCAGGCCGGATGGCGCGCAACATCGACACCTGGATGATGACGCCGGAAGCGAACATCGATGCGTTGCGACATGCTTCTGTGGGTGCGGATGCCGTCCTGGTGGAAGGCATGATGGGCCTCTTCGATGGTAAAGATGGCGCCGGGGATGCGGGCAGCAGCGCGGAGATCGCAAAGCTTCTTAAGCTTCCTGTGGTTTTAGTGATCGATGCGGGCAAGAGTGCTCGCAGCATTGCCGCGGTGGTGCTGGGCTTCGAGCTCTTCGACCCCCAGCTGCCTCTGGCTGGAGTCATCCTGAACCGGGTTGCCGGCGAGCGTCACTATCGGATGCTGGAAACAGCGATCCGCTCGACCTGCAGAACGCCGCTTCTCGGCTGGCTTCGGAAGGAGCCGGCGATCGCGATTCCGGAACGGCATCTTGGGCTGCATACGGTTGAGGAAGCGAGTGCACAGGAACAGACGGAACAATTGCTCGACAGGCTGGTTGCGATTGCGGAAGGGCATCTCGATCTCGATAAGATTTTTTCTCTCGAGTGCGGACTGGATCTGCGTAGTGAGAATTTGCCGGATAAATATGCGGGCACGGCTAACGTCCGGATCGGTGTCGCACGGGATCGCGCCTTTTCCTTTTATTACGAGGACAATCTGGACCTGCTTCGACAGCAGGGTGCGGAGATCGTTGCGTTCAGTCCGATGGAGGATGCGTCGCTGCCTAATGATCTGGATGCACTGTATCTGGGCGGTGGCTATCCTGAGCTTTACGCAAAGCAGCTTGGCAACAACGCCACGATGGTTGACGGCATTCGGGAGTTCGCTGCGTCGGGCCGGCCAGTTTATGCCGAGTGCGGCGGCATGGTTTATCTCTCGCGGCAGCTTACAACGACGGACGGCAGCGTTTACCCTATGGCGGCTCTGCTTCCGTTCGATATAAAGATGACCGATAAGCTGGTGAAATTCGGCTACGTGACGATTGAGCTCACACGCGACTGCCTGATTGGCGATTGCGGCACTGTGATCCGAGGTCACAGCTTCCACTACTCGTGTATTGCGAACAACCCGTGTATAGACGGGGCATATCGCCTGCAATATTCCTTGTCAGGAAAAGAAGAGTTCGAAGGGTATAGCGTCGGGAATGTCCTGGCGAGTTATGTTCACGTCCACTTTCGCGCAAACCCGGCTATTGCTCTGCACTTGGTGGATGCGGCGCGGACTGCACAGGCGCTGAATCGGCTGCCAATGTCTAGGGTTCCTGATCAAGTAATCGAAAGGCCTCTAGCCGAGGTTCGAATATGACTTCGGCGACGGCGTCGATCATCGAAAAACTGACCGCCGGGATTCAATCGCCAAGCGAAGATTGGCGCTCACGTGCCCGGCAACATCTAGACACGTTGACCAAGCCGCCCGGCAGCCTGGGCCGCATCGAAGATCTGGCCGCTCAGATGGTCGCTATCCGCCAGGGAAAAATCGGAGATCCTATCGGGAAAGCGGTCTATATCTTCGCTGCCGATCATGGTGTAACAACTGAAGGCGTGAGTGCCTATCCGCGAGAAGTTACGCATCAGATGGTGCTGAATTTTCTTGCGCATGGCGCTGCCATCAATGTGCTCGCCCGTTTGCACCATATCGATCTTCATGTAATTGATGTCGGTGTGGATGCCGATTTCGGTTCTGCTCCCAGCCTTCTTCATCGCAAGGTCGCCAGAGGTACGTGCAACATGCTGCATGAAGCGGCGATGAGCGATGAGCAACTGGCGCAAGCTCTGGCGGTTGGTGAGGAGTTTGCCGATGACGCGGCCGCCAGGGGTTACACGCTGATTGCAATCGGCGAAATGGGCATCGGCAATACCACGTCGGCGAGCGCTATTACCTGTGCTCTGACAGGCTGTTCGCCCGCTTTGGCTACGGGTCGCGGGACGGGCGTAGATACGGACGCCCATGCCCGCAAAATTCGTGTTGTTCAGGCGACGGTGGAGCGGCATTTCGGCGGTTCACTCAAGCCACTGTCGCCAATAGATGTCCTTCGCTGCGTTGGTGGCCTGGAGATCGCTGCCATGGTGGGTATGGTGCTTACTGCCGCACGGCATAGGCTGGTTGTTGTGGCGGATGGGTTCATCTCCACCGCCGCGGCAGCGCTTGCTGTTGCCATTGCGCCGCGCGTGCGCGGATATCTCGTCGCAGGACATCGCTCCGAAGAGCCCGGACATAAAATTCTGCTCGATCATCTTGGACTCACTCCGGTTCTCACGCTTGATATGCGCTTGGGCGAGGGAACCGGTGCAGTACTCGCGATGCCGATACTGGAATCAGCTTTCTGTCTCTATCAGCAAATGGCGACTTTTGCCTCTGCCGGGGTGAGTGGTCCCGCCGCATGAATGCATTCGCCAGCCTGCGCCAGGCGGGATCGGATTTCGTAACGGCGATCCAGTTTCTTACCCGCATCCCTGTGCCATCCCCGCCGTATAGCGCAGATTCCCTCGCGCGAGCAGTGAAGTTCTTTCCGTTTGTGGGCCTGGTGGTCGGAGCTCTGGCCGCTCTTTTGTACGGAGTGCTTACGCCCCATTTGCCCAGAATTGTTGCAGCCCTGTGCGTGGTTATTTTCCTGGTATGCATTGCTGGCTGTCTGCATGAGGACGGGCTGGCCGACACGGCAGATGCCTTTGGTGGCGGATGGAATCGTGAGCAGACTCTACTCATCCTGCGTGACAGCCGTATCGGAAGCTACGGCGCCGCTGCACTTGCGCTGAGCCTGCTGGCGCGTGTCTTCCTGCTTTCCTCGCTGCCCGTGGCGCACATGGCACCATATCTGATTGCTGCTCACGTTCTATGTCGCTGGACAACGCTTCCGCTCAGCTACTATCTGCGTCCGGCGCGCGGGGTGAGCGAAAACGGAGTTGAAGGCCAGGGTGCACGGATCGCGAAGCTAACCACCAGGGCCTCACTTATCGCGGGAACGCTGTTCGCATTTGCTGTGGTCATTGCCGGATTGCGAAGCCGCGCCGTTGCCCCAATCATCAGCGCGGTGGCGATTACATTGATGAGCGCGCTCTACTACCTGCGCCGAATTGGCGGGGTCACGGGCGATTGTTTTGGAGCGACCAATCAGCTCACCGAAATTGCCGTTTACTTCTGTGGAGTGTGGAATGCATGAGCGGTCTTCTCTTCATCCGCCACGCCGAGACTGATATGGCCGGTAGATTCTGCGGACACTCGAATCCAGCATTGAACGAGCGTGGGCTTCAGCAGCTTGATGCGCTGACGAAGGCGATATCGACGGAGCCGATTGAGGCCATCTACTCGAGCGACCTGCAGCGTGCTGTTACAACAGCGAGCGTGCTCACTACGCTTTTTGCGTTCACACCGATCACGATGCCTACTCTGAGAGAAATGAACTTCGGCGAATGGGAAGGACTTACCTGGCGAGAGATCGAAGCGCGCGATCCTGAGTATGCGAGCCAATGGATGGCTGGGTATCCGAACATTCCAGCGCCCGGCGGAGAGCGCTTTGAAGACTTCCGGATGAGGGTGCTGGGCGAAGTAAGCCGCCTTGTTACTGCGGCGAACCATCGTTACGTCGCCGTCGTCACTCACGCGGGCGTGATGCAGGTGGTGCTTCAATCATTGTGCGGCCTGAGTGCGCAGGAAGCCTGGAGCCGAACTCAGACTTACTGCTGCTTTTTCAAATACCCGGTTGAGGCTCAGGTATGAGTGGCGGAATGGATCGGATTCGAGAACTGGCCGGTTGGGATCTCGACGCCTACGAATACAGGCCTGCGTCTCATGATGGTTGCGCGTATATCGATGCGCGGCGGCGTGTTTCCGAGAGGCAGCCGTTCGAGGTGTCGAGTGCGATCGTTGACCAAGACCTCGCAGGATTTAGCGAAAGCTTTTCGAGTTACGCCGCGCGTCCGGATCTGCATGCAGAGATGGAAGGGCTTGAGTGGTCGATTTGCGTGGTCGATCTTCGCTGTCTTCTCGCATTTCAGCGAAGACTCTGCTTTAGCTCGGCGCTCCCGGATATGAGCGCCCTGGTGCAGTGTGAGCTTGATCTTGTAACTTTGACATTCGGACCCGCAAAGCGGGTTGTCGCCGAGCTTATCCACGACGAGGCACGCCGTCATCTGGTCATGCGATCCCGCGATCCCAACCTGCATTTTCGCTTTTCTTCCGATGCCTCCGCGCCGGTCACGGTTCATGCGGGAAGTCCCTTCTTTGAGGTGGCTCAGTATCGCGGGCGCTGGTTTCTTCGCGATGGCTATCACCGCGCCTATGCGCTTTTGCGGGCCGGGATATTCAAGCTTCCGGCGGTCGTCGTTCAAGCTAAGAGCATCGCTGAGCTCGGTGCAGACCGGCCCTGGTTTTTCCCGGAGGAAATATTATTTTCATCTACGCCGCCGCTGGTTACCGACTTTCTCGATGATGCGCTTACCATCGAGTACGAGCGGCCGCCGCTTATCAGGACGCTACGCGTCACTCTTGAAGAGACGCTCGCATCCTCAATGTTGTCAGGAGAGCAATCATGAGCATCGCAACAAAACGTGGAGATGGAGGCCAGACCGGCCTGGCTGGAGGCATTCGTGTTTCCAAGGCAGACCTGCGAGTGGAAACGTACGGCACGGTCGATGAACTGAATTCTGTTCTCGGCTTCGCCCGCAGCATCTGCCAAAATAACGAAATCGCCGCGTGGACGGAGGAGATTCAGCGTACGCTCTTCCGCGTTGGTTCGTCGCTGGCCACTCCGCCGGAGAGCAGAAAGACACCGCCAGTAGTATCGAGCGAAGATGTAGATAAGCTCACCGATCTGGTCCACAAAATTGAAGCCATTGATGGCATTCTTTCCGACTGGTCGCTTCCTGGAGCTCACACTGAGTCCGCGGCTTACGAAGTGGCGCGCACGGTCTGCCGGCGTGCCGAACGCAATGTAGTTCGCTTCGCAGAGAATGGTGGTGTTGTACAGGCCGAAGTGATTGCCTATCTTAATCGTCTCTCGGATCTTATCTGGCTATTTGGACGTCTTATCGAACTCAACGCGGGGATTGATACCCGTCTTCGCGACGATGCGAAGGCAGGTCCGCGATGGTCGAGAGCGTGGTGACGGACTATGCCGGCGAATGCAGCCTTCAATGATTCCGAGCGCGAAGCGGTCTATCGCGCCATCAACACTCGTCGAGACGTGCGTCGAGGTTTTGTTGCGGAGCCCCTGAGTGACGACGTGCTGCATCGCCTTCTCTCGGCTGCGCATGCAGGGCCTTCGGTGGGGTTGATGCAGCCATCGCGGTTTATTGTTATTCGCGCCTTCAATATACGGCGAAGGATTCATGACATTTTTCAACAGTCGAATGCAGAAGCCGCGGCTGGTTATGCCGGCGAACGGCAAAAACAATACGCAGATTTGAAGCTCGAAGGAATTCTCGAAGCGCCACAAAACCTATGCATAGTATGCGACCCACACAGCGCGCGCGGTCACAAACTGGGCCGTCAGACCATGCCTGAGACAGCGCTCTATTCGACGGTTTGCGCGATTCAAAACCTGTGGCTGGCCGCACGCGCGGAGGGTATCGGCGTCGGGTGGGTGAGCATTCTCGATCCTGAGAAAGTACGTAACGCGCTGGAAATTCCTGCACACCTGATACTGGTGGCCTACCTTTGCCTGGGTTATGTCGACAGCTTTGCAGTCGAACCTGATCTTGAACGTTCCGGATGGCAAGAGCGCGTACCGCTTGCCGCCGTGCTCTCTTACGAGCGCTATTCCGAAGCTCCTGTGGGAGCCGACTGAAGGTGAGAGCGAAGGCCATCATGGTGCTCGGCACGGCCTCGCATGTGGGGAAATCCCTACTCACAGCGGCGCTGTGCCGCATCATTGCACAGCAGGGTTATCGGGTTGCGCCTTTCAAATCGCAGAATATGTCGCTCAACTCCGCCGCGACTTTCGAAGGCCTTGAGATCGGCCGGGCCCAAGCTCTACAAGCTGAGGCTGCGGGCATCGCACCCTCCGTGGATATGAATCCGATCCTGCTAAAGCCTGCTGGAGACAGGTCATCGCAGGTGGTTGTACGCGGAAAGATATGGGGCAAGCTCACGGCCTCGGACTATCATATGCGCCGCGTGGAAGAGCTGTTCCCCATTGTGCGCGAGAGCTATGAACGGCTTGCCGCCGAGTATCGGGTAATCGTGATCGAGGGCGCGGGCTCGCCGGCGGAGATCAACCTGAAGCAGAATGACATTGTGAATATGCGTGTGGCGGAGATGGCCGACGCGAGCTGCCTGCTTGTCGGCGACATCGATCGCGGAGGCGTCTTTGCTTCGCTGCTCGGCACATTTGCGCTTCTTGAGCATCACGAGCAGGATCGTATTCAGGGCTTCGTCATCAACAAGTTTCGCGGCGACCTGGCGCTTCTCAAGCCCGGCATCCACATGATGGAAGACCGTATCGGCAAGCCGTGCATGGGAGTCGTTCCTTATCTGAACGGCTTAGTGTTGGATGAGGAAGACAGCCTTGGATTGCCCGAGAGCAACGCCCGGGAAAGTGCCGCGTGGTTATCTTTGTCCGGCGCGGACAGACAATTGCGCATTGCCGTGGTTGCGCTTCCATCGTTCTCGAACTTTACCGATTTTGATGCGCTGCGGTCGGAGCCTTCCGTGACTTTGCGCTTCTGCCGCAGCTCGGCAGATATTGCGCAGGCCGACGTGGTGATTCTTCCTGGCAGCAAGCAGACGGTGGACGATCTTCTTTGGCTGCGCAGTGAAGGGCTCGAACAAACACTGCTCGCGTATGCACGCACCGGGCTGGTAGTAGGAATCTGTGGGGGCATGCAGATGCTCGGCGAGGAGATTGCCGACCCCGATGGAATTGAGTGCGCCGGTGTTGTTCGGGGCCTGGGACTGCTTCCGATTGAAACGACCATGCGCCCATTGAAGGTCACCAGTCTTTCTAGCGGCATACCGGCATCGGGCAGTCTCTTCGGCCTGCCCGTCACAGTGGCGAGCCTCAGCGGATATGAAATTCATGTCGGCGAAACCCGCTATCGGGAAGGAGCCAAACCATTCTTAGAATTGAGCCGTCAAGCTGGTTCAGGGCGCACGCAGCATCATGATGGCTGTGTCGCTTGCGACGGCCGCGTCGTTGGAACGTACTTGCATGGCATCTTCGACGATGACGCTTTTCGCCACGCATTTATTGACGCTGCGCGGGCGTTCCATCGGCTGGCTCCCGCAGCTGTCCATGAAGACTGGAAGAGAAAACGCGAGTATTCATTGAATCGCCTGTCCGCGACGGTGCGCGAATCGCTGGATATCTCCAAAATGTTCAGCTGGGCCGGGCTTGCATATCAAAGTGAGTTACAGCCGCACTAGGGAGAAAGCTCGTTGAAACGCAGTACTCTGCTTGCGTCAGCGCATATTCTCGATCAAATTGCGGGTGATCCCGAATGGCTGCCTCATCCAGTGCGGCTTATCGGTGCTGCGATCGACTGCGGTGGGCGTGCGCTTCGGCGCTCCGAGCACTCTGCCGCAATGCAACTCGGATCAGGCGCATTGCTTACAGCAACGATCGTGATCGGTACCTACTGCATCACGGCACAGTTCATTTGCAGCAGTTACGGCCGCTCGAAGTTGGCCGGTAATACCGTCGAGCTTGTGCTGGGATGGGCCTGTCTCGCGGCCCGCAATCTGAAACAGGAGACGACGGCTGTCGCGAATGCACTTGCGTGCGGAGATCTACCTCTAGCCCGCAGGCGCCTTGCGCGCATCGTTGGCCGCGATACGGCTGACCTCGATAGCAGTGAGATCAGCCGCGCCATTATTGAAACGTCGGCGGAGAGTGCGTCGGATGGTGTGATCGCGCCACTTTTTTTTATGGCGCTTGGTGGCGTGCCGCTTGCCATGGCGTACAAAGCCGTGAACACTCTGGACTCGATGATTGGCCATACTGACGCGCATAATTTCTACTTCGGAAAGGCTGCGGCTCGTCTCGACGATGTGGCGAACTACCTGCCCGCACGTCTCACTGCGTTGACCGTCATTGCTGCGTCTTCCATTACGGGTGAAGGCGACGCAACGTCGGCATGGAAGATATGGCGGCGGGACGGAGGTAAGCATAAAAGTCCCAATGCCGGACAGCCGGAGAGCGCCATGTCCGGCGCTTTGCGCGTCCAGCTGGGTGGAGACAATCGGTATGATGGCGAGTTGATCCCGGCACAGATCATTGGCGGGGAGTTTTCCGCGCCGGCGAGCAAACACGCGCGTAAAGCAATCCGGATTACTTCTATGGTAGCGTTGCTGGGCTTTGGCTGCTTTGCCTTGCTTGCCACAGCGATTGAATCACGGAGGCGTCATTGATTGATCGTCTTCCAGCGCACGGCGGTCAGCTCCATTTACTGGCCAAGCATTTCGGCATCGCCGAGTCAGAACTGCTGGACTTTAGCGCTAATATCAACCCGGACGGTCCTCCCGCCGCCGTTGTGTCGGCCCTCCGCGAAGGCATCGAAGATCTGTCAACGATTGTTAGTTATCCCGATCTCGAACAGAATGAACTCAAATGCGCGATCGCACGCTACGCCGGAGTTACCCATCAACAATTAGCGGTAGCCAATGGCTTTGTACCGCTTCTTGAAGCTGCGCTTCGCACGCTGAAGATTCGCAGTTGCCTTTTGCCAGTGCCTGCTTTTGTAGAGTACAGAAAGACACTTATCCGTCCCCATGTCGAAATTGCTCCTTATATCCTCTCCGCCGATCGGGGTTTTAGCTATGACGCGGACGACATGATGAAGGGTAAGCACGACGCTATTCTTCTGGCCAATCCGCAAAATCCATCAGGCGTTGCGTGCAGCGGTGATGAGGTGCTCTCCTTGATCGGCAAGGCTGCGGAGCGGAATATCTGGATATTGCTCGATGAAGCGTTTGTCGACTACGTGCCGGAGTTTTCTGTTACACGGTATGTAGATCGCTTCCCGAACCTCATCGTGTTCCGGTCCGTCACAAAATTTCATGGAATGCCGGGGCTTCGCGTTGCATATGCGGTCGCAAATGCGGCTACTGTTATTTCACTCAACGAGAATCTGCCACCCTGGCCCATTACCACCCTTGCGTCACGCGCCGTAGCTGCGGGCCTGGGAGACGAGGCATACGCAGTCCGGACACGAATTCTCAATCAAAAGCGTCGCAGGCTGCTGAAGGACGCAATTGAGGCGCTCGGTATTCATGTCTACCCCTCTGCAGCAAATTTCCTTCTTTTCCGCTTACCGGAACCCATGGATGCAGACACATTCTGGCGGCGCATGCTGTGTGAGCATCACATTGCGTTACGCTCCTGCTTTAACTACGAAGGCCTTGCCAAAGGTCATCTGCGAGCCGCCGTTCGCACTGAAGAAGAGAATTCCCGTTTTGCTCGAGCGATCGCCCAATTGCTCAGGTGACCTCCAATCGGTGAAGTCATGGGTGATATCACCTCGATTTAGGAGTGAATTGTTTGTCCTCTATGCCGATTAGAAAGGGCATAGCGACGTCTGCACAGACCACCTGAGCGATGATGCCTTACGGACAAGCACAAGAATGCGAGCCGGCCGAGACGCAGCCAATCGAGGCGTCATCGCGGCTTCCTGTCAGGAAAGACGATGCGCTCAGTTTTGTTCAAGTCGGCGGCGTAGTTGGAGTTGGATTGTTGGTGCGAGTGGCTGTTCTCTGGCTTGTGCTCGAGAAACTCTCCGCGCAGTGGTTTTTTCACCGTGGGATGGAGATGGGGCTTCTTGCTCAGTCTATCGTGCAAGGTTATGGGCTGAGCTCTCCCTTTGGAGGATCGACGGGTCCGACCGCATTCATCGCGCCAGGTTACCCGTTCATCGTCGCCGGGATATTCTCACTTTTTGGCACATACTCACAGCTATCAGCCGTCATTCTGATGGCGATAAATATTGGCTTAAACCTGATAACGATTCTCTTCATCATGCGGCTTGCCATGCAGTTCAGCAATGCGCGCGTCGCCGTTCTTGCCGGATTATTCTGGGCGCTCTCGCCGCCTTTGATTTGGCTCCCGACTATTTTCTGGGATACAAGCTTCTCTTGTTTGATCCTGATCGCAGCTCTGTGTTGGGCTATGCAGCTTGAGCGTGCGCCCTCTACTGCAGGCTTCATTGCTGCGGGTGCGTTCATCGCAATTGCCGGATTGATCAACCCCGCGCTGCTGCCCACATTACTTGCATTGCTTTGCTGGGTCGCACTCCGACGCAGACTTACTCATCGCTTCGGTTTTATCTGCGCCATCCTGACCCTGGTCGCCGTCTTCAGTCCCTGGCCGATTCGAAACGGCCGCGTGTTTCACGCGTTCATTCCGCTGCGCAGCACTGTGGGTTTCGAGATGTGGATGGGGAATCGTCCCCAGTCGAACGGATTTCTGGATGAGTCGGTGTTCCCGACCCTTAATTCAAGCGAGTTGCGAAATTACGTCAACATGGGCGAAGTGGCATATATAAAAGAAAAGTCCGATGAAGCGCGACGCTACATCGCCTCGCATCCTTTCGCTTTCTTTTTGCTCAGTCTGCGTCGGGCCGTTCGCTTCTGGATAGGAACGCGAGGAGGATCGATAACCCCATCTATTAAGGCTAAGTATACCTTTTTACATTCTTTATTACGCATAAGCGCGTTTAATCGAGAAAGCGCCTTACTTGTTTTGGCAAAAACCACTATACCACTGACAACTTTATCCAAACGATGTACTGCATGAAGGTATACATTTCCAGGTTTATTGTATTTTTCCTTAAGCCATTGCTTACAACGCATTTCCAGGCTATCCTGATCTGTTCCGCTAGGCTGAGTTAATAGCCCCGCTGGCTTATTAACAACAAGAAGATGATTATCCTCATATAATACATCTATCTTATTCATAATCGCCTTTGTCGCAAGACCTCGTAAAGAAGAAGTGTCGCCGCCATGGCGACATTCAAAGAATCCGCTGCTCCACACATGGGGATTCGAACCTGCATCGTAGCATGTGCCATCCATAAATCGGATAATCCTAACTGCTCAGTCCCTAATGCTATAGCCAAAGGACATTGCATGTTAACCTGGGTAAATTCCTTTTCCGCATGTGGCGTGGCAGCTAAAATTGTTACCTTCTGCTTTTCTAACCAAGCTAGCGTTTCTTTTCCCTCAGCTTCAATAGAGGGTACAGTAAACAAGGTCCCTACGCTGGCTCTTACAACATTTGGATTATAGATATCCGTACAACGATCACATACGATTAATCCATCAACTCCTACGGCATCTGCAGAACGTAGGATGGTTCCCAGATTACCTGGCTTTTCAATAGCTTCTGCAACAACAAAGAGAGGATTTGTTTTACCCTTCACTTTATGACCGAGATCTTCCAATGTAAGCCTCTGTTGAGGGGCTATAGCTAATAATCCATCGGGTCGATCACGATAAGACAATTTTCTAAATACTTTTTCTGTACAATGAAATACACGAGCTCCCTTGGCTGCTATGCGTGATATAAGAGCGCCTTCATTAACTCCTAAAAATAACTCAGGACAAATGTACAATGTGTCAATAGGTTGTGCTCCATCTACAGCTCTCAATAACTCACGATACCCTTCTATGAGAAATTGATGAAACTTATCACGTGCATTGCGCTCACGCAAATGAATGGCATACTTAACTTTTGGATTCTCGGCACTGCTCAGAGCAGGAAAGTCAGAATGATAATTATTCATGTATCCACCGTGCATAGGAACCGCTAGGCAATGGTAACACTGTGGTATCCTCCCCTTTCAACACCATTTCTCCGGTATCAATAGTCCCTTTTAAGCCTGCCATCATCTGCGTCATGAGATGTTTCATCACAAGAGGAGTAAAACCAGGGGTATGACAAGAAAACAAAACGAATAAGGGACTCTCACTAAGCAAAGCTTTACAATCAGTCATGATTTCTGGTAAATCCTCTTCGATTTTAAAGACTTCCCCTCGAGAACCTCTGCCAAAGGTAGGTGGATCAAAGATGATCGCATCGTACAGTTTGCCACGGCGCAATTCTCTTTGAAAACTTTTTTACATCATCAATAATCCAACGTATAGGAGCATTTTGAAAGATTATTGATAGCACAGTTTTCTCTTGCCCATGTGACCATTCCCTTAGATGCATCTAAATGGCATACATGAGCTCCAGCTTTAGCCGCAGCAAGTGTAGCACCACCGGAGTAAGCAAATAAGTTTAGAACATGATATTCTCTGTTTCTTTCCTTTCGCGAATCATCAACCATTCGGATCCATATCCAAAAATCCTTCTGTTCAGGAAATACACCTAGATGACCAAAGTCCGTAAGTGAAATTTTAAAGAAATCTCGGCAATTTGTACAATCCAAGATTCTTCTATGATAGAGTTCTTAATCCACTTATCGTCCCCTTCTCGAGTGAAAACAGCATCTGATTTGCTCCATTCATTAGAGTCAAGAAGAGGATTCCAGACAGCCTGTGCACAAGGTCGAGAAATAAGTATAGAACCAAAACGCTCTAATTTACGTCCATTGCCACTATCAACAAGCGAATATTTATTACGTAAGTTTGCTAAATTCATATTTTGGCAATCTAGTTATTGACTATCAGGGTTAGATCATTAGTTTAGGCCAAAATCACATTTGGGGTCAAGCACATTTGGGGTCAGGCCTAGGCCTGACCCCAAATATGACCCCAAATACCCCAAATACCCCAAATACCCCAAATACCCCAAATATGACCCCAAATATTTATCTATTCTTTGATCACGCATAATTACTCATCCTTAATGACTAACAATATAAGCTAGCATAAAAGCTGATCTGCTACGAGATAAAAATAAAAGAGAAACAACAATTTTCTAAAGATAGAACACAGTCAGCATTGACTGCACTTTAATAGTTGCCAGCAATTCGGAATAAAAAAGAATTAGCTTGAAAAACTCAAAGGTACTTAACTTTTTTATCTTTTTAAATAAATAAGTTTACTTTTTTTGATATGTTCTTGTTTTTTTTTGATTTGCAACAAACAAAATCGGTTTAAAAATTTTATATCATACTTGTTATAAGCAACTTATGAAATATCACACCGAATAATGCGGAATCGCTTTGTTTTCATAGACAAGCAGTTCTGAGAACATATTATACGAGCTTCTTAACTTGTATCTATTTCTTTTTTGGCACAATCTTGTTTGCTTTTCTTAAGCAAGTCCTGTTTAATTTCGAAGTGGTACCGAAACTGAACCTTTTTTGATAGATACCCTTCAAAAAATAGCTCCATGGTGGGGCGATAAAGTAACTGCCCTAGAAGTTTATCGGCAAGTGTAGTCTGAGACCAATTACCTTTTTGTTTAACAGACTCAGAAAATCTAAATAATTCGAAAATTGAGAACGCAAACAAAGCTAGACCTTGCCAATTGAAACATGAGCGAGGATCCCTCGAATAATCATGTTTTAAATTAAAGTTCCGATTTTTCAATGTATTAAAAAGATCCTCTACTTCCCAGCGGGCACGCGCTTGGCGCGCTGCAGCCTCACATGTCTTTGACGAAAGCCGCCAGGAAAATAACCACTCACATTTATAAGATTCTGTTTCTCCTTCCTTGTTTGTTCTTGTTTCCCAAAATCTGAGAACATTAGTGCTTAAGCTACCCCCTAAATACTTAGAGTTAAACCATTCATATTTCTGTTCTATCAACCAGTCTCCATGCTTATTCTGACATCTCTTTACACAGTTTTTTTTATGATTGGGGGTTGTAGCATGCTCATCACATTCTTTGGCAAGTGAAGGCAAACATGCATCTTTTCTAACAATGATATATCCACATCTATGTTCTTGTGCCAGCTGAATGACAGGTCTATTTGCGTACAAACCATCCAAAAGGAGGACGATCTTCATTTTTGGAAAAGCCTGTCTAACTAGTGGCAAGGTTACTTTAAGAGCTACAAGCTCACATTCCTGCTTATAATCCTCCTCAGAAGCGCTTTCTAAATTAACGATTTGCTTGGCATGAATAGGATAGTAATAGATAGGTATCTTCAGTCCTCCCATAAAAATAAAACTATAGACAAGGGTGTTGTGGAACCATTTGACCTTTTCATTTTCAGTTCCTCTATTATAGACCCGTTTCTGACAACATTCACAATCGTTATTTCCGTCTTTGTCAATGTGGTGCGGATGGTCGTAGGTGTGCGTATGTACGCAGTCAACCGCTAAAAGGAAAAAATCTCCTGGCATAATTTGTGGATGCTGATGGAAGAATTTCGAAAGCTGAAGGTCTTTGAAAAAAGCAATCATCAATCGATTTACATTTTCTTTCTCTAAATTCTTTAAGAATTCTTCTATCGTCTTGATTACAGGAACACGATTCTCCGGTGCATCAATAAACTGTGCCATATTTGTCCTGGAATACTTCTCGTCATTGTCACGACTTTTCTCATCGAATTTATTGCCCGATCCCATTCTGAAAAGAAAAATGGATAAGGCAGACATCATGATCGATTGTTTCGAATAGACAATATAGTCCTGATTACGACTATCGGGAATGGTTTGCTCAATATGCTGAGAGATATGTTTTCTTTCCCAAAATTGCTTGAGCATAGTGATTAGCTCAAATTTAACAGCTTTATTGTTGGTTAGCTTGTGAGTTTCTAATTCATTATTGATTGTTTTCAATTGTTTTTGTATTAATTCACTTTTCTGATCTGCTTTTGCTTTCAAATACTTTCTATATCTGCTAGATAATCTTCTTCTCTTTTTTACCATTGGTGGACGAATACAATGATTTGACCCAATGAACCAAAGAAGACTTTTCAATAGGTTTTGCCAGGCACTATATGACATTCGTTCAGGCCACGCAATGAACCAACCGAAGAATTGAAAGTTAATAACAATATTAAAAAAGAATGGTTTAAATTTACTGGTGAATACAATACAATGGATGTTGGGCATAAGGATTTCCGTTTGTTTTTATTTTTTGTGCAAAAAACAGTATAAACGAAACGGTGTTGTTATGCCCTTTATTTTTTAGTTGTCATGAATTTTTCTGATTTCTCACCGAGAGGAAAAGGAAGAATTTCCACATTTTTCCTTATGATCCGAATTGCTGATCAGCGGGGCGACACTGAATTTTGTCGTTGTCAACAAACGCCACTATCTATATAATGCAGAAAATACTTGAAGTTATTACTATTCAACTTTCTAAAACTGCTACGAATGACATTGATTATATATCTACATTAAGTATCAACCAGATGAAGCGTTTGCCACTCGAGAAATATCGACCTCCTATTCAATTGATGTTAGCTTTGACCTGCAAGGATTCTCTGAAAATAGCTGAAATTGCCCCAAGGCTTGATCATAGTGATGTCGATGACTTTTTCAGATGGTTTGGACCATTATGCTTAGGAAATCCTAAACATCTTGTCGATTTTACTCAATGTTTAGTAAGCCTTCCCAATATTAAAGGGTCTCCTCTGCTAGGTATGTGTACCCTAATGGAAATGCGGATAAGAAGAGCAAATAACCAGATTTAGTAATGTATCGCCCAGCTGAGGCATATGTTAGAATGACGTGATTTTGTGTCGCCCCTGCCGGGGCTTTGCCTTTTTTTGTCTTTTCCCAGGCTTTGCTAGCCCCTCTGGGGCTAGCTACAGCCTGGGCTGTCCATGTGAACAGCCCTCTGGGCTGTTTAAGGATATGCTTTTTATAAACATCTAGCTCTGATAGACATCTCTGATCTTCTGCCTAAATATCCGAATTCTTGACCTGACAGGCCTGAACTAGTGGCTTCAACTGTCCGAATGCCAAATCTAAAGAGCTGTAATTTAAAAGAAGCATATCCTTAAACAGCCCAGAGGGCTGTTCACATGGACAGCCCAGGCTGTAGCTAGCCCCAGAGGGGCTAGCAAAGCCTGGGAAAAGACAAAAAAAAGGCAAAGCCCCGGCAGGGCATACGCATCAACCTAATTTTTTTATAAAAATCCTGTTCTAGATCATTTTAAAAGCTAGATTTTCCAAAAATTAACCTTTGGGGGTACTCTACAATAGAAAAGATAGGTAGGATAGGATAGAAAAGATAAATAAGATAAATACGTATCAGGCTATCAAAATACAAGTTTACAAAAAACTAATAGAATGGTTTTAGAACTCATTCTTATGGTTTTACTTTTTGAATAAAAAGCTGAATCGCGAAAGCGATGGAAGTTTCTGAGCCCCGCGTGAAGCGTAAGGCCGAAGGCCTTACGCGGAACGTGGGGTTACCATGCCAATAACAACTCAGCTGCGGCAGCACATTCGCATTAAGCTAAGCTCACATGGCTCAAGTTGAGGTGGAGGTCTGGTTGGAACATTCGTACATTTGGGCAGAGGGGGTCTGGCCGGAACATTCGGACATTTGGGCAGATGGGGGTTGGCCAGAACATTGGGACATTTGGAACAAATGTCTCAATGTTCTGGCCAGACCCCGTCGGCCTCAAATGTCCGAATGTCCGGCCTGACCCCGTCTGCCTCAAATGTACGATAGTTAGTCCTCAAATTCGCCAATAGAACTGGTAGGGTTTAGGGTTTAGGATTAGGACTTAGGACATGGTGTGGGCCTGTTTGAACCTCTCCTGACATTTGAGGCCGACGGGGTCAGGCCGGACATTCGGACATTTGAGGCCGACGGGGTCTAGCCAGAACATTGGGACAT